>NZ_JACIHD010000001.1:0-1297367 GCF_014198235.1 Bradyrhizobium sp. ERR14 | reverse complement strand
TCAGCTTCATGCACTATGATCTTGGATATTTCGACCTGGAGCAGAAGACCCTGCAACCCCTCGACAACCCGTTCGGCACGAGGTTGTCACCCATCTCTTAGGTACGATCCGTTACCCATCTCTTCGGGCCGGACACTGCCGCTGGGTGGCGGAGAGGGAGGGATTCGAACCCTCGATACAGCTTGAGACCGTATGACGCTTTAGCAAAGCGTTGCCTTCAGCCACTCGGCCACCTCTCCGGTGCGAGCCTTATGCATCTAATCACTTGGGCGGGTCAATTTGGAAGCGTGTGTTTTCGCTCGAATATTCCCAGCGATTTTCGCGACAAAGCACTTTGCTCCCGGGGCGTGACCATAACGTTGCGAGAATGGGGCACAGAGTTGGAGCGTCCGGCGCATCTCGAAGATGGTTTTTGCCTATGAGAACGTCTTTTCTCGCGTAAGAGACTGAAGTTACTGGAAAAATCAATGCGGCGCGGGGAGCGGGCGGCTGAAGGTTCGATTCGTGTCATCCGCCAACCGGCCCAATAACGGTCGCTATCCATAAAGGGTGCTCGTCCACCCCTTAAAGCCGTGCCTGCATCAGGTTGGGAGGTGCGGAGCAGGGCGATGCGTTCTCCTTGAGTCTCCCTGCGATTCCACGATTCGAGTGCGTCAAAGCCCCTCCAGGCCGAGATCTCGCTTGCCGTGCCTTAAGTGGGGAACTTTGATGGCAGAAGGAACCGTCTCTAAAACGTCAATGAAAACAATTGGTTGCGAGGGCGCTTCGATCACATCTGCGTGTTATTTGTGCAACACCCGTCGGAAAACAAGCTTCATAGGCCCGTTTCCAAGCGTTCTCTTGTTGTGTGTGCAAGGACGTTCGGTAATTGTGACTGAGCGACGGAGGGGGGCATCCCGAGGTCGTCCCGTTTAGGTCATTTCGCTTAAGTCCCTCGCGTTCATGCGGGTGTGTCCGAAGACGCGAAGGAGCCCGGAGCGGTGATTTAGAGGGGGTTGGGGAATTGGCCGTCCGGTCAGTGACCTTCCCTGAAGAGCAACTTGGAGGTTTAACATGAAGTTGGTTAAGAGCCTTTTGCTCGGCTCAGCGGCGGGTCTGATCGCCGTGGGCGGAGCTCAAGCAGCCGATCTGCCCGTGAAGGCCAAGGCGGTCGAATACGTGAAGATCTGCTCGCTGTACGGCGCGGGCTTCTACTACATCCCGGGCACCGACACCTGCATCAAGCTGGGTGGTTATCTGCGCGCTGAAGTCGCGCTGAACACCAACTCGAGCTTCAGCGGTCAGCTCACGTCGAACAACGGCGCGCGTAACCGTCTGACGAACTACTACACCATGCGCGCTCGTGAAGATCTCAACATCGACACGCGCACCGCGACCGAGTACGGCGTCGTCCGTACCTTCTTCGACGGCGTGTTCTCCTGGACCACCGGCAACTACGCCGGCACCGGCAGCGCGACCGGCACGACCGCCTACAGCGGCACGCTGGCGCTCAACACCTCCGGCGCCACCCCGGCGCTCGTTGGTTCGTCGATCAACGGCACCGACGGCAACACCTCGGGCGGTTCGCTCGGCGTGTACTACGCCTTCATCCAGTTCGCTGGCTTCACCATGGGTAAGGCCGTGTCGCAGTTCGACGCGCCCTGGACCAACTATCCCGGCAACAACTTCGACAGCCTCGTCGGCGGTTCCGGCACGGTCACTGGTGTCAACCAGTTCACCTACACCGCTGACTTCGGTCAGGGCGTGACGGCGTCGTTCTCGGCGGAAGACGCGACGGCTTACTACCAGGCCGGCAACCTCAACATGACCGGCGCTTCGGCGGCTGGCATGATCGGCGGTTCGTATGGCTCGAACGCCATCGGCGGTTCGCGCTCGCCGAACCTCGTCGGTATGGTTCGTGTCGACCAGGCTTGGGGTCTGTTCCAGGCGTCGGTCGCCGCTCACGACAACCACGTTGCCTACTACGGCGCCACCGAGCCGACTGGCCACCCCGACGACAAGTGGGGTTGGGCTGTTCAGCTCGCTCTGTCGATCAAGAACATCCCGACTGGTGCGGGTGACGTGATCAACATTTCGGGCGTCTACACCGACGGCGCGTCCCGCTACAACTTCCAGAACCTCGCGGGCGGCAGCTACTCGATGTTCGGCAGCTCGGGCGTTGCTTACCAGAGCGTCGGCTTCGCCATCGCTCCGGACACCGTGTTCGTGACCGGCAGCTCGCAGGAAACCGTCAAGACCTGGGGCTTCCGCGGCGCTTACACCCATAACTGGGATCCCTACTGGAACACCGCGCTGTACGGTGCCTACGCTCAGGCGCAGTTCGGCTCGCTCGCCAAGACCACGCTTTGCGGCGCTGGCGGTGCAGGCGGCGTGTTCGGTGGCCTGGTCGGTGTGACGGGTTGTAATCCTGACTTCGCCGTTGCGCAGGTCGGTGTCATCACCCGCTGGACCCCCGTCAAGAACCTCACGTTCTCGGCTGACCTGAACTGGACCCATCTCGACCAGAAGTACTCCGGTACGGTTGGTTACGCTGGTGCCGGCACGACGGCCAAGCCGGCTGCCGTGTACGAGCTGAAGGATCAGGACACCATCACCCTGCTCCTCCGCGCTCAGCGCAACTGGTAAGTTCGGTCTAACGACCTGACAGAGAGCCCCGGCGGGAAACCGCCGGGGCTTTTCTTTTGCCCCGGTGCTTGCCTTCTCGCTTGGCGCAATGGGCCAAGTTTGGCGCATCGCCAGAGCAGGGCGATCGCACAGGGCATTTTCCGCAAGCTGAGCGCGCGCCGTGTCATTCGAGAAGCCGGTCATCGGGCCGCGCTTTGCGCGGACCCGGCGGCGGTCTCCTGGAGACCAAGCGGCGTCGATGCCCGTCAAGTCTGCCGCCGCACACTCCGTTATCCTGAGAGCCGGCCAATGGCGGGCGTCTCGAAGGATGGCCACACAGAAGTCGCTCCCAATTGCGATTGCTCTGGTTGGGAGAGGGGAGCTCCGCGCTTCCCATCCCTGACAGCGGCGCGCTGGGGGAGGACTGCCGTTGGCCGGCGTGGGGCCGTGCAACGCCTCGCTGATCTGGCCACAGGCGCCTTCATCTGCACGCGAGGCAACGGCGGCGCTTGCCACCCATGCTCGCGGCTGCGAATCGAAAGAGCGGATCGCTATTCCACGCTGCCGGCGCCGCGGCGCAGATCGGCCTCGATCTGCAGCCGCGTGCCGCCGCCGAAGCGGGCACGGTAGACTTGCAGGTTCTCCATGATCCGCTGCACGTAGTTGCGCGTCTCGGAGAACGGAATCAGCTCGACCCAGTCGACCGCATCGACCTTGGGATCGCGCGGATCGCCGTAGCGCTCGACCCACTTCTTCACGCTGCCGCGGCCGGCATTGTAGGCGGCGAAGGTCATGATGTAGGAGCCGCGATAATCCTCGAGCAGTCCGCCGAGCTCGGCCGAGCCGAGCGTGGCGTTGTAGACCGAATCGTTCTTCAGCCGTCCCAGATCGTAGGTCGCGCCGTGGCGCTTGCAGACATAGCGCGCGGCGTCGGGCGTCACCTGCATCAGGCCGTAGGCCTGGGCCGGCGAGACCACTGACGGATTGAATGCGCTCTCCTGCCGCGCGATCGCATAGACGATGCTGCGCTCGACTTCGGGACCGATCGGCGTGAACTGCGGAATGCCGTTGACTGGATAGGCATAGAAGTCGAATGGCAGGCCGCGATTGAGCGCGGCCTTGCCGAGCAGCAGCATGCCGCGCGCATCGTTGTAGCGCTGGGTCAGCTCGCCGAGGCCGGCGAGCGCTTCGGGATCGCCGTTCTCGCCCATGTCGGCCAGCAGCGGTATCGCCATCTCGCGCTCGTCGAGCTCGTAGAGCAGGTGCGCGGCGCGGACGATCTCCAGCCGTTCGGCGCCGCGGCCGCGCGGCTGGCTGTTGAGCTCGATCTGCGGCAGGCCGAGCTTGGCCCGGGCGAGCTGGCCGTAATAGCTGGTCGACTGTTCGGCGGCGCGGGCATAGGCGTTGCGCGCCTCCTGCTGGCGCCCCGCCGCTTCCGCGGCGCGGCCCTGCCAATAGCCGGCACGCGCCAGCGCGGTCGGATTGACGCTGCCGACGCCGATGCGGGCGAAATGCTGGGTGGCGGCCGCGGGGTCGTTGAGGAAGCGCAGCGCGATCCACCCGGCCGTGAATTCCTGCTCGGTCTTGTAGATGTCGCGCGAGGGCAGTGCGGCGTCGCGCGCGATCAGATAGGCGCTGCGGAATTCCTCGGTGTCGATCATCTTGCGCGCCAAAAGACGCCGCTCGATCCACCATTCGTCGAGATTGTGGAGCCGGTTCGGATCCTTCGGCGCCGACAGCATGAGCTGGGCTGCTTCGGCGAATTTCTCCTCGCGGCGCAACAGCTGGATCTTGCTGAAGGTGAAGCCGGGGTCGTTGTGCAGCTCGCGCGGCACGGCGTCGAGCAGCGCGCGCGCGTTCGGCGCCTTCTTGACGGCGGCGATGCGGGCCTTGGCAAGTGCGACATAGCCGGCGCCCAGGCGCTTTGCGGCGCGCAACGCCGCCTCGTTCTCGCTGCCATAGAGCAGCGTGTCCATCCGCGCCTTCTGGTCGCCCGGCGACAGCAGGGCGCCGAACTGGTCGAGCGCGTTGTTTTCGGTATCCTCGGACATCGGATCGCTGCGCCAGGCCTCGCGCACCAGCCGCTCGGCATTGGCGCGGTCGCCGCGCGCCAGCATCGCCTTGGCGAGCGTGAAGCGGCCCTTGGCGGAGATCGGAGATTCGTTTTCGAACCACGACCACGCGACGGAATCGTCGCGCCTGTCGTCCCACATCGCGGCCTCGAGGCGTCGGCGCAGGAAGGTCTGCGACGGCCAGCTCGGATTGGCGGAGAGGAAGGCGCGGTAGCGCTCCACGGTCGCGCCATTGTCCTCGCTGCGCAGGATGATCCATTCCGCGAGTTTTCGCGCGACCGGATCCGAGATGCCCGCTGCGACGTTGCTGGCCTCACCCGCCTTGCGCTTGCGCACGAGCTCGATGACGCTCTCGAGGGCGTCCTTGTCACCCTGGGGCGTCGACGACGTCGCAGCGACCGCGGCCGGTATGACCGGCTTGCGCGGCGCGGCGTGCTGGCGCGTCGCCGGGGCCAGCACCGGCGGTGCGGCCGGTCTGGCGACGGGGGCGGAAGGCCTGACGGTAGCCGTCACGGCCGGCGCGGGGGCCGTTTTCGGCGGCGAACCGCTGGCGGCCGGATGAGATTTCGGCGCGGGTGCCGCTACGGCGGGCTTGGGCTTGTCCTTCGCGGGCTCTTTTCCGGCGCTCTTGCCGGCGTCCTTGCCTGCCTCCTTGGCCGGTTTCTTCGCAGCGTCCTTGGCCGGGGCAGGAGCTGCACCCTTGCTTGCGCCTTTGTTTGCTCCCTGGCTTGCTCCTTTGGCCGCGTCCTTCGAAGTTTCCTTGCCGGTTCCCTTGGACGAGCCCTTCGCGCTGTCCTTGGCAGTGTCCTTGGCGGCTGGCTTCGCGGTGTCCTTGCCAGCTTCCGCCGTCGTCTCATTGGACTTGGCGAGGGCGGCGCAGCCGACCGATAGCCCTGCCATCAGGCACACGATGAGACCGGTGGATCGCCAGGCGGCATGAGGGAATGAGGTCACGGGTTTGGTCGCCCCGAATCAGTCAAGTGGCTCAAGATCTAGCTGTATTTGATTGAATATGCGGACAAAATACCAACAGCCGCTTACCGCGGGCCGATTTGCACCACTACCGCGGCAAAATCGCGGCCTAAACGGTGCGTCACACGGAAGCGGGCCTTTTACCGGCGGGATAGACCCGATATGAAAGGAGCTTGCTCAAGAGATAGCCGCGTACGGAGGAAGTCCATGGCAGCCAAGACGAAATTCCGGGGGTCGTTCACCGCCTTGGTCACGCCGTTCAAGAACGGCTCGCTGGACGAGGCGGCATTCCGATCCCTGGTCAACTGGCAGATTTCGGAGGGCACCAACGGCCTGGTGCCGGTCGGCACCACCGGCGAGAGCCCGACTCTCAGCCATGACGAGCACAAGAAGGTGGTCGAATGGTGCATCGCTGAAGCCAAGGGCCGCGTGCCTGTGATCGCGGGTGCGGGCTCCAACTCGACCAAGGAGGCGATCGAGCTCGCCCAGCACGCCGAAAAGGCGGGCGCGGACGCCGTGCTGGTGGTGACGCCTTACTACAACAAGCCGACCCAGGAAGGCATGTACCAGCACTTCAAGGCGATCAACGACGCAATCGGCATTCCGATCATCATCTACAACATCCCGCCGCGCTCGGTGATCGACATGTCGGTCGACACCATGAAGCGGCTATGGGAGCTGAAGAACATCGCCGGCGTGAAGGACGCCACCGCCAGCATGGTGCGCGTGTCGCAGCAGCGTGCGGCGATGGGCGAGGACTTCAACCAGCTCTCGGGCGAGGACGCGACCATCATCGGCTACATGGCGCATGGCGGCCACGGCTGCATCTCGGTGACCTCGAACGTCGCGCCGCGCCTGTGCTCGGAGTTCCAGGCCGCCTGGGCCAAGGGCGACCATGCCACCGCGCTGAAGATCCACGACAAGCTGATGCCGCTGCACAACAACCTCTTCATCGAGAGCAACCCGGCGCCGATCAAGTACGCGATGTCGCTGCTCGGCAAGCTCGACGAGACGCTGCGGCTGCCGATGGTGCCGGTCTCCGAGCCGACCCGCGTTGCCGTGCGCAGCGCCATGGTGCACGCTGGCCTGATCAACTGATGGGTTGACCTATCGGGGAGGCCGTTCATGAGCGTCGACGAAAAGGGCAGGCGGATGCTCACGGAGTTCCGTGAGTTCGCCATGAAGGGCAACGTCGTCGATCTCGCGGTCGGCGTCATCATCGGCGCGGCCTTCGGCGCCATCGTCACCTCGCTTGTCGGTGACATCATCATGCCGATCATCGGCGCTGCGACCGGCGGCCTCGACTTCTCGAACTACTTCGCCCCCTTGTCGAAGTCGGTGACCGCCACCAACTTAGCGGATGCGAAAAAGCAAGGCGCCGTACTTGCTTACGGTAGCTTCCTGACGCTGACGATCAACTTCATCATCGTCGCCTTCGTGCTGTTCCTGGTGATCCGCGCCATGAACACGCTGAAGCGGAAGGAAGAGACCAAGCCCGCGGAGCCGTCGAAGCCGTCGGAGGAGGTCGTGCTGCTGACCGAGATCCGCGATCTCCTCAAGAAGTGACGCGCGCGCTTCATCCAAACTGTTAGCATCGCTGCGCATCGCGCTCAGGTTTCGTCGCCATGGCTGAAAAGAACGAACGTCCGATCAAGGTCATGGCGGAAAATCGCAAGGCCCGCTTCAACTATGCGATCGAGGATACGATCGAGGCGGGGATTGCGCTGACCGGCACCGAGGTCAAGTCGATCCGCAACGGCAAGAGCACGATCGCGGAGTCCTATGCCGATTCCAAGGACGGCGAGATCTGGCTGATCAACGCCACCATTCCCGAATATCTGCAAGGAAACCGCTTCAATCACGAGCCGAAGCGGCCGCGAAAGCTGCTGCTGCATCGCCGGCAGATCAACAAGCTGATGGGCGCCGTCGACCGCGAGGGCATGACGCTGATCCCGCTCAAGCTCTATTTCAATGAGCGTGGGCGCGCCAAGTTGCAGCTTGCGGTTGCAAAAGGCAAGAAGCTCCACGACAAGCGCGAGACCGAGAAGAAGCGCGACTGGAGCCGGGAGAAGGGCCGCCTGATGCGGGCGAGGGGATAGCGAGATGAATCAACGGAACCTGCTCGAGGTCGATTGGAGCCAGATTCCCGCACCTGAAGACGACGGCGCCGCCGCGCATCTGACCGGCATGACGCTGCCGCCAATCGGCCTGCTCGCGACCAACGACACCTCGGTGACGCTGTCGGCGCTGCGCGGCCGGACCGTGGTGTTCGCTTATCCCCGCACCGGCGAACCCGGCAAGATTTCGTTGGTCGACGATTGGGACATGATCCCGGGTGCACGCGGGTGCACGCCGCAGACTTGCGCGTTTCGCGATCTGTTCGCCGAGCTGAAGGGCGCCGGCGCCTCCCACGTGTTCGGCCTCTCGACCCAGAGCAACGAGTACCAGACCGAGATGGCGTCACGGCTGCATCTGCCGTTCCCCGTGCTGTCGGACGAGAAGCTGGCGCTGACGCGCGCGCTCAATCTGCCGACGATGGAGGTCGCGGGCCTGACGCTGATCAAGCGTCTTGCGCTGATCATCGACGACGCCAGGATCACGCGTGTGTTCTACCCGGTGTTTCCGCCCGACCGGAACGCCGGCGACGTCCTGGACTGGCTGAAGGCCAATCCGGCCAAGGCCTGAACCAGGGCGCTAATCGAGATCCGCCTTCACCTTCGCGAACACCGACCGGAACATGTCCGGCGTCAGCACGCCGGTGTTCGTGTTGTAGCGCGAGCAATGATAGCTGTCGTAGAGCCTGAACGCACCGGCCTGATGCACGGCGCCGTGGCCGAAGGGGGCCTGCGAGGCCTTCAGGTTCAGCGGCTTGAGCACGCTGTCGTGCGCAATCCGCCCGAGCGCGATGATCGCGCGCAGCTTCGGCATCGTCTCGAGATTCGCCACGAGGAACTGGCGGCAGGTGTTGATCTCGACGGGCAGCGGCTTGTTCTGTGGCGGAACGCAATGCACGGCATTGGCGATCCGGCAGTCGACCAGCTTCAGGCCGTCATCGGGACGCGCCTGATAGGTGCCCTTGGCAAATCCATATTCGAGCAGGGTGGCGTAGAGCAGGTCACCGGCGTAATCGCCGGTGAACGGCCGTCCCGTGCGGTTGGCGCCCTGCATCCCCGGCGCGAGGCCGACGATCAACAGGCGGGCCTTGATGTCGCCGAAGGGCGCAACCGGCGCATTGTGCCACAACGGCTCACGCGCCCGGTTCGCCTCACGAAAGGCGACCAAGCGCGGACAGAGCGGACAATTGCGGTCGGGAACGAGGGTGGGAGGCTGGCGGCTTGGCCGGGCCGCCTCACTCCTCGAAGTCGTCATCGCCCCTCGGCGCCATCGTGGTTGCGCGCTGGAGGAATTGCGGGGCGTGGTGGCGGGCCTCGCGATCGCCGCGGTCGCGCGGGGCGGGGCGTTCGGAGGGATCGCGGCCGAGCTTGGATTGCAACTCGACGAGGTCGGTGAAGACGTCGGCCTGGCGGCGCAGCTCGTCGGCGATCATCGGCGGCTGGCTGGCGATGGTGGAGATCACCGTGACCCGAACGCCGCGGCGCTGCACGGCCTCGACCAGGGAGCGGAAGTCACCGTCACCGGAGAACAGCACCATCTGGTCGATGTGCTCGGCAAGCTCCATGGCGTCCACGGCGAGCTCGATGTCCATGTTGCCCTTGACCTTGCGGCGGCCGGAGGCGTCGATGAACTCCTTGGTCGCCTTGGTGACGACGGTGTAGCCGTTGTAATCCAGCCAGTCGATCAGCGGGCGGATCGAGGAGTATTCCTGATCCTCGATGATGGCGGTGTAGTAGAACGCCCGAAGCAACGTTCCGCGGCTCTGAAACTCCTTCAGCAGGCGCTTGTAGTCGATGTCGAAGCCCAGAGTTTTCGCCGTCGCGTAGAGATTGGCTCCGTCGATGAAGAGCGCGATCTTGTCGGTGGAGGAAGGTGACATTCAGTTTGCTCGCGTAGTGTTCGTGATTGATCGTTTATTGTTGGCGCGGCGGCAGCAGGCCGCGCAGTTCTAGGGTGCCGCCGAAATCCGTCGAAGCCGCAAATCCGGAGAAGTCGGGGCAAACAAGGTATAGTTATGGCGGACTTTCATAGACCCGGCGCCGCCCTCGATGGCAGCCCGGGTAACCGCCCATCCCAGCCCCAATGTGGGGGTAGCAGAGCCGTTTGGCGAGGCCAAATCACAAATTGGCCTTGCGAAACGGCCCCAGCCCCTATAACTAGCCCCAATCATCCACATATTTTCGTCCCACCCACAACGGAGCGACAGTCCATGGCTCGCGTCACCGTAGAAGATTGTATCGACAAGGTCGACAACCGGTTTGACCTGGTCCTGCTGGCCGCCCACCGTGCCCGCATGATTTCGTCCGGCTCACAACTAACGGTTGACCGCGATAACGACAAGAACCCTGTTGTGTCTTTGCGCGAAATTGCTGACACGACCATTTCGCCCGAGGACCTGCGCGAGGAGCTGGTGCACTCGCTCCAGAAGTTCGTCGAGGTCGACGAGCCCGAGCCGGATACGGTGCCGCTGATCGGTTCCGCGGGCGCGAGCGTCGATGCGGACGATACCGAAGTCGCCGTCGAGCGCATGACCGAAGAGGAGCTCCTGAAGGGTCTCGAAGGCCTCGCGCCGCCCGAGGAGCAGCCCGAGGAAGACGAGTAAATCGTCCGTCGCGATCGTCGATTTCTTGTGATTTTATCAAAGGCCCGAACCGGTGTTCGGGCCTTTGCTTTTGTTGACGTTTTCGTGGTTACCATGCGTTGTAGTTGGCGATGCGTCCTGTCACTGAATTGATCGGACACAAGCGCGATCGGAGCTAAGATGTATACAGCGGGCCGGCTCGGGTTCGTTTGAAGGCAGGACGGGATGGTATATCGGCGCCGCAGATCCACGCAGATGCAGGCCGCAACCGAGTCGGTTGCCGTGGCCCCGACTGCGCCGGTCGCGCGCCCGGCCAAGCCGCGCGCGCGCATGATGCGTCAATATGACCTCGTCGAGCGCGTCAGGTCCTACAATCCCAACACCAACGAAGACCTGCTGAACCGCGCCTATGTCTACGCCATGAAGGCGCACGGCTCGCAGACCCGCGCCTCGGGCGATCCGTATTTCTCGCACCCGCTCGAAGTGGCAGCGATTCTCACCGACCTCAAGCTCGACGACGCCACCATCGTGGCCGCGCTGCTCCACGACACCATCGAGGACACCGAAGCGACGCGGGCCGAGATCGACCAGATCTTCGGGCCGGAGATCGGCGCGCTGGTCGAGGGTCTGACCAAGCTGAAGCGGCTCGAGCTGGTGTCGCGGGAGGCCAAGCAGGCCGAGAACCTGCGCAAATTGTTGCTGGCCATTGCTGACGATGTCCGTGTGCTCCTGGTCAAGCTCGCCGATCGCCTGCACAACATGCGCACGCTGGATTTCGTGCCGACGGAATCGCGCAGGCGCATCGCCGAGGAGACACTCGACATCTATGCGCCGCTGGCGGGCCGCATGGGCATGCAGGAAATGCGCGAGGAGCTGGAGGATCTGTCCTTCCGCACCCTCGATCCCGAAGCCTATTCGGTGGTGATGCAGCGGCTCGACGCGCTCGCCGAGCGCAACCGCAATCTGATCGGCGAGATCGAGGACCAGCTCTCCAACAATCTGCGCCACCGGGGCTTAGGGGCGCGGGTCTATGGCCGCCGCAAGAAGCCGTTCTCGATCTGGACCAAGATGGAGCGCAAGTCGGTCGGTTTCGAGCAATTGTCCGACATCTTCGGCTTCCGTCTCGTCGTCAACGACATCGAGGCCTGCTATCGCGCGCTCGGCATCGTCCACACCACCTGGCCGGTCGTGCCGGGACGCTTCAAGGACTACATCTCGACGCCGAAGCAGAACGATTATCGGTCGATCCACACCACGGTGATCGGCCCCGGCAACCAGCGCGTCGAGCTGCAGATCCGCACGGAGGCGATGGACCAGATCGCCGAGCGCGGCATCGCCGCGCATGTGTTCTACAAGGAGGGCGTGGGCTCGCCGACCGAATTCCTCAAGCGCGAATCCAATGCGTTCGCCTGGCTGCGCCACACCATCGGCATCCTCTCGGAAAGCGCCAATCCGGAGGAATTCCTCGAGCACACCAAGCTCGAGCTGTTTCACGACCAGGTGTTCTGCTTCACCCCGAAGGGCAAGCTGATCGCGCTGCCGCGCCATGCCAACGTGATCGACTTCGCCTATGCCGTGCACACCGACGTCGGCAACAGCGCGGTCGGCTGCAAGATCAACGGCCAGTTCGCGCCGCTGTCCTCGGAGCTGCAGAACGGCGACGAGGTCGAGGTGCTGACCTCGGAAGCGCAATCGGCGCCGCCCTCGGCCTGGGAGACGCTTGCGGTCACCGGCAAGGCGCGCGCTGCGATCCGCCGCGCCACGCGGACTGCGGTGCGCGATCAATACGCCGGTCTCGGCCGGCGCATCGTGGAGCGCCTGTTCGAGCGCGCCAAGATCGAATACGCCGACGACAAGCTCAAGGGCGCGCTGCCGCGGCTCGCGCGCACCTCGATCGAGGACGTCATGGCGGCGGTGGGGCGCGGCGAGATCAAGGCCTCCCACGTCGCGCGTGCGATGTACCCCGACTACAAGGAGGAGCGCATCGCGCGCTACGGCGTGAAGAAGGGGCTTGCCGCCAAGCTCAAGGAGAAGTCGTCGGAGCCGCCGCGCAGCCCGGTCGCGATCCCGATCCGCGGCATCAATTCCGACCTGCCGATCAAGTTCGCACCGAATGGCGGCGCTGTGCCGGGCGATCGCATCGTCGGCATCGTCACGCCGGGCGAGGGCATCACGATCTACCCGATCCAGGCGCCGGCGCTGAAGGATTTCGAGGAGGAGCCGGAGCGCTGGCTCGACGTCCGCTGGGACATCGAGGACTCCGCGCCGCAACGCTTTCCGGCCCGCATCAAGGTCGAGAACGTCAACGAGCCCGGCGCGCTGGCGCAGATCGCGACCGTGATCGCCGAGCACGACGGCAATATCGACAACATCAGCATGCAGCGCCGCTCGCCTGATTTCACGGAGACGACGATCGATCTCGAAGTCTACGATCTCAAGCACCTCAGCGCGATCCTGGCCCAGCTGCGCGCGAAGGCGGTCGTCGCCAAAGTCGAACGTGTTAATGGATAGGCGTCCTCCGCAGCCGTCCGTCCCTCCGATTTCGTGAGTTCTGAAATGCCCGCTTCGAAGCTTCGCCTCGGCGTCAATATCGATCACGTCGCAACTGTGCGTAACGCGCGCGGCGGCCGCCATCCCGATCCGGTGCGCGCGGCGCTGCTGGCGATCGAAGCCGGCGCCGATGGCATCACCGCCCATTTGCGGGAGGATCGCCGCCACATCCGCGACGAGGACATGGCGCGGCTGAAGGCCGAGATCTCCAAGCCGCTCAATTTCGAGATGGCGGCGACCGACGACATGATGCGCATCTCGCTCGCCACCAAGCCGCACGCGGTGTGCCTGGTGCCGGAGCGCCGGCAGGAAGTGACCACTGAAGGTGGGCTGGATGTGGTCGGCCAGCACAACCCCCTCGCGCCCTATATCGCGCGACTGAACGATGCCGGCATTCGGGTCTCCCTGTTCATCGCCGCCGATCCCGCCCAGATCGAGATGGCGGCGCGGCTGCGTGCGCCTGTGATCGAGATCCACACCGGCGCCTGGTGCGATGCCGTCGTCGACGGCCACACCGCCAAGGCCGAGGCCGAATGGCAGCGGATCGTGGCGGGCGTGAAGCTGGCGAAGGCGGCCGGGCTCGAGGTTCATGCCGGGCACGGGCTCGACTATGCGACGGCGGAGACGATTGCCGCCCTTCCAGAGATCATGGAGCTCAACATCGGCTACTACATGATCGGCGAAGCACTGTTCGTCGGTCTTGCCGAGACGGTGCGCAGCATGCGCGCGGCGATGGACCGCGGCCGGAGCCGGGCATGATCATCGGCGTCGGCTCCGACCTGATCGACATCACCCGCGTTGCCAAGGTGATCGAGCGCCACGGCGAGCGTTTCCTCGACCGCATCTTCACCGCGGCCGAGCGGGCCAAGGCGGAGCGGCGGGCCAAGAACGAGAAGATGGTGGTGGCGACCTACGCCAAGCGCTTCGCCGCCAAGGAGGCCTGCTCCAAGGCGCTCGGCACCGGGATCCGGCGCGGCGTCTGGTGGCGCGACATGGGGGTGGTCAACCTGCCGGGCGGGCGGCCGACCATGCAGCTGACCGGCGGGGCGCTGGCCCGGCTCCAGACCCTGACCCCGGAGGGGTTCGAGGCGCGGATCGACCTGTCGATCACCGACGACTGGCCGTTGGCGCAGGCCTTCGTGATCATTTCGGCCGTCCCGCTGCCGAAACCCTGAGGGGACCCCGGCGATTTTATGATTTGTGTTATAAATCAATACCTTATTCAGTTTTGATGCGATCCTTGATTGCGTGGCCTCCGACAACCGTCTAAAAGTCCGCGGACGCAAATCAGCTTGGGCGAATTCGGCTTTACGCCGGAATTGGCCCTCACTATCAGAATCAGGACAATCTCCTTGCGCCGCGAACCGGTGGGCCGTTCGCGGGAGGAGGGCGCTCTGTGATCGCCGGCCGGAATTGAGAGAGCAATGAGCGTGACTTCAGGAACGAAAACTGAGAGCGGCGTCGGTGAGACGATCCGGGTCGTGATCCACGCTCTCCTGATCGCGCTGGTGATCCGCACGTTCCTGTTCCAGCCCTTCAATATCCCGTCCGGCTCGATGAAGGCGACGCTGCTGGTCGGCGACTATCTGTTCGTCTCGAAATATTCCTACGGCTACAGCCACTATTCGATTCCGTTCTCGCCGCCGCTGTTCTCCGGGCGGATCTGGGGCTCGGATCCGAACCGCGGCGACATCGTCGTGTTCCGGCTGCCGAAGGACGATTCCACCGATTACATCAAGCGGGTGATCGGCCTTCCAGGCGACCGCATCCAGATGCGGGACGGGCTGCTCTACATCAACGACACGCCGGTCGAGCGGCAGCGCATGAGCGAATATGTCGGCGAGGAGCCCTGCGGCTCGGAAGGTGGCGGTATCTCCCGCGTGAAGCGCTGGAAGGAAACGCTGCCGAACGGCGTGTCCTATGAGACGCTCGACTGCGCCGACAACGGTTACGTGGACAACACCAACGTCTACACCGTGCCGGCCGGCCATTTCTTCATGATGGGCGACAACCGCGACAATTCCACCGACAGCCGCTTCCTCGGCCAGGTCGGCTATGTGCCGCAGGAGAATCTGATCGGCCGCGCCCAGATGATCTTCTTCTCCATCGCCGAAGGCGAGCATGCCTGGATGTTCTGGCGCTGGCCGTGGGCGGTGCGCTGGAATCGGTTCTTCAAAATCGTCCGATGAAAGACGAAGCCAAGGACATCGCGATCCAACCGACCGAGGCGCAAGCCGCTCCCGAGAGCGAAGCTGCAGCGAAGACGCCTGCAAAGAAGAAGCGGACGCGGAGCAGCAAGGCCAAGGGCACCGATGCCAACGCGGCGCTCGAGGCGCGCATCGGCCATAGCTTCGCTGACCCGAATATGCTGATGCAGGCGATCACGCATGTCTCGGCGCTGAAGTCCGGGCGCAAGCGCGGCGACAGCTATCAGCGCCTGGAATTCCTCGGCGACCACGTGCTCGGGCTCGTCGTCTCCGACATGCTCTATCATGCCTTCCCGAACGCCGACGAAGGCGAGCTGTCCAAGCGTCTTGCCGAGCTCGTGCGCAAGGAAAGCTGCGCCGACGTCGCCAAGTCGCTCGGTCTGCTCGACGACATCAAGCTCGGCTCGGTCGGCTCCAGCGCCGACGCGCGCCTGCGCAAGTCCATCCTCGGCGACATCTGCGAGGCCGTGATCGGCGCCATCTTCCTTGACGGCGGCCATGCGGCGGCCGCCGAATTCGTCAAGCGCAACTGGACCGAGCGCATGCACAAGCCGCGCCGTCCCTTGCGCGATCCCAAGACCGTGTTGCAGGAATGGGCGCAGGGCAAAGGGCTGCCGACGCCGGTTTACCGCGAGGTCGAGCGCACCGGCCCGCACCACGATCCGCAATTCCGCGTCGCGGTGGACCTGCCGGGGCTCGCGCCGGCCGAGGGCATCGGCGGCAGCAAGCGCGCGGCAGAGAAAGTAGCAGCTTCAGTGATGATCGAACGTGAAGGCGTTGGCGGCGGCAATGACGGCTGAAACAAGCGGCGAGGCGCCCACTGCCACGCGCTGCGGCTTCGTTGCGCTGATCGGCGCGCCGAACGTCGGCAAGTCCACGCTGGTCAACGCGCTGGTTGGCGCCAAGGTCACGATCGTTTCGCGCAAGGTGCAGACCACGCGCGCGCTGATCCGCGGCATCGTGATCGAGAACAACGCGCAGATCATCCTGGTCGACACGCCCGGCATCTTCCTGCCCAAGCGCCGGCTCGACCGCGCCATGGTCTCGACCGCCTGGAGCGGGGCGCATGATGCCGATCTCGTCTGCGTGCTGCTCGACGCCAAGACCGGGATCGACGAGGAAGCCGAGGCGATCCTCACCAAGGCGGCCAGCGTCAATCACGAGAAGATCCTCGTCATCAACAAGGTCGATCTGGTCCAGCGCGAGAAATTGCTGGCGCTGGCGCAGGCCGCCAACGAGCGCATGAAGTTCGCGCGGACCTTCATGATCGCGGCGATCTCGGGCGACGGTGTCGACGATATCCGCAAGACTCTCGCCGAAATGGTGCCGCCGGGCCCGTTCCTCTACCCCGAGGACCAGATGTCGGACGCGCCGATGCGGCAGCTGGCGGCCGAGATCACGCGCGAAAAAATCTATCAGAAGCTGCACCAGGAACTGCCCTACCAGTCCACGGTCGAGACCGACAAGTGGGAGGAGCGCAAGGACAAGTCGGTGCGGATCGAGCAAACGATCTTCGTCGAGCGCGAGAGCCAGCGCAAGATCGTGCTCGGCAAGGGCGGCGCCACCATCAAGTCGATCGGCGCGGACTCGCGCAAGGAGCTGATGCAGATCCTGGACGTGCCGGTGCATCTGTTCCTGTTCGTCAAAGTGCGCGAGAACTGGGGCGACGATCCCGATCGCTACCGCGAGATGGGCCTGGACTTTCCGAGAGAATAACCAAGAACAGATCGGTATCCGATGAGCGTGCCCAGCAATGTCCGGCGCTTCGAAGCGCTGCTCTATGCATCGTTGATGCTGGATGCTTTGTCCGTTGCGGTGCAGGACCGCACGCCCAATGCGGAGGTGACCGAGCAGATGATCATGACGGGGACCTTGCTCGCCGGCGGCATGATCCTGCTGCTGGTCTACTTCGTCAGGCTCGCCGCGCATGAGCGGAAGAACTGGCCGCGCTGGGTGCTGGCGGCGGCGCTCGTGCTGTCGGTGATCTCGCTTGGCCAGATCATCGGCCAGAAGGGCCTGGAGCTCGACAGCGCCATCGAGATCGTTTCCTGCGCGCTGACGACGGTAGGCCTGTATTTCTCCTTCAGCGGCGACGCGCAGGGCTGGTTCAACGCGTGAGGTTTCGCGCGGTACCGTAGGGTGGGCAAAGGCGCGCCCTTGCGCGCCGTGCCCACCATCTCCCGCCGTCGATCAAATTGGTGGGCACGCTTCGCTTTGCCCACCCTACGGCAGCTTTAAATGCGCTAAACTTCCTTCATGGAATGGACCGACGAAGGCATCGTGCTGGGCGTGCGGCGGCATGGCGAAAGCAGCGCCATCGTCGAGCTGTTGACGCGCGCGCACGGCCGCCATCTCGGCCTCGTCCGCGGCGGCGCCGGCTCGCGGATGCGGCCCTTGCTGCAGCCGGGGAATAGCGTCAGCGCGGTATGGCGAGCGCGGCTCGACGAGCATCTCGGCACCTACACCATCGAAGGGCTTAAGCTGCGCGCGGCGGCGCTGCTGGGTTCGTCCCATGGCGTCTACGGCGTCACCCATCTCGCCTCGATTGCGCGCCTCTTGCCGGAGCGCGATCCGCATGAGGAGATCTTCGCGTTGCTCGAGCATTCGCTCGACGATTTCGAGGATATCGGTGGTGCAGCCGTGCACCTCATCCATTTCGAGCTGGCGATGCTCGCCGAGCTCGGCTTTGGGCTGGCCCTCGAAAACTGTGCCGTGACCGGCGAGACCACCGACCTGATCTATGTCTCGCCGAAATCCGGCGGCGCGGTGTCGCGCGGCGCTGGCGAGGCGTGGCGTGACCGCCTGTTGCGCCTGCCGCCGTTTCTGCGCCAAGGCGAAACCGCAAGCGACCTCACCGAGCAGGATCTCCAAGACGGTTTTCGGCTCACCGGCCTGTTCCTGCTGCGCCATGTGCTGGAGCCGCGCGGGCAGGGCCATTCCGATGCGCGCGCGGGCTTCATCAACGCCTTGATCCGGCAGCAGGCGAAGGCGGCGATTCCCGCGCCATGAGCGGAGTGGGACTCTGCTTTGCCTGCGAGTATGGGTTCCGGGGGAACGAAGTAGGGCTGGTTGAGTTCGCTTCCTCAGGTTCCATAGCGGGGACAGCCTAAATGTTGATCAGAGGATTCGCCTTGTCCGCGGCGCTGCTCACGTTTGCGCCTGATGCAATGGCCGGCGAGCTGCAACCCGGCGTGTTTCGCCGGGCGTCCTGCACGGTCGTCCGGTATTATGTGGCGAAATATTCTGCTGCGGCCGCAGAGACATGGGCGCGGTCGAAGGGAGCGACGGAGGCCGAAATCGAGGCCGCCCGGCGGTGCCTGACCAACGTGCCGGCGCCTGCCCAAACGCCTGGTGGGACCCAGTCCCAGACCGTGACAGCCGGCTGGGCGGGGCATTAGGCGCCCACGGGGAACCAATCCATCCTTGCCCGATTCGCTTCCACGGTTTAACCGGGCGGCATGGGAAAACGAATCGTTCCGCCGGAAGAACCGGCCGAAATTCACGAGGTGCCGCTGCGTGAAGCGCTCGAGGAGCGTTATCTCGCCTATGCGCTCTCCACCATCATGCACCGCGCGCTGCCCGACGCGCGCGACGGCCTGAAGCCGGTTCACCGGCGCATCCTCTACGGCATGCGCCTGCTCAGGCTCGACCCCGGCACGGCATTCAAGAAATCCGCCAAAATCGTCGGCGACGTGATGGGCTCGTTCCATCCGCACGGCGACCAGGCGATCTACGACGCCATGGTGCGCCTCGCGCAGGACTTCTCCTCGCGCTACCCGCTGGTCGACGGCCAGGGCAATTTCGGCAATATCGACGGCGATAATCCCGCCGCCTACCGCTACACCGAAGCGCGCATGACCGACGTCGCGCGGCTTCTGCTCGACGGCATCGACGAGGACGGCGTCGAGTTCCGCGCCAATTACGACGGCCAGTCGAAGGAGCCGGTCGTGCTGCCCGGCGGCTTCCCGAACCTGCTCGCCAACGGTGCGCAGGGCATCGCGGTCGGCATGGCGACCTCGATCCCGCCGCACAACGCCGCCGAGCTTTGCGAAGCCGCGCTGCATCTGATCGAGAAGCCCGACGCCAAGTCCAAGGCGCTGATGCGGTGGGTCAAGGGGCCCGATTTCCCGACCGGCGGCATCTGCGTCGATTCCAAGCAGGCCATCGCCGAGGCCTATACGACCGGCCGCGGCTCGTTCCGCGTTCGCGCGCGGTGGGAGCAGGAGGAGGGCGCGCGAGGCGCCTGGGTCGTCGTCGTCACCGAGATTCCCTTCCTGGTGCAGAAGTCGCGGCTGATCGAGAAGGTCGCCGAGCTGCTCGACCAGAAGAAGCTGCCGCTGGTCGGCGACATCAGGGACGAGTCGGCGGAAGACGTCCGCATCGTGATCGAGCCGAAATCGAAGAACGTCGATCCCGCGCTGATGATGGAATCGCTGTTCCGTCTCACCGAGCTCGAAAACAAGATTCCGCTGAACCTCAACGTGCTGATCAAGGGCCGCGTGCCCAAGGTGGTGGGTCTTGCGGAGTGCCTGCGCGAATGGCTCGACCATCTGCGCGACGTCCTGATCCGCCGCAGCAACTACCGCAAGGCGCAGATCGAGCACCGGCTGGAAGTCCTCGGCGGCTTCCTGATCGCCTATCTGAACATCGACAAGGTCATCAAGATCATCCGCACCGAGGATGAGCCGAAGCCTGCCTTGATGAAGGAGTTCAAGCTCACCGAGGTGCAGGCCGAAGCCATCCTCAACATGCGCCTGCGCTCCTTGCGCAAGCTCGAGGAGATGGAGATCCGCACCGAGGACAAGAACCTCCGTGCCGAGCTCAAGGGCATCAACGCAGTGCTCGCTTCGGAGGCCGAGCAGTGGAAGAAGGTCGGCGAGCAGGTCGGCAAGGTCCGCGACATGTTCGGACCGAAGACGCCGCTCGGCAAGCGCCGCACCACCTTTGCCGATGCGCCCGAGCACGATCTCGCCGCGATCGAGGAGGCCTTCGTCGAACGCGAGCCGGTGACGGTCGTCGTCTCCGACAAGGGCTGGATCCGCACCATGAAGGGCCATGTCGAGGATCTCTCGGGCCTTGCCTTCAAGCAGGACGACAAGCTCGGCTTCGCCTTCTTCGCCGAGACGACCTCGAAGCTGCTGCTGTTCGCCACCAACGGCAAATTCTACTCGCTCGACGTCGCCAAGCTTCCGGGCGGCCGCGGCCACGGCGAGCCGATCCGCCTGTTCATCGACCTCGAGCAGGAGGCCGCGCCGGTCGCGCTGTTCGTCAACAAGGGTGGGCGCAAATTCCTGGTCGCGAGCCACGAGGGCCAGGGCTTTGTCGTCAACGAGGACGATTGCGTCGGCACCACCAAGAAGGGCAAGCAGGTCCTCAACGTCGACATGCCGAACGAGGCGCGCACGGTCACCGAGGTGATCGGCGACACCGTTGCGGTCATCGGCGAGAACCGCAAGATGCTGATCTTCCCGCTCGACCAGGTGCCGGAGATGGCCCGCGGCCGCGGCGTCCGCCTGCAGAAGTACAAGGACGGCGGTCTCTCCGACGTTGCCGTGTTCGAGGCCAAGGCGGGTCTGACCTGGAAGGACTCCGCGGGCCGCGAATTCTCGGCGACCATGAAGGAGCTCAGCGAGTGGCAAGGCACCCGCGCCGACGCCGGCCGCCTGCCGCCGAAGGGTTTCCCGAAGTCGAACAAGTTCGGCAAGGTGATCGGGTAGGGCTCGTGTCCCGGACGCGCTGCAGCGTGCAACGCTGCTGCGCAGAGCTGGGATCCACGCCAGACGGATTGCCCGGAGACATGGGCCCCGGCTCTGCAGCGCACCGCTGAAGTAGCGCTGCGCTGCGTCCGGGGCACAGGCGTGTGTGTTGCGCACATCTCTTTTCACACCGTCATTGCGGAAAGATTCTGGATTGCTTCGCTGCGCTCGCAATGACGGGCTGCGACGGCGCCGCTCTCCAATTCGCATTCCACCACTCCGCGCGGTCTGATACCGTTCGCCAGCTGGTGTTCTGGAATGTCGAGAAATAGCGCGATGTACGATGTCATTGTTGTCGGCGGCGGCTCCGCTGGCGCGGCTGTTGCGGCGCGGCTGTCCGAGGATCCCGCCCGGCGCGTCCTGCTGCTGGAGGCGGGGCGCGACTGGCGCGCCGATGAGGCGCCCTGGGAGGTGCGGACGCCGAACCCGATCCCGATCATCCACAAGCGCGAGTACCAGGAGAAATGGCAGTGGCCAGATCTCTTGTCGCGTCGCGTCGCCGGGCAGGAGCCGCGCTTCTACTGGCGCGGCAAGGGGCTCGGCGGCTCCTCGATGATGAACGGCCAGATCGCGATCCGCGGCGTTGCCGATGCGTTCGACGAATGGGCCGCCCATGGCTGCACCGGCTGGTCGGCCAGCGAGGTGATGCCGCTCTTCTCGGTGATCGAGGACGATTTTGAATTCGGCGCCGCCGAAGGCCATGGCCGCGGCGGACCGCTGCCGGTCTATCGCGCGCCGCCCGAGACCTGGGGCGCGATCGATCGGGGCCTGCGCGATGCGGCGCTCGCCAGCGGCTATCCCTGGTGCGCCGACCTCAACGGCCCCGACGGCGAGGGCGTTGCCTGCTATCCCATCAACAGCCGCGATGGTCGCCGTATCAGCACCAATGAGGGTTATCTCGAGCCGGCGCGAGGCCGCGCCAATCTGGAAATCCGCGGTTATGCGCTGGTCGATCGCATCCTGATCAGCGACGGCCGCGCCACCGGTGTCCGTGTCCATATCGAAGGGCAGGGCACTCACGAGATCAGTGCGCGGCAGATCGTGCTGTGCGCCGGCGCGATCCACAGCCCGGCGATCCTGCTGCGCTCGGGCATTGGCCCTGCCGAGGAATTGAAGGCGATGGGAATTGGCGTCGCGCGCGACCTGCCGGTCGGCCGCCACTACTTCGATCACCCGCTGTTTCGCACCACGATTCAGCTTCGTGAGGAGCTGCGTCCCACCGACCCCGACACCCGTCACACCAATTGCTGCGTGACCTATTCCTCGGGCCTCGCCGAGGGCGGCAAGCGCGACATGATCCTGATCGCCTTCAATCATCGCGGCATCGGCAATCCCGGGGCGATCGGCGCGGGCCTGTTCAACGCCTATTCGCGCGGCACGCTGAAGCTGGCCTCGACCGATCCGGCGATCGATCCCGTCGTCGAGGAGAACATGCTTGCCGATCCCCGCGATATGTTGCGCATGATGGACGCGGTGAGGCGGCTCGCCGTGATCGCGTCGCAGCCGGCGCTCTCAGGCATTGCCGACTGGATTCGGCTCGCCGACACCGATCTGACGCTGCCGCAGGCGGCAGCGCTGCCGGATCATGAGCTCGATGCGGTGCTGCGCCGTGAGACCGGCGACATCCAGCACGCCGCCGGCAGTTGTCGCATGACCGGCGCTGGCGACCCCGACGGCGTGGTCAATCCTGACGGCAGCGTGAAAGGCATTGCGGGCCTGCGCGTCGCCGACGCCTCGATCATGCCGTCCGACTGCCGCGCCAACACGCATTTCACCACGGTGGTGATCGGCGAAGCGATCGCGCGGATGATGATGCGGTAGTTTCTGCCGCGCCAGATTCCACTTATTCCGTCATCCTGAGGTGCGAGTGGCGCGATGCAAGAGCATCGCGCCGGGAGCCTCGAAGGATGAACGGCCGAGATGCTTCGATATCTTGGCAGCGCCAGCCGGGCCGTCGCCCTTCGAGGGCCGCTGAAGAAGCGGCCACCTCAGGGTGACGGTGATGGATGGGAACGCACCGCTTGTTTCGCTACGCTCGCAACGACCGAGCAAGTGGCGGGACCTTGCTCACCAGTTCACAGACCGACCGCACTTCCCTATCTCTCGAGGTCGCGAATGCACAATCCACGATCTTGAGATTGTCGACGACACGATCTCTGGTTACGAGAGTCGAGTTTCGCGAGCGCTAGGGAGCCGCAGACCTGTTGCGCGTTTCGCACCAGACTAGGTCTGGATCGCTGCTACACCATTGTTCATCAGCGGCGTATAACCGCCGCAAGCACTTCACGTGCGGTGAGCACGCTTCAATACCCATTTGCCTACGATGCAAGATTCCAGTTGCGCAGTGCTTTATTTTGGTTGTGAGGGTCCCACTCATGACAAGGCACCTTTCGAAGCGCATTGTGACCGATGTGCTTGTCGTCGCCGTATCTGTGGTGACCATCACGATTGCAGCGACATCGTTGGGCAAGTCCGTTGTTGCTGGGATTGCCGCTTCTATTCCGGGTCCATTTCATCTTGCGTCGGAAAGGATGCTTGCCGGTGCGGGGCCGAGCAAGCCGAAACTCGCTCGCGCGCAGACAGGTTGTCGGCTTCGATCTGCGCCTTTCCAATGGAACGCGGACGAGCTTTTCGCGCCGCCTGCCGCTCCCACACGATGAATTGCCATCCCGATTGAGCGGGTGGCAAGAAGGAAGCGGCCCGTGTCGAACCCTGGCAGCACGCAGGCATGCGGCGAGTGCCCTCGGCCATGTCGAAGATCTTGGCTGGCTGTGAGGCAGCTTACAGCCTTCGCTCTTGGTGCGGGATAGGTTTGAGAAGGCTCTAAAACTCTGACGGAGGCATCAAGCAGGCGCACCATCGCCTTCTCGCGGCGCGTCTCGCCCGAGTCTTGCTCCAGGTGCCGCCCTCGACAAAGACAAGGGCGCAGGGAAGGCCGGGCGCCGGCTGGCACCCGTAAGTCCGTGCGCCAGAAGAGATGCACACGGGGTGGACTACAGGTCTCGCCGGATCGCCCGGCCTTCCCTGCGCGAATGGTTTTAACGGTGTCCTTCGTGCTCTCCTCGGGGAGCGTTGCACTATTGCCCCCGTCGCCTTGCGGATAATCGATGCGCGTGCCGGTCGGCCACACATCACCGCCAAGGCTTGACGCCAGACCCCCGGGCGCCGGGACCACACGACTTCTCCGTCCGCGCACGTCCTCGCTGGGAATCCGAGGGGTGGCGTGTGCTCGCCCCCGAAGCCATACGAAGACGCTGTCGGCGCCGTGTCGTTTGCGCGAAGCCATTGCTCACGGTGTCCCGCCCTGCAATGCCCGCTCGCGCCCGACGCCGTCGCGTCCATCGCTACCCAGCCCGCGGTTCGTGACGATCGCGATCCGCCCCTTGTCTCGGGCCAGGGTGAGCAGTGTGTACGACAAATCCGAATTTCGGTAAAGTGGAATATTTTGCGAGGTAGGGCTTGACAGGCGGCTTGGTCAAACTGACCGGGCTGTTTTGCCCGACGGGCGCGCTGCGACGAGCTTTTCCTTGAGGACGGGTGCTCGTGAATGACAGCTTCCAAGAGCAAGACGGAAGTCGCCCAGCTTGGTCATCATCGACGGCTTATGACCCATTGCTGCCGTCAGCCATCTACTTGCGCGCAAGAAAAACGTTAGAGGGTTCGACCTCGATCAGGAAAGCGTCGTTGGCGAGGCTCGGCACCCCGATCCAGGTTGCGCAGGGCGGGTTCTCGCCGAACGCCGCCCTGAGAGCGGTGGTGATCGCTCCACTTTCATGCATGTGACTTAGCTTGATGTAGAGTCGGAGTGAGCCGACGTCATCGAGCGTCGCGCCAACCGATGCCAATGCGACAGCCAGGTTTTCTAGGCTCTTTTCAAGTTGACGCCCGATGTCACCGGCACTGACGATGTTTCGATCGGCATCCCAAGCGACCTGGCCGGACACATTTACCACGTCACCGAACGGCGTCCGAATGACTGTAACCTGAGCAAAACCATACGGCCGGCTATCAAAGAGTCCCGCAGCAACATGGACGGATCGGGTCATTGGGGCTCCTTGTTTTTTGCCGCGGTCAACGGCGCAACTACGACGAATAGAACATACGAAGGCGACAAGCGACACTTCGGCTCCTGGCTCGACTGAGAAATCCTCACGGCCGAATCGATGTCTGCCATCTGCGGTAGTGCAGACCAGATTTGCTTTCAGCGAGACTTTCGGCCTTTGACCTGTAGCCGTCTTGCACGATGCCCCGCAATTGCGACGCAGCAATTGCCGCCTCAGCAGGTGCGACGACCATCGATGCGTGATACGCTGCGTCACCTCGTCCTCAAGCTGCGATGAGGATCGAATGAAGCGGCGGGAGTTCATAGCGGGTACTGCGGCGCTGCTCGTTTCGCCGAGACGTTCGTGGGCGCAGGGTAGACACCATCGACTTGGCTTCCTTGCTATAGGTGATGGGAGCGGGCGGGCCCTCAATCAAGCCGAGCTTGCGCTATTTGATGGGCTGCAAAAGCACGGCTGGATCGATGGAAGAAACCTGATTGTCGAGTATCGTTTTTCCCAACCCCCAGACCGACTGCCAGCTTCAGTTGCCGACCTGATTGCTCTCAGTCCCGATGTGCTCGTCGCTGCGGCGCCGCGGGCAACCACAGCCCTGAAATCCGCAACTGCCACCATCCCAATCGTATTCGTGGCAGTGTTCGATCCCGTGGGGCTTGGCCTCGTGCAAAGCCTATCGCGTCCAGGCGGCAATATAACGGGTCTCGCGACCTCCGCAGGGGTAACAATCGGAAAGCAAATCGAGATCCTCCGCGAACTAGTGCCCGGCGCTTCGAAAATCGCGCTCTTAGTCAATCCGGGCAATCCAATGCACAGGCTGATATTAGTCGAGGAGGTTCCTCCCACAGCCCGGAACCTGGGCGTGGCTCTGCCGATAGTGGAGGCGACCTCGGCTGAGCAGCTCGATACCGCCTTTGCCTCGGCCGCCGCCCAGCGCCCCGATGCAATGATCGTTCTTGGCGACCCTCTGACTGTAGTCCAGGGCCCCCGAATTGTTGCGCTCGCGGCGAAACATCGTTTGCCCGCTATTCATCTCTCACGAGAATTCGCGAATGGCGGATTGGTCGTTTATGGCCCCGATATAGCCGATCTGTTCCGCCGTGCAGGCGGTTACGTCAATAAGATCCTCAAAGGCACGAAGCCTTCCGATCTGCCGGTCGAACAGCCGACCAAATTCCAGCTAGTGATCAACATGAAGACTGCCAAAGCGCTCGGCGTCACCGTGCCGACCTCGTTGCTCCTTCGCGCGGATGAAGTGATTGAATAGAGTTTGCTGCGCTGCATGAGTCCGGATATGGCCCTTAGCAGCTGATGGCTCGAACCCGTGTCAGTTCGGCTTTCAGAGGCAATCCCGACAGCAATCCAGGATGGCGTTTATTGCTGCTTTTAGCCCGTTGCGTCCCACCAGCATCTAGCCTGCGGGCGGGTGCAGTTTATGCCATTTTTCACGCGCGGTTTCCGCTGATCCGCCGCGCCGTACTTCATCTTCTCTAAAATCTTTCCAATACCGATAGGTGCAAAACAGCCCGTACAGCCAAAGGAAAACGAGCACCAGAACAAGCGGACCAATCAAGCCTTTCGCGAACTCGGTTGGATCGAGAATCTTCAGCAAGAAAATCAAGGCGAGACATAGGGCTCCAGCAACCGCAAAGACTCGCGCTCGTAACCGCCAAACTCGGACTTCCTCTGAAACAGTCATCCCTCTTCCTTAGGCGTACGTACGCTCTCGCGCCGAGCCGGTAGGGCGAAAGCTAGGAGGCTCATTGGGGAGACCGAAAGCAACCAGCCTACCATTCCAAATGGCACTCGTGACCCGAACGGGACATCGGGGGGCCCACAGTGCGGCTGGCAAGGCAGCGCCAATGGATCAGGAACAGGCCAGAGCTTCGCTCGACAATGCGGCAGCGAACGTCATCCAAGCTTGAGACCTCGCCGCCATTGGCGACCGGATTGGGGTTCCTAACCTTGGGACGAAATCAAAAGCTGCCAGATCTGATCCGACCGCGTGGGGGCCGGCCGATCAGTTCAGCTGGCACTCACGATCGGATTTCGCTGATCTAGTCGGCGTTATAGGCCACCTCGCCCTTCCCAGTAGGTGGGCGTCCCGTAATACCGGTGGGTTCGGGTTTCCCAATTTCGATCTTCCCAGGAGTCATCGCTAAACTCAGGCGCGTCCCTCAGCTGTTGCTCCGTGATATTGGTTCGGAAGCCTTCAAGTGACGTATCATACGTCAGAGCGCCCCAGGGAATGGGGTAATGGCTGTGACCCAAGCCGACAAATCCGCCGAAGCTCATAACGGCATAAGCCACGCGACCTGACACCTTATCGATAATTAGGTGATCAATCTCACCGATATTCTTTCCATCTGCTCCATACACCTCGGTTCCTTGAATGTCTTCGCTTGAGATGCAGTGATGATCCGGATGGGCTGTTGCGCGGGCCATGACTTTTTCTCCTTCATGGGGTAGGTGGTTTGTCGGCTTAACTCTGCCGCTCCGAGGGTGTTCCTGCGTTAGGCGTAACGGTCGTAGCGCCGATGACCAGCCTAGCGACGCTGACATGGACTTTAAGAGCTCAAACAGAGGGACGACGATGAGGCGCAGATCTGGCGACGACCGGCCGGGTCGCTTCGCGCCGCTTTGCGACGCAATATTTCGTAGCAAAGCGAATAGAAATCCTCCGGGAATTGGTGCCCGGGGCCTCGCAAATCGCGATCCTGGTCAATCCCGACAACCCGATGCATAAGCTGTTGGTAGCCGATGAGGTGCCCAATACGGCGCGCAACCTCGGCGTGGCTCTACCGATAGTTCAGGCGACCACGGCCGAGTGCGATGCACGAGTCTCTTGTTGGCCCAAAGCCGCCATGCAGCCGCGTCGGCTTCGATATCGCCTTCCAACAGCAAACCGGACCAACGAACCGACGAGTACGTGCCTCAAATCACCCCCGCCAGCCTTAGCGCCACGCCCGCCGTGCAGCTGCACGCCAGCACCGTCAGCATGCCCAGCTTGAGCCGGAAGATCGCCGTTGCTGCTGCGATCGCCAGCAGCAGCGCCGGCACATCGACGCTTCTCAGCACCGGCATATCGAAGTTCAGCGGAAACGCATGCACCGGCACGGTCTCGCGGAACAGCGTGTGGAGCGCGAACCAGATCGAGAGGTTGAGGATCACGCCGACGACGGCGGCGGTGATCGCACTGAGCGCGCCGGCGAGGCCGGTGTTGCCGCGCAGGCGCTCGATATAGGGGGCGCCGACGAAGATCCAGAGGAAGCACGGCGTGAAGGTGACCCAGGTCGCGAGCAATCCGCCGAGCGTCGCCGCGAGCATCGGCGACAGGCCGCTCGGGTCGCGATAGGCCGCCATGAAGCCCACGAACTGGAGCACCATGATCAGCGGGCCCGGCGTGGTTTCGGCCATGCCGAGGCCGTCGAGCATCTCGTGCGGCTTCAGCCAGTGATAGTGCTCGACGGCCTGCTGGGCGACATAGGCCAGCACCGCATAGGCGCCGCCGAAGGTGACCAGCGACATTTTCGAGAAGAACAGCGCGATCTGGCTGAAGACGTTGCCTTGCCCGAGCACCAGGAGCAGTGCGATGACAGGCACCAGCCAGAGCGCCAGCCACAGTGCGCCGACGCGGATCGCGCGCGCGATGTTGGGTTTGACGTGGTCGGGCACGGCTTCGCCGAGCATGCTGTCGATCGCGGCGCCGCTAGCGCCATGGCCGTGACCGGCCGGCGCGAATTCGGCGCGGCCGCTTCGCGCGCCGGCATAACCGATAAGGCCTGCCGCGATGATGATGATCGGGAAGGGCACTGCGAAGAAGAAGATCGCGACGAAGGCGACTGCCGCGAGTGCGATCATGATGCGGTTCTTCAGCGCGCGCTTGCCGACGCGTACCACGGCCTCGATGACGATCGCGAGCACGGCGGCCTTGAGCCCGAAGAACAGCGCCTCGACGAAGCTGACGTTGCCGAAAGCCGCGTAGATGTAGCTGAGGCCCATGATGGCGATGATGCCGGGCAGGATGAACAACCCCCCCGCCATCAGCCCGCCGGCAGTGCGATGCATCAGCCAGCCGACATAGGTGGCGAGCTGCTGCGCCTCAGGTCCCGGCAACAGCATGCAGTAATTCAGGGCATGCAGGAAACGGCCTTCGGAGATCCACTTCTTCTCCTCGACCAGGATGCGATGCATCACCGCGATCTGGCCCGCGGGCCCGCCGAAGCTCAGGCAGGCGACGCGAAGCCAGACGCGGAACGCTTCGTTGAAGCTGATGCCGTGACCGGCATCAGCTCCTGCTTGAACATTCCGCGTGTCCATTACGCCTTCACCTTGTTGGTCGGCCAGTTGTGGGTCTCGGTGGTGGCGTCGCGGCACCAGCGGTAGAAGGCATCGTAGAGCGTCATGCCGGCTTCGAGCTGCGCGAGGTCGTCGTCATACATCCGCGATAGCCCGAGCGAGGCCGCGAGCAGACCGGGCGCCTCCGGGGCGAGGTCGGGCCGCGCGGTGTCGGCGCCGCGCACCAGCGTGGCCAGCCGCAGCAAAGGCGGCGTCGCAATGCCGAACTCCTCGATCATCACGTCGAAGGTGCAGAGTTCGCCGCGGTGGCTCCAGAACACGTTCTCGATGTCGAACGGCGCGGCGTTGAACCGCTCGCCGACCGCGACCACCTCGGACGGGGCCACATACAGGAACACCGCATTGGGATCGACGAAGCGGCGGATCAGCCAGGGGCAGGCGATGCGGTCGACCTTCGGCCGCGCCCGCGTGACCCAGACCGTGCGCCCCTTGGCATCGCGCGGCGGCAGCTTGCGGACGTCGACCAGCGGCAGCTTGGCCGCCTTCCAGCCCTCGAAGCCGCCCTCGAGAGTCTCGGCCTCCACGCCGAGCTGGCGGAGCCAGGCCGCCGTGCCCTGCGCGAGCTTCTCGCCGCGGAAGCACGAGACGACAGCCCGGCGGCCGGCGAAGTCGCCGCCCCAGTTGGTCACATTCTCGTGGCTGAGCTTGATAGAGCCGGGGATCAGCCGCCGGTCGGCGGCAAAATCCTCTTCAGTCCGCACGTCGATCAGGACAGGCGTGTTCGCCGTGCCGATCAACCGTGCCAATTTGTCAGACGATATGGTCGTGAATGTAGACATGATGCGTCCTCGCAAGAACCGAACGGGACGCGATGCTTGGGCGTGTCGCCTCGTGGGGAGATCGCTCAAATCCCCATGGCGCAGATTACATCGAAACTAAGAAGCACTGTCAATCCGCAGGACGATTGGACCTTCGAAAAGTGCTGCCCGCCGGTCTATACTGAACCCCAGCAGACCTGAATCCCCTGGAGAATTCGATGCATTCCCATTCCATCGAACAATGGACCCATGACCACGCTTTTCTGGGCCAGAAGCACGACGAGAACGAGCGGCGCACCTGGTTCGTGGTCGTCCTGACGCTGGTCATGATGGTCGGTGAGATCGTCGCCGGCTCGCTGTTCGGCTCGATGGCGCTGCTCGCCGACGGCTGGCACATGGGCACGCATGCGGCGGCGCTCGGCATCGCCGCCTTTGCCTATCGTTTCGCCCGGCGGCATCTGGGCAATGCGCATTTCACCTTCGGCACCGGCAAGTTCGGCGATCTCGCCGCCTTCGCCAGCGCGATCATTTTGGGATTGATCGCGGTCGAGATCGCCTATGAGAGCGTGCTGCGGCTGATCAATCCGGTGCCGATCGTGTATGGCGAGGCGATCGCGGTGGCCGTCCTCGGACTGTGCGTCAACCTCGCCAGCGCGTGGCTGCTGCAGGGCAGCCACGATCATCACCATCACGGCCATGATCACGGCCACAGCCATGCGCATGATGCCCACGGGGATCACGACCATGATCATCACGGCCATCACCATCATCACGACAACAACCTTCGAGCGGCCTACGTCCATGTCATGGCCGATGCCGCGACCTCGGTGCTGGCGATCGCAGCTCTTGCCGTCGCCATGTATTCGGGCTGGGTCTGGGCCGATCCGGCGGTCGGCCTGATCGGCAGCGTGGTGATCGCGAGCTGGGCGTTCGGCTTGATCAAGACGTCGGGCGCGGTGCTGCTCGACGTGCGCGCCGATGAGAAGCTGGAGCGGGTGATCCGGGCGCGCATGGAGGTCGGCGACGACCGCGTCACTGATCTGCATCTGTGGCAGGTCGGTCCTGGCCATTGCGCCGTGCTGCTCTCGGTGGTGTCCGACAAACCGAAGCAGCCGGCCGTCTACAAGCAGCGGCTCGCCGGGCTGAAGGGCCTTAGCCACGTCACGGTGGAGGTCGAGACCTGCCTGCATTGACGTGAACCGCGCGAGCGGAATTCTGCGATGCGGCCGGGGTTGATCCTCGGTCGCAGCCCGCATGGCTGTACCGGAGGAACAATGATGCCCAGGATCACGTTCGCTGTCGCCCTCGCTGCGCTCGTTCTGTCCGGCCCCGCGGCGCTGGCGCAATCGGAAAAGGCCGGTGTCGAGAAGCTCTATGTGCTCAACTGCGGCGAGGGCACCGCAGGTGATATCTCGCGCTGGACGCCCGGCCTGAACGAAGGCAAGTCGATGGACTTCGTCGACACCTGCTACCTCGTCAAGCACAGCAAGGGCTGGTTCCTGTGGGACACCGGCATCGCCGATTCCGTCGCGAGCATGCCCGACGGCCTCGTGCCCGCCGATCCCAAGGCTGTCACCTGGCGCCGGCCGAAGACGCTTGCCGCCCAGCTCGAACAGCTTGGGCTGAAGCCCGATGACGTCAAGGCGATGGCCGTCTCGCACACGCACCCCGACCACACCGGCAATGTCGAGCTGTTCCCGCAGGCCACGCTCTACGTGCAGAAGGCCGAATATGACTGGCCCGGCGCCAACAACCAGCCGCGCTTCAAGCCATCGCACCCGGTCGAGCTGCTCAACGGCGACAAGGACGTGTTCGGCGATGGCAGCGTGACCATCCTGTCGACGCCCGGCCACACGCCCGGGCATCAGTCGCTGCTGGTGAAACTGCCGAAGACCGGCGCGGTGGTGCTGTCGGGCGACGCCGTCCATTTTAGGGATAATTGGGACAACCGCCGCGTGCCCAGCATGAACGTCGACAAGGACCAGACCGCGGCCTCGATGCAGAAGATCGCTGACACCCTGGCCAAGGAGAAGGCGCAGCTCTGGATCAACCACGACAAGGCCCAGCGCGACAGCCAGAAGCTGGCGCCGGAGTTTTACGACTAAGGCGGATCAGCCCTTTGGTGCCGTCACTGTGGGCGGGCTTGCGTCCGGCGTCTTCTTCGGCTTGAGGGTGCCGGCGTAGAATGAGACCAGCCAGATCAAGAGAACGGCGAGGAGGTAGACGCCCCAGGCCTGCGGCGGGGTGGTGGCCCAGCGCAGGAGGCTTTTGAATGTGCGGGGCGGGCCAGCGTCCTCGGTCATGGCCCGCTTGTGCGCGAAACCTCGGGCATGGTCAATCCGGCCGCGGCTTGGTGCGGATCAGGAACAACGCCGCCAGCGCCGAGAGGCTGAGCGCGGACGAGACGATCAGCACCTTGGCGCCCATGAGGTCGATCAGCAGGCCGAAGGTCAGCGGCGCCACTGCCTGCGCCATCCGTGCCGGGGCGCCGATGATGCCGAGGCGATAGCCGAAATCCTTCGGGCCGAAGATCGACAGCGGCAGCGTGCCGCGCGCGATCGTCAAAATGCCGTTGCCCGAGCCGTGGAACAGCGCGAACGCGCTCGCCGCGGCGCCGCCGAAGATCGCCACGATCACCGCGCCGATGGGGTGGGTGAGGCAGGCGAGCCGGGTCGACCACAGCGGATGGAAGCGGCTGAGGAAGCCGGCTTCCAGGATGCGCGCGCCGACCTGCGCCGGGCCGATCAGCGCGCCGGCCGCGATCGCCTCGACCGGCGTTGCGCCTGTCGTCTCGAGGATGCGCGGGAAATGCGCGGCCATGGCGCCGGTGACGGTCCAGACCGCCGCGAAGATGAAGGCGAGCAGGACCATGGTGCGGTCGAGCGGCAGATGCGGCTTCTCGGCCGCCGCCGCCTGCCTGGCGCCCTTGATCGTCGGCAGCATGAAGATGTTGAGCGGCAGGCCGATCAGGATGTTGGCAGCGGCCCAGGCAAAGCAGGTCTCGCGCCAGCCGATATGGGACAGGCCCCAGGCCGTGAGCGGCCAGCCGACGGTGGAGGCGAAGCCCGCCATCAGCGTGATGCCCGTGATGGGCCTGCGCGCCTCGGTGCCGTAGATGCGCCCCAGCGCGGCGAAGGCGGCGTCGTAGAGCCCCATCGCCATGCCGATGCCGAGCACGAGCCAGGCGAAGACCATCACCGGGACGGAATGTGCGAAGCCAAGCAGCGCGAGGCCGGCGGCAATGGTCAGGTTCGAAGCCGACAGCACCTGCCGGCCGCCGACGAGATCGATCTGACGGCCGATGCGCGGGCCGAGCATCGCCGAGATCACCAGCGAGGCCGAGAACGCGCCAAAGATCCAGTTGGAAGAGACGCCGAGGTCACGCGCCATGGGATCGGCGATCAGCGCCGGCAGATAATAGCTGGACGCCCAGGCCAGGGTCTGCGTGGTGCCGAGCGCCAGGATGATCGGAAGCTGGCGCTGGCTCATATTCCTGTATTTCTGGTCGGCAGTGACATCGGTTCCATTTGCAGCCGGCACGACAGCGCGTCAACCGCGCCTGTGGCATATTCGACCTGCTGCGGGCGGGAGCCTCGTTGCGCACGTTCGCGCGCGGCCTTTCGCCCGTCACGAATGCACGCCATAATGGCGCATGCAATTGACCTCGCGCCTTGCGCTGATGAACTGGCTGACCGGCCAGGGGCTCACGGGCCTTCCCGAAAACGAACTGCTCCGCGGCTTCTGCGAGCGCTGCCGCGCCGAGGGGCTGGAGCTGTCGCGTGCGCTGGTCGTGATCGACACGCTGCATCCGATCTATGAGGGCCGCGGCTTCCGCTGGAGCGACCGTCCCAGCAACGAGAGCGACGCGTTCGAATACCGCTCGACCGCCGAGGGCGACGCCGCCGCAAGCTGGCGCCGCTCGGTGTTTTTCCACATGCTGGAGCATGGCCACGACGAGATGGTGATCGATCTGGCCGACGCGCCGTCGATGGATTTCTCCCAGATCGGCGAGCTCGCCGAAAAAGGCCACAAGCACTATCTCGCCTTCGTGCATCGCTTCGGCGAGAACGGCGCGCTCGGCCTGATGGACTGCCTCTATTCCTGCTGGACCACGCGCCGCGACAGCGGCTTCTCCGGCGGCGAGCTCGAGGCGCTGCGCGATCTCGTGCCGGTGCTGGGGCTCGCGATCAAATCGGCCCAGCAGGTCGACATCGCGCGCACGCTCGGGCGCGTCTATCTCGGCCGCGACGCCTCCGAGCAGGTGCTGCGCGGCCGTATCTCGCGCGGCGTCACCGAGCGCATCAACGCCGTGCTCTGGTACTCGGATCTGCGCGGCTCGACCGGAATAAGCGAGAGCATCGGCCCCGACGAGATCATCCCGTTCCTCAACGACTACGCGCAGGCCGTGATCGACGCGATCCACGAGGCCGGCGGCGACGTGCTCAAGCTGATCGGGGACGGCGTGCTCGCGATGTTCTGGGGTGAGGACATGGCGGATGCGCGGCGCGCTGCGCTCCGCGCCGAGCATCTGTTCCGCAAGAACGTCGCGGCGCTGAACAAGCGGCGCGAGGCCGACGGCCGTCCGACCACGTCGGCTTATATCGGCCTGCATGTCGGTGAGGTCTTCTACGGCAATATCGGCAGCGAGGACCGGCTCGATTTCACGGTTGTCGGCCCGACCGTCAATGAAGTCAGCCGCATCGCCTCGATGAGCCGCTCGGTCGACCGCGAGCTGTTGGCATCGGCGGAATTCTACAAGGGCCTGGATGCCGCCGGCCGGCGCTATCTCGTCTCCACCGGCCGCTACGCGCTGCGCGGCATCGGCCGCGCGCAGGATCTCTACACGCTCGATCCCGAGGTCGACGCCAGCGAGCCGGTGACGGGCAGCTACGAGCGGTACCTGGCGAATTAGCACCGCGCCGCGACTTCATCCCCCACCATTTCCGGCTGCCGATCCAGCGCCACCGCGGGCGACAGCCAGATCACCAGCGCCTGCGCGCCGAACACGGCCGCCGCGAGATAAAGGCAGGCTTCGGCGCTCCAGAGGCCGCCGACGACCGCGCCCAGCGCCGAGCCGAGCGGGCGCGCGCCGTAGCTCATGATGTTGATGGCGGAGACGCGGCCCAAGAGGCGCGGCGGCGTCACGGACTGGCGCAGCGTCGTGGTCGAGATCACCCAGAGGATCGGCCCGACGCCGAGCAGGAAGAAGCTCGACGCCGCGAGCCAGGGCGAGGGGACCAGCACCGTCAGCGCCATCACCACAGCTGCAACGAAGCCCGTCACCGGGCCGAGGCCGACGACGGTGCCAAAAGCCACGCGCTGCATCACGCGCGTCGCGAACAGCGCGCCGATCACCATGCCGACGCCGTACATGGTCAGCACCGTGCCGACGCCGGCGGCGGTGAGGCCGAGATGGCGCACGGCATAGGGCACGAACACCGCGATCTGCAGGAACCAGCCGGTGTTGAAGATGAACTGGGTGATGAACACCGGCCGCAGCAGCGGATGATGGAATACGAAGGCCGTGCCTTCGCGGATATCCTGGAACGGATGTCGCCGCGGGGCGGGCGCGCGCGCCGGTTCGAAGATGCCCGAGAGCAGCACCACCGCAATCGCCGAGAGCGCCGCGGCGAAGCCGAACGCCGGGCTCGCGCCCCACCATCCCACCAGTGCGCCGCCGAGGGCGGGTCCGCTGGCGAAGGCGACGGTGCGCGCCAGCTCGATCCGGGCATTCGCCGCCGGCAGGAGGTCGGAGCTCACCAACGACGGCACCAGCGCCGGCGCGGCCACGCTGTAGACGACGGTGCCGCACACGGCTGCGAAGCCGAGCAGCGCCAGCAGCGGAAGATTGAGGGCGCCGAGCGCGAGTAGCAGCACGATTGTCCCGAGGGCCACCGCCCGCAGCGCCTCGGCCCCGGCCATCAGCGAGCGGCGCGAGATGCGGTCGGCGAGCAGGCCGGCCGGAATCGCGAACAGCACGAAGGGCAGGGTCAGCGCGGTCTGCAGCAGGCCGGTCTGGCCTTCCGCGACCCCGAGCGTGAGCACGGCGACGATGGGAGCTGCGGCCAGCGCGATCTGCTCGGCCGACTGCGCCGCGAGGTTGGACCAGGCGAGGCGGCCAAAGGTGTCGGGGAGGCGAGGCGGGTTTGACATGGCTCATTTCCTGCAAAGTCGGGTTGGCGCCAGTATCCGGCGCCAACGGCCGCCAAACCCACCCGCTTCCCGACACGGCGGCGAATAACGGCAGGAACGGGAACCCATGCCGCTAGATGCAGTTGCAAATGAGTTGCAATAAGACTCGATTTCGGTATTCTCGCCCTATGGATGCCCGATCGCCTGATTTGAGTCCCGACGCCGCCGGCTGGCGCGCTGATGCGCCCGTCACCAAAAGTCTCGCCGAGGTCAACGCCACGGTCGCCATTCCGGCCGCGGGCCGCTGGTGGCGCCGGCTGCTCGCCTTTGTCGGCCCGGGCTATCTGGTCTCGGTCGGCTACATGGACCCCGGCAATTGGGCGACCGACCTCGCCGGTGGCTCCAAGTTCGGCTACACGCTGCTGTCGGTCATCCTGCTTTCGAATTTGATGGCGATCCTGCTGCAGTCGCTGGCGGCACGGCTCGGCATCGTCACCGACCGCGACCTCGCGCAGGCCTGCCGCGCCACCTATTCGCCGGGGGTGAATTTCCTGCTCTGGCTCGCCTGCGAGGCGGCGATCATCGCCTGCGATCTCGCCGAGGTCATCGGCACCGCGATCGCGCTGAAGCTGCTGTTCGGCATTCCCCTGATCGGCGGCGCGCTGCTCACGGCCCTCGATGCCTTCCTGCTGCTGCTCCTGATGAACCGCGGCTTCCGTTTCCTCGAAGCCTTCGTCATCGCGCTGCTGGCGGTGATCGCGGTCTGCTTCGCGGTCCAGATCGTGGCTGCGGCGCCGCCGGTGGCGGAGGTCCTGCACGGCTTCATGCCGAAGAGCGAGATCTTCACCAACCCCGAGATGCTCTACATCGCGATCGGGATCATCGGTGCGACGGTGATGCCGCATAATCTCTATCTGCATTCCTCGATCGTGCAGACGCGCGCCTATGAGCGCAATGACACCGGCCGGCGCGAGGCGATCAAATGGGCGACGACGGACTCGACCATCGCCCTGATGCTGGCGCTGTTCATCAATGCCGCGATCCTGGTGGTCGCAGCCGCAACCTTCCACAAGAGCGGCCATTCCGACGTTGCCGAGATCGGCCAGGCCTTCGAGCTGCTGTCGCCGCTGCTCGGCCTCGGCATCGCCTCGACGCTGTTCGCGGTGGCGCTGCTCGCCTCCGGCCTCAACTCGACGGTGACGGCGACTCTCGCCGGCCAGATCGTGATGGAAGGCTTTCTCGACCTGCGCCTGCCGAGCTGGGCGCGCCGCCTGCTCACCCGCGGCATCGCCATCGTTCCGGTGATCGTGGTGACGGCGATCTATGGCGAGCGCGGCACCGCTGATCTGCTCGTGTTCAGCCAGGTGGTGCTGTCGATGCAGCTGCCCTTTGCGGTGATCCCCCTGGTCCGCTTCGTCTCCGACCGTCGCAAGATGGGGCAGTTCGCGATTCCGGGATATGTCGCGACGATCGCGTGGATCGTCGCGGGCGTCATCGTGATTTTGAACGTGAAGCTGCTGGTAGATACGCTGTTCGGGTGAGGGCGGCGGCTATCTATCCGGCCGGTTGAAGTGGGCCTTGCTCGGACGGCCCCCGATCAGGCAGCGAGCGTGACCTTCCCGAAAGCGAGCGTCTGCCCACGCTAGTCCGCAGTGACGCTTGTCCCGTGGCACCGTTAGATGTCCTGGCTGGCGACTTTGCTTTCGATTTCGCGCGCAGGGGTTGCAAAACCTGGCGTCGGAACTCGATTTGGCAAACTGTCACTTTTCAATTTGTGCGGCGCGCGTATACTAGTTGCAATTGCTGACCGGGCGTACAATAATAACCCCTGTTTCAGCATTGATTTTGCTTCCGGCGGGATGATCGGCGGATCCTGCGCCGGACCAAGAGCGGCCACTGCAATTCTCCGGACTCATCTATCGGTTGTGCGCGAATAGAGTTGGCGCACGAAATTTTTGATTTGATCGTTTGGATTGTTCGACAGCTTGTTTTTCTGCTGAGCGGGTTCACGCCTCGAAGGGGCGATGTTCAAGCCAGAACGCGTTGGTAATTTCGTTCAAGTCATTGATGAGTGTGTGCTGCCGTGACCAGGTGTCCCGCTTGTTCAGCCCGTATTTCCCGCGAGCATCGCTTCTGCTCTCAATGTGGCGCGAGTCTCAATCGTAACGCGGAGGAGCCGGGCGCCCCGGAGCGCGATGCGCACGTCGTCCAGCTGCACCATCATCTTCCCGTTCGCTCGCAGATGCTGACTGAAAACAAGCAGGTCAGCGTGCTGTTCGTCGACGTCTGCAATTCGACCTCCCTTTTGCAGCATGTCGACCCCGAGGAAGCCCGCGCCTATCTCGGCAGGGCATTGGACCGGTTGGCTGACGCGGTCGAGACCTATGGCGGCACGGTGAGCCAGTTGCTCGGCGATGGCCTCGTCGCCTTGTTCGGCGCGCCCGTGGCGCAGGAAGACCACGCCCTGCGGGCGTGCCTTGCCGCTCTCAAGATGCAGAGAGCATCCATTCCAGCCCAAGATATCGGAGGCGTTGTCAGCCCGACGCTACGCATCGGTATCAATTCGGGCGAGGTGCTGGTCGGTATCGTCGGACAGTACCGGTGGTCGCACTACGGCGCGGACGGAAAGACAATCCATCTCGCTTCGCGACTTGAGAAGATGGCGCCGCCCGGCGGTATCCTGATCAGCGCCGCGACGCAGCGGCTGGTCGCGCAGCAGATCGACACGCGTACGGCGGGCGTGCGGATCGTGCGCGGACTGGATGTTCCGATCGAAGTCCATGAAGTCGTGGTGGAGACCGAAAGTTCGGCGGCCGCGCCATTGACGCGGAAGCCGCGCTGGGCGCCTCTGATCGGACGCGAAGACACCTTGAGGATCCTGGAAGGGACCCTGGAGACCGTTCAAAAGTCCGGAATGCGAACCATCGGGTTGTGTGGCGATGCCGGGATCGGCAAGTCGCGCCTGATCGTCGACTGGATGGACAGCCTCGCGCAAGAGGGCGTGGACGTCTGCTTTTCGCAGGCGAGAGGGTACGCGAGCACGCGGGCCTACAGCACCGCCACCGATCTGACCGCAAGTTTGGTCGGGCTTGCGCAAACCAGCGCGGCAGACATTCGGCATTCCGCCAAGCAGGCGTTGATTGCGAAATGGCCCGATGACGGCGCCGAGCATCTGGCGGCGGTCAATGATCTCTTGGGACTTGCGGCGCCGGATGAGGCCTGGCTGGCGCTGAACCCGGCGCAACGACGGCGCCGGATCGGCGAGGCGTTGCTCTGGCTCGTGCGCAGACGCGTGCGGTCCGGCGCTTTCCTGCTCGTGCTCGAGGACGTCTTCCTGGCCGACCGCGAGAGCCGGCGGCTGTTCGAGGGCCTGCTTCCAAAACTTCAGGCGCTGCCGGTCCTGATTTGCGTCACTTATCGCCCGGATTTCGACCATCAGTGGCGTCGGGCGTCCTGGTTTTCCGAGCGCGTGATCGAGCCGCTGGGCGACGGAGAAATGCTCCAGCTCGCGCGCGCCTGTCTCGGCGATGATCCGTCCGTGCTTGGCGTCATGACCGAACTGGTCGCGCGCGCCGACGGCAATCCCTTCTTCCTGGAGCAACTGGTTTTCACGCTGATCGATGACGGGTCGCTGGAAGGGACCCCCGGCGCCTACCGTTTGCAGAGGCCTCTCGGAGAGCTGCGGGTGCCGGGCTCCATCGCGGCGGTGATCGGGGCGCGGGTCGACAGGCTGCCCGAAGCCGCAAAGTCGGCGCTCGAGGCTGCGGCCATCCTTGGTGATCCCATCACGCGCGATCTGGTTGCCGCGATGCAGGCCGTGGACCTCGATCGCGCCGAAGAATTGCTAGGCCTTTGTGTCGCATCCGGATTGCTGACGAGTCCGGATCAGGCGAGGGGCTCGCACGGATCGCACGCCTTCGCGTTCCGCCATGCCTTGGTCCGTGACGTCGTGCTTGGGGTGCTCACGCGCGCCAGGCTCAAGGCGCTGCATCGCCAGGCCTTCCTGGCGCTGCACGCCCAGCCCGGGGCCGCCGATGTCGATGCCGCGCCGGCACTGGCGCATCATGCCTTCGGGGGCGAGGAATGGGAGCAGGCGGCAAGATTCGCCGTCAAGTCGATGGCGCGTGCCATCTCGCGCTCGGCCAATCGGGAGGCCGTCCAATTGCTGGAGAAGGGCATCCAGGCGGCACGGCGCGTCGAGGGCGCGACGACCGCCCAGACCCTGGAGCTCGCGCTCCGGCTGGAGGCCATTGGCGCAATGCTGGCTCTCGGGCAGATCGACGAGATCTTCGACAACATGGAGCGGGCTGAAGCCATCGCCGTGCAACTGAACGATCAGCGTGCACGAGCGGCGGTTTCGACCGAGACGGCGGTGTTTCTGTGGATGCGCGGACGTTTCGAGCAAGGTCTGGGTTACGCTTCGCAGGGACTGGAAGCGGCTCGCCTCGCACAGCGTCGTCACATGATGATGGCGGCGCATCAGACCCGCCTCATGCATCTGCATGCGCTCGGGCGGTACGCGGACGCGGCGGCCGAAGGCCGCATCCTGCTGTCGGACTACGAACCGGAATTGTCGGCGCATTATGTCCAGCCCGGCTGGGCCGCGATTCCGATCATCAACCTGTACGCATTTCATGCCAGCACGCTGTGGCGCCTCGGGGATGGCGGCGCCGCGGACGATTTCTTCGCCAAGAGCTATGAGATTCTATCCAACATCGATCACCCATATTCCCGTCTGTTGATCGACACGGTCCAATCGCAGATCTGGGTCGAACGCGAGGAGCTCGACCGCGCCGAGTCCCTGATGCGCACGGGTGTGCAGCAATGCATGACGCACAACGTGCCGACCATGCTGTCCGTCTGCACCGGCGTTCTCGGCAGCGCGCTGGCGCGCAATGGCAAGGCTGCCGAAGCGGTGCCCATGCTGGAGAAGGGGTTCGCCGATCGCATCTACGAGGCGGCCGGCCCCTATGGCAGGACGTTCATGCGCGTGAGCCTGGGTGTCGCCTATCGCAAGCTCGGACGACTGGACGATGCGATCGCCGTCGGACGCAAGGCGGTCGAGCAGGCCGCTGAGGAGTACGGACACCAGACCGAAGCCCTGTACGAGCTCGCCGAAACGCTGCGGCAAGCCGGCGATCAGGCCGGGGCCGAAGCGCATTTCAAGCGAACCGCCGAGGCGGCGGAGCGTCTGGGCATGCCTCACTACCGGATGCGGGCCGCCGCGGCGCTCGCAGATTGGCGGAAGGACGGGTACGCAGCATGAAAATCTCAGCTGGCACTCCTGATGCAATGCCGCCGGGGCTCCGCAGCCTCTCCTATGGGATCTTCTGTTGGGCCAATCGCCGTCCGAGGGCGTTGCGAGCCGTCGGTGCCCTGTTTCGGCTTTGGCCGTTTGCGGGCGGCTGGTTCGGCATGGCGGCGCGCGCCAGTGCGGTCAAGGGTGTCCTGACCAGGCCGCAGAGTTTCTCGAACTCTGCCCATGCGGCCAATCTGGCCGCCGGCGATTACCTGATTGGCATGGATCCGGGTCCCACCTACCACGACGACAGGCGTCTGCTCGATGACCGGTTGGCTTTGCTGGCTGCGAGCTTGCCGGCTGCGGCCGATCAGGAGGTTCAGCGACTCGTCGAGCAGCTTGGGCAACTCGGCACGAACAAGTCGTTCGACCTCATTGACGACTACCTGATGTGGATCGTGTTTCGAGCGATGGATCCGCTGTTCGGGGCGGCAACGGGCAAGGTGGTCGCGGGCGCGCATGGCAATTTCAACGACCCCGGGCTGCAACGGCAATATCTCCTGGAAATCAGATATGTCGCAGGCCAGCTCCTTGCCGGAAGCACTGCGACGCTGAGGGTTCAGCGACGGGCAGAACTTTGCTCGGATGCGTTGCGGGCACGTATCGCCGCCGTGAGCCGCGACATCGAACAGGCTTGGGGTGTCCAGAGCACTGCCAGCGCCATCACGCGGAATGCCGCCGGTCTTGCCTGGATTTCGCATCCGGTCACGGTGCAGTCGGGGGCACTGGCCGTGCAGGAGTTGCTCGGGCGCTCCGGGGTTCACCGGGCCTTGCGGGCGGAAGCCGAGCGGCTCGGGCCGGCCCGCGTTTGGCAAGACGCCAAGTTCCGCGATCTGGTGCGCGAGCACGTGCTCGAGCTGATGCGCTTTCGGCCTATCTTTCCGCTGCTCGCGCGCGACGTGCCGCGCGATACGGAATTCGAGACCGGGGCGCGGCACAACGCGCCGTGCTCCGCTGGCGGCAAGATGGCAATCTGGTCGATCGCCGCCCTGTTCGATTCCAGGGTGGTCAAGAAGAGCCGTCAGTTCTGTCCCGCCCGCAATTGGGGGCCGCATCAGGATTTGCGCTGGCTGATGTTCGGGTACGGCACCCGCCAATGTCCTGCCAAGGATTACGCGGTCGAAATCCTGACCAGCGCGCTGATCGGTCTGCTGATCCTGCCCGAGCTGCGACTGACGCGGGGCGAGGGCAAGGCCATCGCCTATGACGGCCCATTGATGTCTCGCATGCGCGTGAACTTCGTCTGACGGATCGTGGAAGGACAGTCCATGCTCAAAATGGTCCGGCAGCAGATGATCTGCATCATTGCGCCAGGCTGGCGCGGCGCGGTGGATTTTTCCGACTCGGGAGACATGCAGTCCGCGCTGAATGCACTGTTTGAGGATGTTGCGGTCATTCAATTCGCGTCCATCGCACTGTTGCCGGCGCGCACGGACGCAGAGGACCAGGCGCCGCTGCTGATGCTCGAGCTTGCCGTCGAGGAAGGCATCGATCCCAAGGACATGCTGTACCGGCTGGTCCATCATCCCAGCGGCGCGATGTGGTCGCTCTTCAGCTCTTACTGGCCCGGCGGCGGGCCTGCGCTGGTGAGCGCGCGCAACGGACAATTGTTCGACAAGCTGATCGGGTGGCTCAGTCTCGCCGATGGCGGTTTCGTCGGTCCTCGCGACCGAACGGCCCGCCAGATCAGGAAGGAGCACGACCTCCTGATATGGACCCGGGACGAGGGACGCAAGTTGAGAGCCATGTACGGCGATGACCGTGCATCGTTCGCGCTTGCGCTGGCGCAGCGGGCATTCCAGGACCCGCGCTTCGACTGGGCGATGCAGCCTGCACCGCGGTCCTATTGGCGCGGGAAGGGTGCGAGCATCTCGGCAAAGGTCGGCTATGGGCTCACGATTTTCGGCTTGTGGCTGGCCCTGGTCTGGCTCGTGGGCGCGCTGCCGAAAGGATTGTTCGGCGCGATCACCTGGTTCGTCGGCGCATCCTATCCCCCGATGCAGTACGTGGTGGACATCATAAGCACTGTGAGCATGGAGATCGTGTGGGCGAGCGTCAGGGCGCTTCTCGCCTTTGTCGCGCTGCTGTTCCTGGGGTGGCTGCTCCTGGTCGCGCTGCCGGCCCTGTTCGCGCCCTGGCGGCGATGGGTGGACAGCGTCCGCCGCGAACTCGAACGGCCGACCGAGACGTGGTCGTCATTCTCCACCCGTGTGGTCGGCTGGATCGTGGTCGTGCCGTTGCTCGTTGCCATTTTGGTGTGCGCGGTGGTCTTCGTCTTCTATCCCAAGCCGATCATGGAAGGGATCACGGCTTTGACTGCGCGGGTTCCGGGATGGGAGCTCGCCCTCTTCGGCGTGCTTGCGATCGTCGCGCTGCTCTGCATCGGGACCTTCTTCTCCTGGATCAATCGCCGGTTTGAGGCCCTGAGCAAGTGGTTCTTTCATCCCTACGAAGACGATGTTGCCCGGGCCCAGCAGGTTCATCCGTCAATCGACCAGTGCGAAGCGCTGTTGGCCAGTGGGACCGCGCACATGGTCAGCCTGACTGATATCCGCAGCCCGAACGGATGGAGTGCCTGGTGGATCCGTGTGTCCCTGCGTGTCGTGACCTTCTTTGGGCGGGTGTTCTTCACCGAGGGGCGGCTCGGTGATGCACCGGGTATCCATTTCGGCCATTGGCACATTATCGAGGACGGCCGGCGCTTTCTATTCTGCTCGAACTATGACGGCAATTTCGGCGGTTACCTCGACGATTTCATCAACGGCGCGACGATCGGGACCACGTTGGCCTGGCGATGGACGACGCTGAGGCCGCGGGGATCGGCGGCGGTCGGGCAGCCGGACATCAAGGTGCCGCGCGATTTTCCGCCGACGCGTTTCGTGCTTTTTCGCGGGGTGAAGTGCGAGTTGAAATTCAAGTCCTACGCCCGCGACAGCATGCTTCCGCACATGTATCGCTTCGACGCGTGCAAAGCGACGATCGAGGAGATCGACCTCGCGACCGGGCTGCGCGATGCCCTGTTCGGCGAGCGCAACGACAGGAACGACGACTTCATCATGAGGGCGATCGAAACATGAAGGCTTCGCATCTCTCCGAACAGCTCGAGGACATTCAGGGAATGCTCGGAAGCGGCTTTGGCTGGTTGAAGACCAGCCGCTTCTGGCTGCTGACGATCAAGGCGGGCCGCGAGGACGATGCCCGGGCGTGGCTCGCAGGGCTCGTCGACAAGAAGCTGGTCGTCAGTGCCGCCGACGTCAGGAAATCGAGGACCCACCCCGTCGACGATGCCGTCGCGATCGCTTTCAGCTATTTGGGGCTGGCAAAGCTCGGATGCGACGAGACTGCTGCGCATCCGTTCCCGTCCCCGTTCAGCAGCGGCATGGGCTGCGACCTGCGCGCGTTGCTGTTGAGGGACAGCCCGCGAGAATGGCGCTGGTCCGATGTTGAAGGCGGTGCCGGCGACCCCGTGCATGTCCTGGTTGGCGAATGGAGAATGCGACGGAGCGCTGCCGAGATGGCGAGCGCGCCGGAGAAGTCAGCAGAACTGGATCCTGATCCCAGCGTGTTCGATGTCATCAAGATCGACAACGATCCCTGCGCCTTCCAGCAGAAGGCGGGCGACGAAGAAGAGAGATTGTACGAGTCCTTCGGGTTTCGCGATGGCCTCGCGCAGCCCGTGATCAGCGAGCTCAGGGAAGAGCGCGGCGCCGAGCGCAGGAAGATCAGGCGGGATGCCGGCATCCTGTACGAGGATCGCGTCGTCGCCCCGGGGGAATTCATTCTGGGCTATCGCAACGAATATGACGAGCTGACCTATTGCCCCAACGTCAAGCGATGGCCGGGCGATGCCACGTATACGAGCGGCCGCTTCGCGCTGAACGGAACCTATCTCGCGGTTCGCCAGATCGAGCAGGATGTCGACGCGTTCGCGAAATTTGAAGCGGTCTACGGCCAGGCCGTCTGCGAGAAGGTGATGGGCCGTCGAAAGAATGGAAAGCCATTGTCGTGGCAGGGCGATCCCGACGTTTCGATTTCGGATTCGAAAGCCGATGCATTTCGCTTTCGTGTCGACGACGCGAACGGCTTTGGCTGTCCGAAGGGAGCCCATATCCGCCGGGTCAATCCGAGGGATACGCTCGGCATCGACGTGCAATCGAGCATCAAGTCGGTCAAGCTGCACCGGCTGCTGCGCCGAGGTCGGCCCTATCGCGAGGAGGTTGCGAACGATAAGCCGCGCAAGGGCATCTTCTTCATCGCGTGCAACGCCGATCTCGAGCGGCAGTTTGAGTTCATCTACCAGCGCTGGTTGCGAAATCCCCGGTTCGTCTGCCTCAACGACCAGGACGACCCTCTCGTCGGCAAGCCCGCTGCCACCAGGAGCTTCTCCATGCCGGGATTGGCAAGCGGCGAGGAAGTGTCGCTGGCTGCTTTTACGCGGACGCTGGGGGGAGGCTATTTCTTCCTTCCCGGAATCTCTGCGCTCAAATTCATCCTCGGCCGCGAGGGCATTTCCAAAGCGGCCGGCCCGGAGGCAGTCGTAGCTCTGGCGCGTTGAAAGTCGGCGCGAGGCCGGAAGGGTCAATTTTGAGGGTCAATCCTGCGGCTCGGACGCCGCATCGCCCTGTGCGTCGATCCGCAGCCAGCCCGAAGGCGCGAGGCGCTGCTGCGGCAGGAAGCGGGCCTTGTAGTCCATCTTCTTCGAGCCCTCGATCCAGTAGCCGAGATAGACGTAGGGCAACCCTTGCCGGCGGGCGCGGGCGATGTGGTCGAGGATCATGAAGGTGCCCATCGAGCGGCTGACCTGGCCCGGCTCGAAGAATGAATAGACCATCGACAGGCCGTCGCTGAGCACATCGGTGAGTGCGACCGCGATCAGCTCCTCGCCACGGCCGGTGATGCCGCTGTCGGGGCCGCGCTTGCGGTATTCGATGATGCGGGTCTCGACATGGCTGTCCTCGACCATCATGGCATAGTCGAGCACGGTCATGTCGGCCATGCCGCCATGACGGTGGCGGGCGTCGAGATAGGCACGGAACACCGAATATTGCTCGGAGGTCGGCACCGCGCTGCGCTGCTCGCCGATGATGTCGGCGTTGCGCGCCATCACCTTGCGGAAGTTGCGGGAGGGGCGGAACTCGTTGGCGATGACCCGGACCGAGACGCAGGCGCGGCACTGGTCGCAGGCCGGCCGGTAGGCGATCGACTGGCTGCGGCGGAAGCCGCCATGGGTCAGGAGGTCGTTGAGGTCACCGGCGCGCTCCCCAACGAGGTGCGTGAACACCTTGCGCTCATGTCGACCCGGCAGATACGGGCAGGGGGACGGCGCCGTAAGGTAAAATTGGGGGGTATCGCGCGAGTGCTGGGTCAAGGGACGTCGTGGGCCTCCGAAGTGAGTATCAGCATCGCGCTACGGAAGCCCCCGGTCAATTGGTCAGCTCGGCAGGTCAGGTCAGCAGTCACCTTAGTGGATCCCGGTTAGTAGGCGGTTGATCACCAGGTCCTTGCCGCCTGCGGCACCGGCGCGCGGACGGAATTGTTGATCACGACCGTTCCCAGCACGAAATCGTGCAGTAAGCGCCGGCGGCCGTTGAACAGGCCGAGCAGCACGACGAAAGGCGTCAGGAAGCAGACCGTCACATAGAACAGCACGGCATGGGTGGCGCCGAGCACGAAGTAACCGGGTGCGCCGTACCAGGTGCGTAGCTCCAGATCCATCACCCGCATGCCGATCGTCGCGGAGGAGGGGCCGCCAATGCAGGCGCCGTAATAGACGATGGCCCAGATCACGGAGGCCGGCCAGGCCAGCCAGAACAGCGCCCAGCCGATGCCGAGCGTGACCACGCCAAACAATGCGATGAAGATGTAGCCGAGGATCACCGGCACCGAGATCACTACCATGTCGATCAGGAAGGCGAACACGCGCCGCGTCGCAACGCCGCGGAACAGCTCCGGGTGCAGATAGGGGTCGTAGGCGTGCGGCTGCGCCCCGCCGTCATTGCGCCAGGCGCCCGAATTGCCCGAGTCGTACGACATGATCCGTCCTCCCAGAGGGAAACAGAAGGAAAACCCTCAAGGCAGGACATGGGAACAGGCTCTTCCCCTGCCAAGGGCGCAGGGACGTTAACAAGCCGAAATATTCCGGCGATTCGGGGGCGGATGGGGCGCGGCGCTGACGCGCAGGAAACCGGTGACGTAGGGTGGGCAAAGGCGCGTAGCGCCGTGCCCACCATTGCCCGCTAACTTGCGCGATGGATGGATTGGTGGGCACGCTTCGCTTTGCCCACCCTACGGCACCTTACCCCTGCGCGCGCAGCTTCTCCGCCGCCTTCGGCGCAAAATAGCTCAGCACGCCATCGGCGCCGGCGCGCTTGAAGGCGAGCAGGCTCTCCATCATGGCGCGCTCGCCGTCGAGCCAGCCGTTGTTGGCGGCGGCTGCGATCATCGCGTATTCGCCCGAGACCTGGTAGGCGAAGGTCGGCATCGCAAACGTGTCCTTCACGCGGCGGACGACATCGAGATAGGGCATTCCGGGCTTCACCATCACCATGTCGGCGCCTTCGGCGATGTCGAGCTCGACCTCGCGCAGCGCTTCGTCGGTGTTGGCGCTGTCCATCTGATAGGTGCGCTTGTCGCCGGTCAGCGTCTTGGCCGAACCGATGGCGTCGCGGAACGGGCCGTAGAAGGCTGAGGCGTATTTCGCGGCGTAAGCCATGATCTGCACGTCGAGCAGGCCGGTGCGGTCCAGGCCTTCGCGGATCGCGGCGACGCGGCCGTCCATCATGTCGGAGGGCGCGATGATGTCGCAGCCGGCTTCGGCCTGCACCAGCGCCTGGCGCACCAGCACGGCGACCGTCTCGTCATTGAGGATCTTGCCGTCCGAGATCAGGCCGTCATGGCCGTGGCTGGTGAAGGGGTCGAGCGCGACGTCGCAGAGGATGCCGATCTCCGGAAACTCCTTCTTGATCGCGCGCACCGCCTGGCAGACCAGATTGTTCGGGTTGGTCGCTTCGGAGCCTTCCTCGTCGCGCAAGGACGGCTCGGTGTAGGGAAACAGCGCAAGGCAGGGGATGGTGAGCTTCATGGCGCGCTCGGCCTCGCGCACGGCCTGGTCGACGCTGAGGCGCTCGACGCCAGGCATCGAGGCGACCTGCTCGCGCTTGTTGGTGCCGTCGATCAGGAACAGGGGCCAGATCAGATCGTCGGTGGTGAGGACGTTCTCGCGCACCATCCGCCGGGCCCATTCGGCCTTGCGGTTGCGGCGCGGGCGGACGGTCAGATCGAGGGCATGGGGCACCGCCGCTCCCTCGCGGCGCGAAACCTCGCGCAATTCGATCGGACGTCCGTATTTGATCGCCATCACTCTTCCTCCGGCTGGAATTATTCTTATACCAGCTCGCATGGTTCCCGCCACCGCGGCTTGACCTGCCGCAAGGCAGAATTGAGCTGACCTTGGCAGTCGAGCTTGGGCGCCGATTGATTTTGCAGTCCGAAGCAGCCAGAAGGGGGCCATGTCCGAGATTTCCACCCGCGATGCGGCCCGTGACGGCAGCCCCAGGGACGCCGTCAGAGACAGCGCCAGAGACAGCGCGATGTCGGTGGCTGCGATCTCGTCGGAGCGCTCGGAGTCCGATGACAATGTCTGGACGCGCCGCCTCGTGCTGTTCCTGCGGGTGATGGCGCTGCTCTCGATCCTGAAGGGCCTCTATCACTGGGCGCAGGTGACGGGGTTCGTCGGCGGCGAGGACGAGGCGTTCGAGAACCAGTCGATGGCCTGGCAGGCCGCGACCGTCTACTTCGCGGTGATCGAGCTCGTCGCCGCGGTCGGCCTGTGGCTGGCAACGCCGTGGGGCGCGGTGGTGTGGCTCACCACCGTGGTGTCGATGGCGGTGATCGAGCTGATGTTCCCGGGCATCTACGGCGGCAGCCTGATCGTCGTCGGCGTCGAAGCCTTCATGCTCGCCGCCTATCTCGCGCTCGCCTGGATGGCCGCGCGCGAACGGCCGCCGTAGCGCGCGGACAACGCGCCGCGCTTGCGGCGTGATGCGTTGCAGAGCCGGGACCCATCTCTCCGCGATCTCGTTTGTGGCTTTCTGGGTCCCGGCTCTGCGCTCCCGCTTCGCTGCGCTTGTCCGGGACACGAGAGCGAAGGCGCCGAGTTGTGCCGGATTGGTTGACCGTTGGTTGCCTAAAATTTGCGGTAAGTTTTCGTTGACCAGCCGGTTCCGCCACAGCCGTTACGCGCCCGTTTCGAAACGGAGCGGGGCTGTTCTGGAATGCGACAGTTGCAGCGGACGGAGGGTGAACAGGACCTTGCGAAGGTCAACAGAGGCTTTCGAAAAGTGCTTGTGGCACAGGCTTAATCCGCAATTCACTGTCTTAAATTCATGATCTCTTTATTCTCTTATTTAAGCCGATCTTCAAACGAGCCCCTTAAGTTGCACCTATCAGACGGGACACAAGTTTCGTCGAATAAGTGTCGATAAAAACGACAACAGGGGAAGTGTCATGATGAAAGCCGTCGCAACTGCGGCAGATACCGCAGAGCGCGTCTCCGGCCAGCAGGGTTCGGTGCAGTCGCTCTATCTGGAAGCTTTGACTCTGGTGGAGCGGCTGCATCGCCGGCTCCTCGACGTGATCAAGGACGAATTCGATCGCCGCGGCCGCGCGGACATCAACTCGGTGCAGGCTCTCCTGCTCTACAACATCGGCGACAAGGAGCTGACCGCGGGCGAGCTGCGCACGCGCGGTTACTATCTCGGCTCCAACGTCTCCTACAATCTGAAGAAGCTCGTCGAGCTCGGCTTCCTCGACCATCAGCGCTCGCGCGTTGATCGCCGCTCGGTGCGCATTCGCCTGACCCCGCAGGGCCAGGAAGTCCGCCGCATCGTCGATGCGCTCTACCAGAAGCACGTCAAGACGGTGGAGCAGGTCGGCGGCATCTCGGGCGAGGAATTCTCGACCCTCAACAAGTCACTGCACCGCCTCGAGCGGTTCTGGACCGACCAGATCCTGTATCGGCTCTGAGTTTCCAAGGGATAAGGCCAAGCCGGCCCGCAACAAGACCGGCAAGCCGCCCGAACGTGCCTCAACTTCCCCAGCGCGCCGGCCCGGAGTTGCCCCGGACCGGTGCGTTTTGCATTTTGCACCTGCGAAGAAAATTTTGCGACCCGCGGAACCTGTTCCGGGCCTGGCGCTTATCTCCTTCGGATCGGAGAAAGGTCGATGCTGGTCGAGCGCGGGCTGCAGGCGATGAACGTGGAACTCGTGAGCGAGGCCTACGCCATTGCCGCGAACTACCTTCGCCGTTCCGGCGCGATCCCCGATACGCTCGTCACCGACGAACGCCTGCTCGGGATCATCATCAAGCTGCTCCAGAACGGGGAGTTCAACAAGATCCGGCTCGCCAACACGGCGATCGCCCGGTTCCAGGCGCAGGCCGAGGCCCGCGCGGTTGCCTGATCAACAGTCCCAAAATACCGACGAACCCAGAATATCGCACGAACCAGAGGGTGCCATGGAAGCCGCCATCGACCGCATCATGCAGACCTATGACCTGCTCGCCAACCGCACCGCCGCGGCCAGCGAGGAGGCGAGGGAGAAGGTCACGAACTATCTCAACATCCTGATGGAAGCGGGCGAGAAGGACACCCACCGATTGACGGTCTGCGGCCTGACCTATCTGCGCCAGCTCGACGGCAGCGTGGACCCGGTGAAGGCGGGGTATACCGGGCTGTGACAGGCAGCCGGCGGCTCCACGGATGAGGAGTTAGGACCCAAAGCGGCCCCATTCGGGAGGGGGTGGACGGGCGGCTCCCCAGAGCCGGCCCAAGTGCCGAAAACCGCCACCCTCCACCATATCTTGCATAAATATCAGGCCCGACCCGCAAATGCTTGGCCTGCTGCGGGCGATGTGGTAGATCGCGCTCGCCGCTTCCGATCGCCACACCAGACCGCCCGTAGCCCGCCAAAAGGCTGCGGCGGTGGAGATATTCGCAAGATGACCGCACCCAAAACCGCCTCCGCGCCCGATTCGTTTTTCACCGCTCCGCTCGAGCAGGCCGACCCGGAAATCGCCGCCGCCATCAAGGGCGAGCTCGGCCGGCAGCGCCACGAGGTCGAGCTGATCGCCTCCGAGAACATCGTCAGCCGGGCCGTGCTGGAAGCGCAGGGTTCGGTGATGACCAACAAATACGCGGAAGGCTATCCGGGCGCGCGCTACTACGGCGGTTGTGAGTGGGTCGACGTCGCCGAGAACCTCGCGATCGACCGCGCCAAGAAGCTGTTCGGCGCCAAATTCGCCAACGTGCAGCCGAACTCCGGCAGCCAGATGAACCAGGCGGTGTTCCTGGCGCTGCTGCAGCCCGGCGACACCTTTATGGGTCTTGACCTCGCGGCCGGCGGCCATCTCACCCACGGCTCGCCCGTCAACATGAGCGGCAAGTGGTTCAAGGCCGCGCACTACACCGTGCGCCGCGAGGACCAGATCATCGACATGGATGCGGTTGCCAAGCAGGCCGAACAGGTCAAGCCGAAGCTGATCGTCGCCGGCGGCTCGGCCTATTCGCGCGCCTGGGACTTCAAGCGCTTCCGCGAGATCGCGGACAGCGTCGGCGCGTACCTCCTGGTCGACATGGCGCACTTCGCGGGCCTCGTCGCTGGCGGCGTGCATGCCTCGCCGGTGCCGCACGCCCACATCACCACGACGACGACGCACAAATCGCTGCGCGGCCCGCGCGGCGGCCTGATGCTGTGGAATGACGAGACGCTGACCAAGAAGTTCAACTCGGCGATCTTCCCGGGGCTGCAGGGCGGCCCCCTGATGCACGTGATCGCGGCCAAGGCGGTCGCCTTCGGCGAGGCGCTGCGTCCGGACTTCAAGGTCTACGCCAAGAACGTCGTCGAGAACGCCAAGGCGCTGGCCGAGGCGATGAAGAGCCACGGCTTCGACATCGTCTCCGGCGGCACCGACAACCATCTGATGCTGGTCGATCTCAGGCCGAAGGGCCTGAAGGGCAACGCCTCGGAGAAGGCGCTGGTTCGCGCCGCCATCACCTGCAACAAGAACGGCATTCCGTTCGACCCCGAGTCGCCGTTTGTGACCTCCGGTATTCGTCTGGGCACGCCGGCGGCGACCACCCGCGGCTTCGGCGTCGCGGAATTCCAGCAGGTCGGCGGCATGATCGCCGAGGTCCTCAACGCGATCGCGCAGTCGGACGACGGCAAGGCGCCGCTGGTGGAAGCCGCGATCAAGGAACGCGTCAAGGCGCTCACCGATCGGTTCCCGATCTATCAGTAAGGCTGGGTCACGCGGATGCGCTGTCCGAACTGCAACAGTCTCGATACGCAGGTAAAGGACTCGCGTCCGACCGAGGACTCTTCCGTGATCCGCAGGCGGCGCGTGTGCGTCGCCTGCAATTTCCGCTTCACCACCTTCGAGCGCGTGCAATTGCGCGAGCTCACGGTGATCAAGCGCAACGGCCGCCGCGTGCCGTTCGACCGTGACAAGCTGATGCGCTCGGTGCAGATTTCTTTGCGCAAGCGGCAGGTCGAGCCGGAGCGGGTGGAGAAGATGGTCTCCACCATCGTGCGCGAGCTCGAGACCGGGGGCGAGGCCGAGATCTCCTCCGAGGTGATCGGCGAGACCGTAATGGAGCATCTGCGCACGCTCGACGACGTCGCCTATGTGCGCTTCGCGTCGGTCTACCGCAATTTCCGCGAGGCCAAGGATTTCGCCGACGTGCTCGGCGAGCTCTCCGGTGAGGAGGAAGCGCGGCTCGCCGCGATCCGCAAATGATCTTCCGCATCCTGGAGGATCAGTTCGCGCAGAAAGCCCGCGAGGCCAAGGACGCCGACCTTCGTTTCATGCAGCTGGCGCTGGCGCTGGGCCGGCGCGGGCAGGGACGCACCTGGCCCAACCCGGCCGTCGGCGCCGTCATCGTCAAGGACGGTGTCATCGTCGGCCGCGGCTGGACCCAGCCGGGCGGACGGCCGCATGGCGAGCCCGAAGCCCTGCGGCGCGCCGGTGAAGCCGCACGCGGCGCCACGCTCTACGTCACGCTCGAGCCTTGCTCGCATTTCGGCAAGTCGCCGCCTTGCGCCGACGCGGTGATCGCGGCCGGCATCAAGCGGGTGGTGGCGGCGATCGAGGATCCCAACCCTGAGGTCGCGGGGCAGGGGCACGCGCGGCTGCGCGCGGCCGGCATCAATGTGGACGTGGGCCTGTGCGCGGCGGAAGCCGCCTTCGACCATGCCGGGCATTTCCGCCGCATCCGGGACAAGCGCCCGCATGTGATCCTGAAGCTCGCGGTCTCGCCCGACGGCAAGATTGGCGCCGCCGGCGGCAAGCCGGTCGCGATCACGGGGGAGGCGACGCGCAATCGCGTGCATCTCCTGCGCGCGCAGAGCGATGCCATCCTGGTCGGCATCGGCACGGTGCTGGCGGACGATCCGCTTCTCACCTGCCGGCTGCCGGGCATGGCGGCGCGCTCGCCGGTGCGCGTGGTGCTCGACCAGAGCCTGCGTATCCCCGGGGCGAGCAAGCTTGTGGGCTCCGCGCGCGAGACGCCGCTCTGGGTGATGGGCTGCGACCTTGCGGAAGCCGCGGCAGCAACACGTCTCGGCGCGACCGGCGCGCAAGTGATCCGCATCCCGCCGGCAGGCGCCTCCGGGCTCGATTTGCCGGCCGCACTGCATGCGCTGGCCGGGAAGGGCATCACCCGCCTGATGGTCGAGGGCGGCAGCCGCGTTGCAGCTTCGTTCGTCGCGGCCGACCTCGTCGACGAGATCTGGCTGTTCCGCGGCGCGGAAGCGGTCGGCAGTGGCGGCGTCGATGCGCTCGATGCATTGCCCCTGTCGAAAATCACGCAGTCGCAGGCCTACAAGGTTCATGCTAGCGAAACATTCGACAAGGATACTCTCACCATCTACGAGCGCGCGTAATGTTCACCGGCATTGTCACCGATATCGGCGAGATCGTCAGCTTCACGCCCGTGGCACAGGGCCAGTTGCACCGGCTGCGCATCGCCTGCCGCTACGATCAGACCACCATCGCCGACGGCGCCTCGATCGCCAGCAACGGCGTGTGCCTGACTGTGGTTGCGTCCGGCGTCGCAGGCGGCAAGGACTCCCAGCAAAGGACCTGGTATGACGTCGATGCTGCGGCGGAGACGCTGGCACTCACGACGGCCAAGCACTGGAAGGTCGGCACCAGGCTCAACCTCGAGCGCGCGCTCAAGATCGGTGACGAGCTCGGCGGGCATATCGTCGCCGGCCACGCCGACGGTATCGCGACCCTCGTCAGCCGCGAGGATCTGCCCGACATGGCGCGGTTCGAGCTCTCGACCACGCGGGAGCTGGCGCGGTTCATCGCGACCAAGGGCTCGATCACGCTCGACGGCGTCTCGCTCACGGTCAATACGGTCAAGGACGTGACTTTTTCGGTTCTGATCATCCCGCACACGCTCTCGGTCACGACGATCGGTGGCTGGAAGGCGGGGGACGAGGTCAATATCGAGGTCGACTTGATGGCCCGCTATGCGGCGCGGTTGACGGAAATGAAGTGACGGCAGAGCCGTCATTCCGGGATGGTCCGCAGGACCAGGCCCGGAATCTCGAGATTCCGGGTTCGATGCTTCGCATCGCCCCGGAATGACAGTGTCTTTAAAACTTGGCTTACGTGCCTGCGGCGACTACATAACGCGCCGACCCCAGTAAACGGATTGAGACGATGGCAGACGCGCGGCGCGCACCCCTGAAGGACCAGACTGACATTTCCGGCGCGCGCGCGCTGATTGTCGAGGCGCGGTTCTATGACGATCTCCAGGACGCGCTTCTGGACGGCGCGATCGCCGAGCTGAAGGCGGCGGGCCTGACCCACGACGTCGTCACGGTTCCCGGCGCGCTGGAGATTCCAGCCGCGGTGGCCATCGCCATCGACGCGGCGGCGGCGAACGGCAAGCCCTATGACGCTGTGATCGCGCTCGGCTGCGTGATCCGCGGCGACACCATTCATTTCGAGATCGTGTCGCAGGAATCCTCGCGCGCGCTGATGGATCTTGCCGTGGCGCGAAAGCTGCCGCTCGGCAACGGCATCCTCACCGTCAATAATGAGGCGCAGGCCTGGGCGCGGGCGCGCGCCAGCGAGCTCAACAAGGGCGGCGATGCCGCGCGTGCGGCGCTTGCGATGCTGCGCATCAAACGCCGCATGGCGCGGGCCTGAGCCATGGCTGATCCCACCAAGAAGCCGGCAGGGCTTAACGAGAAGAAGGCAAACCGGCGCGGCGCGGCGCGGCTCGCGGCCGTGCAGGCGCTGTACCAGATGGATATCGCCGGCGCCGGCATCAACGACATCTTTGCCGAGTTCGAGAGCCATTGGCTCGGCAATGAGGTCGAGGGCGACACCTACCTGCCGGCCGAGGCGGCGTTCTTCCGCGACGTCGTCTCGGGCGTCGTGCGCGACCAGAAGAAGCTCGATCCCCTGATCGACGAGGCGCTGTCGAAGGGGTGGCCCTTGAAGCGGATCGAGGCGATCCTGCGCGCGGTGCTGCGGGCAGGGGCCTATGAGCTGGAGCACCGCAAGGACGTGCCGGGCCGCGTCGTCGTTTCCGAATATGTCGACGTCGCCAACGCCTTCGTCGACCGCGAGGAGACCGGCATGGTCAACGCCGTGCTCGACCAGATCGGCCGCCAGTTTCGCGGCGACGAGTTCGGGCGGGGGTAGGCTGCGATGACTTCCGCCGTAGCCGTCACCCCCGCGCAATGGCGAAGCCATTGTCGCTGGAGGTGCCGGAGCGAAGCGGAGGCCTCGAAGGGCGGCGGCGTGCCGCTGAGGTTGCACCTCGGCCGTCCATCCTTCGAGGCTCGCAAGGGCTCGCACCTCCATCGACGATGGCTTCGCCATCGCGCAGGGATGACGGGTCTGCTATCGTGACACAGGACCGAACACAGCCCTCCGCCGAAGACTCCCTCATCGCGCGCTATTTCAAGCCGCTGGCGACCGATCCCGGTGCGTTCGGTCTGGTCGATGACGCGGCGGTGCTGTCGTCGTCCGGCGACGACATCGTCGTCACCACTGACGCCGTCGTCGAAGGCGTGCACTATCTTGCCACCGATCCCCCTGACACCATCGCGCGCAAGGCGCTGCGGGTGAACCTGTCCGATCTCGCCGCCAAGGGCGCGACGCCGGCGGGATTCGTGCTGACACTGGCGCTGCGGAGCCAGGAGGATGCCTGGCTCCGGCCCTTCGCGGACGCGCTGGGCGAGGACGCAAAGGAATTCGCCTGTCCGCTGCTCGGCGGCGACACGGTCTCGACGCCGGGCCCGCAGATGATCTCGATCACGGCCTTTGGCCGCGTGCCGCAGGGGCGGATGGTCGGCCGGACCGGCGCGAGGCCAGGCGACCGCATCCTGGTAACCGGCACGATCGGCGACGCCGCGCTCGGCCTCGACGTGCTCACGGGCGGCGCCGCTGCCGCAGCGCTCACGACCGATCCCGCTGCAAGGGAAGCCCTGATCTCACGCTATCGCGTGCCGCAACCGCGCAACCCGTTGGCACGGGCCGTGCGCGATCATGCGACCGCAGCGATGGACGTCTCCGACGGGCTCGCCGGCGATCTGACCAAACTCTGCGCGGCGTCCGGGGTCTCGGCCACGGTCGACGTGACGAGCGTGCCGCTTTCGGCCGCGGCAGCAAGCCTGGTTGCCCGCAACGTGGTTTGCGTCGAGACGCTGCTTGCGGGGGGCGACGATTACGAGGTGCTGTGCACCGTCTCGCCGGCGCAGGGCGATGCGCTGATGGTCGCGGGGCGGGCGGCCGGCCTTGCCGTCACCGCGATCGGCACGATCGTTGCGGGCAAGCAGGGGCCGCGCTTCCTGGACGGGCAGGGCCAGGAATTGGTTTTGAAGCGGCTGTCCTACAGCCACTTCTAGGAATTGCTCCAAACCGGCATCTTAGTTCGCTGCACTTGGCCTAAATACCTGCCGAGATCGGCGTTTTCGGCCTTATCCGGCGTTGCACCCTCAATTTGATTTTGGCAAGCTTGCTACCGACTAAGGCCGCCCCTTTTGGGCAAGGGGCGGCTTTGTTCGAAATCAAGGCGCCGCACCGCTCGACGGACAACAAAAGGCGCCGGGGGTACATCAAGGATCTGAGGCAAAAATCACATGACAGCATTATGGTTGATAGTGCTCTGCGGAGTGCTTTCCGTCGTCTACGCGATTTGGGCGACGTCTTCGGTGTTAAGCGCGGATGCGGGGTCGCCGCGCATGCAGGAGATCGCGGGAGCGGTCGCTGAGGGTGCACAGGCGTATCTGCGGCGCCAGTACACGACGATCGGCATCGTCGGCGTGGTCATCTTCCTCTTGCTTGTCTATTTCCTCGGAATCTACGTCGCCATCGGCTTTCTGATCGGCGCCGTCCTGTCGGGGGCGGCCGGCTTCATCGGCATGAATGTCTCGGTCCGCGCCAACGTGCGCACCGCGCAAGCCGCGACCACCTCGCTCGCCGGCGGCCTCGAGCTGGCCTTCAAGGCCGGCGCGATCACCGGCCTCCTGGTCGCGGGTCTGGCATTGCTCGGCGTGACGCTCTATTTCGGCTTCCTGGTGCATTCGCTGAAGCTTGCGCCTGACAGCCGTACCGTCATCGACGCCATGGTGGCGCTCGGCTTCGGCGCCTCGCTGATCTCGATCTTCGCCCGTCTCGGCGGCGGCATCTTCACCAAGGGTGCGGACGTCGGCGGCGACCTCGTCGGCAAGGTCGAGGCCGGCATTCCCGAGGACGATCCGCGCAACCCGGCCACCATCGCCGACAACGTCGGCGACAATGTCGGCGATTGCGCCGGCATGGCTGCCGATTTGTTCGAGACCTATGCGGTGACCGCGGTCGCCACCATGGTGCTCGCCGCGATCTTCTTCGCCAAGACGCCGATCCTCGCCAACATGATGACGCTGCCGCTCGCGATCGGCGGCATCTGCATCATCACCTCGATCATCGGCACCTTCTTCGTCAAGCTCGGGCCGAGCCAGTCGATCATGGGTGCGCTCTATAAGGGCCTGATCGCAACCGGCGTCCTGTCGCTGATCGGCATCGCGCTGGTGATCTACTACCTGATCGGCTTCGGCAAGCTCGATGGTGTCGACTATACCGGCATGGCGCTGTTCCAATGCGGCGTGGTCGGCCTCGTCGTCACCGCGCTGATCATCTGGATCACCGAATACTACACCGGCACCGACTATCGGCCGGTGAAGTCGATCGCCCAGGCCTCGGTGACCGGCCACGGCACCAACGTGATCCAGGGCCTTGCCGTCTCGATGGAAGCGACCGCGCTCCCCGCGATCGTGATCATCGCCGGCATCCTGGTCACCTATAGCCTCGCCGGCCTGTTCGGCATCGCGATCGCGACTGCCACCATGCTGGCGCTGGCCGGCATGGTCGTCGCGCTCGACGCGTTCGGCCCCGTCACCGACAACGCGGGCGGCATCGCCGAGATGGCGGGCTTGCCGAAGGAGGTGCGCAAGTCGACCGACGCGCTCGACGCGGTCGGCAACACCACCAAGGCGGTCACCAAGGGCTACGCGATCGGCTCGGCCGGTCTCGGTGCGCTCGTGCTGTTTGCGGCCTACAACCAGGACCTCAAATTCTTCGTTGCAGACTCCGCGCGCCATCCCTACTTCGCCGGCGTCAATCCGGACTTCTCGCTCAACAACCCGTATGTGGTGGTGGGCCTGCTGTTCGGCGGCCTGCTGCCGTATCTGTTCGGCGCGATGGGCATGACCGCGGTGGGCCGTGCCGCCGGCGCGATCGTCGAGGAGGTCCGGCGTCAGTTCCGCGAGAAGCCGGGCATCATGCAGGGCACCGACAAGCCGGATTACGGCAAGGCGGTCGACCTGCTGACCCGGGCGGCGATCAAGGAGATGATCATCCCCTCGCTGCTTCCGGTGCTGTCACCGATCGTCGTCTACTTCCTGATCTACGCGATCGCGGGCGGCGGCGTGGCCGGCAAGTCGGCGGCGTTCTCCGCCGTCGGTGCCATGCTGCTCGGCGTCATCGTGACGGGCCTGTTCGTCGCGATCTCCATGACCTCGGGCGGCGGCGCCTGGGACAACGCCAAGAAGTACATCGAGGACGGTCATTTCGGCGGCAAGGGCTCTGACGCCCACAAGTCGGCGGTGACCGGCGATACCGTCGGCGATCCCTACAAGGACACGGCGGGTCCCGCGGTGAACCCGATGATCAAGATCACCAACATCGTGGCCCTGCTGCTGCTGGCGATCCTGGCGCACTAAGCGGCGAGAGACGAGACAAGACAAAACCCCGCGGTGCGAGCCGCGGGGTATTTGTTTGTAGTGACAGTGCGTAGGGCGGATTAGCGAAGCGTAATCCGCCACCGCCCGAACCGCATCGAAGGCGGATTACGCTTTCGCTAATCCGCCCTACAGATCGCGGCCGTGCGTCAATGCACGTCCATCTGCAGCCCTTCCTTCTGGATGATGCCGGCGAACTTCTTCGTCTCGGCATCCACGAAGGCGGCGAACTGCTCGGGCGTGCCGTAGTCGGCGCGGGCGCCCATGGCCGCGATCTGCTTCTTGATGTCGTCGCGCTCCAGCATCGCCTTGACCTGGAGATTGAGCGCGCTCAGCACCTCGGGCGAGACGCCCTTCGGCAGGAAGACCGAGAACCACGACGAGACGTCGAAATTCGCCAGCTCCGGCGCGCTCTCGCGCATGGTCGGCAGGTCTTTCGCAAGGTCGCTGCGCTCGGTGGTGGTGACGCAGAGGCCGTTGAGCGTGCCGTTCTGCACCTGCGGCAGGCTCGGATAGAGGTTGTCGAACAGGATCTGGATGTCGCCCGCCAGCGCCGCCTGGAGCGCGGGTCCGGCGCCACGGAACGGGATGTGCGTCATCTTGAGGCCGGTGAGCTGGAGGAACCAGGCGCCGGTGAGGTGAGGGCTCTGGCCGACACCGGAGGAGGCGTAGCTGAGCTTGTCCGGATTGGCCTTGAGAAAGGCGATCAGCTCGGCGACCGACTTGATGCCGGTCTTCGGATGCGCCGACACGATGTTCGGGATCCGGATCATGTTGGAGACCGGCTGGAGCTGGTCCGGCTTGTAGGTCAGATTCTTGAAGATGCTGTAGGCGATCGCGTTCGGACCGGGATTGCCGACCAGGATGGTGTGGCCATCGGGCTTGGCACGAACCACCTCGGCAGTGCCGATGGTGCCGCCGCCGCCCGAGCGGTTTTCCACGACGGCCGACTGACCCCAGGCGGTTTGCAGATGCGCGGCCAGGAGCCGGCCCAACACGTCGGTCGAACCGCCGGCCGCAGCCGGCACCACGAGGCGGACGTTTTCGGTCGGCTTCCAGTCGGCAAGGCTCGATCGCGGCAGGATCGCTGCGGCCGAAAGGCCGGCCACTCCGGTGAGCACGCGACGTCGGGACAAAGTCTTAGGCACGAATCCGCTCCCTGCTTCTTTCTTTGCAGGGAGCGTAGGAAACCGCAGATGCGACGGCAAGTCGCGCGCGGCGGTCAGTGCCGCGCGGAGGGCGGCACGACGCCGCAGGCGGAGGGCATATACCTTCCGGCGGAATTGGAAGGCGTTCTGGATGCTTGTCTTGAAGCGTTTTCCTGAAGTGAGCCGGTCGCCGGCTTCGCCCGAAAACGCTCCGGGGCTCAGTTAAAGCTGAGCAGCTTGAACAGCGGCGTGAGGTAGCTCATCTCCTGGCCCGACGTCGGCGTGGTGCGGCTGATGAAGTCGAAGATCTTGCCGTCCTGCAGGCCGTAATTCGCGAGGCGCCGCACGCGCCGGTTCTTGTCGAAATAGATCGCGATGACGCGCTGATCGACCACCTTCTGGTTCATGAAGGCGACCATGCGCTCCGAGCGCTGGGAGATGTAGTAGAACACTTCGCCGTCGAGGGTCGCCACCGTGGAGGGCGTGCCCATCACGATCAGCACCTGGTCCTGGCTCGCGCCGATCGGAATCTGCTCCAGCGCACCGGGCGGCAGGATATAACCCTTCTGGAATTGCTCGCCGGTGCAGCCCGTGAGCGCGGCGCCGACCAGGGCGACGGCGGCGAGCATGCGCAAGCCGCGCCAGCGTGCGTGAAGGCCGCGCCGCGTACCCGCGCGCAGGCTGATCTGGTTCGTTGTCGTCATAGCGGAACTGATTCCGTCCCCTTGCGTCGCGCGAGGCGCTGAAGTACCGGGCTGGGCGTCTGAATGCAACTCGCGCGCGCCCGCTTGCGGAAACCACAATGCTTTGGCCGTTCAATCACTTCAGGAAACCCCGGCTAACCCCGTCGGGCACCATTGAAGCCATCTATGGCATGATCGTGACGCAGGCGCGAGAACCCATATTTTACCGCGACTTGGGCGTGCCCGATACGGTTAACGGGCGTTTCGACCTGTTGCTGCTGCATCTGTGGCTGCTGCTGCGGCGCCTGCGTACGGTCCAGGGCGCCACCGCAGGAGCCTCGGAGCTGTCGCAGGCGCTGTTCGACCGCTTCTGCGAGGACATGGACGACAATCTGCGCGAGATGGGGGTCGGCGACCAGACCGTGCCGAAGCGGATGCGGGCGTTTGGCGAGGCGTTTTACGGCCGCGTCCAGGCCTATGACCAGGCCATCGAGGCCGGCGGCGAGGCCCTGGCAGAGGCGATCTGCAAGAATATCTTGAATGGGACCAGCCCGGACCAGGCGAGGCGGCTCGCGGCCTATGCCCGGGCCACCGAGGCTGATCTCGGCCGGGCCGACGAGGCCGCGCTGCTGCGCGCCTCCTTCAGGTTTCCTCCAGCGTTTCTCGAGGGCGACACGCCATGAGCCGACCCAATACCGGATCCGAGCCCGATCCCTGGCGGGCCCCCGTCATCGTCGCGCAAATCCCCGACACCGGCCTGCACCGCAAGCTCGAGGCCTCGGTCGCCGAGCGGCAGGCGATGGCGGAGGTCGCAGGCCTCCGCGAGATCCTGTCCGCCCAGGCCGACTTCGACGTGGTGCCCAGGAGTGGCGGCCGGGTCCAGGTGACCGGCACCGTCCGGGCCCGAATCGGCCAGACCTGCGTGGTCACGCTCGATCCGATCGAAAGCGAGATCGAGGAGGAGGTGGACCTGGTGTTCGCCCCCGAGGCCGAGGCGCGCCGTCTGGCCGACCTGATCGCGGAGGGGCAGGACGAGGAGGCGGCGCCTGAGGTCGCCGACCCGCCCGAGGCGATCGTGGGTGGCATCATCGACCTTGGCCGGCTCGCCACCGACGCCCTGTTCCTGGCAATCGATCCCTATCCGCGCAAGGAGGGGGTCGTGTTCGAGCCGGAGGTCACCGCCCCCGATCCGGAGGACCATCCATTCGCGGCCCTGAAGGCGCTGCAGGACAACAAGAAGGGCCAATAGCCGGGCATTTCCCCCAGGGATCGTCTTGCGGCGGTGCGCGAGGCATTTGCCGGGATGGTTTCAAAGCCTTCTTTATCTGGCTGATTTCAGTGCATTTCTTGCAGATTCAGGAGTTCGCGGCCGGATCGCCCCGGATGCAAAAGGCTGGGGGCAAGAGGTTGTTTCGGGGGTACAAAACGCTATTGTCGCGCCCCGGCCCGGGTGCGGCGTGGCGCTTGGCCGGCCGCCATGTCCGTGGCGAACTCATTTTGCGGTCCCGCTGATCCAAGACCGCACCAGACCAGGTTTCCAGGACTTTTATGCCAAGCAAGGTTCGCATCGCGCTGGACGCCATGGGGGGCGACGCCGGCGCCGCCGTGGTCATTCCTGGCGCCGCCATCTCGCTTCAGAGGCATCGCGAGACCGAGTTCCTGCTGGTCGGGGACCGCGCCAGGATTGAGCCCGAGCTTGAGAAGCATCCCGCCCTCAAAGCGGCTTCGAAGATCATCCACACCGACGTGGCCGTCAGCGGCTCGGACAAGCCGAGCCAGGCGCTGCGGCGCGGCCGCAAGACCTCCTCGATGTGGCTTGCCATCGACGCCGTGAAGAAGGGTGAGGCGGGTGTCGCGGTCTCCGCCGGCAATACCGGCGCGCTGATGGCGATGTCGCGCTTCCACCTGCGCACGCTGCCCGGAATCGACCGTCCCGCGATCACGGGGATATGGCCGACCAGGCGCGGCGAGTCCGTCGTGCTCGACCTCGGCGCCACCATCGGCGGTGACGCGCACCATCTGGTGTCGCTCGCGGTGATGGGCGCGGCGATGGCGAGCGTGCTGTTCGACAAGAAGCGGCCCACGGTCGGGCTGCTCAATATCGGGGCCGAAGAGATCAAGGGGCACGAGGAGATCCGCGAGGCCAGCGAGATCCTGCGTGCGAGGAACCTGCCGGAGCTCGACTATATCGGCTTCGTCGAGGGCGACGGTATCGGCAAGGGGCTGGCCGACGTCATCGTGACCGAAGGTTTCAGCGGCAACATCGCGCTCAAGGCCGCCGAGGGAACCGCCCGGCAGATGGCGGACTTACTCCGCAACGAGATGCGGCGGAGCTGGCTGTCGAAGCTCGGATATCTCTTTGCGCGCAGCGCCTTCCAGGCCCTGCGCGATAAGATGGACCCGAACAAGTCCAATGGCGGCGTATTCCTGGGTTTGAACGGATTAGTGGTCAAGAGCCACGGTGGAACCAGCGCCGAAGGCTTTGCCTATGCGATCGATGTTGGCTATGAGATGGCTCACTACGATCTCCTGAACAAGATCAATCAGATGCTCAACCGCGAGGGTGGTGCACTCAATTCCGTGCAGGCCGCGCAGGAGGCTGTTTCGTGACTCAAATTCGTTCGGTCGTGCTGGGCTGCGGCTCCTATCTGCCGGAGCAGGTGGTGACCAACGCCCAATTGGCGGCGCGTATCGACACCTCCGACGAGTGGATCGTGCAGCGCACCGGCATTCGCGAGCGCCACATCGCGGCCGAGGGCGAGTTCACCTCGCATTTGGCGATCAAGGCGGCGCAGGCCGCGCTCACCGATGCCGGCATGGACGCGCAGTCGATCGACCTGATCGTGCTCGCGACCTCGACGCCCGACAACACCTTCCCGGCGACGGCCGTTGCCGTGCAGCACGGGCTCGGCATCACCCACGGCGCGGCCTTCGACCTCCAGGCGGTATGCTCCGGCTTCGTGTTCGCGCTCGCCACCGCCGACAATTTCCTGCGCACCGGCGCGTTCAAGCGCGCGCTGGTGATCGGCGCCGAGACCTTCTCGCGCATCCTCGACTGGAACGACCGCGGCACCTGCGTGCTGTTCGGCGACGGCGCCGGCGCGGTCGTGCTGGAGGCGCAGGAGCAGCCGGGCAAGGCCGCGACCGACCGCGGCATCGTCACCACGCATCTGCGCTCCGACGGCCGCCACAAGGCAAAGCTGTTCGTCGACGGCGGGCCGTCCTCGACCCAGACCGTCGGCCATCTGCGCATGGAGGGCCGCGAGGTCTTCAAGCACGCGGTCGGCATGATCACCGACGTCATCGTCGATGCCTTCCAGGCGACCGGGCTGAATGCCGAGACCATCGACTGGTTCGTACCGCACCAGGCCAACAAGCGAATCATCGACGCTTCCGCCCACAAGCTCCACATCGCGCCGGAGAAGGTGGTGCTGACGGTGGACCGTCACGGCAACACCTCGGCCGCCTCGATTCCGCTGGCGCTGTCGGTGGCCCGCAAGGACGGCCGCATCAAGAAGGGCGACATGGTCCTGCTGGAGGCCATGGGAGGCGGCTTCACCTGGGGCTCCGCGCTCGTGCGCTGGTAGGGCCACAGTCGATAAAATTTTGCCGGAATCAGCGCCGATTATCGATGCGTGTGCATTGATGAGCGCTGTTGACCGCCGTATCGTAACCTCATAATTTCAGACAACAATTGTTCGCCGTGATGTGGGGCAGGGCGATGACCGATCAAAGTAAAACCGTAACGCGTGTCGATCTGTGCGAAGCCGTCTACCAGAAGGTGGGCCTGTCGCGCACGGAATCGTCCGCCTTCGTGGAACTCGTGCTGAAGGAGATCACCGACTGCCTGGAAAAGGGCGAGACGGTGAAACTGTCCTCGTTCGGGTCCTTCATGGTCCGCAAGAAGGGTCAGCGCATCGGCCGCAACCCGAAGACCGGCACCGAGGTGCCGATCTCGCCGCGCCGCGTCATGGTGTTCAAGCCTTCGGCGATCCTGAAGCAGCGGATCAACGGCCAGCACCGCGCCAACGGTGACGCCAGCAAGGCTCCACAAGAGGCGTAACGCCTCTCGCAAAGGATTTGGCATTTGGACAAGGCGCCGGATGCGTTCCGAACCATCAGCGAAGTAGCGCAGGAGCTCGACATTCCGCAGCACGTGCTGCGGTTCTGGGAGACCCGATTCTCCCAGATCAAGCCGATGAAGCGCAGCGGCGGCCGCCGCTATTACCGCCCCGACGACGTCGACCTGCTCAAGGGCATCCGCCGTCTGCTCTACGGGGAGGGCTACACCATCCGCGGGGTGCAGCGGATTCTGAAGGAGCACGGCGTCAAATCGGTGCAGGGCCTTGCCGACAGCGCCGCCGCGGTCTCGTTCGGCGCCATCGAGGACGCCATCGGCGCCAGCTTGATGGAGCCCGACGACGAGGAGGCGCCCATCAAGGGCGTCACCGACACCGACGATGACGACTACCAGGGTGATGAGGAGGAAGGCATCGACTTCCGCTTCACCGAGGTCGACGACGAGGAAATCCTCACCACCTTCCGCAAGGGCGGCACCGCCGCCGCGGCCCCGGCCGGCCCCAGCGCGCTGGACCGGGAACGGCTCGGGCGCGTCCTTGCCGACCTCGTCGCCTGCCGCGAGATGCTGGATCAGGCGCTGAAGGACGGGTAGGGGCGGGCTTCGCCGGCTTGCGGGCAGTGCCGGGGACTTTGGCCCGGACGGCAAAATGCTGCGGCCTCGCCTTGCGCATCGCGCCGATCCTAGCTAATGGAACGACGTTCGGAGCGTGGCGCAGCCCGGTTAGCGCACTAGTCTGGGAGACTAGGGGTCGGAGGTTCAAATCCTCTCGCTCCGACCAAATTCTTCAAATATTTCAATGGTCCCGTGGGCCGGCCGATTATTAAAGAGCCGCCGCTTTACAGGCAGTTTACAATAATCGTTCTGGCGCTGTTCTTCAGTCGTGCATAGGGGAGCAGCATTTAGGACGCGTCCTAAAGAAACATGAGAACGAGTTAGCCACTAAGAACTCAGAGGCGCGCCTTCTGGTGTCGGTTGTCAAACCCGGCAGTATCGACATCAACTTAGTACCCGACCTCGTCTCAACCGTGGCAATGGCCGGCCCCTTGCTGGCACCACTAATCGACAAGGTCGAGCTGATCGAAAAGTTCGGCAAGCATCTTAAGTCTCTGATCGACCTTTTTGCTAAGAAGCGAGAGGCGACAGCAGCCGACAATCTCTCCATTAAAGACTGCGACGATGCAACGAACATAGTGAAACCGATCGCAAGTCACGGCGGATCGCAGACATTCAATGTGATCAACGGTCCGGTTACCGTTCAATTGTTGACTGTCACAGCTCAGGAAGCGTCATCGATTATTGAAACCGCTGCGCTCGAAAAGACGCTACTTCAGAATCCGAAGGCGGAGGTTTTGCAGCGCGTTCCTATGGTTTGGAAAAGGTTGGAGAGAGACTCCGTGAAGTCGGAAGCCAAAACAACTCCAGACCGTGCTTTGATAGAGGAAATAGATGAAAAGCCGCATGCAGTGTTTTTCACTGACGAGATGAGCCATCTAAAAAAGCAAATGATCGGGGACGAAGAAAATCCTTATCAAGCAATCTATTTTGTGGATGTTGTTGTATCGCGGTCATCGGGCAAAGTCGTCTCCTACCGCGTGATTGGCTATTACGGCAAGGAAGAGCTCGAGCCGCTACCTCCGGCATAGTTCGCGGGCGAAGAATCGGAAGAGAATATCAGGGACTTCTTCCAGCGTGTATTGCGACACTAAAACTCGAAGCGATAGCATGGGATGGAATCGCAACTGGGGGACTATGCCACGTTCTTGGCGTTCATGGATGCTTGCTGCTGCCAGAGAATGGAATTTCACGCCGACGCCAAGACCGGCGCGATCACGTCCGAAAAGCTCGATGACTAGTCCGTGTACTCATTAAGCGGCTGGCCGCCGCTAATGTCCGCTTAAGCCCGAACAGCGGCGGAGAAGCAGCAATCTTCCAATGTCGCTGAAGGGCCAAAAGCGGTCCTTCGGTGCTCTGACCACATGGCGGGGTGAAAGCGGGCTAGGTAATCACCGCACGGAACAGACGCCATTCGTCAGGCACGCCTTTGAGTGTGTGACGGCCGCGCTCTTCAAACGTCAATCCGGAGCCTGCTACGAGGTCGCGAACCGTCTGTGAGACCAGAACTTCACCCGGCGCAGCTAGCGCCGCCACGCGCGCGCCAATATGCACGGCAATGCCAACGATATCGTGCGCGACGAATTCGCACTCACCGGTATGCAAACCGCAACGGACCTTCAAATCGAGCGAGCGCACCGCATCGCGGATTGCGCTGGCGCAGCGTACGGCGCGCGCAGGTCCGTCGAACGTGGCAAGGAAACCGTCGCCGGCGGTGTTGATTTCGCGCCCGCGATACTGGCCGAGCACGCCCCGCGCTTTGGCATAGAACGCGTCGAGCAGTACGTGCCAGGCGCCGTCGCCGAGCATGGCGGCGCGTTCCGTCGATCCCGCAATGTCGACAAACAGCACAGTCGCAAGCACTCTATCTGGCTGGGCTGCCTGCCGATGCCCAGTGACGAATTCTTCGACCTCATCAAGGATTGCGTCCTGACTGCCTACCCAGACCACATGGTCCTGACCACTGAGCTCAATCAGTTTGGCGGAAGGAATCATCTGCGCCATGTAGCGCGCATGCTTCACGTCGATGACGCGCTCATCGGTGCGATGCAAAATTAAGGTCGGTACACGCGTGACGGGGAGGATATTTCTGACATCAATTTCCCGGTTCATGCGCATGATCGCGGATGCCGCCCCTGGGCTTGCTGAGGCCCTGAAGTAGGCAGCAACTTGCTCAAGTGCCTGCGTATTGCCGGCAAGGCTGGGCGCCCACATCAGCAAACTCATTGCATCTGTCGTGCCCCAGTGGTGCTCAATGTCATCGAGGAAAGTGCTCCACTGCGCATCAGTCCATCCGAATGTGTAGTCAGGAGCCCACGCGCGTCGCGCATAAGTGCCACAAAGAACCAGAGCGGACGTGCGTTCGGGATACGTCGCGGCATAGAGCAGCGACATCGGACCGCCCTCGGATACGCCAAACAAGGTGGCCCGCTGGGAACCGACCTGGTCCAGCACCGCCTGCACATCGTGCATCCGCTGTTCAAGTGTGAAGATCTGGGAACCGCGATCAGACATTCCGGTGCCGCGCTTGTCGAAAATGATGACTCGCGCAAACGTTGCAAGCCTGCGGAAAAAATAGGCGCGGCCCGGCGATTGCCAAAGCGCTTCAACATTGGAGACAAAACCGGGGACGAACAGCAGGTCGCGTGGACCGTCGCCAATCACCTGATAGGCAATATGGACGTCATCACTTTTGACGTAGTGAGTGGTCGGGATGTCAGCCATGTTGGCCTACTGCGCGACAAACCACGCTGCGCGAGTGTCGTATCACATTCCGCGTCAGGCTAGTGGGACTTTTGACGGGCTTGACTGCCGCCTACCCGTAGGTGCCGGCAAAAACTGGGGAAACCAGAGTGATGCCACGGCCGCGAAGGCCGCTTAGGGTCAGAAGCTGCCATCACGCACCATGCCGAGGTTGGTCAGCTATGGGCCAGGACCGGAAGTCTTATTTGTGCTATCCGTCCTACCGGGAAGGCAAAGGGTACAACCATGGGTTTTCGGCCGATCAAGCAGGATTCTTCGTTGGAAGACCGCCTGTCTCACCTGCTGAGCGAACTCTGCGTTGATTGGGGCTTCTGCATTCCGCCCGCTGACGCCCAACGAATTGCATCAACCAAGACTCTTACTGCGGACCAATTTGCACACGCAGTACTGACGGCCGAGGGCTTCGTCGCAGAGTATGAAAAGCGGTGGTTCGTGCAAATTCGCCAGCGCTTTATCGATAGGTTTGGTCACGAAATTCGAGCAGAGGACTAAGCGGCCTGTGTCCGCTTTGGGTCACAAGCGGCCCTCAGCGAGCATCCCCGTGAAGGTCCGCTAAGGGCCAACAGCCGACATCGCGCCGGTGCCGGAATGACGAAAGAGGCCACCCGATTGAGGTGGCCTCTTTTTATGCTTCGGCGCTTCGTTTTTACTTCTTGCGCGGATCGTCGGCTGGATCGATGAACACAATGCCCCCCGGCCCGGTGAATACAATTTGGACCATCGTTTCTTCGTTTGTCGTCCATACATAGTGGGGGTGCTTCGCCGACAGCGTGAAGACGGAGCCCGGCTTCAATATCTCGCCTTTCGAGGGATCAAACTTTTCCCCCATGGCGTTCCCAAAGCTGCCACTCATCACGGTGACGACCTCGGCATAGGGATGAGTATGCGGCGGAACTTTATAATTCGGCGGGAATTTGACCCGCTGGACGATCGTCTCGGCCTTTGTTAGGTCACCGATCAAGAGGGCGGTTTGCGCGCCCCTGAAGACCGGATGCTCGGGCTTGACCACCTTCATCGCATCTTGAGCCATCGCAGAACTTGCCAACGCGATCAAAATGGCACCGGCAAAGGACTTGTTCATCCAAACCTCCTCCCAAATATTGCGGAGCTGGAAGGTCCAACAGGATACTACAAAAATACTCAGACTGAACCGCTTAAATTCATTTTCGGAAGGGCTTGAATCGCCCATGGCAAACCAAGTCCGAATTGGGTCATGAGCAGCCGTCAGGCGAACGATCATGTGACGTTCGGTCCTCTCCAGACAGCTGACATGACAGCGGCTTTCCCGTGTTCAGATCGGGACCACTACCGCATCAAACGGAAGGGCTATTGAGGGCGTCCATCACCCGCGACATCGCGGGATGCGTCCGGTTCTTGACCTTGATCCAGTCCTTGGAGCGACCGCTGCTATAGCGCCGATCGCGACGCTTGGAGACCAGCCCCTCGAGGCCCATGCGAACCGCGGCGCGATAGAGCTCGCTCCCGATCTCGCCTGCCTCGAATGGCGCAACGAACATGCCGTCGGGCCGGCCGCGCAGCAAGCGCGCCAGGTTGCTCTTGCGCAGCGAGAGGGGCAGGGGCCGCAGATCTTCGCCGCCGCGCACAAGGATATCGAAGGCGTAAAGCTGCACCTCGTCATCATGCCGACGCGAATGCAGGGCGTTGAAGTCGGAGACGCCGTCGACGCCGAGCACCACGGCCTCTCCGTCGACGACGAAGTGCCGCTCGCGGTTCTTCAGCGCGGCCTGGACGATCCAGGGGTAGCGCTTGGTCCAATCCGTACCGTTGCGAGAGAGGAGGCGCACCCGCTCGTTCTGCCGAATGACCAGCATTCGGTAGCCGTCGTACTTTACCTCGTGGATCCAGTCAGTCCCTGAAGGGACGTGCTTGGCGGCGGTAGCCAAGCAGAGCTCGTACGTCATACGCATGGACCGAAAATAAGACTTCCCGCTCAATTTGCGAGATCGGGAACAAGTGGCAATCGGGCGAATTGTCTCTCTGCTCCGGCCATCCTAAGCCCCCCTGAAGCCGGAGCAGACCCCAATGGCCTCAGCTGCCGCCCCAGCTGAGGCCGCCCTTTTGAGGCCGCTCCGGTATCGCGCTAGCGTGGGCCTCGGTCGGTTGCAGAAAGTGGCTTCTCCGCGGCCGAAGAAGTAAGCGAGCGTAGGATTTGTTCGGCTTGCTCCTTTGTCAAATTGGCTGCCCAGGCGGTCTCTATCAGTGTCGGGCCCTTGCGTACTCGATCGTAAACCATCCAACCCTTGCCGCCCATTCGAACGAAATATCGGCTCTGCGCCGGAATGTTATCAGTCAATGCAGCATGCTCCCAACCAATATGCCCAGCAAGCTAAGGGAGGGCATTCACCTTTGTACCTTCATTCGCAAATGTGAATCTCGTCGGGAGAAAGTGGCAGTGTCTCGTTTTTGTCGCTAACCTTGTGCGATACGTGAGTCGGGGGGATTCATGGATCGGAAGCCTCTTGAGAGCATGTCTCTCGAAGAGCTGTGGCGACTCCACACCGTCGTCAATGATGTTTTGGCGGAGAAGCTTGCGGCGAAGAAGCAAGAGCTAGAACGACGACTGGAGCTGCTCAACCGAGAAGGCAAAGCTCCCCATTAAGGCGGTCGCAATCGGCTCGCCGTTTACGCTGGCGGACCTAGCCGGCTGGGAGAGTCATTGCCGGCGCGAACCGTTCTGAGAATGTTGCGGCCTTTGCATCCCTCGCGGCAGAAAGGGCAGCGGAAATAAACGTGGAACATCCGATGGTCGCCAGCGCCAGGAGAGCCGTACCGAAAATCAGGCTACGCATTTGAGCCTCCCGCAACGGTCGTTACCGTCGCAGTATCGGATTGCATTGTTTCAGCTTCGCTTCGTTGGAGGCCTCAATTGGCTTCGTACACGCGGCCGTGAATGGCATGTTCGCCCCGCGCGCCGGCCGGCCGCGGCGCATTTCGCCGAGCCCACAGGCCTGCCTTCAGATGTCATCGGGCAGCGCCGCGCAGGGGCAGGGCGAGCTGCAGGTCAAATCGTCGCGTCGCGTTGGCGTTGATGAAATCCTGCAGAGCCGGCGAGATCTCGGCGTCGGAGTTGGCGGCGCGCTCGGCCAGCGCGTCGGCAAGGTCGGACGTCGCGTCGCGGGACCAGCCCTCGATCGCATTGAAGCGCACGATCCGAAGCGGATAGGCATATTGGCCGGAGAGGATGTCCTGTAGGACGGTCTCGAGATCGGTGTCGGCCTCGTCGGTCTCACGCCATGCGCACCCGGCACCCGCGCCGAAATCCTCAAGCACCAGGTAGATGTCGCGGTCGAGGCGATCGGCCGGCACGATCGAGGGCGAGGAACGCATACGCATACTCCGATACAAAAGCAGCGGAGAGACGGCCCCGGCTCGCAGGGGCGCTAGGGGGGTATGGGCCGGGGTCCGCTCCGCCAGCTCGGCGGCAAGCCAGCGAGACTCATAATCTCATCCCCGGGCCTTCGTTCCTGGAAAGCCAGCGCGATCGGCTCGTCGAACTCGCCGGCGCTCCCGTCATGCGCCCTTATGCCAGGGGCGGCTGCGGTCGGCGTCGGTCACGCGCGCCTGCTTGATCTCGTCGTAACTGAGGGTCCGATTGCAAAGCCGCCCAAGCGGATCGGAACGCCATCTTGGCCGCGTCCAGGCTGGCGGCGTGGCCGCGATGGGCACTCCGCTGCGGCACGTTGGGCAGAAAGCATGACCAGGACCAATCGGCGCCGCCGCCGACGGCAGTGGTTCTGAAAATGCGGCCAATGTGAAGATCGTCCCAGATCATGACATAGTCGTCAGGCGCGGTTTTACCGCCTATCACGGCGCGGCGCAGGGAGAGTTCGTCGGTCATGGGCGGCGTTATGGCATGAGAACACAGAGAGAACCAATTCCCGGCGATGTGTAGCAAAGTGTGTATCAAGCACAGCCACGCTCGGCCGTTCGCTGGCGCCGTGTGCAGCCTCCCGATCGGTTTACAATTTCGGTAAAAGACCCTGTCTTTGCAAACCGAAGCCGCTCCGTCGTTTCCAAAAATTCTCCCGTAGAAGCAACGATCTGCCGTCGCCTGGGAGACTAGGGGTCGGAGGTTCAAATCCTCTCGCTCCGACCATTTTTCAAAGAAGCAAATTCCTTTTCGGCCGGGTTTACCGTGGGCCGCACGTTTCCGCTTGGGTTGCAACGTTCCGCGAGTGTTGCCCTGGCGTCACAGCGTGCAGCGTCAACATGATTTAAGAATTTCGGGCGCGTTGGAATCGCGGAGGGGGCGTCCCGTGAGAAGAGCACTGGCTGCTGTAGCAGTCTTGGCGAGTGTCGCGTCGGGGGCGGAAGCTGCTGACCAAAGCCCCGCACTTTTCACGAAAGCGCGCACGGCTGACTCCAGCCCAAGCTGGACGGGATTTTATGCTGGCGGCAACGTTGGCGGCGCATGGGCAGACCGGACCGTGAATTTCACCGGTGACGCGGCCTCCGCTTTCATCTTCAATCCTGGAGTTCCGATTGCGCCTCCGTTTGCGGGGCAGGTTGCTCCCAGCCCTCACGATTTTTCGATGAGTGGTGCCACGGGGGGCCTGCAAGCGGGGTACAATTGGCAGCTGGGTGGCAAATGGCTCGTCGGCGTTGAAGGTGACTTGAGCGCATCCAGCTTGCGCGGAAGCGGTCGCGAAACAACGCCGATTCTGCCCCCAGCTTTCGCGCAGACCATCTCGGCCGAGCAAAAGATTGACTGGTGGGGGAGCATTCGTGGGCGTCTGGGGGCGCTGGTCACGCCTAACGTTCTTCTGTATGGGACCGGCGGCTTTGCTTTTGGTCGAGTAGCGACATTCGACGACTACATCGCGAACGGACCGGGTGGCGCTTTCAGTGTCTCCGTCGGCGGCACTTCATTCAGTTGTACGATCGGATCGACTTGCTTCACGGGCACCGATTCCCGCATTCTGGCTGGCTGGACGGTGGGTGGAGGCGGCGAATGGCGCTTTGCGCCTCGTTGGAGCTTCAAGGCCGAATATCTCTACGTCGACCTCGGCAAATCGTCAGTGACGGCCACCGCACTCGCAACGGGCATTGGCCCGACCCTGTCCAAATACACGGCGAATTTCGGCCGGGCGGATTTCCACGTGGCGCGAGTGGGCGTGAACTATCACTTTTGAGCCTGGATCAGATCTCTCTAAGGGCCGCCTACCTCAAATACCCCACCACCATCCGCGTCGTCTCGTCGACCAGCGTCCGCACCATCTTCTCCGACAGCATTTCGGGTCCGTTCAGCACCGTGTTGTGCGCGACCGCCTCGATCGAACTGACGCAGACGAAGGTTGCGACGTCGAGGTCGATCTTGCGCATCTCCTTGCGGCGGCTTTCGAGATAGGTGCGCACGAGGTCATGGACCTCGCGGTTGAAGGCTTCGACGTCTTTGAGCTGGCCGGTGCGGGGGATCTGCTCGGCGAGCACCCGGTGCAGTTTCGGGTCGATGCGGTGGGCTTCGATTGCGACGGTGACGAGCTTTCGCACCGCCTTGTCGATCGGCAGGTCGGCGACTTCCGCGAGCGCGGTGCGGACGAGGCCCATGATCTCCTCGTTGTGACGGTCGATCACGGCGGCGACGAGCGCTTCCTTGCTCGGAAAATACTGGTAGAGCGAGCCGACGCTGACGCCGGCGATCTCGGCGATGCGGTTTGTGCTGGCCTTCTCGAAACCGTCGCGGACCAGAATGCGAGCAGTCGCCTCGACCAGCGCGTCGACGGTGGCGCGCGATCGCGCCTGCAAAGCGTTTTTCCGGGGTTTTGTCGGCGGCGTGCGCGCCATGGGCTTTGCGATCCGAATGCGAGTAGGAAAAGCGAGCGAATGCTCGCATTATACGCGCATATGGCGACCTGTCGGCAAGCCTCTTCGTCGCCATATGGATGCCCAGCCAAGCGGAGAACTGACCATGAGCGTCGCAAGGATCGTGTCGGCCCTGCAGTTTTGTCCAGATCTTTGCGCGCCTCGGAGCCGTGAGCCCGGGCCGAGCCTGCAGAGCCGCGGCTTCAACGCGCTGCTCGCCCTGCTGCCCTACAAGCAGCAGCTGGCATCAGCCGAAGCGGTGCAGGCGCATGTGCAGAAGCTCGCATTGCAACCGGCTTCGTTCGAGCCGCCGAACCTGGGGCGTGACGTCGAGGTGACACTGACGAAGATGGGCGGCTGGCCGGTCTATTACACCGCGCCGGCGTCGGGACATGAGGGCTGCAACTTCGTGATGTTCCTGCATGGCGGCGGCTACATCAACGAGATCGTGCCGGCGCATTGGCGCCTCATAGGCCAGATGACGCGCAAGGCGAACGTCGTGTGCGTCGTGCCGATCTATCCGCTGGCGCCGCGCGCCACCGCGAAGGATGTCGTGCCGGCGACGGCCGAGCTGTTGCGCATGCTGCTGGAAGACGCGGGATCTGCGAAGGTCACGGTAGCCGGCAATTCGGCCGGCGCTGGCCTCGCACTCGCGGCGTGCCAATGGCTGCGCGATCGCGGGCATCGGCAGCCGGACCAGATGGTGCTGATCTCACCCGCGGCCGATGCCTCGGTCAGCCGTCCGGAGCAGGTCGAGATCGCAAAGCGCGATCCGATCCAGGACATTCCTGGCATCGTCGAGGCCGGGCGGCTCTACGCCGGCGAGCTCGATATCGGCCATCCCTTCGTCAGCCCGCTCAACGGCGCCTTTCGTGCGCTTGCGCCGATGACGATCTTCGCAGGCACGCGCGATCTGCTTTATCCTGATAGCGTCGATCTCGCCGAGCGGGCGAGGGCGGTGGGCGTGCCGGTCGAGCTGCATCTGCTGCGTGACCAGCCGCACAATTACGCGCTGATGCCGACGCCGGAGGGACGCAAAGCGCGGGCGCTCATCATGCGCGCGGTGGCGTGATGGGAGAAGCGTGTGACCGTGGTCACAGGGCGCGCCGCCTCGCTGAGGGCTTGGCGCTGGCAGTGCCCGCGAAGGGACAAGCGGCCCCCGGGCGTTTCCTCGTATCCGTCGTCTTCGGATCAGTAGTTTTGCGGGGCCTTAGGCGTGGCCCTTGATCTCGTAATGGCCGGGCACGCATTTGTACCGATCCAGGCGCCAATTGGCGTGATAGATCGGATGCTCGCCCATCCATTTCGCCAAAGGCGCCTGTGCGCCGATCGCACATTGCATCAACGACATCTCGGGCGTCATGTTGCTGTCGGTCACGATTTCCTCGATGCAACTGCCTGAGCTGGCTGCACTCAGCCGGCAGAGCACGGCAACGACGGTCACGAACATTCCTGTCACCTCATCGGTAGTTTCAGACCACGAAGAGGATGCAAGCGGAGTGCCAGAGCCTGTGACACGCAAACAACACGCTGGCCTGGCCGACTCGACCCAGCGTCCGGAGTCCATTTGACGATTCGGATTGTAAAAAAATTACCCATAAACCGAAGCCGGACAAATACGGGAACCGGGCACTTTTGCCCCAACTGTGGCAGCAGCGCCGCGGACGCTCCCGCGCAACGGCCGGGCTATCGCGTGTGCTTCCGGCGACGATTGAGCAAGCGCCTCGTCCTTCGAGACGACCGCTTCGCGGTCTCCTCTCATCTGCAACGACAGCGTGGCGACTGCAGGCCAATAGTCCGCACGCCGAAATAATTGATGCCGAAGATTGCTTCGCCGATCCGCTTTCATTTGCGGATGCGGCGCTGCTACATTTCGTGCGCGCGTCCGGCAAGCGGCGCTGTGAAGAAACATACCGACAAGGGAGGGGCCGAAAGTCCCATGAAGGATTTCGCAGGAAAGATCGCGGTCATCACCGGCGGCGGCACGGGAATGGGGCGCGAGCTCGCGCGGCAACTCGTTGCCGAGGGCTGCAATGTCGCGATGTGCGACGTCTCGCAAGCCGCGATGGCGGAGACCAAGCGGCTCTGCGAGATCGAGAAGCTGCCGCAAGGCCTGCGCGTCACGACGCATGTCGCCGACGTCTCGATCGAGGATCACCTGAAGCGTTTTCGCGACGAGCTCGCCGAGCAACAGAAGACCGACAGGATCCATCTGCTGTTCAACAACGCCGGCATCGGCGGTGGCGGCAGCCTGTTCACCAACACGCGCGAGCAGTGGGAGCGCACCTTCAACATCTGCTGGGGCGGCGTCTATCTCGGCGTGCGCAACTTCCTGCCGATGCTGGTCGCGGCGGACGAGGCCCACATCGTCAACACCGCGAGCGTCAACGGCTTCTGGGCCTCGATCGGCATGGGCCAGGCGCACACCGCCTACAGCTCGGCCAAGTTCGCGGTGAAGGGATTTACCGAAGCGTTGATCAACGACCTTCGCCTGCACGCCCCGCACGTCAAATGCTCGGTGGTGATGCCTGGTCACATCGGCACCTCGATCGTCTCCAATTCGCGCAAGGTGCAGAGCGCCGACGGGTCGGAGCGGCTCAACGCGGACGAGGTCGCGCTGACCCGCAAGCGGATGGTCGCGGCCGGCGTGCCGGATGCCGACAAGATGTCGGACGAGGACATCCAGGCGGCGTTCGCCGAGCGCGCCCGCAGCTTCCTGGAGGATGCGCCGACGACGGCGGCACAGGCCGCGAAGATCATTCTCGATGGGGTCAAGGCGGAGCGATGGCGCATCCTCGTCGGCGAGGACGCCAAGCGTCTCGACGAACGCGTGCGCGCCACGCCGGAGCAGGCCTATGACCGCGCCTTCTACGATAGCTTTACGCAGGAGGTCGGCTGGCGGCTCGGTTGAGATCGCCTCGAAAGGCGCGCGGATATAGGTATGATAATCATCATGGCAAGAGGTGCGCAGATAATTGTACGTGCCACCTCCTGCCAATGTTCATCGCCTCATGACGAATTGGAATGTCACGCATGCGAGGGGGCCGTTTCGTTCAAGCGATGGTGATCTCGAACGGCTCTCATTCGGTGCACGGCTGCTTGGTCGGTAAACTGAAATAGTTTAGTCAATCAGGGATAACGCGATGATAGAGCGTAGCTCCGATGATTCCCGCATGCCTCTCCGACGACTGGATCCTTTGCCCGGAGCGGGAGGACATCTCCGCTGAATTTACGCGGCTCTTGACCGCGGCCCAGGAGGGCGGCGCCACGATCGCCGAATGCCTGATGATCGCGCGGCAGCTGAAGCGCGGTGACGACCGGTCCTGGCATCGCGAGTGGAAGAAGCTCGCGCAGGCCAATCGGCAGCGCGCCGAGGCCGCGTTCGCGGAAGGCCACATGGCGAGCGCGCAGCGCAACTGGCTGCGCGCCATGAACTACTACGGTGCGGCGGCGATGCCGCTCGACCCGGCCGACGAGCGCCGCTGGGTCGCGGTGCTCGCGATGCAGGAATGTGCCCGCCGCTACCTCGCGGCGCGCGGCCCGGCCGGCGAAGTCGTGACGATCCCCTGGCTCGACGGACATGCGCTGCAGGGCTATTTCCTTCCCGCGCCGTCGGAAAGCGGACGGGCTCCGACCGTGATCTGCATCGGCGAGCCCGGCCATCGCAAGGAGGAATTCCTGTTCAAGCTCGTGCCGCATGCGCGCGAGCGTGGATTCTCGATGCTGGCGCTCGACCTGTTCGGCGACCAGCGCGACGACTATCTCGACGCGCTGTTGCGGCGCCGGGATCTCGAGAGCGCGATTCCCGGCGTCATGGACTATCTGGAGACGCGCGGCGACATCGATTTCGCCCGGGTCGGGATCATCGCCGACGGCTGGGGCTCGTCCTTCGTGGCGCGCGCGGTGTTGCAGGAGCCGCGGCTTGCCGCCGCCGTCTGCGACGGCGGCCTGTGGGACCTGCACGAGCGGGCCTTCTTTGCCAGCCGATTTGCGATGAGCGACGTCAGCATCGTGCCGGTGCCGCATGCGCCGCTGATGGCCTCCAGCGCCGACTGTCCGGTGCTGATCACGCTCGGCGAGGACGGCTGGCTCAAGGCCGACCGGGCGCGTCAGATCGTCGAGAGCTCCCGGCTCGCCACCTCGGATGTCATGCTGAAGGTGTTCACCGCGGCCGAAACCGGCGCGGCGCAGGCCCATGCAGACAATCCGAGCCTTGCCAACGAATACATCTTCGACTGGCTCGAATCGCGGCTCGGCACCGCCGCGCGGCGGATCTGAGCGCGGGGCCCCAGGACCCTAGAAGTCGAGCGAGATCCGGACGCAGGCTTTCTGGAGGCGGTTCTTCAGCGTCGCGAGCTTGCCGGTGAATTCCGTCAATTCGTTCTCGTCGAACTCCTGGAAGACGAATTCGCGGATCGTCTTGTACTGCTCATTGAGGCTTGCAATGTGCTTCTGGGTCTTGTCGGTCAGGGACAGCCGGACCACCCTGGCGTCGGTCGGCGAGGGGCGACGGCGCAGCAGACCCTTCTTTTCGAGCAGCTTGGACTGGGTGGTGACGAAGGACGGATCGACGTGGAGGAGCTTGGAGACGACGTTGACCGGGATGCCGTCGTCCTTGTCGAGATCGGAGATGGCCATCAGGATCAGCCATTGCGGACCGCTGATGCCGAGCGTCTTCGCCCAGAACTGACGCAGCTCCTCCAGATACATGTTGATCGACGATATCTCCCAGGTGAAGCGCCTGATGATATCCAGATTGCCGATCGAGCGCAGGCGCGCTCCTTCTTTCCTCGTCGCGGACACAGCGTCACTCCCGTGAACCGATTGTTCAGGCCGGTGTTCGTGGAGGGCCATAGTCCACGCAAGCCTGCTCTGACGCAAGTGCAGGGCAGGGTAATTTCGTCACTAAAACTACAAAGATGATCAGCTCAGCGATTGCCTCGGCCCCGGTGTTGCGCGCGGGGCACAGGCTTAGCGAAAACCGGAAAGCTGACTTAATAAACTATTTTGATTAGCCAACGACGCAGGCATATTGGTCCCTGACGGTGGGGGGTTCTCGATCGTCCCGTTGCAGGTGGTTCGCTCACGTTGCTCGCGTCTAAAGCGGGTGTGTCCGAAAGCGGCCGAGCGGATTGATGGAGACGGGGATCTTGGGGGGCCTCACGGTCCGGTCTCCGTAAAATGAGCAACTTGGAGGTTTTTGAGATGAAAGTGGTGAAGAGCCTTTTGCTCGGCACTGCGGCGGGTCTGATCGCCGTCGCTGGAGCCCAGGCGGCCGATCTTCCGGTCAAGGCCAAGGCAGTCGAGTACGTCAAGATCTGCACGCTGTACGGCGCGGGTTTCTACTACATCCCGGGCAGCGACACCTGCATCAAGCTCGGCGGCTATGTGCGTGCCGAAGTGGCGCTCAACGCCGGCGGCAATTACAGCGCCCAGTACAACGGCGTGTTCGCGGCCAACAACCGCCTCACCAACTACTACTCGATGCGCGCTCGTGAAGATCTCAACATCGACACGCGCACCGCGACCGAGTACGGCGTGGTCCGCACCTATTTCGACGCGGTCTTCACCTGGACGACCGGCAGCTATGGCGGGACCGGTTCGGGCACGGGGGCGACCCAGTACAGCGGCACGATCGGCCTCAACGCGGCCGGCACCGGCCTCACCGGCTCGAGCGGCGGCAACATCAACGGCACCGACGGCAATCTTTCCGGCGGCGCGCTCGGCGTCTACTACGCCTTCGTCCAGTTCGCCGGCTTCACCATGGGTAAGGCCGTGTCGCAGTTCGACGCGCCCTGGATCAACTATCCCGGCAACAATTTCGACCAGCTCGTCGGCGGCAGCGGCACCACCAACGGCGTGACCCAGTTCACCTACACCGCCGATTTCGGCCAGGGTGTGACGGCCGCGTTCTCGGCGCAGGACCAGACGCAGGTTTTCCAGACCAACATCTGGAACACCGCGGGCATGTCCACCACCGGCGTTCTCGGCGGTGCCTACGGCTCCAACGACCTCGGCGGCACCCGCTCGCCCGACCTCGTCGCCATGGTTCGCGTCGACCAGGCCTGGGGCCTGTTCCAGGCGTCGGTCGCCGCGCACGACAACCATGTCGGCTATTACGGTGCGACCGAAGCCACCGGTCATCCCGAAGACAAATGGGGCTGGGCCGTTCAGCTCGCCTTGGGCATCAAGAACATCCCGACCGGCGCCGGCGACGTGATCAACATCTCGGGCGTCTACACCGAAGGCGCGAGCCGCTACAACTTCCAGGAGCTGGCCGCGACCAGCTACTCGATGTTCGGCAGCTCGAATGCCGCCTATCAGAGCATCGGCTTCGCCGGCGTGTCCGACGCGGTGTTCGGACCGGGCGGGCAGCTCGAGCTGACCAAGACCTACGGCTTCCGGGGTGCCTTCACCCACAACTGGAGCCCGTACTGGAACACGGCGCTGTACGGCGCGTGGGCTGCGGTCAACTACAGCGGCACGGCGAAGAGCATGATCTGCGGCAGCGCGGCGTTCGCCACCCTGACCGGCTCCTGCAACCCGGACTTCAACATCGGCCAGGTCGGTGTCATCACACGCTGGACGCCGGTGAAGAACCTGACCTTCTCGGCTGACTTCACCTACAGCCATCTCGACCAGAAGTACTCGGGCGTGATCACGACCGGAGCACTGACGGGCGTCGCCAAGCCGGCGGCGACTTACGAGCTGAAGGACCAGGACACCTACAGCATGCTGCTGCGCGCCCAGCGCAACTGGTAAGCTTGACGTCCCTCGATGCGACAGGGCCCCGGCGGGAGACCGCCGGGGCTTTTTGTTTGTGGAGATCTTCGCAATCCAACCGTCCGTGCGGCGGACGAAGACGAGCTATGCGATTCAATCGCCTCAGATTTATTTACTTACATGAGTTACTAAGCTATATATCTCCAAGCCAAATACGAAAGTTGCGGCTCTTAGCTTCACGCTAAGCCTCCAGAAACCTCCGGCGATGCCCCGCCGGAGGTTTTTCGTTTTTGGGAGGCACAGCGTTTTCGAGCAAAGTGGATACCGGTTCGAGTCAAGAAAACGCGTCAAGCAGATGCTACCCGCGCATCACGTGGGCGCGTGAGTTCGGTCGGTAGGCGAGGCGGCTGTGGCCGGCGCAATAGGGCTGAGCGTCGGGCGCGGCGTTGCCGCAGAAGCAGAAATCCTCGGCGCCCGGCGTCGAGATCGGCCAACGGCAGCGGTTCTCGGCCAGCTCCATCAGCGAGCAGCGATTGGCGTCGTCGATCGGACCTGTGGCCACGGGTGCGTCGGTGTCGCCATAGATCGTGGCGAGCATCTCATATTGCAGCCGCGGCACGGCTCTCGGCGCCCGCGCCGGCCGGTCCTGAACCTTGCGCTCGTCGATGGTGCGGCCGCGCGTGAGATTGAGGCGGGACAGCTTGCCGATCACCGCGTTGCGGCTGACGCCGATATCGGCGGCGATCTCGCGGCAGGAGAGGCCGGCCTCGAAATGCCGCTTCAGAAGTTCGATGCGATCGTCGGTCCAGGTGGGTGAAAGAACAGGCATGTGTCACGGTCCCAGGTTGCAGATGTAGCCATCCGCCTTCCGAGACCCGTCCGCCTCACGTTCGGCGCGCGCTCACGTCCTGCCATTGTCGCGAATCGACAAAAGCCCGTCCTTGATGGCGAGACGGATGCCTTCCTCGATCAGGGTACGTGCGACGCCGGGAACGCTGGTGCCGTGGGTGCCCTGTCTCACCAGCTTCTCCAAATAGGTGATGGTCGAGAGCGCCAAGGTTACGGGAATACGGTCAGTCTCGGCTTTTTCGGTGGCCATGGCCCGAACGCTAGCCTCTTACCCGGATACATAAAAGTAACGATTAAGACTCTATTTAGGTTCGGGGGTGGAAGTCAAATCCAGGCTGAGCTTGATGCTCAGCATGTTGGAATCGCACGGGAAATTAGACGCGACGAGGCGCGCCGCGCGAGAGTCCCGGCGGCGGCGTGGCGTCGATAGGTCGGGAGGAGCGGGCCGGCTCAGCCGTGCACGATCGCCTTTTCGATCATGCAGTGGATGCCCTTGGCGCCGTTGACGGTTTGGGTTACGCGCAGATCGGCCGCCAGGCTGCACAGCGTGTAGGCATCCTCGCGCGACAGGTTTCGCGTCTCGCCGAGCAGCGCGATCATGTCGCGCAACGCGCGCACGACGCACTGGTCGAGGTCGGGATCCATCGCCATGGTCATGTAGTGAGTCGCCGTCTCGGCGCGTGGATAGTCGAACTTCAGGTCCTTGCGCAGCGTCAGTCGGAAGCGGCCCTGCAGCGCGGTCTCGATCGCGGTGACGCAGACCTCGCCGTCGCCCTGCACGCCGTGGCCGTCGCCGCAGGAGAACATCGCGCCCGGCACGAACACCGGCAAATAGAGCGTCGCGCCGGCGCCGAGCTCCTTGTTGTCGAGATTGCCGCCCATGGCGCGCGGGATCAGCGAGGAGATGCGGCCCCAGCTAGGGGGCGGCGACACGCCCATCACGCCGAAGAACGGCTTCAGCGGCAGATCGAGGCCCCACGGCATGCGGCCGACCATCCGCGCCCGGTCGAGCGGGATGTTCAGGATGCGGGTCTCGTGGAAATCGTCGGGGAGAGTGCCGGACAGCGGCTTGATCATGTTCCAGCCCCAATCCTGCCGGAGCTGGACATCGAGGATCTCGACCGCGAGCACGTCGCCGGGCTGGGCGCCTTCGACCGCGATCGGGCCGGTGAGAATGTGGCCGGGCAGCATGCGCTCGTTATTGGCATGAATCTCGAACATCTCCGGCGGAATGTGAAACTTGTCGCGATCGGGCAGCATGTCGGCGCCGCCGCTGATGGTGTCGACCGTCACCTCGTCGCCGCTTTTGATCGTCAGCACGGGCTTGAGCGCGGCTTCGAAGAAGCCCCAATGGCAGGTTTTGGGGCTCGAATGCAGGTGGTGATGGGTCATTTGCCGCGTCCGGTCGCTTTCATCAGGCCGGGCTTGACCCGGCGATCGATCCTCTTTCAAGAAGATTTCTGAAGATCGCCGGGCAGGTCAAGCCCCGCGCGGACCGGCCAGTTCATTCCAGCGAGGCTCCCCTGTTTTTCGTGCTTTCCAAGACGCTTGGCACCGCGCTGCTGCCGATCAACTTCATGGTCGAGCTCGGTATCCTGTCGCTGGTGCTGATGGCGACGCGCTTTGCCGCGCTCGGCCGCAAGCTTGCGGTGACCACGCTGGTGCTGCTGGCGCTGGCGGCGTTCTCGCCGCTCGGCAATCTCCTGATCTATCCGCTGGAGTCGCGCTTTCCGGCGTGGGACCCCTCGCGCGGCGCGCCCGACGGCATCATCGTGCTCGGCGGCTCGGTCGACACCGATTTGTCGGCGGCGCATCGCACGCCCGTGGTCGCGCACGCCGCCGATCGTCTGTTTGCACCGGCCGAGCTCGCGCGCCGCTATCCGAATGCGCGCATCGTCTTTACCGGGGGGACCGCGAACCTGGTCGCGACCGACGCGCGGGAGGCCGACTACTCCGCGCCGATCATGGAAAATCTCGGCATACCGAAGCAGCGCCTCATCCTGGAGCGCAGCTCCCGCAACACCTGGGAGAATGCGATCTTCACGAAAGAGCTGGTGGCGCCGAAGCCGGGCGAGCGCTGGCTGCTGGTGACGTCGGGCTTTCATATGCCGCGCTCGATGGGAATCTTCCGCAAGGCCGGATTTGACGTCGAGGCCTATCCCGTGGACTGGCGGATGGGCGGCCGTGACGATCTCTTCTCCTTCACCAATATGGGCGCGGACGGGCTGGGCCGAACCGAAGTTGCTGTGCGCGAGTGGATCGGCCTGGTGGCTTACCGGCTGATGGGCAGGACCGGCGAGTTGCTTCCGGGACCGGGCAAGGACTAGAACGAGAGCTGCAAAATAAGAACACAACACCGGCGCACGATCGCCGGCCCGGAGGAAGCCATGCAACAGCAGAGTGCAGACAGCATCGATCTTGGCGGCCTCGTCGCCGATCTCAACAGCCTGCTGCGGCTGAAGACGAATGTGATCGGCATGAAGCTGTTCGCGCGCGCCGCAGACATGGAGGCGATCCCGAAAATCCGGCGGCCGAATGCGATCCACACCACCGACCAGATCGTCAGCATGGCCGCACGGCTCGGCTGGACCGTCGGCATCACCGCCGACGACCTTGTCGGCGCGCAGTGCCGCGCGGTGATCGGCCTTGCGCCGCAGGACGACAAATGGCTCGCCGGCGAGAACTATGTCGGGGTCTGGCACGGCACCGCGGAGGACGCGCGCAAGCGCCAGGAGGCGCTGGACGTGGTTCCGTTCGGACACTATGAGGCGCTTGCCGTCAGTCCGCTCGCCAGCGGCCGGCTCGATCCGCCCGACATCTGCCTCGTCTATGCGACCCCCGGTCAGATGATCATCCTGATCAACGGGCTGCAATATACCGGCTACAAGAAGTTCGAATGGGGCGTCGTCGGCGAGACGGCTTGCGCGGATTCCTGGGGCCGGGCGCTCAAGACCGGGGAGCCCAGCCTGTCCTTGCCATGCTATGCCGAACGGCGCTATGGCGGCGTGCCGGACGAGGAGATGCTGATGGCCTTGAAGCCTTCGCATCTCGCCAAGGCAATTGAAGGCATGAAGGCGCTGGCCAAGAACGGCCTGCGCTATCCGATCCCGCCCTATGGCATTCAAAGCGACGTCCGCGCCGGTATGGGCGTAAGTTACGCGAAAAAGTAAAGGCCAGTCATGAGCTCTGCGAAATTCGACATCGTCGTCTACGGTGCGACCGGTTTCACCGGCCAGCTCGTCGCCGAGTATCTGGCGGCGAATTACAAGGACGACGAGGCGCTGAAGTGGGCGATGGCAGGCCGTAGCCTCGACAAGCTCAAATCGGTGCGCGACGCGATCGGTGCGCCCGCGGATACGCCGCTGATCGTGGCGGATGCATCGGACGCGGCCTCGCTGAAGGCGATGGTGGCGCAGACCAGATCGGTGATCACGACGGTCGGTCCGTACCAATTCTATGGCGAGGACCTGCTCGCGGCCTGCATCGCTGCGGGCATAGACTATTTCGATCTCTGCGGCGAGCCGGTCTGGATGCGGCAGATGATCGACAAGTACGATGCGGCGGCCAAGGCGAGCGGCGCGCGCATCGTGTTTTCCTGCGGCTATGATTCCGTGCCGTTCGAGCTCGGCACGTTCTTCGTGCAGGAAGAGGCCAGGCGCGTGTTCGGTGCGCCGGCTGCGCGCGTCAAGGGCCGCGTGCGCGACATGCGCGGCACCCTGTCGGGCGGCACCGCGGCGAGCGCGAAAGCGACCTTCGATGCCGTCGCCAAGGATCTCAGCCTCGTCGCCATTCTCAACGACCATTTTGCGTTGACGCCCGGATTTACCGGTCCGAAGCAGCCGAAAGGCAACAGGGCGGCTTACGAGGAGGATCTGCAATCCTGGGCCGCGCCGTTCATGATGGCGCTGATCAACACGCGCAACGTCCATCGGTCCAACATGCTGATGGGCTTTCCCTACGGCCGTGAGTTCGTCTACGACGAGATGGTCCTGACCGGTCCCGGCGAGAAGGGCGAGGCCAACGCCAAGCGCGTGATGGCGGTCAATGCCGAGAAGACCGGCCCGAACGCGCCGAAGCCGGGCGAGGGGCCGTCGAAGGAAGAGCGCGAGAACGGACTCTTCAATTTGCTTTATGTCGCGATCGCGCCGGACGGCCGCCAGGTCCGCGCCGGCGTCACCGGCGACCGCGATCCCGGCTACGGCTCGACCTCGAAGATGATTTCCGAATGCGCGATCTGCCTGCTCCGCGACGCCGCGGACGTTCCGGCCGGGTTCTGGACCCCGGGCGCAGCGATGCAGCACAAGCTGATCAAGCGGCTGCAGGACAATGCGGGGCTGACGTTCACTGTGGAGAGCTAGCTCGGTGCCGTAGGGTGGGCAAAGCGAAGCGTGCCCACCATTGTCGCGATTAGGACGAGATCGTGGGCACGGCGCTTTGCGCCTTTGCCCACCCTACGGCAGCGTTCGTGCCGCTACGCTGCCCGCGCGTCATATGCGTACATGAAATCCATGTTCTTTGATCCCAACGGCAACAACAATTTGATCATCTGATTCCTGATCCACGCGCCGCCGGCGCTGAATTCGCGCTTGCTGTTGCCGTTGCGGCGCGCCATGGCGACGATCTTCTCGGTGCGCGGGCGGCGCTCGGCCTCAAAGGCCTGGAAGGTGGCGCCGAGCTCCTGGCCCTCCTGCATCAGGCGGGCAAGCCGCATCGCGTCTTCGAGCGCCAGCGAGGCGCCCTGGCCGGCGTGAGGGCTGGTCGCGTGCGCGGCATCGCCTATCAACAACGAGCGCTTGCGCGACCAGGTCGGCAGGGTCGCGACGTCGAGCGTGTCGGTGACGACGATGTTCTCGGCGGCCTCGATGATGTCGGGGATCGGATCGTGCCAGCCGCGGTGGAAGCCGCGCAGATGCTGCTTCAGCGTCGTCGGGTCGAGGGCGCGAAACATCGCGGCGTCCATGCCGTGCGCGGGCTGCGTGCTCCACCACATCACGCCGTCCGTGGGATCTGGGCTGCAATAGCCATAACCGAAGAAGCCGCTCTGGCCGAACGTGGTCTCGACGTGCCGGCCGATCGGCCTGCCGTCGAGGACGGCGTGCGGCACGAAGCCGCCGAAGCCGATCAGTCCGGTGTTGAAGGGCTGCGGTCCGTCCGGCACCACCTGTCGACGGGCGATCGAGTGCACGCCGTCGGCGCCGATCAGGAAGTCACCCTCGGCCGTGGTGCCGTCGGCGAAATAGGCGATGATCGGCTGGTCGCCGCGGTCCTCGATCTTGATCAAGCGCTTCTCGAAATAGAGCGAAACGCAGGCGCACCAGGCCTTGTCGATCAAGATTTCGTTCAGCGTGGCGCGGCAGACGTTCACGGCGGGTTGGCCGAAGCGCCGCTGCATGTCGCGATTGATCGAGCCGAGCCTCGCGCCGCCCTGCGAATAGAAGTCGAAGGCCTCCGCGACCGAGCCGCGGCTGATCAACTCGTTCGCCAGCCCGATCTCGTCCATCACATGCATGCCGTTCGGCGCGATCTGCAGGCCGCCGCCGATGCCCTTGGAATAGGGCCAGGCCTCGTAGATCGCGGACTCGATGCCGGCGCGGCGGAGCAGGATCGCGGCCACGGGTCCGGCAATGCCGGCGCCGATGATTAGGGCCTTGCGTGGTCGATAGGACATGGCTTGCTCCCGACGTTTCCGTGGTGCTAGGAGGAATTACGGTCGCTAAATCTCTTAGTGGCTAAGATATATATCGCCTAAGATATGAGGTCGGCCTTGTCAAGGACGAAGGCGCGCAACGCGCTGCTGCAGGAGCTCGAGGAGGCGATGCGCCGGTCGTCGGCGCAGGGCGTGCTCTATGGGCAAACCGTTGCCAACGTTGCCGGAATTGCCAATTCCGATCTCGAATGCATGGACATCCTGTATCTCGAGGGACGCGTCACCGCAGGAAGGCTCGCCGAGGTCACGGGCCTCACGACGGGCGCCATCACCGGCGTGGTCGACCGGCTCGAAAAGGCCGGCCTGGTGCGCCGTGAGCGGGATGAGAAAGACCGCCGCAAGGTCTTCATCGCCGTCGTGCCGGACGCGGCGATGAAGATCGGCCAATTCTACGTGCCGATGCAGCAGGCGATGGAGAAGGTATTCGGCGGCTATTCCGACGAGGAATTGCGGCTGCTGCTGCGTTTCGCCAACGAAGGCTACAAGGGTGTGCTCGCAGCGACCGAGGCGCTGAAGGGCCTGCTCGACACGCCACCGGAAAAGCGTCCGGCTCTCAAGTTGAAGAAGCGTCGTCCCTGATCTTGTAGATCTGCGCGGCGGCGATCATGCCCCACATCGCGCCCAGCATCATCCAGAAGTGCCGCCAGTGGTCGGTGTCGATCACGAAGCTCTCGCCGACGGTGCCGACGAAGGCGGAGAACACTGCGAGATAAGCACGCTGCCAGCGCACCGGGACGAAGATGTGCCGGAAGCCCATGATGACGGTGGTGAAGACCAGCGCGGGATAACACACGCCGGAGAGCCATCCGCCGGACATGAAGGCGTTGAGATAGGAATTGTGGGTGTCCTCGGGGAAGAAGCGGTGGAATTGCAGCGGGCCGATGCCGAACGGCAGGTCGAGCGCCATCTCCGCACCCAGGATGTGGCGGCCGAACCGGCCGAAGCGGCCCTCGTCGTAGCTCTGGTCGAAGCTGGCGCGCTGCTTGAACATCTCGGCGGTGGAATCGAACGACAGCAGCACCGCGATCAGCGCCAGCCCCAGCACGGCGGCGACGATCGCCATGATGATGATGCGCGAGCGCTGCGCGTTGGTGCGGCTGGTCAGCACCATCAGCGCCAGCATGAAGGCGGAGGTCAGCACCAGGCCGCCCCAGGCGGCGCGTGAGAAGGCGAGCAGGATCGCCAGCGACATGATGCCGAAGGCGATGACGTTGCGGAACGCCTTCCCCAGTCTGTCCGAAACCACGCTCTGCAGCGCAAACAGCGCGGGCAGGATCAGGAAGGCGCCGAGCACGTTCGGGTCCTTGAACGTGCCGCGCGCACGGCCGTAGAGTGTGAGAAGGTCGTTGCCGCCGGGCACCAGGTGGAAATAGCCGGCGACCGCCAGCAGCGAGGCGATCATTCCGCCGACCACGAGGCCTCGGCGGAGCATGTCGAGCCGGGCTGCGGTATCCTCGGACGTGACCATGGCGAAGAACACCACGGTCACCGCCATGTACCAGGAGGTCGCGATCCAGCTCACCACCTCGGACTGCTCGAACAGCGGGATGGCGCTGATCGTGTAGCCGACATTGAGCAGGACCAGCATCAGCACCAGCGGCATCAGCGCGAGCCGCAGCCGCAGGCCGGTGGCGAAGAACGTGACGGCCGCGAGCAGCGTCATGATCTCGTAGGGGCTCGGCTCGATGAAGACGACCGCGCCGGAGGCGCCGACCAGCCACACCAGCGCGCGCTGTAGGGCCAGCACGCCCGGCGCAGCCGGCACGGCTACGTTCACTCCATCGGCTGTCGCCGCATACGCCATCACATGCTCATACGCTTACGCAACTCGTCGTCACAAATTCCGCTGTCATCGCCCGGCTCGACCGGGCGATCCAGTACGCCGTGGCGGCCATTGCGCAAAACAGCTGCCGCTGCGGCGTACTGGATGCCCGGGTCAAGCCGGGGCATGACGGAAGCTCAATACGCGTTCTCGTTCTTGGTCAGCAGCGAGATCGGCGTCTTCAGGAGAATGTAGAGGTCGAACAGCACCGACCAGTTCTCGATGTAATAGAGGTCGAACTCGACGCGCTTCTGGATCTTCTCTTCGTTGTCGATCTCGCCGCGCCAGCCGTTGATCTGGGCCCAGCCGGTGATACCGGGCTTGACGCGATGGCGGGCGAAATAGCCGTCGACGGCTTCGTCGAACAGCCGGCTCTGCAGCTTGCCCTGCACCGCATGCGGGCGCGGGCCGACCAGGGAGAGGTTGCCGGAGAAGACCACGTTGAAGAGCTGCGGCAGCTCGTCGAGGCTGGTCTTGCGGATGAAGCGGCCGACGCGGGTGACGCGCGGATCGTTCTTGGTCACGACCTTGGAGGCGGTCGGATCGGCCTGATGATGGTACATCGAGCGGAATTTGTAGACGTCGATGCGCTCGTTGTTGAAGCCGAAGCGCTTCTGGCGGAATAGCGCCGGACCGGGGCTGTCGAGCTTCACCGCCAGCGCCACCAGGCCCATCACCGGCAGGGCCGCGAGCAGCGCGAGGCTGCCGACGACGCGGTCGAACAGCCATTTCATCACCAGATCCCAGTCGGTGATCGGCGCCTCGAACACGTCGAGCGTCGGCACCTCGCCGAGGTAGGAATAGGAGCGGGGCCGGAAGCGCAGCTTGTTGGTGTGCGCCGAGAGGCGGATGTCGACCGGCAGCACCCAGAGCTTCTTCAGCATTTCCAGGATGCGCGTTTCCGCCGAGATCGGCAGCGCGAACAGCACGAGATCGACGCGGGTGCGGCGGGCGAATTCGACGATGTCGTCGACCTTGCCGAGCTTGCGCGCGCCGGCGCAGGTGTCGAGCGCGCGGCTGTCGTTGCGGTCGTCGAACACGCCGAGCACGTGGATGTCGGAATCCTCCTGCGCCTTCAGCGCTTCGACCAGCTGCTCGCCATTGCTGTCGGAGCCAACGATGATGGTGCGGCGGTCGAGCCGGCCCTGGCGCGCCCAGCCGCGCACCAGCGAGCGCAGCACCAGGCGTTCGGCGAGCAGCGCGGCGAGACCGAGGAAGTAAAAGGCGGCAAGCCACAGCCGCGAGATTTCGCTGCCGTATTTGGCGAAGAAGGAGATGCCGATGAACAACAGGAAGACGAACGACCAGGACGAGATCATCCGTGTCATCTGCCGGAGCTGACCGCGGAACAGCTGCACCTGATAGATGTCGGCGGCCTGGAAGCAGACCACGGCGGCGATCGATACGGCGATGACCTCCGCGGGATAGACCCAGCTGAAGCCGGAGAGCGGCATGACATAGCCGACATAGAGCGCGATACCGACGAGGCTGAGCAGCGCGAAGTCGGCCACGCGCACGAAACCGGCGATCACGATCGGCGAATAGGCGCGAGCGACCTTCTGGTTGACGACGTCGAGGGCTGCGGGTGAGAGCCGGCGGCGGCGCTCCACGAAGGGTTGGTCAGCGGGCTTGGCCGCGGCGCTGGTCGCGGCATCGAGCATCGAGCGTGCGTTGAGCGGTTCCACGGGCTTCCACGTCCATTTCAAGCACCCGCGGGCCAATAGCGTTGGCGCCCCGGGCGGCATCCCCTGGTCCTTCGATTATCGAACAAATCGGAAGATTTTCTAAAGCGGGCTTAACGATGGTTAATGATTGGCAAATGCGTCGCGATAGCCGGCGATCACGCCGTCGACCATGGCGGCTTGCGAGAAATGCGCCGAGATGCGTTCGCGCAAGGACACGGCGCGCTGCGCGGTGGTCTGGGGATCATCGAGCGCCGCGGCAATCGCCTCGGCCATCGCCTCGGAATTGCTCGGCGCGAACAGGGCCGGGCTGTCGGAGCCGAAGATCTCGGGGATGCCGCCGATGCGGGAAGCAATCATGGGAATGCCGGCCGCGCCGGCCTCGATCACGACATAGGGCATGGAATCGCCGCGCGAGGGGACGACCAGCAGCCGCCCCTTGGAGAAGCCGTAGCGCGCCTTGACGTGACCGATGAAGCGGATCGCATGGGTGAGGCCGAGCTTCTCGACCTGCGCCTTCAGCGCCGCGGTTTCCTCGCCGTCGCCGCCAAGCGTCAGCGTGATCTTCTTGCCGCCCTCGTGCAGGCGCGCCACGGCATCGACCAGGAGATCGGCGCCCTTGATGTGCCTGAACTCGCCGACATAGGCGAGGTCGGTGGCATCGTCGGTGGTCACGACGGGCTCGAACTCCTCGGGCGTGACGCCGTTGAAGACGCAATGCACCACGCCCTTGGGCGTGCCGACGATGCGTTGATAGGTGTCGCGGGCGAACGCGCTCTCGAACAGGAACAGATCGGTCGCGTCCATCAGCGCCCGTTCCAGCCGCGCGTAAAACTCGCCCTTGAAGGTGTTGAGGGGATAGTGCAGCGAGCCACCATGCGGCGTGTAGATGCGGATGGTGTCGTCGGAGCGTCGCCGCATGCGGATGAAGGCGCCGGCCTTGGCACCGTGGCCGTGCATGACGTCCGGCTTGAGCGTGGCGATCAGGCGCCGCATGCGAAGCCAGACCAGGACATCGTCCGGCGACGGCTCGCGGCGGATCGCGAGCCGGTGCACGCCGAGCTTCAGCCGCGGCGCGAGCTCGGCAAGGGCCTTGTCGGCGCGCTCGCCGCCTGTGAGACTATCGGCGAGAATGCCGACATGATGGCCGCGGTCGACCTGGCCGTTGGCGACGTCGAGGATGTGGCGGAAGATGCCGCCGACCGGAGCACGCACGGCGTGCAGGATGCGAAGCGGCCGGTCAGGAGAGGGGGGCATGAGTCAAAACCAGCGCGCGACGGCGAATGCCGAACAATTCCTCGGAGAATATCGAGACGGATTAAGGGGCCCCGTGGTTAACAAACGGTGACGAGTGCGCCTGCGCAAGTCGCCGCATGCCGCGATTAACCCAGCGGCAACCTTAATGGAGTGTAATCGCCACGGTTGAGGTAGCTTAGTGGCGTTGCCCCTGCGGGAGTGTTCGATGCGTTTAGCGTTCTGGCGTGCCGGCAAGGACAAGGCCGTGGTTGCGCGAGCCGTCTCAAAGGCCAAACCCGAAGTCGCGCCCAAGGCTGAGACCGAGCCTGAGACCAAGGTCGAGACCAAGACTGAAGTCAGGCTTGAAGCAAAGCCTGCGCCGATCGTCACCAAGCAGGCCCAAGTCGAATCCGGCGATATCGATCTGCACGCGCTCGGCGCGGCATTGGCGCGCAAGCGCGGCTGGATCATCGTGCCGACGGTGCTGGCGCTCGTCGCCTCCGTTGCCGTCGTCAATCTCGTCACGCCGCGCTACAAGTCCGAATCGCGCATCCTGATCGATGGCCGCGAGAACGTGTTCCTGCGTCCGAGCAGCGACCGCACCGAGGAGCGGCAGGCGCTCGACGCCGAGGCCGTCACCAGCCAGGTGCAGCTGGTGCTGTCGCGCGATCTGGCCCGGGAAATCATCAAGAAGAACAAGCTCGCCGAACGCCCCGAATTCGATCCCGTGCTGCAAGGCATCTCGCCGCTGAAGTCGCTGGCCGCGATGATCGGTATCGGCCGCGATCCGTTCTCGATGACGCCGGAAGAGCGCGTGCTCGATGCCTATTACGATCGTCTCCAGGCCTACGCCGTCGACAAGTCGCGCGTGATCGTGGTCGAATTCCAGTCCGCCGATCCGGACCTTGCCGCGCGCGTCGCCAATTCGATCGCCGACGGCTATCTCGTGCTCCAGCAGGGCGCGCGCCAGGAGCAGGCCAAGAACGCCAGCCAGTGGCTCGCCGGCGAGATCGAGAGCCTGCGCAAGAAGGTCTCCGACGCCGAGGCCAGGGTCGAGGACTTCCGCTCCAAGTCGAGCCTGTTCGTCGGTACCAACAACACCACGCTGTCGAACCAGCAGATGGGCGAGGTCAACACCCAGCTCAACAATGCGCGCGCGCTGAAGGCAGACGCGGAATCCAAGGCGCGCCTGATCCGCGAGATGCTCCAGAGCGGCAAGCCGATCGAGGCCTCCGAGGTCGTGAACTCCGAATTAATGCGGCGGTTGTCCGAGCAGCGCGTCACGCTGCGTGCGCAGCTCGCCGAGCAGTCGTCGACCCTGCTTGGCAATCACCCGCGGATCAAGGAGCTGAAGGCGCAGCTGGGCGATCTCGACAATCAAATCCGCGACGAGGCGGCCAAAATCTCCCGCTCGCTCGAAAGCGACGCGCGGATCGCCGGCGGCCGGGTCGATGGCCTGACCGTGAGCCTCGAGCAGCTCAAGAAGCAGGCGACCTCGACCAACGGCCAGGACGTCCAGCTCCGCGCGCTGGAGCGCGAGGCCAAGGCGCAGCGCGATCTGCTCGAGACCTATCTCGCCAAGTACCGCGAGGCCAATACCCGCGAGACCATCGACACGGCGCCGACCGACGGCCGCATCATCTCGCGCGCCATCGTCTCGAACACGCCGGCCTATCCGAAGAAGCTGCCGATCGTGCTGATCGCGACGCTCGCGACGCTGCTGCTCTCGTCCGGCGTCGTCGTAACCGGCGAGCTGTTGCGCCAGACCGCGCCGCGCACGGTGGCCGCGTTCAGCCCGGTGCAAACGCAGGCACCGGCGCGCCAGGAACCGGCTGTCCAGCCGGTCGTCCATCCGGTTGTCCGGCCCGAGGTCGAGTCGATCGCCGATGCGGTCATGGCAGAGCCCGCGCCGCTTCAGCCGGAGATGCCTGATGATGCCGACGTCACAGAGTTCACCGAGATCGAACATCTGGCCGGCAGACTGCGCGCCGCGGGCGCTGCGGCGAGGAAAGTCACGGTGCTCGGCACCGCTTCCGGTGAAGCCATCACGCTGTCGACGCTGACGCTCGCCCGGCATCTGGCGCGCGAGGCGCGCGTCGTCGTGGTCGATCTCGCCGCGTCCTCGCCGACGATTGCCGCGGTGTCCGTCGACGCTTCGGCGCCCGGCCTTGCCGAGCTGATGCAGGGCGAGGCGTCGTTCGCGCAAATCATCACCCGGGACAAGCTCTCGCGGCTGCATCTCGTCATGGCCGGCCGTCCCGGCTTCGACCGCAGCGTGCTGCAATCGCCGCGGGTGACGCTGGCCATCGACGCGCTGCTGCGCGCCTATGATCACGTGCTGATCGACGCCGGCAGCGCCTCCGACCTTCCGGCCGAGCTGCTGACGGCGCATGCCCGCGCCGTCGTGGTGCCCGATGCGTCGATGGCAAGCGATGCGCGCACGCTGATGTGCGAGCAGCTGAGGGCGGTCGGCTTCAGCGAGGCGACGATGTTGAGCAAGCCGGTGCAGGCTTCGGGTGCGGTGGATGCGCCCCGCGTGGTGGCGGCGTAGGCTCTTCTTTCTCCGCGCACTCGGAATCGTGGGGCAAAGGCGCACTTGCGCCGTGCCCACGGCGTGTCCAAGACAGCCGCAAAAGACGTGGGCACGCTTCGCTTTGCCCACCCTACGATATCGGCGTTCGCGGAGAGATATTACCCGAACGCCTGCCGCAGCCGCCTGGCCAGATCAAACAGCATCTGGTTCTGCTTCACCAGCCGCTTGCCATGGCTGAGCGATGACATCGCCATCGCCGCGAGCTTGCCACGCGAGGTCAGCGGAACAAAACTGTCGAAGATATCTTCGTCGTCCTTGCAGAACATCCGCTTGTAGTCGTCCGAACCGATGCCGAGGTCGAGGGAGCGGTAGCCGCGCTCGCCGTAGCGATCGATGATGTAGCGCATCAGGATCAGGCCGGGGCTGTAGCGGGCGTGCTCGGACATCGTGTAGGTGTTGAACATCATCGAGAAGCGCTGGCCGTCGGCGACGCCGGCATAGATCGCGATCACCTCGTCGTCGCATTCGAGCGCGTGGATGTCGATGACGCGGCCTTCGCCGCGCGGCGCGAGGCAGGCGCTGCGGATGAACCGTTCGACCCCGGGCTCGGCGAAGACGTTCGGGAGCTTCTGTTCGGCCATCCGCGCCGGCTTGACGCGGAAGAACCAATCGAGCAGCCGGGTGACGTCGGCATCGGACGTCGCCAGATGATAGCGATAGCCGGCGAGGTGCTGGAGCTTCTTTTCCTTGCTCTTGAGGCGGCGGCGGAACGAATTGCTGATCCGCGATGCCGGCGGTTCGCCCGGCTCCATCACCAGTTGCGGACAGCCGTTGATCGGGCTCTGTCGCGGCAGAGCTGCAAACGGATTCTGCTGGCCGTGCCAGCGCAGCGGCTGCTGCGTCAGCGCGAGCACGTCGATGTGCTCGCGCAGCGGCGTAAGCAGCGTATCGAGATCGGCGGCGCTAGTCTGTGCGGCGCACGCGGCATCCCACAGGCCCATGTTGAAGGTCGTGTGCTTGCCGCCCATGAAAGCGGCCGTGCGCACGCCGTGGCTCTGGCGCAGCGAGAGCGGCAGCAGCATCAATGGCCTTTGATCGGCGTCGCGGCCGATCACGACGAAGGGCCGCGCGCCCTCGCGCTCGCCGACCAGTCGCTGCCAGGGGCTCAGCAGATCAAACCGCTGATAGGGCGTGAAGAGATGGCCGGGCTCCTCGAAGGCGCGCCAGACCGCCTCGGCGGCGCCGAGATCGGTGACGATATCGACATGCGCGATACGGCTCGCTTTCGACCGCGCTGGCGCTTCTGCCGTCCGGCTTTGCATCGCCGCAGCCATGGTCATTCGCGAAACCTGTCGAGAAATCAAAATAGACGTAATTCGGCCTGTGGCCGACCTTTGCAAAGAAATGTCAACAAAGGGTAAGGACAATGGAGAGGGAACGGCGCCCTGGGGGCGCGAAGGTGGGATCTTGGCATCCGACGACAGATGGCTGGAACGGCTGCGCCTCGAGCTGGCCTGGTTCACCGGCCAGGCCGCGCTGCGCAGCCGAGGTGCCGGCGCCATCCTGCGCTTTGCGCGGGTGCGGCCACGGCGGGGCGGCGGGTTTCAGCCGCTGCGCGCGAACGAGATCACGCCGCAATTTCTCGACCGTGCCATTCGCGCGTTGAAGCGCTGGAACTACGATTTTCTCGGCATGGACGAGGTCTGCCGGCGCGCGGTGACACTGCCGGAGAAACGGCGTTTCGTGGCGCTATCCTTCGATGGTGCCAACAAGGATCTCATCGACTTCGCCTATCCGGTGCTGGCGCATCACGCCGTGCCCTTCACGGTCTACGTGCCCACCGCGTTTCCCGATGGTGTCGGGCAGGCCTGGTGGCTCGGGCTCGAACAGGTGATCGCGCGCGAGAGCCGCATCAGCCTGATGATGGGCGAGAGGGAGCAGCGCTTCACCGTCACCGGCAATGCCGAGAAGCAGGCGCTGTTCTCGCATCTCGAGAGCTGGCTGCGCTCGCTGTCACCGGCGGATCTATCGGCCGCGATCGCCGATCTCTGTACGCGCTACCGCATTGATCTTGCCGCGCTCTCGCGCGAGGCGTCGATGGATTGGGAGGATCTGGCGAAGCTGGCCGCCGATCCGCTCGTGACGATCGGCAGCGCGACCGTGAACTATCCGGTTCTCGCGAACATGAAGGATAGTGCGGCGCTGCGCGAGATGGCGATGGGCAGGGCCGTTGCCGAAGCCGCTTTCGGCCGCGATGTCAGGCATCTCGCCTTTCCGTTCGGCGACCGCACCTCGTTCCGGCGCAGCCACGTCGTGATGGCGGAGGAGGCCGGCTTTGCCAGCGCGGTGTCGACGATCCCGGGCATCGTGGACGCGGAGGGGCGGACCAATCTGCGCGCGCTGCCGCGGATTTCCTGGGATGGCCGCGTGCGCTCGCTACGCATGTTGCGCGTACTGGTGTCGGGTGTTGCGTTTGCGCCGGTGAGGCCGACCGCTACAAGCCAGACTTGACGCGATCAGGTCGCTGCATCCAGCTCACGATCGGCATCGCCGGCAGCACCCAGCCCATGCCCACGACCACGTAGTAGATCGCCTGCCGCCAGCCGGACTCGGCGATCCACGGAATCTGCGCCGCCGCCATGCCGAGCAGGGCCCAGACGGTGGCCAGCACGAGGAGCAGGATGGCGCCGAGGAACTTGCGGGTGCGGATCGTCATGACGGACTACTAGCGGCTTTCGCGTAACTTGCGCTGCGGGAGCGGGGGACTATAAGGGGCACGCAGTCCGGTTCAAGCCCTGGTTTTAACCTCTGAAATGACGACGAATTTTGTCCCAACCAACCCGCATCGCGCCGTGCGCTGGTGGCTGATCTCGGTCGCCGCACTGATCGCGCTGATGGTGCTGGTCGGCGGCGCGACACGGCTGACGGAATCCGGCCTCTCGATCGTCGAATGGAAGCCGGTCACGGGCAGCGTGCCGCCACTGTCGGAGGCGCAGTGGACCGAGGCGTTCGAGGCCTACAAGAAGATCCCGCAATATCGCGAGCTCAATGCGGGGATGAGCCTGTCCGAGTTCAAGCAGATCTTCTGGTGGGAGTGGAGCCACCGGCTGCTCGGTCGTTTCATCGGCGTCGCCTATCTCTTGCCGTTCCTGTTCTTCCTGTGGCGCGGTGGCCTGTCCGGTGAATTGAAGCGCAGGCTATGGCTGCTGTTCGCGCTTGGCGGTCTCCAGGGCGCGGTCGGCTGGTGGATGGTGGCCTCGGGCCTGACGGGACGGGTCGAGGTGTCGCAATATCGGTTGGCGACGCATCTTGTGCTCGCGCTGCTGATCTTCGCCGGCATCGTCTGGACGGTGCGGCGGCTCAAGGAGCGGCCGCAGATCGCAGCACCGGCGCGGCTGCGCTTCACGAGCGCGCTGCTGCTCGTCGTGACGTTCGTGCAGATCTATTTCGGCGCACTGGTTGCGGGCCTGCGCGCGGGGCGCGCCTACAACACCTGGCCGCAGATCGACGGCGCGTTCATTCCCTCGGCCGAGCGGCTGTGGTTCGAGACGCCGTGGTGGCGCAACATGTTCGACAATGTGCTGACGGTGCAGTTCGAGCACCGCATGACCGCCTATGCGCTGTTCGCGCTGGCCGCGCTCCACGCGGTCGACGCGGTGCGCTCGCGCGCAGGTGCGGCGGCAAGCGGCGCGCTCTGGCTGCTCGCGGCGGTGAGCCTGCAGGCGGTGCTCGGCATTCTCACGCTGCTCAACCAGGTGCCGATTGATCTCGCGCTGTCTCACCAGGCGGTCGCAATCGTCGTGCTGACGCTTGCGGTGATGCAGGTGGAGCGGCTCGCTTCGCGGCGACCTGCGGAGGCGCAACCGCGCGCGGTTCCAGTTGGCCAGCCCGGCTGATCAGCAATAGCCGTAGATGCCGCACGAATAGGGCAGGCGCCAGAAATAATCGACCTGCTTCCCACCGTAATACGCACCCTGATAGTCGTAGCTCCAGGGGCGGCCATAATAGCCCGGCAGGGTGTGCGAGCCCGGCAGCAGCGGTGTGCCCGGCAGATTGCGGATGTAGCTGCCGACGCCATAGGCCGGCGAGATCAGCGCATCCGGATCGGTATCGACATAGACCTGCGGCGGCTCCTGCGGTGGAACTGCGGCCCGCCGCTTCGGCGTGACCGGCAAGTCGGCGGCAACGGTGGCTGAAACCGTCAGCATCGCCGCAAGGGCAGGCACCATCCAGCGCAGCATCGTCGGCTCCGAATCAAAAGGGCGATCCAAAGACGATGTATGGGGCAGATATGGTTAATGATCGTTAACTGACGGTCGCCAAAGCGACCGTCATTCGGGGGCGGTGCAAAGCACCGAACCGGGCGTCGAGAATCCGGGCTCGCGCTGCCGCGCGCCCCGGAATGACGGCGGTGACTACGCCCCCAGCGCCTGTTCCAGATCGGCGATCAAATCTTCCTTGTCCTCGATGCCGATCGAGAGCCGCACCACGTCGGGGCCGGCGCCGGACTTCACCTTGGCGGCGTCGTCGAGCTGGCTGTGCGTGGTCGAGGCCGGATGGATCACCAGCGAGCGGGTGTCGCCGACATTGGCCAGGTGCGAGAACAGCTGCAGTTTCGACACCAGGCTGACGCCGGCGTCATAGCCGCCCTTCAGGCTGAAGGTGAACACGGCGCCTGCGCCCCGCGGCGCGTATTTGCGCGCGAGCTGGTTGTACTTGTCGCTCGCAAGGCCGGCATAGCTGACCGACGTCACCGCCGGATGGCCGGCGAGGAATTCGGCGATCGCCTTGGCATTGTCGCATTGCTTCTGCATGCGCAGCGGCAGCGTCTCGATGCCGGTCAGGATCATGAAGGCGTTGAATGGCGACAGCGCGGGGCCGAGGTCGCGCAAGCCCAGCACGCGGCAGGCGATCGCGAAGGCGAAATTGCCAAAGGTCTCCTGCAGCCGGATGCCGTGATATTCCGGTCGCGGCTCCGACAGCATCGGATATTTGCCGCCGGTCGACCAGTCGAAGGTGCCGGCATCGACGATGATGCCGCCGAGCGAATTGCCGTGACCGCCCAGAAACTTCGTCAGCGAGTGCACGACGATGTCGGCGCCGTGGTCGATCGGGCGGATCAGGTAGGGCGAGGCCAGCGTGTTGTCGACGATCAGCGGCACGCCCGCCTTCCGGGCCACCGTCGAGATTGCCTCGATGTCGGTGATGCTGCCGGCGGGATTGGCAATGGACTCGATGAAGATCGCTTTGGTGCGCGGCGTCACCGCGCGCTCGAAGCTCACGACGTCGTCGGGATCGGCCCACACCACGTTCCAGCCGAAGCTCTTGAAGGCGTGCGTGAACTGGTTGATCGAGCCGCCATAGAGTTTTCGCGCGGCGATGAACTCGTCGCCGGGCTGCATCAATTGCTGCAACACCACGACCTGCGCGGCATGGCCCGAAGCCACCGCAAGCGCGGCCGTGCCGCCTTCGAGCGCGGCGACGCGCTCTTCCAGCACGGCGTTGGTGGGATTGCCGATACGGGTATAAATGTTGCCGAACGCCTGCAGACCGAACAGCGAGGCGGCGTGGTCGGCATCGTTGAACACGAACGAGGTGGTTTGATAAATCGGCGTCGCGCGCGCACCGGTGGTGGGGTCGGGCTGTGCACCGGCATGCACGGCGAGGGTTGAAAATCCCGGAAGGCGATCGCTCATTGAGGGCGTCCTGTTCTCTTGGTCTGAAATCGCGCGGCATGCTGATGGGCGCCGCGCCCGCCGTCAAGGCGCCGCTTCACGTCAAGACCATTTGGGAATGATCTTGCTACGCATTGTCGCGTTGGCAAAATGAATCCCTCGCAATTGCGTCAGCTTTGCTCGGTCTTGTTTTTGGCCGCGCGATCGGAGGCCGCAGTGTCGCCGCCGCCGACACTCATCCGATTGAGGGATAGCCGCATGCCTTGCGTCGGTGCCGGCGCGCGCTTGGAGCTGAGCGTGCGCGAATTCACGCCCATCCAGGAGATCTCGGATGACAGGCGGCCATATTCGATCTTGGGGCAGCGATTCATCACCACCTTGATACCGACCGATTCCGCCTTCGCCGCCGCTACGTCATCGCGCGCGCCGAGCTGCATCCAGATCACCTTCGGCAGCGGGTCGAGCGTGAGCGCCTCTTCGACGACAGGCATGATGTGGCTGGAATTGCGGAAGATGTCGATCATGTCGATGGGACGGCCGATGTCGGAGAGCGAGGCGATAAAGGGTTTGCCGAGCAGCTCCTTGCCGACATGGCCGGGATTGACCGGGATCATGTCGTAGCCGCGCTGCGCCAGATATTTGAACGCGAAATAGCTCGGTCGCACGTTGACCGGCGAGGCGCCGACCATCGCGATCGACTTCACGCTGTTGAGGATGGCGCGGATGTAATTGTCGGAATAGGCGTCGTGGTTCATCTTTTTCTTTCTCTGACCCTCATGGTGAGGAGCGCGGCACGCGCGTCTCGAACCATCAAGCCACAGTCGGGCCTCTATCCTTCGATACGCCGCGTTCCGCGGCTCCTCAGGATGAGGAGTTGACTATTCGTCCCGCCATGTCGGCGCGCGCTTCTCGATGAAGGCGCCGATGCCTTCCTCGGCGTCGCGCGCCATCATGTTCTCGGTCATCACCTCTGCGGCATAGCGATAGGCATCCGCAAGGCTCATCTCGGCCTGGCGGTAGAATGCTTCCTTGCCGAGCTTGACGGTGTAGGCGGATTTCAGCGCGACCTGTTGCGCGAGCTCGATCGCGGCGTCGCGTTCAGTGCCGGCGGGCACCACGCGGTTGATGAGCCCGATCTCGCGGGCGCGGGTCGCCGGGATCGGCTCGCCCGTCAGCAACATCTCCATCGCCTGCTTGCGCGGCACGTTGCGCGACAGCGCCACCATCGGCGTCGAGCAGAACAGGCCGATGTCGACGCCGGGCGTGGCGAAGTGTGCTGCCTCCGAGGCGATGGCGAGATCGCAGCTTGCCACGAGCTGGCAGCCAGCCGCGGTCGCGATGCCCTGGACGGCAGCGACCACAGGCTTTGGCAGGTGCACGACCGCCTGCATCATCGCGCTGCAGGCGGTCATCATCTCGGCAAAGAAGGCGCGGCCGCGATCGGCGTCAGTGCGGCGCGCGGTCAGCTCCTTCATGTCGTGGCCGGCGGAGAAGGCCGGACCGTTGGCCGCGATCACGACGCCGCGGACGGCCTTGTCATCGCGGATCTCGTTGAGCTCCGCATGCAGGCTGGCGATCATCGCCGCCGACAGGCTGTTGCGCGCGGCGGGGCGGTTCAGCGTCAGCACGGCGATCGGGCCTACGGTCTCGCGCAGCAGGATCGGCGGTTGCGGGGAGGGGGCGCGGGCAGCCTGGGCGGACATCGAAGCGTTTCCGTTGGATTATTGCATTTGAATGACGCAGATAACTTAATGTAACAGGGCAAGCGAAGCGAGGGTGGGGAACAGCATGGCGTCAGCGAAAATGAGCGTGGCAGAGGTCGAGCAGTTCCTCCGTCACGAGTTTCCCCAGGCCTTCAGCGGCGACGACATCACGATCGAAAGCGCGGATGGCCAGACCTGCCTTTTGCGCCAGCGCTACAGCGAAAGGATGCTGCGGCCGGGCGGAACCGTGTCCGGCCCGACGCTAATGGCGCTGGCCGATTTCGCGATGTACGTGGTGCTGCTGTCCGCGATCGGGCCGGTCGGGCTCGCCGTGACCACCAATCTCAACATCAACTTCCTGCGCAAGGGCCAGCCCGGTCAGGACGTGCTGGCGGAGGCGCGGCTGCTCAAGCTCGGCAAGCGGCTGGCGGTCGGGGAGGTGAAACTGCTGTCCGGCAGCTCGCCCGATCCGATCGCCCATGTCACCTCGACCTATTCCATTCCAAATGTTTGAGCTTTTTGCAGGTAATATAGCACCATATTTTCAAGCCATTGATATTGCGATGCTAATTTCGATCCATGGGCATTGACCGTTGCGCGTCTCTTCTCTAGAAAACCGCGCAGTCCGGCGCGGTGTTCGCGCCGATGCTCCCCGTCCACGGAAACTCTGACATGAAAACCTTTTCGGCAAAGCCGGCTGAGGTGACGAAGAAGTGGGTGCTGATCGACGCCAAGGGTCTGGTCGTCGGCCGCCTCGCCACCATCGTCGCCATGCGCCTGCGCGGCAAGCACCTCCCGACCTACACCCCGCACGTTGATTGCGGCGACAACGTCATCATCATCAATGCGCAGCATGCGGTCCTCACGGGGCGCAAGCGCGAGCAGAAGACCTATTACAAGCACACCGGCTATGTCGGCCACGTCAAGGAGCGCACCGCGCGCCAGATCCTCGAGGGCAAGCATCCCGAGCGCGTGCTCGAGAAGGCCGTCGAGCGCATGATCCCGCGTGGCCCGCTCGGTCGCGTGCAGATGGGCAACCTCCGTGTCTACGGCGGCGCCGATCATCCGCACGAGGCGCAGCAGCCCGAGAAGATCGACATCGCCAAGTTGAACCGCAAGAACACGAGGGCCGCATAACATGGCCGAATCCATCCAGTCGCTCGACCAGCTCTCGCAGCTCAAGACGGCGGCGGCGCCCGATGCGCCCAAGCACGAGAAGAAGGTCGACAAGTTCAACCGCGCCTATGCCACCGGCAAGCGCAAGGACGCGGTCGCCCGCGTCTGGATCAAGCCGGGCGCCGGCAAGGTCACCGTCAACTCGCGCGAGGTCGAGGTCTATTTCGCCCGTCCCGTGCTGCGCATGATGATCGAGCAGCCGTTCTCGGTGGCCCAGCGTTCCGGCCAGTACGACGTGATCTGCACGGTTGCCGGCGGCGGCCTGTCGGGCCAGGCCGGCGCGGTCCGTCACGGCATCTCGAAGGCGCTGACCTATTTCGAGCCGGAGCTGCGCTCCGTGCTCAAGAAGGGCGGCTTCCTGACCCGCGACTCCCGCGTGGTCGAGCGCAAGAAGTACGGCAAGGCCAAGGCCCGCCGGTCCTTCCAGTTCTCGAAGCGTTAATCGCTTCGGTCACATTCGCCGCGAAAGCGGCTTCAATGAGATGCAAAAGGGCGCTGATTTCAGCGCCCTTTTTGTTGTTCGTTTGTATGCAAATTGATGGCGTGTTTCCCGAAAACTTGGCCTCCCGCGAAAACCTGAATGGAACCCGCGCGACCTAGCGTCGCATTCGGAAGGGCGCGCAAACGGCTGGGGCCGGTCGCGTAACTGCTATGTTCTAGAGGGGGCCGACATGATGTCGCTCGATAGCATCACGCTCTATTTGGTCGCCACCATGGTTGCCGCACTGCTCGGCGCCATGATGGTGTTTTTCGGCAGGCAGGAGAACAGCCCTGCACTGAAATGGTGGGGCACCGCGTATCTGCTCGGTGCCGCCTCCGTCGCGCTGTGGACCGCAGCCGGCGACAGGCTGGGCCCGCATCTTTACCTTGCGCTGAACGCGGTCGGCTTCGTCGCCTGCGGCATGGTGTGGAATGCGGCGCGCGTCTTCCACGGCCGCAAGCCGAACTGGCCGGGCCTCGTGCTCGGTGCGCTCGCCTGGGTCGCCGCCGTCACGCTCCTCGCCCCCGAGGCATCCATGTTGCGGATGATCGTCGGCGCCGGCATCGTCTCGGTTTATGCGGCACTGACCGCCAGCGAGCTCTGGACCGAACGGCGCAAGAGCCTGCAGCGGCGCTGGCCCGCCTTCGTGATGCCGGTGATGCATGGCTGCGTGTTGATGCTGCCGGTCCTGATCGGCAGCTTCCTGCGTCCGCACGATGCCGGCTTCTCCCAGAGCATCTGGGTCAAGGTGTTCGCGGTCGAACTGATCCTCTATGCCGTCGGCACCGTGTTCGTGATCTTCATGCTGGTGTCCGAGCGCACCGTGACCGCGCACCGCACCGCTGCGTCGACCGACCCCTTGACCGGCATGCTCAACCGCCGCGGCTTCTCGGAAGCCTGCGGCCGCGTGATCGAGCGCGAGGCCAAGGCCGGACGTCCCGTGACCGTGATGATCTTCGACATCGATCACTTCAAGTCGATCAACGACCGCTTCGGCCACCCCGCCGGCGACGAGATGCTGAAACTGTTCTCGACCGTCGTCGTCAGCAATTTGCGCATCACCGACATGTCGGGCCGCATCGGCGGCGAGGAATTCGCAGCGCTGCTGCCGTGTTCGCTGGAGGAGGGCGTGCTGGTCGCCGAGCGCGTGCGCGAGGCGTTCGAGACCTCCGGCGTCGTGGTCGACGAAGGCCCGGTCGACACCACCGTCAGCATCGGCGTCGCCGGCGGACCTGCCGGCACCGAGCTCGAGGTGTTGCTGGCATCCGCCGACACCGCGCTCTACCAGGCCAAGCGCGGCGGCCGTAACCGCGTCGAGGCGGCGGAGGAGCTGCCGCTGTCGCTGGAGAACTGGCGCCGCCAGAGCGCTGCGCGGATCAGTGCGCCGCAGCCGCGGCCGGCCACCGCCTGAGACGCAAGGCAGCATCGCGGTAATCCTCTGTTTACCATTCGATCCCTACCATTGCGGTCATGGAATCGATCCGTCGACAGAACCCGCAAGCTGCCCTGATGTCGCTCGAAGCCGCTGCAGCCTCGGCACGCAGCGGTTTCGCCTGTCTGTTCTCCACTGCGGATGAATACGAGAGCGCGCTGATCACCGAGCGCCGCGCGCAGGGGCGCTACACGCACGGCCGCCGCAGCTACTGGCCGCTCGCGCTGTTCATCGGCTGCGCCCTGATCGTGGCGGGCACCATTCTGCTGCTGGTCTGAGAGACCTGCATTTTTGGGCCGACCAGGGCGCCGTTTCGGCGCCTTTTTCTTTTTCGCCGGCTGCGCTAGACACGCCTATCGAACAAAAAACGGGTGGAAACCGATGATCACCGAGATCGCGCAAATCGACGTCAAGCCGGGCAGCGAGAAGGATTTTGAGGCCGCCGTCGCCAAAGCCAAGGCCGCCTTCGGCCGCTCCAAGGGCTTTCACGGCTTCGAGCTGCACAAATCGATCGAAAAGCCGGAGCGCTACCGGCTGATGGTGAAATGGGCGACGCTGGAAAACCACACCGTCGATTTCCGCGGCTCTGAGAATTTCACCGAATGGCGCGGCCTCGTTGGCCTGTACTTTGCCTCGCCGCCCGAGGTCGAGCACACCGAGACTGTGCTCACGACCTGAGGGCTTATTTCTGGAGCATGATCTTATCGGAAAACCGCTGCACACTTTTCCGGATCATGCTCTAGGCCGCTTCTGCCAGAGGCGCCGCCTCATAGGTCTTGAAATGGTCGATCATGACCTTGGCGATGGCCACTAGCGGCAGTGCCAGCGCCAGGCCCCAGATGCCGAACACGACGCCGAGCAGGATCTGGAACGCGAACAGGGTGGCCGGCGGGATGTCCAGCGCCTGCCGCTGCAGGATCGGCGTCAGCACGTAACTCTCCATGGCGTGCACGCCCATGAAGAGCAGAAAGGCCGATAGCGCCGGGATCCAGCCCGAGGCGAGGCTCGCCAGCACCACGACGACGCCGGCGATGATGGCCCCGATGGTCGGGATGAAGGCGAGCAGGCCGGCCTGAATTCCCAGGATGAACGAGCTGGGGATGCCGATGACGGCAAGCCCGATCCAGGTCACCACGCCGACTGCGAGCATGACGATGATCTGCGCGATCAGCCAGCGCTCCAGCGTCTCGGCTGTGCGGTCGATGATGAGGGCGACGCGGGTGCGGTGCCTCGCCGGCGCCAGGAACAGCAGACCATCGTGATAGATTGCGGGCTGGGCGGCGAAGGCGAAGCCCAGGAACAGCACGATGAAGATGTTGCCGACACCGTGGATGGTGCCGAGCAGCAGCTTGAAGGTCTGGCTCACGATCGCGCCACCGCTGGAGGCCAGCGCGCCGGCGCCGGGCAGGGGACCGCGCGAGGGCGCTGCTGGTGCGGGCGCCGTCTCCGAGGGCGCAGTGGCCGAGGCGTCGGTCGCGCCGTTGCCGAAATCGAAGAAGCTGGTGTCGATGCCGTGGTTGTCCAGGAACGACTTCACGTTCCCGATCTGCGACTTGATGGTCTTGCTCAGCAGCGAAGCCTGTTCGGCGATGGTGGCGCCGCCGAGATAGGCGATGCCGGCGAGCATCAAAGCGAGCGCGGTGCAGACGATCGCGAGCCGCACCGGATGCGGCAGGGGCACGCGGCGGCCGAGCGCGCCCGTCAGCGCGTTGAGGCCGAGGCCAAGCAGCATGCCGGTGAAGATCAGCAGCAGGGTGGCAGCAAAATACCAGGTGAAGGCGAGCAGCGCGGTGAACAGCACGACACCGATGCCCCCGACCGAGATCGCCCAAGCGAGGTCGCCGCGGGTCCGGGAGCGTTCATCTTTGGACGACATGGTCACATCGGGTCCTTTTCAGCGCAATGCGCGCTGCACTCTCTCGACAAACGCGCTTCGGATCAAGACCGCGTCAACGCGCTGGTTTGACGTCGGCTTGCCAACGGTGCAGAGCGATGAGGAAAGAAAAATGGGGGCGGTTTGAGCTTCATCAGCAAATGGGCCGGTCTGCTCGGGCTTCTGGCCGTGATCGTGGTCGGCGACCAGATCCGGATCAACCGGCCCGGCCACAAATTTCGTCTCACGGTCGAGGTCACGACACCTGACGGCATCAAGACCGGATCCGGCGTTCTGGCCGTCGTGCCCGACCGCAACTATAACCGCGGCGGCCGCACCACCACGCGCGGGGAGGCCGTGTTCGTCGACCTCGGCCAGGCCGGCGCCAAAGGCAAGAATCTGGTGGCATTGCTGGCGCACCGGCAGGACGCGAAGCTGGACTTCGACGACATCAATTATGTCGCGCTCCGTGCCTATGGCGCCGCGCGCGGCAACCGCGTCTCGTTCAACGATATCCACCGGCAGACCGGCGTTGTCCCGGTGCAGGGAGACCTCGTGCCGGTGCTCGTCAGCTTTGGCGATCCCAAGGATCCCAAGACGGCGCGCCTTGTCGCCGCCGACCACGCGGAGGCGGTTCTGGGCGAGGGTTATGCGATCCGTGGCCTCACGGTCGAAGTCGTGCCCAACGGGTTCTGGCCGGTTGATTTCGGTGGGGCGCTCGGAGAGCCCGTGACGCGCGGCATCGACGCGAAACTGCCATGGCTGGCCGCGCCGGGCGATCCGGCGGCAACTGCACTGCAGGCCGCCGGGCTGCCCGCCGGGGGCGAGGCCCGGGAGGCATTTGCGCGAAAATAGCATTGCCGTCCCGCGATCCCTTCTGTTGAATTTGTTCCAGCCCAAGGGCATGTTTGGAGAATCTTCTTATCGGAGAGGCGCGGAACGACAGATGAGAAAGCCGGTCGTCGGCGTGATCGGGAATGCCCATCGCGTCGAAAATCGATTTCAGGTCCAGATGGTCGGCGAGCGAAATTTGCGCGCCGTGGCCGAGGTTTCCGGTGGCCTGCCGATGATGTTCGCAGGTGCGCCCGATATCACCGATATCGGCGCGCTGCTCGACGTGGTCGACGGGATCGTGCTCACCGGCGCCCGCGCCAATGTCCATCCGACCCGCTTCAATGTCGACCCGTGTGAGCGCCACGAGCCGTACGATATCCATCGCGACGAGGTGGCGCTGGCGCTTTCGGTCGCCTGCGTCGCCCGCGGTGTACCGCTGTTCGGCATCTGCCGCGGCCTGCAGGAGATGAACGTTGCCTTCGGCGGCTCGCTGCATCCGGAGATCCGCGAAATTCCCGGCCGCATGAACCATCGCATGCCCCGGCTCGAGAACGGCGAGATCCACCCCGATCCGACCGTGGTGTTTGCCGACCGTCACGACGTCGAGCTGACGCCGGGCGGGGCGTTCGCAAAACTGCTCGGCTGCGAGAAGATCAGGGTCAATTCGCTGCATGGCCAGGGCATCCTCGAGCCCGGCAAGCGCGTGCTGGTCGAGGGTGTCGCCGAGGACGGCACCATCGAGGCGATCCGGATCGCGGAAGCCCCGACCTTTGCGCTCGGCGTGCAATGGCACGCCGAATACGATCCCCAGCACAATCCGATCAACCGCAAGCTGTTCGAAGCCTTCGGCGAAGCGCTGGTCGCGCGGCAGCGCGCGGCGGCGTAGGGCACGAGAGCGAAATCTGGCGCACAGCTGCGTTAAGCTCGTCATTGCGAGTGCAGCGACTTGTCCGCCGAAGCCTTGGCGAAGGCTGGAAGCAATCCAGAGTCTTTCCACGGTGCGATTCTGGATTGCTTCGTCGCAAGAGCTCCTCGCATGACGGAGTACGAGGTGACAGCTTGCTTCTCCAAGGGACGCTGTCATTCCCCGCCTTGTGCGCAATTGCACACTGGAGCGGGGAATCCATGCGCCGCGGCTTATCGGTTCTATCACAACGGTCTCTGGAATACTGGATCGCCCGGTCCTAGTGCGCAATTGCGCACTGGCCGGGCGATGACGGTGAGTGAGTGTGCAGACACGCCTTCGCAGTCTCGCGGCGCGTTTCGCCCGAGGCTTGCTGTCGTTCGCGCCCCATGAAGACCAAAGGGCGCAGGGAAGGCCGGGCGCCGGCGGCACCCGCAAGTCCGTGCGCGACGAAGATGCACACGGGGTGGACCACAGGTGATGCCGGTCGCCCGGCCTTCCCTGCGCGGCTGGTTTTAACGGTGTCCTTCGTGCTCTCCCCGGGGAGCGATGCACTATTGCCCCCGTCGCCTTGCGGGAATGATCGATGCACGTGCCCGGTAGGACCGCCGCATCACCGCAAGCCTTGACGCACAGACCCCGGGCGCCAGGACCACACGACTTCTCCGTCCGCGGACGATCCCGCCGGAATATCCGGAAGCTTGCGTGTGCTCGCCCCCAGGCATCGACGAAACCGCTGTGACCGCGCCGTGTCGTATCGCGTCGCCTGAGGACTCACGGGTTGCCCGCCCTGTCATCATGCCGAGCCGCGCCGGCGCTACCGCGTCCACCGCCACCCGGCCCGCATCTCGTGACGATCGCGAAGCGCCCCTTTGGCAGGGCCGGGATGAGGGAGGGTATGCCACAAATCCGAAATTCGGGGAAGTAGAATATTTTTACGCGGAGGGCTTGACCGGGTGTTTTGCCCGACGCGTCGCGGGATTGGCCATGGCAGGGACGCATTGCGCTATCCCAATGCCGGAAGCCGCTTTATCGGAAAGACTTGCTTGGTGGGTTCGGCAGATACACCTTAAGTTCTGTCCCGCGACGGAGGATGACTTTCATGAGCAGACCTGTGAAGACCGAAAGCGAGCTGATCGCCATGGCCAAGGCCGAATTGAAGGTTCATGCCGACTGTCCCGATGGAATGACGATTTCGATCCTCCGCGATGGTCGTTCCTGGGAGTTTCGGGCCAGCGCAGATCGGGCCACCTCGGATCGGCCCGGCTACCCCGAATGCGTCGCCATGCTTGTCCAGATCGGCGATCATCTCTGCAAGCAGTACGACGTCGAGGGTTAGGCGGGTCCGAGAGCCGGATTGCCGGCTGCCCCGTGCATCGGCCAAATTAGGCACAGTGACCCATTTTTGCGATCGCTGCGGCAAACTGTCCATTTTCCAGTTGACCACGAAATTGGTGACGGTAAAGGTGCCGTGCTTCACGCGCGGCCGAGACCCGAACACATCTCGGCGAAAACCGACAACAAGAACGAGCGGAAGCATCAGGAGGGTGAACTAGCTCCCGCGCAGACCTGGACGGTCGCTGATACAGCGCCATGGTCCTGCGCGTTCGGGGGTAGCACTCAGCAAGGGGGACCAGGCATCGATGCGCCCATTGTTGGCGGTGAGTACGGCTATCGACTGGCTGAACGAAAAGGTCGGTAGCGTCTGCAATATTCTGGTGCTCGCGGCCTGCGTGGTCAGCGCCGCAAATGCGATGATCCGGTATGCCTTCAGCTACAGCTCCAACAGCTGGCTCGAGACGCAGTGGTACATGTTCGCCGTCATCGTGATGTTCGGCTCGTCCTATACTTTCAAGCGCAACGAGCATGTGCGCGTCGAAATCCTCTACCTCATGCTGTCCGAACGCGGCCAGCTGTGGCTCGACCTGATCGGGACATTGGTCTTCCTCGTCCCGGCGTGCCTGCTCCTCAGCTACCTCTCATGGGCGATGTTCTACAATTCGTTCATCATCGGAGAGATGTCCAACAACGCGGGCGGCCTCCTGCGGTGGCCGATCAAGTTCGTGCTGCCGGCCGGGTTCTTCATGGTCGCTCTGCAGGGCGTCTCGGAGGCCATCAAACGCGCCGCCGCCTTGCGCGGTGAAGTCACGATCGACGCAAAATATGAGCGGCCGACCCAATGATCACGATTGAGATGATGCCGCCGCTGATGTTCGGCGGGCTGGTCTTGGCCATGCTGATCGGATTTCCGGTCGCCTTCACGCTGGCCGCTCTCGGGCTTTCGTTCGGATTTCTCGCGATTCACGAGGGATTTTTCGGATTCAGCTTCCTCCAGGCCATTCCGGAGCGCATCTACGGCAGCGTTCTCGCCAACGAGCTGCTGCTGGCAATTCCGTTCTTCACGTTCATGGGCGCGATCCTCGAACGATGCGGCCTCGCCGAGGATATGCTGGATTCAATGGGGCAGCTGTTCGGCCCGGTTCGCGGCGGTCTCGGCTATTCCGTGATTATCGTCGGCTTCATCCTCGGTGCGATCACGGGGACGGTGGCGGCGCAGGTCATTGCGATGGCGCTGATCTCGATGCCGGTGATGATCCGCTACGGCTACAACATGCGCTACATCACCGGCGTGCTCGCAGCCTCCGGCACCATTACCCAGCTGGTGCCTCCCTCGCTGGTTCTGATCGTGCTCGCGGACCAGCTCGGGAAGTCGGTCGGCGACATGTATCTGGGCGCCTGGGGCCCATCGATCCTCCAGATCGCACTCTTCGCCTGCTACACGTTTGCGCTGAGCGTAATCAAGCCGGGGCACGTTCCGGCAGTGCCCAAGGAAGCAAGGACGCTCACGGGCTGGGCGCTCTGGCGCAAATGCCTTTTGGGCATCATCCCGTCCGCCGTCCTGATCTTCGTGGTGCTCGGCACGATGATGCTTGGCCTTGCCACCCCGACCGAAGCCGGCGCGATGGGCGCCGTCGGCGCCATCGTCCTTGCCGTCATCCATCACAAGGATTTCAGCTCGGCTGGTCACAAGGTGCTGCTGGTCGGCGTTGCGGCGGCGGGCGCCGGCACGATCATCGGCATCTACCTCACGCCGAATCTGCCGTTCAAGATCGCCTTCGCGATTGCCTATCTCGCCGTCGCCTGGGTTTGCATCGAGGCGATCAGGATTCCGGACCTGCGCATGCTGGTCAAGCAGGGCTACGAGACCACGATGCGCATCACCTGCATGGTGACGTTCATCCTGATCGGATCGACCTGCTTCTCAATCGTCTTTCTCGGTTGCAACGGTGGGGTCTGGCTGGAGCACATGCTGACATCGCTGCCGGGCGGGGTCTGGGGCTTCCTGATCTTCATGAACCTGTTCATCTTCTTCATCGCCTTCTTCCTCGACTTCTTCGAGATCGCCTTCATCATCATCCCGATGATCGCGCCGATCGCGCAGAAGCTGCTCACCCCCATCGTCGGGGCGGACGCTGCCTTGATCTGGTTCGGTGTCATGCTCTGCGTCAACATGCAGACCTCCTTCCTGCATCCTCCGTTCGGCTTCGCCTTGTTCTACCTGCGCGGCGTGGCGCCGAAGGAGGTCAAGAGCTCGGACATCTATTGGGGCGCGATGCCCTGGATCGGCCTGCAGGCGATCATGGTTGCGGTCGTCATCGCATTCCCGATCACGGTCACCGGGCTGCTGGATGCTCCCATCAAGGTGGATCTGGACAAGATCAAGATCGAAATTCCCGACGTCGAGCTGCCGCCGCCGCTCGATTTCGGCCAGCCGAAGAATTGAGGAAGTATCCCCGCGATGACGGGGAAGCGCGCTCCCGGGTCCAGCTCACAGCCCGCAGCGCGGATCGACGTTCGCAATCTCACCGATGCTTTCGAGTTGTGTCGGATGAGCCGTGCGCGCTACGTTTCAACCCGTTCTCGAAATGGGATTGCCTTTCGATGATGCGCAGCGTCACTGCCACACTTCTTCTCCTGCTCGCATCCTCCGCATTCGCTCAAAGTGCACCGTAGGGCGGATTAGCCGAAGGCGTAATCCGCCATCTTGTCTTGATGGGGCAGCTTCAATGCCAAACTATCGCCGTGCATTTGTTCCGGGTGGTTGCTGGTTCTTCACGGTCAATCTTCTCGACCGCAAGCAGAGGCTGCTCGTCGAGCACATCGCAGCGCTGCGCGCGGCTGTTGCAGCGACGCGTCGGGACTATGCTTTCGCGATCGATGCGTTTGTCGTTCTTCCGGACCACCTTCATGCAGTCTGGACGCTTCCGGACGGCGATGCCGATTTTTCCATGCGGTGGAGATTGATCAAGACGCGGTTCGCGAAGACCTTGCCGAAGACGGAGCCTTTGACCGCGGTACAGATCGCAGGACGGGAGCGTGGCATATGGCAGAACCGATTCTGGGAGCACCTCATCCGCGACGAAACCGACTACGCACGCCATGTCGAGTATTGTTACATCAATCCCGTGAAGCATGGTTATGTGACCCGCGTGTTGGACTGGCCGCATTCGTCGTTCCACCGAGATGTCGAGGCGGGCCTGTTTCCTGAGGATTGGGCAGGAGAGAACAGCACGGACGGTGACTTTGGCGAACGTGCGTGAGCGTCACCAGCAGTCGGCGGATTACGCCTTCGGCTAATCCGCCCTACGAGGACTGGCGAAATGGGCGCCGGTGGTGACCGCAATCGGTGTGAATTTTCCGGACGAGTGACGACGCGCGCTGGTGTGTAGGGCGGATTAGCCGAAGGCGTAATCCGCCATCTTGTCTTGATTGGGCAGCTTCAATGCCCCGAGACGTACAGTCCGGATTATTTCCGGAGGACCGGGCAAGAGACGGCAGCACGGATGGCGACTTTGGAGAGCGCGTGAGCGTCACCAGCAGTCGGCGGATTACGCCTTCGGCTAATCCGCCCCACGTAAACCAATCAGTAGGAATTGGTCCGCCCCGATTTTTGCGGCTCTGATTTGTTCTTTGAGAACGAAGTGGAGTCGAATGCAGAACGAAAGCGGGCGACTCGAAGGCGCCTCACATCGTCCGCTCCATCCGTCGCGCGCGATAGGCCTGCGGTGACATCAAGGTGCGGTTGCGGAACGCCTTGCGAAAGCTGCTCTCGTCCTCATGGCCGGTCGTGCGCGCGATCGCCTTGATCGGCTGCGTTACCGACCTCCTGGTCGAGGTCGAAGGGCAGGGCAGCCCGGATTTCCGCCGCAACGTCTGGGTCGGGATCGATGAGCAGGAGTCCTCGCACTGGTCGCTCGGCGGCATGCAGCCGACCGCTGAGATCATCGCGAGCACGTTCGGCGCGATCGGAGCGGACGGGGCGCGGATCGCGCGGCGCTAGCAGCACGGAATGCGTGGGCGGATCAGCTCAAGGCATGGTTCGCCCGCCGTCGCCCCGTGCTCAACCGATCTACGGGGCGGTTTCCATTGCATCGCACAATCACGACAGGGGCCTGCACCAGCGCACGGCTGCATTGAGGTTCGAGAGACCAACACCATATGCTCTGCAAGGGAGCCCTGCCGTGCAGACCATGAAGGCGGCCCTCGTTGCGGCGATTGGCGTCGTTGCTTTGATCTGCTGCCTCCTTCCCAGCTCAGCGGAGGAGAACAGCCGCCTTGCACTGATTGTGTCGATCGAAGGGGCCATTGGCCCTGCGTCGGCCAGTTACGTGAAGGAGGCCTTGGCCAAGGCAAGCGAACGGCGCGCCGAGGTCGTGCTTCTGAGAATCAACACGCCCGGCGGTCTCAATTCCAGCATGCGCGAGATCATTGCGGATGTGCTGGCCTCGCCCGTCCCTGTCGTCGGTTACGTCGCTCCCTCCGGCGCCCACGCGGCGAGCGCGGGGACCTATATCCTTTATGCGACCCACATCGCGGCGATGGCGCCGGGCACCAATATCGGTGCGGCAACGCCGGTGCAGATTGGCGGACCGCTGCCGGGGCTGCCGGGCGGTACACCGGACAAGGGCGGCAAGGACAAGAAGGACGGCGACCAGCAGAGCGAGCCCAAGGATCAGTCCAAGGATCAGTTCAAGGATGCGATGACGGCAAAGGTGACCAATGACGCGGTTGCCTTCATCCGCAGCCTTGCGGAGCTGCGTGGCCGCAATGCGGATTGGGCGGAGAAGGCGGTCCGTGAGGCCGCCACTCTCTCTGCCAACGGCGCGCTGCAGTCCCATGCCATCGAACTCGTCGCGCGCGATCAGGCTGAGTTGCTGAGGCAGCTCGATGGCCGCGAGGTCGAGGTTGCAGGCGGCAAGACGCAGCGTCTCGCGACGAAGGATGCGGTCGTCGAAGCCATCGACCCCGGATGGATATCCCGCTTCCTGGCGGTCATCACCGATCCGAATGTGGCGTTCATTCTCCTGATGGTCGGCATCTACGGCCTGATCTTCGAGTTCATGTCTCCCGGGGCCGTCGCTCCCGGCGTGGTCGGCGCGATCTGCCTGCTGATCGGTCTCTATGCGCTCAATTTGCTGCCGATCAACTATGCCGGCCTTGCCCTGATGCTGGTTGGCATCGTTCTTCTCACCGTCGAAGCCTTCAATCCGACGGTGGTGATCGGTCTCGGGGGGATCATCGCTTTCGTGCTGGGAGCGCTGATGCTCTTCAGGGTCGAGGCGCCTGGTTACCACCTGTCGTGGTGGGTGATCGGCATCACGGCAGCCGTGTTCGCCGGCTTTGCTCTGGTCGTGCTTGGTTCGCTTCGGCGGGCCGCCCGGGCTCCGGAGCGGGTCGGCGCGCAGGCGATGCGAGGCTTGCCCGCCGAGGTTCTCGACTGGAGTGGGAGCGAAGGTCACGTCTTCGCCCATGGTGAACGCTGGCAGGCGCGTGGCGCCGAAACGTTCAAGCCCGGAGAGACGGTCGAAGTCGCGAACGTCGTCGACCTGACGCTGCTGATACGGCGCGCACCGGCCAGGACCGGTGAGGGAGGTACATCATGATGCTGGAATATCTGACTTATGCGGCGCTTCTGCTGCTTGTCATCATGTTTCTATCCCAGGCCATTCGGATCCTGCGCGAATACGAGCGTGGCGTCATCTTCACGCTCGGCCGTTTTACCGGCGTGAAGGGCCCGGGCCTCATCATCCTCATTCCGGTCGTGCAGCAGCTCGTCAAAGTCGACCTCCGGGTGATGGTGCAGGTCGTGCCGCCGCAGGACGTGATTTCGCGGGACAACGTGTCCGTCAAGGTCAACGCCGTTCTGTACTTCCGCATCGTCGATCCCGAACGAGCCATCATCAAGGTCGGCGATTACATGGCCGCCACCAGCCAGCTCGCGCAGACGACGTTGCGCTCGGTGCTCGGCAAGCACGAGCTCGACGAGATGCTTGCCGAGCGCGACAGGTTGAACGCCGACATCCAGGAGATCCTCGACAAGCAGACCGACGTCTGGGGCATCAAGGTGACCGGCATCGAGATCAAGGACGTCGATATCAACGAAACCATGGTGCGCGCGATTGCCAAACAGGCGGAGGCGGAACGGTTGCGGCGCGCCAAGGTGATCAATGCGATGGGCGAGCAGCAGGCTGCCGAAAAGCTCGTCGAGGCCGGCCGGATTCTCGCGCAGGAGCCTCAGGCGATGCAGCTGCGCTATTTCGCGGCCCTGCACGATATCGCGGGCGAACGGTCGTCGACTGTGGTCTTCCCGCTGCCGACGGGCTTGCTCGACCATTTTATGCCGCGGCGGGACAATCCTTAGCGACAAGCATTGGGCCGACCCATCTTCGGCCCCATTGGGCGTGTCGAATATCGCTCCCAACTTGAACGGGAGGAGAATTCGATGACGAAGCATGCCGCCAGACCCGCAATCCACCGCCGAAATCGGCCATTGATCCTCGCCGTTCCGCTGATCACCCTCGCACTTTGGTCGTGGGGAATCGCCACGGCGCAGGCCGCGGAATCGGGCAGCCTGCCGCGCATTCTCGTGCTTGCGACCGGCGGCACCATCGCAGGCCAGGCCGACGCGCGAGCGACCGGCGCCTATAAATCCGGCCAGATCTCGGGCGAGCAGCTGATGCAATCGGTGCCGGGGCTGGACAAGCTCGCGAAGCTGAATGCCGAGCAGATCTCGTCGATCGGATCCCAGGACATGAACGACAAGGTCTGGTTTGCGCTGGCCCGTCGCATCCAGGAGGCCTTCGACAAGAACGAGGCGGATGCAGTCGTCATCACCCACGGCACCGACACGCTGGAGGAGACCGCGTTCTTTCTCGACAACGTGGTGCGGGGCGACAAGCCGGTGGTGATCGTCGGCTCAATGCGGCCGGCGACGGCGGTGAGCGCGGACGGCCCCGGCAATCTCTACGAGGCGGTGCAGGTGGCGGCCGACCCGCGCTCGCGCGGGCGCGGCGTGATGGCGGTGCTGAACGACAAGATTCAGGGCGCGCGCTCGGTCACCAAGACCAACACCACCAGCATCGAGACGTTCAGTTCCGCCAATGACGGCCCGGTCGGCTATGTCGACACCGCCGGCGGCATTCGCTTCATGGCGCAGGCTCAAGGTCTCAAGCGCGCGACCTATCAGCTTCCGGCCGGCGAGCAATTGCCGCGCGTAGCGATCGTCTACTCGCACGCCAACATGGACGCCGTTCCGATCGAGGATGCCATTTCGCACGGCGCCAAGGGCATCGTGCTGGCCGGCGTCGGCGACGGCAACACCTCGAAGCCGGCGCTCGACGCGCTCGAAGCGGCGGCGAAGAAGGGCATCATCGTGGTGCGCTCGACGCGGGTTCGCTCCGGCTTCGTGACGCGCAACGTCGAGGTCGACGACGACAAGAACGGCTTCGTCGTGTCCGAGGACCTCAATCCGCAGAAGGCGCGCGTGCTCACGCAATTGCTGATCGCGGGCGGCGTGACGGCGCCGGCCGAGCTGCAGAAGGCTTTTACGGCGACCTGGTAGCGGGCAGGTCGTACACGCTACGATTCAAACGAAAAGGCGCTCCTTGCGGAGCGCCTTTTGCTTGTCGCAGACGTCCGGGCTGCTTAGCCCGAATAGTACATCTCGAACTCGACCGGATGCGGGGTCATTTCGAAGCGGGCGACTTCGGTCATCTTCAGCTCGATATAGGCGTCGATGAAGTCGTCGTCGAACACGCCGCCGGCCTTGAGGAAGCCGCGGTCCTTGTCGAGGTTTTCCAGCGCCTCGCGCAAGCTACCGCACACGGTCGGGATCTGCTTCAGCTCTTCCTTCGGCAGGTCGTAAAGGTCCTTGTCCATCGCCGGACCCGGATCGATCTTGTTCTTGATGCCGTCGAGGCCGGCCATCAGCATCGCGGCGAAGCCGAGATACGGGTTGGCCATCGGATCGGGGAAGCGCACCTCGACGCGCTTGGCCTTCGGCGAAGCGGTGTAAGGGATGCGGCAGGAGGCCGAGCGGTTGCGCGCGGAGTAGGCGAGCAGCACCGGGGCCTCATAGCCCGGGACCAGACGCTTGTAGGAGTTGGTCGACGGGTTGGTGAAGGCGTTGATCGCCTTGGCGTGCTTGATGATGCCGCCGATGTAATGCAGGCAGGTCTCCGACAGGTCGGCGTATTTGTTGCCGGCGAACACCGGTTTGCCGTCCTTCCAGATCGACTGGTGCACGTGCATGCCCGAGCCGTTGTCGCCGAAGATCGGCTTCGGCATGAAGGTGGCGGTCTTGCCGTAGATGTGCGCGACCTGGTGGATGCAGTACTTGTAGATCTGCATGTGGTCGGCCATCAGCGTCAGCGTGTCGAACTTCATGCCGAGCTCGTGCTGGGCGGACGCGACCTCGTGGTGATGCTTCTCGACCTTGACGCCCATCTTGGCCATGGCGCCGAGCATCTCCGAGCGCATGTCCTGCACCGAGTCCTGCGGCGGCACGGGGAAGTAGCCGCCCTTGGTGCGGATGCGGTGGCCGAGATTGCCGCCTTCATATTCGGTGTCGGAGTTGGTCGGCAGCTCCGAGGAGTCGAGCCGGAAACCGGTCTTGTAGGGCTCGGCCGAATAGCGCACGTCGTCGAACACGAAGAACTCGGCCTCGGGGCCGACGAACACGCTGTCGCCCACGCCCATCGACTTCACCATGGCCTCGGCCTTCTTGGCGATGCCGCGGGGGTCGCGGTTGTAGGGCTCACCGGTGGTCGGCTCGAGCACGTCGCAGGTGATGACCATGGTGGTCTCGGCGAAGAACGGGTCGATCGTCGCGGTGACCGGATCGGGCATCAGGCACATGTCGGACTCGTTGATCGCCTTCCAGCCGGCGATCGAGGAGCCGTCGAACATCGTTCCTTCGGCGAAGATGTCATCGTCGATCATGCTGACGTCGAACGTCACATGCTGCCACTTGCCGCGCGGATCGGTGAAGCGCAGGTCGACGTACTTGACGTCGTTGTCCTTGATCGATTTCAGGACGTCTTTGGCGGTCTTCATGCATACCCCTTTTGGCTCTGCGGGTCGGTTTCCAGATGAGCAAAATTATTCTCGCTCGGGCGAGTTTTGCGCGACCGCACAAACGAAATCAGGCCGCCGAAGCAGCCTTCTTTCTAGTCGGAGTGTCGCAAAATTCGGGATAGCACCCGGCTCAGATAGCGTCCAGCCCGGATTCGCCGGTTCGGATGCGGATCGCCTCTTCGATGTTGGAGACGAAGATCTTACCATCGCCGATGCGACCGGTCTGCGCTGCGCGGCGGATGGCGTCGATGGCGCGCTCGACCAGATCGTCGCCGATCACGATCTCGATCTTCACCTTGGGCAGGAAGTCGACGATGTATTCTGCGCCGCGGTAGAGCTCGGCGTGCCCCTTCTGCCGGCCAAAGCCCTTGGCTTCGGTGACGGTGATGCCCTGAAGGCCGACTTCCTGAAGCGCTTCCTTCACCTCGTCGAGCTTGAATGGCTTGATGATGGCTTCGATTTTCTTCACTGCGCGCCTCCCGGCCTTTCGATCAAATAGCAACGTCTTCGTCAGGATGCGCTTTTCTTAACGCACGATCTTGTCTTCGCTATGCCGGGATCCCTGACCAATCCGGCAACAACGGCCGGCCACACTTTGATAAATGCCAGTGAGCACGACAAACCGAAGCGGCTTCCTCGAAAGCAGGGTCTATGCCAAGTTGCAAATGCCCTGATTATTGGAGCGTTATCAGCCTTTTAACGAGCATCTCTGAGTAGTGGTGCCGACCTGCACAAAATACCGAAGACTACGAAATAGGCAAACGGTTCAATATGTGTGCAGATCGATGTTCCCGAGGGTGGGGCGGAACGGAACGGTGCCTGTTGAAAAGGCGTTTGGACCAGGGAAGTGGCATGGAAGTTCTGACCACCGCTGAAATGCAGCGCGCCGACCAGCTCACCATCGCGGCCGGCACGCCCGGTTTCAAGTTGATGCTGAGCGCGGGCCAGGCCGTCACCGATGCCGCCCAGGCGCTGGTGGAGGAGGGGCCGATTCTGATCGTGGCCGGCCCCGGCAACAATGGCGGTGATGGTTTTGTCGCAGCCGCCGAGCTCGCCGCGCAGGGGCGGGAGGTCTCAGTCATCCTGATGTGCGAGCGCGACCAGCTCCAGGGCGACGCGGCCTCCGCCGCGCGCGGCTGGAAGCACCCGGTGCTCCCGTTCAATCCGCAGGCGATCGGACGGCCGGCGCTGATCATCGATGCGCTGTTCGGCGCAGGCCTCAGCCGTCCCGTCGGTGGCGAGGCGCGCGCGATGATCGAGGCGATCAACGCCAACGGCGCCCCCGTGCTCGCGGTCGACCTGCCGAGCGGCATCAACGGCACCAGCGCGGCGGTGATGGGCGTGGCGGTGAACGCCACCGAGACCGTCACCTTCTTTCGCAAGAAGCCGGCGCATCTCTTGCTCCCCGGCCGGATGCATTGCGGCCGCGTGCGCGTCGCCGACATCGGCATCGACGCGCAGGTGCTCGACGAGATCGCGCCGCAGACGTTCGAGGACGATCCGGATGTCTGGGGCGCCGCTTTTCCGGTACCGCGTATCGACGGCCACAAATACGCGCGGGGGCATGTGTTGGCGGTCTCCGGCGATGCGGCGGCGACCGGCGCTGCGCGGCTGGCCGCGCGCGGCGCACTGCGGGCAGGGGCGGGCCTCGTGACATTGGCGAGCCCGCGCGATGCGCTCGCGATCAATGCGGCCGCGCTCACGGCCGTCATGGTTCGCCCCGTCGATACCGTCGTCGAGTTCGGCGAGCTGCTCGGCGACAAGCGCTACAACACCTGCATGATCGGCCCCGGCGCGGGTATCGGAGAGCGCACCTGCGATCTCGTTCACACCGCGCTCAGTGCGCAGCGTCGTCTGGTGCTCGATGCCGATGCCCTGACGAGCTTTGCCGCAACCCCCGAGCGCCTGTTCGAATCGATCAAGTCCTCGCAAGACAATGCGGTGGTGCTGACCCCGCACGAGGGCGAATTTCCGCGCCTGTTCTCCGACCTCAGCAACAAATTTCCGGGCCGCTCCAAGCTGGAGCGCGTGCGCGATGCCGCCGAGCGCTCCGGCGCCGTCGTGCTCCTGAAGGGCCCGGACACCACCATCGCCGCCCCCGACGGCCGCGCCACCATCGCCGCCAACGCGCCGCCCTGGCTCGCTACCGCGGGCGCCGGCGACGTCCTCGCCGGCATCATCGCAGGGCTGCTGGCGCAAGGCGTGCCGGCGTTCGAGGCCGCCAGCATCGGCGTCTGGATGCATGGCGAGGCGGGACGCGAAGCCGGGCCGGGCCTGATCGCGGAGGACCTGACCGAGACGCTGCCGGCCGTGCACCGGCGGATTTATGATGCGCTGGGGGTGGAGTACTAGTGCTCAGACAGCTCGCGCTCGCCGACATGGGCGCAGCGGCGCAAGTCCATCGGATCGCGTTTGACCAGGCGATGCCATGGCTCGCCGGGCTGCACACGCCGGACGAGGACCGCTGGTTCTATCGCGAGCGTGTCTTTCCGACGTGCCGGGTGTGGGGATGTTTTGACGGCGACGTGCTCAGCGGGATCATCGCGTTCCGCGAGGGCTGGATCGAGCAGCTCTACGTGCTCCCCCCAGCCCAGGGCCGCAGCGCCGGCAGTGAGCTCCTCGACGTCGCCAAAGGCGCCTACGACCGGCTCGAGCTCTGGACCTTCCAGCGTAATGCGCCGGCGCGGCGCTTCTATGAGGCGCGTGGGTTCGAGTTGGTCGATGAATCCGACGGCTCGAGGAACGAGGAGAGAGAGCCCGATGCTCGCTACCTCTGGGAGCGAAGACCACTTGATCGGAGATCGATTGTAGTCTAAAAACTACAGGTGGTCGAACTCAAGCAGACTGAGACGTTCCGAAAGTGGCGATCGCGTCTGCGGGATGAGCGCGCCAGAGCGTTGATCGCGTCGCGGTTGGATCGGCTAGCTCAAGGCCACGCGGGCGACGTTGAGCCGGTCGGCGATGGGGTGAGCGAACTGCGTATCCACCACGGCCCCGGCTATCGGATCTATTTTCAGCAGCGGGGCAAGACGATCATCATTTTGCTGTGTGGGGGCGACAAGGCCACGCAGGCGAAAGACATCAAGGAGGCCAAGCGCCTTGCCGAGATGTGGAGCGAATAAAGATGGGCAAGAAGCTGACGACTTACGATCCGGCCGAGGACCTTCAATCCGATGAAGCCATTGCCGTGTTCATGGAAGAGGCGTTCAAAACCGAGGACGCTGCCTATATCGCGCATGCGCTTGGCGTCGTCGCCCGTGCGAAGGGGATGGCGCAGATTGCCAAGGAAACCGGTCTTTCTCGCGAGCAGCTCTATCGCTCGTTCAGTACCGACGGCAATCCGACGCTCAAAACGACCATCGCAGTGATGAAGGCGCTCGGCATCGAACTGACGGCCAAACCGCACGCATAGCCGCAACCTCACTCCACCCCATACCAGCGCACCAGCCGCGGCGCGGCCCAGTCCGTGACGACGGATTCGAGCAGCCATTGTCCGGATGCGGTCGCCGCAAAGGCGATGCGCTGGGTCTGGCTGGGCTCGACCGCGAGCGTGTCGAGCCAGTACGGCTTCCAGCCGTCGTCGAGCTTGTCGAGCAGGCGGAAGTGGTGGCCGTGCAGATGGAAGACGGTCGACATTGGGCCGGGGTTCTTGAGGGCCAGCACGACGGTGCGGCCGGGCTTGGCGCGGAAGGCCGAGGCGGAGGATCTGGAGAAGTCGGCACACCGTGCCCACCCAGCATCGGCCGCGCCGAGCGCGACATCGAACCGCAGGGCTCCTCTGAGATCGAGCTTGTCGGGCAGGTCGTTGGAAGGAAGCGGCTGCGGCGGCAACAGCGGCGCGCGGCGCTCCAGCCTGCCGGAGACGGCAAGCGAGCCGATCGGATGCGCCTCCTTGCCGTCATGGAGCAGAATCGGGGCCGAGCTGGCCGCATCCACGATGGCATCGGCACGCCCGCCCGGGGCCAGGACCAGAGCGCCATTGCGCGCCGGAAACGGTTCGGCTGGTTGTCCGTCCAGGGCCATCACCCGGACGTCGTGGTTTTCTAATTTGATCGCCAGAACAGTGCGTTGGGAGCCGTTGATAAAGCGCAGCCGCAAACGCTCGCCAGCTGCAGCTGAGAGTTCAAATGAAGTCTGCCCGTTAAGCGTATAGAGCGGCGTCGCGTCCTTTGGAGCGCGTCCCGGGGGGAGTGCGGTGCCGTCTGACCGCAGCCGCCATTCCTCGATCAGCAGGACCTCGTCGCGATCGACGATGCCAGTGTTTGCCTCCTGCGCGATGACCGGAAGCGGGCGCGCAGGCCGCGTCAGGACGTCCTCGAACAGGCGGAAGTCCGCCAGCAGGGTTCCCGCGCTTGGTACTGAAATAATTGAGGTTTCGGTCGTCCCGGGCGGGGCGGGCGCGCGCCCGCGCAGCGGGTCGGCCGCGGCTGGGCCATTGAGGCCGTACCAGGTTGGGGCAAGCGGGACAGGCAGGTCGTTGCGAAACACCACCTCGCAGCGATCGCCGCGCTTGAGACGGACGTTCCCGAGGTGGCTTACGGCGGCCAGCTCCCAGATTGGTGTAGCGGGCTGCCCCGGCCTGAGAGCCAGGGTTTGCGGCCTTGCCTGAAGGGAAAGCTGGGCGGTCAGGGCCGGCGCGGCACTGCTGGCGACCAACCCGGCCGCCGAGGCGCCAAGCCCGGTGCCAAGCCCGGCGGCAAGGCTGGCCAAAAGCTCACGTCGGGTCGGGTCAAAGAACCGCGTTTTCATGGGCCGATCCGGACCACGCCACGCTGGATAAGTCCAGCGATCGTGCCTACGTAAAGCCTGCCTCCATCGGGCCATTTTTTTGCTGCGAACAGTCAGGCACATGTTATAAGCCCGGCCGCCCGCGGCATCGCGGCCGGTTTGGATGCAAATTCACGCGGGCGTGGCGGAACTGGTAGACGCGCTGGATTTAGGTTCCAGTGACGAAAGTTGTGGGGGTTCGAGTCCCTCCGCCCGCACCAAGCGCTTATCGCGTTTGCACGGATTACGAGACCTGCTTTCGCGCGGAGTTTGTCCGCCGGGAGCCGGTTCGATGAAGCACCGGCGTTGAGGCGTTTGCCTCGCGCCGGATCGATTGATGACAGCGTCCCGATGCATGCGCGCCGGGACCGAACGAGAAGAAGATTGGACGCCATGCAGGTCACAGAGACCCTCTCGGAAGGTTTGAAGCACGAGTTCAAGATCAGCGTTCCCGCGTCTGATCTCGACGCCAAGGCTGGTGCCAAGCTCGTTGACCTCAAGGACAAGGTCCGCATCAACGGCTTCCGTCCCGGCAAGGTGCCGGTTGCTCACCTGAAGAAGGTCTACGGCCGCTCGGTGATGGCCGAGACCATCGACCAGACCATCCGCGACACCAACACGCAGCTGTTCTCCGAGCGCGGCTTCCGCCTTGCGACCGAGCCCAAGATCACCATGCCGAGCGAGCAGGCCGAGGTCGAGGAGCTCCTGAGCGGCAAGACCGATCTGACCTACACGGTTGCGATCGAGGTGGTGCCGGCAATCGCGCTCGCCGACTTCAAGTCCTTCCAGGTCGAGAAGCCCGTCGCCGATGTCACCGACGCCGATGTCGACGAGGCGATCAAGCGCATCGCCGACACCAACCGCGGCTATGCCGCGAAGGCCGAGGGCGAAAAGGCCGCCTCCGGCGACCGCGTCACCATCAACTTCAAGGGCTCCATCAACGGCGAAGTCTTCGAGGGCGGCACCGGCGAAGGCATCCAGGTCGTGATCGGCTCCAACACCTTCATTCCCGGCTTCGAGGAGCAACTGATCGGCATCGGCGCGGGCGAGACCCGCACGCTGAAGGTGTCGTTCCCGAAGAACTACATGAACGACAAGCTCGCCGGCCAGCCGGCCGAGTTCGAGACCACCGCGACCTCGATCGAGGCGCCGCAGGACATCGCGATCGACGACGAGTTCGCCAAGACGCTTGGCCTGGAATCGCTGGACAAGCTCAAGGAAGCCGCGCGCGAGCGTCTGAACGTCGAGTTCGCCGGCGCGACGCGCCAGCGCGTCAAGCGCGCGCTGCTCGACCGCCTCGACGAAGCCCATCGCTTCGAGGCGCCGCCCTCGCTGGTCGACGAGGAGTTCAATCTGATGTGGAACTCGGTCAAGGCCGAGATGGACTCCGCCGGCAAGACCTTTGCCGACGAGGACACCACTGAAGACAAGGCCAAGGAGGAGTACCGCAAGATCGCCGACCGCCGCGTGCGGCTCGGTCTCGTGCTCTCCGAGATCGGCGAGAAGAACAAGATCACTGTGACCGACGACGAGGTCGGCCGCGCCGTGATCGAGCGCGCCCGCTCGATGCCCGGCCGCGAGAAGGAGGTCTGGGACTATTACCGCAGCAACGCCCAGGCGTTGGCCCAGCTCCGTGCACCGATCTATGAGGACAAGGTCGTCGACTTCATCCTCGAGCTCGCCAACGTGACCGAGAAGAAGGTCTCGCGCGAGGACCTCTACAAGGACGACGAAGCGGAAAAGACCGCGGCCTGAGGCCCGTTCCGATACCATCGGAATGGGGCTCTGAGGCAGCCATCCATTAAGGATGATCAGCGAAGAGGCCCAGCTAGCCAGATGGCCGGCTGGGCCTCTTTGTGCGAATCAGCTTCAACTGCCCGACGGATTAAGCCTTAATGCGCTCCGCACTTGTCAGGCGCGAATTGGGCTATATCTGTCGGTACGCCTTCTACCTCTACTAAGTTCCTGCATCACGGGACGTCCATCGGCCTTCAGCAGATCCAGCTCAAACTGGCAGTCAAGCCTGGCGATGTCCGCCTCTTAAAAACCCTAGGTGACTCATGCGCGATCCGGTTGAAACCTACATGAACCTCGTGCCCATGGTGGTCGAGCAGACCAACCGTGGCGAGCGCGCCTACGACATCTTCTCGCGCCTCTTGAAGGAGCGCATCATCTTCCTGACCGGTCCGGTCGAGGATGGCATGTCGACGCTGGTCGTCGCACAGCTGTTGTTCCTCGAGGCGGAAAATCCGAAGAAGGAAATCTCGATGTACATCAATTCGCCGGGCGGCGTGGTGACGTCGGGCCTTGCGATCTACGACACCATGCAGTTCATCCGCCCGCCGGTCTCGACGCTGTGCACGGGGCAGGCGGCCTCGATGGGCTCGCTGCTGCTCGCCGCCGGCGAGAAGGACATGCGCTTCTCGCTGCCGAACGCGCGCATCATGGTCCATCAACCCTCCGGCGGCTTCCAGGGCCAGGCCACCGACATCATGCTGCACGCGCAGGAAATCCTGAACCTGAAGAAGCGGCTCAACGAGATCTACGTGAAGCACACCGGCCAGACCTACAAGGCGATTGAGGACGCGCTGGAACGCGACAAGTTCCTGACCGCGAACGACGCCAAGGAGTTCGGCCTGGTCGACAAGGTCATCGACAAGCGTGCCGAGGAACCGGCGGCGGCGAAGACCCCGTAGCACTACTGGGGCTCTGCGGCGATCCCTTGTTCAGGGCTCTGCGGCGATCCCTTGTTCAGCCCTTGGGCAACTCCTTGGGATCGCCTCATACCGTCAGTTGGCGTTCACGCTATGGACGCGTGCGCGCGTCGCAAAACGGTATTTGCGCCCTGCGACAAGCAGAAAGTTCCGCTTTCGTGCTTGTTTTTCGTGGTAATCCAGCAACGCCGGGGTGATTTCGATCACTTCGCCCGTGCCAAGACCGGAAATCACGGTATTGTCACGGGTAGCCGGCGACCCCCGATTAGCGAATTCTTGATAGTCGGGTGACAGCATGGTTGGCTACGATTGATCGGCTATGATCGCGGAGAATCGAGTGACCGTGATTCGCACGGGATGTAACGCGTAGGGTCTTTTTTGGTACGGAATTTGCTCTACTTAAGCTTCATGCCGACCACTGTGTCGGAATGGAGCGATCGAGCGGAACGGGATCGAACCGCGGACGGAGACATGAATGAGTAAGGTCGGCACGAGCGACTCCAAGAACACGCTATATTGCTCGTTCTGCGGCAAGAGCCAGCACGAAGTCCGCAAACTGATCGCGGGTCCCACGGTCTTCATCTGCGACGAGTGCGTCGAGCTCTGCATGGACATCATCCGCGAGGAAAACAAATCCTCGCTGGTCAAGTCGCGCGACGGCATTCCGACGCCGAAGGAAATCTGCAAGGTCCTGGACGACTACGTGATCGGCCAGAGCCATGCGAAGAAGGTCCTGTCGGTCGCGGTGCACAACCACTACAAGCGCCTCAACCACCAGACCAAGCACAACGACGTCGAGCTCGCGAAGTCGAACATCCTGCTGATCGGTCCGACCGGCTCGGGCAAGACGCTGCTTGCGCAGACGCTCGCCCGCATCCTGGACGTGCCGTTCACCATGGCCGATGCGACGACGCTGACCGAGGCCGGCTATGTCGGCGAAGACGTCGAGAACATCATCCTGAAGCTGCTCCAGGCCGCCGACTACAACGTCGAGCGCGCCCAGCGCGGCATCGTCTACATCGACGAAATCGACAAGATCAGCCGCAAGTCCGACAACCCCTCGATCACGCGCGACGTGTCGGGTGAGGGCGTGCAGCAGGCACTGCTCAAGATCATGGAAGGTACGGTGGCTTCGGTCCCGCCGCAGGGCGGCCGCAAGCATCCGCAGCAGGAATTCCTGCAGGTGGATACCACCAACATCCTGTTCATCTGCGGCGGTGCCTTCGCCGGCCTCGAGAAGATCATCTCGGCGCGCGGACGGTCGACCTCGATCGGCTTCGCGGCCCAGGTGATGGCGCCGGAAGACCGCCGTACCGGCGAGATCTTCCGTCACGTCGAGCCTGAAGACCTTCTGAAGTACGGCCTCATCCCCGAGTTCGTCGGCCGTCTGCCGGTCGTGGCGACGCTCGAGGACCTCGATGAGACCTCGCTGAAGAAGATCCTCACCGAGCCGAAGAACGCGCTGGTGAAACAGTACCAGCGGCTGTTCGAGATGGAGAACATCGAGCTGACCTTCGCCGACGAGGCGCTTGGCGCGGTTGCCCGCAAGGCGATCGAGCGCAAGACCGGTGCGCGGGGCCTTCGTTCGATCCTCGAGGCGATCCTGCTCGAGACCATGTTCGATCTGCCGGGCCTGGAAGGTGTGGAAGAGGTCGTGATTTCGCGCGAAGTCGTGGAAGGAACGGCGCGTCCGCTCTACATCTACGCCGATCGGTCCGATCGCGCCGTCGAGAACGCCAGCGCCTGATCTTTCGGCGCTGGAACGCTCCAATTGTATCCTCAAACTGGGCTGCGGAAATGTATCTCCGCAGCCGGTGTTGCGTCGCTTACCGCGTTGCGTAAGCGCCTGATGGCGCGCGTTTTTCAATGACTTGACACCCCCCGGGTCGATAGCCACCTAATGTCGGCGGCGAGCGAAAATTCTCTTCCAGATTCGCCTCAGTTCCGATCCGGCGAGCCGGTCCAACGCGATAAACGGACCGATCGGTTTTGCGGATCACCTCGGCACCTTGTGGCGGTTGCGCATGAGCATGGCGGGCTGCGTGCAAGGGGGCAAAGCAAAAGGAAAAGGCCATGACTAATCCAAAACCCAGGCCAACCATCGTTCATGGCGAAACGCACGCCTATCCCGTGCTGCCGCTGCGCGACATCGTCGTCTTCCCGCACATGATCGTTCCGCTCTTCGTCGGTCGCGAGAAGTCGATCCGCGCGCTCGAAGAGGTGATGAAGAACGACGCGCTGATCATGCTCGCGACGCAGAAGAACGCGTCCGACGATGATCCGGCGCCCGACGCCATTTACGAGACCGGTACGCTTGCCAGCGTGCTGCAGCTCTTGAAGCTTCCCGACGGCACCGTAAAGGTGCTGGTCGAAGGGCTCGAGCGTGCGCGCGTGCAGAAATACACCGATCGCGCCGACTATTACGAAGCGACCGCCATTGCGCTGGCCGATACCGATGCGAAGTCGGTCGAGGCGGAAGCGCTGGCGCGCTCGGTCGTGTCCGACTTCGAGAGCTATGTGAAGCTCAACAAGAAGATCTCGGCCGAGGTCGTCGGCGTCGTGCAGGCGATCACCGATTTCGCCAAGCTCGCCGACACCGTTGCCTCGCATCTCGCGGTCAAGATCGCCGATCGCCAGGGTATCCTGGAGACGCTGTCCGTCACCACGCGCCTGGAGAAGGTGCTGGGTCTGATGGAGAGCGAGATCTCGGTGCTGCAGGTCGAGAAGCGCATCCGCTCACGCGTCAAGCGCCAGATGGAGAAGACCCAGCGCGAGTATTATCTCAACGAGCAGATGAAGGCGATCCAGAAGGAGCTCGGCGACGACGACGGTCGCGACGAGCTCGCCGATCTCGAAGAGAAGATCGCCAAGACCAAGCTCTCCAAGGAAGCGCGCGAGAAGGCGCAGCATGAATTGAAGAAGCTGCGCCAGATGTCGCCGATGTCCGCGGAAGCGACCGTCGTGCGCAACTACCTGGATTGGCTGCTGTCGATCCCGTGGAACAAGAAGTCCAAGGTGAAGAAGGATCTGGAAGCGGCGCAAGCCATCCTGGACTCCGATCACTATGGTCTGGAGAAGGTCAAGGAACGCATCGTCGAGTACCTGGCGGTGCAGTCGCGCGCCAACAAGCTCACGGGCCCGATCCTGTGCCTCGTCGGTCCTCCCGGCGTCGGCAAGACCTCGCTCGGCAAGTCGATCGCGAAGGCGACGGGGCGTGAGTTCGTGCGCGTCTCGCTCGGCGGCGTGCGTGACGAGGCCGAGATCCGCGGTCACCGCCGCACCTATATCGGCTCGATGCCCGGCAAGATCATCCAGTCGATGCGGAAGGCGAAGTCGTCCAATCCGCTGTTCCTGCTGGACGAGATCGACAAGATGGGCGCCGATTTCCGCGGCGATCCGTCCTCGGCTCTGCTCGAGGTCCTCGACCCCGAGCAGAACGGGACCTTCAACGACCACTATCTCGAGGTCGACTACGATCTGTCCAACGTGATGTTCATCACGACCGCGAATACGCTCAATATTCCAGGCCCGCTGATGGACCGCATGGAGATCATCCGGATCGCCGGCTACACCGAGAACGAGAAGGTCGAGATCGCGCGCAAGCATCTGATCCCGAACGCGGTGTCCAAGCACGGCCTAGACTCCAAGGAGTTCTCGATCGACGACGACGCGCTGCTGCTTCTGATCCGCCGCTACACCCGCGAAGCGGGCGTGCGTAACCTGGAGCGTGAGCTCTCCACACTCGCCCGCAAGGCGGTGAAGGAGCTGATGATCTCCAAGAAGAAGTCGGTCAAGGTCACCGAGAAGACTCTGGAAGAGTTGCTCGGCGTGCCGAAGTACCGCTTCGGCGAGATCGAGAGCGAGCCGCAGGTCGGCATCGTCACCGGCCTTGCCTGGACCGATGTCGGCGGCGAGTTGCTGACCATCGAAGGCGTCATGATGCCCGGCAAGGGCAAGATGACGGTCACGGGCAATCTGCGTGACGTGATGAAGGAGTCGATCTCGGCGGCGGCGTCCTACGTCCGCTCGCGCGCGATCAACTACGGCATCGAGCCGCCGATGTTCGATCGCCGCGACATCCATGTGCACGTGCCGGAGGGCGCGACGCCGAAGGACGGTCCGTCCGCGGGCGTCGCCATGGCCACCGCGATCATCTCGGTCATGACCGGCATCCCGGTCCGCCACGATGTCGCGATGACCGGCGAGATCACGCTGCGCGGCCGGGTGCTGCCGATCGGCGGCCTCAAGGAGAAGCTGCTGGCTGCGGCCCGCGGCGGCATCAAGACGGTGCTGATCCCCGAGGACAACGCCAAGGATCTCACGGAGATTTCCGATGCGATCAAGGGCGGCATGGAGATCATCCCGGTCTCGCGCCTCGACGACGTCGTCGCCAAGGCGCTGGTGAAGAAGCCGGTGCCGATCGTCTGGGAAGAGGACACCAAGGTGACGGTGAAGCCGGATGGCGATGAAGCCGCCGGCGGCCTGACCGCTCACTGAGGCTTAGCGAAAAGATGATAAAACGGCGCCTTCGGGCGCCGTTTTTGTTTTGGGGGCAGGGGGAGGAGGCCGATGCAGATCGACGGGCAATGCCATTGCGGGACAATCACCTTTGAGGCCGAGGTCGATCCGGAGGCCGTCTCGGTCTGTCACTGCACCGATTGCCAGACACTGACCGGCTCGCCGTTCCGGGTGACCGCCGTCTGTGCCGGCGCTGATGTCCGCCTGACCGGCGGCACGCCCAAGATCTACGGCAAGCGCGGCGACAACGGCCGGATGCGCTTCCAGCACTTCTGCGCCGATTGCGGTTCCCCGCTGTTCACCAGCGGCGAGGGCGACCAGGCCGACGATTGGGGCATCCGTTGGGGCTCTATCCGTCAGCGCGACAAATTGCGCCCCGTCAGGCAGATCTGGTGCCAGTCGGCGGCGGTGTGGATCGACGCGGTGCCGCTGCTGCCGGGGAGGCCGCAGGATTGAGGTTGGCTTGTCGAGCCGAAGCTCGCGGCTCAGAGCCCGCCTTCACCGGTTCGGCTTCGGCGCGGCAGCCTTCGCTCGCTTCGCGCCACGAGCACGAATGCTGGCCTGCCGAGCCGTAGCTCGCGAAGCGAGCGAAGGCTGGTGGGCGGTCACGGATTCGAACCGCGGACCCTCTCGGTGTAAACGAGATGCTCTAACCAGCTGAGCTAACCGCCCCACGGCGCCTCTTTAGCGCCTCGGCGGGTGTCGGAGCAAGGGCCGAGCGCGCCCGAGGAGGCGGCGATCGTGTTCGCCGCCGCTGCGCAACGCCTCGGCCCGGAACCCCGCCTGATTGTCAGGCTGTCTTGGTGAACATCGTCAGGACGCCGTCGGCGATGTTGATCGCGACGACTTGTGACGAGCTTAAGCCCTTGGCCTTGAGCACGGAGGCTGCTTGCGGTGTGGCGTCGATGGACTGCCGGAGCGACTGGATGTCCTTGTCGCTTGTGTGCGCCACGAGTTCATCGACCTTCGCGCGCACGGCCGGCTGCAATTCCTTGACGTCCACAACCTGTATGCTCCGGATTTCCGTGCTGGACTGCGTGGACGGCTGTTCCGCGCCGGGTTGCGACGATGCGCCCTGTGCCTGCACCAGAGCCGGTGTTCCGAGACAGAGAGCTGCAACGATGACGGATGCCGTGAAGCTGCGCATGGTCATGCCTTTTCCAGTTTGAGGAATGGCGAAACCTATCGACGAAATCTGGTTGGCATCTGATTCCGATGTGGCCATTCGGTGAAACCAATGCGGCCGTAATGCGCGCGGATGAGACCGGCTACGTCGGGTCCGGAGCCCAAAGCGCAACTCAGTTGCAGACTTCCACGTTTGTGTATCCGCCCATATTCCCCTTCGCAAAGAGCGCCGGCGAATTGCCTTCGAGGCGGCAGCCGGGCCGGACCGGACGGCAGCCGGCCTGTCCCGATTGCGGTTTGGACGGAGCAGCTTCGGTCTTCTTGCGTTCCGTGTCCCGTGCGGGCGCGTCGTCGCGCTTGGCGACCGGCTTCTTGTCCTGCACCTTCTCGCATTCGTTGTCGTCATTGACGCGGTAGCCAGCGCGACAGGTGATCTTCACGCAGGCATCGCCATCGGCCTTGAAGCCATGGTCGCAGACCAGCGGGCAGACGCGTCCCGGCTTGGCCTTGATCGCATCCAGCGCATCGAAGCTCGCGAGCTTGGCATCGAACTTCGTGCCGGCGTATTTGTTGAACAGCGTCAGCGAACGTTGAGACGAAGCGTTCCAGTCGCCATCCGCGGAGGCGGAGAGACAGCCGACGCGGCGCAGCTCCGACTGAACCAGCTTCGTCGTTTCCTGCGGCGACATTGTCGGCGGGGTCGAAGAGGGCGCTATCGCTGCGACCTTCTGCTCCGCGCTGGCAGAGGCCTGTTTCTCCGCGGCCAGCTTTGCGGCCGTCTCGGCGGCGGCCTTGTCGTTCGCCAGCTTCTCGGCGAGCGCCTTCTCCGCGGCCTGCTTCTCGGCCATTGCCTTCGCGACTGCCGCCTCGGCGTCCTTCCGTCGTTGCTCCGCAGCGGCGGCCTTGGCCTCCTCGATCTGCTTGGCCTTCTCGGCAGCGAGACGCTTCTCCTCGGCCACCTTGGCCGCGGCTGCCGCCTTCTCCTGTTCGGCCTTGTTGGCGCGCTCGGCGGCGAGGCGGGCCTTCTCCTCTTCCGCCTGCCGGGCCTTGTCTGCCGTGGTCGCACGGGTTTCCTCGGCGGCGATCTTGTTCAACTGGCCTTTGGCGAGATCGGTATAGAAGCCGCTCGGAAAGCGGAAGGCGGTCCATCCGTCGCGTGTCCCAAGCTGAAGCGCCAATTCGTAGTCGCGCCGAATCTCGCTATCGGGATTTGCTTGGGGCCCGGCGACGACAGGCTTCGCCGCGATCAGCGGAACGTCGTCGCCGCCGAGCGAGCCGTACACATAGGGCTCCTGCTTGTAAGCGGTGTTCTTGAGCACGTCGTCACGGACGAAGCCGAAAGCCTTGCGCAGGTCGAGCCCCGGCGTCGGCAGCCGCTCGACCAGGGCTGCGGCAAACGGGCTGTTCTTGGAGTCGCCGTCCGAGGCCGTCGAACCGGCCTTGGCGGCGAAGGCGATCATGGTGTTCGGGCTGGTCGGCTCGACCTTGGCAAGGCCGCGGCCGATGGCGCGTGCGGCCACCGTCCGTTTCATCGTCTTGGCGAAGGGATTGTCGCGACAGGCATCGAGAATGACGAGGCGAAGCTGCTTGGCCGGCTCGATGGCGAACAACAGCCGATCGAGCGGGAAAGCCTCGTCGAAGACATCGGTATCGGTTTCCAGCGCGGCGTCGGTCGGAATGAGATAATTGTTGCCGTCCAGCTCGATCCCGTGGCCGGCATAATAGATGACGGCGACCTCGGCCTCGCGCGCCTTGCTGCCGAACTCGCGCAGGGCCTTGCGCATGTCGACGACGCTCAGGTCGAGCTTGACGTCCACGGTGTCGAAGCCGGCCTTCCTGAACATGCCGCCGACCAGCGAGGCGTCGTTCACCGGATTGGTCAGCCGGGGCACGCTCTTGTAGGCGGAATTGCCGATGACGAGAGCCACGCGCTTTTCAGCGTGCGCCGATCCGCAGCCGAGACACAAGACCGTCAATAAAAATAGAAAAATCCGAAATGCGCCCATTGCAGCCCCAAATCGCAATGTGATCAGAGTAGTCGCAGTGTGCCCTGGAGGCAAAGGCGCCTAATGTGACGAACATCACAGGCGCCAGTACCGGCATCGGCCAATGTCCGCCCGCAAGTCACAACGGAGGGTTGGCCAATGTGTGCTCTGCTCGATCTCATCTACCGACATGTCTGCCGGGCTTGTCTGCGGCAAGCGCGACGCATCAGCCAGGACCGTTCGACCAGCGTAATCTCGTAATTCCGGGCCCCGGAGCGCGACCAGCCTTAACTCCTTGAAGGGTGCGCCCGCCATCCCGACGTGGTATCGCCCCTGAGTGGTTGCAAAACCGCGACGGGATGGGCATCGCGAATGGGAATGACCGGGAACACCATGCAGCAGCCAAGCGGCCACGAGCAAAACGCCGACCAGATCGCCTATTGGAACGGCCCGAGCGGCCAGCGCTGGGCCGATCGCCACGCGGCGCAGGAGAGCCTGCTCGGACCGATTGCCGACGCGCTGATCGAACGCGCCAAGCCGAGGCCCGGGGAGCGCGTCCTCGATGTCGGCTGCGGCTCCGGCGCGACGACGTTCGCGTTCGCCAAGGCGGTGGCGCCCGATGGGTTCGCGCTCGGCCTCGACGTGTCCGAGCCGATGCTGTCACAGGCGCGCGCGTTTGCGCCAAAGGGCCTGCCGCTCGATTTCGTGCTGGCCGACGCCACCGTGCATCCGTTCGAGCCGGCGAGCTTCGATCTCTTGGCCTCGCGCTTCGGCGTGATGTTCTTTGCCGATCCCATTGCCTCCTTCACCAATCTGCGGCGAGCGCTGAAGCCGACCGGGCGGCTCGCCTTCGTATGCTGGCGCGAGCCAAAGGAAAATCCGTGGATGATGGCGCCGCTGATGGCGGTCTACAAACACGTGCCGAAGATGCCGCCGGTCGGGCCGGAGGAGCCGGGCCCGTTCGCTTTCGCCTCGGAAGAGCGCGTGATGCGCATCCTGAAGGGAGCGGGTTTCGTCGACATGGCGATGGAGCCGCGCAATCTGGCGATGGATGTGGCGATCGGCGGCGGCCTCGATGCCGCGGTTGATGGCGCCTTGCAGATCGGCCCCGCCAGCCGCGCGCTGCAGGGACATCCGCCGGAGACGTACGCAGCTGCAAAAGCCTCGATCCGCGAGATGCTGGCGCCGTTCCAGAAGGGGCAGAGCGTCGCGTTGCAGGGCGCGATCTGGATCGTGACCGCGAAGGCGGGGTAGGATTCGCTGCCTCGCGACGTAGTGTGCCGTACTGCCCCACACTCCGTGTCGTTCCCGCGCGCGCAGGGACCCATAACCACAGGGAGAACTTTGGCGCGAAGCTGGTCACTCCGAGTCTTCGCCAAACCACGCACTGTGGTTATGGATCCCGGATTGCGCTTCGTTTGTCCAGGACGACAGCGGAGACTGGAGCGGCTACGCACCCCTCTCACACCACATCATCCGGCGCCAGCGCGCAGCCATTGTCCGGATGGGTCTCGATCTGAAGCGTGGTGTGGCCGATGCGATGGGTCGCCTTCAGGAGCTGCGCCGTCTCCATCAGGAAGGCATCGCCGGCCCCAGCGGGCATGACGAGGTGGCAGGTCAGTGCCGTCTCGGTGGTCGAGATCGGCCAGACGTGGAGATCATGGATCGCCGACACGCCGGGACGCGCGAGCAGGAAAGCTCTGATCGCGGCGAGGTCGGTGCCCTTGGGCGCTGCCGCCATCGACATGTCGATCGAGCCGCGCAAGAGGCTGGTCGTGCTCCACAGGATGGTGGCGCAGATGACGAGGCTGGTGACGGGATCGAGCCAGAGCCAGCCGGTCCAGATGATCAGCGCGGCCGAGACCACGACGCCGAGCGAGACCGCAGCGTCGGCGGCCATGTGCAGATAGGCGCCTTCAATATTGATGTCGTCCTTGCGTCCGCTTGCGAACAGCAGGGCGGTAAAACCGTTGATGAGGATGCCGATGCCGGCGACCACCATCACGGTCACGCCCGCGACCGGCTCCGGCTCGCGCAGGCGCAGGATCGCCTCCCAGCCGATTGCGCCGGTCGCGACCAGCAGGAACACCGCATTGGCCAGCGCCGCCAGGATGGTGGAGGCGCGAAAACCGTAGGTGAAGCGGCCGCTCGGCGCGCGCCGTGCCGCGATCGAGGCGCCCCAGGCCACGACCAGACCGAGGACGTCGGACAGATTATGGCCGGCGTCCGCGAGCAGGGCGGTGGAGTTGCCGAGATAGCCGTAGATCGCCTCGGCCACGACCAGCGCGGTGTTGAGCGTGATACCGAGCGCGAACGCCTTGCCGAAATTGGCGGGGGCATGGACATGGCCGTGACCGTGGTCGTGACCATGACCATGGTCGCCATGATCATGGTGGTGATGACCGTGATGGTCCTGGCTGCCCAATTCTAGCGCTCCCCGGACGTCGCCAAATCAGGCGCCATTGTAGGCGTTTCGTTTGCGGCGTCACGGCGGAACAGCACGTAGAGCGCGGGCAGCACCAGCAATGTCAGCACGGTCGAGGAGATGATGCCGCCGATCACCACGGTCGCCAGCGGCCGCTGCACCTCGGCGCCGGCACCGGTCGCAAGCGCCATCGGCACGAAGCCGAGCGAGGCGACCAGCGCCGTCATCAGCACCGGGCGCAGCCGCGTCAGCGCGCCTTCGCGCACGGCCTCCACGAGGGGCCGCCCCTCGCTGCGCAGCCGCTCGATGAAGGCGATGATGACGAGGCCGTTGAGGACGGCGACGCCCGACAGCGCGATGAAGCCGACACCGGCGCTGATGGACAGGGGAATGCCGCGCAGCAAGAGCGCGGCGACGCCGCCGGTCAGCGCCAGCGGCACGCCGGAAAACACCAGCGCCGCGTCCGCCGCCGATCCCATGCCCATGAACAGCAGCAGGAACACTAGCAGAAGCGCCACCGGCACCACGATCATCAGTCGTTTTGTCGCGGAGACCAATTGCTCGAATTGGCCGCCCCAGCCGATCCAGTAGCCCGGAGGTAGCTTGACCTTCTCGGCGACGGCCGTCTCGGCTTCGGTGACGAAGGAGCCGAGGTCGCGCGCGCGGACATTGGCGGTGACGACGATGCGCCGCTTGCCGTTCTCGCGGCTGATCTGGTTCGGGCCGGGCGTCGCATCGACGGTTGCGACCGACGACAGCGGCACATAGCGCATCTGGGTGAGCGGGGAGGCGGACAGCGCGGTGCGAACGGCCGTGCCGGTTGCTGCGTCCTCGCCGGGCGGCAGCGGGATCGGGATCGCCCGGATCGCCTCGAGATTGCCACGCAAATGCTCCGGCAGGCGAACCACGATGTCGAAGCGGCGATCGCCCTCGAACAGCTTGCCGGCCGATTTGCCGCCGACCGCGATCTCGACGATGCCCTGCACCTCACCGACGCTGAGGCCGTAGCGGGCGAGCGCCTGGCGATCGAGACGGACGGTGAGGATCGGAAGCCCTGCGACCTGCTCGATCTTGACGTCGCTGGCGCCCCGGATGCCGCGGATCGCCGCCTCGACCTGCTTGGCTGCGCCCTGCAGGATGTCGAGGTCGTCGCCGAAGATCTTGACGCCGACGTCGCTGCGCACCCCCGAGATCAACTCGTTGACGCGGAACTGGATCGGCTGGGAGATCTCATAGGCGCTGCCGGGAATGTCGTCGGCGGCCTTGTCGATGGCTTCGATCACCTCCGATTTCGATTTGCCCGGGTCGGGCCATTCGCTGCGCGGCTTCAGCATGATGTAGCCGTCGGTCTGCGCCGGGGACATCGGATCGGTCGCGATCTCAGCGGTGCCGATGCGGGTGAAAAACTCCTTCACCTCCGGAATTTGCGTGATGCGCTTTTCCAGTGCCTTCTGCAGGTCCAGCGATTGCGTCAGACTGGTGCCGGGAATCCGGATCGACGCCAGCGCGACGTCGCCTTCGTCCAGGCTTGGAATGAACTCGCCGCCCATCCGCGAAGCGGCGATGCCGCTTGCCGCCACGATGAATGCAGCCATGACGGCGACCGCGAGCCGGTTGTCGATGGCAAAGCGGAGTAGGGGGAGATAGGCGCGCTTGGCGATCCGCATGAACAGGTTTTCGTGCTCGGACACTTTGCCGGTGACGAAGATGGCGACGGCCGCCGGCACGAAGGTGATCGAGAACAGCACGGCTGCGCCCAGCGCCATCAGCACGGTCAACGCCATCGGTGTGAACATCTTGCCCTCGACGCCCGTCAGCGTCAGCACGGGCAGATAGACCACGGCGATGATCAGCGTTCCGAAAAGGCTCGGCTTGATCACCTCGCTCGACCCGCGCAGGATCGCGCGCAGCCGCTCGGAGGTCGTGAGCAGGCCGCCTTTCTCGCGTTGGGCCGCGGCCAGCATGCGCAGGCAATTCTCGACGATGATCACGGCACCGTCGACGATGATGCCGAAGTCGATCGCCCCGAGGCTCATCAGGTTCGCGCTGACCTTTGTCTCGACCATGCCGGTGATCGTCATCGCCATGGACAGCGGAATGACGCAGGCCACCACGAGCGCGGCGCGGATGTTGCCGAGGATCAGGAACAGCACGGCCACCACCAGCGCCGCGCCCTCGAGGAGGTTGTTCTTGACCGTGCGGATGGTGGCTTCGACCAGATCGGTGCGGTCATAGACGGTTCGCGTTACGACGCCATCGGGCAGCGATTTGGCGATGTCCTCCAGACGGGTCGCGACGCGGCGGGCCACGGTGCGGCTGTTCTCGCCGATCAGCAGCATGGCGGTGCCGAGCACGGTCTCCTCGCCATCGCGCGTCGCGGCGCCCGTGCGCAGATCGCGGCCTTCCGTGACGGTCGCGACGTCCCTGATCCGGACGGGATTGCCGCCGCGCGAGCCGATGACGATGTCCTGGATCTCGCTGATATTGCCGACCTGGCCCGGCGAGCGAACCAGATATTGCTCGCCGTTGCGCTCGATATAGCCGGCGCCCACATTGGCGTTGTTGGCGGCGAGCGCCGTCATGACGTCGCGAAAGCCGAGCCGGTAGGCCATCAGCTTGCCCGGGTCCGGCAGCACGTGGAATTGCCGCTCGAAGCCGCCGATGGTGTTGACCTCGATCACCCCTGGCACGTTGCGAAGCTGCGGCTTGATGATCCAGTCCTGCACCGTGCGCAAATCGGTCAGCGAATAGTCGTGACCGCTTTGCGTCTTGGCGCCCGCTTTCGCTTCGACGGTGTACATGAAGATCTCGCCGAGCCCGGTCGAGACCGGACCCATCGCGACCTCGACACCAGCGGGAAGCTGGTCCTTGACCTGCTGGATGCGTTCGCCGACGAGCTGGCGGGCGAAAAAGATGTCGGTGCCGTCCTTGAAGACGACCGTCACCTGGCTGAGGCCGTAGCGCGACAGCGAGCGGGTGTAGTCGAGTTTGGGCAGGCCGCCCATCGCGGTCTCGACCGGGAAGGTGATGCGCTGCTCGGTTTCGAGCGGCGAATAGCCGGGCGCGCGGGTGTTGATCTGGACCTGGACGTTGGTGATGTCAGGCACCGCGTCGATCGGGAGGCGCTGGAAATTCCAGGTCCCGAAAGCGATGGCGCCGAGCGCGAACAGCAGGATCAGCCAGCGCTGATGCAGCGAGACGGCGATCAGGCGCTCAATCATGTTCGGCCTCGCCCTTGCCCATCTCCGCCTTCACGACGAAGCTGTTCTCGGCAACGTAGTGCTCGCCTGCCGACAGGCCCGCCTTGATCTCGACATGGCGCGGATCGGAATCGCCTGTTTCGACCGGGCGTGCCTCGATCTTGTCGCCGTCCTCGCGAACGAACACGATGGTCCGGTTCTCCAGCGTCTGGATCGCGCTGCGGCGCACGGCGACCGCGACGTTGCGTGCGGCGAGGATCAGCCGTGCCGTGACGAACAGGCCGGGCCGCAGGCGGCCGTCCGGATTTTGCAGCACAACGCGTGCAAGCGCGGTCTGGGTCTCGCTGGAGCCGATCGGCGCCATGTAGGAGATCGTGCCCTTGATTTCGCCGCGGCCATCGTCGGGATCGATCAGCACCTCGTCGTTGAGGTGGACTCGCCGGAGGTCCTGCCGGTAGATCGACAGGTCGACCCAGATGGTGGAGAGGTCGGCGACGACGAAGGCCGGCTTCTGCTCGGAGGCGTATTCGCCGAGCGAGATCTGCCGCTCGATGATGGTTCCGGCTATGGGCGCCTTCAGCTCATAGACGGTGAGGCTCTGGTTGCTCTCGATCGCGGCGAGCAGATCGTCCTTGCCGACCTTGTCGCCGATGCGCTTCTGGATCGATTTGGCGAGGCCCGGAAAGCGCGGCGTCACCTGCACCACGGCTTCCTGGTTGGCGCGCAGAATGCCGTTGAAGGCGAGCGTGTCGGTCAGGGTCGCGCTCGCGGCTTCGGCGAGCGTGACGCCCGCGGCTGCCAGCTTGACGTCGGAGATGCGGATGCGGTCGGCGCCGTGCTCATCCTGCTCGACATGGTCGTTCGGCTTCTTTTCGGAATGCTCAGTGTGCTCGGTATGCGCGGGCGTGGCCGGCCCGAGCAGGGAATAGCCGTAAGCGCCGAGGGCGGCGGCAACGATGGCGACGAGAATGGTGGAGGACGTCTTCATCGTGCGCTCTCCCGCGCCAGCGTGAAGGGATTGCCGACGAGGCCTTCGATGGTCGCAACGCCTGCGTGGAAATTCTGAAGCGCCTCCTGCTCGCGCAGCCGCGCCTGGGTAACACTCGCCTGCGCGTCGAGCACCTCGAGCAGGGTGAAGCGGCCCTGGCCGTAGCCTTGCGAGATCGCCTCGGACGCCTCGACGGCCTTGGGGATCGCGGTCTCGCGCAGCACCGCGAGCTCGCGCAGCGAGCCCTGGAGCGAGTCGTAGGCGCGGCCGGCAATCACGATCAGCGCGTTGCGGTTGGCCTCGCGCTCGGCCTTGGTCTTGGCGAGGCTTTCCTGCGCCGAGAGGATGTTGCCCTGGTTCTGGTCGAACACGGGGATCGGCACCGAGAGGGAGAGCCGCACCGCATCGTCATTGGTCTCGTTATAGTGACGCCATCCGGCCGCGATCCGCACGTCCGGATAGAGCTTGAGCCGTGCCAGCAAGAGCTCGGCATTGCGCTGGGCGAAGACCGCGGTCCAGCGCACCAGCTGCGGATTGGCGTCGATGGCGGCTACCACCGACTGGAACGTCGGCGGCTTGCCCATGGTGTCGAGCCGGCCGGAGACCTCGCCGAATTTCGCGGATGCCTCGCCCATCAGCACCGCAAGCTCGCGCCGGGCGCTGGCCAGCGTTGCCTTGAAGCGCTCGCGGTCGGCCTTCACCAGGGCGGAGGCGACTTCAGCGCGGCCGGTCTCGGCCGGCGAGGAGGCGCCGGCCTCGACGCGACGGCGCAAGAGCGGCGTCAAGCGGTCGATCGCGGCAATCTGCTCGTCGAGGATCTGGATGCGCCGCTGCGCGCCGAGCACGCTGAGGAAGGCGATCGCAGTCTCCGCCAGCACCTCCAGCCTGACCGCCTTGCGCTGGATCGCGGCGACCTCGATACCGGCCGCGCCGGCGGCGATCCGCGCGTCGCGCTTGCCGAACAGCTCGAAGGCTTGGCTGATCTGGAGCGTGGTCTCGGCCGAACGCGTCCCGCGGTACTTGCCGGAACCGAATGAATCGTCCTGCTCGTAAGACAGCTCCGGATTGAACAGGGCGCCGGCCTGGATCCGTTGGCCCGTGGCGATGCCGACGTCGCGCTCCGCCGCCGTCAGCCGCGGGCTCGCGGCCAGCGCGCGCGACAGCGCGCTCCGCATCGTCAAAGTCTGGGCGTGCGACGGCGCAATCGCCGATCCGGCAATCAGACACGCCACCGCGCACGCCAGGCGCGCGGCCATTCTCCTGCGAAACATAAAACCGACCTGTGAAGGATGAACCTAATGGGCGCGCACGCCCGACCAATCCGTTCAGGCAATATGTTTGGGAGGCGGAGAATCGGTATCGGGGGTAATTCCGGCGAGCCGGGGCGCATGCTGCGGGCTCGATGCAGCTGCAAGCGCGACCGATGCGGCCGCAGGCGCCGGCTGTGTCACGGTCAGCGAGAAGCAGCCATGGCAATGATGTTCGCCGATGGCCTTGTGGTCACTATGGCCGGTAGGGCCATCAAGGACCGCGGCGATCTCCGAGCCGCCGCCGGGCGTGGTGACGTCGATGTCGTGCGAGCCATGCAGCGCGCCCGCGAGCAGATAGACGACCGCGATCAGCACAGACAGGAGCCCGCGCCAATTGCACCGGCGGCAAGTTCCTGAGGGCTGGCGGTTCGCGGGCACGACGTCACTCTGGTTGCGGTCTGTGCCCGGCCTAGCATGGGGGCGGGAACAGTGTCGACCCGCAACATTGTTACGTCCCTTGAAGAATTGCCGCAGTGCTGGCCGCAAATGCCAGCGCTTCTCATTGGCGCGTGATCAGGCCCAGTTGAGCGTCGGCTGCCGCTTCTGGAACATCGCCGGTGTCGCCGTCCTCGGCCGGGTCGATTGCGCAACGGCCGGCTTCCATCGCCCGCTCCAGCCATTTGATGGCTTCATCGATCCATCTGTCGTGCTGCTCGGGATCGGCGATCGCCTTTTCCCGAAATGCATCTGCCTGATGAAGGCACGCCGTTCTGCGGTCCACGCGGCTCTCCCCGATCCGGAGGTTCCGCCCCGGTGGCATCCTTTATGATCGCAGAGCCGGCGTCGTTAACATAGGACAGGAAACGCAAAAGGAAGGCCCCAGCCCGGGGCTGACCGGCTGAGGCCTTCGTGCTCACAATCTTCATCCTTGGGACTTGAGCAGACAATGCGCATCGGGCCGGTTCGTTCCGCACTTCGATGCCGAATTAGGAACGTTCCTCATTCGTCCCGATTAGCGATCAGGAATGTTTGAGGAGGATGGGACTATGGACGGACTGATTTATCTGATCGGCCTGATCGTCGTGATCATGGCGATCCTGTCGTTCTTCGGCCTGCGCTGAGAGAACGGCAATGGAAACGCTCGTACGGGAAGACATGATGGAGGGCGGCGGGGCGGCGTCCGACAACCGCCGGACCATCCAGTGGAGCTCGGTGTTCGCAGGCGCTCTCGCCGCCGGTGCAATGTCGTTTATCCTGATCGGCTTTGGCGTCGCGGTCGGCCTGGGTGTCAGCTCAGCCTCGCCGACATGGCGCGATGCCTCGGCGGCGCTGGCGCTGCTGTCCGGGCTGTACCTGATCATCCAGGCGATCATCAGCTTCGGGTTCGGCGGCTACATCGCCGGCCGGACGACGCGACCGGCGCCCGCGCTGGCGACGATCGAAGACGATGGCGAACGACGGGACGGCCTGCATGGGCTGACCTCCTGGGCCCTGGCCGTGCTGGCTGGCGCGGCTCTGCTCGCGCTGCTCGGCGCTGCCGCGATCGACCGTTCGCCGATGCGCAGCTCGGCAAGCAATACGTCCGCGGCCGAGCCGCTGCTCAGCTACGAGCTCGACAAGCTGTTCCGCGCGCCGCGTCGCGCCCCAAACATCGATCTGAGGGAGGCACGCGCTGAGGCGGGACGGATTCTGATGACGTCGTCCAGCCATAGCGGAGTCAGCACCGACGACCGAGCCTATCTGGTGCAGCAGGTTGCTGGTCTGACGGGGCTGCAGGCCCCCGACGCCGAACGGCGGGTCGATGCGCTGATCGCGGACTCCAAGACCGCCATCAACCGTGCGCGGCGCAACTCGATCATCGTGGCGTTCTCGGTCGCGGCCGCGACCCTGATCGGTGCCGCGGTGGCGTGGGCGGCGGCGGTGGCCGGCGGACGACACCGCGATGGAGAACCATTGCCGAATTGGATGGCGAGCTCAAATCGCTTCCATCGCAATCCGCGCGCAATGCCGGTGCCGTAGCTCCAAAGCAAATGGCCGAGCGGCAAGCCCGGCCATTTCGGCATGCATAACAATGGGAGGCGTCAGGCCTTCTCCTCCCAGATCATCGCCAGATGCACGATGGTCTGCACGGCCTTTTCCATGTCCTGCCGGCTGACCCATTCGAGCCGCGAATGAAACGCGTGCTCGCCGGCAAAGATGTTGGGGCAGGGCAGGCCCATGAAGGACAGGCGCGAGCCGTCGGTGCCGCCGCGGATCGCGGTGCGCATCGGGCGCAGGCCGGCGCGGCGGATCGCCTCGATGGCGTATTCGAGCACGTGCGGGTGACGGTCGATCACCTGTTTCATGTTGCGGTACTGCTCCCGCACCTCGAACGTGTAGGTCGAGCGCGGATAGTCCTTCATCACGTCCTTGACGATGGTCTCGAGCAGGACCTCCTTCTCCTTCAGCCCTTCCTCGGTGAAGTCGCGGACGATGAAGGAGAGCCTTGCCTGCTCCAGCGCGCCCTCGATGCCGATCGGATGCAGAAAGCCCTGCTTGCCCGAGGTCGTCTCCGGCGAGCAGCCTTCCTTCGGCAGCCGCTCGACGATCGCGGCGGCGATCTTGATCGCGTGCTCCATCTTGCCCTTGGCGTAGCCGGGATGGGCGCTGACGCCGTTGATGGTGATGGTGGCGCCGTCGGCCGAGAAGGTCTCGTCCTCGACGCAGCCGGCGCTTTCGCCGTCCATGGTGTAACCAAAATCGGCGCCGAGCTTCTTCAGATCGACATTGTCGACGCCGCGGCCGATCTCCTCGTCCGGCGTGAACAGGATCTTGATGGTGCCGTGCTTCACATCGGGGTTGTTGATGAAGAAGTGCGCGGCATCCATGATCTCGGCAACGCCCGCCTTGTTGTCGGCGCCCAGCAGCGTGGTGCCGTCGGTGGTGATGATGTCGTTGCCGATCTGGTTCTTCAGCGCAGGGTGCTCATTGAAGCGGATCACCTGGCTGGTGTCGCCCGGCAGGGTGATGTCACCGCCGCGATAGTTCTTCAGAACTTGCGGCTTCACGTCCTTGCCGGTGACGTCCGGCGAAGTGTCCATGTGCGAGCAGAAGCAGATCACCGGCACCTTCTTGTCCGTGGTGGCCGGGATCGTTCCGTAGACGTAGCCGTAATCGTCGAGATGTGCGTCGGCGACGCCCATGGCCTTGAGCTCGGCGGCGAGCATGCGGCCAAGATCCTTCTGCTTCTCGGTCGAGGGCGAGCGAGGGGATTCCGGATCGGACTGGGTGTCGATGGTGACGTAGCGCAGGAAGCGCTCGGTCACGGTATGCGAAAAGGTGAGGGAGGACATTTCTGGTCAAACCGCCGGGGTCAGGGGAGCAGCCGGTATACCAGAAAAGCGGGCCGCGTTGCGGCAGGAAGGAGGTGGGATCAGGCTTAACGAAGCGTAGCCTCAGATCGCCTCTTTCAGTTCCTTGACCGGGCGGAAGGTAACCTTCTTGCTGGCCTTGATGTGGATCGGCTCGCCGGTGGCGGGATTGCGGCCGGTGCGGGCGGCGCGCTTGCGGACCTGGAGGATGCCGAGCCCGACGATGCGGACCCGGTCGCCCTTCCTAAGGTGCTTGGCGATCAAATCGACCATGTCGGTCAGGACCGCCTCGGCGCGCTTTTTCGACAGCTCCTGGCTCTCGGCGATATCGGCGGCGAGGTGCTTGAGCGTGATAGTGGCGGGAGCAGCTGCCTTCTTTGTCGAATCCTTCTTGGCCGGATCCTTCTTAGCCATGACTGGCCTCCTCGGTTGTCCAATGACAGGGTATCCCTGGAAAAGCCGAGAGTGCGTGGGGATCCCTCTAAGTCCTTTGAGACGTAGACGATTCGGGCGCGGGCTGACTATGCCGAGAGTTCCCGCCAGCGGCCGGCAATCGCCCGCGCAGATGCGGCAGAAGTCGAGAAGTTCAAGCTAAGACTATGAAGGGATTGCCAAAATGGCGCGAGAGACGGGGCTCGAACCCGCGACCTCCGGCGTGACAGGCCGGCGCTCTAACCAACTGAGCTACTCCCGCGTGGTTCGCTCGATGCGCGCGGAACGAGGGGGGAATTAAAGGCGGGGCTGAGTGAAGTCAAGGACGTTGCGCTTCACCGGTGCAACTCGGCTAAGCATTGCTCTGGAAAACGAAAAAGGCCGCCCGGAGGCGGCCATCGGTCAGCCCGGAAGAGGACGTATCAGCGAATCTCGGACGTGCCGGCGCTCGTCACCACCACCGGCTTGCCGGCCTTGATGACGTGGGTGGACTGGGCGGTCTGGCTGTAATCGGCATTGGTGCGGGCTGCGATGCCGAAGGCCGCCACTGTGATGCCAGCCACCAGCGCCACCACCACGATCTTCAGGTGGGTCGCACGATCAGCAGAGTGAATTGAGTGGTTCATCTGAGCCTCCCGACGGGCTTTGCCGCCGTCTGTAGGCTCATGTCTTAAGGACCATCTGTTTCCGGATGGTTTCGCGGGTTCCGCAAAATGGTTTCATCTCGCCGCCCGGCTGGTTTCGCCGGGCGGGCTCACCGGGTCGGTCTCAGGCCGCGGCACGGCCGATGTCGTCCCGGATCGCGCGGGCGGCCCAGATGAACAAGAGGGCGCCGAGCGTGGTCGTGACCGCCGCCGAGAGCAGGGAATAGCGCACGGCCTCTGCGCCATAACCGCTCTTCAGCGCGTCATTGACCATGCCGACTGCGAGCGGGCCGACGCCCTGGCCAAAGCAGGTGGCGGTGAGCGCGATCAGCGCGGAGGCGAGCGCGCGCATGCTGGGCTTGGCCACCGTCTGCGCGATCGCGAAGATCGGGCCGAGATGGAAGCCGACAAGGAACGAGGTCAGCGCCAGCATGGCGACCATCATCGCAAAATCCTGCGTCAGCATGCACAGCGCGAACACCGGGCCAGCGAGGCCCGAGGTGATCGCGGGCGCCCACAGCTTCCAGCGGTCGTCGCGGCGGCTCACTTGCGCCACGACGAAGCCGCCGAGCAGGGTACCGGCCATGCCGGCGAGGCCCTTGAAGGTGCCGGCATAGGTGCCGATCTCGGCGCTCGACAGATGGTGCACGCGCGCCAGGAACGGCGGGATCCAGGCCGCGGTGGCGTAGTTCGTGTAGGTGGTGAGGCAGAAGCCGATCAGGACGATGATGAAGCTGCGCTGCGACGCCAGGAAACGTAGCGTTGGCCCGAGCGGCTCGGGCACGAAGCTCTCCTGCATCGCGCCGCGCTTCGGCTCGGAGATCGTCAGCCACAGCACCAGTGCGAGCAGGATGCCGGGCAGGCCGGCGACATAGAAGGCCATCCGCCAGCCATAGTGCTGGTTGACGTAGCCGCCGACGAAATAGCCGAGGAAGACGCCGAGATAGGTGCCGATGGCGTAGATGCCGAGCGCGCGCGGGCGCTCGTTCTTGGCGAAGAGATCGGCGACGATCGACTGCGAGGCGGGTGAGCCGGCGGATTCGCCGATGCCGACGCCGATGCGCGCCAGTGCCAGCGAGGTTACGCTGGTGGCCGCGCCGCACAGCGCCGTCATGGCGCTCCAGAATGCAAAGGCGACGGCCACGATGTTGCGCCGGTTGAGCCGGTCGGCGACGCGCGCGATGGGAATGCCGAGCAGGGAATAGAACAGCGCAAAGCCGAAGCCCGCGAGCAGGCCCATCATGGTGTCGCTGAGCGCAAACTCCTTCTTGATCGGCTCGATCAGCACGTTGAAGATCGTGCGGTCGAGGAAGTTCAGCGCGTAGATGATGGTGAGCAGCCCCAGCACGTAATAGCGCCGCGCCGGGGGCTTTGCCGCGGCAGCCGTTTGCACCGACATCTGTGACGTCACATCGACCATCGCTTCCCCCAATTTGTGTTTATTGTCGTTAATGGTCCAGCCCGGAAGTAGGGGCTGGAAGGTCAGCCTTCGCGGATGTAATTCCCCGCTTCGAATTCGACCGGCGGCGCGCCGGCATCGAACGAGACGCCGATCGGGTCGCGGCCTGCGGCGAGTGCGTCGAGCTGGTCGCTCAGCATGCGCCGGATCATCAGGATCCCGCGGTCGCTCTGGCCGAAATGCTCCTCGGAATGGATCGTCACCTCGCCCTGGCCGACCTGGGCCTCATAGTCGCCCGGAAATTGCTGGTGCTCTTCCTCCATCATGTCCCACCAGAACTTGCCGTTGAATTTCGAGCGCATGCGGCTGATGTCGCCGGGATTCTTGACACGGCCGGCGACGTAGATGCGGAACGATCCGTCGTCGATCGGAAGCACCCAGCCGATCGACTCGACGCGGGCGAACTGCGCGACGCGCGGGTTCGGCACGACGCGCAGGGTCGGCAGCGCGGCCTCGCTGACGCGATAGAACACTTTGCCGTCGTCCTGCTTGCGCTCGGAGCGCACGAGAACGCCGCGCGGCGATTTCTCGAACTTCACCTCGGGGATCGAGGCCATCATGTTGGTGAATTGCGGACCCGAGAACGAGCCGTGCAGGACCGGCACGTGATAGGGGTCGACCACGTTCTCGAAATGCTGCAGCCAGTTGCAGGGGATGATGGCGGGACCGCCGCCGCCGATCGAGGAATCATCGGCCTCGACCAGCTCGCCGTCGTCCATGTTCTCCAGGCACTCGTAGGCCGGCAGCACCGGGCGTTTCTCGGCGGGTCCCATATAGGCGAAGATCAGGCCGTAGCGTTCCTCGACCGGATACCAGGGCTGGCGCACCTTGTCCTTGAACTGGCCGCCGCCGGGCTCGCAGGGCTGCTCCAGGCAATGGCCTTCGGTGTCGAATTTCCAACCGTGATAGCAGCAGCGGATGCCGTCCTCCTCGACCTTGCCGTAATAGAGCGTCGTGCCGCGGTGGCAGCATCGGGCGTGCAACAGGCCGGCTCGGCCATGCCTGTCGCGGAACAGCACCAGATCCTCGCCGAGCGCGCGCACCTTCTTCGGTGTGTCGGTGGCGTCCCCGACGAGCCCGACCGGGTGCCAATAACGGCGCAGCAGCTCGCCCATCGGCGTGCCGCGCGCGACCGAGGTGAGTTCGGTGCGGGTGTGCGCCGGCTTCATCGCGTAGGCCGTGCTGAGGTCACGATCCCGCTGGGTGATGGTCATACCTGGTTCCTCCCGCTTTGGCCGTGATGGCCGGGCCTTTTTGGCACCTTGGATCCAGTGAAAGATAATTCGATGACAATGTCAACGATATTCCAAATGCCTCTTAATCGCATTTGATGAAGCGTCCGGCCGGACTTGGCAGGCTCGGACTTGGCAGGCCCGGACTTGGCAGCGTCGGGCTTGGCAGGCTTGGGCTTTCTTGGCAGAGGTGGATGATGAGCCAGACCGAGAGCAGGGGCGGGGCGACGTCGCCCGCAGCGGACGAGAGCGAACCGTCGGCCCCGATCACCGTGATGCTGTCGTCGCGACTGATGGTGCTTGCCAATCTGCTCAAGCGCGGCGCGATCCTGCGTTACAAGCGCCTTACCGGATTGTCCTCGGTCGAGTTCGGTCTCGTCGCCTCGCTGGGCCGCCGGCCGCCGATGAGCGTGGCGCGGCTTGCCGAAGCCGTCGGCCAGGACAAGGGGCAGATCAGCCGCGCGCTGGCCAATCTGCTCTCGCGCAAGCTGATCGCGAAAACCGCGAATCCGAAAGATAGCCGCGAGGTGCTGATCTCGCTGACCCCAGCGGGGCTCGCCGCGCATGATGCGATCGTCGAGGGCGCGCAGGAGCGCAATCGGCGCCTGCTGGAACAGCTGAGCGAAGCCGAGTTCCACACGCTGCTGGGACAGGTCGACCAGCTCACGGCGATCGCCGCCGAGATGCTCGAGAGCGAGAAGAACGCGCGCTGATCATCCAGCAATCTCTGAACATGTTGGATCGCTTCTAAGAGTCTTTCTAAGAAGCTTTCAATTAGGGAATTCTCGCGCGCTCCCATAAGCGTCACCTCCAGGCGCATGCCGTCCGGGGACAGGCGGCATGACGCATCGAACATGCAGCTTTGGGGTGGCGCGTTGAACAGTCTTGGAATGCTGCGGTCGGCCGTGTTGGCGACCGCGTCCGCTTGGGTTTTGATGCCGCAGGCATCGCTTGCACAATCGTCCGCGCAGGGTGGCGCAGCGAGCCTGCCGCCGGTGACCGTCACCGCCCCGGACGCGCGCCGCCGCGCGACCACGACCCCTCAGCGCCGTGCGCCGCGGTCGTCGGAGCAGATCGCCAACAGGAACAGGCCGCAGCCGCAGCGCAACGTCGGCTTCGTCGAGACGCCGCGCGGCCCAGTGAACGGCTACGTCGCGGGTCGCAGTTCGTCCGGCACCAAGACCAACACGCCGATCATCGAGACGCCGCAGTCAGTGTCCGTCATCGGCGCCGAGCAGATCCGCGACCAGAAGCCCAACAAGCTCGATGAGGTCCTGCGCTACACCGCCGGCGTGCGCGCCGGGACTTTCGGCACGGATACCCGCAACGACTGGTGGTTGATCCGCGGCTTCAAGTCCGAGGACATCGGACTGTTTCTCGACGGCATGCAGCTGTTCTACACGTCCTATGCCAGCTGGAAACTGCAGACCCCCAACATGGAGCGGGTCGAGGTATTGCGCGGTCCGTCGGCGGTGCTTTACGGGGGATCAAGCCCGAGTGGCATCGTCAACGTCATCAGCAAGATGCCGCCGGCCGAGCCGATCCGCTACATCGAGGCCGGCGTCAATAATTTCGGCAATGCCTATGTCAGTTTCGACATGGGCGGTCCGGTCGCGACGAGCCCCGAGAACGGCAAACTGTTCGCGCGCGTGGTCGGCCAGGTCCAGAACGGCGGCACGCAGGTCAACTTCACGCCCGACAACAACTACTTCATCGCACCGTCGTTCACGTGGAAGCCGGATGCCGACACGAGCTTCACAGTGCTTGCGTCTGCCTCGAAGCAGGACACCCGCGGCATCAACTTCCTGCCCTACCAGGGCACGGTGACGAACGCGCCGTTCGGCAAGATTCCCACGAGCTTCTTTGTCGGAGATCCAAGCGTGGACAAATTCACGCGCGAGCAGGAGATGCTGGGCTATCAGTTCGAGCGCAATCTTACCGACGACCTGACGTTCCGCCAGAACGCCCGCTTTGCGCATGTCGACATCAGCTATCGCGGCTATGTCGGCAACGATTGGGACAGCATCAACACCGCCACGATGGGACGATATAATTGGTACGCGAAGAACACCGCCAACCAGGCCAATCTCGATAATCAGCTCGAGTATCGCTTCAACACCGGTCCGGTCAGACACACAATGCTGTTCGGCGTCGATCTGAGAGGCTACCAGATCGACGATTATCAAGCCTTCGGATTCGGCGTACCCTCGATCAACGTTTTCAATCCGGCCTATGGGGGAGCCGAGGTTGCGTTGCCGAGCGCGCCGTTCCGTAACTTCCTCATCACACAGAAGCAGGCCGGCACCTATCTCCAGGACCAGATGAAGCTCGGCAACTTCACGCTGGTGCTGAGCGGCCGCAATGACTGGGTCGAAACGACGCAAGAAGCGCGGGACACCGGCGCAACCGTTGCCAGCCGTGACGACAGCAGGTTCAGCGGCCGCGCCGGACTGATCTACAATTTCGACAACGGCATCGCGCCCTACGTCTCGTATTCGACGAGCTACAATCCGATCATCGGCCTCAATGCGACGAACCAGCTGTTCCTGCCGGAGACCGGCAAGCAGGCCGAAATCGGCGTGAAGGTCGCGCCAAAAGGCTTCGATGGCTATTTCACGGTTTCGGCTTTCGATTTGGTCCGTCAAAACGTCGCGACGACATTACCGGGCAGCGTTCCGGTCTTGCAGAACCAGACCGGCGAGGTGACCTCGCGCGGCATCGAGCTGGAAGCGGTGGCCAATGCCACGAAGGAGCTGAAGTTCATCGGCGCCTTCACGTCCTATCATCTCTTCAACAGCAAAGACCTCGACCCGACCCTCGTCGGCAAGACGCCGACCAATACGCCCCAGCTTCTGGTGTCGGGATGGGCCGACTACACCTTCAAGGATGGACCGTTGGAAGGGTTCGGCTTTGGCGGTGGCGTGCGTTACATCGGCCCGTCCTGGGCGGATGCTGCAAACACCCTCGAAGTTCCCGCAGTCGTGCTCGGCGATCTCGCGCTCCACTATGAATGGCAGAACTGGCGTACGGCGCTGAACGTGATCAACCTGACCGACAAGATCTATGTCGCGAGCTGCGCGTCGGCCACGTCGTGCTTCTACGGCGATCGCCGGCGTGTCACCGCCAGCGTCTCCTACAAATGGTGAGGGCGGGATAAGGGCGGCGCCATCTGGCGCCGCCGCTCTTCCTCACGAGATAGATGAGCTCCCGGGCTATGCCCCCCAGCCCGAAGCTCATCCGAGCGCGGCGCGCGCGACGGCCCAGGATGTCGCCGTCGCCGCGCTCGCGGCTGGACCCCGGCCGGACTGCAATATATCGCCTGAGGCGGGGCTCGCCCCCCGCGCGATGCATGGCTCGTGCCTGCCTTGCCTGTGGATAGGCTGCTCGGAGCGGCTGCGGGCTTGGTGGGTGGGAATGCGGCCGACCAGCGGCAATCGTCGTTTTAATGTGTATTTTGCCGCGCCGCGGCCTACATAAAGTGGGCCTTCCCAAACAGCAGACGCCACGGCCGCGGGCCCGAACCGCCCTTGCTGGCCCTGACGATCTGCTCCATACCAACGCGGGGTGATTCCGGGATTTTCACCGTTCTGGGGGCGGCAAAGGGCCTAAAAAGAGCGTGTCTTGCGCCCATTGGTGCACTGCGCTAAGGCTCAGAATAATTCCAAATCGGACGAATCCGTGGCTGTCCCGAGGCTGCGGGAAAAAGGGCTCGCCATGAGCGGCATTCTGCAGAACTATCTTCCACTCGTCGTCTTTATAGGGGTAGCGGGCCTCATTGGCCTCGTGCTGCTGATCGCGCCCTTCGTCGTGGCGTTCCAGCAGCCGGACCCGGAAAAGCTGTCGGCGTATGAGTGCGGTTTCAACGCCTTCGACGACGCGCGCATGAAGTTCGACGTCCGCTTCTATCTGGTCGCCATTCTCTTCATCATCTTCGATCTCGAGGTGGCGTTCCTGTTTCCCTGGGCGGTGGCGTTCGGCAAGCTTGGCGCGACCGGCTTCTGGTCCATGGTGGTGTTCCTCGCCGTGCTGACGGTCGGGTTCGCCTATGAATGGAAGAAGGGAGCACTCGAATGGGATTGAACCCCGTGTCGTCCACAGGTCCGGCTATCGCGCCGGCCCCCAAGGGCATCCTGGATCCGTCGACCGGCCGGCCGGTCGGGGCCAATGATCCGTTCTTTCTCGAGGTCAATTCCGAGCTGTCCGACAAGGGCTTCTTCGTGGCTGCGACCGACGACCTCATCACCTGGGCCCGTACCGGCTCCTTGATGTGGATGACCTTCGGTCTCGCCTGCTGCGCGGTCGAGATGATGCAGGTGTCGATGCCGCGCTACGACGTCGAGCGCTTCGGCTTCGCGCCGCGTGCCTCGCCGCGCCAGTCCGACGTGATGATCGTCGCCGGCACGCTGACCAACAAGATGGCGCCGGCGCTGCGCAAGGTCTACGACCAGATGCCCGAGCCGCGCTACGTCATCTCGATGGGCTCCTGCGCCAATGGTGGCGGCTACTATCACTATTCCTACTCGGTCGTGCGCGGCTGCGACCGCATCGTGCCGATCGACATCTATGTGCCGGGCTGCCCGCCCACGGCGGAAGCGCTGCTTTACGGCGTGCTGCTGCTGCAGAAGAAGATCCGGCGCACCGGCACCATCGAACGCTAAGGTTTTACGTCATGGACGACGCCAAGCTCGACGCACTGGGGCAGACGATCGTTAGCGCGCTTCCGGGCGCCGCCATCGGTCATTCGGTGGCCTTCAACCAGCTTACGGTTGATGTCGAAGCCAGCAAGATCGTCGAGGTGGTCAAGTACCTCCGCGACGATCCGAGCTGTCGCTTCATCAACTTCACCGACATCACGGCCGCGGACTATCCCTCGCGCGAGAAGCGCTTCGACGTGATTTATCACTTCCTGTCACCGACCCTGAACGCGCGGATCCGCCTCAAGGCCCAGGCCGACGAGACCACCCAGGTGCCGTCGCTGATCGAATTGTTCCCCGGCGCCGACTGGTTCGAGCGCGAGGCCTACGACCTCTACGGCGTGTTCTTCGTCGGCCATCCCGACATGCGCCGCATCCTCACCGATTACGGGTTCGAGGGCCATCCGCTGCGCAAGGATTTCCCGACCACCGGTTTCGTCGAGGTCCGCTACGACGACCAGGAGAAGCGGGTGGTGTACGAGCCCGTCCGGCTCAACCAGGAATTCCGCAAGTTCGACTTTTTGTCTCCGTGGGAGGGGGCCGATTATCCGGTGCTTCCGGGAGATGAAAAAGCGGGACCGAAGGTCTGATCATGAACGAGCAACCTGAAAATCTTCGCAACTTCACCATCAATTTCGGTCCGCAGCATCCGGCCGCGCACGGCGTGCTGCGTCTGGTGCTGGAGCTTGACGGCGAAGTCGTCGCGCGCGTCGATCCGCATATCGGCCTGCTTCACCGTGGCACCGAGAAGCTGATCGAGCAGAAGACCTACCTCCAGGCGATCCCTTACTTCGATCGGCTCGACTACGTCGCGCCGATGAACCAGGAACACGCCTTCTGCATGGCGGCTGAAAAGCTGCTCGGCATCGAGGTGCCGCGCCGCGGCCAGCTGATCCGCGTGCTCTATTGCGAGATCGGCCGCATCCTGTCGCATCTGCTCAACGTCACCACGCAGGCGATGGACGTCGGCGCGCTGACCCCGCCGCTGTGGGGCTTCGAAGAGCGCGAGAAGCTGATGGTGTTCTACGAGCGCGCCTCGGGCAGCCGCATGCATGCGGCTTACTTCCGCGTCGGCGGCGTGCATCAGGATTTGCCGCAGAAGCTGGTCGACGATATCGAGGCCTGGTGCGATCCGTTCCTGAAAGTCGTGGACGATCTCGACCGCCTGCTCACCGCCAACCGCATCTTCAAGCAGCGCAACGTCGACATCGGCGTGGTGCCGCTGAAGGAGGCCTGGGAGTGGGGCTTCTCGGGCGTGATGGTGCGCGGCTCGGGCGCGGCCTGGGACCTGCGCAAGTCGCAGCCCTATGAATGCTATGCCGAGATGGATTTCGACATTCCGATCGGCAAGAACGGTGACTGCTACGACCGCTATTTGATCCGCATGGAAGAGATGCGTCAGTCCATCCGCATCATGAAGCAGTGCATCCAGAAGCTGAACGCGCCCGACGGGAAGGGCCCCGTTGTCGTCGCCGACAACAAGGTCGCGCCGCCGCGCCGTGGCGAGATGAAGCGCTCGATGGAAGCGTTGATCCACCACTTCAAGCTCTACACCGAAGGCGTTCACGTGCCGGCCGGCGAAGTCTACGCCGCGGTCGAGGCGCCCAAGGGCGAGTTCGGCGTCTATCTGATCTCCGACGGCACCAACAAGCCGTACAAGTGCAAGATCCGCGCGCCGGGCTTTGCGCATCTGCAGGCGATGGACCACATCTGCCGCGGCCATCTGCTCGCCGACGTCTCGGCGATCCTCGGCTCGCTCGACATCGTGTTCGGAGAGGTCGATCGGTGATGGGGCAGCAGGCGCCAATCCAGTTTGACCGCGCCTCGGGGGCCCTTGAAGGGGCCAACCTGTGGGAGCGGACGGCTGCCTTGGCGCTGGTGACGGGATCGAAGATCTCCTCGCACTTCTCGCACATGGGCTACATCGCCTGCGCGAATTTGCTTCGGAAGACGCTGCCCGAGCGCAACATCGCGATCAGGCTCAATCCCGACGCCGTGTTCGAGTTCCCTTACGGCGACGGCTATTGGAGCAAGCTGCTCAACCGCTCCTACAACTATGAAGACGAGCTCGAGCTGCTGTTCGCCGATAGCGTCGACGTCGACTACACGTTGCTCGATTGCGGTGCCAATTACGGCTACTGGTCGGTGCTGGTGTCGAGCAAGCCGTTCGGCTCGCACAAGGCGATCGCGATCGAGCCGTCGGGGCAGAACTATCCGAAGCTCGCCAACAACGCCCGCGTCAACGGCAATCGCTTCGAGGCCATGAAATGCGCGATCGGCGCCACCCGCGGCACCGCGCGTCTCTCAGGCACCAAGCACGAGGCCTTCAGCATCGCCGGCGATCCCTCCGCGGGCGGTGAGGACGTGCCGGTCATCGCACTCGACAATCTGATCGAGGACGGCAAGGTGGCAAGCGCCGGCAAATACCTGATCAAGCTCGACGTCGAGGGCGTCGAGATCGAGGCGATCAAGGGCGGCGCGCGTCTGCTCCAGGCCGACAGCGTCATCATGTGCGAGGAGCACGGCAGCGACCGCTCTCATGCAGTGTCGCGCTTCATCCTCGAACAGACCCCGCTGAAGCTGATCGTGTTCGATCCGCGCAGCAACCGGATGGAGACCGTGACCGAGCTGTCGATCCTCGACCGCATCAAGGTCTCGACCCATGTCGGCTACAACGTTTTCGGCACCGCAAGCGCATTTTGGCAGGACAGGATCGAAGCCCTGAATGCGAAAACAGCGCGCCGCATGCAGTGAGAGATTGAAGAGATGTCCGTTCGCCGATTAGCACCGAAGGAAGTCCAGCCCGCGAGCTTTGCGTTCACGGAGGAGAACCTCGCATTCGCCAAGCAGCAGATCGCGAAATATCCGGCGGGACGTCAGGCCTCCGCCGTCATCGCCATCCTCTGGCGGGCCCAGGAGCAGCACGACGGCTGGGTCTCGGAAGCCGCGATCCGCGTCATCGCCGACATGCTCGACATGCCCTACATCCGCGTGCTGGAGGTGGCGACCTTCTACACGATGTTCCAGCTCGCCCCCGTCGGCAAGAAGGCCCATGTCCAGGTTTGCGGCACCACGCCGTGCCGGCTGCGGGGCGCCGAGGACCTGATCCACGTCTGCGAGCACCGCATCCATCACGAGCCCTTCCATCTCTCCAAGGACGGCAATTTCAGCTGGGAAGAGGTCGAGTGCCTGGGCGCCTGCGTGAACGCGCCGATGGTGCTGATCGGCAAGGACACCTATGAGGACCTGACTAAGGAAAGCTTCGGCAAGGTGCTCGACGGTTTCGCCTCGGGCAATCCGCCCAAGCCCGGTCCGCAGAACGGCCGCCAGTTCTCGGCGCCGATCACCGGGCCGACCACGCTGAAGGAGAGCACCTGATGGGTGATCTCTCGCAGCCTTCCGTGCAGGAGAGCGATGCCATGAAAAAGTGGGGCTTCATCGCGTTGCACGCCGCCGTGGCGGCCGCTTTCATTTTCCTGCTGCAGCGTTTCGGCCTGAACGCGTCGCTGGAATCCTCTCTGCTCTGGGCGCTGACCTTCGCCGTCTGCGCCGCCGGACTTGCCTACAAGCAGACCATTCGTTGATCGGAAAGCGCTGATATGCTCGAGGACAAGGACCGCATCTTCAAGAACCTCTACGGCCTCCACGATTGGGGGCTCGAGGGTGCGCGGCGCCGCGGCGCCTGGGATGGCACCAAGAACATCATCGACAAGGGCCGCGACTGGATCATCAACGAGATGAAGGCGTCAGGCCTGCGCGGCCGCGGCGGCGCCGGCTTCCCGACCGGTCTGAAATGGTCGTTCATGCCGAAGGAATCGACCGACGGCCGGCCGAGCTATCTCGTCGTCAACGCCGACGAATCCGAGCCCGGCACCTGCAAGGATCGCGAGATCATGCGGCACGATCCGCATCTCCTGATCGAGGGCTGCCTGATCGCGAGTTGCGCGATGAACGCGCATGCCTGCTACATCTATGTCCGCGGCGAGTTCATCCGCGAGCGCGAGCACCTGCAGGCCGCGATCGACCAGGCCTATGAAGCCAAGCTGGTCGGCAAGGACAACGTCAACGGCTGGCCGTTCGACATCTACGTCGCCCACGGCGCCGGCGCCTATATCTGCGGCGAAGAGACCGCGCTGCTCGAAAGCCTCGAAGGCAAGAAGGGCCAGCCGCGCCTGAAGCCGCCGTTCCCGGCCAATGTCGGCCTGTTCGGCTGTCCGACCACCGTCAACAACGTCGAGTCCATCGCGGTTGCGCCGGACATCCTGCGCCGCGGCGCGGCCTGGTTCGCCGGCATCGGCCGTCCCAACAATGTCGGCACCAAGCTCTTCTGCATCTCCGGCCATGTCGAGCGGCCCTGCAACGTCGAAGAGGCGATGGGCATCCCGTTCCGTGAGCTGATCGACAAGCATTGCGGCGGCATCCGCGGCGGCTGGGACAACCTCAAGGCCGTGATCCCCGGCGGTTCGTCGGTGCGCATGGTGCCGGCCGAGCAGATCATCGACACGCCGATGGATTTCGACAGCCTGAGCAAGCTGCGCTCGGGCCTCGGCACCGCGGCCGTGATCGTGATGGACAAGTCCACCGACCTGATCCGCGCCATTGCCCGCATCTCCTATTTCTACAAGCACGAGAGCTGCGGCCAGTGCACGCCGTGCCGCGAGGGTACGGGCTGGATGTGGCGCGTGCTCACCCGCATGGCCGAAGGCCGCGCCCACAAGCGCGAGATCGACATGCTGCTCGAAGTCACCAAGCAGGTCGAAGGCCACACCATCTGCGCGCTCGGCGATGCCGCGGCATGGCCGATCCAGGGCCTGATCGCGCATTTCCGTCACGAGATCGAAGCGCGCATCGACCAGTATTCGCATAAGGCCGATGTCGACGATATCGGCGTCCGCGATCCCGTGAACATGGTCGCGGCGGAGTAAGAAGAATGACCAAGCTCATCATCGACGGCAAAGAGATCGATGTCCCCGCCGAGTACACGCTGCTTCAGGCGTGCGAGGCGGCCGGCGCCGAGATTCCGCGCTTCTGCTATCACGAGCGGCTGTCGATCGCCGGCAATTGCCGGATGTGCCTCGTCGAGGTGAAGGGCGGCCCGAAGCCGGTCGCGAGCTGCGCCTGGGGCGTGCGCGATTGTCGTCCGGGCCCCAAGGGCGAGCCGCCGGAGATCTCGACGCGTTCGCCGATGGTGAAGAAGGCACGCGAAGGCGTGATGGAGTTCCTTCTGATCAACCATCCGCTGGATTGCCCGATCTGCGACCAGGGGGGCGAGTGCGACCTGCAGGACCAGGCGATGGGCTATGGTGTCGACACCAGCCGCTTCGCCGAGAACAAGCGCGCGGTCGAGGACAAATATCTCGGTGCGCTGGTCAAGACCTCGATGAACCGCTGCATCCAATGCACGCGCTGCGTCCGCTTCTCGGCGGAAGTCGCAGGCGCCCCCGAGATGGGCGCGACGGGGCGCGGCGAGGACATGGAGATCACGACCTATCTCGAGCACGCGCTGACCTCGGAGCTTCAAGGCAATCTCGTCGACATCTGCCCGGTCGGCGCGCTGACCTCGAAGCCTTATGCGTTTGCGGCGCGTCCCTGGGAGCTGGGCAAGACCCAGTCGATCGACGTGATGGACGGCGTCGGGTCGGCGATCCGCGTCGACACCCGCGGCCGCGAAGTCATGCGCGTGCTGCCGCGCATCAACGAGGCCGTGAACGAGGAGTGGATCTCCGACAAGACCCGCCACGTCGTCGACGGCCTGCGCACCCAGCGCCTGGACCGGCCCTACATCCGCGAAGCCGGCAAGCTGCGCGCGGCGAGCTGGACCGAGGCGTTCGCCGCGATCGCTGCGAAAGCGGCCCGCACCGACGGCAAGCGCATCGGCGCGATTGCCGGCGATCTCGCCGGCGTCGAGGAGATGTTCGCGCTGAAGGACCTTCTCGCCAAATACGGCTCGGGCAATCTGGCGGTGCAGGGCGGCGACGCCTTCGACCCCGTGCTCGGCCGCGGCTCCTACATCTTCAACCCGACGCTGGCGGGTGTGGAGCAGGCGGATGCGCTGCTCATCATCGGCGCGAACCCGCGGAAAGAGGCGGCCGTGTTCAACGCCCGCATCCGCAAGCGCTGGCGCGCCGGCGGCTTCAAGGTCGGTGTGATCGGCCCGAAGCTCGATCTGACCTACGACTACGATCACCTCGGTGCGGGCCCCGAGACGCTCGGTGAGCTCGCGGCCGGCAAGCACTCCTTCATGGACGTCCTGAAGAACGCCAAGAATCCGATCATCCTGGTCGGCGCGGGTGCGGCCTCGCGTCACGACGGCGCCGCCATTCTCGCGGCCGCTGCCAAGCTCGCGCTCGATGTCGGTGCGGTCAAGGACGGCTGGAACGGCTTTGGCGTGCTGCACGAGAGCGCTTCGCGCGTCGGCGCGCTCGATATCGGCTTCTCTGCCACCGGCGGGGGCCTGAACGCCGCGCAGATGACGACGTTCGGCACGCTGGACTTGCTGTTCCTGTTAGGGGCCGACGAGATCAACGCGCCCGACGGCACCTTCGTTGTCTATATCGGCACCCATGGTGACCGCGGCGCGCATCGCGCCGACGTGATCCTGCCGGCGGCCGCCTATACCGAGAAGTCCGCGATCTACGTCAACACCGAAGGCCGCGTGCAGATGACGGGCCGCGCCGCGTTCCCGCCGGGCGAAGCTCGCGAGGACTGGGCGATCGTCCGCGCGCTGTCGGAGGCGCTCGGCAAGAAGCTCGGCTATGACTCGCTGGCCGCCTTGCGCCAGGCGATCTTCAAGGCCGTGCCGCATCTGATCCGTCTCGACCAGATCGAGGCCGGCTCGGCCGACCAGATCAAGAAGCTGGCGGGGAAGGGCGGTTCGCCCGAGAAGGCGCCGTTCAAGCCGCTGGTCGAGGACTTCTATTTGACCAACCCAATCGCGCGTGCGTCTGCCGTAATGGCGGAATGCTCGCGCCTCGCCTCCGGGCACATGCTGACCGCAGCGGAGTGAGCGTGATCTGATGGAATTCTTCGAAAGCGCATTCTGGACCGGGTTCCTCTGGCCGCTGATCATCATGGTCGCGCAGAGCGTCCTGGTGCTCGTCGTCCTGCTCGTGGCGATCGCCTACATCCTGCTCGCCGACCGCAAGATCTGGGCGGCGGTGCAGATCCGGCGCGGCCCGAACGTGGTCGGCCCCTGGGGCCTGCTGCAATCCTTCGCCGACCTTCTGAAGTTCGTGCTGAAGGAGCCGATCATTCCGGCCGGCGCCAACAAGGGCGTGTTTCTCCTTGCTCCGCTGGTTTCATGCGTGCTCGCGCTCGCCGCCTGGGCGGTGATCCCGACCAATCTCGGCTGGGTGATCTCCGACATCAATGTCGGCATCCTCTTCATCTTCGCGATCTCGTCGCTGTCGATCTACGGCATCATCATGGCCGGCTGGTCGTCGAACTCGAAATACCCGTTCCTGGCCGCGCTGCGCTCGGCGGCGCAGATGGTGTCTTATGAAGTCTCGATCGGCTTCGTCATCATCACGGTGCTGCTCTGCGCCGGCACGCTGAACCTGTCGGCCGTGGTCGAGGCCCAGCACGTCCGCGGGCTCGCCAGCCTGATCGGACTGCCGCAGCTCACCATCCTGAACTGGTACGTCTGGCCGCTGTTCCCGATGTTCGTGGTGTTCTACGTCTCGGCGCTGGCGGAGACCAACCGCCCGCCGTTCGACCTCGTGGAAGCCGAATCCGAGCTCGTCGCCGGCTTCATGGTCGAGTACGGCTCGACGCCGTATCTGCTGTTCATGCTCGGCGAGTATGTCGCGATCGTCACGATGTGCGCGATGGCGACGATCCTGTTCCTCGGAGGCTGGCTGCCGCCGGTCGACCTGCCGCCCTTCAACTGGGTGCCGGGGATCATCTGGTTCTCGCTCAAAGTCTTCTTCATGTTCTTCCTGTTCGCGATGGCAAAGGCGATCGTGCCGCGCTACCGCTACGATCAATTGATGCGCCTCGGCTGGAAGGTGTTCCTGCCGCTGTCGCTGGCGATGGTGATCGTGGTGGCCGGCGTGCTGCATTTCGCCGGCATCGCGCCGAAGTGAGGGCCGTCATGGGTATCAACGTCAACGCCACTGCACGCTCGCTTCTGCTGTCGGAATTCGTCTCGGCGTTCTTCCTCGCCATGCGCTATTTCTTCCAGCCGAAGCCGACCCTGAACTATCCGTTCGAGAAGGGCCCGATCTCGCCGCGCTTCCGCGGCGAGCATGCGCTGCGCCGCTATCCGAACGGCGAAGAGCGCTGCATCGCCTGCAAGCTGTGCGAAGCCGTCTGCCCGGCACAGGCCATCACCATTGAGGCCGGCCCGCGCCGCAACGACGGCACCCGCCGCACCGTGCGCTACGACATCGACATGGTGAAGTGCATCTATTGCGGCCTCTGCCAGGAGGCCTGCCCGGTCGACGCCATCGTCGAAGGTCCGAACTTCGAGTTCGCGACCGAGACCCGCGAGGAACTGTTCTATGACAAGGCCAAGCTGCTCGCCAACGGCGACCGCTGGGAACGCGAGATCGCGAAAGCGATCGAGCTCGACGCGCCGTACCGGTGAGGTGAGGGCATGATCCTTCCCGCGCTGTTCTTCTATCTCTTCGCCGGCGTCTGCGTCGCCTCGGCCGTGATGGTGATTGTCTCGCGCAATCCCGTGCACTCCGTGCTGTACCTGATCCTGGCCTTCGTCAACGCCTCCGGCCTGTTCGTGCTGATGGGCGCCGAATTCCTGGCGATGATCCTGATCGTCGTCTATGTCGGCGCCGTCGCGGTGCTGTTCCTGTTCGTGATCATGATGCTCGACGTGGACTTCACCGAGCTGCGCGAGGGCTTCATCGAGTACCTGCCGGTCGGCCTGGTGATCGGCGGCATCTTCCTGTTCGAGCTGCTGCTCACCGTCGGCTTCTGGGTCATCAATCCCGGCGTCGCCAAGACGATTACGGCGGCGATCCCGGCCAACGTTTCGAACACCGAGGCGCTCGGGCTGGTGCTCTATACGAAGTACATCCACTACTTCCAGCTCTCGGGCATGGTGCTGCTGGTCGCCATGATCGGCGCCATCGTGCTGACGCTGCGGCACAAGGCGAGCGTGAAGCGGCAGGACATCAACGTTCAGAACGCGCGTACGCCCGATATGGCGATGGCGATGCGCAAGGTGGCGCCGGGGCAGGGGCTCCAGGACTCTGACGCGGCGGAGTGGGTGAAATGACGATCGGGCTCGGACACTATCTGGCGGTCGGCGCGATCCTGTTCACGCTCGGCATCCTCGGCATCTTCCTGAACCGCAAGAACATCATCGTCATCCTGATGTCGATCGAGCTGATCCTGCTCTCGGTCAACATCAACCTCGTCGCGTTCTCGACCTTCCTCGGCGACATCGTCGGCCAGGTCTTCGCGCTTCTGGTGCTGACCGTCGCTGCCGCTGAAGCCGCGATCGGTCTCGCCATCCTGGTGGTCTATTTCCGCAACCGCGGCTCGATCGCGGTTGAGGACGTCAATCTGATGAAGGGCTGAGCTCAGTCATGGTTCAGGCAATTGTCTTTCTGCCTCTGCTGGGCGCCATTCTGGCTGGCCTGATCGCGCTGTTCGGCGCGCATGCCCGCAACCCCTCGGGCGACGAGCTCGATCATCACGGCGACCATGGCCACGCGCACGCCCATGCGTCCGATACGATCAACGAGGATGCGTCCGTCATCCACGAGAGCCATCGCGACGACGCCCACGATGATCACGGCCACGGCCCGGTCGAGCCGGCGGCGGCAGGCTCGCGCGGTGCCGAGCTGATCACCACCGCGTTGCTGTTCGTCTCGGCCGCGCTGTCCTGGATGACGCTGGTCGATGTCGGCTTCATGCACCACGACATCAGGGTCCAGCTGCTGCCCTGGATCTTCTCCGGCGATCTTCAGGTCTGGTGGACCTTGCGGGTCGACACGCTCACGGCCGTGATGCTGGTGGTGGTGACCACCGTGTCCTCGCTCGTGCACCTCTATTCCATCGGCTACATGGACGAGGACCCGAACCGGCCGCGCTTCTTCGGCTATCTCAGCCTGTTCACCTTCGCCATGCTGATGCTGGTGACGGCGGACAACCTTGTGCAACTGTTCTTCGGCTGGGAAGGCGTGGGTCTGGCGAGCTATCTGCTGATCGGATTCTGGTACCAGAAGCCGTCGGCGAATGCGGCGGCGATCAAGGCCTTCGTGGTCAACCGCGTCGGCGACTTTGGTTTCGCGCTCGGCATCTTCGCGATCTTCATGCTGACCAGCTCGACCGATTTCGAGACGATCTTCCATGCCGCGCCCGGCCTCACCGGCAAGACCATCAACTTCCTCGGCTGGCACGCCGATGCGCTGACCCTGACCTGCCTGTTGCTGTTCATGGGCGCGATGGGCAAGTCGGCGCAGTTCCTGCTGCACACCTGGTTGCCGGACGCGATGGAGGGCCCGACGCCTGTGTCGGCGCTGATCCACGCCGCGACCATGGTCACCGCCGGCGTCTTCATGGTGGCGCGCCTGTCGCCGCTGTTCGAGCTCGCCCCGAATGCGCAGGCCGTCGTGATGTTCTTCGGCGCGACCACAGCGTTCTTCGCCGCGACCATCGGCCTCGTCCAGAACGACATCAAGCGCATCGTCGCTTACTCGACCTGTTCGCAGCTCGGCTACATGTTCGTGGCGATGGGAGCAGGGGCCTATTCGGTCGGCATGTTCCATCTGTTCACGCACGCCTTCTTCAAGGCGCTGCTGTTCTTGGGCTCCGGCTCGGTGATCTACGCGATGCACCACGAGCAGGACATCCGCAACATGGGCGGGCTCTGGAAGAAGATCCCCTACACCTATGCGGTGATGGTGGTCGGCACGCTCGCGCTCACCGGATTCCCGCTCACCGCCGGCTACTTCTCCAAGGACGCGATCATCGAGTCCGCCTACGCCTCGCACATTCCGTTTGCGATGTACGGCTTCCTGATGACGGTCGTCGCCGCCGGCCTGACCTCGTTCTACTCCTGGCGCCTGATCTTCAAGACCTTCCATGGCGAGCCGCATGACGAGCATCACTATGAGGCCGCGCATGAGGCTCCGATCTGGATGCTGATCCCGATCGGCGTGCTCGCAGTTGGCTCCATCGTCGCCGGTTTCCCGTTCAAGGAGCTGTTCGCCGGTCACGGCATCGAGGAGTTCTTCCGCGAATCCGTGAAGATGAACCCGCACATCATCGAGGAGATGCACCACATCCCCGAGACCATCGCCTTCCTGCCGACGGTGATGATGGTGCTGGGCTTCCTCGTCTCGTACCTGTTCTACATCCGCCGGCCGTACATCCCTGTGCAGCTCGCTAAAGAGCAGCCGATGCTGTACCAGTTCCTGCTCAACAAATGGTACTTCGACGAGCTCTACGACATCATCTTCGTCCGTCCGGCGAAGTGGATCGGCTATCAGCTCTGGAAGAAGGGCGACGGCTTCATCATCGACGGCCTCGGCCCCGACGGCGTCTCGGCTCGCGTCCTGGACGTCACCCGCAACGTCGTGAAGATCCAGACCGGCTATCTCTATCACTACGCATTCGCCATGCTGATCGGCGCCGCCGGCCTGATCACCTGGTTCATGTTCGGCTTTGGAGGCCAGTAAATGACAACCTGGCCCATCCTATCGGTCACGACGTTCCTGCCGCTGGTCGGCGCGCTGATCGTCTATCTCAGCCGCGGCGATGACGAGGCGGCCAAGCGCAACTCGCGCTGGATCGCGCTCTGGACCACGCTGATCACCTTCGCGGTGTCGGTGATCCTGGTCATGCGGTTCGACCCGGCCAATCCCGACTTCCAGTTCGTCGAGAAGGCGAACTGGCTCGCCACCGGCATCACCTACCACATGGGCGTCGACGGCATCTCGCTGCCGCTGGTGATCCTCACCACCGCCGTGATGCCGTTCTGCATCATCGCGAGCTGGAAGGCGATCACCAACCGCGTCCGCGAATACATGATGGCGTTCCTGATCCTGGAAACGCTGATGGTCGGCACCTTCTCGGCGCTCGATCTCGTGCTGTTCTACCTGTTCTTCGAAGGCGGCCTGATCCCGATGTTCCTGATCATCGGCGTCTGGGGCGGTCCGCGCCGGGTCTACGCATCGTTCAAGTTCTTCCTCTACACGCTGCTCGGCTCGGTCCTGATGCTGCTCGCCATCATGGCGCTGTACTGGAATGGTGGCACCACCGACATTCCGACGCTGATGCACACTGCCGTGCCGAGGTCGCTGCAGACCTGGGCCTGGCTCGCCTTCTTCGCTTCCTTCGCGGTGAAGATGCCGATGTGGCCGGTGCACACCTGGCTCCCCGACGCGCACGTCGAAGCGCCGACCGCGGGCTCGGTGGTCCTCGCCGCGATCCTGCTGAAGATGGGCGGCTACGGCTTCCTGCGCTTCTCGCTGCCGATGTTTCCGCTGGCCTCGCACGACTTCGCGCCGCTGATCTTCACGCTCTCGGCCATCGCCATCATCTACACCTCGCTGGTGGCCCTGATGCAGGAGGACATGAAGAAGCTGATCGCGTACTCCTCGGTCGCGCATATGGGCTTCGTCACCATGGGCATCTTCGCCGGCACCATGCAGGGCGTCGCCGGCGGCATGTTCCAGATGATCTCGCACGGCATCGTCTCCGGGGCGCTGTTCCTCTGCGTCGGCGTCGTCTACGACCGCCTGCACACCCGCGAGATCGCGGCCTATGGCGGCCTCGTCAACCGGATGCCGCTCTACGCGCTGACCTTCATGGTCTTCACCATGGCCAATGTCGGTCTGCCCGGCACATCAGGCTTCGTCGGCGAGTTCATGACGTTGCTCGGCACCTTCAAGGTCTCGATCCCGACCGCGTTCTTCGCCACTTTCGGCGTGATCCTCTCGGCCGGCTACGCGCTGTGGCTCTACCGCAAGGTCGTGTTCGGGGCGCTGGTCAAGCCATCGCTGGCGAGCATGAAGGATCTCACCTTCCGGGAGTGCCTGACGCTGTTCCCGATGATCGCGCTGACGATCCTGTTCGGCGTCTATCCGAAGCCGGTGCTCGACATGTCGGCCGCCTCGGTCCAGCAACTCGTCAACAACTACAACACCGCTGTGACGGCCGTGAAGGCCGCCGCACTGCTCCAGTGATCGGGCAGGTCAGGATATCGCCATGAGCTTTGAGACTGCAGGTTATCAACTGGCGCCGGTGCTGCCCGAGATCGTGCTCGCGGTCGGCGCCATGGCTCTGCTGATGCTGGGCGCCTATCGCGGGCAGGGGACGACCGGTGCGGTCACCTCGCTGGCGGTCGTGCTTCTGGTCGTGGTCGGCGTGCTCGAATACATGCTGCCCGCGGGCAAGCAGGTGACCTTCGGCGGCAGCTTCATCGTCGATGACTTCGCCCGCTTCATGAAGATCCTGGCCCTGATCGGCTCGGCGGTGACGCTGGTGCTGTCGACCGAGTTCCTGTCCGACCCCTCGCGCCGCATCTTCGAATACGCCATCCTGGTGCTGCTCTCGACGCTCGGCATGATGGTGCTGATCTCGGCCGGCGACCTGATCTCGCTCTATCTCGGCCTCGAACTGATGTCGCTGGCGCTCTATGTCGTCGCGGCCTCGAACCGCGACAACGCCAAGTCGACCGAAGCCGGCCTGAAGTATTTCGTGCTCGGCGCACTGTCCTCGGGCATGCTGCTGTACGGCGCCTCGCTGATCTACGGCTTCACCGGCACGGTCAGCTTCACCGGCATCGCGGCGGCCGCGACGATCTCGAATGTCGGCCTCGTGTTCGGTCTGGTCTTCCTGCTCGTCGGCCTCTGCTTCAAGGTTTCGGCCGTGCCGTTCCACATGTGGACGCCTGACGTGTACGAGGGGGCGCCGACCCCGGTCACCGCCTTCTTCGCGTCGGCGCCGAAGGTCGCCGCGCTTGCCGTGTTCACCCGCGTCACGCTCACCGCTTTCCCGGGCATCGTCTCGCAGTGGCAGCAGATCCTGGTGTTCGTGGCGATCGCCTCGATGGCGCTCGGCTCCTTCGCCGCGATCGGCCAGAGCAACATCAAGCGCCTGATGGCCTATTCCTCGATCGGCCACATGGGCTTCGCGCTAGTCGGCCTTGCCTCCGGCACCGTCGAGGGCGCGCAGGGCGTGTTGATGTACATCGTGATCTATGTCGCGATGACGCTGGGCTCGTTCTCGATCATCCTCGCCATGCGCCGCAACGGCCAGGCGGTCGAGCAGATCAGCGATTTCGCCGGCCTGTCGCGGACCAATCCGCTGCTCGCCTTCATGTTCGCGATGTTGCTGTTCTCGCTGGCGGGCATTCCGCCGCTCGCCGGCTTCTTCGCCAAATGGTACGTCTTCGTCGCCGCCATCAAGGCGAACCTGTTCACGCTCGCGGTCGTCGGCGTGCTGACCAGCGTGGTCGGCGCCTACTACTACCTCGCCATCGTCAAGACGATGTATTTCGACGAGCCGGCCGGCCAGGTCGATCCGGTGCGCGTCGAGGTGAAGACGGTGCTGGCGGTTTTCGGCCTGTTCAATATCCTGTTCGCGCTGTTCGCAGGTCCCGTGGTGAGCGTCGCCTCCGCCGCGGCAAAGTCGCTGTTCTAGGATGGGTTTCGCGCTCGGTCCTCGCGCATCGTCCGCGGGCTACAGGCTCGCGGCGTTCGAGCGGACCGGCTCGACCAATACCGAGGCGATCGAACGTGCGAGGGCCGGAGAGCTCGGCCCGATGTGGTTCGTCACGTCGGAGCAGACCGCCGGCCGCGGCCGCCGTCAACGCGCCTGGATCGCGCCCCGCGGCAATCTCGCCGCCAGCATCCTCGAGGTCATGGACGTCGCGCCTGCCGTCGCCGCCACCCTCGGCTTTGCCGCCGGGCTAGCCGAGGAGGCCGCGCTGGAGAAGGTCAGCCTCGAGGCCGCAATCCGCCTCGGCCCTGATCGTCCGCGCTACGCCCTGAAATGGCCGAACGACGTTTTGGCCGGAGGCAAGAAGCTCGTCGGCATTGGCCTCGAAGCCGAAGCCATCGGCGACCGCCTGGCCGTCGTCGTCGGCATCGGCACCAATGTCGTTGCAGCGCCCGAGGGCGTGCCGACGCCCGCGGTGTCGTTGGCGGCGCTCGGGGTGCAGATCAGTGCCGAGGAGCTGTTCTCGGCACTATCCGACGCCTGGGTCGAGTTCCGCGGCATCTGGGACAATGGCAGCGGCTTTGCCGAGATCCGCAAGCTGTGGCTGGATCGCGCCGCCGGCCTCGGCGAGCGGGTCGCAATCCACACGGGGACGATGACGCTGGAAGGCATTTTTGACACCATCGACGACACCGGCTGTCTGATCGTCCGCACCGCGGAGGGCCGCCGGGTACCGGTCGCCGCGGGTGAGGTGTTCTTCGGCTCGGCCGCCTCCGTGGGAGCTGCGTGATGGCCAAGCCCGACGAACTGGTGTTTGCGCCGCTCGGCGGCGTCGGCGAGATCGGCATGAACCTGTCGATCTATGGCCTCGGCAACCGCCAGCAGCGCGCCTGGATGGCGGTCGATCTCGGCGTCTCCTTCGGCGACGAAGAGCACCTGCCGGGCATCGACCTGATCATGCCCGACATCAGCTTCCTGGAGAAGGAGCGCAAGAACTTGATGGGCCTGGTGCTGACCCACGCCCATGAGGACCATTTCGGCGCCATCATCGATCTCTGGCCGAAGCTGAAATGCCCGATCTATGCGACGCAATTCAGTGCTGCCCTGTTCGAGGCCAAATGCGCCGCCGAGCGCAACGCGCCGAAGATCCCGGTAACGGTGGTGCCGTCCGGCGGCCGCGTCGACGTCGGCCCGTTCAACGTCGAGTTCATTCCCGTCGCGCATTCGATTCCGGAGGCGCATGCGCTGGCGATCCACACCGAAGCCGGCACGGTGCTGCACACCGGCGACTGGAAGATCGACCCGACCCCGACGCTTGGCGCGCCCACCGACGAGAAGCGGCTGCGCGAGCTCGGTGAGGAAGGCGTGCTCGCCTTGATCGGCGATTCCACCAACGCGGTGCGCGACGGCCGTTCGCCCTCGGAAGCCGAGGTCGCCCGCACCATCATCGACCTGGTAAAATCAGCCAAGGGCCGCGTTGCGGTCACGACCTTCGCCTCCAACGTCGCGCGCATCAAGGCCGTCGCTGCCGCTGCCAGGGCCGCCGACCGCGAGGTCGTCGTGGTTGGCCGCGCCATGGAGCGCGTGGTGCAGGTCGCGCGCGAATGCGGCTATCTCGATGGCGTGCAGAATTTCCGCTCGCCCGAGGTTTACGGCCATCTGCCGCAGGACAAGGTGCTGGCGCTGTGCACCGGCAGCCAGGGCGAGCCGCGCGCGGCGCTGGCGCGCATCGCCAATGACGACCATCCCGAGATCACGCTCAACCGCGGCGACAGCGTCATCTTTTCCTCGCGGACCATCCCGGGCAACGAGAAGGCGGTCGGTTCGATCATCAACAACCTCGTGCTGCAGGGCGTCGAGATCATCACCGACCGCGACCATCTGGTCCACGTCTCCGGCCATCCCCGCCGCGACGAATTGCGCGACATGATTGGCTGGGTGAAGCCGCAGCTCCTGATCCCCGTCCACGGCGAGGCGCTGCACCTGAACGAGCACGCCAAGCTCGCGCGCGCCGCCGGCGTGCCGCGCGTGCTGGTGGTCCGCAACGGCGACCTGATCAAGCTCGGCCCGGGCGATCCCGGCATCATTGGCGAAGTGCCTTCCGGCCGCCTCTACAAGGACGGCACGATCCTGGAGGACTCCAAGTCCCGAGCCGTGGTCGAGCGGCGGCGCATGGCGTTTTCCGGCTGTGCCTTCGTCGCCATTGCCATGACCGAGCAGGGCGAGCTGGCCGACGATCCCGAGGTCGATCTGGTCGGCATCCCCGAGAAGAACAGGGCAGGCGAGCCCTTCGACGACCTCGTCTTCGATGCCGTGGTCTCCACCATCGAGGGCCTGCCGAAGGCGCGCCGCCGCGACCCCGACGCATTGGGCGAGTCGGTGCGACGTGCTGTCCGGGCCGTGATCAACGAACATTGGGGCAAAAAGCCCCCCTGTCTGGTACACGTACTGACAGTGTAAGGGGAGAAGACACATGCTGGGCCGGCTCAACCATGTCGCGATCGCGACCAAGGACGCCGTCAAGGCCGCCAGGATCTATGGCGCCGCGTTCGGCGCTCAGATCTCGGAAGCCGTGCCGCTGCCCGAGCACGGCGTCATCACCGTGTTCGCGACGCTGCCCAACACCAAGATCGAATTCATCGAACCGCTCGGCGAGGCCTCGCCGATCGCAAAATTCGTCGAGCGTAACCCCGACGGCGGCATCCACCATGTCTGCTACGAGGTCGTCGACATCATCGCCTCGCGCGACACGCTGGTGAAGGAGGGCGCGCGGGTGCTCGGCGACGGCGTGCCGAAGATCGGCGCCCATGGCAAGCCGGTGCTGTTCCTGCACCCGAAGGATTTTTCCGGCGCGCTGGTCGAGATCGAGCAGGCATAAGGCCGAACCATGGCCATCCAGATCTCAACCGCGATCGCAATCTACTTCGTCATCTGGTGGGTCGCGCTGTTCCTGACGCTGCCGTTCGGCGTACGCAGCCAGCACGAGGATGGCGTCGGGGCGCCCGGCACCGACCCCGGTGCGCCGATCCTGACGCGGATGGGCCGCAAGCTGATCTGGACCACCATCATCTCGGCGATCATCTACGGCCTCGGCCTCGCGGCCTATCACGCCGGCTATCTCTCGATCGAGCGCCTGTCGAAATTGATGGGAATGCCTTTCTAGACGTTCTTGCTAGACGTTTTTGCTGACGACATTGTTTGGGGGACCGAATGACTTTTCAGAGGATCGTCATTGCACTTCTGGTGCTGATCGTCGCCGGCATCGGTGCCATCGGCTATTTCGAATGGCGGATGGCCGCGCAGGTGCGCACCCTGAAGGCGTTCGTCGAGGGCTATGTCTTCAACGAAGCGGTGATGGCCTGCGAGCAGGCCAAGAGCTCGACGCCGTTCAAATGGAACGGAGGCAAGAGCACCTCGGTGATCGGCCTGAACTCCGCCAAGCTCGACAAATACACGGTCAGCGCCAGCTACACGCTGGTGGCGGACAGCGTCTATTGCGATTACGATCCGATCAAAAGAAAGGCCGAGATCGGGTCGAGCTTCCTGGAGCGGGAGTAACGATCCGGCGCTCGCAGGCATGAGCGCGCCGCCGCCTGCTCGATGCGGCGCGAGTTCGCGCACGCCCGATCAGCCGCTCACGCAGGCGGGCTAGATCGCTCGGCGTTGTCGGCCGGCGAAGAGCCCGTAGACGAACAGCACGATGATCGCGCCGACGACCGCACCGATCAGTCCGGCACCTTCTTCGGCACGATACCATCCGAGCGCCTGCCCGAGGTAAGTCGCAACGAAGGCGCCGACGATCCCCAAGATGGTCGTCAGGATGAAGCCGGACGGCTCGTTGTCGCCAGGCATGATGAACTTGGCGATCACGCCGGCGACGAAGCCGATGATGATTGTCCAGAGAAGACCCATTTCCACACCTCTTCCAGATTTAAGCGGTAACAGCTATGCCTCAGGCAGACGTCCGTCCGGCGTGTACTTGTCGACCGCCGAGGGCAATTCCCGGGATAGCCTTGTGAGGATCTCGTCTTGCGAGAGCCCCGTCTGCTGTTCGAGCTTCTCCAGAACGTCGGAGCCGATCGCATTCCTCAGCTCAGGCGACGAGATCTCCTTGTTGGGTCCGGGCTTCACCCATGAATCGGCGACCTCGCCCTGGCCGTTCTGGTTGAACCGCTCCAGGAGCTCGCCAATGCCGCCATTGAGCAGGCCCCCGATCCCGCCCGCGCCGAGCATGCCGCCGAGATTACCAAGCACTCCTCCAGGCGGCTGCTGACCGCCCGCGGATGAGCCGCCGGTCGCACCTTTCAGCAGCTCTGCCAACTTGTCGCGGTTCTGATAGCCGGCCACGGCCAGCATCGCCAGAAGGGCAGTCATGGAGGGCATTCCGCGGCTCATCGCTAACTCCTTCAAAATCTCAGACACGCAAAACTGCCTCAGCCCGCTTGTGTTCCAAAAATCGGCAAATGGTGGGCTCGCGACGCCCGGCTTGGTCGTCCGACACGAAGAACTTTCGGTGCAACTGGTCCCGGGGTGCGCCGGCGATACACGGGTGGCGGACCGCCTTGATTGCGATTACGATCCGACCAAAAGAATGGCCGGGATCGCCCGAGCTTCACAGAAGCGCGGGTAACGATCAGGCCATGCCAAGCATGGGGTGGGGTCATGACCGGGGACCGGGCGGGGGACTATCGAATTCTGCATGAAGCGGCGCTGCGGGATTATCTCGCAGGCCTTCCCGATATCGCCGCACTCCTCGGCGGCGAGCCGGTCTCCTGGGAGATCACCGAGGTCGGCGACGGCAATCTCAATCTCGTCTTCATCATGAAGGGCGGGCGCGGCGGCGTCGCCGTCAAGCAGGCGCTGCCTTATGTCCGCCTCGTCGGCGAAAGCTGGCCGTTGCCGCTGTCGCGGGCCCATTACGAATATCTGGCTCTGTCCCGGCAGGCCGAGCTCGCGCCCGGCCTCGTGCCGGCTTTGCTGCATCACAACGAGGCCCTGGCGCTGACGGTGATGGAGCTGCTCGAGCCTCACATCATCATGCGCAAGGGGCTGGTTGCGGGAACGCAATATCCGGGCTTCGTCGGTGACATCACCACCTTCATGGCGCGAACGCTGTTCTTCACCTCCGACCTCGCGCTGTCCGCGGCCGAGAAGAAGGAGGGCATTGCGGCCTTCGCCGGCAATCATGCGCTCTGCAAGATCACCGAGGATCTGATCTTCACCGATCCCTACCGCATCGCCGAGCAAAACCGCTGGACTGCGCCGTATCTCGATGCGCTCGCTGCAAGCCTGCGCGATGACATGGAGCTGCATGTCGCGATCTCCCGGCTGAAGCTGAAGTTCATGGCAAGCCCCGAGGCGCTGCTCCACGGCGACCTCCACACCGGCTCGATCATGGTGACGAACAACCAGACGCGGGTGATCGATCCGGAATTCGCATTCTATGGCCCGATGGGGTTCGACGTCGGCGCCGTGCTGGCCAACCTTGTGATGGCCTATTTTGCCTCCGCCGGGCACGAGCGCGCACCGGGCGAGCGGGCCGCGTTCGAGGCCTGGGTGCTGGAGACGATCGAGCAGGTCTGGAACGAGTTCGCCGGCAAATTCCTCGACCTCTGGCGAGCGAATGGCACTGGCGATGCCTATCCGGTCTCACTCTTTGCCGGCGCGCAGGGCGCTGCGCGTTTGGAGGCCGAGCGCCAAGCCTACATGCAGCGCCTGTTCGCCGACACGGTCGGCTTCGCCGCCGCAAAGACCATCCGCCGCATCTTCGGCCTTGCCCACAACATCGACTTCGAGCTGATCGAGGATCCGAAGAAGCGCGCCGTCAGCGAAGCCCGCGCGGTGCGGCTGGCGAGGGCGATGATGGTGGAGACAGGGACGTTTCGGACGATTAGCGATGTAACGGGTGCTGCGCGAAAACTGCGGGACTGGAGGCCGGAGCTAACGGGTTGAGAGAGTTCATGGCGAGGAGCGCGCCTCCGCGCTCGCAATGACAAAGGGGTGCAACAGGCGCCAATGTTTCATCGTCACCCTGAGGTGCCGGAGCGTAGCGAAGGCCTCGAAGGGCGACAGCCCGGCTGCATCGCGGCCGTTCATCCTTCGAGGCTCGGCACGCGCTGCGTTCGCATCGCATGCTTCGCACCTCAGGATGACGGTCCAAGACGCCAGCGCGCGCTCAATACATTCGCATCGGCAGCGGCGCGCCTTCGGGGCCGACCAGCAGACCCCAGGTCTCGTTGACCGCGACCTCGAACTCACGCGTCTGGGCCGCGCTGCCCTTGAGCTTCAGGGTGACCTTGTACTGGCCCGGCGGCAGATCAATTTTCTGGCCATCAGGCAACTCATCCGCAGCGGCGTCAAAATCGATCAGTTCTTCTCCGGCGTGAGCCGCCAGTCTGATGGTTCGCTCATTGACGATGATGTCGGCCGCTTCATCCGTCTTGTTGCCGAGCAACAACATCACTTGTCCCGGCGCCGGCCGGATTTTGGCCGTGGCGGCCAACGGCTTGCGCAGCGCAAGGTCGGCGATCGTTGTGTTGCCCTGACGGACGAGCCGGAGCAGCGCCGGCCCGTCTGACGTCGTGAAGGCGACGACGGCTCTGTCGGGCGCGACGACCGCTCCGTCGTTCTCGGTCCAGCCGCGCTTTTCGAGTGCAGCGCGATAGAAGCCGAGCACGTCCTCGAGACCGAGCGGCGTCTCGACGTGAGCCGACCTCATGAAAGGCGAATTCTTCGCGGTCATCAGGGTCCAACGGTCGACCAGCGGCAGGCCCATGTCGTCGGACATCTTGGCCTCGAATGTCCGGCTCGCGGCTTGTGTCAGAAGCCCGACAGTGTCGCAGAGCAGGCGCTCGCCAAGATAGTCCGGGGCGCAACGGTCCCTGAGTGCCCACCATGTATCGTCGACAAACCCGTTTGACCGCTTGGTGTGGGACCAATTGATATGAATGTTTTTCGTCGGGCCGTCGCGGGCAGGGTCCGGCGTGACGGGGATCGCCATCGCCGCTGTCGCGGCGACCAGACTGCCGGCGAGCAGGATACCTAGCGTTCGGCGGGTCATTTTTTTGCGCGATCCTTGTTTTCCGCGATCCCTGGGGCTCAGATAACGGTCCTGAGCTTGGTCGCGCCGATCGCGAGAAATGTTCACTATTCCCGTTGCTCGATGACGCACCGCGTCAATCGAGGGCTTGCATCGCCGGGCGGATGCAACCGGCCCCGAAGGCATCGCCGAACGGCCGCCTTCCGGAACTGACATTGGTCTCCATCAAAAACGAAGCTTGCATTCGACAGGCCGCGAATGATCAAATCCCTGATCGGAATACCTGCGTTGGTGGGGGACACATGATGTTCAGGATGATGGCGATCGTCGCGGGCTTGGGACTGGCGCTCGCTGGATCTGCGGAGGCCCAGACGCCGCGCAAGGGCGGAACCATCCGGATGACCGCGCCCTATGGCTCGAGTTTCACCAGCCTGGACATTCACACCACGCAGCGCGCCCAGGACGAGATCTACGCCAAGGCGCTGCACCGCTCGCTCTACATCTGGAATTCCGCGGAGGGCAAGCCGGTCCTGGAGCTTGCCAAGGAGGATGTGGTCTCGGGCGGGGGTCTCGTTCACACCTTCAAGCTGCGCGATGACGCCTATTTCCACAATGGCCGCAAGATGACGGCCGACGATGTCATCTGGTCCTACACCCGCATCATGGACGGCACCAAGGCCTATCCCGGCGCGCGGTTTGTCCGCGTGATCGAGGGCGCGGCCGCGGTCGAGAAGGGCCAGGCCAAGGAAATCTCCGGGCTGAAGAAGATCGACGACTTCACCGTCGAGATGAAGCTGACCGAGAAGGTCGATCCCGGCTTCTACTTCTTCACCGCGCTGACCTCGATCTATCCCGCCGACGAGGGCGCCAAGGAGAGTTTTATCCAGAAGCCGATCGGTCTCGGGCCCTTCAAATTCGTCGAGCACGTACCGGGATCGCGCATTGTCCTGGAGCGGTGGGACCGGTTCTACAAGCCCGGGAAGCCCTATGCCGACAAGATCGTCGTGTCGATCATGGGCGAGGCCGCGGCGCGCGATGTTGCCTTCCGCAACAAGGAGGTCGACACCTCGGTGCTCGGACCCGCGCAATATGTGGCCTATCAGTCCGACGCCAATCTCAAGGGCACCATCGTCGAGGTCGCCGAGGTCTTCACCCGCTACATGGGGATGAATCCGTCATTCAAGCCGTTCGCCGACAAGCGCGTGAGACAGGCGATCAACTACGCGATCGATACCGACCTGATCATCAACAAGCTGGTCAAGGGCAAGGCCTATCGCGCCACCAGCTGGCTGCCGCTGACCTCGCCCGCTTACGACAAGGCGATGAAGCCGTACGCTTACGATCCAGCCAAGGCCAAGCAGCTGCTTAACGAGGCCGGCTATCCCAACGGCTTCGAATTCGAATGGACCACCAGCCAGAACGAGAGCTGGGGCTTGCCGATCGTCTCGGCCGTGATCCCGATGCTGGACAAGGTCGGCATCAAGGCGAAGGTCAAGCAGGTCGAGACCGCGGTGCTGGCGGAGGTGGTTCGCACCGGCGACTACCAGGCCTTCATCTATTCCCAGGCGAGCGGCCCGGATCCGCAGGCGGCCCTCAAATGCTTCCACTCGTCGACGCCGCAGCCAGCCTGCAACTACATGATCTTCAAGAACGCCGATTTCGACAAGATCGTCGACGAGGCCGGGCAGGCCGACGACCCGGCAAAGCGCGCCCAGCTGCTGCAAAAGGCCAATGCGCTGCTCTACGAGGAGGCACCGGTCTGGTTCTTCAACTACAACAAGGCGGTCATGGCGGTGCAGCCGTGGCTCAAGGGGATTCAGCTCAACGCCACGGAGCTGACCCATCAGAACGTCGAAGACCTCTGGGTCGACGAGACCTCGCCCGCGAAGTGACATGCGCTCCCGCGCTCCCTCCGTCGCCACAGACGATGGAGGGAGAGAGGAAAAGTGCCGATGCTCTCCTTCCTGTTCCGTCGCCTGCTGCAGACCATTCCGACCGTGCTTGCCGTCGTGCTGCTGGTCTTCGTGCTATTCAGCGTCGTTCCCGGCAGCATCGTCTCCTCCATGAGCGACGACAGTGATCCGCAGGTCGAGCTGCGCATGAAGAAGCAGCTCGGCCTCGACGATCCCGTTTACGTGCGTTTCGGCGCCTACATTGCCAAGCTCGCGACCGGTGATTTCGGCACCTCGTTCCGGACCCGCGAGCCTGTCACGACCATGATCGCCAAGCGGGCATGGCCGACGCTGCAACTGATCTTCGCAGCCATGGCGTTCTCGGTCGTGATCGGCGTGCCGCTTGGCTTCATCGCAGCACTGCGACCGGGCGGAATCGTCGATACGCTTGCCATGGTCGTCGCGGTGTCGGGCCTTTCCATCGCCAAATTCTGGCTCGGACTGGTTCTGATGTACCTGTTCGCGTTGAAGCTCGGCTGGCTGCCGAGTTTCGGTTATGGCGATGGCGGACTGAAATATCTGCTCCTGCCGGCGGTGACGCTCGGCGTCTCGCCGATGGCGCTGTTTGCCCGGACGACGCGCGCCGCGGTCCTCGAGATCATGACCGCCGATTTCGTCCGCACCGCGCGATCCAAGGGCATGAGCGAGACGCGGGTGGTGAAGTGGCATGTGATGCGCAACGCGCTCGTCATCATTCTCACCACCGTCGGCCTGCAATTCGGTGGCCTGATGGGGCAGGCGGTCGTGGTCGAGAAACTGTTCTCGTGGCCGGGGATCGGCTCATTGCTGGTCGACAGTGTCTTGCAGCGCGACATTCCGGCGGTCCAGGGTTCCATTCTCGTCGTCGTGCTGGCCTTTCTCGCGATCAATCTGCTGATCGACGTACTCTACGGCGTGATCGATCCCAGGATCAGATACGCATGAGCGCTGGCGGGCTCCATCACGCTTGGACGGGAAGGCAATCGCATACGAGGCGCGCGGTGTGGCGTCACGGGTGCTGCGCCGCCTCTCCCGCCTGCGGGGGAGGGTTGGGGTGGGGGTGTCTCCGCATCGGGGTTCCCTGTGTGGCGAGAGCCCCCACCCGCCGCGCTCTCCGAGCGCGTCGGCCTCCCCCGCAAGCGGGAGAGGCCAAACGCGCCCGCGGCGAGTTCTCGCTAAAGCCACACACGATTATCCTTTTCGCGGTGGAGCGCTTGCAATGAAGCTCCGCGCCAATCTCGTCATCGGTGGGGTGTTGTTCGCGCTGGCGATCCTGGTCGGCCTGCTCGCACCCTGGCTGGCGCACACCGATCCCGTGATGGACGCCAATTTGATGAATGCGGAGGAGCCCCCGAGCTGGACCTGGTGGTTCGGGACCGACGACCAGGGCCGCGACATCTATTCCCGCGTCGTGTATGGCGCGCGGGTCTCGCTGACGGTCGGTATCATCTCGCAGCTCATCAACAGCGTCATCGGCGTGGCCTTGGGGCTGAGCGCTGGCTATTTTGGCGGCTGGTGGGACGATGTCGTCAACGCCCTGACCAATCTCATGCTCGCGATCCCCTCGCTGATCTTCGCGCTGGCGATCATGGCGGTGCTCGGACCTGGCCTGACCAGCCTGCTGATCGCACTCGGGCTGACCAACTGGTCCTTTACGTGCCGGATTGCGCGGGCCTCGGCGCTGTCGCTGAGGAGCCAGGGCTATGTGCAGGCTGCGACCGTGCTCGGCTACGGCGATTTGCGCATCATGATCACGCAGCTGCTGCCGAACATGCTGGGCCCCATCATCGTCATCGGCACGCTGGGCATGGGTAGCGCGGTGTTGTCCGAAGCCGCATTGTCGTTCCTCGGCCTCGGCGTCCGCCCGCCGTTTCCAAGCTGGGGCAGCATGCTGTCGGAGGCCCGCGAGCAGATCACGACGGCGCCGTGGCTCTCGGTATTTCCAGGCCTCGCCATCTTCCTGACGGTGCTTGGCCTCAACCTGCTCGGCGATGGCCTGCGCGACATTCTCGATCCCCAATCGCGGAGCCGGCGGACATGACCGGCGCACCGCTGATCGAAGTCGAGGACCTGCGCATCGATCTCGACGACGGATCGAGGCGCGTCGCGGCGGCCGAGGGCGTTTCGTTCCGCATCTCGCGCGGCGAGACGTTCGGCCTCGTCGGTGAATCCGGCTGCGGCAAGAGCATCACGGCGCTCGCGTTGATCGGGCTGTTGCGGCCGCCGCTCTCGATCGGCGGCGGCGTCATCCGGTTCGAGGGGCAGGAGATCCAGCACCTCTCCGCCGCCAGGCAGCGGGAGCTGCGCGGCAACCGCATTGCCATGATCTTCCAGGAGCCGATGACGGCGCTGAACCCGGTCTCACCCGTGGGCCGGCAGATCGCCGAGATGTTCGTGCTGCACAAGGGCAAGAGCTGGCGGGAAGCGAGCCGGCTGGCGGTCGAGGCGCTGGCGAGCGTCCGCGTTCCCGCGCCTGAGCGCCGCGTCAACGATTACCCGCACCAGCTCTCCGGCGGCATGCGCCAGCGCGTGATGATCGCGATTGCGCTCGCCTGCGGTCCGGATCTCCTGATCGCCGACGAGCCGACCACGGCGCTCGACGTGACCGTGCAGGCCGAGATCATCGAGCTGATGCGGAATTTGTGCGCCGAGCGGGGAACGGCGATCCTGATGATCAGCCATGATCTCGGCCTGGTCGCGAACGTCTGCCGCCGCGTCGCCGTGATGTATGCCGGCCGCATCGTCGAGGAGCGCGGCTCAGCCGATATCTTTCGCTCGCCCTCGCACCCCTATACGCAAGGCCTGGTCGCCTCGCTGCCGCGGCTCGGCAGCCGCGCTGCACTCGGCCGCACTAGGCTCAAGGAGATCGCGGGCGTCGTCCCGGCGATCACGAATTTCCCTGAGGGCTGCCGATTCAATCCGCGCTGCGCGCAGGCGACCGATATTTGCCGAAGAGTCGCGCCGGAGACGGATCTGCTGGCGGCGGGCGGTCTGGTCAGGTGTCATCACCATGCATGAGCCGCAAAACATGCTGGGTGACCGAAGGCCGGACGATGACCTCATCCTCAGCGTCGAGGATCTTGCGGTTCACTTTCCGCTCGGCGGCGGCCTGCTGGGCCGCGGCAAGCGGATGCTCCGGGCCGTCGATGGCGTCGATCTCAAGCTGAAGCGCGGGGAATGCCTCGGCCTCGTCGGCGAGTCGGGCTCCGGCAAGTCGACGGTCGCATTGTCGATCCTGGGCCTGCTGACGCCGACGCGCGGCCGCATCATGCTGGAGGGGCAGGTCGTGAGGAGCAGGCAATCCGGCGATAAGGCGTTGGCGCGCACCGTGCAGATGGTGTTTCAGGACCCTTACGCCTCGCTCAATCCGCGCCAGACCGTTCGCCGCACGTTAGAGGATCCGCTGCGTGTGCACGGCGTCACCGCGAAAAGCGAGATCGAGGACCGCGTCGCGACCATGCTGCGGCATGTCGGCCTGCGGCCTGAACAGTCGGGCCGCTACCCGCATGAATTCTCCGGCGGTCAGCGCCAGCGCATCGGCATTGCCCGCGCGCTGATCCTCAACCCCAAAATCGTCATCTGCGACGAGCCGGTCTCGGCGCTCGACGTCTCGATCCGCGCCCAGATCATCAATCTGCTGCTTGAATTGAAGGACACGCTCGGCCTGTCCTACATCATGATCAGCCACGATCTCGGCGTCGTCGAGCACATGAGCGACCGCGTCGCGGTGATGTATCTCGGCCGCATCGTCGAGAACGGCCAATGGCGCGAGATCTTCGAGCGCCCCGCGCATCCCTATACGCAGGCCCTGATCGCCGCGATTCCTGATCCGCTACACCATGCCCCGCTGGCCACTACAGGCGGCGACCTGCCCAACCCGCTCAATCCCCCAAACGGCTGCGCCTTCAGCCCAAGATGCCGTTATGCGGAGGCGGTGTGCCGGCACGAGCCGGGGCCGCTGCTGGAGACGCGAGCCGATGGACACGCGGTGAGGTGTTGGCGGGCAGACGAGATCGGTGCAGCGAGCCTTGCCCTATCACCGTCACCCTGAGGTGGCCGGTTCTTCAACGCGCCTCGAAGGGCGACGGCCCGGCTGGCAGCGTGGCCGTTCGTCCTTCGAGGCTCCGCATGCGATGCTGTCGCATCGCCTGCTGCGCACCTTAGGGATGACGGGCTCATTGTTGCTTCTGCTACTGTTTTGCCCGACGGGTCAAATCCCGGTGTGGTGCGCTCACGCACTTGCGGCTTCGATAAGCAGCTGAATTTCCTCACAGTTTCTACTGTGCATGGGGTTGTTTTCGCAGTTTTTGTTTTGAGGACTGTCTAGTCCGCCGCCTTTTCTCTCAGCCGCTGCGCATAGACGTTGATGACCAGCGCTGCCAGCAGGATCAGGCCGCGGATCAGGATCTTCAGGAAGCTGTCGATGTTGACGTGGTCGAGGCCGTTGTTGAGAACACCGAGAACGAACAGCCCGACGATGGTGTTGCCGATACCGCCGCGGCCGCCGAACAGGCTGGTGCCGCCGACCACGACAGCGGCGATGGAGTCGAGCAGATAGGTGTCGAACTCGTTCTGCTGCGCGCTGCCGAAATGGGCGACGCCGAGCATGCCGCCGATGCCCGAGCACACCGCCGAGATCACCATCACCGCGCCTAGGATGAGCTTGACGTTGAGGCCGGAATATTCGGCCGCCTCGCGATTGCCCCCGACCATGTAGACGTAGCGGCCGAAGCGCGTGTAGGTCAGCACCAGATGCCCGCCGAGCAGCATCAGCGCGGCGATGATGACGAGCCAGGGGATGCCGCCAATCGAGCCTGAGCCGAGCGTGGTGATCAGGCTCGGCACCTTGTAGGCGATCTGGCCGCGCACCAGCAGCGCCGAGATGCCGGCGGCGATCTGCATCATCGCCAGCGTCATGATGAAGGAGGGGATGCCGATCACGGTCACCCCCAGCGCATTGACGAGGCCGAGCAAGGCGCAGAGCAGGATCGATAGCAAGATGGCGACCGCGCCGGGGAGGGGAATGTTGGCGATGTTGACGTAGGATTCCTGCAGCGTGAAGTAGGCGACCGCGATGCCCGTGACATTGGCGATGCTGGCGATCGAGAGGTCGATCTCGGCGCACAGGATCACGAAGGTGAGGCCGACGGCGATGATGCCGGTGACCGACACTTGCGTGAGGATGTTGCCGAGATTGTCGAGCGTCGCGAAGGAGGGGCTGGCAAAGGCGAAGAAGCCGGACAGGAAGATCAGGGTGAGGAACGGGGCGATGTTGCGCATCTGCGAGCGCAGGAAGGGCGCCAGCCCGCGCGCCCGCTGCCCCGCCGCCAAAGCCGTCTCACTGCTCGTCATTGTGCTTCTCCGTCACGCCGCTTCCAGCAGGCGGTCCTTGCTGACCGGCTCGTTCCTGAATTCCCGCACCAGTGCGCCGCGCTTGAGCACGAGGATGCGGTCGGCCAGCGACAGCACCGTTTCCGGCTCGGTCGACAGCACGATGATCGCAAGCCCCTTGGCGCGGAGGTCGCGAACGATGTTGATGACGTCGTTCTTGGCGCCGACATCCATGCCGCGGGTTGGCTCGCACAGCACCAGGAGCTTGGGCGGATAGGTCAGCCATTTTGCCAGCGCCACCTTCTGCTGGTTGCCGCCGGAGAGCATGCCGAGATCGAGGCCGACCACCGGCGGCCGGATCTGCAATTGCTCGACCTGACGCTTCGCGATATCGCGCTCCTGCGCCGGCTTGAGCAGCAGGGAGGAGATGCGGTCCAAAATGCTGATCGAGATGTTCTTGTAGACCGGCTCCTGGTGAAACAGCATGTCGCGGCGGCTCTCGGGCACCAGCGCCACGCCGGCGCGCCGCGCCGCCGCCGTGCTGGCAAAGGTTTTTGGCTGACCCTCGACGAGAAGCGCGCCGCTATCAGGCTTCAGCTTGCCGAACAGGATGCGCGACAGCTCCTGCTGGCCGCAGCCCATGAAGCCGTAGATGCCGAGCACCTCGCCAGCGCGGGCCTCGAAGGAGATGTCCTTCAGGCTGCGGGCGAGCGTCAGCTGGTCGACCTTCAGAACCACCGCGCTGTCGCTCGGTTGCGGCAGCAGCAGGTCGTCGGTGTAGCTGTGCTCGAGCGCTTCGCCGCCGCGCCCGATCATGGCCTCGATCAGCGCGCCCTTGCTGGTGGCGGCGCTGGCCGTCTCTGCGACTTTCCGCCCGTTGCGGAACACGGTCACCGTGTCGGACACGCGCAGGATGTCCTCGATGAAATGCGAGATGAAGACGATGCTGGTGCCTTCTTCACGCAGCCGCCGCAGCGTCGCGAACAGCCGCTCGACCTCGGGCGGGGAGAGGGCGGAGGTCGGCTCGTCCAGGATCACGATGCGGGCGCCGGAGAACAGCACGCGCGCGATCTCGATCAGCTGCTGCAGCCCGATGGGCAAATCACCCAGCCGGCTCATCGGATCGACGTCGATGCCGAAGCGGGCGAGCTGCTCGCCGGCCTCGCGCGCCATGCGCCGCCATTGCACGAGGCCAAGGGCGTTGGTTGGCTGGTTGCCAAGGAAAACGTTCTCAGCGACCGTGAGGTCGGGCGCGACAGAGAGCTCCTGGTGCACCATGGCAATGCCGGCCGCATGCGCATCGCGCGCCGAGCGGAAATGCGTCTCCTGACTGTCGATCAGGAAGCGGCCGGAGAATTCGGTATGCACGCCGGCGATGATCTTCATCAGCGTGCTTTTTCCAGCCCCGTTCTCGCCGACGAGACCGTGAATCTCGCCGGGATGGAGCGCGAAGTCGACACCACGAAGCGCTTCGACGCCGCCGAAGCTCTTCGTGATGCCCTGCAGTTCAAGGATGGGCGAACGCACCTCGGGCATGAAAGCTCAGATCAGGAAGTGATCCTGCATCCACTGCATCCCGGCGGCATTGGCCTTGGTCACGACCGGGCCGTCGGTGACGACGTTCTTGGGAATGCCCTGTCCGCTCTTCTCGCCGCCGACCACGGCGGAGACGCCCGCGATGATGGCGCCGCCATGGATGCGGCAGGACGGATTGCGGACGGTCGCGAACATGCGTCCTTCGCTCACCGCCTGGATCGCCGGCGGCATGGCATCGACGCCGCCGATCAGGATGTTGGTGCGGCCGCGCGCCTTCATGATGTTGGCAGCGGCGAGCGCCATGTCGTCATTGTGGAAGAACGCCGCGTCGATCTGCGGATACTTGGTCAGATATGTTTCCCAGAGGCGCGCGGTCTTGGAGACGTCCCAGTCGGCCGGCTGGGTGTCGAGCACCTCGATCCCCGGGAATTGCTTCACCGTGTTGGTGAAGCCCTTTGCGCGCCCTTGCGCGCCGGTGTGGCCGAGCGCGCCCTGCGTCATGATGATCTTGCCCTTGCCGCCCATCGCGTTGCACAGCGCCTGGGTCACCGAGGCGCCCATGAACTCGTTGTCGGGAGCGAGGAAGGAGTGGACGTTGATCTGGTCGAGCGGCGCAATCAGCGTGTCCATGTCGATCACGGGCGTGCCGGCGTCGATCATCTTCTGCACAGGCTGGGTGAGGGTGCCGATACCGAAGGCCTGGATCGCGACGAAGTCCCATTTCTGCGAGGCCATGTTGTCGATGGCCGCGCGCTGCTTCACGGCGTCGAGCTGGCCGTCGAACCAGGTGACCTCGACGTTGAACAGCTTGCCCCAGAATTCGGCGGCCTGCTTTCCTTGCGCGCACCATGTAGCCTGCAGGCCTGCATTGGAGAACGCCGCCTTCAACGGCTTCTCGCTTCGCCCGACCTCGGCGGCCAATGCGGGGTTTATGCCCATGCTGCCGAGGAGGGCAGCTCCGGCGCCGGCGGTCGCAGCCGCCTGAAGAAGATCGCGCCTCGTCGTCGAGAAATCTTTCGTCCCGGACATCGCTCGCTCCCATAAATCTTATCGTCGGCGCGTCATTGATTGCGCAACCGATGTCGAAAGTGTCTCACAAGAGTTGATGCCACTCAATCTGCAATCACACGCGCCATCGCAGCACGCCGCGTTGGTGCAGCGCAAAGCGTCAGGCCGTCGTGCCGGCGAGTGCGTCGATGTCGACGAGCAATGTGTCCCAGGCTTGCGCGATCTCGATCGACCATTCATCGCCGAGCAGATCGCGCAGCGTATCCCTGATAATGGTGAAGAAGGCGGTGAACAGCTGGGGCGACGTGCCATAGGCGTCGTGTGAGGCCACCTCGCAGGCGATCAGCCGGAAATGCCCATGACGCATCCCGGCGAAATCGAGAATCGACTCGATCGTCAGCGCGAGCATCGATCCCTTCACGAGGTCGGAGCCCTCCGAGCGGAACATCGCCTGCGTTTCGGGATGCTCGTCGAACAGGCGCTGGTAGACGAGGGGCGTGAGATCGGCGCAGCGCGAGGCCGCGAGTTCAAAGCTGAGTTCGACTGGATTGGAGGGCATATTCATCGGCGAAAGTGCCATGCGGACAAAAAAAGAGCGGGGCCCTGGCCCCGCTCAAAAATTGTGTCGACCCTATTATCCCCGATTCTAAGATTTGCTCTTGATTGACGGGGCGACGCTGCGTTTTGCGCGCCAGGGGCTCCTCCCGAGACTTGGACCACCAGACTTCGACCTCACGGCCAGCCTGAGCAAGGGGATGCTAGATCAACTTTTCTCACTTGTCATCATTTTCGGCAACGAATGTTCAAAATTCGAGCAATAGACGAAATGATCGGGCTTCGGACCCCGCAAGTATATGACAAATATAAGAAATATGTGGATGTCGGGCCTTTTGATCTGGCTCAAATGCCGGCCCCCGAGCCCATGATGGGGTAGCCCGACCATGGTTTTCCGACAAATTTGCGCTGGGCCAAGAAGGCGGCGGAACTGATCTCGACTTGGGCCCGGCGCGGTGTTTAGTTGGCAGACGAACGAACGGTTCGGCGGATGCGCGCGCGGTTACAGAAATTCCTACCTCTGGTCCTGCTCGCCCTGGCGATGCAGGTGCTGGCGCCGATTGCCGCCTGCTGGGCGACGGGCCAAGCCATCGCCGATCCGCTGTCTGCCGCCGTCATCTGCCACAGCGTGAGCGAGCAGGGCGGCCTCGACGATCGGACAGGCACCCCGACCGCGCATGCGGGCGCGTGCGCCCTGTGTTGCCTGGCCCAGGCGGGCGCGTCGCTCGATTCGCCGACGCACGCGGCACTCTCGATTCCCTTCCGCCATGCCGCGCGCGTGGTGTGGCAGCCGGCGGATGCGTCCGCCATCGCCGCTCCCAGGGGTTCGAGCGCCCAGGCCCGCGCCCCACCTCAATTTTCCTGACGTAGCGACAAACCGAACCATTGGCGCGCGCCGTTGCTGTGCCGATGGGCGTGCTCAATGGACCGGTCGAGGTACCGGATGTCAGGAATTCAAGAGATGTTACGCATTCGTGCGATGGGGCGCGCGGGCTTGCCTGTGCTTTTCGGACTGGTGTCCCCGATCGGTTCAGACGCGCTCGCCCAGGCTGCCTCGGAAGCGATTCCCGCGGTGACGGTCGAGGCGCCCAAGACGTCCCGTCCCAAGCCAATCACCCGGTCAACGCGGCAGCGCTCCGCTTCGGCGGCGCGCGCAGCGAGGCCGGTCGCGCCGAACGCGACCGATGGCGCCTCGGGGCAGAACAACACGATGTCCGCCGGCGCAGTGCGGGCCGGTCTCAATCAGGCGCCGGCCGGTCAGACCGCGACGACCATCGATCGCAGCCAGTTCGACAACCGGCCCTCGTTTTCGGTCAGCGACGTCTTGCGGGACAGTCCGGGCATTTCGATCAAGCAGGGTAATGGTCCGCGCGATTTCGGCATCTCGATTCGCGGATCCAATGCCCGGAACGGTTTCGGCATCCGCAATCTCGTGATCTTCGACGACGGATTCCCCGTCACGCAGCCGGACGGACTGTCGCGTAGCGACCTGATCGATCCCCATGCCTATGGTGCGATCGACGTGATCCGCGGCCCCTCATCGGCGCTCTACGGCAATTATGCGACCGGCGGCGCGCTCAATTTTCGCACGCGGCCGGGCGGCACGATCGACGGCGTCGAATACGGCGTCGATGGCGGCAGCTATGGCTACCTCAACAATTACCTTGCGGCCGGCAAGAAGGTCGGGAATTTCGAGGGCTCGCTGTTTGCGAGCGACACAAGAGGCGACGGCTATATCGGCAATAGTTGGTTCAATACGCAGACCGTCAACTTCCTCGGCACGCTCAAGGCGACACCGGACGACCGCTTCACGGTCAAGATCATCAACAACGATCTCAGCGCGCGGCTGCCGCTGCGGCAGTCGCTGAACCAGTTCTACACCAATCCCTTCCAGCAGGGCTGTGCGACCGGTGCCACGGCGGCGCCCGGATGCGGTACGGTCAGGCTGTTCAACAATGGCTTCAACGCGACCGCCGGGACCGATACGGAGACGGCCGTACAGGCCGGGCTCGGCCGCAACGACCGCCGCACCATCGTCGGGGGCCGGTGGGAGCACGATTTCGACAACAATACGACCTGGCGCAACCAGTTCGTGTTCGACGACCGGAACATCAGTCAGCCAACTGGCTCCACCAGCTCGATCGGCGACTTCCCGTCCTACAACTACATGAGTGATCTCACCAAGCGCGGAGAGATTCTCGGCCTGGAGTCCACCGCGTTCTTCGGCGCCTTCTACAACACCCTGACGGCATCGAGCGATACGCGAAACGTGATGCCGGGAGGCAACGCGACGCTCGGCAGGCTGTCGAGCAATCTCTACAGCGAGACGACCAATTATGGTGTTCGTGCCAGGGAAGAGCTCAAGCTTACATCGTCGCTAACGGCCGTTGCGGGCATCGGTTGGGAGACGACCTTGCTCAAGGGCACCAACACGGCCTATTCATATGCTGGTCCCACCGGCATCACCACGACGACGCCGACGACCGCGGACCGGCAGTTTCAAAATACTGCGCCAGAGTTGGCGTTGCTCTACAATCTCAACAACGAATGGCTGTTCCGGGCACGCGTTGCCACGGGGTATGGCACACCGCAGGTCTCAAATCTTTTCGTCGCTCAAACGGGATTGCCGGGCAACAATACGCAGCTCCAGGCCCAGAAGAATCTTGGCTACGATCTCGGTTTCGATTGGACGCCGAACAGCGCGTTCAAGCTCAGCGCGACCGGCTTTTACGAGTTTTTCCGTAACGAGATCGTCAACCAGGCCACATCGGTCGCGGGTGTAAACTACTCGTTCAACGCGCCGCGATCGGAGCATCGGGGCATCGAGCTTGCCGCCGACTGGAAGTTCTATCCGGGCTGGCGGTTCATGGCGGCGTACACCTATCTTGACGAGGTCTACACCGAATATGTCGAGAACATCACCAATGGCGCCGTCTTCAGCTTCAACCGTGCCGGCAATAAAATTCCCGGTATCTCGCCTAACGAGCTGACGGCTCGAATTGGTTACGACGAGTTCGCCGGCCCGCTGGCAGGCCTCGGCGGCTTCGTCGAGGTTCAGTGGAAGGACTCTTTCTACATGGACAACGCGAATCTGCTGAAGGCGCCGGGCTACGAGCTGGTCAATGTGAACGTCCATTACAAGACCGACTTGGTGTCGGACACCTTCAAGTCACTCAATCTGTTTCTTGAGGTCAGGAACGTATTCGATCGCACCTATGTTGCGTCGGCAAACAACATCGCAAACACCGTGACGGCGGCCGGCCTGCAAATTCCAGGGAACACGCTCGCAAGCACGGCACCGGGGTCGATCTATGCGGGCTCGCCACGCCTCTTCGTTGCAGGTATGAAGGTGGCCTTCAAATGATCCGGGCTCTCGAAGGGAATAGGGCCATGATCCGAACTGGCTTGCTCGCGATAGCCGCTCTCGCATGCCTGCAAGGTGCGGCGCTGGGGCAGATGCACGGCAAGCACGCGTCCGAAGCTGCGTGCGAGGAGCCGACGCTGCGCTGTGCGACCAAGGCGACGCCCGCCTTCGGTCCGGACGGGACGCTGTGGCTGGTCTGGATGGCGGGAGGGCAGGTCTCGGTCGCAAGTTCGCAGGACTACGGCCGAAGTTTCTCGACGCCCACTCAAGTCACGACGAAGCGGCTGAACCTCGATTGGGGGCCGGATGCGCGGCCGAAGATCGTGGTCGACCGCAAGGGGGGCATCGCGCTCGCGTTCTCGACCTTCAGGGACGAGGCCTTCAACGGTCAGGTGTTCACCACGCGCTCGGCCGACGGCGGGAAAAGCTTCGCGGAGCTGAAGCCGATCACCGCCAGCAACGAGAGCCAACGTTTCGAGGCGCTGGCGCTCGATCAGGATGGAACAGTATTTGCGGCGTGGCTGGACAAGCGCAATCGCATTTTTGCGAAGGAAGCGGGACAGAAGTACGAGGGGGCCGGGCTGTTCTTCACGTCGTCCAGCGACGGCGGCACCGCCTACGCAGACGCGAAGCTGGCGCGTGAGGGCACCTGCGAATGCTGCCGGTTGGGGCTGGCATTCGCTGCGTCTGGGCGGCCGGTCGCAATCTTCAGGAACATTTTTGAGGGCGGCGTGCGCGACCACGCGGTGATGACCTTCACCGACGTCGCGACGCCAGGCGAAGTCCGCCGGGTCAGCAACGACGACTGGCAGATCAATGCCTGCCCACACCATGGGCCGAGCCTCACCGTTGCGCCGAACGGCACCTATCACGTCGCCTGGTACACCAACGGAAAGGCGCGGAAGGGACTTTTCTACGCGCACTCGCGCGACGAAGGCCGCACGTTCTCTTCGCCGATGGCGTTGGGGCGGCCGGATCGCAATCCGACGCGCCCCTTCGTGCTCGCGGGCGCGCCGGGAACGGTGATGGTCTGGAAGGAGTTCGACGGCGAGAAGACCTCGGTCCAGATGACGATCTCCCGCGACGATGGCGAGACGTGGTCGCCGCCGAAGACGATATCGAGTACGACCGACACGTCCGACCATCCTTTGCTCGTCTCCAACGGCAAGCAGACCTACCTGTCGTGGATGACGAAGGCGGATGGCTATCGGCTCAGGGCTATCGAGGACCAACCATGAGATTTCGATTTGTAGGCATTGCGGGACTTGTCGTTCTGATCGCTTCAGTGGCTGCGCTTGCCGCATCTCCCGCTTTGAAGCCATTCGAACGCGGCACTTGGCAAAGGGTCCTTCGGGGGCACGCCGGCCGCCCCGTGCTCGTGCATTTCTGGGGCGTGACCTGTGGCCCCTGCAAGGTCGAGCTGCCGCTGCTCGGCCAGTTTGCCAAGGATCATCCTGACGTCGACGTCGTCACTGTCAGCGCCGATCTCGTGCCGAACCTGCCGGCCGCCACGCAATCGATGCTCGACAAGGCGGGTCTGTCGTCGACCGAAAATTTCATCTTCAACGACGGCTTTGTCGAGCGTTTGCGGTTCGAGATCGATCCGGCTTGGCAGGGCGACATCCCCAGGACCATGCTCATCTCCCCGGAAGGGACCGTCACGACGATCGAAGGCTCGGCTGAAATTGCCGATCTCGAAAAATGGTCAGCGCAACAACGCTCCAAACACTGAAGTTCAGTCTGCAAAGGGAATACCGATATGAAGACAATCTCGAAAAACGTGCTGCTCGCTGCGTTCGCTCTCGCGATCTCCGCAGCACCGGCGGTCGCCGACGAGGTCAAGGCCGGCGATCTCGTCGTCTCGCAGGCCTGGAGCCGGGCGACGCCGGGCGGCGCGAAGGTCGCCGGCGGCTATCTGACCATCGAGAACAAGGGCACGGCGGCCGACAGACTGGTCAGCGTGTCCGCCGATATCGCGGGCAAGGCCGAGATTCACGAGATGGCGATGGACAATGGCGTGATGAAGATGCGCCCGCTCGACAAGGGGCTGGTGGTCGATGCCGGCAAGACGGTGAAGCTCGCGCCCGGCGGCAATCATTTGATGCTCCAGGAGCTGAAGGGCGCGTTCAAGCAGGGCGACAAGGTGCCGGTGACGCTGCAATTCGAGAAGGCCGGCAAGGTCGCGGTGTCCCTCGACGTCCAGGGCGTCGGCGCGCAGGCGCCTGGCGATGCCGGGCATTCAGGTCATATGGACATGAAGAAAATGCCGGATCACTCGGGAATGAAGATGAAATGAGACGGATCTGGACTCTCGGGAGACCGAACATGTCGAAGCAATCCTGCCTGATCCTGGTTGCCGCGCTCGCCGCCTCGCCGGCGGCGGCGCACGTGTCGATCGAGACCAAGCAAGCCACTGTCGGCACGTCCTACAAGGCCGTCTTCACTGTGCCGCATGGCTGCGCGGGCTCGCCGACGGTGAAGATCCGGGTGCAGATTCCGGAAGGGGTGATCGCGGTGAAGCCGATGCCGAAGGCCGGTTGGACCATCGATGTCGTCGAGGGCAAATATGCCGCGGAGTACGACTATCACGGCAACAAGCTCTCCTCCGGCGTCAAGGAGGTGGCGTGGTCCGGCGGCAAGCTGCCGGACAAGAACTATGACGAATTCGTCCTCAGCACGTTCCTGACCGACAGCCTGAAGCCGAACACGGTGCTGTACTTCCCCGTCGTTCAGGAATGCGAGGCCGGCGTCAGCCGCTGGATCGAAATTCCGGCGGCGGGGGCAGGGCATTCGCATGAGGGCAAGTCCGAGGGCAAGTCGCCGGCGCCGGGCGTGAAACTGCTGCCAAAACCCTGATGCGCCTCTTCGCCGCGCTTGCGACGCTGCTCCTCGTTGCCGGCTTCGCAAGCGGTGCGTCGGCGCATGCGGCGCTGGTCTCGGTTGAGCCGGCGAGCGGCAGCATGCTCGCGGCCGCGCCCAAGGCGGTGGAGCTGCGTTTCAGCGAGGCGGTAACGCCGGGCGCGATCCGGCTGATCGATGGTGCGGGCAGGGCGCGGGATGATGCGCGCGTTAGCGCATCGGGCGAGACGATTTCGGTCGCGATGCCGGCGGATCTGCCTGAGGGGACCGCGGTCGTCAGCTATCGCGTGATCTCGCAGGACGGTCATCCCGTCACCGGATCGGTGATCTTCTCGATTGGCATGCCGACCGCGACGAAGCCTGCCGCCGCTGAGGATAGCGGGTTGAACGCGCTGATCTGGCTGGCGCGCGTCGGCCTGTACGTTGGGCTGTTCATCGGCGTCGGCGGCGTGTTCTTCGCGCGCTGGGTTGCTTGGTCGATGACCGGCATGGCCGTGCCGCGCATGGCGCTCGCGCTCGGTCTCCCGAGCGCGGTGGCGTCCGTCGGCGCGTTGGGCCTCGATCTCCTCGGGCTGCCGCTGGCAGCCCTCGCGACCGCTGCTCCCTGGAAAGTCGCGCTCGCGACCAGCGCCGGCCCTGCGCTGCTGGTTGCCCTGCTTGCGATGCTACTCGCGTTGATGGCGCTGCGCAGTGCGTGGTACGCGCGTGCTCTTGCGATCATGGCGTTGGTCGGCGTCGGTCTGTCGCTCGCCATGACCGGGCACGCCGCAACGGCCCCGCCTGAGGCGTTGACCCGGCCTGCAATCTTTCTTCATGGCCTCGGTGTCACCATCTGGATCGGTGCTCTCGCGCCGCTCGTAGCGCTGGTATCGAAGCCGACGATTGCGACGCTCGCGATTGTGAACCGCTTTTCCCGCATTGCTGCGCTCGCGGTCGGCGTGTTGGCCTTGACCGGCCTCGCACTCGCGATCGTGCAGCTCGAAAAGCCTGGAGCGCTGGTCGAGACTCGCTACGGGCTGATCCTCTCGGTCAAGCTAGTTCTGGTCACGGGATTGCTGGCGCTGGCCGCGCTCAATCGGTTCCGGTTGACTCCCGCTCTGGCCCGGAACGAGACAGGGACGCCTGCGCTCAAGCGCTCGATCGTGCTGGAAGGTACGATTGCTCTCGCCATCCTGGCGGTGGTCGCCGGCTGGCGCTTCACGCCGCCGCCGCGGACGACCGTGCCGGAGACGCCTTTGGCGATCCACATCCATAGCGACAAGGCGATGTTCCAGGTCCTGGTCTCGCCAGGCAAGGCGGGGGCCAATGATGTCGTGCTCCAGCTCATGACCGGCGAGGGGACGCCGCTGGCGGCCAAGGAGGCGACGTTGACCCTGAGCCTGCCCGAGCGCGGCATCGAGCCGATGGAGCGAAGAGCCTCGCTCGGGCCCGATGGCTATTGGCATGTGCGCAAGGTCGAGCTGCCCTTTGCCGGCCGCTGGCACGTGCGGATCGACGCGCTGGTGACCGACTTCGAGCAGATCACGCTCGTAGATGAACTCGACGTCACGCCGCCGTGAGACGCAGCTCGGGCTGAACCTGAAGTCCGACGGAAAAATGACAGGAATTCCGTTGCGTTAGCGGCTTTTCCTCATTCCCGGTCTTGTGTTTTCGCTCTCAATCCGGTTTCACTGCAACCCATCACTGATTCCCAGAGTATTACCATGCGGTTGTCGCGGTTCTTTCTGCCCATCCTGAAGGAAAATCCGAAAGAGGCGGAGATCGTCTCGCATCGGCTGATGCTGCGCGCCGGCATGATCCGGCAGGAGGCCGCCGGTATCTATGCCTGGCTGCCGCTCGGCTTCCGCGTGCTGAAGAAGATCGAGCAGATCGTGCGCGAGGAGCAGGACCGCTCCGGCGCGCTGGAACTGTTGATGCCGACGCTGCAGCTTGCCGATCTCTGGCGCGAGAGCGGCCGCTATGACGCCTATGGTCCGGAGATGTTGCGCATCGCCGACCGCCACAAGCGCGAGCTCTTGTACGGGCCGACCAACGAGGAAATGATCACCGAGATCTTCCGCGCCTATGTGAAGTCCTACAAGAACCTGCCGCTGAATCTCTATCATATCCAATGGAAATTCCGCGACGAGCAGCGTCCGCGTTTCGGCGTGATGCGCGGCCGCGAGTTCCTGATGAAGGACGCTTATTCGTTCGACCTCAACGAAGCCGCGGCGCGCGTCGCCTACAACAAGATGTTCGTGGCGTATTTGCGCACCTTTGCGCGGATGGGGCTGAAGGCGATCCCGATGCGCGCCGAGACCGGCCCGATCGGCGGCGATCTCAGCCACGAGTTCATCGTGCTGGCCGAAACCGGCGAATCCGGCGTCTTCATCAATCGCGACGTGCTGGACCTGCCGGTGCCGGGCGAGGACGTCGACTACGACAGCGACCTGACGCCGATCATCAAGCAATGGACCTCGGTCTACGCCGCCACGGAGGACGTCCACGACGCCGCGCGCTTCGAGCAGGAAGTGCCCGCGGACAAGCGGGTGAACACCCGCGGCATCGAGGTCGGCCAGATCTTCTATTTCGGGACCAAATATTCCGACGCGATGAAGGCCCTGGTGGCGGGACCTGACGGTGTCGATGTGCCGATCCATGGCGGTTCCTACGGCGTCGGCGTCTCGCGCCTGCTCGGCGCGATCATCGAGGCCTGCCATGACGATGCCGGCATCAAATGGCCGGAGGCTGTCGCGCCGTTCCGCGTGTCGATTCTCAATCTCAAGCAGGGCGATGCCGCCGTCGATGCGGCCTGCGAGAAGCTTTATGCCGAGCTCACCGCCAAGGGCGTCGACGTGCTCTATGACGACACCGACCAGCGCGCCGGCGCCAAATTCGCCGCTGCCGACCTGATCGGTATCCCCTGGCAGATCATGATCGGCCCGAAGGGGCTCGCTGACGGCAAGGTCGAGATCAAGCGGCGAGCCGACGGCTCCCGCGAGACCATGTCGCCTGCGGACGCGGTCGCAAGACTTGTGGGCTGATAAGCCTGGTCGGCTGAATATTGTTCATCGCCCGATATCGCGGCCGCCAATCCGGCCACAATTGACCCCGAATCATGGGATTATCGAGCGATGGATGAGACCATGACCGAAACCGTGCAAACCGCGCCTTTTGCGCCATTCGAGTGGATGCTGTCGGCGCGCTATTTGCGGGCGCGCCGCAAGGAGGGATTCATCTCGGTCATCGCCGGGTTCTCCTTTCTCGGCATCATGCTGGGTGTGGCGACGCTGATCATCGTCATGGCCGTGATGAACGGCTTCCGCAAAGAGCTGCTCGACAAGATCCTGGGGCTGAACGGGCACATCCTGGTGCAGCCGCTGGAATCGCCGCTGACCGACTGGAAGGACGTCGCCGACCGCCTCAGCCAGGTCAAAGGCATCCGGCTTGCAGCGCCCGTGGTCGACGGCCAGGCGCTGGCGTCCTCGCCCTGGAACGCCTCGGGCGTGCTGGTGCGCGGCATCCGCTCCGACGACCTCAACAACCTCACCTCGATCGCCAAGAACATCAAGCAGGGCTCGCTCGAGGGCTTTGACGACGGGCAGGGCGTCGCGATCGGCCGGCGCCTCGCCGACCAGCTGTCGCTGCATGCCGGCGACAGCATCACGCTGGTGGCGCCGAAGGGTGCGGTGACGCCCATGGGCACGACGCCGCGCATAAAACCGTACAAGATCGTCGCCGTGTTCGAGATCGGCATGTCCGAATACGATCTCGGTTTCGTGTTCATGCCGCTCGCGGAAGCGCAGGCCTATTTCAACCGCAGCAACGACGTCACCTCGATCGAGGTGTTCACCACCAATCCCGATCAGATCGTCGCCTTCCGTCAGGCCGTGACCGAGGCTGCGGGCAGGCCGGTGTTCCTGGTGGATTGGCGGCAACGCAATTCGACCTTCTTCAACGCGCTCCAGGTCGAGCGCAACGTGATGTTCCTGATCCTGACCATGATCGTGCTGGTCGCAGCGCTCAACATCGTTTCCGGCCTGATCATGCTGGTGAAGGACAAGGGCAGCGACATCGCGATCCTGCGCACGATGGGCGCCTCGCAGGGCTCGATCATGCGCATCTTCCTGATCACGGGTGCCTCGATCGGCGTGGTCGGCACGCTGGTCGGCTTTGTCGTCGGCCTCGTGATCTGCCTGAACATCGAATCCATCCGGCAATTCCTGTCATGGCTGACCAGCACCGAGCTGTTCTCGCCAGAGCTCTATTTCCTGTCGAAACTGCCCGCCGAGATCGACGTCGGCGAGACCACGGCCGTCGTCATCATGGCGCTGACGCTGTCGTTCCTGGCGACGCTGTATCCGTCGTGGCGCGCCGCGCGCCTCGATCCCGTCGAAGCGCTGCGGTACGAGTGAGGGGTTGATGGAGCAGCAGCAGGGGGCGGAAGACGTTCCGGTCATTTATCTCCACGAGATAAAGCGGCAGTACTTGCAGGGCGAGGTGCCGCTGACGATCCTCGATGGCGCCAAGCTCGCGCTGTGGGCCGGCCAGTCGGTGGCGCTGGTGGCGCCGTCAGGCTCGGGCAAATCGACGCTGCTGCACATCGCGGGACTATTGGAAGCGCCTGATTCCGGCGAGGTCTATGTCTCGGGCGCGCCGACTTCGCAGCTGCCCGACATCGAGCGCACCCAGCTGCGCCGCACCGATATCGGCTTCGTCTACCAGTCGCACCGGCTATTGCCGGAATTCTCGGCGCTCGAGAACGTGATGATGCCGCAGATGATCCGTGGCCTGAAGAAGTCCGAGAGCGTCAAGCGCGCCAAGGAGATATTGGGCTATCTCGGCCTCGGCGACCGCATCACGCATCGCCCGGCCGAGCTGTCCGGCGGCGAGCAGCAGCGCGTCGCGATCGCACGTGCGGTGGCCAACGCGCCACGCGTGCTGTTTGCGGACGAGCCGACCGGCAACCTCGATCCGCACACGGCGGACCATGTGTTCCAGGCCCTGATGCAGCTGGTGAAGGCGACCAAGGTCTCGATGCTGATCGCGACCCACAACATGGAGCTCGCCGGCCGCATGGACCGGCGGGTGTCGCTGTCGAACGGCCAGGTGGTCGAGCTCGAGTAAAAAACGCGAAAACAACCCCATGCACAGTAGCCAAGTGCTTGGCGGGGCTTGCGAAAAAATCGCCATTTCGTCGCACCCTGAGACTCAAGGCCTGATCACCGTCATCTTGAACGGCCCGCCATTGGCCGCGGCGTACGCCACCGCCTCGTTGGCGTGGTCGAGGTCGAAGGCCGTCGTCTCATATTCCTCCAGCCTGAGCAGCCCCGCGCGCACCAGCGCGATCAGACGGCTCGCGGCATCGGGCGGGTACATCCAGACGCCGTGGATACTGATGCAGTTGCGCATGATCCAGGGATAGGGCAGCTCGAGGCCCGCGCCGCCGGCCATGCCGACGCCGCCCATCAGCACGACGCGTCCATAGGGGCGCACCGTCATGATCGCCGCGCGCACGACCTCCGTGCTCACCGAGGGCGGCATGATGTCGAACACGCAATCGATCGGGCCGGGCGCTGCGCGCTTCATCGCCTCGCGGTTGTGCTCTTGATTGCCCGTAAGCTTGACCGGTTGCACGCGGCTGCCGAAGCGGCGGACGAGGTCAGCGAGGATTTTCTCGTTGCGACCCGGCGTGACCACGCAGGCCGCGCCCATCGCGAGTGCGATCGAGACGGCCGCGCTGCCGAAATTGCCGGTGGCCCCGCTCACCAGCACGGTCTCGCCGGGCTGAAGGTTTGCGGCAAGAAAGCCGCCATAGGGCACCAGCAGCGTGCCCAGCGCGCACCAACGCGTCGCTTCCTCGGACGTGATCGCACCGAGCCGCTTCACATTCTCGGTCGGCACCCTCATTTGCTCGGCGAAGGAGCCGTGGCGAAAATGCTTCTGCAGAAGCATGCCGCCGGGGCCGGCGGCGGTGAGCCCTTGCAGGGCGATATCGGGCGCAACGTTGTCGTCGCGCGAGCGCACCGTCGGATCACAGAACACCCAGTCGCCGATCGCAAGCTTGGTTGCGTCCGGACCGATGGCGCGCACCCGGCCAATGCCGCCGGGTCCCGGGATGATCGGGAGATCGAGCGCATAGTTGCGCTCCCCGCTGAAGACCTCGTTCATATAGGACAGCACGCGGGTTGCGACGACATCGACAATCACCTCTCCGGTACCGATGGTCGGCTCCGGGACATGCTCGATCACCAGCGGCGATCCAAGGGATTTGAGTACGGCTGCTTTCATGGATGTTCACCTCAAAGTCGCGGTGAAACCCATATGCGCCGCCTTGGACGGGCCAAGAAGGCCTGGTATTATCCTAGTATTCCAAAGACCCTCCATGGGGGAGCGACATCATGGCCGATCCGCGCCGCGTTGAATTCGGCGACTTCCTGAGGTCTCGCCGCGAAAAGCTATCGCCGAAGACCGTCGGGCTTCCGATCGGCGGGCGCCGGCGCACCGCGGGGCTACGCCGCGAGGAGGTCGCGCAGCTCGCCGGCATCGGCGTCGACTGGTACATCCGCCTCGAGCAGGGCCGAACCGTCAGCCCGTCGGTCACCACCGTCGACGCGCTGGCCCGCGCGCTGCGCCTCAGCAAGACCGAGCACGCGCATTTGAAGGCTCTGGCGCGCGACGGCGCCAGAGGGACGTTCACGCGCGAGATCGTGCCGCCGCCCATTCGGCGGATGATCGAGAGCCTGTCTCAGCCTGCCTATATCACCGGGCGCCGCTGGGATGTGCTGGCCTGGAACGCGGCGGCCGAGGAGGTCTTTGGCTTCGGGCAGTTGCCCGAGCAGGATCGCAATACGCTGCTGCTGGTGATGACCAACAAGCTGACGCGAAAATTCTACGGCGCGAGTTGGACCGACGTCGCCAGAAGCATGGTCGCGATGTTCCGCGCCAATCACGACGTTTGGGCCGGCGATCCCGCTTTCACGGAGCTGCTGACGCGGCTGCGCCAGGGCAGTCCGGAATTCGTCAAATGGTGGGAAGCCCACGACATCCGCAACACCGCTGCGGGGCTCAAGACCATGAACCACCCGACCAGGGGCGTGCTCCGGTTCGAGCACACCAGCTTCCAGGCCAACGACGATCCCGCGCTGAAGCTGGTGATCTACACGCCGGTCGAGGACTGAGGGAGGGGCAGGCTCCAGCTCTTGAAGACTGCAAGCCTGCGCGCTACGGCGACTGCGTGGCCGCGGGCGTTGCGCTGGCGTTCGGCAGGGTACCGCCTGCTGTCCATGGATTGTCCGTCCAGGGTGTCGGCTGCAGAGAATTCGCCGGCCAGGGTTTGGCCGGGCCTGTCGCCACCGAGGTGCACGACGTCCCGAGCTGCGTCCACACCGAGGCCAAACCGGTCGTATCGATATTGAAGCTCGTGACGTCAGCCCGTCCCTCTGGTTCCGGCGTGGTTTCCCGGACCTGCAGGGAGTGCGAGGCCAGTACCGCCTTGACCATGTCGGGGTCGACGGCGCCGTTCCAGACCTCGTACTTCCCGAACCGCACCGGAGGCCCTCCGGCTTGCTTGCTCATGTCGGCGCTGGCTGCGATCAGAATCGTTTTCTTGCCGGCGGCCGATGCGTCGATCTCACCCGCGAACATCAGCGGCACGCGCTTCTTGTTTTCGCAATACAGGCGCCATTCCATGGTCCGGAACGAGGCGTCGCTCTCCTTCTTCACCGCGGCGATCTTGCTGATGAAGGGCCGCGCTCCCTTTTCCAGCCGCCACATCGTCTCGGCCAGCGGTCGCGTGTCGATCCCGAACCGGTAGAGCTCGGGCCGCGTCAGCACGTGCAGGCTTTCGAACTTCACGGTGCTGATCAGCGCATCGAGCTCGCGGCTGATTCCCATCGCCGTAATGAACGCGGCGCGGTCGCGGTCGGCGCCGGCGATCCGGCGCCGCCGCGCTTCGGCGACCACTTCCGGAGGCGGATCGCCTCGAAACCGGAGGATCAGCCTGGAGTTATGGACCGCCAGCGCGGCATCGGGCGCAACCTCGCGAGAGGTCGCTCCGAGAAACAGGTAGCCGCAGGCCGAGTTGCACATCGCATGATAGGTGGTGAGTTCGGCCTCGACCTCGCCGGTCGCGTTCTTGATCTTCAGGCATGCGGCGTCGATCTGCGTGCCCGCGGCGCACGCCGTCGCGATCGTCCGGCCAACCCGGGCGATCGCCTTGCGGCTGCGCAGCAGCCGGGCGATGGCATAGGACTGCTCAACGTTTCCACCGGGCGAATGGAGGTAGATCGGACGCTGCAGGTCCTTGACGCCGGCGAGGAAGCGGCGAATGCGGGACGCTGCGTCCTGATCGATCTGGCCCTCGATCGCGATCCAGCGGTCGCAGCCCGGCCCGCACGCGTCGGGCGCGCCTTTGGCGAGATAGATCGTCAGCCTGGAGGCAAAGCCGGGTTTCTCGGCCGGGGTTCCTTCGGCACGCAATGCGCCGGGAAGCGACAGCAAGGCCAGCAGAAGCAATATTCGGGCGAGCATGGAGCGATCGACTACGTATGGTGAGGGACCGTGACTGACGCTATACGACGATCGGCGTGGTCACAACTTGCGGTGGCATGGCGGTCCACGTTTTTTTCGCCGGGATCCGGAGCGGACATCTCGAACGGCACAGGGACGCGGATCAAGGATTTGACCGCAGCCATTCCGAAAAGGCGCGGATGGTTCTCGCGTGCGGATGGCCTGCCTTGCTGACCACATGGAAGCCGTAGCCAGGCAAGCTCAACTTGAACGCCTTCACGAGCGTACCGGCGGCGAGGTCGTGTGCCGTCAGCACATCACTGAACACTCCGATTCCTTGTCCTGCGATCACCGCCTCGATGGCGTGCAATTCCTCGCGGAAACTCAGATGCTGCATGTCCTTGAACGGGGGCACATCACGCCATCTGCGCTGAGCCGCGGAGAGCCATCGCTGCCAGGTGGGCGGCTCACGATCGGCCGGCGACCAATAAGAGTGGATCAGGACGTGATTTGCGAGGTCGACCGGTCGCTTCAGGCGACCCGTTGCAAGCAGGCGCGGACTGCAGACGGCCCAGAATGTATCGGTGAAGAGATCTTCGACGATGCCGTCTGTCGGCCGTACTCGGCTGGTCGCGTAGCGAATGGCGACGTCGCCGTCTCCGGCCTGCAGATCGAGCACCGTGTCGGTGCCGATGACCTCTAGCGGCACGTCGGGATGCAACTTGCGCCACAGGGGCAGGCGGGGCACGAGCCAGCGGCTGGCGAATGCGTTGGTTGTCGTCACCCGGAGAGGCTGTTGGGCGCCTTCCTGCTTGACGCTCGCAATGGCCGCGGCAAACACCTCGAGCCCGCCGCGTATGGCGGGGAAAAGCCGCGCTCCGGCATCGGTCAACGAGAGCGGCCTTGGTCTGCGGCGGAACAGAGCGCGACCGCAATAAAGCTCGAGCAATCCGATCTGGTGGCTGATCGCCGTTGGCGTCACGCCGAGTTCTGCCGCTGCCTTCTTGAAGCTCAGATGGCGGGCGGCGGCTTCAAAAGCGCGAAGCTCGATCAGGGGCGGGAGCTTGTGCATGCCCGCCCAGTCTAGGTGAAACTAATTCATCGTCACCTGAATTCTTCGGATTTGCGCGGAGATAGTGCGCGGTCGAGGATATGGCGGGTCAAGCTGAGGAGATCAGGTCATGTCGTCCATCGCATCTGTCGCAAGCGCTGCCGCCGATCTTGGCACCTCCTTTGGAGGGCAACTGCTCAAACCGGCGGACGAGGGCTATGACGAAGCGCGAAAGGTCCATAACGGGCTGGTCGACAAGCGGCCGGCATTGATCGCCAGGTGCCGCAGCGTGGCCGACGTCGTCGACGCCGTCGCTCTTGCGACCAAGCTCGGCCTCGAAGTCGCCGTTCGCGGCGGCGGCCACAATGTAGCAGGACGCGCGACCATCGACGGGGGGATCATGATTGACCTCTCGCCCATGAAGGGTGTCCGGGTCGACCCGGTCGGCAAGACCGTTTGGGCGCAGGGCGGGGCCACCTGGGGCGAGGTCAATCGCGAAACGCAACTTCACGGACTTGCGGTCACCGGCGGCGTGGTCTCGACCACCGGGATTGCCGGCCTGACCCTCGGCGGAGGACTGGGCTGGCTGATGGGCAAGTACGGTCTGGCACTGGATAATCTGCGAGCCGTCGAACTCGTCACCGCCGATGGCAAGGTTTTGCGCGCCAGCAGGCAGGAGGAGCCCGATCTGTTCTGGGCCCTCCGCGGCGGCGGCGGAAACTTCGGGATCGCCACCAGTCTCGAATACGATCTTCATACGGTCGGACCGATCATGACCGGCGGTCCGATCGTCCATCCCATCGAACGCTCCCGTGAGGTGCTCGAATTCTTCCGGACCAGCACGCGGTCGCTCGCGGACGAGCACATGCTGTTTGCATCCCTGACGCATGCGCCGGACGGCTCCGGCACGGAGGTCGCGGTCCTGGTCACCAGTCACTGCGGACCGCTGGCGGATGCCGAACGAGCGGTGCGGCCGCTGAAACAGTTCGGGACTCCGATCCTGGATGCAGTCGGGCCGATTCCCTATTGCGACCTCAACCGCATGCTCGACGCCAACTATCCGAAAGGCGCCTTCAACTATTGGAAATCGAACTTCCTCGCGGAGCTCAGTGACGGCGCGATTGCGACGATGATCGAATGCTTCGCGCGCTGCCCGACTCCCATGGGGCAGTTCCTGGTCGAACACGTCCACGGCGCGGCGGCCCGCGTCGATGCCGGGGATACGGCATTCCCACATCGGCAGGAGGGCTATAATTTCCTGATTCTCGCGCAGTGGATGCAGGCCAGCGATACCAGCCGCTGCATGTCCTGGGCGCGCGACACCTACGAAAGGATGCGACCTTTCTTCGCCTCCGGCCGCTATGTCAATTATCTCGACGATGACGAGACGGGCGATCCTGTCGCGGCCGCCTATGGACCGAACTACCGGCGCCTGCAGCGGATCAAGGCGAAATACGACCCGACGAATTTCTTCCGGATGAACCAGAACATCCGGCCCCTGGCCTGATGGCCGGTTGAGGATTTCGTCGCTCTCATGGCCGTCTTCGGGAGAATTCGAGAATGGCTGTCGTGTGCCGACCCGCTTGTAGCGACGATTTGGCGAGAGCCGACGAGCTCGTGGTCGCCAGCATCAACGAACTCACGGAACGGCGGGGGTTCGGCAAGATGGCTTCCTCTCGCCCGCAGCATTTTCAAGCCTTCTCGCTTGCGGATGATCCCGAAGGTCTATGGGTTGCGGAGGACGATGGAGACATTGTCGGCTTCGCGTGGAGTTGGGTATGTGGCGAGCTTTGGTTCTTGGCGCAGCTGTTCGTGGCGCCTGATCGCCAGAGCGACGGCATTGGCAATCAATTGCTCGGCAAGTCATTCGCTCACGCGGTAACGCGCGGAGCATCCGTCAAAGCGTTGATCACCTTCGCCTTCAACAACGTGTCGCAGGGCCTCTACATCCGTCACGGACTATTCCCGCGCTGTCTGATCTACATGGTCAGCGTGCCCAGCAAGCGCTTGGCGTCGCGGCTGGCCGAGCCGCTGCTCCGTCTTGAACCACTTGCCGCCGGGACGGCCCGGTTCGAAAACCTGGTGCCGATCGATGTCAGCGCTCTCGGCGTCCCCAGAGCGAAGCATCATCGATATCTCATCGGCGACAGCACGACGAACGGGTTCACCATTCACGCCGGCCGCGAGTGCGTCGGGTATGTCTATATTTCGGATGGTCACATTGGTCCGCTCGCGGTCCGCCGGCCGGATCTGGTTGGCCCCGCCTTTGCGGCTGCGCTTTCGTTGGCGGCGCGGAGCGATGTTGCAACCATCTCGGCCTTCCTGCCGGGTTCGAGCGAGCCGGCGCTCAAGGTGGCGACCGACTACGGCATGCATCTGACGTTCCCGATGCTGCTGATGTCCAATCGACAGTTCGGAGATTGGGTTAGTTACCTTCCGCGCAATCCGGGCTTCATGTAGGTCTGGCAGGACTTGCGATCCCGCGTTGGCGGAACGCTGACGCGGCTGCGCGAACGATTCTGGCGTACCTGCTGCGTTTGCAAGCCGACCTTGCAGGGGCTATGTCCGGGCCTCCCGGACAAGAGCCCTGACATGACAATCTCCGATGACAACGACCTGACGCGCCTGAAAGAGATCGGTCGCATCGTCGCCAATGTGCTGGAGGCGATGGGGAAGGTGATTGAGCCGGGCATGAGCACCTCCGAGCTCGACCAAATCGGACGAAAGTTGCTGGAGGCCGCTGGCGCGCGTTCGGCGCCGGAGCTGGCCTATGATTTTCCCGGGGCGACCTGCATCAGCGTGAACGAGGAGATCGCTCACGGCATTCCGGGCGAACGGCGGATCGCGCGCGGCGACCTCGTGAACATCGACGTGTCAGCCGAGAAGAACGGCTTCTTTGCCGATACGGGAGCCTCGTTCGCCGTTCCCCCCGTAAACCGCGCGATCGAACGTCTTTGCCGGGACGGCCGGCGGGCGATGTGGACCGGCCTGCAGCAGGTTGGCGCCGGCAGGCCGATTGCCGGCATCGGCCAGGCGATCGGGACATTTGCGCGAAAGAACGGCTACAGCCTGGTCAGGAATCTGGCCAGTCACGGCGTCGGCCTGTCGCTCCATGAGGAGCCGACGGAGATCGCAACCTGGCCCGACCGCTCCGAACGCCGCATCATGAAGGATGGCCTCGTGTTCACCGTCGAGCCGTTCCTCTCCATGGGTGCCGAATGGGCGGAGAATGGCGACGACCCATGGACGCTCTACAGCAGCCCCGAGGCGCCGACCGTTCAATACGAGCACACGGTTGTCGCCACCCGCAACGGACCTTTGATCGTGACGAGGGCGGGTTAAGGCCGCCGAGGTCGGAGTCGGATCATGTCAGACGGTCGATGATCTGAAGGAGCCGGTAGCAGGACGCGTCGATCCTTTTGAGTGGAGACGTCGCGACGCCCAGCAACAGTCCCGGACGCGCCGAAGCCTTCGAGGCATACCAGAGCGAGAGCGGCGTGGGCGCCAGTCCGAACGATGCAGCTTGCCTGGCGATGGCGAGATCAGGCGCTCCGTCCGGCAAGCGCAGGACCGCGGCCAGTCCTGCAATCGCAACGTTCGGGGTGCGCGTTCGAAGCTGCTTCAGCAATGCATCGCCTTGCGCGGTGTAGGCGCGCTTGGTGCGCCGCAGATGCCGCAGATAATGGCCCTCGCGGATGAAGTCTGCCGTGGCGAGCTGCACCGCTGGTCCGGGTGCCGGCGCGAGGCACGCCGCAGTCTCGGCAAATCGCGACGCCAGAGCGGCCGGTGCAACGACAAAGCCAAGCCGTAGGGCAGGCGTTACGGTCTTGCTGAAGGAGCCAATGTGAATGACGCGGCCGGCGCGATCGAGCGAGGCGAGCGCCGGCGTGGCCCGGCCCTTGAGCTGAAGTTCGCTGAGATAGTCATCCTCGATCACCCACGCGTTGTTTTGGGTTGCCCAGTCGAGCAGGCGCGATCGACGTGCCAGTGACAGCGTGGATCCGAGCGGCGCCTGCTGCCCCGGTGTCACGACAACCAGCGCGGCGTCGGGCGCTTGTTGCAGGCCGTCGTCGACATCGATCCCATCTGCGTCAACCTTGATTGGCACGATCGACAATCCCGCAAGTTCGAGGCCGTGCCGGGTGAAGGGAAAGCCGGGATCCTCCATCCAGACTTTCTTCCTTTGCCCGAGGTCGAGGACACGGAGCGCCAGGCCGAGGCCGCCGCTGAAGCCGCTGGAGATGATGATCTGGGACGGTGCGCATTCGATCCCGCGCGCCAGCGCAAGATAGGCCGCGATCTCGCGGCGCAAGTCCAGCTCGCCGCGCGGATCGGGGTAGATCGCAGGTGCGCTCATCTCGACGCGAATTGCCCGTGCGCGCATTCGCGCGAGCAGCGTCGCAGGAAAGGTCTCCTGCGAAGGCACGCCCATCTGGAAGATCGCCGGCCCCGCCGTGAGCTCCTGGTACATCTCCATGAACGAGCCGGGGTCCGGCGCCTTGTCCCGCCGCACGGGAATGGACGGTCGGTCGGCGACGTGCGTGCCTGTCGCGCGGGCCGCGATGATCAGTTGGGCCGATGAGAGCTTTTCATAGGCTGAGCGCACGGTGCCGCGCGCGACGCCAAGCTGGGCCGCCAAATCCTGCCATGAGGGCAGGCGCGCGCCCGGGGCGAGCACGCCGCGCTCGATGGCGGCCCTGATCCCCCTGTGGATTTGCTCCGCCAGCGGCGTCTTCGCCGACCGGTCGAGCTTCAACCGCAGCGATCTGGTCATGATCCTTGGTACACGATTTTCTCGCGTTCTTGGTTCTTTTTTATAGACCACGACAGGGGCATCTGAGGGAGGAAAGAGGGGCTTCCTCGATGATCAAGGAGAAAGCGGATGAGTGAACGTCTCAACTACAACCACATTGCGCCGGCAGGCGCGAAGGCACTGGGCGGCGTCTATGGCTACGTGATGCAGAGCGGGCTTCCCGCGACGCTGGTGACCCTCACTTACCTGCGCATCTCGCAGATCAACAACTGCGCCTACTGCCTCGACATGCACACGCGGGATCTGCTGAAGAGCGGTGTGAAGGTCGAAAAGCTCGCGCTGCTGCAGGCTTGGGCCGAGGGCGGCGATCTCTTCGACGACCGCGAGCGCGCGGCTCTCGCCTGGGCCGAGACTGTCACCCGCGTCGCCGAGACCAACGTGCCCGATGAGGCCTATCAAGCCGCCCGCAAGGTCTTCAGCGAGCGCGAGCTTGTCGATCTTACGATCGCAATCAGCCTGATGAATGCGTACAATCGCATGTCGATCAGCTTCCGAAATACTCCGCAGGCTGCGCTCGAGAAGGCGGCCTGACGGATCGCGCGGCATCAGCCGAAACGCAAAGCAGGAGCTTGAAGATGATGAGTGTGATTTCCGGCGTCAAAATCCCCGACAGCAAGCTGGCGCGCGAGGCGGCTGAACTGGTGCGCAGCTACGAAGACGACATGCTTTTCAACCATTCCGTCCGGGTCTACGTCTTCGGCGCCATGAAGGGGCTGCGTCAGCAGCTGAAATTCGATCCCGAACTTCTCTATGTCGCGGCGTTGTTTCACGATCTCGGCCTCGTCGACCATTACCACACGCAGACAAAGCGATTTGAGGTTGACGGAGCCGACGCTGCGCGTGAGTTCTTGCGGGCGCGCGGCATCGCCGAGCCGCAAGCCGATCTGGTGTGGGAGGCAATCGCGCTGCACACCACGCCCGGCATTCCGCAATTCATGCGGCCGGAAATCGCGCTCACCAACGCGGGTGTCCTGGTGGACGTCGTCGGCATTGGGTATGACGACTACACGCCGGAGCAGCGCGGCCAGGTGATCTCGGCGTTTCCGCGCGGTGACTTCAAGAACGAGTTCCTGAAGGTGCAGACCTGCTCGGCGCTGAAGAAGCCGCAGACGACGTTCGGGACGGTCAATTTCGACTACATCGAGGATCACGATCCCAGCTTCCGCAAGCCGAATGCGTGCACGCGCATCCGCAGCACGCCCTGGCAGAGCTGAGCCGATCGCCGCACGCCTACGCCGCCCTATCTCCGCCGGAAACTGAACGGTTAGGATCCGGGGCGAGGCGGCGGGCTCGAGCGGCGAGGGCGCGTTGGTTTCTTCAGCGGAAAATACGGGTTCATCACGCATGTCGCCGAACGCCCGACGGCGAGATATCGGCACTGCTCGAGCGAGCCGTAGCGGCAGTCGAAATAGCCGACCTGGCCGTAGATCTGCATGCACACGGGATAGCTCGGATCATAGGTCTGCGCGCATGCAGATCCGCCCGCGAGAAGCAGGCCGATCACGGCCAGTGCGAGGCGAGCGCAGCGCATCTCAGCGCGGCAGGAAGTAGCCCGGTGAATAGCCCTGCGTCTGCGCGCGCGGACGATTCTGATAGGCGTAGGGGTCGTCGCTCTGTCCGACGAAATACGGATTGGCGATGCAGGTCAGCGCGCGTCCCGATGCGCTCGCCTGACATTGCGCATAGGTGTCGAACCTGCAATTGCTCAGGCCCGGCCATTCATCGCCGGTGAGGCAGAATGGATGATGCGTGCCGAACGCGCGCGCGGGTGTGGATGCGCTCGACACGAATGCGAATGTGGCGAGTGCGAGCGAAAGTGTGGCGACAATGGGGAGGGCAATTCGTCTGCGCATCTTCAATTCTCCATCACGCGAATGTGCGCGCGACGTTGTTACGCGCGCATGCAATTTATCTCGTGTCGCCGACAATGGAACTACAGAAAACACTTATTTCAAAGGGTTTCCAGAACGCGCTGATAAATCTTCATTAATGAAGCGCGGGCCTTTGGAGCGAACTGTTGCGTCGAGGTTACAGCAATTCCGTCGATCACTGTTATGACCACGCTGCGGCCAGGGGGCCTAACGACGAAACTGGAACGGGACTCAAATGAAGAAGAATTTGTTGCTTGCCGCTGTGAGCCTTGTCGCGCTGAGCGCGACTGCGCCGGCGCTGGCTGCTGACCTCGCAGCTCGGCCGTACACCAAGGCACCGCCGGCGGCGATCGCCGCGGTCTATGACTGGAGCGGCTTCTATATCGGCGTCAACGGCGGCGGCGGTTCGGCGGACACGTCGTGGAACCTGGTTAACTTCGGTGCGGAAGGCTCGCACAACTCGACCGGCGGCACGGTCGGTGGTCAGGTCGGTTACCGCTGGCAGTCCGGCCAGTTCGTGTTCGGCCTCGAAGGCCAGGGCAACTGGGCCGACTTCTCGGGTGACAACATCAGCGGCATCACCGGATTCCGGAATCGTACGCGCGTCGACTCGTTCGGTCTGATCACCGGCCAGGTTGGCTACGCCTGGAACAACGTCCTGCTCTACGCAAAGGGCGGTGCGGCTGTCGTCAGCAACAAGTACGACGTCTACAGCACTGTTACGGGTGCAAACCTCGACCGGGCTGACGAGACCCGCTGGGGTGCCACGGTTGGCGCGGGCCTGGAGTATGGCTTTGCTCCGAACTGGACGGTCGGCGTCGAGTACAACCACATCTTCCTCGGCGACCACGACATCACCTTTGCCAGCGGCGCTGTCGAGCGCGTCAAGCAGGACGTCGACATGGGTCTCGTCCGCCTGAACTACAAGTTCGGCGGTCCGATCCTCGGCCGTTACTGAGACTGATCGCTCGTCAACGAGCGGTCCTCGAAAAGCCCCGGCTTAGGCCGGGGCTTTTTTATTGCGTGAATTCAGCGAGTTAACCATTGCCTTTGGAGGGCGTCCGCCAGGCTTGACTCTTGAGAACGAAATGAGAACAATGTTCTGCATACGTTCCAACAAGGGAGCAAGCCATGTTCAGGGTTTTCGTGGAAGAGGCCGCCGCACTGGCGTCGATCACGCTGTTCGTCGGGATGATCGCGATCTGGGCGCAGGTCATACCGCAGCTCTAGGGGCAGCGGTTTTTGTAAACCGATGCTCTCCCGACCGGTGCCCCCTTGGGGAAAAGCGGGACGACGCGGCCAATTGGCCGCTCCGGCGTGGACTCTGAAGCTGCGACACCTCACCATTGCGAGGCGAGTCGGCAAGCGAAGGCAAATGGCGAGTGCATGATGCCTTTGAGGAGCCCGCGACCGCTCCATTCCATCTGCAAGAGGCCGTCACGCGACCATGCCGAGCGCCGGATTTGTCCACCTTCACGTTCACTCGGCCTATTCGCTGCTCAAGGGCTCGATCAAGATCGCCAAGTTGGCCGAGCTTGCCAAGAAGGACCACCAGCCGGCGCTGGCGCTGACCGACACCGACAATCTGTTCGGTGCGCTGGAGTTTTCCGACAAGATGGCGGGCTCCGGCATCCAGCCGATCGTCGGCTGCGAGCTGGCGATCGATTTCGGCGACCAGGATCCGAATGCTCGCAACGCGATGGGGCCGTCGCGCGTGGTGCTGCTGGCCGCGCAGGAGCGCGGCTATCGCAGCCTGATGCGGCTCAACTCGCGCGCCTTCCTCGAGTCGCCGGATAGCCACGCGCCGTTCGTCAAGCTCGACTGGTTCGAGGGCGAGACCGAGGGGCTGATCGCGCTGACGGGCGGACCCGACGGGCCGATCTCGCTGGCGCTTGCCGGCGGTCATGCCGAGCTTGCCGCCCTGCGCTGCGAGCGTCTGGCCGGCCTGTTCGGCGACCGCCTCTACATCGAATTGCAACGCCACAACACCGAGAAGGAGCGGCGCGTCGAAAGCGGCCTGATCGACATCGCCTACGCCAAGGGACTGCCGCTGGTCGCGACCAACGAGCCGTATTTCGCCGCGACCGACGACTACGAAGCGCATGACGCGCTGCTGTGCATTGCCGGCGGGCGGCTGATCGCCGAGACCGAGCGCGAGCAGCTGACGCCGGATCATCGTTTCAAGACCCGCGCCGAGATGGCGGTGCTGTTCGCCGACATTCCGGAGGCGCTGGCCTCGACGGTGGAGATCGCCGAGCGCTGCTCGTTCCGCCCGATGACGCGCAAGCCGATCCTGCCGTTCTTCACCGTCGGCGCCGCGTCGAGCTCGGATGCCGCCGCAGTCGAGGCCGCGGAGCTGAAGCGCCAGGCGGAGGAGGGGCTCGCCAATCGCCTGCGGGTCCACGGCCTGTCGCAGGGCACGACGGATGAGGATTACAGCAAGCGCCTGGCGTTCGAGCTCGACGTCATCATGCGCATGAAATACGCGGGCTACTTCCTGATCGTGTCCGACTTCATCAAATGGGCGAAGGGCCAGGGCATTCCGGTCGGGCCGGGCCGCGGTTCCGGCGCAGGCTCGCTGGTGGCGTGGGCGCTGACCATCACCGACCTCGACCCGATCAAGTTCGGCCTGCTGTTCGAGCGCTTCCTCAATCCCGAACGTGTCTCGATGCCGGACTTCGACATCGACTTCTGCCAGGACCGCCGCGGCGAGGTGATCAGGTACGTCCAGGAGCGCTACGGCCGCGACCAGGTCGCGCAGATCATCACCTTCGGAACGCTGCAGGCGCGCGGCGTGCTGCGCGACGTCGGCCGCGTGCTGCAGATGCCCTATGGCCAGGTCGACAAGCTGACCAAGCTGGTGCCGCAGAATCCGGCCGCGCCCGTCACGCTCGCGGCCGCAATCGAAAGCGAGCCAAAACTCCAGGCGTTCCGCGACGAAGATCCGATCGTGGCGCGCGCCTTCGACATCGCCCAGCGCCTCGAAGGCCTCACCCGCCACGCCTCGACCCATGCCGCCGGCATCGTGATCGGCGATCGCCCCTTGAGCGAGCTCGTGCCGCTCTACCGCGATCCCAAATCCGACATGCCGGTGACCCAGTTCAACATGAAATGGGTCGAGCCGGCGGGCCTCGTCAAATTCGACTTCCTCGGCCTGAAGACGCTGACTGTGCTCGATGTCGCCTGCAAGCTGCTCAAGCCGCGCAACATCGACGTCGATCTCGCGACGCTGCCGATCGACGATGCCGAGAGCTACCAGATGCTGGCGCGCGGCGAGGTGGTCGGCGTGTTCCAGGTTGAAAGCCAGGGCATGCGGCGCGCGCTCGTCGACATGCGCCCCGACCGTTTCGAAGACATCATCGCGCTGGTGGCGCTGTATCGCCCGGGTCCGATGGCGAACATCCCGACCTATTGCGCGCGCAAGCACGGCGACGAGGAGCCGGAATATCTGCATCCCGTGCTGGAGCCGATCCTGAAAGAAACCTTCGGTGTCATCATCTACCAGGAACAGGTGATGCAGATCGCGCAGGTGATGTCGGGCTATTCGCTCGGCGACGCCGACCTGCTCCGCCGCGCCATGGGCAAGAAGATCCGCGCCGAGATGGACAAGCAGCGCGACATCTTCGTCGCGGGCGCGGTGAAGAACGGCGTGCCGAAGGGGCAGGCCGAGACCATCTTCGAGCTCCTGGCGAAGTTCGCCGACTACGGCTTCAACAAGAGCCACGCGGCGGCCTATGCGCTGGTGTCTTATCACACCGCCTACATGAAGGCGCATTATCCGGTGGAGTTCATCGCGGCGTCGATGACGCTCGATCTCAACAACACCGACAAGCTCTCCGAATTCCGCTCCGAGGCGCAGCGCCTCGGCATCAAGGTCGAGCCGCCGAACATCAACCGCTCCGGCGCGACCTTCGAGGTCGGCGACAAGGTCATCTACTATGCGCTCGCAGCGCTCAAGGGCGTCGGCATCCAGGCGATCGAGCAGATCATCGAGGAGCGCACCAAGCGCGGGCTGTTCACCTCGCTCGCGGACTTCGCGGCAAGGGTCAATCCGCGCGCGATCAACAAGCGCATCATCGAAAGTCTCGCCGCCGCCGGCGCCTTCGACACGCTGGAGCCGAACCGCGCCCGCGTCTTCGCCGGCGCGGACTCGATCCTGGCCGCCTGCCAGCGCGCTCATCAGGCCGAGACCATCGGCCAGAACGACATGTTCGGCATGTCGGCGGATGCGCCGACCATCATGCTGCCGCAGATCGAGCCCTGGCTGCCGGCCGAAAAGCTCCGCCGCGAATACGACGCCGTCGGCTTCTTCCTGTCGGGCCATCCGCTCGATGATTACGCCACCGTGCTGAAGCGGCTGCGGGTGCAATCATGGGCCGAATTCTCGCGCGCGGTGAAGACCGGTGCCACCGCCGGCAAGGTCGCGGCCACCGTGGTCTCGCGCATGGAGCGGCGCACCAAGACCGGCAACAAGATGGGCATCATGGGGCTCTCCGATCCCACGGGCCACTTCGAGGCGGTGCTGTTCTCCGAAGGTCTCGCGCAATATCGCGACGTGCTGGAGCCGGGCGCTGCCGTGCTGCTGCAGCTCGGCGCCGAGCTGCAGGGCGAGGACGTCCGCGCCCGCGTGCTGCATGCCGAGCCGCTGGATGACGCCGCCGCCAAGACGCAGAAGGGCCTGCGCATCTTCCTGCGCGACACCAAGCCGCTGGAATCGATCGCCAAGCGCTTGGCCGGTCCCGACATGGCCGCCTCGAACGGCGCCGCGCCGAAGGTCGGCAGTCCCGGTATCGCGCCGCGCTCGAATGGCGACGGCGAGGTCTCGCTGGTGATGATGCTCGACCTCGAGACCGAGGTGGAGATGAAGCTGCCAGGCCGTTTCAAGGTCTCGCCGCAGATTGCCGGCGCGATCAAGGCGGTCGCGGGCGTGGTGGACGTGCAGCAGCTCTGATACTGTCGGCACCGCCGCAAACCAAAGCTTAACTATTTGGCTCCCGCCCGGTTTCGAAGTCGCTCGCACGCAGCTATTAGTTGTTGTTCCGAGAATCTCGATCGGCGAAGCCAGGAAGAACAACAGCCATGTGCGACAAATGCTCTGAAAATCTGCATCAATCGGTTGCCCACTCCCGGCGCTCGATGATGCTTCTTGCCGCTTCGGCACTCGGAGTGGCGGCGTTTGGCGGGACCGCATTAGCCAAGGAGGCGAAGGCGCCGCCCAAACCCCAGAACGTGCTTTCGCCCGATGCGGCGCTCAAGCGGCTGATGGAGGGCAATTCGCGCTATGTGTCGGGTGTGTCGCGCCGCCACGACTTCACGCATGAGCGCGAAGCGCTGGTCGGCGGTCAGAATCCCTACGCCGCCGTCTTGAGCTGCGCCGATTCGCGCATCGCGCCCGAATATGCGTTCGACAGCGGACGCGGCGATCTGTTCGTGTGCCGCGTTGCCGGAAACTTTGCCGGCGACGAGACGGTTGCGAGCATGGAATACACCGTCGCCGTGCTGGGCACGCCCCTGATCCTGGTGCTCGGCCACGACAATTGCGGCGCGGTCGATGCGACCATCAAGTCGCTGAAGGACGACAAGCCGCTGCCGGGACACATCCCCACGCTGGTCTCCGCGATCGCACCTTCGGTGAAGACGGCCGCCAAGCAGAGCGGGAACGCGCTCGACAACGCCATTCGCCAGAACGTCATCGACAACGTTGCCAAGCTGAAATCGGCCGCCCCGCTTCTCAACGCAGCGGTCGAACAGGGCAAGCTCAAGGTGGTCGGCGGCATCTACCGGCTGAGCACGGGGACCGTCGAGCTGATCGCCCAGGGCTAGAGCCCGGCGTTTGGAGCATCGGGCGTCGTGTGCAGCAGCTCCGACGCCCGGCCCGCGCCATCCACGCGATGGTTGCCGGGCGTTGTTGCAACCTGTCGCTGATTCCAGCTAGCATGAATCCCGGGGAATGGACTGGGGTGTGCGATGCTGCGACGGGGCGCGTTGTTGTTGGCCGTTGGTGTGATGCTGGTGGGCTGTGTCAGCGATCAGGTCGGGACCGACTTTGCCTCTGTGTCAAGAAAGGTCGGGCCTCCGCGCGCCGGGCACTCGCGCGTCGTCCTGCTCCAGGACAAGAGGAATGGCCTCAGCATGGCGATCTGCGCCTGCGAGGTGAAGCTCGACGGTGCTGCACTCGGCAAAATCGTCGCCGGGAAATATGCCTATGCCGATCGTCCCGCGGGTCGCCATGAATTGCTGGTGACGGAGCTGATGTTTCCGGGCGACACCAAGCGCGAGATCGTGATGGAAGCCGGCCGGACGCATTTCTATCTCATCAAGAGCAGCCCCAGGCACGACGCCGCGACGGGCGGCGCGGTCCTCGGCGGCCTGGTCGGGCTTGCGGCTGTTTCCATCGCGACGGCAGGAGAGGCGAATCCGGGGCCGGCCGAACTCATTGCGCTGGACGAGGCGACCGCGCGAACGAAGCTCGCCGAGCTGCAAGCTGTGGAGTAAGGTGAGGCTGACCTGAAGCTGACGCCAGCAGCGGCGTGGCCACGCCACTGCCTCAATCCGAGCTTTTCGTTCAACCGCCGTTCAGCCGGCCGCGCGCCTCATGCGTGGTGGCACCTCAACTACAGTAGCGGGCAAGCAAGCCATGCGTGGGACGTTCCGAGTCTTCATTTGCCTTCTCCTGCCGATCGTGGCCCTTGCCGCTGGCACGCCGGGAGCAGCAAACGCGCAGCAGCAGGAGAAGCGCATCGCGCTCGTGGTTGGCAACGGCGCTTATGCCAAGTCGCCGCTGGCAACGACTGCGAACGACGCCGGCCTGATCGCGCAGACGCTGCAGGCGGCCGGCTTCGACGTCGTCGGTGCCCGAGATCTCGACGGCGACACGCTGCGCAAGAGTTTTCGCGACTTCATCCAGAAGGCCCAGGCCTCGGGGCCGGGCACGGTCGCGATGATCTATCTCGGCGGCTACGGCGTGCAGCTTGCCGGCGAGAACTATTTCATCCCGGTCGATTCCAACATCACCCGCGACACCGACGTTCCGACCGAGGCCTTGCGGATCAGCGACTATGTGCGCCAGCTCGCCTCGATCCCGCTCAAGGCCAACATCGTCGTGCTCGATGCGGCCCGCGCGCAGCCCTTCATCGAGGGCGGCCAGCCGATCGCGAGCGGTCTGGCGCTGGTCGAGCCGGAGCCGAACATGCTGATCGCGTTCAACGCCGCGCCCGGCACGGTCGCGCCGGAGGAGCCGGGGCCCTACGGCATCTACGCCCAGTCGCTGGCCGAGATGATCCGGACCGGCGGCCTGCCGCTGCCTGAGGTGTTCGACCGCGTTCGCCTGCGCGTCAACGAGGCCTCCAAGGGCGCGCAGGTACCCTGGAACGAGCAGAAGATCTCGGCGCCATTCTCGTTCTTCGAGCGCGGGCCTGACGCGCCGCCGCCGGAGGCCGCGCCCGACCAGGTCGCCGCGATCCGGAGCAAACCGATCCGCGACCTCGGCGTGCGGGATGCCTATGCCGCCGCGCTCGAGCGCGACACGCTGCCGGCCTATGAGGAGTTTCTCGCCGCCTATCCCGGTGATCCCTTGGCGAAGCGCGTGATGGCGATCGTCGCGGCGCGCCGCGAAGCGATCACCTGGCGACGCACTTACCGGAACGACACGCCGGAAGCCTATTGGTCGTATCTGCGCCGCTATCCGCGCGGGCCGCATGCGGCGGACGCGCGCCGGCGCCTCGCGATCCTCACGGCGCCGTCCGAGCCGCCGCCGAGCTTTGCGATGATCGACTACGACGTGCCGCCACCGCCGCCGGAGGAGGTGGTCTATGTCGACCGTCCGGTGCTGTATTTCAGCGATCCCGATTTCGGCTTCGCGCCGCCACCGCCACCTCCGGTCTATTATCTGCCGCCGCCGCCGCCGGATTTCGTCGTGTTGCCGCCGCCGCTGCCCGTGGTCGGCCTGTTCGTGCTGCCGCAGCCGGTGTTCGTGCCGATCCCGGTGTTCGTCAGGCCGCCGGTCTATGTCGCGCCGCCGCCGAACAACATCATCTACCAGAACATCCATAATACGACGGTGATCAACACCGTGATCAACCGCCTGCCGGCACCAGCACCGGCTACCGGCGCAGGGGCCGGACCGGGCAATCTGGCGCCAGCGATTGCCGGCCGTGCCAACCCGGCCGGGCCTGCCGTGCCGCAGGCGGTCGTGCAGCGCGCCGCGCTGATCCAGCAGGGCAAGGCGCCGATGCCCCCGAGCGCGACGATCCAGCCGACGGCGAGGCCCGGGACGCCTCCGGTGACGCCGATGACGGCAGTCGCGCCGACCGCAGCGCCAACGGCTGCGCCGCAGACGGCGCCGACACTTGCTCCGCAGACCAGGCTGCCCCAGGCCAACACGCTGCCAGTTCCTGGTGCCCATGGCGGCCCGCCGCCACCGCCAGCGGGGGCAGGGCCTCTGCCGGGCGGAAGGCCCGTACCGCCGACGGCGACCGCACCCGGTGTGACACCGCCGGCTCGTCCGGCGGCGCCAACCACGGCTGCTCCCGGCACAACGGCCGGTCCCGGCACAACACTGCCTGCTCATTCCAATGCGCCAACGGCTGCCGCGCCGGCAACCGCTGCGCCCGCCGTGACCAACCCGACTGCTGTGCCCGGCCAGCCCCCCAGGCCGCCGGTGGCACAGACGCCGCCCGGCACCGGGCCTGCGGATCGCGCCAAGTCTGCGACCCGTGAGCCTGCTGGCTCGCCGCCCGCCGCTGCAGGCGCGCCGGCGACACCTCCGGCCGCGGCCGGGAGGCCGATCGCGCCGCCGCCTTCAGCGGCACGTGAGCCGATCAGGCCGCAGCATCTGCCATCGGCGGCCCCGCCGCCGCGGCCGCAGGCCGTGGCGCGGCCCACGCCACCACCCCCGCCACATGTGTCGGCGCCGCCACCGAGGATGGCCGCACCTCCGCCGCCACGCCCGGCTCCTCCGGTTGCCGTCGCGCGGCCGGCGCCTCCGCCCATGGCGCGGCCCGCTCCACCGCCGCCGGTGGCCCGACCGGCACCCCCGCCGCCGCCGCGTATGGCCGTTGCGCCACCACCCCCGCCGCGCCCGGCCGCGCCGCCTCCGCCGCGTCCCGCACCTCCGCCGCCGGCGGCCAAGAAGTGCCCGCCGAACCAGCCCAGATGCTAATCGGGTGCTAGGAGAGGCCCGGTCTCCAGGGAAAGGGCCTCTCGCAGGCGAAAACCGCCTCTGAACGGCCCTTATTTCCTTGCTTCTGGCCGAAATGGCGCTATATAGCGCGCCATCTCACACGGAAACATGGCTCACAAGGCCGTCCGGTGGCAACCGGGGCGAGGACGCTCCGTTTTGCTCACACGTTTCCGGAGGAACCAACCGGAGAATTAGAACGATGGCGCTACCCGATTTCACCATGCGTCAGCTGCTTGAAGCTGGCGTGCACTTTGGTCACCAGTCTCACCGCTGGAATCCGAAAATGGCTCCGTTCATTTTCGGCGCTCGCAACAACATTCACATCGTCGACCTCGCGCAGACCGTGCCGATGCTGCACAACGCCTTGCAGGCGGTCAGCGACACCGTCGCCAAGGGCGGCCGCATCCTGTTCGTCGGCACCAAGCGCCAGGCGCAGGACGGCGTCGCGGACGCTGCCAAGCGCTGCGCGCAGTATTTCGTCAATTCGCGCTGGCTCGGCGGCACGCTGACCAACTGGAAGACGATCTCGGCCTCGATCAAGCGTCTGCGTCACCTCGACGACGTGCTCTCGGGCGGCGATGCCAGCTCCTACACCAAGAAGGAGCGCCTGACGCTTCAGCGCGAGCGCGACAAGCTCGACCGCTCGCTCGGCGGCATCAAGGACATGGGCGGTCTGCCCGACCTGATCTTCGTGATCGACACCAACAAGGAAGACATCGCGATCCAGGAAGCCCAGCGGCTCAACATCCCGGTCGCTGCGATCGTCGACACCAATTCGGACCCGAAGGGCATCACCTATGTGGTGCCGGGCAATGACGACGCCGGTCGTGCGATCGCGCTCTATTGCGACCTGATCGCGCGTGCCGCGATCGACGGCATCTCCCGCGCCCAGGGCGATTCGGGCATCGACGTCGGCGCCTCGGCCCGTCCGCTCGCTGAAGAGCTGCCGGCGGCTTCGTCGAGCGGCTTCCAGGGCCTCGCAGGTCCGCGCGGCACCGCCGACGACCTCAAGAAGCTCCCGGGCGTGTCGGGTGCGATCGAGAAGAAGTTCAACGACCTCGGCATCTTCCACTTCTGGCAGCTCGCCGAGCTCGATCACGACACCGCGCACACGATCGGCGAAGAAGTCGGTCTGCCGAGCCGTGCGGACGCCTGGGTGGCCAAGGCCAAGGCGCTGACCGCGGAAGCGGAATAGTCAAGAGAGCGATGGGTTGGCCGGACAAGATCCGGCCACCATTTCAGTTGACGCGAATCCCTGAGATGGACCGCGGCGGGGCGCTTCGATGCCACGCCGCGGCGAACCAGCAGGCACAAAGGATTTTCAACGATGGCAACGATCACAGCTGCGATGGTCAAGGACCTGCGCGAGTCGACTGGCGCGGGCATGATGGACTGCAAGGCCGCGCTGACCGAAAACGACGGTAACATGGAAGCGGCGCAGGATTGGCTGCGCAAGAAGGGCCTGTCCAAGGCCGCCAAGAAGTCGGGCCGCGTCGCGGCCGAGGGCCTGATCGGCGCCCTGACCAAGGGCACCAAGGGTGTCGTGGTCGAGGTCAACTCCGAGACCGACTTCGTCGCGCGCAACGGTCAGTTCCAGGGCCTCGTCAAGATGGTCGCCCAGGTCGCATTCGACGCCGGCTCCGATGTCGAGAAGATCAAGGCCGCCAAGGTCGGCGACGTCACCGTCGAAGCCGCCATCAATGACGCGATCGCCACCATCGGCGAGAACATGACGCTGCGCCGCGCAGCTTCGCTCGAAGTGAGCCAGGGCGTGGTGTCGAACTACGTCCACGGCGCGGTCGTCGAGGGCGCCGGCAAGATGGGCGTGATCGTGGCGCTGGAATCGCCCGGCAAGGCCGATGAGCTCGCAACGCTCGGCCGCCAGATCGCGATGCACATTGCCGCCGCGAATCCGCTGGCGCTCGATCCGTCCGGCCTCGATCCGGCGGTCGTCAAGCGCGAGAAGGACGTGCTCGCCGACAAATATCGCCAGCAGGGCAAGCCCGAGAACGTGATCGAGAAGATCGTCGAGTCCGGCCTCAAGACCTACTACAAGGAAGTCTGCCTGCTCGAGCAGGCCTTCATCCACGACACCGGCAAGTCGGTGGCGCAGGCGTTGAAGGAAGCCGAAGGCAAGGTCGGCGGCGCTGTGAAGATCGCCGGCTTTGTGCGCTATGCTCTCGGTGAGGGAATCGAGAAGCAGGAAAGCGACTTCGCGGCCGAGGTCGCTGCGGCCAGCGGCAAGAAGTAAGCGCCGGAACGTTCCTTCCGGCGTGCCGCCGGAAGCGGCGCTCGGACAAGGAAAGTGCTCATGTCTGATCCGGTCTATCGTCGCGTCGTGATCAAGCTGTCCGGCGAATATCTCGCGGGACAGCAAGGCTTTGGCATCGATCAGCCGACCGTCGACCGGGTTGCGGACGATCTGATCGCGGCCCGCAAGCTCGGCACCGAGGTTGCAGTCGTGATCGGCGGCGGCAACATCGTGCGCGGCGTCGAGGTCTCCTCCCGCGGTGTGTCGCGCCCGACCGGCGATACCATGGGCATGCTCGCCACCATGATGAACTGCCTCGCGCTGGAAGCGGCGATCGAGCGCAAGGGCACGCCGGCGCGCACGCTGTCGGCCTTCGTCATGCCCGAGATTTCCGAGCTGTTCACCCGCACTGCGGCGCACAAATATCTCGCCGAGGGCCGGATCGTGCTGCTCGGCGGCGGAACCGGCAATCCGTTCTTCACCACCGATACGACCGCGGTGCTGCGCGCCGCCGAAATCGGCGCCCAGGCGGTGCTGAAAGCGACCAATGTCGACGGCGTCTACTCGGCCGATCCGAAGAAGGATCCGTCCGCCACGCGGTTTGACCGGCTGACCCATTCGCAGGCGATCGAGGGCGGCTACAAGGTGATGGATGCGACCGCCTTCGCGCTTGCCCGCGAGACGTCGCTGCCTATCATCGTATTCTCGATCGCGGAGCCGGGTTCGATCGGCGCGATTCTACGTGGCGTCGGCCACGGAACCATTGTCGCCGGCTGACCGCTCATCCGTCGCGTGCCTTTAGGGAAGGTCGCGGAGCGGTCGCCGGGATCTTGAAGGAGAAACGTGATGCCCACCGGTACTTTCGACCTCAACGAAGTGAAGCGCCGCATGCAGGGCGCCGTCCAGTCCCTCAAGCACGAGCTCGGCGGCCTGCGGACGGGGCGCGCCTCCGCCTCGATGCTCGATCCGGTGCAGGTCGACGCCTATGGCAGCCACATGCCGCTTAATCAGCTCGCCACCGTCAGCGTGCCGGAGCCCCGCCTGATTTCGGTGCAGGTCTGGGACAAGTCGATGGTCAAGGCGGTGGAGAAGGCGATCGTCGATTCCAACCTCGGCCTGTCGCCCGCGACCGAAGGCCAGGTGCTGCGCCTGCGCATCCCCGAGCTGAACGAGGAACGGCGCAAGGAACTGGTGAAGGTCGCGCATAAATATGCGGAAGCCGCCAAGGTCGCCGCGCGCCACGTCCGCCGCGATGGCCTCGACGTCCTCAAGAAGCTCGAGAAGAACCACGAAATGTCCGAGGACGACCAGAAGCGCCACGCCGACGAGGTGCAGAAGGCGACCGACGGTACGATCACCGAAATCGACCAGTTGCTGGCCGCCAAGGAAAAAGAAATCCTCACCGTCTGAAGCGCGATGAATGTCATCGCGCTTCAGGTTATTGTAAGCGCATGATCTTTTCGGAAAACCGCTTCGCACTTTTCCGGATCATGCTTTAAGGCCACCTTCAATGTCGAACGCCGCCGCGCCCGCAACGGAAGGACCCGATCGGTCCGAGGCGCCCGCGCATGTCGCCATCATCATGGATGGCAACGGGCGTTGGGCGGCCGCGCGCGGTCTGCCGCGTGCGGAAGGGCATCGCCGCGGCGTCGAGGCCTTGCGTCGCGTCGTGCGTGCCTCGCACGAGCTCGGCATCCGCTACCTCACCATCTTCTCCTTCTCGTCGGAGAACTGGTCGCGTCCGGCGAGCGAGATCGGCGATCTCTTCGGTCTGCTCCGCCGCTTCATCCGCAACGACTTGGCGAGCCTGCATCGCGACGGCGTCAAGGTCCGCATCATCGGCGAACGCGATGGGCTCGAGAGCGACATCTGCGCGCTGCTTAACGAGGCCGAGGAATTGACGCGCGACAACACGCGCCTCACGCTCGTCGTCGCCTTCAATTACGGCTCGCGGCAGGAGATCGCGAAGGCGGCGCAGAAGCTGGCGCGCGAGGTCGCGGAAGGTAAGCGCGATCCTGCCACGATCGACGCCGAAACGCTGGGCGCGCATCTCGATGCGCCCGACATTCCCGATCCCGATCTCATCATCCGCACCAGCGGCGAGCAGCGCCTGTCCAATTTCCTGATGTGGCAGGCCGCCTATAGCGAGCTCGTGTTCGTGCCGATCCACTGGCCCGATTTCGACAAGGCGGCGCTGGAAAGCGCGATCGCCGAATTCGCCAGGCGCGAGCGCCGTTTCGGCGGCCTGGTCGCGAAAACCGCCTCGTGAGCGAACAAGACGCCGCACCGGCGGGCGCCAAGCCTGCCCCGAACAATCTGGTGATGCGGGTCCTCGCAGCGCTGGTGCTGGCGCCGCTGACCATCGCGGTCGCTTATGCCGGCGGCTGGCTGTGGGCGCTGCTCGTCACCCTGGTGTCGATCGGGCTGTTCGCGGAATGGCTGACGGTGGTGGGCGCGGGCTCGGCCGCGCTGACCGGGGCGGGGACGATCGTCATCGCGATGATGGGGGCCGCCGTCGCTTTTGGCGGGCTGAAGACCTCAATCATCGTCGGCCTCGTCGGCGGCGCGATCGTGACGCTGATCGCGCGCGGCAAGTTCCTCTGGGCGGCGACCGGATTCGCTTATGCAGCGGCAGCGCTGCTGGCCTCGATCCTGGTGCGGAAGGATCTCGTCAACGGCTTCTCCGCGCTGATGTTCGTGCTGCTGGTGGTTTGGGCGACCGATATCGGCGGCTATTTTGCCGGTCGCAGCATTGGCGGGCCGAAGCTCTGGCCGCGGGTGAGCCCGAAAAAGACCTGGTCCGGGGCGCTGGGCGGCTTCGCCGCAAGCCTTCTGGTTGCGGTGGGCTTTGCGACTTGCGGGTTCGGAAAGATGGGACCATTGCTGCTCGTCAGCGCCATCCTTTCGGTGGTGTCGGCACTGGGCGATCTGTTCGAATCCGCGGTGAAGCGGCGCTTCGGTGTCAAGGATTCCAGTCACTTAATTCCCGGCCATGGCGGGCTTATGGACCGCCTGGACGGTTTTGTCGCCGCCATCCTGGCGGCATGGATTATCGGCTTTCTCCGCCATGGTGTGCATAGCGCCGGAAGCGGTCTTATGGTTTGGTGAGGATATGAGCGCGGTTCCATTGCGTAATAACAAGGCTGCGGCGTCCAGCGTCCGCAGCGTCACGGTTCTCGGCGCCACCGGCTCGATCGGCGACAGCACGATGGATCTGCTGCGCGCCTCGCCCGAGCGCTATCGCGTCGAGGCGCTGACGGCGAACGGCAATGTCGAAGCGCTGGCCAAGCTCGCCAAGGAATTCTCCGCGCGCTACGTCGCGATCGCCGACACCTCCAAGCTCGCCGAGCTCAAGGCCGCGCTCGCCGGGACCAGCACCGAATGCGGTGCCGGCGAAAGCGCGGTGATCGAGGCCGGCGCGCGTCCGGCCGATTGGGTGATGGCGGCCGTGAGCGGCGCTGCCGGATTGAAGCCGGCACTCGCCGCGGTCGACCGCGGAGCGCATGTGGCATTGGCCAACAAGGAATGTCTGGTCTGCGCCGGGGATTTCTTCATGCAGCGCGCCGCCAAGGCCGGCGCCTGCATCCTGCCGGCCGATTCCGAGCACAATGCGCTGTTTCAGGCGCTTGCCTCGGGTAATCGGGACGAACTCGTCCGCGTCATCATCACCGCGTCGGGCGGCCCGTTCCGCACCTGGAAGCCGGCCGACATCGAGCAGGCGACGCTCGAGCAGGCCCTGAAGCACCCGAACTGGAGCATGGGCCAGAAGATCACGATCGATTCGGCGTCGATGATGAACAAGGGGCTCGAGGTGATCGAAGCGTCGTACCTGTTCGCGCTGTCGCCCGACGAGATCGACGTCCTCGTGCATCCGCAGTCGATCATTCACGGCATGGTCGAGTTCTCCGACCGTTCGGTGATGGCCCAGCTCGGCGCGCCCGACATGCGCACCCCCATCGCGCACTGCCTGGGCTGGCCCGACCGCATCAAGGGGCCGGCGGCCAAGCTGGACCTCGCCAAGATCGGCCAGCTGACCTTCGAGGCGCCCGATTTCGAGCGCTTTCCCGGACTACGGCTGGCTTTCGACTCGCTCCGGACCGGGAAGGGGGCGACCACCGTCTACAACGCGGCCAATGAGGTCGCGGTCGCCGCGTTCATCGCCGGCAAGATCCGGTTCGGCGCGATCGCCCGGCTGGTGGAGGCAACACTGGACGACTGGATCCGCAGCGGGAACCAGGCGCCCCTGACGTCCGCCGATGATGCAATCTCTGTTGACCATGTTGCTCGAAATAGAGCTGCCGCCCTATTGCCTCAAATTGCCTTAAAGGCATCCTAGATGGTTCGGGGCCAGGGCCTTGCGGCGCTGGATGAGGGAATTCGATGATCGACTTTTTTGTCCATAGTTTCAATACGTTGAGCCATGGGCTCCTCGGCTACGCGGTTCCCTTCCTGTTCGTCCTGACGATCGTCGTGTTCTTCCACGAACTCGGCCATTTCCTGGTCGCGCGCTGGGCGGGCGTTCGCGTGTTGACCTTCTCGCTCGGCTTCGGACCTGAGCTCGTCGGTTTCAATGACCGCCACGGCACCCGCTGGAAGATCTCGGCCATCCCGCTCGGCGGCTACGTCAAGTTCTTCGGCGACGAGAGCGAGGCCTCGACCCCCTCGGCCCAGACGCTCGCGGCCATGACGACCGAGGAGCGCGCCGGCAGCTTCCACCACAAGAAGGTCGGCCCGCGCGCGGCCATCGTCGCGGCCGGACCCATCGCCAATTTCATCCTGGGCGCGCTGATCTTCGCGGGCATGGCGCTGTATTACGGCAAGCCGAGCACGATCGCGCGTGTCGATGGCGTCGTCGCCGATGGCGCCGCGGCCGCGGCCGGCTTCAAGATCGGGGACGTCGTCGTCCAGATCGACGGCAAGCCGATCGAGAGCTTTGCCGACATGCAGCGAATCGTTGCGATGAATGCGGGTTCGGCGCTTGCCTTCCAGGTGAAGCGGGACGGCGCCATCGTCTCGCTGACCGCAACGCCGGCCCTGCTCGAGCGCAAGGATCCGTTCGGCAACAGCCACCGTCTCGGCGTGCTCGGCGTCGAGCACAAATCGCAGGCCGGCGAGGCCTCGACCGCCCCGGTGGGCATCGGCGAGGCGCTCAAGATCGGGGTCGAGCAGGTCTGGTTCATCATCACCAGCACCTTCAAGTTCCTGGGCTCTCTGTTCGTCGGAAACGGCAATCCCAACGAGGTCAGCGGCGTCCTGGGCATCGCGAAGATGTCGGGGCAGGCGGCCAGCGCCGGGTTCCAGTTCGTGATCAATCTGTGCGCGGTGCTGTCGGTGTCGATCGGCCTGCTGAACCTGTTCCCGATCCCGCTGCTCGATGGCGGCCACCTGATGTTCTATGCGGCGGAGGTCGTCCGCGGCCGGCCCCTGTCCGAGCGGACTCAGGAGATGGGGTTCCGAATCGGGCTCGGTTTGGTGCTGATGTTGATGGTGTTTGCGACCTATAACGACATCCTGCGGATGGCGGCATCTTGATGGAGGCTTTTTTGTGGCGTTGCTGATGAGCAACGTCTTGGAATGAAATTGAAATTACGGCGCTTTCGGCCGTTTGCGGCGTCGGTGAAATTGGCTACAAGCGGCCTGAACTTGGGGAATCTTCCAGACCGGCGTTGGGGTTGGGTCTGGCTCGGAATGATAAGGGCGCGTTGCGCGATGAAGTTTGGACTGCGACTCCGGGGGGGCTTGCTCGCAACCCTGATCATGTTCGGCGCGCCGGTGATTGCCCCGGTCGGGGCTGTTTTTGTGTCTTCGTCTGCGCTCGCTCAGACCGTGCAGTCGATTTCCGTCGAAGGAAATCGCCGGGTCGAGGTGGAGACGATCCGTTCCTACTTCAAGCCGGGTCCGGGCGGCCGCCTGGATCAAGGCGCCATCGACGACGGCCTCAAGGCCCTGATCGAGACCGGCCTGTTCCAGGACGTGAGAATCAACCGCGGCGGCGGCGGCCAGATCGTCGTCTCCGTGGTGGAAAACCCGGTGATCGGCCGCATCGCCTTCGAGGGCAACAAGAAGATCAAGGACGAGCAGCTCACCACTGAGGTCCAGTCCAAGGCGCGCGGCACCTTCTCCCGCGCCATGGTGCAGTCCGACACGCTGCGAATCGCTGAAATCTACCGCCGGTCCGGCCGCTACGACGTGCGCGTAACGCCCGAGGTCATCGAGCAGCCGAACAACCGCGTCGATCTCATCTTCACGATCGAGGAGGGCGCCAAGACCGGCGTCAAGTCGATCGAGTTCATCGGCAATGTCGCATTCTCGTCCTATCGCCTCAGGGACGTCATCAAGACCCGCGAATCGAACCTGCTGAGCTTCCTGGCCAGCGGCGACATCTATGATCCCGATCGCGTCGAAGCCGACCGCGACCTGATCCGCCGCTTCTATCTCAAGAACGGTTTCGCCGACGTCCAGGTGGTGGCCGCGCTCACCGAGTACGATCCGGAGAAGAAGGGCTTCAACGTCACCTTCAAGATCGAGGAAGGATCGCAGTACCGCGTCGGCGCGATCGACTTCCGCTCCAGCATTCCGAACTTCGATCCCTCGTCGATGCGCGCCTATTCGCGCGTCAATGTCGGCTCGCTCTACAACGTCGAATCGGTCGAGAAGTCGGTCGAGGAGATGCAGATCGAGGCCTCGCGCCGCGGCTATGCCTTCGCCGTGGTCCGGCCCGGCGGCGACCGCAATTTCGAGGCGCACACCGTTTCCGTCGTGTTCAACATCGACGAAGGTCCGCGCACCTATATCGAGCGCATCAACCTGCGCGGCAACACGCGTACCCGCGATTACGTGATCCGCCGCGAGTTCGATATCTCCGAGGGCGACGCCTACAACCGCGCCCTGGTCGACCGTGCCGAGCGGCGCCTGAAGAACCTCGACTATTTCAAGAGCGTGAAGATCACGACGGAGCCCGGCTCGTCGAGCGATCGCGTCGTCCTGATCGTCGACATGGAAGAGAAATCGACCGGCGACTTCTCGATCTCGGGCGGTTACTCCACCACCGACGGTGCGCTGGCCGAAGTCTCGATCTCCGAACGCAACCTGCTTGGCCGCGGTCTGTTCGCCAAGGCGTCGGTGACCTATGGCCAATACGCACGCGGTTACTCGCTGTCGTTCGTCGAGCCGTATCTGCTCGACTACCGCGTCGCGCTCGGCCTCGACCTCTATCAGCGCCAGCAGCTGTCCAACAGCTACATCTCCTACGGCACCAAGACGCTCGGCTTCTCGCCGCGCCTCGGCTTCTCCTTGCGTGAAGATCTGGCGCTCCAGCTGCGCTACTCGATCTACCAGCAGGAAATCACCCTGCCGAACTACCTGGCGAACTGTAACAACGTTGCCGGCTCCGCGGCATTCAATCCAAGCCCGGCTTACGCCGCCGCTAACGGTATCAGTCTTGTCTCCACCAACGGCCTCGGCTGCTACAGCGACGGTGAAGCCTCGCTGCCGGTGCGCAAGGAGCTTGCCAACGGCAAGACTTTGACCTCGGCGCTCGGCTACACGCTGACCTACAACACGCTGGACAACAACAAGAACCCCACCGACGGTCTGCTCATCGACTTCCGTCAGGATTTCGCCGGCGTCGGCGGCGACGTCTCCTACATGAAGTCGGTCATCGATGCGAAGTACTACACTCCGCTGGTGTCGGACATCGTCGGCCTCGTCCGCCTGCAGAGCGGCATGCTGAACAAGATGGGCAGCGATCTGCGCATGCTCGATCACTTCCAGATGGGTTCGAACCTCGTCCGCGGCTTTGCTCCGAACGGCATCGGCCCGCGCGATTTGAACCCCTTCGGTACGCAGGACGCCCTCGGCGGCACCAAGTACTGGGGCGCTTCGCTCGAATTGCAGATGCCGTTCTGGTTCCTGCCGAAGGAAGTGGGTCTGAAGGGTGCGGTTTATGCCGATGCCGGCGGCCTCTACGACTACCAAGGACCAACCAGCTGGGCGTTTAACGGCGTCTCAGGCACCAACGAAGTCAATGCACCTGGTTGTATCCCGTCGTCGATCAATCCATCGAGCGCCGGCACCTGTACCGGCCTCGTGTATGACGACAGCAAGGTGGTCCGCTCGTCGGTTGGTGTCGGCCTGATCTGGCAGTCGCCGTTCGGTCCGCTGCGCTTCGACTACGCCGTGCCGCTCAGCAAGGGCAAGTACGATCGCACGCAGGAGTTCCGGTTCGGCGGCGGCACCACGTTCTAATTCGATCAGCACGGCACGATCCGGATCACTGGAACCGGTTTCCGAAAGGGATCGTGCCGATCCAAGAGATGGAGCATGATGCGGCTCGACCGCTTCATGCCGAAGCCGGACCGCGACGGGGTGGAATGGCGCAGCCGACCTTCTTCACAAAGCCGCCTGCCTCAACGCTGGCTGACATCGCCACGCTGACCAAAGCGCAGCTGGTCGATCCCGCCAGGGGCGGCCACATCATCACGGGCCTCGCTTCGCTTGACGAAGCGGGCCCGATGCATCTGGCGTTCTTCGACAACCTCAAATACGCCGATGAGCTCAAGGCGACCAAGGCTGGCGCTTGCCTGGTGAGCCCGCGCTTCGAGCCCCAAGTGCCCGCGCACGTGGCCGTGCTGCGGGCGGCGCAGCCGTTTCGGGCCTTTGTCAGGATCGCGCGGGAATGGCACGGCGAAGCGCTGAGGCCGCAATCCTGGGTCGGCAATGACGGCATCGCGCCGTCGGCGATCATCGATCCCTCGGCCCGGCTCGAGGACGGCGTGATCGTCGATCCCCTGGCCGTGATCGGCCCGGACGTGGAGATCGGCAGCGGCACGGTGGTCGGCGTCGGGGCAGTGATCGGGCCCGGCGTCAAGATCGGCCGGGACTGCAATGTCGGCGCGCGCACCGCGATCCAGTGCGCCCTGATCGGCAACAATGTGCTGATCCATCCCGGCTGCTCGATCGGCCAGGACGGCTACGGCTTCATCTTCTTCGGCCCCGAGGGCCATCTGAAGGTGCCCCAGACCGGGCGGGTGCTGATTCAGAACGACGTCGAGGTCGGCGCCGGGACCACGATCGACCGCGGCAGCTTGCGCGACACCGTGATCGGCGAGGGGACGAAAATCGACAATCAGGTCCAGATCGGTCACAATGTCACGATCGGACGGCACTGCCTGTTGGCTGCCCAGATCGGGCTCGCCGGCAGCCTGTCCATTGGCGACAACGTGGCACTCGGAGCGAAGGTTGGCATCAACAACCACCTCAAGATCGGGGACGGGGCCCAGGTGACCGCGATGAGCGGCGTCAAGGACGACATCCCGCCGGGCGGACGCTGGGGTGGCTTTTTCGCCAAGCCGACCAAACAATGGTTCAAGGAGATCATCGCGGTGGAGCGCTTGGTACGCGACAGCAGGGCTGATCCGAAGGATGAGGGACGGGAATGACGGCGGAATCACCTGTTAAGTTCGAGCTGGTGGACATCAATGCCATCCTCCAGACGCTGCCGCACCGCTTTCCGATGCTGCTGATCGACCGCGTGATCAACATCCGCGCCGACTATAGCGGCATCGGCATCAAGAACGTCACCTTCAACGAGCCGGCCTTCCAGGGGCATTTCCCGGAGCGCCCGGTCTATCCCGGCGTCATGATGATCGAGGCGATGGCGCAGACCGCGGGCGTGATCGGCATCAAGTCCGTCGAAGGGACCGAAAAGCCGCGGGCGGTCTATTTCCTCACCATCGACAAGTGCAAATTCCGCAAGCCCGTGCTGCCCGGCGATACCATCGAGTATCACATGCGCTCGGTCGGCCGCCGCAAGGCCATGTGGTGGTTTCACGGCGACGCCAAGGTCAACGGGCAGGTGGTCGCGGAAGCCGACGTCGGCGCCATGCTGACGGACTGAGCGGCACGCGGGCCGCGCTGGACGGATTCCTCACGCGCCGCAATCGTAGCGGCCGCCGGGTGCCTCGCGCTTAATGTTTTGGTTGAAGAACTGGCCCATGGACGGTGCGCCCAGGAGACGGTCGGCTGTCTCGGCCGCGACGCCGCAATAGCGCGTATAGCTGCCGCCAGTCGCGACGACGAGGTCGCGCTGCGTACGGTCGTAGCAGACACGCTGAAGCACCGTGCTGCGGTTGATGTCGCGGCATTCGAATGTCGCGAGGTCGATAGGGTGGCGTTCGCCGGTCTCGACCGTCTCGGACACGATCGGTGCGGCCGCGAGCTGTGCGAGCAGAAGTGCCAGGGCCCTGACCATGAAAGCTGAAGCTCCGCATGAAGTTGTTGAGGAGCCGGGAAGGCACCTCATCCGGTACTTGAAACAGGCAGAGATGATACGTCACTGGACAGATCGGGCATAGTCGCGCTAACCACCGGAAAACTGAGCGACTTCAACGCATAACCAGACCTTCTTGACGAGTAAGATTGCTTGATGAGCAAGATTGATCCCACCGCACGGGTCGAGGACGGCGCCGTGATCGGCGAGGGCACCGAGATCGGGCCGTATTGCATCATCGGCTCAAATGTCGTGATCGGCGCGAACTGTAAGCTGATTGGGCATGTGCATATCACCGCGCAGACGACCATCGGCGATGATTGCACCATCTATCCGTTTGCCTCCCTGGGCACGCCACCGCAGTCGCTGAGCTACCGGGGCGAGCTGACGAAGCTCCGGATCGGATCGGGCTGCACCATACGGGAATCCGTGACGATGAACGCCGGCACGGTCGCCGGCGGTGGTATCACCACGGTCGGCGATCGCGGCTACTTCATGAATTGCAGCCACGTCGGCCATGACTGCCATGTGGGCAACGACGTGATCTTCGCGACCTCGGCGACGCTCGGCGGTCACGCCGAGATCGGCGATTTCGTCTTCATCGGCGGCCTCTCCGCAGTGCACCAGTTTACCCGCATCGGACCGCAGGTCATGGTCGGCGGCGTGTGCGGCGTGCGCGATGACATCATCCCGTTTGGGCTGGTCAATGGCCAATATGCGGCGCTGGAAGGCCTCAACCTGATCGGCATGAAGCGGCGCAAGTTCACCAAGCAGCGACTGGCGACGGTGCGCGGGTTCTATCAAAAGCTCTTCCACGGCCCCGGCACCTTCGCCGAGCGGCTGGAATCGGCGCGCCCGCTCGCGGGCGAAGATCCGGCGATCGCCGAAATCCTCGACTTCATCGGCAAGGGCAAGCGCCCGCTCTGTCTTCCCGCCATTGCGAAGTGATTTCGGGATGGCCGCGGACATGACATCGGCGGCGTCGGACATCTCATCGCCGGTCGGCATCGTCGCCGGCGGAGGCGCGATGCCGTTTGCGGTTGCCGACTCGCTTGCCGCCCGCGGCATCACGCCGGTGCTGTTTCCGCTGCGCGGGGCCTGCGATCCCGCGCGGGTGGAGAAATTCCGCCATCGCTGGATCTCGGTCGGCCAGCTTGGTCGCGCAATGCGGCTGTTCCGCGAGGAGGGCTGCCGCGACCTGATCTTCATCGGCACATTGGTGCGGCCCTCGCTCTCCGAGATCCGGTTCGACGTCAAGACGATGCGGCTGCTCGGCAATGTCATCCGCGCCTTTCGCGGCGGCGACGATCATCTCCTGTCCGGCGTCGGCCGTATCCTCGAGCAGGACGGCTTTCGCATGGTCGGCATCAAGGACCTCGCACCCGATCTCCTGATGCCCGAGGGCTGCATCAGTCGCGCCTGGCCCAGCGATACCAGCAAGACCGACATCGCGCGCGGCCGCGCGGTGCTGACCGCGCTTGGCCCGTTCGACATCGGCCAGGCTGCGGTGGTGATCGACGGCCATGTGGTGGCGGTCGAGGACATCGAGGGCACCGACGCGCTGCTCGCGCGCGTCGCGCGGCTGCGCGAGGAGGGACGCATTCGCGCGGCCGCCGGCCGCGGCGTTCTGGTGAAGGCGCCGAAGAGCGGCCAGGATCTGCGCTTCGACCTGCCGACGATCGGCCCGCGCACCATCGAGGGCGTCGCGGCGGCTGGCCTTGCGGGCCTCGCCGTCATCGCCGGCAACACCATCGCCGCCGAACCGCAGGCGATGATCGGCCTCGCGGACGCCAAATATCTCTTCGTCATCGGACTGCCGGCGTGATGCAGTCGCGCGATCCCAAGCGCAAGATCTTCCTGATCGCCACGGAGGAATCCGGTGACCGGCTCGGCAGTGCCTTGATGAAGGTGCTGCGCCAGCGCCTCGGCGACGGCGTGCAGTTCGTCGGCGTCGGCGGACGTACCATGGCGCGCGAGGGGCTGGAATCGCTGTTTCCGATCGAGGAGCTGTCGATCGTCGGCTTCGCCGCGGTGGTGCAGCAATTGCCGAAAATTCTGCGGCTGATCCGTGAGACGGCCGACGCCGTGGCCGAGGCGGCGCCGGACGCGCTCGTCATCATCGACAGTCCCGACTTCACCCATCGCGTCGCCCGCCGCGTGCGCGCGAAGAACCCGGCGATCCCGGTCGTCGACTACGTCTCGCCGCAGCTCTGGGCGTGGCGGCCGGGGCGGGCGCGGACCATGCTCGGATATGTCGACCATGTGCTCGGCCTGTTGCCGTTCGAGCCCGAGGAATACCGCAAGCTCGGCGGACCGCCATGCAGCTATGTCGGCCATCCCCTCATCGAGCAATTGCCCTCGCTGCGGCCGAACGCAGAGGAGCAGGCACGTCGCGACAGTGAGCCGCCGGTGCTGCTGGTGCTGCCCGGCAGCCGCCGCAGCGAGGTCAGGCACCATCTCGACGTGTTTGGCCGGGTGCTCGGCCGCTTGCAGGCGGAAGGCCGTGCCTTCGAACTGATACTGCCGACGATGCCGCATCTGGAAGCCACCATCCGCGAGGGCATCGCGAGCTGGCCGGTCAAGCCAAGGGTTGTGACCGGCGAGAACGAGAAGCGCGCCGTGTTCCGGATCGCGCGTGCGGCGCTGGCCAAGTCCGGTACGGTGACGCTGGAGCTCGCACTGTCGGGTATTCCGATGGTGACAGCCTACCGCGTCGGTGCAATCGAGGCCTTCATCCTGCGCCGCGCGATCCGCGTCTCCTCGGTGATCCTCGCCAATCTCGTGATCGGCAGGGATGTGATTCCGGAGTACCTGCAGGAGGAGTGCACGCCGGAGAAACTGGCGCCGGCGCTCGCCGAGGTGCTGACGGATTCGCCGCTGCGCAAGCAGCAGGTCGAGGCCTTTGCCCAGCTCGATGAGATCATGTCGACCGGCAACAAGTCACCGAGCGTGCTCGCCGCCGACATCGTGCTGGCAACGATGCGCAAGGGCAGGCGGTAACGGAGGTCTCGCAGGGTGGGCAAAGGCGCGTCGCGCCGTGCCCACGATTCGTCGCGATGAGAAGAATTCGTGGGCACGCTTCGCTTTGCCCACCCTACGAGACCGTGAACGTTGCGCCATTGTGGCCGGATCAAGTTCTACGCAAGTCCTGCATCCACCCGAAAACACTGGCTGGTGATGCGCTGGCTTTCGTCGGAGGCGAGGAACAGCGCCATATTGGCGATGTCCTCGGGCGTCACTGCGTCTGGTACGGCCTGACGCGAGCGCATCTGGACGATGACCTGCTCGTCCGGATACCACAGCCGGCGCTGGCGCTCGGTGATCACCATGCCCGGTGCAATCGCATTGACGCGGATGCGGTCGGGGCCGACCAGCCGGGCGAGCGAGTTGGTGAAACCGACGATCGCCGCCTTTGCCCCGGCGTAGACCGGCAGCCCCGGCGCCCCGCGCATCCAGGCGATCGACGACATGTTGATGATCGAGCCGCCGCCGCGCGCCTGCATCTGCGGCACCACCGCTTGCGCGGCAAAGAAGACGTGCTTGAGATTGACGCCGATCATCCAGTCGAACTCTGCCGGCGTCACTTCGGCCAGCACCTGGCGTTGATCATTAGCGGCGTTGTTGACGAGCACTGCGGCATCCCCGAGCGATCGCTGCACCTGTGCCATGGCGGCGCGCAAGGCCTCGATGTCCAGGAGGTCGCATGGCAAGAACAAGGGCGCGGTTTCGGACGCAGCGCTCACCTCCGCGACCAGAGCCCCGCCGGCTTCTTCATCCACATCGAGGAACGCAACGCGCGCTCCCTGCGCCACGAAGGCGCGCACGAAGGCGGCCCCGATGCCGCTGGCGCCGCCGGTGATCAGTACGACGCGGTCCGCAAGTCCGGCATAGCTCGTCTTTGTCATGCGATCAGTCGCTCCGTCTCGGGGTCGAACAGGCAAATGCGGCGCGTATCGAGCGCAAAGGGGGCCGCCGTCCCCGGCGGGGGGCGCATGTCCGGCGTGATGCGCGCCAGCGCGGACTCGCCGCCGAGCCGCAGCAGCACGATGGTCTCGGCGCCGGTGGGTTCGACCATCTCCACCGGCGCGTGGACGACGATGGGTGCACCGCCTGAGAACACGCGGTTGCCCTCCGCGATGCATTCCGGCCTGATCCCGAACACCACCTCGCGGCCGAGATAAGGTGCCGCGGCATCGTATCCCTGCAGACGAAGGCGAACTTCGTCCGGCCGCCCGGCGCCAATCACGACCACAGGACCACCGGCGTCAGCCTCGAGCCGCGCCGGCATGGTGTTCATCGGCGGCGAGCCCATGAAGCGTGCGACGAACAGATTGGCGGGATAGCGGTACACGGTATCGGGATCGGCAAACTGCTGCACCACGCCGCGATGCATCACGGCGATCCGGGTCGCCATCGTCATCGCCTCGATCTGGTCGTGGGTGACGTAGATGATGGTCGCGCCGATGCGCTGGTGCAGCCGCTTGATCTCCATCCGCATCTCGACGCGCAGTTTTGCGTCGAGATTGGACAGCGGCTCGTCGAACAGGAAGAGCAGGGGATCGCGCACCAGCGCACGGCCCATCGCCACCCGCTGGCGCTGGCCGCCGGAGAGCTGCGATGGCTTGCGGCCGAGCAGTGCCTCGATCTGGAGCAGTTTCGCGACATTCGCGACCGCAGCGTCTTGCTCCGCTTTGGGGACGTGACGGCATTCCATGCCGAAGGTGATGTTCTGACGCACGGTCATCGACGGGTAGAGCGCATAGGACTGGAACACCATGGCGATGTCCCGATCCTTGGGTGGGACGTCATTGACCACGCGTCCGCCGATCTCGACGGTCCCTGCGCTCGGATGATCGAGCCCGGCGACGATGTTGAGTAGCGTGGACTTACCGCAGCCGGATGGCCCGACCAGCACCGTGAACTCGCCGCTTTCGATGTCGAGATCCACGCCCTTTAGCACCTCCAGATTGGCGTAGCGCTTCGACAGGGTTCGAATGCTCAGTGCTGCCATGACAACTCCATCATTTCACGGCCCCGGCAGTCAGGCCGCGGACAAAGTATTTGCCACCAAGGAGATAGATCAACAGCGTCGGGAGCGCCGCGATGATCACCGCGGCGCTCTGCACGCCGTGCTGCGGGATGTCTGCGACTGCAGCGGACAGCGCGATGAGAGCGGCCGTGACGGGCTGCTGCTGGCCGCTCGTGAACGTCACGCCATAGAGGAACTCGTTCCAGATATGCGTGAACTGCCAGATCACGGTGACGATCAGGATCGGCGGCGAGAGCGGCAGGATGATGCGCCAGAAGATGCGGAAGAACCCGGCGCCGTCGATGCGCGCGGCCCTGATCAATTCATGGGGGATGGCGACATAATAGTTGCGGCAGAACAGCGTGGTGAAGGAGAGCCCCTGGATCGTGTGAATCAGCACGAGGCCCGCCAGCGTGTTGATGAGACCGATGTCGCGCAGCACGATGGTCCAGGGAAGCAGGCGCATCTGCTGGGGCAGGAACAGGCCGAGGGTCACGATGCCGTAGATCCAGGTGTCGCCGCGAAAGCGCCAGAGCGATACGGCGTAGCCGGCGACGGCACCGAGCAGGGTCGAGAAGATCGTCGCAGGAATCGTGACGAGGGCGGAGTTCAGCATGTACGGCCGGATGCCGGCGCAGGTCTCGGCGACGCAGAAGCCGCTCCAGGCAGCCAGGTAGTTGCTCCAGGCCCAGTGCTGCGGCCAGCCGATCATCGAGCCCTGCGCGATTTCCTCGTTGCTGCGGAGCGAGTTCAGCACGACAACAGCCAATGGCGCGAGCCATGCTGCAGCGATCAGCAGGACGATGAGGTAGATCAAGATCCGGCTTGGTGCGAAGGTCCGCTCACGCATGGGCGGCCCGCCGTCGCTGGACATATCGCCACGCCGCATACGGCAGCAGCACCGCGAGAAGAATGAGCAACATGAGCACCGCCGCCGCCGCGCCCCGGCCGAGCAGGCTGCGCTGGAACATCAGGTCGTAGACGACCAGTGCCGGCAGCTGGGTCGCGATTCCCGGTCCGCCATTGGTGAGCGCGCGCACGAGGTCGAACGTGGAAATCGCGAACTGCAACTGGATCACGACGACGGTGATGGTGATCGGCCAAAGCGACGGCAGAATGATGCGCCGGTAGATTCGGATCGGTCCCGCGCCGTCGATCTGCGCGGCCTTGATGATGTCGGTGTCGACCGAGCGAAGGCCGGCAAGGAACAGCGCCATGGCGAAGCCCGAGGATTGCCAGATCGCGGCGATCACAATGGTCCAGATCGCCATGTCGCGGTCGATCAGCCAGTCGAACTTGAAGGAGGTCCAGCCGAGGTCGTGGACCAGCTTCTGGATTCCAAGGCCAGGATTGAGCAGCCAACTCCAGACCGTGCCGGTGACCACGAACGACACCGCAAGGGGATAGAGGAAGATGGATCGCAGCAGGTTCTCGCCGCGAATGCGCTGATCGAGCAGGATCGCAAGGGCGAGGCCTGTCACCAAGCTCAGCAGCACGAAAGCGCTGCCAAACAGCAGCAGATTGTCGAAGGCGATCTGCCAATTCCGCGACGCCGCGACCGCCGAGTAGTTGCGCAAGCCCACCCAGCCCGAGACGGGGATCAGCGTCGATGGCGTGAACGAGATCCAGATCGTCCACAGCGAGAACGAGACGAGGTGCGCGGCCGACAGCAGCAGCGGCACCCAGATCATCAGATATTCGGGCAGCCGGCGCACCCATTCGGGAAGCGCCGGCCGGCCCGGTCTGATCGAGACGGCATTGCTCAACGCGCGCCCTCGATGGCCTCGGCGAGACGGGTGGCTGCCTGCTCGGGCTTGATCGTCTTGTTCTTCACGTACTCCGTGATCACGTCGATCATCGCGGCGGTCATGCCGTTTTCCTGCGCCATGTTGTGCGCAAGGCTCAGGACCGCCTGGTTGCTGGCGATCGCGTCCTTCAGGGCTGCCGCGGTCCGCCGCTGACCGTCCGTCCAGCCTTCGCCGGACAGATCGACGTCGGTGCGCACGGGGATCGATCCCGTGATCTGCGAGTACATGGTCTGGATCGCCGGATCCATGACGAGCTGGGCCATCAGGGTCTGGCCGGCTTGCAGGTCAGGCTCCTTGCGCTGCCAGAAGATGAAGGCATCGGCGTTCAACAGGAACACCGGCTTGCTATTGTCGCTCGGACCTGGCGCGATCATGAAGTCCTCGAACTTGAAGCCGGCATTGCGCAACACGCCCTGCGCCCAGCCGCCCATGATCATCATGCCCATGTCGCCGTCGATAAAGCGCTTGAGGTTGGTCGAGAAGTGCTGGGCGCCGACATTGGGGTCCATCCAGTCGGCGATCTTGCGCACCTGCGCGAACGCAGCCTTGATCTCGGGGCCCTCCAGGGCCTTCTTCTCGAGATTCATGATGGCGGCGCGGTATGCGAGGGGACTAATGCCGGCCAGGGCGGCTTCGAATTTTTGCCCGTCGTCGGGGCGGGTGCCGCCGTTGGCGACGGGATAGGGGACGCCGCCCGCTTTCATCTTCTCGGCGAGGTCGTTGAAGTCAGCCCAGGTGACGGGGACCTTGTCGGCCTTGGCCTTGTCCATCGCGCGCTTGGACAAGAACAGCATGTTGGTGCTGTAGATCTGCAACGGCAGTGCGATCCATTTGCCGCCCGGCTTGTGCAATTTCGCAAGGTCCGGCGCGACAACTTTCTCATAGCCGGCGGCCGCGACCACGGCGTCGAGATCGACAGTCGGGGCAATCTTCGACCAGGCTGCGATCTCGGGACCCTTGAGCTGCGAGCAGGCCGGCGGATCGCCGGCCATGATCTGGGCCCGCAGCTTGTTCATCATCTCGGTGGTGAAACCGGGGACGGGTGAGTGCTGCCAGACGCCGCCTTTCTCCTCGAACGTCTTGCCGAGCGCGGTGATGGCCGCCCCGTCGCTGCCCGCGGACCATTGTGAGATCGCGGTCAGGCGCGGCTTGACCGCGCCTTGCGCGCGGGCAAATGCCGGCAGTGCGAGCGTGGCAACGGATCCAGCGAGCAGACGGCGCCTTGTTGTCGTGATCGGCATGGCAGTTCCTCCCGGTGTGAACTCTCTTGCGCGCGAGCCGCGCAGCTTCAGGCCATCTCAGGCGGCCTCCGTCGACGCGGCCGGCATGCCGCCGCGGCAGGCGAGGCAGAACGCGGCGAAGGCCAGCGCGGCCCTGGGATCATTGCCGTTCGACGGCGGCACGAAAGCCAGCGACACTTGCGCATGCTTGCGGCCGCCGAGCAGGCAGGCATCGACGCCGTCAACCAGCGCTTTCCGATCGCCTTCCGCAAGGAGCGAAGGCCAGCCGGAGATGGCGACGCCGTGACAGGGCTTGACGTTCAGCGTGTTGCCGATCGCAAGCCCAAGGCGATACAGGCGATGCCGCAGCTCCTGGCGCACGCGCGAGGAGATCGGGATCGCAGTCACCCAATCGCTGCCGAGCTGGAGCAACTCCGGCTCGGGCACGCCGAGAAGCTCGGCCAGCGCCGGAAGCGAGGTATAGGCCTCGACACAGCCGAGGTGGCCGCAGCGACAGCGCGGTCCGCCTTCGCCAAACACCATGTGACCGAGCTCGATCGGCTGGAGCGCGTCGGTCTCGGCGGGATCATCCATCCAGGCGCCCGCAACGCCATGGCTGACAAACACGAACAGGTGCGTGTCATTGAACGGATAGTTTTCCGTGCGACAGCGATGGAATGTGGCGTGCGCCACGACCGAATTGGTGAATTCGACGGGCACGTCGGCGAACATCTCGCCGAACATGTCGCTGATGCGCCCGACGTCACAGGGAATGATGGGATTACCCGCGGCGCTGAGCCGGCCGAGGCCCGGAATGGAGACGCCGACCTGCGAGAGGACGACGCGGCGGCGCCGCGTCCAGTCGCGCAACAATGTCATCGCTTCGCGAAAGGCCCGGCCGACGGTCTCGACGGTCGGCGTCTTCGGCAGCGGTACGCGCTCGGTGTAGTGCAGCTCGCCCGACAGGCCGCCGACGCCGACGCTGAGGTGCTGAGCGGTCAGCTCGAAGGCTGCGAGGGCGACCGCTCCATCGAGCGACACGAGGCCGGTCGGGCCGCCGACGTAAGGGGCAGGGCGCCGTACTTCCTCGATCAGGCCTTCGGCCTTCAGGTCAAGCAGGATGCGCGACAGGCTCGCTTCGGAGAGGCGCACGGCCTTGGCCAGCGGCGGGCGAAACGAGCCGCCCGACTGAAGCAGATGGGTCAAAATGGCAGCGCGCGTCTGCCGCCGACTTCTCGGCTGCTCCGGCATTTCCATCCCTGTCGTAATTCTTACTTAGTGTAAGAATTTGCGCGCGGAGCGCTCTGACTGTCAAGGCGTTTGCAGCCGTAAGCGTGGACTTGTTGTTGTGCGCGGCAGCAAGAGTGTCACGGCCCGATTGGTCTCGTAGGGTGGGCAAAGCGAAGCGTGCCCACGACTTCGTATCTGTTGCGCTTTGCCCACCCTACGGCACCGCCCCAAAACAAAAACGGCGCCATCCTGCAATGGCGCCGTTCCGAAAGCCGTGTTGGCGAAAGACTTACTTGCGATCCTTGATCGCGACGTAATCGCGGCGGGTGACGCCGGTGTAGAGCTGGCGCGGGCGGCCAATCTTCTGCTGCGGGTCCTCGATCATCTCGCTCCACTGGCTGATCCAGCCGACGGTACGGGCGACCGCGAACAGCACGGTGAACATCGAGACCGGGAAGCCCATCGCCTTCAGCGTGATGCCCGAATAGAAGTCGACGTTCGGGTAGAGCTTGCGGTCGATGAAGTACTGGTCGCTGAGCGCGATCTTCTCGAGCTCGAGCGCCACCTTCAGCATCGGATCGTCGCCATGGCCGGTCTCCTTGAGCACGGCGTGACACATCTTCTGCATGATCTTGGCGCGCGGATCGTAGTTCTTGTAGACGCGATGACCGAAGCCCATCAGGCGGACTTCGGAGTTCTTGTCCTTCACCTTGGCGATGAATTCGGGAATCTTGTCCACGGAGCCGATCTCGGCGAGCATCGCGAGCGCTGCTTCGTTGGCGCCGCCATGCGCCGGACCCCACAGGCACGCGATGCCGGCGGCGATGCAGGCGAACGGGTTGGCGCCGGACGAGCCGGCGATGCGCACCGTCGAGGTCGAGGCGTTCTGCTCGTGGTCGGCGTGCAGGATGAAGATCTTGTCCAGCGCGTCAGCCAGCACCGGGTTGATCTTGTAGTCCTCGCACGGCACGGCGAAGCACATGTGCAGGAAGTTCTCGGCGAACTTGAGCGAGTTCTTCGGGTACACGAAGGGCTGGCCGACCGTGTACTTGTAGGCCATCGCCGCCAGGGTCGGGATCTTGGCGATCATGCGCATGGAAGCGATCATGCGCTGCTTCGGATCGTTGATGTCGGTGGAGTCGTGATAGAACGCGGCGAGCGCGCCGACCGCAGCCACCATGATCGCCATCGGATGGGCGTCGCGGCGGAAGCCTTGGAAGAAACGGGCCATCTGCTCGTGCACCATCGTGTGATGGGTCACGCGGTCGTCGAAATCCTTTTTCTGCGCGGCAGTCGGCAGATCACCGAACAGCAGGAGATAGCAGGTCTCGAGGAAGTCACCGTTCTCGGCGAGCTGCTCGATCGGGTAGCCGCGGTATTCCAGCACGCCCGCGTCGCCGTCGATATAGGTGATCTTGGACTGGCAGCTCGCGGTGGAGGTGAAGCCGGGATCGTAGGTGAACAGGCCGGACTGGCCGTAGAGCTTGCCGATATCGATGACATCAGGCCCGACGCTGCCGCTGTGGATCGGGAGATCGTAGTTCTTGTTTCCGACCGTCAGCGTAGCGGTCTTATTGCTCGGTTTTGCGTCCATCGTAGGTCCCCGATGAAATGTGAAGCGGGCCGGAGCCGGAGGCCCCCTTTGCGAGATGATGGGGCAGGCCGGATGTTCCAGAAGGTACGGGGGAGATGGGTATATTATTGCTGTGTGCGCTGCAAGATCACCGCACGCATGCTCGACTTACGTCGTAGACTGATCTTTAAGCCGGCCGAGGCTTTCCTGGCGTCCCAGGACGTCCAAAACCTCAAATATACCAGGCGACGTCGTCCGTCCGGTCAGCGCGGCCCGCAAGGGTTGGGCGACCGCGCCGAGCTTGAGACTATTTTCCTCGGCAAAAGCGCGCAGCGCAGCTTCGGTGGTGGCGCCGCTCCACGTCTCGACTTTCTCCAGCGCGGAATGAAGCTGGCCGATCAGCTTGCGGTTCTCTGGCGTCAGCAGCGCTTGCGCCTTGGGATCGAGCTCCAGCGGCCGGTCGGCGAAGATGAAATAAGCGCTGTCGATCAGCTCGATCAGCGTCTTGGCGCGCTCCTTCAGGGCCGGCATGGCCTTGAGAAGCTGGGCGCGCGTGGTGTCGTTTAACTTGGCCTTAAGCTCGTCGCGCGCGGGCACGAGATGGTCGAGCACGTCCTCGAACATCTTCACGAGTGATTGATCGTCGGCGTGGCGGATGTAGTGGCCGTTGAGGTTTTCCAGCTTGGCGAAATCGAAGCGGGCGGCGGCACGGCCGACGCTGGCGAGGTCGAACGCCGCGATCATCTCCTCGGTCGAGAAGATCTCCTGGTCGCCGTGGCTCCAGCCGAGCCGGACGAGGTAATTGCGTAGCGCGGCCGGCAAATATCCCATGGCGCGGTAGGCATCGACGCCGAGCGCGCCATGGCGCTTTGAGAGCTTCGAGCCGTCCGGGCCGTGGATCAGGGGGATGTGGGACATGCTCGGCAGAGCCCATCCCATCGCATCATAGATCTGCTTCTGGCGCGCGGCGTTGATCAGATGATCGTCGCCGCGGATCACATGGGTCACGCCCATGTCGTGGTCGTCGACCACCACAGCGAGCATGTAGGTCGGGTTGCCATCGCCGCGCAAAAGCACGAGGTCGTCGAGGTTCTCGTTCTGCCAGACGACGCGGCCCTGGACCTGGTCCTCGATCACGGTCTCGCCGGTCTGCGGCGCGCGCAGGCGGATCGTCGGCTTGACGTCGGACGGGGCTGCCGCGGGATCGCGGTCGCGCCACATCCCGTCATAGAGGCGGGTGCGCCCTTCCGCGCGCGCCTTCTCGCGCATGGCGGCGAGTTCCTCGGCGGTGGCGTAGCAGCGATAGGCCTTGCCGTCGGCGAGCAGCTGCTCGGCGACCTCGCGGTGGCGCGCGGCGCGGCTGAACTGGTAGATGACCTCGCCGTCCCAGCCGAGCTCCAGCCATTTCAGGCCGTCGAGGATGGCACCGATCGCAGCCTCCGTGGAACGCTCCCGGTCGGTGTCCTCGATCCGGAGCAGCATCTTGCCGCCGTGCTTCTTCGCGTACAGCCAGTTGAACAGCGCGGTGCGGGCGCCCCCGATATGGAGGAAGCCGGTCGGAGAGGGAGCGAAGCGGGTGACGATTGGGGATGTGGTCATTCGTGGCAGGTGGTGGACGATGAGGACAGGTCTCGCAAGCGCGTGGGTATAGCAGGAACCGGCGGCAACGAAAGCCGGAAATCATCAAGCGCTAAGCGTCGCTTCTGTTCCGCGTCGGCGGCTGTCGAGGCCCTTGACGCTGGTCAGCGATCAGGTGGCGCAACGAACTGCTTCGCTGCGGTGGCGTCGAACGGTCGGGTTTCAAATCCCCGGACCAGCCGCAAATCGGCCGTTCGCGGCGGAGTGTAGCGCACGCGGCCGTCCGCCAGGATCATGTGGAAACCGTCCTGTCTCCAATTCGGGATTGCCATCCAAAGCTGTTTCCCCGTGGCGATCTCGTATTCGACGAAGCCGCCGAAGTCGGCATCCCGTGCGACAATGTGCAGGCTATCGGACAGGAAGCGGATGTCATCCTTGTCGACATGCATGACAATGTGTCCGTCCGCGACATCGACGATGTCGGTGCCCCTGGAGACGCCACTGGCCGTGTAGTCCAAGCGGACAATCTTGAAACGGCCGTCAGCCGACAGGTCACGTCGGAGGTTTTCTGGCAGGGGGCCCTTGAGGCTCTTGCGTTCGACGACGCCGAGTTCGGCGATGATCCGATCGCAGAAAATTACGCCGCACTGCGCGTGAAAATTCGACGTGAGCGGTACGATCAACCCGCTTTTCTCGGACCGTGCCGGGCGCCAAGTGCCTTTCACGAAAACGGTACCTTCGTCGTCATTAATCAGCAGCGGATCGCCCGCATCCGAGAGCCGCAGAATGTCGCTGATTCTGCCATCGCCGACGTGATGCTCTCGTAGCGTCTTGCCGTTGTCGGAGGACCAGACCGCGACCGTCCCGCCTACTTTCGATGCGATCCAATGGCCGTTCGGGGACAGTACGATAGGCCGCCAATTCTCGGACCGCATGCTCCGGGGGATCTCGAAGGTCGCTTGTTTGCCTCCGCGCCTGACCGTCATCGACTGTCTCAACGACGAACCATCGCGCGATATATCGTGTAGGACGGCGATCGTCCTGTCGTCGTCGGAAACGGTGCCGTAGCCATCCGGACGAATGGAAGCGACTTTCCTGCCATTGCGGAGGTCCCATGCAGCCCACTCCGGACTGCCAGGAATTCCCCCACCTCTCAGGATCAATTCCCCTCCCGGAGCAATAGAGAAGTTCTGCTCGTACCCACCGTCGAAATCCAAGGGAACGCTGCACTTGTTGCCCAGGGTCTGGGTTGCCCTGGCCGTTTTGGGCCCTTTGTCCGGACCGAAATAGGCAATCTCGAAGACCGCAAAATCCAGATGATTGGGTTCGCTTTCGCCCCTGCTGTTGCCAAAGACGAGGTGCTTGCCATCGTAGTCGAACGCCGGAGGGCTGAAGCCGCAGGTATCGCTCGCAAGCCGGAAGAAGACCGCAGTCCTTTCCTGCTTCAAATCCCATATCTGGAACGCCTTCCAATCGGCGTCGCCGACGGAACCAACGATCGCGTAATCTTGCGCTGGATCGAGCGTAATCTCGTCGAACTGCTTCAATTGCGGGAAGTGGGACTGAAGATGATGGCGCGACAGCAGTTCTGGCGGAACACGGTTGCTGGCATCGTTGCTCTCGTAGGACAACGAAAGCTTCGCGATGTCGTGGAAATCCGCTGGCGGCGCGTTTGAGGCCGGCCGCCCCGTCGCCGCGTCCCAGGCGACGCTATGTCCATCGTAGTCCCGAGCGAAGACGGTCTTGCTGTCGGACGAAATTGACACGGCGGCAATGTGCAGGCCCGGGCTGGTGAGAATTCGCAGCGTGATGCCATTGTTGATGTCAATCAGCCGCGCCCCCGAAGCCCGGGGTGAGGTGGCGATGAACCACAGGCTGTTGGGCGCAATCAGGAAGGCCCGGTTACCCCCGGCCTCGGTTTGCGGGGTTGCGACGAAGCCCTTGAGTTCACCCCGGCCGGGACTCTCAACGGTCGTGCCGCCGGCAGCCGCTTGAGCTTCCTCCGCGAGGGTCGGATTGGCACTGCCACATGCAAACACGATGAGTGCCATTGCCAGGAAGGCGGCGAAGCGAGCGACGACCGTCATGAATGGAGAACCTCGGAGCATCCTGCGGTGTGGCAAGTATGCCATCCATGGAGTGCGAAATTCGAGAAAATCTACCTATAATAGTTGCTGAAGAGCTTACGACTGACGCGAAACCGGGCTTGGCTCAGCCTCCCGAATTTGGCAGAAGGACCGCTGATTTCCCTGCAGGATTTTCGTAATGACAGAACCGGTGGCGATTGAGGTTGGGCGCGATTTCATTCGTGACATCATCCAGGCCGACCTCGATCAGGGCAAATACAGGGAGGTCGTGACCCGGTTCCCGCCGGAGCCGAACGGCTATTTGCATATCGGCCATGCCAAGTCGATCGCGCTCAATTTCGGCATCGCCCAGGAGTTTCCTGGCCGCTGCCATCTGCGTTTCGACGACACCAACCCGGTCAAGGAAGAGCAGGAATATATCGATTCCATCCAGGCCGACGTGCGCTGGCTCGGCTTCGACTGGGGCAAGAACCTGTTCTTTGCCTCGGACTATTTCGAGCGCCTGTACGAATGGGCGGAGCAGCTGATCCGCGACGGGCTCGCCTATGTCGACGACCAGACCCAGGAGGAGATCCGCTTCTCGCGCGGCACGCTGACCGAGCCCGGCAAGAATTCGCCGTTCCGCGACCGCAGTGTCGACGAAAACCTCGACCTGTTCCGCCGCATGAAGGCCGGTGAATTCCCGAACGGCACGCGGGTGCTGCGGGCCAAGATCGACATGGCCGCGGGCAACATCAATCTGCGCGACCCCGTGTTGTACCGCATCCTGCATGCGCATCATCCGCGCACCGGCACCAAGTGGCACATCTATCCGAGCTACGATTACGCGCACGGCCAGTCGGACGCCATTGAAGGCATCACGCATTCGATCTGCACGCTGGAGTTTGAGGACCACCGGCCGCTCTACGACTGGTTCATCGAAAAACTGCCGGTGCCGTCGCAGCCGCACCAGTATGAATTCGCGCGGCTGAACCTCACCTATACGCTGCTGTCCAAGCGCGTGCTGACCCAGCTCGTCCGCGACGGCCATGTCGCAGGCTGGGACGATCCGCGCATGCCGACGATGGCGGGGATGCGCCGCCGCGGCGTGCCGCCGGCCGCGCTGCGTGAATTCGTCAAGCGCATCGGCGTTGCCAAGGCCAACAGCGTGGTCGACGTCGGCATGCTCGAGTTCTGCATCCGCGAGGAGCTGAACCGCACGTCGCAGCGACGCATGGGCGTGCTGCGCCCGCTCAAGGTGGTGATCGAGAACTATCCGGAAGGGCAGACCGAGGAGCTCGAGGCGATCAACCATCCGGACGATCCCTCGGCGGGCACGCGGAAAATCACGTTCGGCCGCGAGCTCTATATCGAGCAGGACGACTTCATGGAGAATCCGCCGAAGAAGTTCTTCCGCCTGTCGCCGGGCAACGAGGTGCGGCTGCGCTACGCCTATTTCGTCAAATGCACCGGCGTGATCAAGAACGATGCCGGCGAGGTGGTGGAGCTGCGCTGCACCTACGATCCCGCGACCAAGGGCGGCAACGCGCCCGACGGCCGCAAGGTCAAGGCGACGATGCACTGGCTGCCGGCGGCGAATTCGGTGCCCGCGGAGATCCGCATCTACAACCAGCTGTTCGCCAATCCGAGCCCGGACGCCTCGAATTTCGCGGCGGATCTCAATCCGCAGTCGCTGGAGATCCTCGCGGACGCGCGGATCGAGGCATCGGTCGCACAGAGCAATTCGACCGAGCCGATGCAGTTCGAGCGCCAGGGCTATTTCGTGCGCGACAAGGACTCGACGCCCGGCAAGCCGGTGTTCTCGCGCACCATCGGCCTGCGCGACACGTTCGCGAAGGAAGTCGCGAAAGGTTGAGGCGCACATGAGCAGCGAAGCCGACGCCATCGTTTCCGCCATCATCGCGAAATGGTGCGCCGGCTTCGCGACTCTCGATGCGGCCGCGCTGTCATCGCTCTATTCGAAGAGCGCGTTCTTCTTCGGCTCCAACCCAAGACTCTATCGGGGCAGGGACGGCGTTGCCGATTATTTCAACGGCCTGCCGCGCTGGCGCAAGCCAAGCGCTGTGTTTTCCGATGTGAACGCAGCGCAGGCCGGCCCTGATCTGATCAACATGGCCGCGACCATCACGTTCGATCTCGCGGGCGAGCGGGACGATCTCATCGTCAAGATGAGCTGGGTGATCGTCCGCGAGGACGGCGGTTGGAAGATCGTCAATCACCACGCCTCGTCGCGGACATCGCTGATCTAGCGGCAGCGGAACGTCCTGCGTCCTGACGCAAGGCGGTTGCTGGGGCCCTTTCCAGCGACATACGTGTCAGGATTGGCGCCCCGGATCAGCGCAGCGGCAACATAACGCAGGTTGGATGGATGCATTTTCATCGGTGCGCCCCATCTAATTGGAAGAGGGGAGGTGAGCATTATGCGCATCCAACATTGGCAAGATGCTGCCAGCCTGTTGGTCGGCGTATGGCTGGTCCTGTCGTCCTTCATCCTGGGCTTGTCCGGAGCGGCTGTCTGGATCACCATCGCGCTCGGGCTCGGCGTCGTGCTCTTTGCCGTAGAAGCGTTTGTCATCCCGTCATATCTGGAAGAGTGGGGAGAAATGCTGCTGGGTCTGGCTCTTGTGCTGGCGCCTTGGACCATTGGCTATGAGTCAGCATCAGCCACGGTGAGCAGCGTATTGTCGGGCATATTGGTGATCTTGCTCGGCGGCTGGGAACTGATGACCGATCGTGACTTCACCGCCTGGTGGCACGATCGCTGGCATCATCCAGCCGGCTGACAAGAGCGGTTAGCCGAACTTCGCCGACCTCTATCCACTGACGGTCGGAGAGGGGGGATTTGGCTCCGGCATTCCGAAGGAAATGTGCGGTGCAGGGCCTCGCGGTCCTGCACCAGGTCATCCCATCACAAGCCATCACAATGCGGCTCTGGGCTCGATCGGTTGCCAGATGCTGATCTTGCGCGTCTCCGGCATCAGGAAGACAGCGAGCACGAAGCACACCGCGGGGACCACGATCGGGTAGATCAGTGCGTAGCCGATGCTGCCGGTCGCGGCGAATGCCGCCGAGGTGATGAACGGCACCAATCCGCCACCCCAGCCGTTGCCGATGTGGTACGGCACGGAGACCGACGTGTACCTGATCCTGGCGGGGAAGAATTCTGCCAGAAATGCGCCGACCGGCCCGTACACCATCCCGACGTAGCAAACGAGGATGAAGATGATGAAGATAGCGGTCGGATAGTTGATGTTTCCGGGCTGCGTGACCGATCCCAGCCACAGATACAGCGGATAGTACGTGATCGCGGCGAGCAGCATGCCTCCGAGGATCACCGGCTTGCGGCCGATCTGATCCGACAGCCAGCCAAAGAAGATCAGGCTCGGCGTTGCAATGAGCAATGCTGCTCCCACGATGTAGGCCGAGGTCAGCGGGTCCACCTTGGAGACCTGCTGCAGAAAGTATAGCGCCCAGAATTGACCACTGTACCAGACCACGCCCTGTCCGATCAGGACCACGATGGCGATCCCGATGTATTTGATGTTCGAGCTGAGGAAGGCCTCCTTCCACGGATTCCTCGTCATATTTCCGCGGGCCTTGATCTCCTGGAAGATCGGCGTCTCCTGGAGCTGGAGGCGAATATAGATCGCGATGGCCACCAGCAGGAAGGACACCAGGAACGGAATGCGCCACGCCCATTCGTCGAAGGCCTGATTGCCGGCATAGGTTCGGGTCAGGATGATGACTGCCAGCGATACCACGATCCCGAGAGTCGGAGAGGTCTGTAGCCAGCCGGTGTAGTAGCCGCGCTTGTCGTCAGGCACATGCTCGGCAACATAGGTGATGGCGCCACCATATTCGCCGCCCAGGCACAGCCCCTGGATCATGCGCAAGCCGAAGAGAAGGATCGCAGCCGTCAGCCCGATCGACTGGTAGGTTGGGATCAATCCGATCGCTCCCGTGCCCAGTCCCATTCCGCTGAGCGTGACGAGAAACGTATATTTGCGGCCGACCCGGTCACCCATCCATCCGAACAGGAATGCTCCCACCGGACGGATCAGAAATCCTGCCGTGAACAGCGCGATCGTGCTGAGCAGGGCGGCGATGGGGTGGGACTGCTCAAAGAACTTGACCGATAGAACTGCGGCCAGGCTGCCAAAGATATAGAAATCATACCATTCGATGATGTTTCCTACCGACGCAGCGATGATCACGCGGCGAAAATCGCTCGGTACCTGCATGTGCGCCTCCTATGGTTTCAAAACGCCTCCTCGCTTGATTCAGCGTCGATCTTCTCGCGGAGAGCGTGATGCGCGGCGTTGCAGGCGCCAATTCAAAGAGTTGCGTCGGCAACGTCTGACCTCAGGCGCGTTTGGCGCCACCTGAGAAGAGCTCCGGCGGCCTTAGAGCCGCGAGCCACCACTGCCTGCCCGTCTGTCAGGGAGGCGGGGAACCGTAGTGTAATCCCACCACGGGCTGCCAACTTATGAGACTTTCGGCTCAATCGATCTGACACGGGGCGTTTTTGCGACAGAGATCGCAAGGACTCGAATTGTCCGCGACGTCTGGTAACCAGCGAACGGAAAGGCGTCTCAGGCGTTGTGAGGGGGCCGGAAAAGGAACCCACCATGCAGAATATCGCAGAGCATATGGAAGTCATCGGCGCCGACGGCGTCCACGTCGGCACGGTCGATCGCGTCGAAGGCAATCGCATCAAGTTGACCAAGAAGGACAGCGGTGAGGGTAGCCACAAAGGCCATCATCATTTCATCGACAAGGGTCTCGTTGCCGATGTCGAGGGTAACAAGGTGCGGCTCTCTGCCAAGGCGTCGGTCGCCGTGACCATGGAAGAGGAAAAGTAGGGCGCCTTCTCGCGTTCCCGATCTGTACCGCTATTCGCGCGGTCGCACGTTCCGGTAGCCTCACTGCCAGTCGCGTCGCGTTAGGTGCAGGGATATGGCGGAGCCGGGCCGGCCAATACGCTCCCAGGGAGTTGCCGGGACGTGGCCGGTCGGCCGTGCTGCACCGGCTGGCGGCTTTGCCCCCGCGGGCTTTGGAGCTTGGCCGGCAATCGTCGAGACGCTGCGTGAATGGGCCCGCGCCGAGGCCGGCGCGGGGCGACTGTTGCCGTGGGTGCCGGTCGCCTTCGGCGGCGGCATCGCCCTTTATTTTGCCGCCGATCATGAGCCAGTGCTGTGGGTCGTTGCCGCGACGGCGATCGCGCTCACGTTTGGCGCGATCCTGTTGCGGCGGAGCCGGCTCTTTGCGCCTGCGATCATGATTGCGGCGGTCGCTTCCGGCTTTGCCGTGGCGACCTGGAAGACGGCGCGCATCGCCCACCCCGTGCTGGCCAAGCCGCTCTATTCGGTGTCGCTGTCGGGTTTCGTCGAGGCCCGCGATATCCGCGAGCGCACCGATCGTTTCGTGCTGCGCGTCACCGCGATGGAGGCGCAGCGCAGCGAGGTCAAGCTGGAGCGCGTCCGGCTGTCGGTGCGCAAGGGCACTGCACCCGAGGTCGGCAGCTTCGTGCAGCTCAAGGCGCGGCTGATGCCGCCGCTTTCGCCGGTGCGTCCCGGCAGCTACGACTTTTCGCGCGACATGTTCTTTCAGGGCATCGGCGCTTCCGGCTTCGTGATGGGCGCGATCACGGCCTCAATCCCGCCCGATGCCGGTGGCCTGCGGCTGCGCTATGCCGCCTTCATGCAAGGCCTGCGCGATACGATCGATGCGCGCATCCGGGCCACGCTTGAGGGCGATAACCGCGCGATCGCGACAGCGCTGCTCACCGGGCGGCGCGATGCGATTTCCACGCCGGTCAACGACGCGATGTTCATCTCGGGGCTCGGGCACGTGCTCTCGATCTCCGGCTATCACATGGCGGTCGTCGCCGGCGTGGTCTTCTTCGCGGTGCGCGCATTGCTGGCCTTGATCCCGGGACTTGCGGCCGGCTTTGCCATCAAGAAATGGTCGGCGGCCGCAGCGCTGGTCGCGGCTGCGTTTTATCTGCTGCTGTCGGGCGCGGAGGTCGCGACACAGAGATCGTTCTTCATGACGGCGGTGGTGCTGATCGCAGTGATGGTCGATCGCCGCGCCATCACCTTCCGCACGCTCGCAGTGGCGGCGCTGATCGTGCTCGCGGTCGCACCGGAGGCGCTGGTGCATCCGAGTTTTCAGATGTCGTTCGCCGCGACGCTCGGACTTGTTGCGCTGGTGCAGATCGGCATGCCGAACCTGTTTGCGTCCCCCGATCATTCGGCGACAGCGCGGATCGCGCTGTGGGGCGGCCGCGAGATCGCGATGCTGTTCCTGGCCTCGCTGATCGCAGGGCTTGCGACCACGCCCTACGCCGCCTTCCACTTCCACCGCGTCACGCCCTACGGCGTGCTCGCCAACCTCGGCGCGATGCCGGTGGTCTCTGCGCTGGTGATGCCGGCGGGGCTGTTGGGCCTGCTCGCAGCGCCGTTCGGGCTCGACGGCGTGTTCTGGTGGCTGATGGGGATCGGGATCGACTGGATGGTCGCGGTCTCGCGCTGGGTGGCGGCACTGCCGGGCGCGGTCGGCCGCATCCCGGCCTTCGGCATCGCGCCGCTGATCGCAGCGAGCCTGGGGGTCATCGTGATGGGCCTGTTGCGCACGCCCCTGCGCTGGGGCGGTGCCGTGGTGCTGCTGCTTTCCATCGGTTGGGGGCTGTCGGTGCGGCAGCCCGATATCCTGATCGCCGGGGACGGCGCGAGCGTCGCGGTGCGGGGCGCGGACGGGCGTTTGCATCTGATCAGGGCAGGCAAGGACAATTTCCTGCTGAAGGAGTGGTTGTCTGCCGACGCTGATCCGCGCGATGCCGGCAGTAGCGCGCTGGCGAGCGGCATATCGTGCGACGAGTCCGGCTGCGTGACGCCGCTCGCCGACGGACGGCTGGTCGCGCTGGCCTCGCGCATCGACGCGTTGGCGGACGATTGCAGCCGCGCCGCGCTGGTGGTGACGTCGCGGCCCGCGCCGCCGGATTGTGCCGCGATGGTGGTGGATCGGCAGCGGCTCGCTCGCCAGGGCGCGCTGGCATTGACGCAGCGCGGCGACGGCTTTTCGGTTCAGGCGGTGAGGGCGAGCGGCACGAACCGCCCGTGGTCACCGGCCGGTGTCGGCGAAGGTGATTTCGACGGCAGCCTCGTGCCGAAGGCGGCTCCCCGCACCCGCGATGCAACGCCATCGGAGACAGACTTGCAGGCCGACGATTGACGCCATCGATTACAGATACCAGGCCAGCACGGCCTCGAGCCTTGCGTTGCCGATGACTGGCAGGGCCACCATCCGGTTCAGCCCGGCTGCGCAGGCCTCGGACCCGGCGATCGAGCCGTCATGGGTGAGATCGTCGTTGAGCGCGGGCATGCCGGTGGCCCAGGCGCCGCCGATGCTGCCTTCGCCTCGGGCGATGGATTTGTCCGCATAGCGTGCGGCAAGGTCGGTCTGCGCGCTGCAATCGCCGGCGCGAAAGACCAGTGCCGAACGGGCCTCGTTCGGGACCCAGATCTCGAAGCGTCGCGCAATCGGCGTTGCCTGCGCCGAGAGGAATGTCAAAACCCAGGTCTGGTCGGTGCCGGTTCGGTAGGGTACGCCGACCCCCAGATTGATCCCGACCTTGGCGGCGTCCTCCCAGCGCAGGAAGCTCTTGGCGTCGTGCAGGTCCTTGATGATCAGCGGCAGGCCCGCCTTCCAGGTGCGTCCGGGCAGGCCGAAGCCGCGAGGAAACCTGGTGTGGCGGGAGTTGAATTCGAACATGTCCGCCGCGCCGTAATAGCCGTCGACGAGGCCCATCTCGTGGGAGAGATCAGGATCGTTGTGCCAGAGCTCGATCGCGCCGACATGCGCCTCGTCGTCGCCGCAGAACAGCACCATCACGGCTTGCAGGAATTCGCCTGCGAACACCGGCACCGCCACGCCGCAGGTGAGGCCGGCCGCGACGGCCTGATCGATCCGCTTGAAATAGGAGTTGGCGAATTTCGTGAGGATGACGGGATGGCCGCAGGCCCAGGCCTTGCCTGGAAGCCCCTCGTCATATCCGAAGTGCAGCTCTTCGCTGACGGCCTTGAACGCGGACAGCCCTTCATCGTAGAGGCCGCCGCCGAATTCCAGCCGCATGCGCGTCCGGTCAGGCACCCAGAGTTCAACGACGCGAATGAAGGTTTTCATCGAGCGTGTCCGCCGCCTCAAACCACGACAGCATCGGTCATTTGGCTGCGGAGCGGACGTTCAAAATTCAGGCAGCACGGCTCAAACTTCGTGCGGCGACGAGGCGAGGCGGCGGCGCTCGCCGATCGAATTTCATGAAACAAAAACCCACCGGGCTCGCCGGCCTCGGCCGGCGACGGCATTTCAATCCTGGCCCTCGGCTTATCGGGCGGAGGGCGTCAGCCGATCGGCAGTCGTGTGACCGTCGGGCGACTGTCGGCGATGATCTGCGGCTTGTGCTCGCGCTCGCCGATCGGCTGGGTCACCGGCAGTTGCAGCACGGTTGCGCGCTGGCCTTCGACCAGTTGCGTCACCAGCACGGATTTGCCGTCCGGGAATTCGATCGCGTCATGATGGCGATCGGGAATGTGCGGATCGATCTTGCCGAACTTGCCGACGCGGGAGTTGACGGTGCGCGTCCAGATCCAGCGGTTGTCGTAACGGACGTCGTCGGCGAAGGCGAGCTCCGTCCCCGGCAGCAGGCAGACCGCGACGGAGAGATCGGCTTCGGAGGCGAAGCCGCGCGTCGAGGTGCCGCGGAATGTTGTCGTAACGATCGTCTCGCCGACTTCTGCGGGGCGCGTCGCGACGGCATGCAGGCTGTAGTCACACATCGGGTGCTCCTCAATGCAGAGATAGCGACCCGCACCTCTTTCGGAGGCGCAGGCCCCTACCAGAGTGGAAGCACGTGACGGTCTGCTCGGTTGTAGGCAAATCTGCGGCTGGGATCCGCGAGCCCCGATCACATTATCTTTTCCATCTTTTCCGAATTTGTTAGGAACAAAGTCGGCTTCCGTGCATTTGGCAGCCGCGTCTCGACAACCGCGCGTGTCAACGACCGGCGGAGTGATGCGATTGCGCGGCAACGCGATGCTGGTGATGCGATCAGCGTTGCTGCGGCTGCACTCAAACGAGCTGCGCATTTGGGCCGTCCCCCCTCGAACTCGAAAGGCCGCGAAGCGATGTTGCGTCGCGCGGCCTGCCGAGGATGTCGCGAAAGGAGGAGGGGCCGGACAATCTGTGCGATACCAGAAAGACTATCCAGCCGGAGCGGACCGTTATCCGCTCCAATCTCTGATCGGCGAGGCCGATCGAAGGCGCGCGCGAGGCGCTAAAGACTTCAGTATCGAGTACTTCCGGTATCAGTACTTGCGGTAAAGCCCGATCAGCTTGCCCTGAATCTTCACGCGGTTCGGCGGCAGGATGCGCACCTCATAAGCGGCATTGGCGGGCTCCAGCGCGATCGAGGCGCCGCGGCGGCGGAAGCGCTTGAGCGTGGCTTCCTCGTCGTCGATCAGTGCCACCACGATGTCGCCGGTATCGGCGCTCTCGTTGCGCTGGATCAGCGCCATGTCGCCGTCGAGGATGCCGGCCTCGACCATGGAATCACCGCGCACTTCGAGCGCGTAATGCTCGCCGGAGCCGAGCATGTCGGGCGGCACGCTGATCGTGTGGCTGCGGGTCTGCAAAGCCTCGATCGGAGTACCGGCCGCGATGCGGCCCATCACGGGCACCGCAACGGGTCGCTCGCCCTCGTCCGCGGACGGGCTGGAGCTCGCGCGTAGCTTGCCGAGATTGCCCTCGATGACGCTTGGCGTGAAGCCGCGTCGGTTGCCGGCGGCAGCCTGGAGCTCCGGCAGCTTGATCACTTCAATGGCCCGGGCGCGGTTGGGCAGGCGGCGGATGAAGCCGCGCTCCTCGAGCGCGGTGATCAGGCGATGGATGCCTGACTTCGAGCGCAGGTCGAGCGCATCCTTCATCTCGTCGAAGGACGGCGGCACGCCGCTTTCCTTCAAGCGCTCGCTGATGAACCGCAGAAGCTCGTATTGTTTGCGCGTTAACATCTCGAACAAAGTCCCCCGGTTGATGTCGTTCGATTCCGAGACGATGAGTTCAGCGATAAGCGGCTACATCTCGAAACAAATCATGAACGGACACTATATGTTCGATATGTGTTCCGCAACTGCTTAATTTACCGTGAACAGAACGAAACTCACGGAATGCGTGTGGCGGCGCAGTTCAGACGGGGAGCCGCAGCACCTCGCAGGGGCTGCCGGCCTCGGCCTTCAGCGCAAACGGTGCGCGCACGAGAAGTACCTGTGCTGCAGCAAGATTCGCAAGCAGAGAGGAGTCCTGATGGCTGACGGGAAGGGCGACGAGCGCGCCATCGTCGCGCTTTTCCAGGCGCGCGCGCAGATAATCCTCGCGCTGGTCGTTGGCGCCGAGATCGCGGCCCAGCACGACGCGCTCGCGATGATGATGAATCACGGAACGGCCTGATAGCGCGCGAATCAGCGGCACCATGAACAGGAAGGCGCAGACGTAGGACGACACGGGATTGCCGGGCAGGCCGATGACGCCCATCGCCCCTAACCGCCCGTGCATCATCGGCTTGCCGGGCCGCATCGCGATCTTCCAGAACGCCATCGCGATGCCTTCGTCCTTGAGCGCCTGCTGGACCAGATCGTGGTCGCCGACCGATGCGCCTCCGGTCGTGACCAGGATGTCGGCGCCGCTTTCACGCGCGCGGCGGATGCCGGCGGTGGTGGCCTCCAGCGTATCGGCGGCGACACCGAGGTCGATGGTCTCGGCGCCTTCGCTGCGGGCGAGCGCGTGCAGGGCATAGCCGTTGGAATAGACGATCTGGCCGTGCCCGGGCGTTGAGCCCGGCATCACCAGTTCGTCGCCGGTGGCGAGAATCGCGACCTTCGGACGGCGGCAAACGGCGAGTTGCGGGTGGTTCATTCCGGCGGCGAGGGCGAGATCGCGCTCCGTCAGACGGGTTCCCTTGCGCAGGAGAACGTCGCCCTCGCGGAAATCGACGCCGGCGGGGCGGATGTGCCGACCCACGATCGCGGCTTCCTTGATCGTTATGTGCTTGCCTTCGGCGATCGTGTCCTCCTGGATCACGACCGCATCCGCGCCGTCCGGAACGACGCCGCCGGTGAAGATCCGTACGGCTTCGCCGGCGCCGACCTTTCCCGTGAACGGACGGCCCGCTGCGACCTCACCGATCATCGTCAGCCTGGAATCCATTGTTGCCGCATCGGCCGCGCGCACGGCATAGCCGTCCATCGCCGACATCGCCTGGGGCGGCTGGGTGCGCCGCGCAGCGACGTCCTGCGCGAGCACGCGATGGTAGGCTTCGTCGAGTGAAACCATCTCTGCAGGCAGCGGCTCTGCACCCGCCAGCACCGTAGCAAGGGCGTCGGAAACCGGCATCAAGGCCACGGCGAAACTCCTGCTCGGCACGTTCGGATGAAATGTTCCGACAGTCTTCTAGCCGAGCGCGGGGGCAGAGGCAAAATGGCGGAGCGGGCAGGATTTATCCTGCCGCATCCGGCCCAGAATGGAAGGCAGGCTCAGGCTTGGCGTGGCATGATCCAGAGAACGAGACCGATCGGCAGGAGGGTGGCCATGGCGAGGACGAGAATGACGAGCGCCACGGCCAGCATCGCTCAACTCCCGCTCGGCCGGTCCGGCCCGGCGTCCAGCGCGACGTCGGGAGCCTTCGGCCCTTGATCCTTGTCGGGCAGCGGATCGGCCTGGGATTTCAGGTCGGCGGCCTTGCTGATCAGCTTGGCGGAAAGGTCCGAATCCGAGGTGGTTCTTGCGAATTCGAGCAGGAGAGAGGCTTGCTTGGTGAGATAGGTTTTGCCCAGCACGTGCATAAGTCCGGTGTAGAAGTCCCAACGGACTCAAGAGTCCGTAAGGGGCCATTCCGTTCCCGGAACTCCGTACAAAAATACACAAAGCGCTCTGGTTCCTCATTTTGGGCAAAAATTGGTTCCGGAAGACTTGTGCGACGTTGGCGTCTCCCGCTGCGCGGAGATCGTCAGATGCCCAATGCCGTCAAGGCGTTCCCGACGTCGCGCGGCGACGTCACATGCACCGCTGTCAGTCCGCGCGACCGCGCGCCTTCAACATTCTCGGCGAGATCGTCGAAGAAAACGATACGTCCTGCGGGCACGCCGATGGCGGCGACGACATGGTCGAAGGCTTCCGCATCCGGTTTGCGCAGGCCGATGCTGGACGACAGATATAGCGCGCGGAAATGGCCGAGCAGTTCGCCGTATTCCTTCGAGAAATAGTCGACATGCGGCCGGTTGGTGTTGGAGAAGGCGTAGAGCGGCATCTGCTTCGCCGCGCGCGGCAGCAGCTCGGCGATGTCAGGCATCTCGCCGGCGAAGATCGCGTTCCAGCCTTCCAGGAACTGGGCGTCCGAAATGCCGATGCCGAGCGAAGCACGCAGCGAGGCGAAATAGTCCTCGTCGCTGATCTTGCCGACCTCGTGCAGCCGGTAAGCCTCATCACGCACATAGCGCGCGACGATGGCCTCGGGCTGGCAGCCGGCATGTCCCGCCCAGCAGGCGATCGCCTTGGAGAAGTCGATGTCGAGCACCACGCGCCCGAGATCGAACAGAAGCGCATCCGCGCTGCCGGGAGAAAGCGAGTTCACTTGCATCCTTTCACTCAGTATCGATAGGGATCGTGGTCGAATAGCGGGAATGCGCTGAAGACGCTCGGCGCGTTGGTGGCGGTCGCCGGATGCAGGCAGGATTTGTCGACCTCGGCAAATGACGTGGCGCCCAAAAGGCCGAGGCAGCGCAGCACTTCGTCCTCCAGCAGCTCCAGCATCCGCGCGACGCCGGCCTCGCCAGCCGCCGCTAGCGCCCAGCATTGCAGCCGGCCGATCCCGACCATGTCCGCGCCCGCCGCGATCGCCTTGACGATGTCGGTGCCGCGACAGACACCGCCGTCGACCATGATCTTGGCGCGGCCCTTCACGGCCTCGACGATCTCGGGCAACACATGCATGGCGCCGCGGCCGTGGTCGAGCTGGCGGCCGCCATGGTTGGAGACGTAGATCCATTCGACGCCGTGATCGATCGCGATCAGGGCGTCCTCGGCGGTGGCGATGCCCTTCAGGATCAGCGGAATCCTGAACTTGTCCTTGATCATCTTCACGGTCCGCCACTCCAGGCCCTTCTGGAAATCGCCGCCGGTGGCACGCAGGCGGCTTTCGCGAACGTAGCGCTTGGCGATGTCACGCTCACGACGGCTGTAATGGGCGGTATCGACGGTCAGGCAGAAGGCGGCATAGGCGCTCTTCTCGGCCCGGCTGACGACATCGGCGACAAAGGCGTCGTCGCCGCGGACATAGAGCTGATAGAGCCGCAGCGCATCGGGTGCGGCTTCGGCGGTCTGCTCCAGGCCGGGCTCGGACACCGAGCTAAGCATGTGCGCTGCACCGAAGGTGCCGGCAGCGCGCGCGACGCTCGCCGCGCCATCCGGATCGAAGATCTCGAGCGCGCCGACGGGGGCGAGCACCACCGGCAGGCGCATCCTGCGGCCGAACTGCTGAACCGAGCCGTCGACCTTGCGGACGTCGCGCAGCACGCGCGGGCGGAAGGCGATCTCGTCCAGCGCCATGCGGTTGCGGCGCATCGTGGTTTCGGTCTCGGCGGCGCCCACGATGTAGTCCCAGGCGTTCTGGTTGAGGTTGGCCCGCGCTTTCCGAATGAATTCGTGCAGGTTTTGGAACGGCTCGTTGCTGGCGCCGAGCTCGACGTTCCGTTCCGGCCGGATCCGGGGTGCTTCGTTCATTGTTATCCTCCCGAGAATTTGAAGCCTTGTGTCATCGCCTAACCCGTCCAGCGTTCCAAAACCATCCTAAAATGGCATGGCTGCGCGGCGTGGACGGGCGCACCGATTGCCCCTTTAGGTACCTTTGGGGGCGGGCCAGTCCTGCAACGTTGCCAAAAGTTTAGGCCCGAACGAAGCGATTTTTGCGGTGTACCGGTCGGCGGTGCATCCCGGCCTTGAAGAAACCAGAATGGTATTGTGAGAAGTGGATTGGATCGCCAATTGCATGGCGCTTCCCAAGTCTGCTTCCCAAGTCTCGAGAGACGAGCCCAAGCAAGCTCAAGCGAACCGCCAAGCAAAAAGGCAAGCCCATCCATGCGGAAAACCCTGCTGTTCCCTCTGGGCGCGCTCACCGGAGCGTGTCTCACCCTTCTGGTCGCCAGCCCGCACGGTGGTGTATGGGCGGCACGGGCGGCAGCGAGCGCGGACAATGCCTATTCCCAGCTCAACCTGTTCGGCACGGTGTTCGAGCGCGTCAAAGCGAGCTATGTCGAGAAGCCCGACAACGCCAAGATGATCGAAGGCGCGATCACGGGCATGGTGACCTCGCTCGACCCGCATTCGCGCTACATGAACGCTAAGGCCTGGACCGAGATGCAGGAGACCACCTCCGGCGAGTTCGGCGGCCTCGGCATCGAGGTCACGATGGAAGACGGCCTCGTCAAGGTCGTTTCGCCGATCGACGATACGCCCGCCTCGAAGGCAGGCCTGATGTCCGGCGACCTCATCAGCAAGATCGACGGCGAGGCCGTGCAGGGCATGACGCTCGAGCAGGCCGTCAACAAGATGAAGGGCCCGGTCGATACCAAGACCAAGCTCACCATCGTGCGCAAGGGCGCTGACGCGCCGCTCGACGTCGCGATCACGCGCGAGATCATCCATGTGCGCCCGGTGCGCTTCCACGTCGAGAACGGCGACATTGGTTATATCCGCGTCACCTCGTTCAACGAGCAGACCACCGACGGCCTGAAGAAGGCGATCGCCGCGATCTCCAAGCAGGTGCCGCAGGAGAAGCTCACCGGCTACGTGATGGACCTGCGCAACAATCCGGGTGGACTGCTCGACCAGGCTGTGTCCGTGTCGAGCGCCTTCCTCCAGCGCGGCGAGGTCGTCTCGACCCGCGGCCGCAGTCCAGAAGAGACCCAGCGCTTCACTGCGCATGGCGGCGACCTCACGAAGGGCAAGCCGCTGGTGGTCCTGGTCAATGGCGGCTCGGCCTCGGCTTCCGAGATCGTGGCCGGCGCGCTGCACGACCACAAGCGCGCGACCATCATCGGCACGCGCTCGTTCGGCAAGGGGTCGGTGCAGACGGTCATTCCGCTCGGTGCCGGCAATGGCGCGCTGGCGCTGACCACGGCGCGCTACTACACCCCGTCGGGCCGCTCGATCCAGGCCCAGGGCATCGCCCCCGACATCGAGATCCTGCAGGACGTGCCGCCTGAGCTGAAGGGCCGCATGGACACCATGGCGGAGTCCCAGATGCGCGGGCATCTCTCAGCCGGCGAGGGCGGCGAGCAGACCGGATCGCAGTCCTACGTTCCGCCGAAGGAGGAGGACGACAAGGCCCTGCATGCCGCGTACGACTTCCTGCACGGCGTGAGCGCGAATGCAGTGGCCGCAAAGCCCGCGTCGAAGGCTGCAGTGCCGAACTAGGTCTGGCGGCCTCCAGACATCGATCGCCCGGGAGTGGACGACCGCTCCCGGGCGATTTCGTTTGGAACCTTAGCGGTGTGTCCGCAGCGGACCTAACTCGCCTCGCGGCGGCGGGCTTTCGCGCCGCCGCGCTGGGCGAGCCGGCTGCGATGCAGCGCAAACAGCTCCAGCACCTTGTCGGCGGGCTTCGCGGCGCTGAACAGATAGCCCTGCATCTCGGAACAGCCGAGCGCGCGGAGCAGACGCTGCTGCTCCTCGGTCTCGACGCCCTCGGCCGTGGTGGTCATGCGGCGCGCGGCCGCCAGATTGACGACGGCCTGGACGATGCTGGCCGAGCCGTCGGGGCCGGCGATGTCGTCGACGAAGCAGCGGTCGATCTTGATCTTGTCGAACGGGAAACGGTGCAAATAGCTCAGCGACGAGTAGCCGGTGCCGAAATCGTCGAGCGCGATGCGCACGCCGATGGCGCGCAGCTGGTGCAGGATCGCCAGCGCCGTGTCGTCGTCGCGGATCAGCACCGCCTCGGTGATCTCGAGCTCGAGCCGGCTCGCCGGCAGGTTGGAAGCAGCGAGCGCCGCCATGATCTTCAGTGCCAGCGTGCCGCTCTTGAACTGCACCGGCGAGACGTTGACGGCGAGGCGGATGTCGTCGGGCCAGTTCGCAGCGTCCCGGCAGGCGGTCGCCAGCACCCATTCGCCGATCTCGTTGATCAGACCGGTATCTTCGGCGATCGGGATGAACTCCGCCGGCGAGACCATGCCGCGCGCGGGATGGCGCCAGCGCACCAACGCCTCGCAGCCGGTGATGCGTTCGTCCTTCAGGCTGAGGCAGGGCTGGTAATAGACCTCGAGGCCGCCGTCGCGCCCCCCTTGGGCGATGGCGTGGCGCAGGTCGCTCTCGAGCTGCCGGCGCTCGCGGACCTTGGCATCCATCTCCGGCTCGAAGAAGCGATAGGTGCGGCGTCCGGCGGACTTGGCGGCGTACATCGCCATGTCCGCGTTCTTGAGGACCTGGTCGAGCGCCGTGCCGTGTTCCGGCGCGAGCGCAATGCCAATGCTGGCGTCGGTGGTGAGATGGTGGCCCATGCAGTCGAACGGCGCGCGGATGGCGGCGAAGACCCGTGCGACGAGCTCGTTGACCTGGTCGAGCGATGCCACCGCGCTCTGGACGATGGCGAACTCGTCGCCGCCGAGCCGCGCCACGAAATCCGCCGGGCCGGCACAGCGGCGCAGGCTTGCGGCAATCGATTTCAGCAGCTCGTCGCCGACGAGATGGCCGAGCGCGTCGTTGACGCCCTTGAACTCGTCGATGTCGATGTAATGCACCGCGATCTGTTCGTCGTTGCCGACCGCGGCCAGCTCTTCGCGCAGATGCTCGTGGAACATGGTGCGGTTCGGCAGGTCGGTCAGCGCGTCGTAATGGGCGAGGTGCGTGATGCGCTCCTCGATCCGGCGGCGCTCGGTGATGTCCTCATGGGTCGCCACCCAGCCGCCGTCCGTGAGCGGCTCGTTGAGGATGTGGATCGAGCGGCCGTCGGAGGTGTCGACCACCATGGAATTGCGCGTATGGACGCCCTTCAGCACGCGCACGACATAGTCGTCGATGTCGCCCGTGAACGAGCCGGTTGCCTTGCGATGGGCGATGATGTCGTGGAAGCTCGAGCCGGGCTTCACGATCTCGGCCGACAATCCGTACATTTCGAGATAGCGCTGGTTGCAGACCACCAGCCGCTGCTCGGCGTCGAACAGCAAGAGTCCCTGCGTCATGTTGTTGACGGCGCGATCGAGCCGCTGCTTTTCCAGCGTCAGCCGTTCCCGCGAGAGGCGGTGCTGCTCCAGCAGCTTGCGCACGATCGCGATCAGCAAGCCTGCGATGGCGAGTGCGGAAGAGGCGGCGATCGAGATCAGCATGCCGATCTGCTCGCGCCAGTCCGTCAGGGCGGAGGCGCGCGTCGTGGTGGCCATCATCAGGATCGGGAAATGGGGCAGCGCGCGCGAGGAGATCAGCCGGTCTTCTCCGTCCACCGGGCTCGTGAAACGGCCGGCGAAGTGATCGAGGTCGAAAACCCTCTGATGCTGCACCGGACCAGTTTTGAAATTCCGCCCCATCAATTCGCTGGAGTGGGGATAGCGGGCGAGCAGCGTCCCGTCGCGATGCAGCATCGAGATCGTCGCACCTTCGCCGAGCGCGACGGATGCGAAGAATTTCTCGAAATTGGCGGGCTCGATGCCGCGTCCAACGGTGCCAAGAAACTCGCCGTTCGGCCCGACGATCTTGCGCACGATCAGGACGGTCCAGGCGCCGGAGATGCGACTGTGCAGCGGCTCGATCAGGACATCCGGCGAATTGGGATCGTCCTTGAATGTGCGAAAATAGGCGCGATCGGCAACGCTCACCTTCGGAGCCGGCCATGCCGACGACGAATTGATCAGATTGCCTTCGGCATCGATGATGTTGACGCCCCCGATGTAGGGCAGCGCCTCGATCTTCGAGCGCAGCATCCGGTGGATGTCCTGGCCCGAAAGGCGCTTGCGATAGTCCTCGACGGTCGTGATTCCGGTCGTGCGGACGTGGGCGACGAAATCCTTCTGGATGACCGCGAAGTCCTGCAATTGCTGATCGAAATGATGGGTGAGCAGCAGCACGGTGTTTTCCAGCTCGCGGCTGGAGTTGCGCAGCGCCCGCTCGCGGAAATTCTGCGCCATCAGGACAGAGCCGACGGCGATGGCCGCGATCAGCAGCGTGCCGCCCACGACCAGCCAGCGGATCGGTCCGCTGCGCACGAAGGCCTGGTCAAAGAGGCGGCTGCCGAATCTCGTCATCATGCTGGATCATTGCCGTGCACACGTCAGGATCAATTCTGGCCCCGAAGACACCCGTTGGTTTACGGGAACGGTGTGGAGGCGAAGTTAGGAAGCGCGGTTAACGCTGTGTGAACGGTCGCGCGCAAATGCAACTGAGGTCCGCGATACAGCGGGCAGGAATTGCCGAAGGCATTGGAGGGCGCCGGTCAATTCCTGCCGGCCACGCCACAATCAACCAAGCCCTAACCATCCAACGTGTTGGGGAGCCTCAAATCGGCGTTGGCACGTGATTTGCGACATGCCTGCTGACGACGACATGCCTGCTGACGACACAGAGAGGACGCAACGATGAAAAACACCCTGAAGAACTTCCTCGCCGACGAGCGTGGGGCAACCGCGATCGAGTACGGCCTGATCGCGGCCGGAATCGCGCTGGCCATCATCACCGTCGTGAACGGCATGGGCGCCAAGCTCAACAGCAAATTCACTGCGATCAGCTCTTCACTGCGCTGATCGCGTGGGTTCCGCTGCGCGCCAGTATCGCCACCATGATCAGCGCCGCGAGGATGTTCGCGGCGGCACTGGTCAGAATCGGCATCGTGTAGCTGTGGTTGACGTCGTAGGCGAAGCCGGCCGCACTCGGGCCAATCAGCGTGCCGAACGCCACGCTGGTGTAGAGAATGCCGATGATTCCGCTGACATTGCGTCCGCCAAAATAGTCCATGACCACAGAGGGCAGCACCGCGACCCAGCCGCCGTAGAACACGCCGTAGATGAAGGCATAAGCGGCGAGGGTCCAGACCTCAGCGGCAATGGCCCAGATCGCCATCGCGAGCGCCATTCCGGTCAGGACCATGATCAGCGAGCGGTCGCGGCCCATCCGGTCGGCGAGTGCGCCGAGAAAGAAGCGGCCTGCGGTGCTGCCGGCCCCGATCACGCCGAGCAGCAGCACTGCAGAGGACGCCGCGACCCCGTGATCGCGCGCGTAGGGCACGAGATGGACGAACGGGACGAAGGCTCCGAACGAGCAGACCAGACACGATAAATAGAGGGCGACAAATCGCGTCGACCGGACCGCCTCGCGCACGGATGCGCCGCCGGCGTTGCTGGCGCCCGCGGCATCGCGAGGCGGATCGCCGTCGGGTCCGAGGCCGCGGTGCTTCGGATCGTTCTCGATGAGCAGCGACATCCCGCCGCCCAGCACCAGCGCAATCGCGCCCAGCACCAGATAGGCTCCGCGCCAGCCCACCGAGGCGATCAGCAATGAGGCGAGCGGCGGCATCGCCAGCGTACCGAGCCCGATGCCGCTCACCGCGAGCCCGGAGGCAAAGCCGCGGCGCCTGACGAACCAGCGTTGCACGGCGCCGATGGCCGGAACATAGGCGCATCCGACGCCGAGGCCGACGCCGAGCCCGTAGGCGAGATAGACCTCGACGACGGACCGGGCAGCGCTAGCGGCCGCGAGCCCGACCGCGACCAGGATCATGCCGGCGACGGCCAACGGACGCGAGCCAAACCGGTCGGCGAGGGGACCGCTGACGAGGCCGAGCGCGAAGTACAGAAAGCCCGCGATCGAGAACACCAGCGAGATCGAACCGCGCGAGGCGCCGAAATCGCGCTGGAGCGGCTCGAGGAATGCGCTGAACGTGTAGGCGGAGCCGAAGCCGACGAACATGACGGCAAACGCCGCCGCGACGACGAACCAGCCATGGAAAATACCTCGCTGAGCGAGCGTGGATTGAATGGTCAATGCTGCCTCCGCGAGGTGAGGGAAGGATGGCGACGGTGCCAGGACGTGGCCCGCTGGAAGGCCGCGCCGGCGCGCACGAGCGTGGCCTCGTCCAGATGGGCGGCGACGAGTTGGAACGCGATCGGCAGCCCGTCCGTCGACGCACCGCCTGGCAGCGTGATGGTGGGATGACCGGTCATGTCGAACGGGCAGGTGTAGCGCTGCAGCTTCGCGATCAGATCCGGCTGTTCGCCGAGCGTCTGGATCATGGCAAGCGTCACTGGCGGGAACGGGTGCACCGGGATCAGCAGCAGGTCGATGGTCTCGAACAGCGCAGTCACCCGGCCGCGTAGCGCCAGCCGCCGCAGCAGGATCTTCTGATAGTCGAGAGCAGATAGAGCGCGGCCGGTCTCGAGCACGGAGGCGAGGATCGGACCATACTCATCCTTGCGAGCGGGATAGGTCGCCTCATGAGCGACCGCAGCTTCCACCGCACAGTTCGGCGTCCAGTCGGCGATCGCCTGCGTGACGTCGGGAAATCGGACATTAACGGTGTCGGCGCCAAGCGCGCGGAAGGCATCGATGGCGTCCGCCAGCACGCGCTGGGTCGCAACGTCCACGTCGTCGCTGTTCCAGGCGGAATCGACGCCGATCCGCAGGCCCCGCACGTCCTGTGCGGCGGCGGCCAGATAGTCGGGCACCGGATCGACCAGCGACGTCGGGTCGTTCGGATCGTGTCCGGCGATGACGCCGAGCAGCGCACCGACGTCGGCCGCGCTGCGGCCGATCGGTCCGACATGGTCGAGCGTCGCGGCAAGCTCGAACGTGCCGTGGCGGCTGACGCGGCCCCAGCTCGGCTTCAATCCGGTCAGGCCGTTGGCGGCGCAGGGCCAGCGGATCGAACCGCCGGTGTCGGAGCCGAGCGAGCCGAAGCAAAGTCCGGCAGCCGTCGCGACCGCCGAGCCGCTGGACGAGATACCCGGCCAGTAGCTCGCATTCCACGGATTCTTCGGCGGTTTCACCAGCGGATGGTGATCGGCATAGGCGCCCTCGGTGAGTTGCACCTTGCCGAGGATGACGGCGCCCGCGTTCTTGAGCCGGCGCACGACGGTTGCATCTGCACTGGGACGAAAGTCGCGATGAAGCGTGGTGCCTGCCGCCGTCGGAATGCCCTCGGTCCAGAACAGGTCCTTGAGCGCAATCGGCACGCCATGCAGGGGCCCCCGATACCGGCCCTGCGCGATGTCGGCGTCCGCGGCTTCCGCCTCGGCCATGGCCGTTTCCGCCATCACGTGAACGTAGCTGCCGAGATCGCGGTCGATGGAGTCGATCCGGTCGAGTTGCGCGCGCGTCACCTCCAGCGCCGAGATTTCGCGCGCCTTGAGGTGTGCCGCGAGCGCGGTGAGTTCGAGATAGTGCAGGGCGTCGGCCACGGCTCGGTTCTCCATTCCGGTGATAGCAGAGGCGTTCGACCCCGAGGGATCGTTCGACACCAGTATGAGTAAGATACAGGTGTCGCTTGCTGTCAACCAGTAAATCTGTTTTACTGGTGTTCAAATCTTTGGTGTTCCGATGTCGAAAGAGTCGCGCAAATTCCAGGTTCCCGACGCGTTGGCGAACCTCTACGATTTCGCCAACACGCTCGATGTTCGCCACTTCACGCATTTCGGCGTGGAGCACCCGGAGAGCGATGAGCTCAGTGGCCCGAAGGACCTGGCGGACTGGATGCGGGAACGCGGCCTTGGCGCCAAGGGCGGCCATGTCACGCCGGCAATGTTCGAGACTGCGCTGAGGCTGCGCGGGGCGTTGCGTGCCTATCTGCAGTGTGAGCCGAGCGAGCGGCTCCGGAACAAGAGCGTTCTTGGCGCGCTCAATGACGCGCTGGCGCCGTTCCCGTTGCGGGTCGAGGCGCTCGCAGGCCGTGGCGCAACGCTGTCAGCGGCGCGCGAGGATGCGCTCGCCGGCCTGTCGGCCATCGCGATCGAGCTTCATGACGCAACCCTCGTGGGAACGCTGGACCGGCTGAAGATGTGCGCGTCGGAGGAATGCCGCCGGGTGTTCTTCGACCGGTCGAAACCATCGACGCGGCGGTGGTGCATGTCGACGCTATGCGGCAACCGGATCAAGACGCGCGCTTATCGCGAGCGGCAGCGCGAGGCGAAATAGAGCGGATTGCGCAGTCAGGCGCGGTAATGGCCGGACTTGCCGCCGAGCTTTTCGACCAGATGGATGCCCTCGATGCGCACGCCGCGCTCGACCGCCTTGATCATGTCGTAGATGGTGAGGCAGGCGACCGAGACGGCCGTGAGGGCCTCCATCTCGACGCCGGTCGGACCCGTCACCTTGACGCTGGCGCGGACGAGGCAACCCGGCAGTTTTGCGTCGGGCTCGATGTCGAGCGTCACCTTCGACAGCGCCAGCGGATGGCAGAGCGGGATCAACTCCGAGGTGCGCTTGGCGGCCATGATGCCGGCGATGCGGGCGGTGCCGAGCACGTCGCCCTTCTTGGCATTGCCGGATACGATCAGATCGAGCGTCGCCTTGGTCATGACGACGCGGCCCTCCGCGACCGCAAGCCGCTCGGTCGCGGGCTTGTCCGAGACGTCGACCATCCGCGCCTCGCCGGAGGCGCCGATATGGGTGAGGGCCGGGACGGCTTTTTTCGCCGGCTTGCGCGCCATGTCAGCGCGTGCCCGTCGCGCGCGCCGCACTCTGGCGCGCGAGCAGCGTGCGCGTCGCGGCGGTGACGTCGGCCTGCCGCATCAGGCTCTCGCCGACCAGGAAGGTCGACATGCCGACGCGCTCGAGCCGGGCAAGATCGGCGGGCGTGAAGATGCCGCTCTCGCCGACCATCAGTCGATCCCCGGGGATCAGCGGCGCCAGCGTTTCGCTGGTCGCGAGCGTGGTCTCGAACGTGCGAAGATTGCGGTTGTTGACCCCGATCATCGGCGAGCGGAGCCTGAGCGCGCGGTCGAGCTCGGCGCGGTCGTGGATCTCTATCAGCACGTCCATGCCGTAGGCGAGCGCGGCGTCTTCGAGGTCTTTGGCGGTGGTATCATCGAGCGCGGCCATGATGATCAGGATGCAGTCGGCGCCGTGCGCGCGCGCTTCCGCCACCTGGTAGGTGTCGAACATGAAATCCTTGCGCAGCACCGGCAGTGCCGTCGCTGCACGCGCCGCCACCATGAAGTCGAGATGGCCCTGGAACGAGGGCGTGTCGGTCAGTACGGACAGGCAGGCCGCGCCGCCGGCCTCATAGGCCTTGGCGAGCTGGGGCGGATCGAAATCGGCGCGGATCAGCCCCTTCGACGGCGAGGCCTTCTTCACCTCCGCGATCAGCGCGTAGTCGCCATTGGCGTGCTTGGCCTTGATCGCGCGCACGAAGCCGCGCGGTGCGGCTTGCGCCTTGGCCTTCGCCTCGACCGCCGAGAGTGGCTCGGCGCGCTTGGCGGCTGCGATCTCTTCGCGCTTATAGGCTTCGATCTTGGTCAGGATGTCCGACATGTCAGGCTTGGCCGTTCGAGATCGCAATCAGGTGCTTCAGCTTCGCCTTGGCCGCGCCGCTGTCGATCGACTTGATGCCGATCGCGACGCCCTCCTTGAGGTCCTTGGCGCGTCCGGCCACCACCAGCGCGGCGGCGGCGTTCATCAGCGCGACGTCGCGGTAGGCGCTCGGCTTGCCGTCGAGCACGCTCTGCAGGGCGATTGCATTGGCGTCGGCGTCACCGCCTTTCAGCGCGCCGGCCTCGCATCGCGGCAGGCCGGCGTCCTCCGGCGTCACCTCGAAATTGCGGATCTCGCCGTTGTGGAGCGCGGAGACGAAGGTCGGGCCGGTGAGGGTGATCTCGTCGAGGCCGTCGGAGCCGTGCACCACCCAGGCGGATTCAGAGCCGAGGTTCTTCAGCACCTGCGCCAGCGGCTGCACCCATTGCCGCGAGAACACGCCGACCATCTGCCGCTTCACGCCCGCCGGGTTGGACAGGGGGCCGAGCAGATTGAAGATCGTGCGTGTCGCGAGCTCGACCCGCGTCGGGCCGACATTCTTCATGGCCGGGTGATGAGCGGGCGCGAACATGAAGCCGATGCCGCATTCGCGCACGCAGTGGCCGACCTGCTCGGGCCTGAGGTCGATCTTCACCCCGAGCGAGGCCAGCACGTCGGCGGCGCCCGAGCGCGACGACAGCGCGCGGTTGCCGTGCTTGGCCACCGGCACGCCGGCGCCGGAGACGATGAAGGAGGCGCAGGTCGAGACGTTGACCGAGCCGGAGCCGTCGCCGCCGGTGCCGACGATGTCGACGGCTTCCGGCGGTGCCGTCACGCTCAGCATCTTGGAGCGCATCGCCGTAACGGCGCCGGTGATCTCGTCCACCGTTTCGCCGCGCACCCGCAGTGCCATCAACAGGCCGCCCATCTGCGAGGGCGTGGCTTCGCCCGACATCATGGCGTCGAAGGCGGAAGCCGCTTCCTCACGCGACAGGCTGGCGCCGGTCGCCACTTTTCCAATGATCGATTTCAGGTCGTCCATCGCGTGCTTTCAACTCACTGGTTCGCGCCGGTCACCTGCGCGAAGGCGGCCTGATTAATGGTGGTCCCGATGTCGGTTTCAAGCTTGTTGACGTAAGAGGCGACCTGCTCCTCGGTCTGGGCACGGTCGAGGCTTTCCTTCAGCTTCTTGATCGCGTCGGAGGCGGCGTCGACCGCGGGTTCGACGATGTCGGTGACGCGGAACACGATCACCTCGGTGCCGCCGGTCACCGGCGTCTGTCCGACGCCGTCCTTGGCGGTGCGGAAGGCGGCCGATACGACGGCTGCGGGCACGCCGGCGGGCGTATCGTCGCGCTTGAAGCCGGTTGCGGTCTCGACCTTGGCGCCGATCGCTGCGGCTTCATCGGCAAGCTTGCCGCCTGCTTCGAGCTTCTGCACCATCTCGGTCGCCTTGGCCTTGAGCTTGGTGGCGATCTGGTCCTGGCGCCAGCGCGCCTCGACCTGGTCGCGGACCTCGTCGAGATTGCGGTCGCGCGAAGGCGTGATGGCGAGCACGTCGTACCAGACATAGCCGCCCTTGAACGAGATCGAGTCGTTGTCGACGCCGACATCGGTGTTGAAGGCCTGCGACACCACGTCGAGGCCCTGCGGAATGTTGGCGACCGGCTGGCCGTTCGGGGCGCGGCCGGAGCGATCGACCGCGTCGATGGTCACGGCGGTGAGGCCGAGCTTCTGCGCAGCGTCGATCACGCTGGCGCCGCCGCCGCGCTCGTCTTCCATCTTGTCGCGGAGATCTGCGACCTTGACGCGCGCGCGTTCGGTGGCGATCTCGCGCTTGATGTCGCCGGCCAGGCTGGCGTAGTCCGCCTCCTTGCCCGGCTCGATCTTGTCGACCCTGACGATCGCGACGCCAAGCCCGCCCTGGATCGGCTGGCTGATCTCGCCGGCGGGAAGCGCGAAGGCGGCATCGCCGACGGCGGCAGCGAGCGAAGACTTGGTCACGAGGCCGAGGTCGACATCGGAGGCGCTCAGCCCGCGCTCCTTGCCGAGATCCTCGAACGACATTCCGCCGACGAGGCGCTCGCGTGCGGCCTGCGCGTCGGTCACGTTGGGAAACACGATCTGCTGGATCTGGCGCTTCTCCGGCGTGCCGAGCCGGTCCTTGCGCTGCTCGAACATCTTCTTGGCGTCCTCGTCGGAGACCTCGCTCCACTTGCCGATTTCTTCCGGCGAGACCACGACGAAGGAGATCTTGCGGTATTCGGGCGCGCGGAACTGAACCTTGTGATCCTCGAAATAGGCGGCGAGCGCCTCGGGCGAGGGCGCGTCGATCTGGCCGGCCTGGGCGGCGTCGAGCCTGACGAACTCGATGGCGCGCTGCTCGTTCTGGAAGCGCGTCAGCACGTCGATCATGGCTTTCGGCGGCTCGAGGCCGGCGCCGATCGTGCCGGTGATCTGCCGGCGGAGCGACACCTTGCGCTGCTCGGCGACGTAGCGCTGCTCGGTATAGCCGAAATTGCGGATCACGGCCTGGAACCGGTTCGCATCGAAGCTGCCGCCGACGCCCTTGAAGTTGGGGTCGTTCATGATGACCTGGCGGATCTGGTCGTCGGACTGGCCGAGCCCGAGCCGGCGCGCCTCTTCGTCGAGGGCGGCTTCCGCGATCGTCTGCTGCAGCACCTGGCGGTCGAGGCCGAAGGCACGCGCCTGGTCGGGCGTCAGCGGACGGCCGAACTGGCGGCTGATCTGTTGCAGGCGGTCCGTGTAGATCTGGCGGAACTCGTTCAGCGAAATCTCGGTGCTGCCGACCTTGGCCACCGTGGACTGCCCGAAGCCCTTGAAGATGTCGGCGATTCCCCAAATGCCGAAACTGACGATCAACACGCCCATCACCACGGCCATAATCGTCTTGCCGAGCCAGTTTGATGAGGCCTTGCGCATTCCTCGAAGCATTTGGTCCAACTTGTTTGAGCAGGAGGGGAACGGGAGCGCGTCTTAATGCAGATTCAGCAAAAGCGCGTCACCAAATTGATCAATCATCATAAAGTGGTGGCTTTCCCCCCGCAACCTCGGGTCCGGCGACCGTTTGCGGCTGCGGTTAAAAGCCTCTGGTCTCTGGAACTGCAGCAGGTCCTCTGCTAGCGCATGCACAAACCTCATTTTGCTGGAAATTGACATGACCGACGCCATCCGCCCCCTGATCGCCGGCAATTGGAAAATGAACGGCCTGAAAGCCCAGGCTGCCGAGTTCGACGCCATGCTCAATGGTGCGGCCGAGGTGACCGGCAAGGCCGATCTGCTGGTCTGCCCGCCTGCGACCCTGATTGCGGCCTTCGCCGACAAGGCGCGCGGCAAGAAAGTCGCGGTAGGCGCCCAGGATTGCCACCCCAAGGCCTCCGGTGCCCATACCGGCGATATCGCCGCCGAAATGCTGGCTGATGCCGGGGCGACCGCCGTCATCGTTGGCCATTCCGAGCGCCGCGCCGACCACGGCGAGGGCGACGCCCTGATCCGGCAGAAGGCCGAGGCCGTCTGGCGCGCCGGTGCGACGGCGATCGTCTGCATCGGCGAGACGCAAGGCCAGCGCGACGCCGGCCAGACCCTGGACATCCTGCGCGGGCAGCTCGCCGGCTCCCTGCCTGATGGCTCGACGGCCGCGAATCTCATCGTGGCCTATGAGCCGGTCTGGGCGATCGGCACCGGGCTCACCCCCACGGCCAAGGATGTCGAGCAGATTCATGGGTTTATCCGGGAGGTCCTGACCTCCAGGTTCAAGACCGACGGGGGGAAGATGCGCATCCTCTACGGCGGCTCGGTCAAGCCCTCGAATGCGGCCGAGCTGATGGCGGTCAAGAACGTCAACGGCGCCCTGGTCGGCGGCGCCAGCCTGAAGGCGGCCGATTTCCTTGCGATCGCCAAGGGCTGCCCCTAGCTAACCTCAAAGCGGCTGATCCGGTCCCGATCGGGGGTGGCAATGCCCCCTCTGATCGTGTAACACCGCGCAACTTCAGGAAAACCCGCGAAGCGCGATCGGCCGCCGTCAGGCGCCGCCCGCTTGTGACGGAAGGATACTATGCAGACCGTTGTCATCGTCATCCACCTCATGATCGTCGCCGTCATGATCGGCGCCGTCCTGCTCCAGAAGTCGGAAGGCGGCGGCCTCGGCATGGGCGGCGGCGCAGGCTTCATGTCGAGCCGCGGCACCGCGAACCTCTTGACGCGGACCACCGCGATCCTCGCCGCCGGCTTCTTCCTCACCAGCATGTTCCTGTCCTGGCATGCGGGCTACAGCCGCGCGCCGTCGTCGATCATCGGCACCCCGGCCTCGCAGGGCCAGCCGGCCGGCGGATCGCCGATCGCGCCGCCGACGTCGGGCGGCATCCTGGATTCGCTGAAGAAGGTCGACGAGCAGCAGCAGGCGCCGGCTCCGAGCGGCCCGCAGGTGCCTCGTTCGCAATAAAGCAGGGGGGCCATGCAGGGCGGTGGCTACCGTCCTGCATCAACAATCCCCATCAAGGCACTGGCACCACTCTTAGTTTTGGCTCACCCACAGGCCCGCAAAATCTTTGGGGCGGAATACGAATCGCTTTGGCGAATCGAATTCGAGGGATTAGAGGTTAAGTCCCATGGCGCGGTACATATTCATCACCGGCGGCGTGGTTTCTTCGCTCGGCAAGGGTCTGGCTTCAGCGGCACTCGGTGCGCTGTTGCAAGCCCGGGGCTACAAGGTCCGCCTCCGCAAGCTCGACCCCTATCTCAACCTCGATCCCGGAACGATGTCGCCGTATCAGCACGGCGAAGTGTTCGTGACCGATGACGGCGCGGAGACCGATCTCGATCTCGGTCACTACGAGCGCTTCACCGGCCGTCCTGCGACCAAGCAGGACAACATCACCACGGGGCGCATCTATCAGGACATCATCTCCAAGGAGCGCCGCGGCGATTATCTCGGCGCGACCATCCAGGTGGTTCCGCACGTCACCAACGCCATCAAGGAATTCGTCCTCTCCGGCAATGACGATTACGACTTCGTGCTGGTCGAGATCGGCGGCACCGTCGGCGACATCGAGGGCCTGCCGTTCTTCGAGGCGATCCGCCAACTCAAGAACGAGCTGCCGCGCGATCACGCCATCTACATCCACCTCACGCTGCTGCCGTACATTCCGAGCGCCGGTGAGTTGAAGACCAAGCCGACGCAGCACTCGGTGAAGGAGCTGCGTTCGATCGGCATTCAGCCGGACATCCTGCTCTGCCGCACCGACCGCGAGATTCCCAAGGAAGAGCGGCGCAAGCTGGGGCTGTTCTGCAACGTGCGTGAAAGCGCCGTGATCGAGGCGCGCGACGCCGACAGCATCTACGCCGTGCCCGAAGCCTATCACGCTGCAGGCCTCGACGATGAAGTGCTTGCCGCCTTCGGCATCGAATCGCGCATCCCGCCGGTGCTCCAGAGCTGGCACCAGATCAACGAGCGCATCCGCAATCCCGAGGGCGACGTCACCATCGCCATCGTCGGCAAATATACCGGCATGAAGGATGCGTATAAGTCGCTGATCGAGGCGCTCTCGCACGGCGGCATCGCCAACAAGGTCAAGGTCAACCTCGACTGGATCGAAAGCGAGATCTTCGAGAAGGAAGATCCCGCGCCGTTCCTCGAGCACGTTAACGGCATCCTGGTGCCTGGCGGATTCGGTCAGCGCGGTGCGGAAGGCAAGATCCGCGCGGCGCAGTTCGCGCGCGAACGCGACGTGCCGTATTTCGGCATCTGCTTCGGCATGCAGATGGCGGTGATCGAGGCGGCGCGAAATCTCGTCGGCATCGAGGACGCCAACTCCACCGAGTTCGGCCCGACCAAGGAGCCGCTGGTCGGCCTGATGACGGAGTGGCTGCGCGGCAACGAGCTCGAGAAGCGCTCGCAGGCCGGCGATCTCGGCGGCACGATGCGGCTTGGCGCCTATCCCGCCGCGCTCAACCGCGGCAGCCGCGTCTCACAGGTCTATGGCGGCGCGACCGAGATCTCCGAGCGCCACCGTCATCGCTACGAGGTCAACACCGCCTACAAGGACCGCCTCGAGCAGCATGGGCTGAAATTCTCAGGCTTGTCTCCGGACGGCGTGCTGCCTGAAATCGTCGAGTACGAGGATCATCCCTGGTTCATCGGCGTCCAGTTCCACCCCGAGCTGAAGTCGCGCCCGTTCGAGCCGCATCCGCTGTTCGCGTCGTTCATCGCGGCGGCAGCGAAGCAGAGCCGGCTCGTCTGATGGATCAGCGCGCGGCGGAGTAGTCGCGTGCATGATGAATCGGCGCCAACGCGACCCGCGCTGATGGTTCGGGCGCAAGGGATCCAGTGATCAGCTTCATCTGCGGCCGCCGCGTCAGCCTGTAGACCGCGGCGGGCGGCACGTTCAGCAGGGCGCGATCCACCAGCTTTGCGCGCAGGCCGAGCCGGTCGAGCACCGGCCGTGGCACCGGGCAGCTCATGCCATAGGTGAACTGGTAGAAGGCGCCGCCGGGGCGGACATAGCTGAACGCGCCGCTGAGGATCGAGATGACCTTGCGCCTCGACATGTTGAGCAGCGGCAGGCCGCTCACGACCGCGCCGACGGGGGCGCCGTCGTAGAGGCGCTCGGTCGCGAGCCGGCCTGCGTCCATCCACAGCACGCGCGACCCGGGAAAGCGCATCTGCAGGACTTTCATGAAGTCGGAGCCGTATTCGATCAGCGTGAGGTCCTGCGGCCGCACGCCGCGTTTGAGCAGCTTGTAGGTGAACGCGCCGGTGCCGGGACCGAGCTCGAGAATCGGTCCCGTCGTTGCACTGATCTCGCGCGTGATGAGATCGGCGAGCGCCGCACCCGATGGTGCGATCGCGCCGACCCGACGCGGGGACGACATCCAGGACAGGAAAAAGGAAAGGAAATCGTTGGGCATGCGCACTCCGGCAACTTGAGTTTGCACCTCGATGGAGGTGCGACGCATGCAATGTCGCGGGAGCGCATTGCGACAGCATTGCGCTGTCGGACGTGAATACGATTGAATCAGCTTTGCCGCACCTCCAGCAGCGTCATCCGGAAACAGGCGCCGCCGTCCGGCCCGTCCGCCACCGAGACGTGGCCGCCATGCAGCTGCACGATCTCCCGCACCATGTTGAGGCCGAGGCCGGCACCGCGATCGAGCGGTGTGAGCCGATAGAACGGCTCGAAGATCTGCTCGCGCTGATCGGGAGGAATGCCGGCCCCTTCATCCGTGACCTCGATGCTCGCGGGCTTGCTGACGCGAATCCCGATCGTGCCGCGACGCGGGCCGTGCTGGATCGCATTCTGCACGAGGTTGGTCAGCGCGCGCTCGAGCGCGGCCGCATCGCCGATCGTCTCAACGGGGTTCGCCGGCGCATCGAGGGCAAGCTCATAGCCAGCTGCGATCGCCAGGGGAGCGAGATCGGCGGCGACACTTTGTGCAACGGCGGCGAGATTGACGCGCGTGAACGGATGGCCGCAGCGGTCGAGCCTCTGGATGTCGAGCAATTGCTCGGCAAGCGTCGCCAGCCGCGCGGCATCCTCCAGCAGGCGGGCCTTGTCCGGCCCGGGACTAAGCGACTCCAGGCGCGTGTTCAGGATCGCGATCGGCGTGCGCAGCTCGTGCGCGGCATCCGCAACGAAGCGCTTGTGGCGGGCATAGCCCTGGTCGAGCCGCGCCAGTGCATCGTTGATCGCGGTCACCAGCGGCATGACCTCCAGCGGAATACGTTCCACCGGCAGCCGCGCGCCGCGCTGGTGGATATCGATGCGCCGGGCCTCGTCCGCCGCGGTATCGAGCCCCCTGAATGCGCGCCGCACGATCATCGGCGTCGCGATGAACGTCGCCGTTCCCATCAGCAGCAGGCCGGGCAGGGCGATGCCGAGGAACGCAAGGGATGTCATGAACAGCGCCTTGGCGCCGGTCAGACGCCCTTGTGTCGCCGTGATGACCTGCAAATTGCCCGCATCGGTGTCGACCCGCTTCAGCCGCGCCGCCGGCTGGCGCGGATCGTCCTGGAACATCTGCCAGCCAAGCCGCGCCTGGCTGATCTGGTCGAGGCCGCTGCCGATCGCGGCGAATTCGGCTGGCACGTCGCCTTCGCTCAGCGAGTGGCCCCGCCGGTCCCGCACGAGGAACCAGAGGTCTGGCGTCTCGCTGCGCAACAACCGCAGCTCGGGCGTCGGCCGCAAGGTCAGTCCGCCTTGTGCATCGCGCGTAAGCGCGCGCTGGACGACATCGATGACGCGGTCCTCGTCGCGCTCGGCCAGCACGAAGCCGGAGGCGCAAAGCCCGGCGAGGACGACGGCAACCAGCGCAACGAGGATCGCGGCCTGAAGCGAGAGGAGGCGCCAGCTCAAGCGCGAGCGCAGGCAATAGGGATCGTCGTGCGTGCTCATGGCGCTCATGGCATTTTCTTCAGGAGATAGCCGACGCCGCGAATGCCGTGGATCTCGATGCCTGCGTCGGCGTCCGCGAGTTTTCGCCTGAGACGCGAGACATGCGTGTCGAGCGCGTTGGACTGGATCTCGTCGTCGAAATTGTAGACCGCCTCTTCCAGCGCCGAGCGCAGCACGGTCCGGCCCAGGCGGCGGACCAATTTTTCGAGCACCAGCAGCTCGCGGCGGGGCAGCTCGAACGGGGTGCCGTCGATGCTGGCCTCGCGATGACCGAGGTCGAAGGCAAGCCGTCCGGCGCGGATGACGTCAGGAGAGAGGCCGGCGGGCCGCCGCAGCACGGCGCGCAGCCGCGCCAGCAACTCCTCGACCGCAAACGGTTTTGCCAGATAGTCGTCGGCGCCGCCGTCGAGCCCTGCGATGCGATCGGCGAGCTCGCCGCGGGCAGTCAGGACAATGATCGGCACACCGTCGGCGCGCGCGCGGAGCTTTGGGATCAAAGCGAGGCCATCGCCGTCGGGAAGCTGGCGGTCGAGCAGGACGGCGGCATGGACGTCGGCCGAAATGGCTTCCTCCGCCTCGGCCAGCGTCGGAGCATGGTCCACCACCATGTCGTAGCGCTTCAGCGCCGAGGCCAGCGCGCAGGCCATTTCCGCTTCATCCTCGACCAGCAAAATCCGCATGTGACAGGCCCCGAACCGCAACTGCGCCTTTCTAGCGGCCCGATCATTGCGGCAGCATTGCGGGATCTGGCAGTGCCGGAGCTCAAGCCATGCGCAGAACGCCACATGGGGCGGCCGGGCGGGCTCAAGACACCGTCGGGGCCGGCCGCTATAACCGCCGGACCTGTTCAGGGAGGAACATGAATGATCTACGAAATGCGCGTCTATCGCTGTGTCCCCGGCCGGCTGCCGGCGCTGTTGAAGCGGTTCGAGACCGCAACGCTGAAGATCTGGGAGAAGCACGGCATCAAGCAGGCCGGGTTCTTCACGACCGTGATCGGTGAATCCAATCAGGATCTGACCTATTTCCTCGCCTGGGAGTCGCTCGCCGAGCGCGAGACGAAGTGGGGCAAGTTCATCGCCGATCCGGACTGGATGAAAGCTCGTGCCGAGAGCGAAGCCGACGGCCAGATCGTCGCCAACATCGACAGCCAGATCCTGGCGCCGACGGCCTTCTCCGCGGTGAAGTGAGCGCCGGCCGGCGCTGCGCAGCCGCAATGGGAGCCCCGGCGCAACCCTGATATTCTGACCGTCCGGGCCGAATAGGGTTGATCCGACCCTCATCGCGGCTATGGTCGCGCCGAAACGAGGGATTTGCCTTGAGCTCTTCGCATTCAGCGGCGCCGGTCGTCACCATCGGAAAGGTCAAGTTCGGCAATGATCTGCCGATCTCGATCATTGCAGGACCCTGTCAGCTCGAAAGCCGTCAGCATGCGCTGGAGGTCGCCTCCGCGCTGAAGGAGATCGCGGCGCGGCTGAGCATCGGCCTCGTCTACAAGACCTCTTTCGACAAGGCCAACCGCACCAGCGCGTCGGCGGCGCGCGGCCTTGGGCTGGCGCAGTCGCTGCCGATCTTCGCCGAAATCCGCTCCTCGCTCGGCCTGCCTGTCCTGACCGACGTGCACGAGGCCACGCAATGCGCCGAGGTGGCGCAGGCCGTGGACATCCTCCAGATCCCCGCTTTCCTCTGTCGGCAGACCGATCTGTTGCTGGCTGCCGCCGCGACCGGCAAGGTCGTCAACGTCAAGAAGGGGCAATTCCTCGCGCCGTGGGACATGGCGAATGTCGTCACGAAGATCACCAGCGCGGATAATCCCAACGTGCTCGTCACCGAGCGCGGCGCTTCCTTCGGCTACAACACGCTGGTCTCCGACATGCGCGCGCTGCCGATCCTGGCGCGCACCACCGGCGCGCCGGTGATCTTCGACGCCACCCATTCGGTGCAGCAGCCGGGCGGGAAGGGGACCTCCTCGGGCGGCGAGCGCGAATTCGTGCCGGTGCTGGCGCGCGCGGCCGTGGCGGTCGGCGTCGCCGGCGTCTTCATCGAGACCCATGCCGATCCTGATCGCGCGCCCTCCGACGGCCCCAACATGGTGCCGCTGCGCGAGTTCGAGGCGCTGATCGCCAGGCTGATGGCGTTCGACGCGCTGGCAAAGAACCCGCGCTGATGCAGCAAGGCGAGGCGCGGCCGCACGATCAGGGCCTGCCGGCCGCCCTCTACGTCATATCAGGTGCGAGCTTCGCCGCGGCGCTTTCGGCGCGCGCACTCGATCCGGTGCTGCCGCATGTCGCCGAGGATTTTGGCGTCAGCATTGCCACCGCCGCGGGCTTTGCCGCGGTGTTCGCCTTCACCTTCTCGATCATCCAGCCCATTGTCGGCGCCGCCGCCGATCTGTTCGGCAAGACGCGGCTGATGATCGGCTGCCTCGCGCTGCTCGGCCTTGCCAACATCCTGGGCGCGCTCTCGTCCTCGTTCTCGGTTCTGTTTGCGACCCGCATCCTCGCCGGCATCGGCTCCGGCGGCGTGTTTCCGGTGGCGCTCAGCCTGACCAGCGATCTCGTCGGGCCCGAGAAACGTCAGGTCGCGATCAGCCGCACGCTTGCCGGCGCCATGACCGGCAATCTGCTCGGTGCCTCGGCCTCCGGCCTGATCGGCGATTTCCTCGGCTGGCGCGGCGTGCTCGCGGTGCTCGGCGCGCTTGTGATCGTGGCGTCGATCGCGGTTGCCGCCGGCTTTCGCGGCGCCAAGGTCAAGCACCCGCCGAAGACGAGCCTGTCGGCGCTGAAGGCCGGCTATCGCACCATCTTTACCAATCCGAATGCCTATGTCTGCTATTCGGCGGTGTTCATCGAAGGCTGCTGTGTGCTCGGCCTGTTTCCCTACATCGCCTCGTTTCTGTTCGAGCTGGGGCAGACCTCGCTGTCGATCGCCGGCATGGTCATCGCCGGCTTTGCGGTCGGCGGCCTGTTCTACACGCTGACGGTGTCGCGTCTGCTGCCGTGGCTCGGCGTCAAGGGCATGATGATCGCAGGCATGACGCTGGTCGCCTCGCAACTCGTCGCCGTCGCGTTCGGTCCGCGCTGGGAAGTGCAGGCGCTGAATCTCATCGTGATGGGATGGGGCTTCTACATCGCCCATGGCTGTCTTCAGGTCTTCGCCAGCGAGCTCTCGGTCGAGGCGCGCGCCACCGCGCTGTCGCTGCATTCGTTCTTTTTCTTCATGGGGCAGACGGTGGGACCGCTCGCCTATGGCTTTGGGCTCCAGCATGCCGGCAAGATGCCGACCCTGTTCGCGAGCGCCGCGATCATGGTCGTGCTGGGCTTCGTCTGCGCTCAATTGCTCAAGGCGCGGGCACCGTCCGACGCGCGCTGACCTGCATTCGGTGACCTAAGCGGCCTCGGCGCCCATCGCGACACACACGCCAAAGTCGATCTGCTGAGCGCGTATTCCAGTGCGATATCGTCGGGTGCCTGGTAAATATGCAACCTTCTGTTGCCTTACAATCACACCGTAGTGGAAATCGCCGACTCATCCGCCGACGAAACCGATCATCAGTGGCTCGCTGGCGGCGAAGCAGCTAGATTTTTCTCGTTTGAAGAATATCTGGCGATTGAGGGCAGCGTAGGGCCCCAGCGGAATTTTTGATGATCCGGGCGGACGGGGTTGGGCCCACGCGCGTGGCGCTGTTCAGCAGGGCTTTTCTGGCCGGCACAGCTCTTGCGGCGGTTGTATTGCTGCCGTCCTTGGCGCGAGCGCAGGTCTGGCAGGACGGCGGCGTCGCCAACGGCAATTACAGCGAGCCAACCAATTGGTCGACTAACACCGTCCCCGACACCGCAGGCGAAACCGCGACCTTTTCCGCCACGGGCACGACGGCCGTCACCGTCACCCTTGGCCCCATCTCACCCCAGTCCTGGATTTTCGACGCTACGTCCCAGGGCTACGCGATAAGCGGTCAGGCAGTGAATTTTGTCACCGGCATCACCAACAATGCCGTCGGCGTCGGCACTTTCATCTCGATCAGCAACAACATGACGGGCGCCACGATCTCGCAGGCAGGGTCCAGCAGGTTGACGCTGTCCGGCACCAACTCGTTCACCACCACGAGCGTTACTGCCGGGACCTTCGTCAACACCGGCACCCTGACGACGTCGCTGACCGTCAGTGCGATCGCGAGCAATCAAGGTACCCTGATCGGCGACATTACCACCACCACCGGTTTCTCCAATGTCCCAGGCGGCATCATCTCTGCGACGACCATTGCCAACAACGGTGGCATCTTCTTCAACAATGGCTCGATCACGACGACCGGCGGCACGACCAATGCCGCGGGCGCCACTTTCAACACGACGGGCACGGTCAACGGCGGGCTGACGAATTCGGGCACGGCCAACGCGAGGGGCGTGTTCAATGACGGCATCACCAATCAAGGCAGCGGCTCCTTCGCGCTGATCAACGATCTCACCACCAACGGTGCGGTGACCAACAACGCGACGTCGAGCCTGGCCGTGCAGTTCGGCAGCTTCACCGGCATCACGACGCTCACGAACAATTCGACCTCGGCCACCGCGGTCCAGGTCTCGGCTGGCCGGACGCTGAGCGCGACCAGCATCATCAACAACGCCGGCACGTTCACCAACGGCGGTACGGTGACGACAACTGCCGGGACGACGAACGCAGCCGGCGGCACCTTCACGACAACTGGAACGGTCAATGGCGGACTGACGAATTCCGGCACGGCGAACGCAGCCGGCACGCTCAACGGCAACGTCGACCATCAAAGCGGTACCTTCACGGTGACCGGTGCGCTCACCGTCAACGGTACCCTTACCACCGGCGCGGCATCCGACCTCATCGTTTCCGGCGGCGATCTCAATGTCACCACGCTGATCAATCAGTCCAACGCGATGGTTCACGCGGTCTGGATCGACGCCGGGCGTACCGTCAATGCCACCACCTTCACGAACTCCGGGGGCCAAGTCAGCGTTTCTGGAGTGCTGAACGCCACCAATACCATCTTGAACGACGGCAAGATGATCATCGACGCCACCGGCACGGTGAATGCGTCGATCAACAGCATCTCCGAATACATCGCGCTCAACGGAACGATCAACGGGAACGTCACGATCTCGGCCCCTAGCCAGTTGAACTCGGGAGGCGGCAGCGTGTCGGGACGCGTGACCCTCGCCACCGCCGGCGCGATCGCCGACGTTGCCGGTGTCGGCGCGAGCTTTGGATCGGTAGCCGGCGTGGCGGGCAGCGTGCTCGATACCGGTGCCTTCACCATGACGGTGGGCGGCGACAATTCATCCTCGACCTTCGCGGGGTCCTTGACCGGGAGTGGCTCCTTCGTGAAGACGGGCTCCGGCATCATGAGCCTGACGGGCGACGGCAGCGCCTATACGGGCACGACCACGGTCAACGGTGGCACGCTCGTTGTCGATGGCTCGATGGCGTCATCGAGCCTCACCACGGTGAACGCGACTGCAGCGCTGGCCGGCATCGGCACGGTGGGGGCGCTCCAGGTCGCCGCGGGTGGCATTTTTTCGCCGGGTGGTGCGGGCGGGCCGGGAACGTCCATGACGGCGGCAAGCCTCGCGATGCAATCAGGGGCCCTGTTCAGTGTTTTCGTCGATCCCGTAACCTCCAGCTTTGCCAATGTGACGGGAAGCGCAACACTTGGCGGCGCCACCGTCGGTGCGCATTTTGTCGCTGGCTCTTACGTCGCCAAGCAGTACACGATCCTGAATGCGGGCAGCATCAGCGGCCATTTCGATCCCATCGTGGCGAACACCGGCCTGCCGTCGGGCTTCCACACGACGCTGAGCTATGACACCACCCATGCTTATCTGAATCTTGCGCTGAACTTCGCGCCGCCGTCCGGCAGCCTCAATGGCAACCAACAGAGCGTCGGCAACGCCATCATCAACTATTTCAACAGCAACGGCACGATCCCGATGGCGTTCGGTGGCCTCACGCCGGTCGGTCTGACCCAGCTCTCTGGCGAGGTCGGCAGCGCCTCGCAGCAGACCACGTTCAACGCGATGAACCAGTTCATGGGCGTGATGACGGATCCGTTCGTGGCCGGCCGTGGCGATCCCGTCGGCGCCGGCGGCGCGCCGAATGCCTTTGCCGAGGAGAGCATGACTTATGCCGCGAAGGGCGTGAGCCGCTCGAAGGGCGAGCGCGACGCCTATGCCGCGATCTACGCCAAGGCACCGCCAATCGTGCCAGGGTTCGAGCAGCGCTGGAGCGTCTGGGCGGCGGGGTTCGGCGGAGCGCAGCAAACCGACGGGAACACCACCATCGGTTCGAACACCACCACAAGCAACCTCTACGGCACCGCGGTCGGCGCGGATTATCGCATCTCCCGCGATACGCTGGTCGGTTTCGCGCTCGCCGGCGGCGGCACCAACTTCACCGTGACCAATGCGCTCGGCGGCGGCCGCTCCGACCTGTTCCAGGCTGGCGCGTTCTTCCGGCACATCGTCGGGCCCGCCTATATCACCGGCGCGCTGGCCTATGGCTGGCAGGACATCACGACCGATCGCACGCTGACGGTTGCTGGCGTCGATCGCTTGCGCGCCGAGTTCAACGCCAACGCCTATTCCGGCCGGCTCGAGGGCGGCTACCGCATCGTCACGCAGGGCGTCGGCTTCACGCCCTATGCCGCGGCCCAGTTCACCACCTTCGACCTGCCGGCTTACGCCGAGCAGGCCATCGTCGGCAGCAACCAGTTTGCGCTGGCCTACAATTCGAAGAGCGTCACCGACACCCGCACTGAGCTCGGCCTGCGCACGGACAAGGCCTTCGCGCAGGCAGATGGCATTGTCACGCTACGCGGCCGCATCGCCTGGGCGCATGATTTCAATCCTGACCGCGCTATCGGGGCCACGTTCCAAACTCTGCCCGGCGCGAGCTTCATCGTAAACGGCGCGCCAATGGCCTCGGCCTCCGCGCTGGTGACGGGATCGGTCGAGAAGAAATGGCTGAACGGCTGGTCGGCCGCTGGCACGTTCGAGGGCGAATTCTCGGGCGTCACGCGCTCTTACGCAGGCAAGGGCGTCGTGCGGTACGCGTGGTGATCGCAGGCGCGGGACGCGCGGCTCACCCCCGCCCGCGATAGGGCGCGACGCCTTGCTCCGGCACCCACAGGCCCTTGGGTACGCGGCCGGTCTGCCAGAACACGTCGATCGGGATGCCGCCGCGCGGATACCAGTAGCCGCCGATCCGCAGCCATTTCGGCTTGATCTCGCCGGCGATGCGCTTGCCGATCATCACGGTGCAGTCCTCGTGGAAGGCGCCGTGATTGCGGAAGCTCGCGATGTAGAGTTTGAGCGATTTCGATTCCAGCAGCCACGCATCAGGCGCGTAGTCGATCATCAGATGCGCGAAATCCGGCTGGCCCGTCACCGGGCAGAGCGAGGTGAATTCCGGCACGGTGAAGCGCACCAGATAGTCGGTGCCCTTTTGCGGATTGGGCACGCGGTCGAGCTGGGCGTCTTCCGGTGTGTGCGGCCATTCGACCGCGCGACCGAGCTGGAGGGATTTCTTCGCCATCGTCGTCACATCCTGTTTCGGATGCCGGGATGGACGCAAATGCCGCTGCCGTCAACCGGCCGCGATCGTCTGGATCATGACGATGCGATCGTTGCCGGACTCGCAGCCCCAGAGCTCGCCCGGTCGGCCGTCGAGCTGGCGCACATTGGCGTTGGCCCTGTCGCTGGCGAAGACGTTGAACGTCTCAGTGGCGGGATCGAAGCGCACGATGGCGTTGGCCGAAAAATCCGTCAGCCAGACCTTGTCCTTGTGGTCGACAAAGACAGCGTAGGCGCGGGGACGCTCGCCCGGCAGCTTCCAGCTCTTCCAGGATCCGTCGGCGGGATCGTGCACCGAGACTTGGCCGCTGTTCCACTCGCTGACCCAGATCCGGCTCTTCGAATCCGACCAGACGCGCCGCGATCCCTGGTTCGGCGTCGGTGGCGCGACCACGGCGGCATCGCCGCTTGCCGGGTCGATCTTCGCGATATAGCTGCCGGCAAGCGAGGCGTACCAGACCTCGCCTTTGGGCGTCACCGTGATGCCATAGGGGCCGACGCCCTTGGGCGCCTTGAACACATTCATTTCGCCGGACCGCGGCGCGAGGCGGCCGTAATAGCCGGACTGGCCGGTGAACCAGTAGGTGCCTTCCTTGTCGAACACGCCGGTGTTGAGATTGGCCGAGGCGAACTTTTCCGGCAGGCGGAACAGCGTGACCTTGAAATCGCCGGGATCGACCCGTGCGATCGCGTTCTGGCCGCCCTCGGTGATCCAGGGCGCGCCATCGGGGCCGACGGTCACGCCATGCGGCGCGGCGCCCTGACCGAGGCCGACCGTCTTGAAACTGCCATCCCGGGGATCGAGCCTGCCGAGCAAGCCCTTGCCCTGCGCCGTGAACCAGACCGAACCGTCAGGGGCAGGCGTCAGATCGTGCAGGCCGATACCGGCACTGATCGGGAAGTATTTTGTCCGGAACGGGCCCTCCTGGGCAAAACTTGGGCGAGCCACGAACAGGGCGGTGCTGGAAGCAAGAAACTGGCGGCGATTCATGGCGTTACCCCGACTGCTTGGGATTGAGGATGCACGCACAGACCGATGCCCTCGACCTTAATCCTGGCGCCTTCACGCGTCAGTCGAAGTGCCACCCTCAAGCGTTCACATTTGCTTGCGGCCCGTGTAAGACCCGCGGCGAACCGATCAGCTCCAACGAACGGAAGTGCACATCATGACCGCCATCATTGACATCATCGGCCGCGAAATCCTCGATAGCCGGGGCAATCCCACCGTCGAGGTCGATGTCGTGCTGGAGGATGGCGCGCTCGGCCGCGCCGCGGTGCCGTCCGGCGCCTCCACCGGCGCCCATGAGGCGGTGGAGCTGCGCGACGGCGACAAGGCGCGCTATCTCGGCAAGGGTGTCAGCAAGGCGGTCGGTGCCGTCAACGGCGAGATCTTCGAGGCCTTAAGCGGTCTCGATGCCGAGCAGCAGGCCCAGATCGACCAGATCATGATCGACCTCGACGGCACCGCGAACAAGAGCCGGCTCGGCGCCAACGCCATCCTCGGCGTCTCGCTCGCCTGCGCCAAGGCGGCTGCGAATTCGCTCGACATGCCGCTCTATCGGTATGTCGGCGGCACCTCGGCACGCCTCTTGCCGGTGCCGATGATGAACATCATCAATGGCGGCGTGCACGCCGACAACCCGATCGACTTCCAGGAGTTCATGATCCTGCCGGTCGGCGCCTCGTCCTTCGCCGAAGGCCTGCGCTACGGCGCTGAGGTCTTCCACACGCTGAAGTCGGAGCTGAAGAAGGCCGGCCACAACACCAATGTCGGCGACGAGGGCGGCTTTGCCCCGAACCTGCCGTCCGCCGATGCCGCGCTGGAATTCGTCATGAACGCGATCGGCAAGGCCGGCTTCAAGGCAGGGACCGACATCGTGCTCGGCCTCGACTGCGCCTCGACCGAGTTTTTCAAGGACGGCAAATACGTCTATGAAGGCGAGGGCAAGACCCGCTCGATCTCCGAGCAGGCCAAGTACCTCGGCGACCTCGTCTCGCGCTATCCGATCGTCACGATCGAGGATGGCATGTCGGAAGACGACATGGACGGCTGGAAGGAGCTCACCGACCTGATCGGCAAGAAGTGCCAGCTGGTCGGCGACGACCTCTTCGTCACCAACGTCAAGCGCCTCGCCGACGGCATCAAGACCGGCCGCGCCAACTCGATCCTGATCAAGGTCAACCAGATCGGCACGCTGACCGAGACGCTCGCCGCCGTCGAGATGGCGCACAAGGCCGGCTACACCTCGGTGATGTCGCACCGCTCCGGCGAGACCGAGGATTCTACCATCGCCGACCTCGCGGTCGCCACCAATTGCGGTCAGATCAAGACCGGCTCCCTTGCTCGTTCCGACCGCACCGCCAAATATAATCAGCTCCTGCGCATCGAGCAGCAGCTCGGCAAGCAGGCGCTGTATGGTGGCAAGGCCGCACTGAAAGCACTGGCATAAGCCAGCGCTTCGACTCGAGAAAAGACGGACAGGGGAGGATCGACATGAGCGACGGCAAGACCGGACTGCAACTGCGTTCGCTGCTGAAGAAGAGCGGCGAGCTGGAATTGTCCCTCGTGAATGTCCCGACCCCGGAGCCGGCCGACGATGAGGTCGTGGTTCGCGTCGAGGCGACACCGATCAACCCGTCGGACCTTGGACTCCTGATCGGGCCCGCCGACATGTCGGCCGCCAAGGCCTCCGGCACGAAGGAGATGCCGGTCATCACCGCGACGATGCCGGAGGCTGCGATGCGGATGATGGGAGCCCGGCTCGATCAGTCGCTGCCGGTCGGCAACGAGGGCGCCGGCACGGTGATCGGGGCCGGATCGTCGGATGCTGCGAAGGCGCTGATGGGCAAGACCGTATCGATGATCGGCGGCGCGATGTACACGCAGTACCGCGTGCTGAAGGTCCGCGACGTCATGGAGCTGCCGGCGGGCACCACGGCCGCGGACGGCGCGTCCTGGTTCGTCAATCCGCTGACCGCGCTCGGCATGACCGAGACGATGCGGCGGGAGAACCACAAGGCGCTCGTGCACACCGCCGCCGCCTCCAATCTCGGCCAGATGCTCAACAAGATCTGCATCAAGGACGGCATCGGCCTCGTCAACATCGTCCGGAGCAAGGAGCAGGCCGATATCCTGTACAAGATCGGCGCCAAGCACGTCGTGGATTCCAGCGCACCGAGCTTTACTGACGATCTCACCAATGCGCTGGTCGAGACCGGCGCCACGATCGCCTTCGATGCCATCGGCGGCGGCAAGCTGGCCAGCCAGATCCTGACCGCCATGGAAGTTGCCGCCAACAAGACGGCGAAGGAATACAGCCGCTACGGCTCCAACGTGTACAAGCAGATCTACATTTACGGCAGCCTCGACAACCGTCCGACCGAATTGAGCCGGTCGTTCGGACTGACCTGGGGCGTCGGCGGCTGGCTGCTGACGCCGTTTCTCCAGAACATCGGTCCGGCCGAGATCGGTCGCCTGCGCCAGCGCGTCGCGTCCGAGCTCAAGACCACCTTCGCCAGTCACTACACCAAGGTGGTGTCGCTGACCGAGGTGCTCGATCCCGCCAACATCGCGGTGTACGCCAAACGCGCCACCGGCGAAAAATTCCTCATCAACCCAAATAAATAATCGTGATCTGCGACCGCAGGTCACCGAAGGAAGGTCTTGCCTTCTGAGCGAAGCCGGAGATTATTCCGCCGCCATTTGAACGCGGAACAAACCGCGGGGCGCTCAGAAGGGGACCTCTCCATGACTGATCTCAATCGCCGTCATTTGCTCACGGGCGCCGCCGCACTCGGTGCGGCTGCCGTATCCGGCTTCGGGCCGACCGCGGCCAATGCCTCAGTGCCGCCGACCGGCACGCAAGCGCCGGGCTTCTATCGCTATAAGGTCGGCAGCTACGAGTGCACCTCGATCAATGACGGTGCGCGCACCTTCCCGATGCCGGATAAGTTCGTCGCCAACATACCGAAGGACGAGGCGCTGGCGGCGGGTGAGGCGGCTTACATGCCGAAGGGCATGGTCACGATTCCGTTCAACCCGCAGCTCATCAATACCGGCTCGAAGCTCGTCCTGATCGACACGGGAAACGGCATTGCCAATCTCGAGGCGAGCAAAGGCGCTGTCGGCCGCACATTGCAGAACCTCCAGGCTGCTGGCGTCGACCCCAAGAACGTCGACGTTGTGCTGCTGTCGCATATGCATGGCGACCACATCAACGGCATTCGCCTGGCCGACGGCGCGTTGGCCTTTCCGAATGCGGAGATCATGGTGCCCGGCAAGGAGTGGGAGTTCTGGGCCAGTGAGGAGAACGCTGCCAAGGCCGAGTCCAATCAGGCGCTGAAGAACAATTTCGCCAACGTGAAGAAGATCTTCGCTGGCCTCGAGTCCAAGGTGACGAAGTACGAGTGGGGCAAGGAGGTCGCGCCGGGCATCACCTCGATCGCAACTCCGGGGCACACGCCGGGCCACACCTCGTTCGCGGTCGCATCGGGCGATGCCAAGGTGCTGATCCAATCCGACGTCACCAACATCCCGGAATTCTTCCTGCGCAATCCCGACTGGCACGTGATTTTCGACATGGATGCAGCGATGGCGCAGGCGACGCGCCACAAGTTCTACGACATGGCGGCGGCGGAGAAAGCGACCGTGGTCGGCTTCCACTTCACGTTCCCGGCGGTCGGTCATGTCGTGAAGGACGGCGCCAAATACCGCCTGGTCCCGTCGGCGTGGAATCCGACGATCTGATCGGGGTTACCGTCCGTGCGAAAGATCGGGCCGCCGCTTGGCGGCCTGATTTGTTTGGAACGAATGGCGCGGATCAATCGTAGCCCGGATGGAGCGCAGCGTAATCCGGGACCAGCGTAGCTCCGGGGCAGGGTCCTGGATTGCGCCGCGCTCCATCCAGGCTACGTCCCAAACATCTGCTTTCGCGAAACACAGCGTTTCCAAATCGGGCCGGTTCATGCACTTGCATTAAATGATCCGGATCGCTTAAGTGCCGCCCGGCACTCCAGCTCAAGCCCTCAAGGACAATCCATGGCCTACAACATCGTCACGATCGCCGGCAGCCTGCGCAAGGACAGCTTCTCGCTGAAGATCGCCAATGCGCTGGCCAAGCTTGCGCCAGCCTCGCTCAAGCTCGAAGTCGTCACGCCGGCCGGCATCTCGTTCTTCAACCAGGACCTCGAGGGCGCGCCGCCCGCGGACTGGCTGGCCTTCCGCGACAAGCTCCAGAAGTCGGACGGCGTCATCTTCGTCACCCCCGAATACAATCGCGCCATCCCGGGCGTGCTGAAGAATGCCATCGACGTTGCCTCGCGGCCCTACGGCAAGAGCTCGTTCAACGGCAAGCCGGTCGGCATCGTCTCGAACTCGCCGGGCCCGCTCGGCGGCGTCAGCGCCGCAAAGACTCTACAGAACATCCTGCCGGGCATTGCGGGCCCGATCATGCAGCAGCCGGAGATCTATCTGAACGCGGTCGGCGATGCCTTCGACGCCGGAGGTAACCTCACCAAGGACTCGCTGAAGCCCGTGCTCCAGGCCTATATCGACGCCTTCGCCGCGCATGTGACCAAGCACCACGGCTGAGGCGAAACACGCTCCGTCATGGCCGGGCTCGTCCCGGCCATCCACGTCTTTGCGGACCAAGAACGTCGATGCTCGGGCCTTCGCCGCGCCGAAGCGGCTTCGGCCGCGCAGGCGGGGCAAAGCCCGGGCATGACGATCGGCGGCAGGGGCAATTAATACCGCCTTAACCAACCTGTCCCATCTTCCCAAGATGGTCTCCCGCGCGCGCCTGAAATCGATCCTGACCGGTCTTGCCCTCTACGCGATGGCGGCCGCCATCGTCGGCTATTTCGGCGTCAACGCCTATACCGGCAAATACGGCCTCAACGCCCGCCAGGAGCTCGACCAGGAGATCATCGCGCTGACCAGCGAACTGGCCCAGCTCAAGCGTGAGCGCGCCAGGAGCGAGCAGCGGGTGTCGCTGCTGCGGTCCGAGCGGATCGACCCCGACATGCTGGACGAGCGGGCGCGCTTCCAGCTCGACTACGTTAATCCGCGCGATCTCGTCCGGATGATCCCGGCGCATTAGCGCTTTCCGCAGCTTTCGAAACCGACAACGAAAGCCGCTGCCGAAATCCGACCACAGTGCCCTTCCTCCTGCGAAGGTCGTAAGTCCGGAACCTCGTCTCCGCCTTGACGGCAGTGCCGCGGCGGGCCCATGGCTTCTGGTGGCACTCTTCCGAAGTTGACGCAGATCAAGCGGGCAGGGCCGGCGCGTTCTAGTCTGTCATCCGGAGGAAACAGTGATGAATGGGTCAATGCCCCGGCATCACGCGGCCCGTGTCGAGGCCGCCATCGCGTCAGGCCAGGCGGCACGATCCGCGCTTGTGGCCTCGTGGCGCCGTTCGTCCAGATTGCATCATCTCGATCCCGGCGGCCGCACCTCGCCGATGCGGCTGACCGAAGCCGAATTGCATCAGGCGCGCGAGCGCATCGCGCCGCTGCTGGCGGCGGCGCAAGGCGCGATGGACCGGCTCTATCAGGCCGTCGGCGCGAGCGGCTGCTGCGTGCTGCTCGCCGACGGCGAGGGCGTGCCGGTCGATCGTCGCGGCACGGCGGCGGACGATGCCACGTTTCAATCCTGGGGGCTGTGGACCGGTGCGCTCTGGAGCGAGGAGCACGAAGGCACCAACGGCATCGGCACCTGCCTCGTCGAGCAGCGTCCGCTGACGATCGACCGCGACCAGCATTTCTTCACCCGCAACACGCTTTTGAGCTGCACCGCCGTTCCGATCTACGACCATGAAGCGGCGCTTGCGGGCGTGCTCGACGTCTCCTCCTGCCGCGCCGATCGCACCGACGCGTTTTCCAGTCTGATCGCGCTTGCGACGGGCGAGGCGGCCAAGCGTATCGAGGCCGATCTGTTCCGCACGGCGTTCAGCCATGCCCGCATCGTCTTGACCCAAGCTGCGGACGGCCAATGCGGCGGCCTCATTGCGGTCGATGCGGACGATCTCGTGATCGGCGCAACCCGCTCCGCCCGGGCTGCGCTCGGAATCGCGCCGGGCCGGGCCTTGCAGCCGGTGCCCGCGGCCGATCTGCTCGGCGGCGATACCGCGCGCGATCATTTCGCCGGCGGGCAGCGCGCGGTGGTGCAGCGGGCGCTGCTTCGCGCCGGCGGCAATGTCTCGGCGGCCGCCAAGGCCCTCGGCGTCAGCCGCGCCACGCTGCACAGAAAGCTCAAGCGGTTCGAACTGAACCACTGAGCCGCGCTGCTACCTCAATCATCATTGCGGTGTTGATGCCGCGCGCTCGGCACTCCAGGCTCGTGCCCGGACGCAGCGCGTCGCTCTTTTTGCGACGTGGTGCGAGAGTGACGCGGCCCGCGACTGTCGCAGAACTGCGACAGGTCGGCCCCGCCATCGCTCCCATCGGGGCTGACAGAAAACACCTCCCGCGACATCGTCCGCGCAAGTCGCGAGTCACGCGACGAATTGCGCAAACAGCAAACATCGGGAGTGATCAATGAACAAGGTGGAATTCCTCAGCGTCACCAAAGTTCCCTTTGCCGAACGCTATGACAACTTCATCGGCGGCAAATTCGTCGCGCCGATCTCCGGCAAATATTTCGACAACGCCTCGCCGGTGAACGGCCAGGTCGTCTGCAAGATCGCGCGCTCGGACGCGCAGGACGTCGAGCTGGCCCTCGACGCGGCGCATGCCGCCAAGGGCGCCTGGGGCCGTACCAGCGTCGCCGAGCGCGCCGCGGTCCTGAACCGGATCGCCGATCGCATGGAAGAAAATCTCGAGCGTCTCGCCATCGCCGAGACCTGGGACAACGGCAAGCCGATCCGCGAGACCCGCGCCGCCGACATCCCGCTCGCCATCGATCACTTCCGCTACTTCGCCGGCGTCGTTCGCGCCCAGGAAGGCTCGATCGGCGAGATCGACCACGACACCATCGCCTATCATTTCCACGAGCCGCTCGGTGTGGTCGGCCAGATCATCCCCTGGAACTTCCCGCTGCTGATGGCCTGCTGGAAGCTCGCCCCCGCGCTCGCCGCCGGCAATTGCGTCGTGCTCAAGCCCGCCGAGCAGACCCCGGCCTCGATCATGGTCTGGGCCGAGATCATCGCCGACATCCTGCCGCCAGGCGTCCTCAACATCGTCAACGGCTTTGGCCTTGAGGCCGGCAAGCCGCTGGCATCGAGCCCGCGCATCGCCAAGATCGCCTTCACCGGCGAGACCACGACGGGCCGGCTGATCATGCAATATGCCAGCCAGAACCTCATTCCGGTCACGCTGGAGCTCGGCGGCAAATCGCCGAACATCTTCTTCAACGACGTCACCGCCGAGGACGACGATTACTTCGACAAGGCGATCGAGGGCTTCGTCATGTTCGCGCTGAACCAGGGCGAGGTCTGCACCTGTCCGAGCCGCGCGCTGGTCCACGCCGACATCTATGACCGCTTCATGGAGCGGGCGCTGAAGCGCGTCGCCGCGATCAAGCAGGGCGACCCGCGCGATGCCGCCACCATGATTGGCGCGCAGGCATCCGGCGAGCAGCTCGCAAAAATCCTGTCCTACATCGACATCGGCAAGCAGGAGGGCGCCAAGGTGCTCGCCGGCGGCGGACGTGCCGAGCTCGGCGGCGATCTCGCCGGCGGCTTCTATGTCAAGCCGACCGTGTTCGAGGGCCACAACAAGATGCGAATCTTCCAGGAGGAGATCTTTGGCCCCGTGGTCTCGGTCACGACCTTCAAGAACGACGAGGAGGCGCTCGAGATCGCCAACGACACGCTCTACGGCCTCGGGGCCGGCGTCTGGAGCCGCGATGCCAACCGCTGCTACCGCTTCGGCCGGGCCATCCAGGCCGGCCGGGTCTGGACCAATTGCTACCACGCCTATCCCGCCCATGCGGCGTTCGGCGGCTACAAGCAGTCGGGCGTCGGTCGCGAGACCCACAAGATGATGCTCGATCATTATCAGCAGACCAAGAATCTCCTGGTCAGCTACAGCCCGAAGAAGCTCGGCTTCTTCTGATCGAGGTGCGGAGAGGGCGGCGCCATCTTGGCGCCGTCCGCTCCGAAGGCCCGGATCGGCATGGTCCATAGTTCTTGATCCGGCCACGAATCTGCACGCGCACGTGGCGCGCATAGATTTGTTGCCCGATCAGCGCCAAAGATTTTCCAATATTTCGGCCACGTTGCACTGCGGCATAATGAAAGTCGTGCCATGCCGCTGCGGTGCTTTCCAAGGGCGTTTGAGTTGGGTTAGAGAGGACGAAAGTTTTCTCTGACCCGGAATTCCCATGGCCGCACCCAAGAAAGCCGCCGCAAGCACTCCACAGGACAAGACCGACGGCGGTTCGCCCCCGGAATTCACGAAGGAGCAGGAGCTCAAGGCGCTCCGCGACATGCTCCTGATCCGGCGGTTCGAGGAAAAGGCCGGCCAGCTCTACGGCATGGGCGCGATCGGCGGCTTCTGCCACCTCTATATCGGCCAGGAGGCCGTGGTGGTCGGCATGCAGATGGCCCTGAAGCAGGGCGATCAGGTCATTACCGGCTATCGCGACCACGGCCACATGCTTGCCACCGGGATGGATGCCAACGGCGTCATGGCCGAGCTCACCGGCCGCCGCGGCGGCTATTCCAAGGGCAAGGGCGGCTCCATGCACATGTTCAGCAAGGAGAAGCACTTCTACGGCGGCCACGGCATCGTCGGCGCCCAGGTCTCGCTCGGCACCGGTCTGGCCTTCGCCAATCACTATCGCGGCAACGACAATGTCAGCGTCACCTATTTCGGCGACGGCGCGGCCAACCAGGGCCAGGTCTATGAGAGCTTCAACATGGCGGAGCTCTGGAAGCTGCCGGTGATCTTCGTCATCGAGAACAACCGCTACGCCATGGGCACCTCGGTCTCGCGCGCCTCGGCGCAGCAGGATTTCTCCAAGCGCGGCGCGTCCTTCAACATTCCCGGCAAGCAGGTCGACGGCATGGACGTCCGCGCCGTCAAGGCCGCCGGCGACGAAGCCGCCGCCTGGTGCCGCGCCGGCAAGGGTCCCTTCATCCTGGAGATGCAGACCTATCGCTATCGCGGCCACTCGATGTCCGATCCTGCAAAATATCGCACACGCGAGGAGGTCGAGAAGGTCCGCCACGACCAGGACCCGATCGAGCAGGTGCGCAACCGCCTCCTGGCCGCCAAGGTCGGCGAGGCCGATCTCAAGGCGATCGACGCCGAGGTGCGCGACATCGTCAACGCGTCCGCCGATTTCGCCCAACATGATCCCGAGCCGGATGCCGCCGAGCTCTGGACCGACGTTTACCGCTGAACGCGCGCAAGCTTTCTTTTGGAGTCGATATGCCAATTCAAGTGCTGATGCCCGCGTTGTCGCCCACGATGGAGAAGGGCAACCTCGCCAAATGGCTGAAGAAAGAGGGCGAGACGATCAAGTCCGGCGATGTCATCGCTGAGATCGAGACCGATAAGGCGACCATGGAGGTCGAAGCGACCGACGAGGGGACGCTCGGCAAGATCCTGATCCCCGAGGGCACCGCCGACGTCGCGGTGAACACGCCGATCGCGACCATTCTCGCCGACGGCGAAAGCGCCGCCGATCTTGCCAAAGCGCCTGCACCGGCCGCGCAGAAGGCTGCCGAGTCCGCACCGCCCGCTGCGGCGAAGGCCGAGGCGCCCGCACCCAAGGCCGCTCCTGCGCCGCAGGCCGTCACCGAGCCCGATCCGGAAGTGCCCGCGGGCACCGAGATGGTGACGCAGACCATCCGCGAGGCCTTGCGCGATGCCATGGCCGAAGAGATGCGCCGCGACGCCGACGTCTTCGTGATGGGCGAAGAGGTCGCCGAATATCAGGGCGCCTACAAGGTCACGCAGGGCCTGCTCCAGGAGTTCGGCGCCAAGCGCGTCATCGACACCCCGATCACCGAGCACGGCTTTGCCGGCGTCGGCGTCGGCGCCGCGATGACGGGCCTCAAGCCGATCGTCGAGTTCATGACCTTCAACTTCGCCATGCAGGCGATCGACCAGATCATCAACTCCGCGGCCAAGACGCTCTATATGTCCGGCGGCCAGATGGGCTGCTCGATCGTGTTCCGCGGGCCGAACGGTGCGGCCGCGCGCGTCGCCGCCCAGCACAGCCAGGATTATTCGGCCTGGTACTCGAACGTCCCGGGCCTCAAGGTCGTCGCGCCGTTCTCGGCCGCCGACTACAAGGGCCTGCTCAAGGCCGCGATCCGCGATCCCAATCCGGTGATCTTCCTCGAGAACGAGGTGCTCTACGGTCACACCGGCGAGGTGCCCAAGCTCGACGATTTCGTGATCCCCATCGGCAAGGCCCGCATCGTGCGTTCTGGCAGCCATGTCTCGATCATCTCCTGGTCGAACGGCATGACCTATGCGCTGAAGGCGGCCGACGAGCTCGCCAAGGAGGGCATCGAGGCCGAGGTGATCGACCTGCGCACGCTGCGTCCGATGGACACCGAGACCATCATCAACTCGGTGAAGAAAACGGGGCGCGCCGTCACGGTGGAAGAGGGTTGGGCCCAGAGCGGCGTCGGCGCCGAGATTGCCGCGCGCATCATGGAGAACGCCTTCGATTATCTGGATGCGCCGGTTGCGCGCGTCTCCGGCAAGGACGTGCCGATGCCCTATGCCGCGAACCTGGAGAAGCTCGCGCTGCCCTCGGCGGCAGAAGTCGTCGAGGCCGCCAAAGCCGTCTGCTACAGGTAGACCATGGCGGGCCCGAAGGAGCAGCCACTTCCGCCCGACGTCATGACCCGCGACGACGCGGTCGAGATCCTGCGCGTGTTCGTGCTGGACGGCGGGCTGTCGATGGCGTTCCAGCGCGCCTTCGAGGAGCCCGACATGTGGGGGCTGCTGCTCGTCGATCTCGCCCGCCACGCCGCGCGCGCCTATGCGCGCGAGAGCGAATATACCGAAGAGGACGCGCTGAACCGGATCCTGGAGATGTTCCAGGCCGAGATCGAGCGTCCCACCGACACCGGCACCACGACGCCGCGCGGCAAGGGACACTGACCGTGGCGATCGAATCCCATCATTTCGATTTCATGCTGGAGGCGATCCGCGAGGCGGAGGCTTCGATCGCGCAGGGCGGCCTGCCGATCGGCGCGGTGCTGACGCGCGAGAACAAAATCATCGCCCGCGGCCACAACAACCGCGTGCAGGAGAACAATCCGATCCTGCACGGCGAGATGAGCTGCCTGCGCGAGGCCGGCGCGATCTCGTTCCACGACACGGTCATGTACACCACGCTGTCGCCATGTTCGATGTGCGCCGGCGCGCTGGGGCTGTTCAAGGTCAAGCTCGTGGTGATCGGGGAATCCGTCACTTTCGAGGGATCCAAGGACATCCTCGACAAGTTCGGCATCCCCTGGATCGATCTTGCCGACGAGCGCTCCATCAGCATGATGAAGAATTGGCGTTCCATCCCTGCCAATGAGCGCCTGTGGCAGGGCGACATCGGCAACTAAACCTGGTCTGTTCGTCTCCGCTGTCGGAGGCGACATTTTGCAAAGTTCTTCTTGAGGTCAGCATGCCCATCAACATCCTGATGCCCGCTCTCTCGCCAACGATGGAGAAGGGCAACCTCGCCAAGTGGCTGAAGAAGGAAGGCGACAAGGTCAAGTCCGGCGACGTCATCGCCGAGATCGAGACCGACAAGGCGACGATGGAGGTCGAGGCCATCGACGAGGGCACGATCGCCAAGATCCTGGTGCCCGAGGGCACGCAGGACGTCCCGGTCAACGACGTGATCGCGGTGCTCGCTGGCGAAGGTGAGGACGTGAAGGCTGCGGGTGCCGCCAAGCCCAGCGCTTCGGCCGCACCTCCGAAAGCCGCTGAGGCTCCCGCTGCGGCGCCAGCTCCCGCGGCTGCGCCTGCCGCTCCCAAAGCCGCGCCGCCGGCTGCTGCACCTGCGCCGCAGGCCGCAACTCCGGCCGCGCAGAGCAACGGCCAAGGTGGTCGCGTGTTCTCCTCGCCGCTGGCGCGGCGTCTCGCCAAGGACGCCGGCATCGACGTGGCGATGGTATCAGGCACCGGCCCGCACGGCCGCGTCGTCGCGCGCGACGTCGAGCAGGCCAAGTCGGGCAAGGGCCTCAAGGCGCCTGCCGCGGCACCGTCCGGTGCGCCCTCGATCGCGCCCACCATGTCGGACAAGCAGATCCTGTCGCTGTTCGAGCCCGGCTCCTACGACATCGTCCCGCATGACGGCATGCGTCGCACCATTGCCCAGCGCCTGACCGCATCGATCCAGAACGTCCCGCACTTCTACCTGACCATCGACTGCGACATCGGCAAGCTGCTCGCTGCGCGCGAGGAGATCAACGCTGCCGCGCCGAAGGACAAGGAGAAGAAGCCGCTCTACAAGATCTCGGTCAACGACTTCGTCATCAAGGCGATGGCGGTGGCGCTGCAGAAGATCCCGAACTGCAATGTCAGCTGGACCGAAAGCGGCATGGTCAAGCACCACCATTCCGACGTCGGCGTCGCCGTGGCGATGCCCGGCGGCCTGATCACGCCGATCATCCGCAAGGCCGAGACCAAGACGCTGTCCACCATCTCCAACGAGATGAAGGATTTTGCCGCGCGCGCCCGTTCCCGAAAATTGAAGCCCGAGGAGTACCAGGGCGGCACCACGGCGGTCTCCAACCTCGGCATGTACGGCATCAGCCACTTCACCGCCGTGATCAACCCGCCGCATGCGACCATCCTCGCGGTCGGCACCAGCGAGGAGCGGCCCGTCGTGCGCGGCAGCAAGATCGAGATCGCGCACATGATGAGCGTGACCCTGTCCTGTGATCACCGCGCTATCGACGGCGCGCTCGGCGCCGAGCTGATCGGCGCGTTCAAGCAGCTGATCGAAAACCCCGTCATGATGATGGTCTGACGCGGCGGCAGAGGGCGCAATTTTGCATGTCCGTACCCGCTGGCCATGGATATCGCTGCTGCTCGGAGCCGTCGTCGCGCTCAACCCGATCGGGCTCGATTTTCTGCACTCTGCGTTCTTTGCCGGCGAGCAGCTGGCACGGAACATCGCCCAGCCCATCGTGCTCATTGCTCTGGCCGTCATGGTCCTGGCGCTGATGCTCGAATGGCTGGTGAGGTCTTTTCTGGTCAAGCGCCGCGCCCGCGGCGCCTCTTGAGTTGAACGGGAGCCGCCATGGCCGACACATCCTTCGACATCATCATCATCGGCTCCGGTCCCGGCGGCTATGTCACCGCGATCCGCGCCGCTCAGCTCGGCTTCAAGGTCGCGATCGTCGAGAAGTCGTATCTCGGCGGCATCTGCCTGAATTGGGGCTGTATCCCGACCAAGGCGCTGCTGCGCTCCGCCGAGATCTATCACTACATGCAGCACGCCAAGGACTACGGCCTCTCGGCGGAGAAGGTCTCGTTCGACCCGAAGGCCGTCGTACAGCGCTCGCGCGGCGTCTCCAAGCGGCTGAACGACGGCGTCGGCTTCCTGATGAAGAAGAACAAGGTGGGCGTGATCTGGGGCGCGGCCTCGATCGACGCGCCCGGCAAGATCACCGTGAAGAAGTCCGACGTCGAGGCGCCGAAGGGCACGCTGGGCGAGGGGAGCTACCAGGCCAAGCACATCATCCTCGCCACCGGCGCGCGGCCGCGCGTGCTGCCCGGGCTCGAGCCCGACAAGAAGCTGATCTGGACCTATTTCGAGGCCATGGTGCCGGAGAAGATGCCGAAATCGCTGCTGGTGGTCGGCTCCGGCGCGATCGGCATCGAGTTCGCCTCGTTCTTCCACACCATGGGCTCGGACGTGACGGTAGTCGAGGTGCTGCCGCAGATCCTCCCCGTCGAGGACGCCGAGATCGCAGGCCTTGCGCGCAAGCGGCTGGAGAAGCAGGGCATCAAGATCATGTCCTCGACCAAGGTGACCAAGCTGGAGAAGAAGGCCGACAGCGTCGTCGCCACCATCGACGATGGCAAGGGCAAGCCTGTCACGACCGAGTTCGAGCGCGTGATCTCGGCGGTCGGCGTCGTCGGCAATATCGAGAATCTCGGCCTGGAAAAAATCGGCGTGAGGACCGACCGCGGCGTCATCGTGATCGACGGCTACGGCAAGACCAACGTCCCCGGCATCTATGCCATCGGTGACGTCGCGGGGCCCCCGATGCTCGCCCACAAGGCCGAACATGAGGGCGTGATCTGCGTCGAGGCGATCAAGGGCCTGCATCCGCATCCCATGGACAAGAACCTGATCCCGGGCTGCACCTATTGCCAGCCGCAGGTCGCGTCCGTTGGTTTGACGGAAGCCAAGGCCAAGGAGAGCGGCCGGGAGATTCGCGTCGGCCGCTTCCCCTTCGTCGGAAACGGCAAGGCGATCGCGCTCGGTGAGGACCAGGGCCTGGTCAAGGTCATCTTCGACAAGAAGACCGGCCAGTTGCTCGGCGCCCACATGGTCGGTGCTGAAGTGACCGAGCTGATCCAGGGCTACGTCGTCGCCATGAACCTGGAGACCACGGAAGAAGAGCTGATGCACACAGTGTTCCCGCATCCGACCCTGTCGGAGATGATGAAGGAAGCCGTGCTGGATGCGTATGGGCGGGTGTTGAATATCTGATGGATGAGCCGGCGGTCTGTGGGACCCGTCATCCTTGTAAGTCTGAGGTGCGAGGCCAGCGGTGCATAGCACTGCTGGCCGAGCCTCGAAGGATGAACGGCCGAGCTGCAGCAGCCGGGCTCGTCGCCCTTCGAGGCCTTCGCTTCGCTCCGGCGCCTCAGGGTGACGGGTTTGATAGAGAAATACGAAAACAAGAAGAGGGAATGAACCCATGCACGACAACGACAACCTCACCATCGAACGCCCGACCTTCGTCACCCATCTCGAATGCGCGATGGAGGGCGATCACTACGCGGCCGACCAGGTCCACAATCTCTCCAAGGCCGGCAAGCCGCTGCTCGTCCGCTATGATCTCGCTGGCGTAAAGAAGGCGCTGACCAAGGACGCGCTCGCGCAGCGGCCCGGCGACATGTGGCGCTACCGCGAGCTGTTGCCGGTGCGCAAGTGCAAGGACATCGTCTCGCTCGGCGAAGTCACCACGCCCCTGATCCGGCTGCCGAAGCTCGGCAAGAAGCTCGGCGGCGGCGAGATCATCGTCAAGGACGAGGGGCGGCTGCCGACCGGTTCGTTCAAGGCGCGCGGTCTCGTGATGGCGGTGTCGATGGGCAAGGCGCTCGGCATCAAGCACATGGCGATGCCGACCAACGGCAATGCCGGCGCGGCGCTGGCGGCCTATGCGACGTCCTGCGGCATCAAGACCACGATCTTCTGCCCGGCCGATACGCCGGAGGTGAACGTCAGCGAGATCGAGCTGCAGGGCGCGACCGTCTACCGCGTCAACGGCTATATCGATGATTGCGGCAAGATCGTCGGCGAGGGCAAGGCAAAAGTCGGCTGGTTCGACACCTCGACCTTGAAGGAGCCGTACCGCATCGAGGGCAAGAAGACGATGGGCCTCGAACTCGCCGAGCAGCTCGGTTGGGACGTGCCCGACGTGATCTTCTATCCGACCGGCGGCGGCACCGGCCTGATCGGCATGTGGAAGGCGTTCGACGAGCTCGAGAAGATCGGCTTCATCGGTTCGAAGCGCCCGCGCATGGTCGCGGTGCAGGCCTCCGGCTGCGCGCCGATGGTGCGGGCCTATGACGCCGGCACCGAGCATGCGACGCGCTGGGAGGACGCTCACACCATCGCGTCCGGCATCCGCGTGCCGCAGGCGATCGGCGATTTCCTGATCCTGCGCGCGGTGCGCGAGAGTAAGGGCTTTGCCATCGCGGTCGACGACGACAAGATTTCGTCGGCGCTGAACGAGGTCGCGCGCGAGGAGGGGCTGCTGCTCTGCCCCGAGGGCGCCGCCACCTACGCCGCCTACAAGGACAGCCTCGCCGACGGCCGCGTCTCGAAGGATGACCGCGTCATGCTGTTCAATTGCGCGACCGGCCTGAAATACCCGCTGCCGCCGGTCACCCGCACGCTCGACCGTCACAAGCCGATCGACTACACGCAGTTCTAGCTTGCTTCTCCCTCGCCCCGCTTGCGGGGGCGCGACGAGCTTCGCTCGCGCTGGGAGGGTTGGGGTGAGGGGGAGTCTCCGCGGGGGCGGTGACAGCTGAACTTGCGGAGACTCCCCCTCACCCGAAATCCGCGCTACGCGCGAATTCCGACCTCTCCCCGCAAGCGGGGCGAGGTGAAGAAAAACAAGAACGACATCGCTGGGGAGAAGACAATGACGAAGGCCGTCTGGGCTGCGCTGTTTGCTATTCTCACTGTGACCGGCGCCGCGCGCGCCGATGACTATCCCTCCCGTCCCATCACCATCATCGTGCCCTTCTCGGCCGGCGGCCCGTCGGATGCGATGGCGCGTGTGCTCGCCGAGCGGATGCGAACTGCGCTCGGCCAGCCCCTCGTGGTCGAGAACGTCACCGGCGCGGGCGGGTCGATCGGCGTCGGCCGTGCCGTGCAATCGCCGCCGGACGGCTACACCATCTCCTTCGGCCATCTCGGCACCCACGTCGCCAATGGCGCCGTCTACAAGCTCAAATACGACCTCGTGGCCGACCTCGAGCCGGTGGTGCTGCTGCCGAGCAATCCGATGATCGTCGTCAGTAAGAACGCTGTGCCGGCGACGTCGCTGAAAGAGCTGATCGAATGGCTGAAGTCACGCCCGTCGCCGCCGACAGCGGGCACCGCCGGCGCGGGCTCCGGCAGCCATATCGCCGGCGTCTATTTCGAGAGCGTCTCCGGCATCAAGCTGCAATACGTGCCGTATCGCGGCACGGCGCCCGCGCTGAACGATCTCATCGCCGGTCAGATCGACGTCATCGTCGACCAGACCTCCAACTCGATTGCCCAGGTCCGCGCCGGCACCATCCGCGCCTATGCCGTCACCGACGACAAGCGCCTGTCCTCGGCGCCGGAGATTCCGACAGCGGAAGAGGCGGGGCTCAAAGGCTTCAACATGACGCTGTGGTCGGGCATGTGGGTGCCGAAGGGCACTCCCAAGGAAATCGTTGCCAAACTCAATGCTGCGGCGGTGGAGGCGCTGAACGATCCCGCCGTGAAGAAGCAGCTCGAAAGCCAGGGGCTGGAGATGACGCCCAAGGATCAGCTCACGCCGGAAGCGCTCGGCACCCGCCAGAAGGCCGAGATCGCCAAATGGTGGCCGATGATCAAGGCGGCGAACATCAAGGTGGATTGAGCACGTCGCATGGCCGCAGGCCTGTCCTGGCGTGGGAATCCGGCGCCGCCGCATCACATCGTGGCGTCACCGGGCTCCGACAGTGCGGTCTCCAGGCACTGCATCAGGGCCGGCGTTGAAAACGGCTTGGCGAGAAAGCAGGTCGCGCCGGCCCTCAGTGCGCGGTCGCGTACGGACTCGTCCGGAAAAGCCGTCATGAAGATGAAAGGCGTGACGTGCCCGAGACCGCGCATATGCGTCAACAGCTCGACGCCGCTCATGACCGACATCTGCACGTCCGTGATCACGCAGCAGGTCGTCTCAAGTTCGGCGGATTGGAGAAATTCGTGAGCCGAGCCAAAGGTGTAGACCGTGTACCCGCGCGACGTCAGGAGGTTGTTCGTCGCAAGGCGAACGGAGGGATCATCATCAATGACGGAAATGATCGAAGACGCTGACAATATGATCGCTCCTGCACGGGGAGCCGCCGGCCGCGATTCAGCCGCTTGGGGAAGGTGGGCCACCGGAGCGAGATTGGAAAGCATACTTAGGTTTGCAGATGACCCCTGTTGCGCGGGATTCCGAGCGCGTCGGTCATTCTGACGAGGTCCGCCAACGACTTCGCTGCCATTTTCCGCATGATCTGGCCGCGATAGATCTTCACGGTGATTTCAGCCAATCCCAGCTCGGCGGCGACTTGCTTGTTCATCAGGCCGGATGCAACCAGGGCGAGCACATCGCGTTCGCGCGCCGTCAGCCCCTCGTAACGGGATCGCACGCCCGAGATCGACTGCTCGGCATCGCGCCGCTTGCGATCGCGTTCGATCGCAGCCTGCACCGCATCCAACATGTCCTGGTCGCGCACCGGCTTGGTCAGAAAATCGACGGCACCACTCTTCATGGCTCTTACGGTCATGGGAATATCGCCGTGACCGGTGATGAAGATGATGGGCGTGTGAATATTGGCTTTAGCGAGGTCCGCCTGGAGGTCGAGGCCACTCAAGCCTGGCAGGCGGATGTCGAGCACGAGGCAACTGGGGACCGCAGGCGGTTTGGCTTCCATGATCTCCGCCGCCGAACTGAAGGCTTCGACCTTGAGACCGACCGATTGAAAGAGATTGGTGAGCGCACGGCGCATCGACGGATCATCATCGACGATCAGGACGATCGGATCAGCGGCGCTCGCCTGGGCCTGCTTGGCATGATCAGTCACGACGTGTCCTTGTGTGGCAAGGGCAGGGCGATCTGGAATGTTGCACCACTCCCTTCATTTTGAATGGCCGAAAGCCGGCCCGCATGAGCCTCGATGATCGATCGGCAGATCGAGAGTCCCATTCCGAGACCGCCCGATTTCGTCGTGAAGAAGGGGTTGAAGATGCGTTCCTTGACGTCTTTGCCAAGGCCGACACCGCGGTCCGTCACGGTGAGGAGCAGGCGATCGTCGTCCGTCCGGCTCGAGCGGATCGCCAGCTCGCGCGGGCGGTCGACATTGGCATGCATGGCTTCGATGCCGTTCACCACCAGGTTGATCAGCACCTGCTGCAGCTGGATCCGGTCGCCGCAAATCCTGGGCAGGTCGGACGCCAACTCCATTCGCACCGACACCGCATGGATCGCGAGCTCGCGCCGAACCAGCGCCACTGCCTCCCTGACGACCTGGTTGATGTCGAGTGGAGCCATTTCGATCTCGGTCTTCTTCGCAAGCGCTCTGATCCGGCGGATCACCTCGCTTGCCCGGTTGGCGTCCTCGACAATCCATTCTGCGGAACGGCGCGCGGCCTTCAGGTCGGCGGGGTCGCGGTCAAGCCAAGCGATGCAAGCGTCCGCATTGGAGATCACCGCGGCAATGGGCTGGGTGATTTCGTGGGCAATCGAGGTGGTCAGTTCGCCGAGCGTCGTGACGCGGGTGACGTGGGCGAGCTCGCCTTGCGCCTTGCGCAGCGCCTCTTCCGCCTGCTCGACGCGGATTGCCGCCGTGACGTCGCTGCTGACGCCGCGATAGCCGAGAAAATTGCCTGCCGCATCATGGAAAGGCTTGCCGCTGGTCCGAACGTAGATTGGAGATCCGTTGCCATCCCTGCTGCGGTAGATCAGATCGCGGAACGCAACGTGGGCATCGAGCGCCGCGCGATGCTGCTCCCATTTCTCCGGCTCGAACTCGGCGTCGGGCGGAATGTCCCAGCGGGTCAGGCCGATCAGGCCCTTCGGCGCCGCGCTGGAGGTTTCGGCATGCTCCGATATCCTGGTGATGCGGTGGTCCGGCCCGGTCTCCCAGAACCAGTCGGATGCGGTTTCGGCATAGTCGCGGAATCGCTGTTCGGATGTCTTGAGCTCGTCGAACGCCTTATGCAGCGCATCTTTCGCCGCGAACTGCTCGGTGACGTCCACGTGCGTGCCGATGATTTCCATCACCTCGCCGTCGCGGCCGATCACAGGATGTCCCTCGCTGTGGACGCGTCTGATCGAGCCGTCGGGGCGCACAATCCGGAAGTCGATCTGGAAGGGCTGCTTTTGCCTGACAGCTTCACGTTCCACCTCGACAATCCGCCGAAAGTCCTCCGGCAGGATACGTTGCTGAAAAGCCCGGGCCGGGACATCGGTCTGGTCCGGCTCAAACCCGAACAGTCGGTACAGTTCAGTCGAGCGGTAGGCGAACTCCTGACGATGAACGTCCCAGGCCCAGCTGCTCGTCTGGCTGAGGCGTTGGGCTTCGGCCAAATAGGCTTCGCTGCGACGCAGCCTCTGTTCCGCTTCCTTCGCAATCGTGACATCGGTCACCGCTCCGACGAACTCGATGCGCCCGGATGGGTGCCGCACGGCGCGCGCCACGGAATGGAGATATTTGATCGATCCGTCGGGCATCAGCAGGCGGTATTCGTGGTCGAAATCCTCCGCCAGCCGGTAGGCCCGATCAAGGGTGCTGCGGACTGTGTCGCGATCTTCCGGATGGATGCGCTGAAAGGCGAAGTTCAGGGTCGGCTTCGTCGCAGGGTCGCATTGGAAGATGCGGAAAGTCTCCCTCGACCAGACCGCCTCGCCGGTGGCGAGGTTCAAGCCGAAGCTGCCGGTGTGGCTCAATTCCTGGGCCTGGGCGAGGTAGGCCTCGCTCTGTCGCAGCGCATCCTCGGTCTCCTTGCGCTGGGTGATGTTCTCGCAGGCGACCAGCAGGATCGGCGTGCCGTCGCCGCGCAACATCGCCTTGGCGTTCTCGCGGACCCAGAGCACCGACCCGTCCTTCCGGAACTTGCGAATCTCCCAGGTATGCGACTGGTCCACGGTCGTGAGGCACAAAGCGACGCATTGACGAACGAAGTCGTGGTCTTCCTCGAAGAAGACGTTCAGCACGGATTGGCCGATCAGCTCCGCCGTCGTGTAGCCCAGTTGTGCGGCGCCAAACGTATTCACGTTGAGCACCGTTCCGGCCGGATCGACCATGAAGTACATGACCGGGTTGTGCTCGAACACCTCGCGCCATTGCTTCATGGCGTCACGCAGATCGGCGTTCTGCCGCGAGGCCTCAGCTACCGCGGACCGGTCCTTCTCGCCGTTGCCGAATGATCGAAGCGCCGCAAGGCCGCCGAGCAGGAATTGTGCGGCCGAAGTCCCGATTTTCGTGATCTGGCCAGGCATCATCGCAAGCGTCCCGGCGCGCCAGCGTCAAGGCGAGTAGAGCACTTTGCCCGAACAGGGGCAATTGGCTCCGACCAAAGTCGGATTGCCGGCAAAACTCCCGGTTGCCGTGCAGCTTGCGCGCGTTGCTCCGTCTCGTTGCGCGGGCGGGCAGAGGTCCGCAAAACTACGGCCAAACCTATGTATAGCTCGCACAACCCTAGTTCTAGCGCGCATTTACCTCCGTACAATTGAGCGATGCGTTGCAGCCGGCCTAGTTTGGCAGCCAATCGAGAGGAGACGATTGCGGAGCACAAATTGCTGAAAGGCTCCGGGGGTGTTGCCCCAAAAGAGCCAGGCTCTGCATCCGCCCCTGACTTGCCGGATGAATTGGCAGTCACGATTGAGAAGCCGCATTTTCCGTGACGACCGTGGCGACCCGTGCTTGCGCACAAGGAAGCCGGGACCCCTAAGAGGTCAAGAGGAGAGGATGATGTGCGATAGCCCCGACTACTCCGAGCGCCGTCCCGAGTCCAAAGGCTGTGCTGTCTGCGCGGCGAAGTTTGGCCTGATCCGATACTATTCCTGGCGGACGCCGGTCTGCTCGAGGAAATGCCTCGACCGGTTCAGGGCGCGCCGCGAGCGCGACCGTCGCTGGTTGTTCCGATATCAGGCGGCCTGAGGACCAGCCGCCGCGTCTGCCACCTCAGGCAATTTCTTCGTCGGGAGGCTGCGTTGAACCGTACCTGCAAGCTCCTGTTGGCGATCGCGCTGCCACTTTCGCTGGTGACGGGCGTGGAGGCCGACGAAGCCGGACCGGATGGTTCACATCGTCACCATCCGCCTCAGGATCAACTGCTGCACGAGAAGTTCTATTCGAGCTGGCACATGCCGGACAATCCGGTTCTGAGCTGCTGCAACAATGCCGATTGCTACCCGACCGAGATTCGCTACGTCGACGGCAGGATCTACGCGCGGCGCCGGGAAGACGGCAAATACATCCTGATCCCGTCGCAGAAGGTCGAGCGCAACAGAGACAATCCCGACGGCCGCAACCATATCTGCGCGCCACCGCCGTCCGCCTCTCTGGTCGACCTGGTCTACTGTTTCGCGCTGGGAGGTGCCACGTGAGATTCATATTGGTGAACGGCAGAACCCCGTTCCGCAAGACGTCGTGCCTTTGGTGCTGCGAGGAGATCGATGGTGGCTATCTGCGCGACGCCAGGACGCTGCTGCGCTACTGCGGCTACGACTGCTACGCACTTCATCACGAGTCCGCGCCGTTGATCGAGGGACGCACGCGCGCGGCATCTTGAGTAGTCGGGCCGCAGAACGCATTCGGCAGGAGAGGACACGGCATTGAGATTCATGCTCGTCAATCAGGAACATCCCTGCCACGGCGGCGTCTGCCGCGCATGCGCGCGGCCGCTGGGTGCGAGTTACGTCCGTCATGTGTCCAAGCAGGAGCGGTATTGCGACTACGGTTGCTACCGTCAGCAGACGGCCATGGACATGCTGTGGCCCGGCAGCTCGCTCGAGACGATCGCGGCGCTGGCGGCGATCTCGAGCTGGAGCTGGATGATTCAGATCGGCGCGCTGTCGCGCGCATTGGCCGAGGCATATCTGCGCGAGTACGACCTTCTGACCACGGAAGGAGGTGACGGCTAGCTCGATGACGGCCGCGCAGAGCAGTCGGCCGCAGTCACCGCGTCCAGCCCGCGCCGCGTCAAGCCCCGGCGGCGGCGAGGCTAGGGTGAGGGGGCTGCGGCCGATCCCGTTGGTGCCGCGCTCACTTCCTGCGTCGTGACGCGCTGTTCGGACTTGCCGGCGACCATGCTGCTACCCTCGAACCGTGCGCGGTACACCAGCACGTTCTCCATCACGCGCTGGACGTAGTTGCGCGTCTCCGACAGCGGGATGCGCTCGACCCAGTCGACCGGATCGACGTTGGGATCCCTGGGGTCGCCGCGGGCCTGCACCCATTCGCGCACGCGGCCGCGGCCGGCATTGTAGCCGGCAAACGTCATGATCTGGTTGCCGCGATATTCCGACAGGAGCGCGCTCAGCTCGGCCGCGCCCATTTGCGTGTTGTAGACGGGATCGGAGACCATCTTGTCCCAGTCGTAGGTCAGGCCAAAGCGCTTGGCGGTGTCGCGGCCGGCTTCAGGTGTCACCTGCATCAGCCCGACCGCATTGGCCGGCGACTTGTCGCGCTGGTCGAACGAGCTTTCGGTGCGCGCCACCGAATAGATCACGCTGGTCTCGATCGCGGGCGCGACCTGCTGGTGCTCGGGGATGCCGATGGTCGGAAAAGCGTAATGGTCGAGCGCGAGCCCGCGCGCCAGCGCCGACTTGCCCACCTCCAGCATCACGCGCGCATCGCGGCGCTGTCCGGCGAGTTCGCCGAGCCCCTCGAGGGCCGCGACGTCGGTGCTCTCCTTGGCGAAATCCTCGGCGTAATAGAACACCGTGTCGCGCTCGCCGATGCCGTAGAGCATGTCGGCGGCGCGCACGCGCTCGTCTGCGGGCGGAGTGTCGAGCGCGGCCAGCACGGGCGAGGGCGGTCGCAGCTCGATGCGATCGAGGCCGAGCTTTGCGCGCGCAAGCTGGCCGTAATAGGCGGTCGGATAGCGCGCGGCCGCCCGGTAGCTCATGCGAGCATCGGCTACAGCACCCATCGCCTCGGCGGCACGGCCGCGCCAGTAATGGGCACGCGACAGCGCGATCGGATTGGCCGAGCCTGCATCGATGGCGGCGAAGTGCACCATGGCCGCCTGGGGATCATTCAGGAAGCGCAGAGCGATCCAGCCGCACATGAAATGATAGTCGACGCGGTAGACTTCCTTCTCGGGCACCGCGGCGGTACGCACCACGTCATACGCCGTTTTGAACTTGCCCTGGTCGAGCAGCTTGCGCGCGAGCATGCGACGCTCGCGCCACCAGGCGTCGGTGTCCTGCGCGGCCATGGTGTCGGGCGCGGCGGCCAGGATCACCTCGGCGGCGTCGTCGATGCGATCCTTCTGGAGGTGCCATTGGGCGCGGCACAGCACATAGCCGAGATCGCGGCGCGCTTCAGTCGGTACGTCCTCGAGATAATCCTTGGCCTTGCTGGCCTTGCCGGTGACGGCGGCGCAGGCCTTGACGATCGCGAGCTCATCCTCGCCGAGCCGTTTCGCGGCGCGCCGCGCAGCCGCATAGTCCTTGGCGCCGAGCCGCTTGTCCATGCGGGCGCGATGATCCTCGGAGTTGAGCAGATCGCGGAACGCCTCGTAGGAATCCTCCTCGCTCCGCTCGGACAATTCGTCGGTGCGCCAGGCCTCGCGCACGAGCCGCGCGGCCCTGTCGGCGTCGCCTTCAGCGAGCAGCACGCGGGCGAGGGCGAACTTGCCCTTGGCGCTGGTCGGGCGGTCCATGGTGAATTTGTGCACGGTGGCCGCGTCGGCCTTCTCCTGCCACAGCCGCGCCTCGGCGCGGCGGCGAAGCAGGGCGCTGCTCGGCCAACCCGGATTGGCGGCGAGGAAGGCGGCATAACGCTTGAAATTGGCGGTGCTCTCGGAATGGCGCAGCATGAACCAGTCGGCGAGCTTCTGTCCGGCGGGATCAGCGATGCGGTCGCGCGCCGCGCTCGCATCATCCGTCTTGCCCTTGCGCGCGAGGTCGATCGCATCCTTCAGCGCGGCGAGGTCCCCGGTGAGCGGCGGGGCGGCCGGCTTCTCGGGCGGATCGTCGCCGGTCTTCTTCGACTTGCGCTTGGCCTCGGCATGCTTGCCATGGCGCGATTTCACCGCGGCATGACGCTGCTTGCCGGCTTTCGCCTCATGCGACTTCTTCGGCGCGGACGATTTGTGGCTGCTCTTGGCCGCCAGCTCGGTCGGAAGGAGGGCCATTGCGGCCACGGCAACGAGACACGCGAGCGAGCGTAGGCACTGGTTCATCCCATGGTCCCCCTGCGAAACCACTACAAACCAAGGTCCGCGACGACATGCGGCTTGAGAATCAACGACATCGAGAACGATGCCACGGCATCGTTTCGCATTCCTCACGCTGTCGCAACAATGCGGCAAAATACGGATGTGACCAGGGAACTTCGGCTGGGGAGCAAAGGTCAGCTTCTTTAACCTTTGTTAACGATCCGGGCCTGCGACGGTCAGGCTTGGTTCAGGGCGCCAGGAGGAAGCAGATTGCGCGTGTTCCCGCAGCCAGATCCGGTGTATGGAGTTCCCTTGCTCCGTCCCTTTGGCCTTTGTCCCTGCAGCTATGCCGATTTTCAACCAGTCGATCAGGCGCAAGATCGTCGGTATCGCCCTCGGATTGATCGTCCTGATGCTGGTCACCTCGATCCTGTCGATGGTGATGTCGAGCCAGGTCGGCGTCCTGCTTGACGAGCTCACCAACCGCTACATCCCGGCCTACAGCCATCTGGCTCGCGCCAACATCCGCTCGCTGGAGCGGGGGCTGGCGCTGCGGCGGATGGTCATGACCAAAATGGAGTCACCGTCGGACGAAGAGGCCTATGCGGCGCGCCTTCGCGAGTTCGAGACATCCGATCGCAAGATCGAGGAGGAGGCCGAGGCCGCGCGTTCGCTTGTCAACGCGATCATCGACGACCCCAGGACGTATTCGGACAATGCCGCGTTGGGACGGATCGATATCCGCATCGAGACCGCCGTCACCGAGCTGCGGCGCGATCTGAACGAGGACCATGCAAAGCTGCTCAAGCAGGTCGACGCCAGGCAGATGGCCGAGGCCCGCGGCACGCTGGAACACATCGACGTGCTACGCGATCAGTTCAACCGCAAGGTCGATGCGATCCGCGCCGACATGCTGACGCAGGTGTTCTTCTCGACGTCGCAGGTGATCAGCCGCCAGCATCAGGCGATCGTCGTTTCGGGTGTCGTGACCCTGCTCGCGGCGATCGTCGGCTTTGCCTTTGCGCTCCTGGTGTCCAGCGGCATCACGCGCCCGGTGCGGCTGCTGCTCGCCGGCACCCGCGAGGTCGAGGCCGGCCGCTTCGACAAGACCATCACCGTCTCCACGCAGGACGAGATCGGCGAGCTCGCCGCGGCCTTCAACCGCATGACCGAGCAGCTCAGGCACAACGAGCGCATCCGCGAGACCTTTGGCCGCTACATCGATCCCAAGGTGGTGCAGGGGCTTATCGACCGGCCCGAGGTCGCGATCGACGGCGAGCGCCGGGTCATGACCATCATGTTCTGCGACATGAGCGGCTTCACCTCGATGAGCGAGGGCATGACCCCGCGTGGCCTCGTCAGGGTGATGAACCACTATTTCACGGTGATGTCCGGACCGATCAGGAGCAATCGCGGCATCATCGACAAATATATCGGCGACGCCATCATGTCCTATTGGGGCCCGCCCTTCATCGAGGAGGACGAGCAGGCGCTCCTGGCCGGCATCGCCGCAACCGAGATGGTCGACCAGGTGCCCGCGCTGCAGAAGCAGCTGCCCGACCTGCTCGGCATCCGCGCCATGCCGGCGCCGTGTGACCTGCGGATCGGCATCGCCACCGGCGAGGTCCTGACCGGCAGCATCGGCTCCGAATTGATGATGAGCTTCACCGTGATGGGCGATGCCGTGAACCTGGCGTCGCGGCTGGAGGCCGTCAACAAGGTCTACGGCACCCGCATCCTGATCTCGCAGGCAACTGCTGATGCGATCGGAGCGCGGCTCGAATTGCGCGAGATCGATCGTCTGGCGGTCGCCGGCCAGAGCGCGCCGCAGCCGATCTTCGAGGTGATGGCGCGGGCCGGCGCGCTCACCGCCGCGCAGGACAGCCTGCGCACGCATTATGCCGAAGCGCTCGCGGCCTATCGGGCCCGCCGCTTCGACGAGGCGCGCGCCGCCTTCAACGCCGCGCTCGAAGCCGTCCCCGGCGACGGCCCCTCGCGCACGATGCTCGGCCGCATCGCGCAATTCGAGGCCAAGCCGCCGGAGGAGGGGTGGGACGGCGCCTGGCGCCTGGAGCAGAAATAGCCGTTTTTGTTGGGTCGGCCCGCCCTGTCCGGAAAAAACGTTTCTACTCGATAACGATGTTCGCCGTGACCTATTTCCCGGGCTTAGGTTGGATGTCCTTGAGGCGTTTGACGGGGACACGCCGATGACGGAACTTCAGGACAGGCTGGAACGGTTCGAGACGCTCACCGCCGAATGCGAGCTGATCGCCAAGCTCGCCACCGACAGCACCAAGCGCGAGTTCTATCTGAAACTCTCGGAACAGTACCGTCAGCTGGCGGTGGACATGCGGCAGGCGATCGCGACCAAGGCTGCGGCCTGACGCCGGCTGCAATCCGTTCTTAAGGTTTGGCGCGCATCCTTGACGTCGCGAGCGATCGCTCGTGGTGGAAAGGCCGGGGTTCGCTGCATTGCAGCGCACCTCGCGAGTGTCATTTGCCATGCTTGACAGGGCAATCACATGCGCCTCGTTGCCGTGATCATAGTCGCGCTCATGACGGCGGCCTGCGACCAGGAGCAGGATATCACCGGCTCGACGCTGACCTGCCCGATGCGGAACTACAGCTACAATCCCCGCGACATGAACCAGTGCGTCAGTGCGTGCAAATCGTGCGATCGCGGCACCACGGTCACCTGCACCACCTCCTGCACCCTCAAGGGCGCGCGCTGAGGCTACCGCTTTCTCCGGCGCACCCAGGGGCGGTGCTGGGGCACCGGAACGATTCACTTGGGTTAATCATTGAAGCAGGTGGGCAGGACGCGGAGTCCGATGGAAATGGGTATGCTCGATCCCGGTCGATTTCTGGTGTCGTGCTCGCATTGTGATGCCTGGCCGATGGCGGCCAATGTGAAGCGGTCGAGCTGGTCGGCGTCCCCGCACGAGGTCCGCTTTGTCTGCACGCGCTGTCGTCGCGAGGAGACCGCGATCGTCTCGGCCTCCGGCGAATTGACCCCGATCAAGCGCGTCGATGTTCCGCCGCGCGACGTCGCTGTCGCCTGGGCCCAGGCGCAACGTGTGCGAGGGCGGACCTGAGCGCCCGGCATCGACCGGTCGATTGACTCCCGGGGCCAACGGCTCGTAAATGATCGGCGACGGTTCTCCTCAGGGAGATCAAAAGGGAATGTGGTGCGGGATTGTCCCAACGCAGGGATCTGTCTCAACGCCACGGCTGCCCCCGCAACTGTAAGCGGTGAATCTTTCGTCTCATGCCACTGGGAAACTCGGTCCTGGGAAGGCGACGCAAGGTTACGACCCGCGAGCCAGGAGACCTGCCGTCAGCCGTGGTCACACGCGAAGATGTCGGTCGGGGAGTACAGACATTAGCTTCACCGGAGCAATCCATCGCTCTGCCGTGAAACCTCGTTCGCTGTGACGTGCCACTGACGTCATACCGAGGTTACAATTGTGTCCCGTATCGTCTCTGCCGCCAGGCGCCTTGCCGCCGGCCTGCTCGCATCCGTTTCCTTCCATTCGCTCGATCTGTCCTCCGCCTTCGCCCAGCACGCGCTTGCCGAGCAATTGCCGCCGATCGAAGTGACGCAGCCCGACGATCACAACCGCACGCGGGCGAGGGCGATCGGTGACGGCGAGGCGACTCGGCAGCGGGCGAGGACGACTGTCGCGCCGGCAGGCAATGGCGCCGGCTCATCGGGCTCCGGCGGTGAGGCTGCCGCCGGCGGCGGCGGCATCGTCGGGGCTGCCACGACCGTCATCATGGCCGCGGATATCGCGCATTCGCCATCGCAGACGCTTGCCGAGATCATCGCGATGCAGACGCCGGGGGCCCAACTCACGACGCTCTATGGCGGCCAGATCGGCGCCAAGACCAGCGTGGACCTGCGTGGCTTCGGCGCCTTTGCCACCGCCAACACGCTGGTGCTGGTCAACGGACGACGGTTGAACGACGTCGACATGGCGCAGGTGGACCTCTCCACCATCCCGCTCAATTCGATCGAACGCATCGAGGTCACGCGGGGAAATTCCGGCGCGGTGCTCTACGGCGACAACGCGGTCGGTGGTGTGATCAACATCGTTACCAAAAATGGCGTCGGCGGACCGCCCGTGACCGCGCGCATCGAGGCCGGCTTCGGCTCGTTCAACACCAGGCTCGGCAATGTCTCGACCTCGCTCAATTCCGGTCCGTGGTCGACCTCGTTCTACGGCAATACGGTCAGGACCGATGGCTACCGCGACAACAATCGCTATTCGCAGCAGAACGGCGTCGGCAATCTCAACTACACGACGCTGGGCCTGAGTGCTTTTCTTACCGTCAGCGGCGACAATCAGGAGCTGCGACTGCCGGGCGGCCGCACCGTCGATCCCTCCATCGGCCTCGACGAGCTCAGGGCCAACCGGCGAGGGACAAGCACGCCGTTCAACTACGCCAACCAGCAGGGTTTTGGTGCGACCGCGGGCTTCACCAAGACCCTGGTCAACGGCGTCGATCTCATTGTCGACGGCGGCGTGCGCGACAAGAAGCAGCAGAGTGCTTTCTTTTCCACCCCGACGCCGGTTCCGGCGTTCTTCACGTCGACCTATGTCGGTTCCCATCTGACGAATTGGTCGATCACACCGCGGCTCAGCGTGAAGAGCCTGCTGCTCGGCATGCCGTCGCAGCTCCTGACCGGCATCGACTATTACGATGCGAGCTTTGAGCAGAACCGCGGCGCGGGGCAGGGGCTCTCCCCCTGGCACAATTACGACCTCAGGCAGCAGACGGTTGCGGGTTATGTCCAGCACACATTGGGAATCGCGTCCACGACGGACATCTCCTACGGAGCGCGTGTGCAGAACGTCAGACTTGCGGCACGCGACAATTTCGACCCGGCAGCTCCCTTCAACGCCGACATCGGCGCGCTGCCGCTGACGAGCAACGAGACCCAATATGCGCTGCATCTCGGGGCCGAGCATCGCCTCAACGACCAGGTCTCGCTGTTCGGCCGCATTGCGCGCGCGTTCCGCACGCCTGATGTCGACGAGCGCCTTTCCTCGGGGCCTTCCTTCGATCCCTTGACCTTCGCTGCGATCCCGCAAACGTTCCAGCTCAAGACCCAGACCTCTGGGGATATCGAGGGCGGTGTTCGCATCAAGGGAGGCGGATTGCAGCTGCAGAGTAGTCTCTATCTGATGGATCTCACCAACGAGGTCCATTTCAATCCGGTCCTGTTCTACAACACCAATCTCGATCCGACCCGCCGCTACGGCTCGGAGACCAGCCTGTCCTATCGCGTCAACGATGCCCTGCTGCTGCGCTCCGGCGTGGCCTACACCCGCGCGGTCTTCCGCGAAGGCATCTGGGCCGGCAACGACGTGCCGCTGGTGTCGCGCTACACGGCGAGTGCGGGCATCACCTGGAACATCTGGCAGAATTACGTGGTGCTCGATGCCACCGCGCGCTTCTGGAGCGAGCGACGCATGGACAACGACCAGGCGGGCACCCAGAAGCCGATTCCCGCCAACGGCACGATCGATCTCAAGCTCAGCGGCCAGGTTGAGCGCTACTTCTGGTCCCTCAGCATCAACAATGTGCTGAACGCGCTCTACTACGACTACGCCATCGCGAGCACCTTCACGGACGGCCGCTTCAGCGCCTATCCGCTGCCCGGCCGCACCTATCTGCTCAAGGCCGGCGCAACGTTCTGATTTTCGTCACGGGCCCCTAAATGGACTAGAATTCGAAAGAAGGAGATTCAACCATGGCTCTCAGCATCCTGCCATCTGGTGGCGATCGCTTCCGGCTTCACCCGGTCGCGCCGCGCCATGCGCCGATGTTCTGCTTTGCGCTGCTGACGGCGTCATGCGCGCTCGCAAGTTTTGCGTTCGCCTGCGCCACGCCGTTCGCGACCTTCGCCGTCGTTGCCGCGGCGATGCTGCCGCAGCGTCCGGCGCTGCTCGTCGTCACCGGTGCCTGGCTCGTCAACCAGACCATCGGTTTCGGCGTGCTGCATTATCCCGTTGACGTCGGCACCATTGCCTGGGGCTTCGTGATCGGCGCGGCCGCGCTTCTGGCGACCGCGGCCTCGTCGACGGTGCTCGGCCTGCTGCCGCAGGGCCGCACGCCACTGATGCTGGCGATCACGCTCGTCGCCGCCTACGGGATCTACGAGCTCGCGCTGCTCGCCGCGACGCCGTTCCTCGGCGGCGAGGGCGCCTTCACCGCAGCCATCGTGACGCGCATTGGACTGACCAGCGCCGTCTGGCTCGCCGGCCTCGTCGCCATCTGTGAGATCGTCCGTCTGGGCGATCCGGCTGGGCGCAACCGAGCGATGTCGGCCTGAGCGGCCGATCGTGGCCGTAGCCCGGATGGAGCAAAGCGCAATCCGGGGCCGCTCGCCCGGCATTGTGCACCGTCCCGGATTACGCTGGCGCTCCATCCGGGCTACGCGATCGTGCCTGTTTCGCCCTCTGTCAATCCACGTCGCTAAAAATATTCCGCTTTACCGAAATTCGGTTTCGGCGTATGTGTCGTCCATCCCGGCTCATCCAAGAGGGGCGACTATGTGGTCGTCACTGTCGCGAGCCGGGCTTGCGGTGGACGCGGCAGCGTCGGCACGAGAGGTGCGGGCAGGGCGGGTTGTCCCTGTGAGCCCGAGGCTTCGTGCGGACGAGCGGCGCTGTTCAGTTCGTCTCGCCACATTCTTTCGGCAACGTCGACAAGGCCGGGAGATAATGTGGTGACCAGCGAACGCGCGTACGGCAAAACCGTGTGGTCCTGGCCGTCGTTGCCACGGTCAAGTCCTTGCGAAGGTGCGAGCGAGCCCAACCGGGCAGACTGCATCATCCAATTCGCGGGGCGAGGGAGGCCAGAAGGAATGGTCGGCTCCCGGGAGATCACGGCATAAGCCGTCCAGCCACTGCGCAGGGAAGGCCGAGTGATCGGCACCACCTGTATGCTGCTGTGCGGTTCTTCCTGCGCGTGCTTTTCGCGCAGCAGACCGCGGGTGCGAGCCAGCACCCGGCCTTCCCTGCGCCCTCTTGGATGAGAGGGTAGCGAGACCAAGCAAAGCTCGGGCGAATTGCGCCGCGAGGACGCGAAGGCATGTCCGTGAGCTGAGCTGCGTGCCACAATCTCGATCTCGTAGGGTGGGCAAAGCGCAGCGTGCCCACGCCTTGTTGCTTATGGACAGAGATCGTGGGCACGGCGCGATGCGCCTTTGCCCACCCTACGGCACTGCAGCTGGGATATGCATTGGAGCATCGCGATGGTGCCTCCTGCTCCGTCATTGTGAGGAGCGCTTGCGACGAAGCAATCCAGAATCCCTCCGCGGAAAGACTCTGGATTGCTTCCGCCTTCGCCGAGGCTTCGGCGGACAAGTCGCTTCGCTCGCAATGACGGCGTGGAAAAGCGTGCGTCATAACTCCGCTGGTGCCCCGGACGCAGCGCAGCGCCCTGTCGCTTTCTGGGTCCCAGCTCTGCGCCGCAACGCTAAGAGGCGTTGCGGCTTGTCCGGGACACGAGGGAAGAATCCTTGATGAGCAGCGCGCCCCGACTCACCCGCGCGGTCACCGCCTCGTGGAGCAAATGGGGAAGTGTTGTTGCCGATAGAAAATCTGAAGTTGTGAATCAGCCTCACCGCGAGGGTATTGAAGTAGTCCACCCCGTGTCTTCCCGGTAACGATTGTGCTGTCTACGCAACACTCGGTTCCGATTTAACCGTCATCACTGGTGGTTCGCATCACCGCCGCTTTTTGGCCACACCCAAACATGAATAAAATCGCTCTAATGTTCTAGGGCAGCGGCGGTCTTCGAAGGCGACGAGAAATCCCAAGGTCGATTCAAATCTTGGCTCTGATTTTTCGGGTCTGAAAGGGTTGACCGAGGAAACTGGTTTGCGATGAGCGCGAAGATTGACAAGCAGAGGCTGCCGAGCCGTCACGTGACGGAAGGCCCTGCGCGCGCGCCGCATCGGTCCTATTTCTACGCCATGGGTCTGACCACCCAGCAGATCCACCAGCCTTTCGTCGGCGTCGCATCCTGCTGGAATGAGGCGGCTCCCTGCAACATCGCCCTGATGCGCCAGGCGCAGGCGGTGAAGAAGGGCGTGGCGTCGGCCGGCGGCACCCCGCGCGAGTTCTGCACCATCACCGTGACCGACGGCATCGCGATGGGCCATGACGGCATGCGCTCCTCGCTGCCGTCGCGCGAATGCATCGCCGACTCCGTCGAGCTGACCGTCCGCGGCCATGCCTATGACGCCCTGGTCGGGCTCGCCGGCTGCGACAAGTCGCTGCCGGGCATGATGATGGCGATGGTCCGTCTCAACGTGCCCTCGATCTTCATCTATGGCGGCTCGATCCTGCCCGGCACGTTCCGCGGGCAGCAGGTCACCGTGCAGGATATGTTCGAGGCCGTTGGCAAGCACTCGGTCGGCGCCATGTCGGACGAGGACCTCGACGAGATCGAGCGCGTGGCGTGCCCCTCGGCGGGTGCCTGCGGCGCGCAGTTCACCGCCAACACCATGGCGACCGTGTCCGAGGCGATCGGCCTTGCACTGCCTTACTCGGCCGGTGCTCCGGCACCCTATGAAATCCGCGACGCCTTCTGCATGACCGCGGGCGAGAAGGTGATGGACCTGATCGCCGAAAACATCCGGCCGCGCGACATCGTCACCCGCAAGGCGCTGGAGAATGCCGCCGCCGTGGTCGCCGCCTCGGGCGGCTCGACCAATGCTGCGCTGCACCTGCCGGCGATCGCGCATGAGTGTGGCATCAAGTTCGACTTGTTCGACGTTGCCGAAATCTTCAAAAAGACACCATATGTCGCGGATTTGAAGCCGGGCGGCCGTTATGTCGCCAAAGACATGTTTGAAGTAGGTGGCATACCGCTTCTGATGAAGACGCTGCTCGACAACGGCTTCCTGCACGGTGATTGCCTTACCGTCACGGGCCGCACGATCGCCGAAAACCTCAAGAGCGTGAAGTGGAATCCGCACCAGGACGTGGTGCACCCGGCAGACAAGCCCATCACCGTCACTGGCGGCGTGGTCGGTCTGAAGGGCAATTTGGCGCCAGAAGGTGCGATTGTGAAAGTCGCGGGAATGTCCAACCTCAGGTTTACCGGTCCGGCCAGGTGCTTCGACCGTGAGGAGGATGCTTTCGAGGCGGTCCAGAAGCGCACCTACCACGAAGGCGAAGTCATCGTGATCCGCTACGAGGGGCCGAAGGGCGGCCCCGGCATGCGGGAAATGCTCCAGACCACCGCGGCGCTGACCGGCCAGGGCATGGGCGGCAAGATCGCGCTCATCACCGACGGCCGCTTCTCCGGCGCCACCCGCGGCTTCTGCATCGGCCATGTCGGGCCGGAAGCGGCCATTGGCGGCCCGATCGGGCTGCTTGAGGACGGCGACATCATCGAGATCGACGCGGTCGCCGGTACCCTTAACGTAAAATTGAGCGACGCCGAGCTGGCCCAGCGCAAGACCAAATGGACCGCTCGCGCGACTAACCACACGTCAGGTGCGCTCTGGAAGTATGCTCAACAGGTTGGACCAGCGGTCGGGGGGGCAGTGACCCATCCGGGCGGCGCGCACGAGAAACAGTGCTATGCGGACATCTAGGCGTGCCATAGTTGCGTTTGTGTTGGGGGCCGGTGCGCTGGCCGCCCCGGCGCTTGCCTTCGACGGGGCTCCGGTCAACCCGAAGGACGCGACCATCCCGGTCGTGACCACCTTGCCGGGGACCGCGGTGACCGCGCGCGGCAAGGTCGCGCCGGCGGCTGTGCCTCAGGAGACCTCGCTCAGTGCGCTGCAGTATGCCGCCGAGGGTGGCCACCCCATCGCGCAGTGGAAGCTCGGCCGCATGTACGCCAATGGCGACGGCGTCGCCCAGGACGATCTGCGCGCCTTCGAATATTTCAGCCGGATCGCCAATGCGCATGCCGAGGACAGCCCGTCGGCACCGCAGGCGCAGATCGTGGCCAACGCCTTCGTCGCGCTCGGCCGCTACTATCTGAGCGGCATCCCGAACTCGAAGGTCAAGTCGGATCCGGAGCGGGCGCGGGAGATGTTCTCCTATGCGGCGTCTTATTTCGGCAATGCCGACGCTCAATACGATCTCGCCCGGCTCTACCTGAAGACGCCGGACGCCTCGCGCGAGGATTTCCGTTATGGCGCGCGCTGGCTCGGCCTCGCCGCGCAGAAGGGCCAGCACGAGGCGCAGGCGCTGCTCGGCCAGATGCTGTTCAACGGCGACCGCCTGCCGCGGCAGGCCGCGCGCGGCCTGATGTGGCTGACGCTGGCGCGTGACAGCGCCGGCGCCGAAGAGACCTGGATCAAGGAAAGCTACAGCCGCGCCTTCGCCAAGGCCTCCGACGACGACCGCGCCATGTGCCTGCAAATGCTGGAACAGTGGGTGCAGGGCGGCCGCCGGCAGTAGCTCGGCAATCTCGGTCTCGTAGGGTGGGCAAAGCGCAGCGTGCCCACCAATTCTGCGTAGCCTACGCCGCCTCCAGATCCAGATCCGCCCACACCGGCACGTGGTCCGACGGCTTCTCCCAGCCGCGCACATAGCTGTCGATCCCGACATTGGCGAGCCGGTCGCTGGCCTGGGGCGACAGCAGCAGGTGATCGATCCGCAGGCCCTGGTTCTTCTGCCAGGCCCCGGCCTGGTAGTCCCAGAAGGTGTAAAGCCCGGGCTCATCCGTGACTGCCCGCAAGGCATCGGTCAGCCCGAGGCCGAGCAGGGACTGAAAGCTCTCCCGCGTCTCCGGCTTGAACAGCGCGTCCTCGGTCCAGGCGGCGGGGTTATGGACGTCACGGGCGTGCGGGATGACGTTGAAGTCGCCGGCGAGGATCAGCGGCTCCTCAGTCTTGAGGCGCTCTTTCGAATAATCAAGAAGCCGCGACATCCATTTGAGCTTGTAGGGATATTTCTCGGTCCCGACCGGATTGCCATTGGGCAGATAGAGACAAGCGATGCGCATCACGCCCGACTTCAGCGTCACCACGCCCTCGATGAAGCGGGCATGGGCGTCCTCGTCGTCGCCGGCGAGCCCCGACTTGGTCTCGTCGAACCGGAGCTTGGAGAGCAGCGCGACGCCGTTGAACGTCTTCTGGCCATGGGTGACGACGTTGTAGCCGAGCGCCTCGATCTCCAGCCGCGGAAAGGCCTCGTCGACGCATTTGATCTCCTGGAGGCAGACGATGTCCGGCTGGCATTCCCTGAGCCAGGTCAGCAGGAGGTCGATCCGCTGCCGGACCGAGTTCACGTTCCAGGTGGCAACTCTGATGGTCATGTCGGCGGGCTCCGGGCAGGGGCCATGGTTAGAACAAACTGCAAACGCGCCCGTCAAGGACGCCGCAAAATCTCCCACAAAATTAACCCGGCTTAAGCAGGCGGCAGGCCATTGATCGTCAAAAGGTTCCGCGAATGGGATGGCCTGACAAGTCGATGAAGCAAACCGAGCCGCGTGACGGCCTGATCGGCGCGTTCCTGTATTGGCTCGGCGGCTTCGAGATCGAGGACGGCCTGACCGCCGATCTCAGCGAGCGCGAGATCCGCCGCATCCGCGCCAAGCAGATCGACGCCGTGACGCGGCTGATTCCCGTGACGATGGCGGTGACGATGCTGAACGTCGCCATCGTGCTGATCCTGTTCTGGGGCAGGGGCTGGAACGACTTCCTCGCGATCTGGGGCCTGACGCTCGCCGCCACCGCCTCGCTCGCGGTGCGCGCCTGGCGGCGGTCGCACCAGAAACCGCCGCAGGAGGCCTCGCCTCGCGCCGCGCGGCAGATGCTGCGGCAGGCGGTCTTGCTCGCCGCGATCTGGGGCGCGCTGCCGCTCGCTCTGTTCAGCCGCATCGAGCCGACCAGCCAGCTGATCCTGGCCTGCCTGATGGTTGGCATGATGTCGGGCGGCGCCTTCACGCTGTCGACCTTCCCGCGTGCCGGCCTCGTCTATCTCGCCACCATGACGACCGCCTGCGCCGGTGCGATGCTGCTCTGCGGCGCCGGGCCGTATCTGGTGACGGCGGTGTTCCTGCTGCTGTTCGCATTTTTCATGGCGCGCAGTATCGTCTCGCAGGGCAATCTGTTCCTCGGCAATCTCAAGGCCCAGCTCGAGCTCGAACGCCAGACCGAGATCATCTCGCTGCTGCTGAAGGACTTTCAGGAGAACGCCAGCGACTGGCTGTGGCAGACCGATGCCGAAGGGCATCTGATCGACGTGCCCGAGCGCTTCGCGGATGTCGCCCAGTTGCCGCTGCCGCTGTTGAAGGGATCGCATTTCGCCGACGTGCTCGACATGCTGTGCCCGGAGGACAAGAGCGCGGCCTACAACGTCGTCGGCCTGATGGAGCAGAACGAGCCGCTGCACGAGATGAACCTCAAGGTCGTCGCCGGCGGCGAGGCGCGACTGTGGTCGCTGACGGCCAAGCCGGCCTATGATCGCGAGGGCCAGTTCCTCGGCTATCGCGGCTTCGGGCGCGACGTGACCGAACGCTGGCGCGCGGAAAAGGCCGAGGCCGAGAGCCGCGCCAAGTCGGACTTCCTCGCGGTGATGAGCCACGAGATCCGCACGCCCATGAACGGCGTGCTCGGGCTTGCCAGCATGCTGCTGGAGACCAGGCTCGATCCGGAGCAGCGCGAGGCGGTCACCACGATCCGCGAGTCCGGCGACAATCTCCAGCGCATCCTCAACGACATCCTCGACCTGTCCAAGCTCGAGGCCGGGCGCTTCACCTTCGAGGTGATCGACTTCGCTCCGCAGGCGCTGGTGGAGGCGGTCGCGACCGTGGTGCGCGCGAGCGCCAAGGGCAAGGGGCTGACGGTCAAGCTGGAACTCGACCCGAACCTGCCGCCGACGCTGCGCGGCGACGTCGCACGCATCCGCCAGGTGCTGCTCAACCTCGCGTCCAATGCGGTGAAGTTCACCGATGAAGGCGAGGTGACGATCTCGGCGACCTGCCAGGCGCGCCGCGACTTGCTGGCGACCGTCGAATGGACGGTGACCGACAGCGGCATCGGAATCGCTCCCGAAAAGCTCGGCCAGCTCTTCAGCGACTTCGCGCAGGCAGACGCCTCGATCAGCCGCCGCTTCGGCGGCACTGGCCTCGGCCTTGCGATCTCTCGGCGCATCATCGAGCAGATGGGCGGCACCATCGGCGTCACCTCGGCGCCGGGCGAGGGCTCGACCTTCCGCTTCACGCTGGTGCTGCCCTGGAGCCAGGCCCAGGCCTCCGAGCAGACGGCCGGCCACGACGAGGCCGACGAGCTCAAGGCCCGTATCGCCGGTCTCGATCGGCCGCTGAAGGTGCTGGTCGCGGAGGACGATGCAGTCAACCGCATGGTCGTGAGCAAGATGTTGGGGGCCTTCGACGTCGAGCTGCGCGTCGTCACCGACGGCGCTGAGGCCGTCGCGGCAGCATCCGAAGGCAATTGCGACGTGGTGCTGATGGACGTGCGCATGCCCGACATGGACGGGCTCGCGGCCACCCGCGCCATCCGCGCGCAAGGCGGGCGCTGCGAAGCTTTGCCGATCGTCGCGCTGACCGCCAATGCCTTCCCCGAGGACGTCAGGATCTGCCGCGAGGCGGGCATGTCGGACTTCCTCGCCAAGCCGCTGCGCAAGCCGGCGCTGGTCGCGGCCTTGCTGCGCGCGCTTGACGGCTACACGATGTCAGAGGACGCGCCGCTGCAACCGGAGCTGATGCCGGCCGAGATGGAGTGGACGGACGAGGAGAAGCAGATAACAGGCGCGTAGGCGGTCGGGCTAGACCGAGAAGCTGGTCCCGCAGCCGCAGGACGCCGTGGCGTTGGGGTTGTTGACGCGGAACGAAGCGCCGATCAGGTCGTCGACGAAATCGACCTGCGATCCCGCCAGGAACGGCTGCGAGGCGGAATCGACCAGCACCACTGCATTTTCCTGCTCGATCACGAGATCGTCGTCGGTTCGCGCACGGTCGATGTCGAACTTGTACTGGAAACCCGAGCAGCCGCCGCCCTCGACGGAGATGCGCAGCATCGCGCCAGAGCCTTCGCCCTTGAGGATCTCTCCAATCCGGCGTGCGGCGCGGTCACTGATGGTCACGTCGGTCGTCATGGCTCGTCTCCGATAGTCGCGCGGTCATACCAGGTTCACTTGCCCAATTCATTTGGTATCCCGCGTCCGGCATAGTTAAGTGCAAGGATACGCAGAATCAAATGGATAGGGACTAAATTCGTCGTGTCCGTCGGAATGGCAGCCCCCCGCGCGCCCTATGCCTGCGATCCCGATAGCAGCCGGGGCCGGCTGGTCGCGGAGCCGCCGAGCCGGACCCGCAGCCCGTTCCGGCGGGATTGCGACCGGGTGATCCATTCCACCGCGTTCCGCCGCCTGAAGTACAAGACCCAGGTGTTCGTGTTCCACGAGGGCGACCATTACCGCACCCGGCTGACCCATTCGCTGGAGGTGGCGCAGATCGCCCGTGCGCTGGCCCGGCAACTCGGGCTGGACGAGGACCTCACCGAAACGCTGGCGCTGGCCCATGATCTCGGTCATCCCCCGTTCGGCCATGCCGGCGAGCGGGCGCTGGACGCCTGCCTGAAGGAATTTGGCGGCTTCGACCACAACGCCCAGACGCTCCGCGTCGTCGCTTCGCTCGAGCATCGCTATCCTGATTTCGACGGGCTCAACCTGACCTGGGAGTCGCTGGAGGGCATCGTCAAGCACAACGGTCCGCTGACCGACCGCGGCGGCGCGCCGGTGGGGCGCTATCGCGAGCAGGGCATTCCCGTCGGAATCGCCGACTACATCAAGACCTACGACCTCGAATTGTGGAGCTTCGCCTCGCTGGAGGCGCAGGTCGCCGCCATCGCCGACGACATCGCCTATGATGCCCACGATATCGACGATGGCCTGCGCGCCGGCCTGTTCCATCTCGACGATCTCAAGGTGATGCCGCTCACGGCTGAGATCATCGCCGAGACCTCAGCGCACTATCCCGATCTCGAAGACCTCAGGCGCGGTGCCGAGCTGGTGCGCGAGCTGATCTCGCACCTGATCGGCGCGGTGTTCGCGCAGGCGCAGAAGAACCTCGCCGCGGTGAAGCCCCAATCGGCCCAGGATGTCCGCCAGCAGAGCCGGGCGCTGGTCGCATTTCCGGCCGAGGTCGCCGAGGAAGAGGCCGCCATCAAGACCTTCCTCTATCAGCACATGTACCGTCACAAGCGGGTGATGCGGGTGATGGGGGAGGCGGAGCAGATCCTGTTCGACCTGTTCGCGAAATACCTGAAAGCCCCTAGCGAGCTGCCGCCGGAATGGCTGCTGGGGGCGGAGGCGGATAATGAGGGTGACCGGGCCCGCCGGATCGGCAATTTCATTGCCGGAATGACCGACCGTTTCGCCCTGACCGAGCACCAGCGGCTTTTTGACTCGACCCCCGATTTGCGTTAGGCGGCGGCCATGCCCGACACATCCTCAGCACTGCATTTGTTCGCCGACGTGCTTGCACGCGTGCACGCCGCCTGCCGTACGCTGGCGGCGGAAGCCAACTGGCCCGAGGGCATCGATTTCGCGCGCGTGGTGGTCGAGCCGCCGCGCGATCCCTCCCATGGCGACATGGCGACCAACGCCGCCATGGTGCTGGCGAAAGAGGCCAAGGCAAAGCCCCGCGACCTCGCCGAGCGGATCGCAGAGCGGCTGCGCGCGGACGCGCTGATCGCCAAGGTCGACGTCGCCGGTCCCGGCTTCATCAATCTGACCTTGAGGCCGGCCGCCTGGGCCGAGGCGCTGCGGACGGTGCTGCGCGAGGGCGCCGATTACGGCCGCGTCCGCGGCGGGTCCAAGGTCAATGTCGAATACGTCTCGGCCAATCCGACCGGTCCGATGCATGTCGGCCATTGCCGCGGCGCCGTGTTTGGTGACGCGCTGTCGAGCCTGCTCCAGTTCGCGGGCCACGACGTCGCGCGCGAATATTACATCAACGACGCGGGCGCCCAGGTCGACGTGCTCGCGCGCTCCGCGTTCCTCAGGTACCGCGAGGCGCTCGGCGAGGACATCGGTGCGATCCCGGAGGGGCTCTATCCGGGCGACTACCTGAAGCCGGTCGGCGCGGCGCTGGCGAAAGAGCACGGCGACAAGCTCCTCGCGATGAGCGAGGTCGAGTGGCTGCCGACGGTGCGCGCCAAGGCGATCGCGATGATGATGGACGAGATCAAGGACGATCTCGCCGCCCTCAACATCCGCCACGATGTGTTTTTCTCCGAGCGCTCGCTGATCGAGACCGGCAACAACAGGGTTGCCGAGACCATCGATTTCCTGAAGGCCAAGGGTGATGTCTACGAAGGCCGCCTGCCGCCGCCGAAGGGCGCGCCGGTCGAGGATTGGGAAGACCGCGAGCAGCTGCTGTTCAAAGCGACGGCTTACGGCGACGACGTCGATCGTCCGCTGATCAAGTCGGACAATTCCTACACCTACTTTGCCGCCGACATCGCCTACCACAAGAACAAGTTCGACCGCGGTTTTGCGGAGATGATCGACGTCTGGGGCGCCGACCATGGCGGCTATATCAAGCGCATGCAGGCGGCGGTGAAGGCGACGACCTCTGGTAAGGGTTCGCTCGACGTCAAGATCGTCCAGCTCGTCAAGCTGCTGCGCAACGGCGAGCCGGTGAAAATGTCCAAGCGGAGCGGGGACTTCGTCACCTTGCGTGAGGTGGTGGATGAGGTCGGCCAGGATGCCGTCCGCTTCATGATGCTCTACCGCAAGAACGACGCGGTGCTCGACTTCGACCTCGCCAAGGTCATGGAACAGTCGCGCGATAACCCGGTGTTCTACGTCCAGTACGGCCACGCCCGCGGCCACTCGATCTTCCGAAACGCGAGAGCGGAGGTGTTCCCGGAACTGCCGGAGGATGCCGGCGAGCGGATCGCCTGGCTCGCTGAGTCGGCGGTGGAACGGCTGTCAGACCCCGTCGAGCTCGACCTGCTCAAGCGGCTCGCAATATTTCCGCGCATGCTGGAAGCTGCCGCCGCGGCCCACGAGCCGCACCGAATTGCCTTTTATCTCTATGATTTAGCCAGCGAATTTCATGCACTTTGGACGAAGGGGCGCGATTTGCCCTATTTACGCTTCATTATCAATAATGATGCAGATCTAACAAAGGCGCGACTGGCCATGGTCCAGGGCGTCGTCTCGGTTCTGGCATCGGGCCTCGCCATCCTCGGCGTCCATGCCCCGAACGAGATGCGGTAGTTTGGGGCGAACTACTTAAGGGGAATATCGGGGGTAACCGGCAGAAGCCGGATCGCTTAGACTTGGTTGAAAGCCTTGTGGGTCGAAAGCCGTGCCTTGGTCGAGGGGCGCGCGGCTTTCCCGAAGGGACGCATCATCACGATGGCCGAACGATATCAGGACAGACCGTTTCCCTCCGATGACTATGGTCGCGGTGGCGCCCAGCATGGCAAGGCGGAAAGCGATCCCTTGGCCGAGCTCGCCCGCCTGATCGGACAGACCGATCCGTTCGCAGCTCAGGGGCGGCCCGGCGCACATCCGCCGGCAGTCCCTGCGCCCGCACAGAGCTATCAGGACGACGACTATCGGCAAGCGGATCGGCAAGACGATTATCAGCAGGACTATGCCGAGCAGGCCCCGCCAGCGCAGCCCGGGCCGCCCTCATGGATGCGGCGCGCCAACGTGCAGCCGCAGCCGGCGCCAGCTCCCGAGCCCGACTATCCCGTGTCCGTGAACCCGGTCCATCCGTTGCACCGCTATTCAGCCCAGCCCGCCGCGCCCGAGCCTGAACTTCATCAGCCGCAGGCTTATCAGGATCATGCCTATCCGGCGCAGTCCTACCAGAATCAGGCCTACCAGCAGGATCAGGCTTACCAGCAACACGCCTATCAGGAGGCGCATCAGCAGCCCGATCCGGCGCGTTACGACGATGCGCTCTATGGCCGGCTGGAGGCAGGCGAGCAGGACTATCAGCGCGATCCGGCCTATCCCGACGATCCCTACGCGTATCAGAGCGACTATCCGGAGGCGGAGCCCGAAGAGCCCAAGAAGCAGCGCGGCGGCATGATGACGGTCGCAGCGATCCTGGCGCTTGCCGTGGTCGGCACCGGCGCCGCCTTCGCCTACAAGACCTATGTCGGATCGCCCCGCAGCGGTGAGCCGCCGATCATCAAGGCCGACAACACTCCGACCAAGATCGTACCCGCGCCGTCGGATTCCTCGGCCAAGGTGCCGGATCGCATGGTGAGCGGCGATGGCACCGAGAAGATCGTGCCGCGCGAAGAAGCGCCGGTCGACGTCAACGCCAAGGCGGGTGGTCCTCGCGTGGTGTTCCCGCCGCTGAACCAGAACGCGAACCCGCCGTCGGTGGCGAGCGTGTCGCCGTCTGCGGTGCCGCCGCCGAGCACGGGCGCGAGCAACGGCACGATGTCGAACAGTTCGCCGCGCCCGATCAGGACTGTCGCCGTGAAGGGCGATCAGACCGATAGCGCCACGCCGCAATCGGCCGCCGCCGCCAAGCCGACGGCTGCACCGAAGCCTGTTGCCGCGCCCGTGGTGCCGCCGGCACCGCGCAATCCGCCGACTTCGGCCAATGCCAGCGCCAACCAGCCGATGTCGCTGGCGCCGCAATCGGTCCCGGCGGCCGAACCGCCGCAGCGGGTGGCTGCGACCACCCCGACGCAAATCGCGCCCGCCAGCAGCGGCGGTGGCTACATCGTGCAGGTCTCCTCGCAGCAGAGCGAGGATAGCGCGGCCGCGTCGTACCGCGTGCTTCAGAGCAAATATGGCAGCGTGCTCGGCTCCCGTTCGCCGGTGATCAAGCGCGTCGACCTCACCGACAAGGGCAAGGGCGTCGTCTACCGCGCCTTCGCTGGTCCCTATGGTTCGGCCGAGGAGGCGACGCACGCCTGCAACAGCCTGAAGTCTGCAGGCTTGTCCGCCTGCTTCGTCCAGAGGAATTAACGGCCGTTTCCTTGACCCCCTCGCGGGTCAGGGTTAATCGGCCGTTATGAGCACGCGGGCCTTCATTACCGGTGTATCCGGAACGGAACTGACCGCCGTCGAGCGGGAGTTTATCCGCGACCAGCGCCCATGGGGCTTCATCCTCTTCAAGCGCAATGTCGCAACCCCAGCTCAAGTCGCTGCACTGGTTGCGGAATTGCGGACGACGGCGAGTGCCGCCGACGCGCCTGTCCTGATTGATCAGGAGGGCGGACGGGTGCAGCGCCTGGGTCCGCCGCACTGGCCGGTCTACCCGCCGGGCGCCGTTTTCTCGACCTTGTACGACACTGATTCGGCACTCGGGCTCACCGCGGCGCGCTTGTCCGCCCGCCTGATCGCGGCCGATCTTGCCGATCTCGGCATCACCGTGGATTGCCTGCCGCTCGCTGATGTGCCGGTCGAGGGCGCCGATGCGGTCATCGGGAACAGGGCTTATGGCACCGAGCCCGGCAAGGTCGCGGCGATCGCGCGCGCGGTCACCGAGGGCCTGGAGCAGGGCGGCGTGCTGCCGGTCCTCAAGCACATCCCCGGCCATGGCCGGGCCACTGCCGACACCCATTTCAAGCTGCCGACGGTCGATACGCCGAGGGGAGAGCTGGAACGGACCGACTTCGCCGCGTTCAAGCCGCTTTCGGACCTGCCGATGGCCATGACTGCACATGTTGTGTTTAGCGCGGTCGACCCCGCCCATCCGGCGACGACATCTGCGACAATGATTGCTGACGTGATTCGCGGCGCAATCGGGTTCCAGGGATTGTTAATGAGTGATGACGTGTCGATGAACGCGCTGTCGGGGAATATCGCCGAGCGGACCCGCGCCATCTTCGCGGCCGGCTGCGACATGGCCCTGCATTGCAACGGCAATATCGAGGAGATGCGCGAGGTCGCCGGCCAGACACCTGAGCTGTCGGGCCGGGCGCTGGAGCGGGCGAACGCCGCGCTCGCCGCGCGCAAGGCGCCGCAACCGCTCGACCGCGTCGCCGCACGCACTGAGCTGGACGCATTGATCGCACGGGCAAACACGGCTTCCGCATGACCGCAGAAATTCTATCTTTCGAAACCGGGCGGCCCGCAGAGCTCGCCGAGGGTGAGCCGGCGTTGGTGGTGGACGTCGAGGGCTATGAGGGCCCGCTCGATCTGCTGCTCGCGCTGGCGCGACAGCAAAAGGTCGACCTCGCCAAGATCTCGATCCTGGCGCTGGCCGACCAGTATCTCCACTTCATCGAAGCCGCGCGAAAGATCCGGCTCGAGCTTGCCGCCGACTACCTCGTCATGGCGGCATGGCTCGCCTTCCTGAAGTCGCGCCTCTTGCTGCCCGAGCCGCCGAGCGCGGAGGGCCCGAGCGCCGAGCAGATGGCGACCGCGCTCGCCAATCGCCTGCGCCGGCTGGAGGCCATCCGCGAAGCCGCCAACCGGCTGATGAACAGGCAGCAATTGCTGCGCGACATCTTCCCGCGCGGCGAGCCCGAGCAGATCGCCGAGATCAAGCACCCGAAATACACGGCGACGCTGTACGATTTGCTCACCGCCTACGCCTCGCAGCGCCAGTCGCGCGTGCTGGCGAGCGTGCATCTGGCCAAGCGCACGGTCTGGTCGCTCGCCGAGGCGCGCGCCACGCTGGAGCGGCTGGTCGGCAGCATCAGCGAGCAGGACGATTGGGGCGTGCTCGACGACTTCCTGGTCCGGCACGTCGCCGATCCGACGCAGCGCGCGACGGTGTTCGCCTCGAGCTTCGCCGCCGCGCTGGAACTGGTTCGCGAAGGTCAGCTCGAGCTGAACCAGAAAGAGGCGTTTGCGCCCATCTATTTCCGGAAGGGGCGCCCCAAACCGGTGCCGGACGCAGCTCCTGCGCCTGATGCGCCGGTCGGTTAAGTGCAAGAAGGAGAATCTGCCATGGCAAGCCTGGCTGAAGTGCGGATAGAAGAGGCCGAGCCGATGGAGAACGAATCCCAGGCACGTCCCGAGGAATTGCGGCTGCTGGAAGCGCTGCTGTTCGCTTCGAGTGAACCACTGGATACCGCGACGCTGGCCAAGCGCATGCCCGAGGGCGTCGATGTCAAGGCCGCGCTCGAGCAATTGCAGGCCGACTATTCCTTGCGCGGGGTGAATCTTGTTCGCATCGCCAACAAATGGTCCTTCCGCACGGCGGGCGATCTCGCCTGGCTGATGACGCGGGAGAGCACCGAGACCCGCCGCCTGTCGCGTGCGGCGATCGAGGTGCTGGCGATCATCGCCTATCACCAGCCGGTGACGCGCGCCGAGATCGAGGAGATCCGCGGTGTGGTCACCTCGAAGGGCACGCTCGACGTGCTGCTGGAGACCGGCTGGATCAAGCCGCGCGGCCGCCGCAAGACGCCCGGCCGTCCGCTGACCTTCGGAACCACCGAGGACTTCCTGTCGCAGTTCACCCTGGAACAGCTCGGCGATCTGCCGGGCCTCGAGGAGCTGAAGGGCACGGGTCTGCTGGATTCGCGCCTGCCGACCGGATTCAGCGTGCCGACGCCGTCGGACGACCCGCAGCTTCGCGAGGATGAGGATCCCTTGGAACCGGGCGAGGACCTCGATCTTGCGCTGGCGCCTGCGGTCGAGCCCGAGACCCCGGAAGAGGCGCCGCAGGGCGGCAATGAGGGGGGCGGTGAAGGCGGCACCGAAGAGTGAGGCCTTTGCGTTTTACCGGTGCCCTGCGACCGGTTAACACTAGCAAGATTACGTAGTGCCAACAGCGAATTGGCGCTGCCTAGGTCCTTGTTTTTGAGACCTGCCAAGCCTAGGTTTCGGTGAAGATCGGCCGGGTCCCCGGCCATGCGCGTTTGGAGGGTTGCAGGATGGGTTCACTCAGCATTTGGCACTGGATCCTGGTGATCGCAGTGGTCCTGCTGCTGTTCGGCCGCGGCAAGATTTCGGATCTGATGGGCGACGTGGCGCAGGGCATCAAGGCGTTCAAGAAGGGCATGCAGGACGACGACAAGCCCGCCGAGAAGCCCGAGCCGGCCAAGTCCATCGAGCACAATGGTGCGCCGACCGCGGCGCGGTCCGACGTCGGCAGCAAGGCCGTCTGAGCCGGAAGAAGCACGCGAGACGCGGGGTGCGGCCCGATCCTGCGCGCAAGGGATTGGGCCGGCTGCGGCTTCGCGTGAACGGAAGACCTCATGTTCGACATCGGGTGGAGTGAACTGGTCCTGATCGGGGTCGTGGCCCTGATCGCCATCGGCCCGAAAGAGCTGCCGGGCGTGCTGCGCATGGTCGGCCAATGGATGGGCAAGGCCCGCAAGATGGCCGCCGAATTCCAGGGCCAGTTCCAGGAAGCGATGCGCGAGGCCGAAATGGCCGACCTCAAGAAGAGCTTCGACGAGGTCAAGGAAGCCGCGACCAGCTTCAATCCGCTGACCTCGCTGCAGAAGGACGTCAGCGACGCGCTCCGTGTCGATGCGCTGGACAAGCCGGCAGAGACGTCGACCACAACGGCGGTCGAACCGCCGGTAACACCAACCACCCCGGAAGCGCCGACGCCTGCGACCTTCATTGAAGCCGAGGCGCATGCGGCCGCCAACGAGCCGCTCGCGATCACCCGTGAGGTCGAGCAGGCACCGGTTGCGCAGGACACCGCGCCATCCGAAGCGATCAAGGACGCCAAAGCGTCATGACCGACGCCGATATCGAGGCCAGCAAAGCCCCGCTGATGGACCATCTGATCGAGCTGCGCTCGCGGCTGATCAAGGCGCTGCTCGGCTTTGGCATTGCGTTCATCTTCTGCTTCTTCTTCGCCAAGCAGATATTCAACGTGTTGGTATGGCCATATGTCCTGGCCGTCGGCGACCCCGCAAACGCCAAGCTCATCTACACCGCGTTTCTGGAGTATTTCCTGACCCAGCTGAAGCTGGCGATGTTTGGCGCGGCCTTCATCTCGTTCCCGATCGTGGCGGGGCAGGTCTACATGTTCGTGGCGCCCGGGCTCTACAAGCACGAGAAGCAGGCCTTCCTGCCGTATCTGGTCGCGACGCCGTTCTTTTTCGTGCTGGGTGCGGCGCTGGTCTATTTCGTTGTGTTCCCGATGCTGGCGCGCTTCTCGCTTGGCATGCAGCAACTCGGCAGCGACGAGACCGCAAAGATCGAGCTGTTGCCGAAGGTCGGCGAATATCTGTCGCTGATGATGTCGCTGATCTTTGCCTTCGGCATTGCCTTCCAGCTTCCGGTGATCCTGACGCTGCTTGGCCGCATCGGCATCATCACCTCGAAGATGCTGCGCGAGAAGCGGCGCTATTTCATCGTCATCGCCTTCGTCATCGCGGCGGTGCTGACGCCGCCCGACGTGATCAGCCAGTGCTCGCTGGCGATTCCGCTGATGGCGCTCTATGAGGGCTCGATCATCGCGGTGGCGATGGTGGAGAAGAAGGCCGCCGCCGCGGCGCAGGCCGCCACCGGCACCGACGTGTCGACGCCGGCCAATCCGGCGGAGTAGGGCGGCCCCACGCTCCGGTGTCATTCCCCGCCTGGTGCGCAATTGCGCACTGATGCGGGGAATCCAGTACGCCGCGGCCCCTCGGAGAATCACCACCGTCTCTGGAATACTGGATCATCCGCCTTCGCGGATGATGGCAGCTGTGCTAGGGGACGCGCTGACGTACAACGTTTGCCGTTGTCTGTTTACGCGCCGATCCAGGACCACAGCCATGCACGACATCAAATCGATCCGCGACAATCCGCAAGCCTTCGACGCCGGCCTCGCCCGGCGCGGCCTGAAGCCGTTGTCGGCCTCGCTGCTCGCGATCGACGAGACGCGGCGCGCGGCGATCCTGGCGTCCGAGCAGGCGCAGGCGCGGCGCAACGCGGCGTCCAAGGAGATCGGCGATGCCAAGAAGGCCAAGGACGAGGCGCGCGCGGCCAAGCTGATGGCCGAAGTCGCCGAGCTCAAGACTACGATGCCGCAGCTCGAGGCCGCCGCCAAAGCCGCCGATGAGGAGCTGACCAAAGAGCTGTCCGCGATCCCGAACATTCCGTTCGACGAAGTGCCCGATGGTGTCGACGAGCACGGCAACGTCCAGCACCACGTGTTCGGCAACAAGCGCAACTACAGCTTTGCGCCGAAGCTGCATGACGACCTCGGCACGGCGCTGGGCTACATGGATTTCGAGGCGGCGGCAAAACTCTCCGGCGCGCGGTTCGTCGTGCTGAAGAAGGCGCTGGCGCGGCTCGAGCGCGCGCTCGGACAATTCATGCTGAACCTGCACGTCGACGAGCACGGCTATACCGAGATCAATCCGCCGCTGCTGGTGCGCAACGAGATCATGTTCGGCACCGGCCAATTGCCGAAGTTCGAGGACGATCAGTTCTGGGCGATCAAGGGCGAGCTGCTTGCCTCGCCCGACCAGGAGCGGCTGAGGACTGAGCGCCTCGGCCTGATTCCGACCGCGGAAGTCTCGCTCACCAACCTCGCGCGCGAATCCATTCTTGACGAGAAGCAGCTGCCGATGCGGCTCACTGCGCTGACGCCGTGCTTCCGCGCCGAGGCGGGCGCTGCCGGGCGTGACACGCGCGGCATGATCCGCCAGCACCAGTTCACCAAGGTCGAGCTGGTCTCGATCACGACGCCGGAGGTGAGCAAGGACGAGCTGGAGCGGATGCTGTCCTGCGCCGAGCAGGTGCTGCAGCGGCTCGGCCTGCATTATCGCGTGATGACGCTTTGCGCAGGAGATATGGGTTTCTCGTCGCAAAAAACCTATGACATCGAGGTCTGGATGCCGGGGCAGGGCGAGGGCGGGGCATTCCGCGAGATCTCGAGCTGCTCGGTCTGCGGCGACTTCCAGGCACGGCGCATGGATGCGCGCTCGCGCGGTCCCGACGGCAAGCCGCGTTTCGTCCACACGCTGAACGGTTCGGGCACCGCGCTCGGCCGCGCGCTGATCGCCGTGATGGAGACCTATCAGCAGGAGGACGGCTCGATCGCAGTCCCCGACGTGCTGCAGCCCTATATGGGGGGCGTGAAGGTGATCGGGCGCGACTAAAGCGTTTTCGGGCGAAGTGGGTACGGTTCGCGTTAGGAAAACGCGTCAAGACGAGAATCGCGTTGCCCGTCTGAAATGCTGGAAACGATCGGTTGCGAAGATCTGGCGGCCGGCTATCCTGCCGGCCCCGCAACGCGAACCCACCGTTCATGGCCTTGCACCGCGACATCTTCTGGGTCGGCCGACAATGGGCGGTGACGGGGGCGGGCATCCAGGCCGTGGATCAGCGCCTGCGCGGTGTGCTCGACATCGAGAGCGCGCGGCTCTGGGACGAGGATCTCGTGCAGAGCCGGCGGGCCAAGCCCGGTGTGAATGCCGCCGACTTTGACAACGCGCTGACGGTGGCGCGCGAACGCTTTCCGCAGACGCCGGAGCCGGATGCGTTCGTTGCGCAATTGGAGGCGCTCGGCGTGATCGAGGCGCCGATCGTCAGTCCGGCGGTACCCGCGATGGGTCTGCGTGCGGAGGGGCGGCTGGCGCGCTTCCTGCCGCAATGGCGCATCCGCCGGTAGGACGTGGCCGGGAACCTCCGATCAGCCGGTTTGCCTGATCGGCCGGAGCCGGATAAGACCGCTCAGACCCCGTTTTTTTGGAATCGACCCTTCGCATGCGCATTCTCTGTACCAATGACGACGGCATCCACGCCCCCGGCCTCAAGGTCGTGGAGGAGATCGCGCGCGCATTGTCCGACGACGTCTGGGTGGTGGCGCCCGAGCTCGACCAGTCCGGCGTGTCGCATTCGCTGTCGCTGAACGATCCCTTGCGCCTGCGCGAAGTGGGTCCGCGGCACTTTGCCGTGCGCGGCACGCCGACCGACTGCGTCATCATGGGCGCGCGCCATATCCTCGGTGCCAAGCTGCCCGACGTCGTGCTGTCCGGGGTCAACAAGGGCCGCAACGTCGCCGAGGACGTGGTCTATTCCGGCACCATCGCCGGCGCGCTGGAAGGCACTATCCTGGGCTTGCCCTCATTCGCGCTGTCGCAGGAGTTCAGCGTCGAGACCCGCGAGCGCCCGCCGTGGGACACCGCCCGCAAATTCGGGCCCGACATCCTGCGCAAGGTGATTGCCGCGGGCATTCCGAAGGACACCGTCATCAACGTCAATTTCCCGTCCTGCGCGCCCGAGGATGTGCTGGGCATCCGCGTCACGCGCCAGGGCAAGCGCAATCTCGGTTTCCTCAGGATCGATGAGCGCCAGGACGGCCGCGGCAATCCCTATTTCTGGATCGGCTTCGAGCGCGCCGCGATGATGGACACCCCGGCGGACGGCACCGATCTGGCGGCGCTTCGCGAGCGTTATGTTTCGGTCACGCCGCTCAGGCTCGACCGTACCAACGAAGCGTTTTCGGAAGAGCTCAGCGCGACGCTGAAATAGCGGCTAGCCGCCGCGAAGTGCGGCTTCGATGGTCTTGCCGAGTGCGTCGAGCTGAAACGGCTTTTGAAGCGCCGGCCGGTCGCGGTACTGCTCGGGCAGGCCGGAGGAGCCGTAACCGGTGGCGAAGATGAACGGGCAGCCCTTCGCCTTGATCACATCGGCGACCGGCGAGATCACCTTGCCGTTGACGTTGACGTCGAGAATGGCGATGTCGAACTCGGTCGCCTGGGCGAGCCGCATGGCCTCGGTGATGTCGCCAGCCTCAGCTGCGACCTTGTAGCCGAGCTCTTCGAGCATGTCCGCGACCATCATCCTGATCATCACCTCGTCCTCGACGAGAAATACAGAGCGGCCGGAAAGCCCTGTCGCGGTCATAGTTGAGTCCCTTGCCCATTGCCAAAAACGTTCGCAGATAACACGAATTGACGCAATGCGCGTTTCGACGAACGGATACCTGAAAATGGTCATCGCGGCTCGCCCGTGGCAAGCCAATTTGTGGTCAAATGCTCCAGGCGAAGGTTATCATGGGTTCCTGAGCAGGAACACGATTCTTGCGCCCGGGTTTAACGTCCACTGGCCCCGGCAAGACAGCACAAGCAGGCAATGACCTCCCATCAGCATCCGCCGGAAAAGATGATGTTTCAGCTCACGCTGAGGCGTCGGGGCATCAGCGATCAGGCGGTGCTGCGAACCATGGAGGAGGTGCCGCGCGAGCTTTTCGTCGACGAGGCCGATCGCGACGGCGCCTATCGTGACAGCGCGCTGCCGATCGCCTGCGGGCAGACCATCAGCCAGCCCTTCGTCGTGGCCTACATGACCGAGCAGCTCCAGCTCCAGAAGCGGCATCGCGTGCTCGAGATCGGGGCAGGTTCCGGCTATCAGGCCGCCGTGCTGTCGCGGCTCGCCGGCCAGGTCCTGACAGTCGAGCGCTACCGCAAGCTTGCCGATACGGCACGCGCCAGGCTCGAAAAGCTCGACTGTCACAATGTCGAGGTCATGCTCGGCGACGGTCTCAATCTGCCGCCCAATATCGGCCCGTTCGACCGCATCATCGTCACCGCCGCGGTGGAGCAGCTTCCGGACAATTTGGTCGAGCGGCTCGAGGTCGGCGGCATCCTGATCGCGCCGGTCGGCCCGCATCAGGGCGTGCAGACGCTGGTCCGCCTGACCCGCACCGAAGCCGGGATCGAGCGCAAGGAACTCGTCGAGGTCCGCTTCGTGCCGGCACTGCCTGGGGTGGCGCGGGAGCTGTAGATTTCCGGATCGGCTGCGCCGCCAACATCTTATTGGGAGGGTTAAGCCGTTATTTACTCGGCGCGTGTTTACTTAAAACACCAGTTCTGTTGCGTACGAGTGAGTAACCATGTCCGTCGTCGCCGAGTTGCTTTACTCGCGCCGCGTACCGCAGGTCGCGGTGCTGGCGCTGATCTCCTTCAGTTTCGCAGGATGCAGCGCCGACATGTCGTCGCGGCTGTCCCAGTCGAACTTCTCCAACCCCTTCTCCTCTGACCAGACCGGTTCGGTGCAGCAGGCCCCGCCGCCGCAGCAGCGCGAGCTGCCGCAATATTCGCGGCCGCAGACGCAGCCCGGCTATTATCAGTCGCAGCCCTTGCCGCCGCCGGCGGTGTCCCCACCGCAATCCTATCCGGTCGCGGGTGGTGGTGGCGTGTCCGGAGGCGGGCGCGGCGTCAGCTCCTACGCGCCCCCGACGCAGCCGCATCTTGAGACCACGGCCACCGTTCCGCCGCGCTCCGTTGCCGCGGCTCAGCCGGCCGGAGGGACCAAGATCATCGTCGGCACCAGCGATACGCTCGACGTCCTCGCCAAGCGTTATCGTGTCACGCCGCAGGCGATCCTTGCCGCCAACGGCTACAAGGGGCCGCGTTCGCTCTCGCCCGGCCAGCAGCTGATCATTCCGCATCCGGCCACGGCCGCTGCGCCCGCGCCCGCGCTGGCTCCCGTCGCTGCGGCTCCCGCGATGGCGCCTGCAGCCAAGCCGGTTGCGGCCATTGCGGCGCCGCCGAGCACCCACTTCGTCAACCACGGCGACACGCTCGCCAGCATCGCCCGCAAGAACCATATCACGTCGGCCGAGCTCGCCCGTGCCAACGGCCTCGATCCGTCGGCCAAGCTCAAGCTCGGCACCAAGTTGACCGTGCCCGGTGCCAAGACCGCTGCCCTTGCGGCGCCGGTTGCAGCGGCTCCTGTCGGGGCTGCTCCGGTTGTCGGCACGCTCCAGCCGGTTGCTGCCGCTCCCGCGCCCGCTACCAAGATGGCGGCTGTCGCCGCGCCGGTGCAGAGCGCTCGCCTGGCCCAGGCCACGACCAACGTCGAAGAGAAGCCCGCCGAGACCCCAGCGAAAGCTGCGGAGACCACCAGCGCGCTGCCGACCTTCCGCTGGCCGGTGCGCGGCAAGGTGGTCACGAGCTACGGCGCCAAGACCAATGGCAAGTCCAACGACGGCATCAATCTCGCGGTGCCCGAGGGGACGCCGGTGAAGGCGGCGGAAGACGGCGTCGTCGCCTATTCCGGCAACGAGCTGAAGGGTTACGGCAATCTGGTCCTGGTTCGGCACTCCAACGGCTACGTCACCGCATATGCCCATGCGAGTGAGCTGATGGTGAAGCGCGGCGATACCATCAAGCGCGGTCAGGTCATTGCCAAGTCGGGTCAATCCGGGGAGGTGGCGTCGCCGCAGCTCCACTTCGAGATCCGCAAGGGATCGAGCCCGGTTGACCCGCTTCAGTTCCTGAACGGGGCGTGAGGCGCCGCCAGCCCCTCACCACACGAACGGTGTCATCGCCCGCGAAAGCGGGCGATCCAGTATTCAAGAGATAGTTGTGGTTGAGCCGATAGGCTGCGGCGAACTGGATTCCCCGCTCCAGTGCGCAATTGCGCACAAGGCGGGGAATGACAGTTGTGAGTGGGGTGAAAGCCAGCCTTACTTCGCCGTCAGCTTCACGCCCAGCCGGCCCGCCAGCTCCTGCACGAACTGCCAGGCGACGCGGCCCGAGCGGGAGCCGCGGGTGGTCGACCATTCCAGCGCCTCGCGCTCCAGCGCCTCATCGTCGACCTCAATGCCGAAATGGCTGCAATAGCCGCGCGCCATGGCGAGGTATTCGTCCTGGCTGCAGCGGTGGAAGCCGAGCCACAGGCCGAAGCGATCCGACAGCGAGACCTTCTCTTCGACCGCTTCGCCGGGATTGATCGCGGTCGAGCGCTCGTTCTCGATCATGTCGCGCGCGAGCAGATGGCGGCGGTTGGAGGTGGCGTAGAGGATGACGTTCTCGGGCCGGCCCTCGATGCCGCCTTCGAGCACGGCCTTCAGCGACTTGTAGGACGCGTCGTTGCCGTCGAAGGAGAGGTCGTCGATGAACACGATGAAGTGGAAGCTGGCGTCCCGGAGCTTCTCCATCAGCATCGGCAGCGTTTCGATGTCCTCGCGGTGGATCTCGATCAGCTTCAGCCTGTCCGCCGGCTTTCGCTCCGCGTTGATGCTGGCATGCGCCGCCTTGACCAGCGACGACTTGCCCATGCCGCGCGCGCCCCAGAGCAGCGCGTTGTTGGCGGGCAGGCCGTTGGCGAAGCGCTCGGTGTTCTCCATCAGGATGTCGCGCATGCGGTCGACGCCCTTGAGCAGGAACAGCTCGACGCGGCTGACCCGCGGCACGGCGGCGAGGCGGCCGTCGGGGTGCCAGACATAGGCATCGGCCTGCTTGAACGACTCGCGTTCGAGGGCCGGCTTGCCCTGGGCGGAGAGGTGCGCCGCAATGGTCTCCAGCGCGCGGACCATGCGCTCCTGGGAGAGGTCTGGGGCCGCCTCGAGGGCTGCCTTGACGGCCCCCTTGGGGCGTTTTGCCGCGACGGGGGCGGGCTTGCGGGCAGGGGTGCGGGGGCCTTTGCCGGCCGGGCTTTTGCTAAGGTTTTTGGGCATGTCCGAAGTTCCTGAGAACGCAGCCTTATCGGGCCTGACGGCGCGCCGCAAGGTGGGTCAAAAGGGCAGTCTGGCAGCGTTGCAATTGGGGCAATGGCCGCTATAGTCCGCGCGAATTTGACCGAACCGGTCGCCTTTGAGGGCCTGACCGGCTTTCCCCCGTTCTCACGAGGATCGTCCGAATGCTGATTACCCCTGCGTATGCCCAGGCCGCGGGCGCCGGCGACACCAACAGCATGTTGATGTCGCTGCTGCCGTTCGCCCTGATCTTCGTGATCATGTACTTCCTGATTCTGCGTCCGCAGCAGAAGAAGGTCCGTGACCACGCCGACCTCGTGAAGAATATCCGCCGCGGCGACACCGTGGTGACCTCGGGCGGCCTCGTCGGCAAGGTCACCAAGGTCGTGGACGACGACCAGATCGAGTTCGAGATTTCCGACGGCGTGCGTGTGCGGCAGATGCGCCAGATGATCTCGGGCGTGCGCGCCAAGGGCGAGCCGGCGAAGGAATCCAAGGATAGCAAGGAAGCCGCCAAGGACGACGCCGCCTCGAAGTGAGCGTGTCCGCGAGCATCTCAAGTCTCCTGATCTGACAGGTCCAGTCGATGTTGTATTTCACGCGGTGGAAGGCGCTCGGGATCATCCTGACGGCGCTGATCGTGTGCCTCTGCGCGGTCCCGAACTTCTTCCCCGAGTCACAGGTCAAGACCTGGCCGGCCTGGGCGCAGCGCCGGCTCGTGCTCGGCCTCGACCTCCAGGGCGGCTCCTACCTGCTGCTCGAGGTCGATTCCAACTACGTGAAGAAGGAACGGCTCGACCAGATCCGCGACGACGTTCGCCGCACGCTGCGCGATGCCAAGATCGGTTTCACCGGCGGCGTCACCGTGCGCAACGACGCGGTCGAGGTTCGCATCACCAAGGAAACTGACGCTCAGGCTGCGCTCGCCAAGCTGCGCGAACTGTCTCAGCCGCTGGGCGGCCTGATGGGATCCAGCGGTCAGCGCGACCTCGAGGTGACCGATGCCGGCGGCGGGGTGATCCGCCTGAGCGTCCCGCAGGCTGCGATCCTCGATCGCCTGCGCAAGACCATCGAGCAGTCGATCCAGATCGTCGAACGCCGCGTCAACGAGCTCGGCACCGTCGAGCCCGTGATCCAGCGCCAGGGCAATGACCGCATCCTGGTGCAGGTCCCCGGCCTTCAGGACCCGACCCGCCTGAAGGAACTGCTGGGCAGGACCGCGAAGATGGAATTCCGGATGGTCGATACCTCCGTGCCGCCGGATCAGGCGCAAGCGGGCAGGTTGCCGCCGGAATCCGAACTGCTGATGAGCGCCTCGCCGCCGCCCACGCCCTATGTGGTCAAGAAGCAGGTGCTGGTCGCCGGTGGCGATTTGACCGACGCTCAGGCGAGCTTCGACCAGCGCACGGGCGAGCCGGTCGTCAGCTTCAAGTTCAACACCTCGGGTGCGCGCAAGTTCTCGCAGGCCACGCAGGAGAACGTTGGGCTGCCGTTCGCGATCGTTCTGGACAACAAGGTGATCTCGGCGCCCGTCATCCGCGAGCCCATCACCGGCGGCCAGGGCCAGATCTCCGGCAGCTTCACCGTGCAATCGGCCAACGATCTGGCGATCCTGCTGCGCGCCGGCGCGCTGCCGGCGCCGCTGACGGTGGTCGAGGAGCGCACCGTCGGTCCGGGCCTCGGCCAGGACTCGATCGAGAAGGGCGAGCTCGCGGCCTATGTCGGCTCGATCCTCGTCATCATCTTCATGCTGCTGACCTACCGGCTGTTCGGGGTGTTCGCCAACATCGCCGTGGCCATCAACGTCGCCATGATCTTTGGCCTGTTGTCCCTGCTCAACGCAACGCTGACGCTGCCCGGCATCGCCGGCATCGTGCTCACCGTCGGTATCGCCGTGGACTCCAACGTGCTGATCTACGAGCGCATCCGTGAGGAGCTGCGCGGCGGCCGCAACGCGATCTCGGCGATCGACGCCGGCTTCAAGCGGGCGCTCGCGACCATCCTCGATTCCAACATCACCACCTTCATTGCCGCCGCGGTGCTGTTCTACATCGGCACCGGCCCGGTGCGCGGCTTCGCCGTGACGCTCGGCATCGGCATCATCACCACGGTGTTCACCGCCTTCACCATGACCCGGCTGATCGTGGCCTGGTGGGTGCGGTGGAAGCGGCCGCAGAGCGTGCCGATCTAGGAGCCTGATCGTGACTCACACCGTTCTCATCGGGCTCGGCGTCCTCATCGCCATTCTCACTGTGGTCGCAGCCCTCGGCCTGTTGCCGTCGTTGCGGATCGTCCCGGACAACACGCATTTCGACTTCACGCGTTTCCGCCGGATCAGCTTCCCGATTTCGGCAGTGCTGTCGATCGTAGCGATTACGCTGTTCTTCACCCATGGGCTAAATCTGGGCATCGACTTCAAGGGCGGCACGCTGCTCGAGGTCAAGGCAAAGTCCGGCACCGCTGACATCGCGGCGATGCGCACCAAGCTCGACGCGCTGGGACTGGGCGAAGTCCAATTGCAGGAGTTCGGCGGCCCTGAGAACGTCCTGATCCGCGTTGCGGAACAGCCGGGCGGCGACGCCGCCCAGCAGGCTGCGCTGCAAAAGCTTCGTGGCGCGCTCGGCGACAGCGTCGACATCCAGCGTACGGAGGTGCTTGGCCCGCGCGTCGCCGGCGAGCTGCTCGCCTACGGCATGCTCGGCCTGATGCTCGCGATCATCTCGATCCTGATCTATCTCTGGTTCCGGTTCGAATGGCAGTTCGCGCTTGGCGCCATGATCGCCAACGTGCACGACATCGTGCTCACGATCGGCTTCATGTCGATCAGCCAGGTCGATTTCGACCTGACCAGCATCGCCGCGCTGCTGACCATTCTGGGCTATTCGCTCAACGACACCGTCGTCATCTACGACCGCATCCGTGAAATGCTGCGTCGCTATAAGAAGATGCCGATGCCGCAGCTGCTCAACGAGTCCATCAACTCGACGCTGTCGCGCTCGATCATCACCCACTTCACGGTGACGCTGGCGCTGTTGGCGCTGCTCCTGTTCGGCGGTCACGCCATCCACAGCTTCACCGCGGTGATGATGTTCGGCGTGGTGCTGGTCGGCACCTACACCTCGATCTTCATCGCGGCGCCGATCCTGATCTATCTCGGCGTCGGCGAGCATCGCGAGGATGCGCCCGATACAGCTACGCCGGCGAAGAAAAGCAAGGCATGATCCGAACCGCATGCCCTCGCAGGCGTTTGCGAGGGCAGTAAGCCCATTCGGACGAAGCTCATGGCTGGCGATCCCAACGCACCGCATTTCCCGCGCTCGGCGCCGATCGAGGCCTATGGCAAGGGCGGCTTCGCCTTCGCCGGCATGTCGCATCGGGGCTCGCTGCTGTGCCTGCCCGACGCGATCTGGGCCTGGGACGTGACGGATCCCGCGAGGATCGACCGCTATTCGCTGGACCGGGTCTTCACGGCCGCCAACAGCATCGACACCCTGCTGATCGGCACCGGAACCGGGGTCTGGCTGCCGCCGCCGGCGCTGCGGCAGGCGCTCAAGGCGGTAAGGGTGGTGCTGGATACGATGCAGACCGGTCCCGCCGTGCGCACCTACAACATCATGATCGGCGAACGGCGGCGGGTTGCCGCTGCGCTGATCGCGGTGCCATGAACAGCACATGAGCAGCGCCGCGCCGCCGCCAGATTCCGCCACTTTCTGCGCCGATCTCGTGCGCAGCCATGACTTTCCGCGCTATGCCGCGACACTGTTCGCGCCTGCCGCCGAGCGCCGCGCGCTGCTGGCGCTTTATGCCTTCAATGTCGAGATCGTCCGCGTCCGCGACCAGGTGAGCCAGCCCTTGCCCGGCGAAATCCGCTTTCAATGGTGGACCGATCTGTTTTCCGGCCTGGTGCACGGCAGTGCCGAGGGCAATCCCGTGGCGGCGGAGCTGCTGCGTGCGATCCGCGAGTTCGACTTGCCGGTCGAGCCGCTGTCGCTGCTCGTCGACGAGCACCAGTTCGACCTCTACAACGATCCGATGCCGACCATGGCGGCGCTGGAGGGCTATCTGGCCGCGACCTCGTCGGCGTTGTTTGGTCTGGCGGCGCAGGTCCTGGGGCCGCCGTCGGGGGCGGTCGAACATCTCGCCCGTCATGCGGGATTGGCGCAGGGCATCGTGCAAATCATCGCGAACCTGCCGCGCGATGCGTCGCGCCGGCAGCTATTCCTGCCGCAACAGGTGCTGGCGAGCCATGGCTGCCAGATGGAGGACGTGTTCGCTGGCAAGGAGACGGCGAGCCTCCGCGCCGTACTGGAGCAGCTTGCAGGCGAGGCGCAGCAGCATTTGACCACGGCCTTGTCGCTGCTGGCGGACGTTCCGGTGCAGGCGCGTCCGGCGTTTCTGCCGCTGAGCCAGGTCAGGGCCGATCTCAAGCGCCTGTCGCAGCCCGGCCGCGATCCGTTTGCGCCGCAGCCGACGTCGCGGCTGCGTACGCTCTGGACATTGTGGCGGGCTTCACGTTCCCGGGAATTTACCAAATAGCGGCTGGCTTATCGCCTCGAACCGCCGGATGCTCTATGCTGTCCCATGGCTGAGTTGTCCCAAACCACATCGTCCGACCTCAGCGGCTTTCCGGTCGCTCCTGACGACGTTCAAGCTGCCGCCGAGACGATCAGGGGCGCCGTCGTCGAGACGCCCTGCAGCTACAGCCGCACGCTGAGCAGCATCTGCGGCTGCGAGATCTGGCTCAAATTTGAGAACCTCCAGTTTACCTCCTCGTTCAAGGAGCGAGGTGCGCTCAACCGCCTCACCGCGCTGACGCCGGAGGAGCGCGCGCGGGGCGTGATCGCGATGTCGGCGGGCAACCACGCGCAGGGCGTGGCCTATCACGCCAAACGGCTCGGCATTCCCGCCACCATCGTCATGCCGGTCGGCACGCCCATGGTGAAGGTCGAGAACACCAGGCATCACGGCGCGGAGGTGGTCGTCACGGGCGCGACGCTGGAGGAGGCGGCCGCGTTCGCGCGCAGCCACGGCGAAGCCAGAGGCATGATCTTCGTTCACCCCTACGACGATCCGCTGGTGATCGCGGGGCAGGGTACGGTCGGGCTGGAGATGATGAGGGCCGTGCCGGAGCTCGACACGCTGGTCGTGCCGATCGGCGGCGGCGGCCTGATCAGCGGCATCGGCATCGCGGCGAAATCGATCAAGCCGTCGCTGCGAATCCTGGGCGTCGAGGCCTGGCTCTATCCCTCGATGTACAACGCCATCCATGACGGCAATCTGCCGGCGCGGGGCGACACGCTGGCCGAAGGCATCGCGGTGAAATCGCCCGGCAAGATCACCACCGAAATCGTCCGCCGCCTCGTCGACGACATCGCGCTCGTCAACGAAGCCGAGCTCGAGCGCGCCGTTGCGACCCTGATCTCGATCGAGAAGACGGTCGTCGAGGGCGCCGGCGCCGCCGGCCTTGCCGCGCTGATGTCCGATCCGACCCGCTTTGCCGGCCAGAAGGTCGGCCTCGTCCTGAGCGGCGGCAATATCGACACGCGGCTGATCGCATCCGTCCTCACCCGCGAGCTGGCGCGCGAGGGGCGTTTGACCCAGCTCTCGCTCGACATTCCCGACAGACCCGGGCAATTGGCCGCCGTCGCGGCCCTCCTGGCCGAGGCCGGCGCCAATATCATCGAGGTCTCGCACCAGCGGACCTTTTCCGACCTGCCGGCCAAGGCCACGCTGCTGCAACTCGTCATCGAGACCCGCGACAGCGCCCATCTCGACGAGGTGATGGCAAAGCTCAGTGCATCCGGACTAAGCGCGCGCTGCACGTAGGGCGCGTGGAGACGCCAGGCCGAACTCGGCGCTACTCCGGAAGGCCTGCGATGCGGAGGGCATCGCCGAGAGAGGAAGCGAGCGCTGGCGCGCAGTTGACGCCCTGAAATTGACGGCCATAGCGGAACGTCGGGTGCAGCTCCAGCACCCGCGTGGCCGCCGCCTTCGCCTCCTGCAATCGTCCAAGCTTTGCCAGCGCCGCGGCCAATTGCACATGGGTGATGCTGTGGCGAGGATTGGCCTGAACCGAGCGGTAAGCGGCGCGACACGCTTCCTCATATCGGCCGCGATGGAAGTGCCCAAGAGCCTGGGCATCGAACGCGGCGAAAGCCCAGGAATCGAACGGACTGAGCCGCAGGCCTTGTTCGCTCCATTCGATAGCGCGGTCGGCATCTCCGCCCCAGCCGAGCATGACGCTGCCGAGGATGTAGGTCAGCGCCGATGATGGGCTGATGGCGAGCGCGGCCTCGAACGCGATGAACGCTGCGGAGCGATCGTGCCCGTCCATGCCGATCGAAAAGCCCGCGAGCGTGAGAGCAAGCGCATCATCCTGGCCGTGAGCGATGGCCGAGCGCGCGTGGCGGATCGAGGCCTGCCGATTGGCCTCCTGCAAACCGGCTCGAAGAAACAGGCAGTGATGGCACATCGCTGCATTGCCGTGCGCAAGCGCGTACGCAGGCTCGAGCGCGATCGCACGTTCGAGCAGCACGAGCGCCTGGGTGACCTGGGCCGGCATGCCGGAATCGACGTCCGGCTGGGCGCGCAGGACGAGATCATAGGCATCCAGGCTGTCCGGCCGCTTGCGCCTGACCCTATTGATCTCGGCGCGCCGCAGGCTGGGCGCGATCGCACCGACGGTCAACGATGCGATGTCGTCCTGGAGGGCGAAGACGTCTTCGGACCGGCGGTCAAATCGCTCGGCCCAGACGTGCATGCCAGTCGACGCATCGATCAACTGGCCGGTGATGCGGACCAGCGTGCCGGTCTTGCGGACACTGCCTTCCAGCACGTAGCGTACACCAAGTTCGCGGCCGACCTGCTTCACGTCCACCGCGCGGCCCTTGTAGGCGAATGTGGAATTCCGCGCGATCACGAACAGCCAATTGATGCGCGAGAGGCCGGTGATGATGTCGTCGACCATCCCGTCGGCAAAATAGTCCTGCGCCGCATCGCCGCTCAAGTTCGTGAAAGGCAACACTGCGATCGACGGCCTGTCGGGCAATGACGGCAACAGCGCTTGCGGTGTTGCTCGTGCGGGATCCGGATCAGACTTCGTCACGGTCGGGCCGACATAGCGATAGCCGCGGCGCGGCAGCGTTTCGATCCAACGCGCCTCGCCGGAGATGTCCGCCAGCGTGCGCCGCACCGCCGCGATCTGGACGGTCAGGTTGCTGTCCTCGACGGCCTGGGCGGGCCAGGCCGCCTCGATCAAGGCATCCTTTGAAACCGGCACACCAGCCTGCCGGACGAGGAGCGCCAGGAGCAATACTGCGCGCTGGCCGAGAGCGGTCGGCTCAGCACCGTGGAACAGGATCCCCGCATCGCCATCGAGGCGAAAGGGACCAAATTCAAGGATCGTGGCCATCATCGAAGAAGGCCACATTTCGCAGGTTTTTTGCAACGTTTTCCGAACGGCTTTGCGACTTTCCGGCTGGACTGGACCACCATCGCGCGAGCCGTGAGGAACGCTGCAACAAGCGATGGAGGTGTACATGACCGCGAGACACGTCATCCGCAGGCCCGGCGAGACCGAGGGGGTCACGCTGCGCGGCCAACCAATGGCCTTCCTGGTGACGGGCGAGGACACTGGGCATACGAGCATGTTCGATTGGACAATTCCGGCAGGATTCGCCACCGGCCGGCACGTTCATCGTGTTCAGGAAGAGACCTTCTACATGCTCGACGGCGAGTGTGAATGGTTCGTCGGGGATGAGATTGTCCGGGCAACCCCAGGGACCTTCCTCTTCATTCCTCCCGGTGTTCCTCACGACATCACCAACGCGAGCGAGAAGCCCGCGCGCGTGCTCATGACCGTATCCCCGCCGGGACACGAGCATTACTTCGAGGAGCTGGCGAAGCTGACGGCAAGTGGTCCCCCGGATGCAAAAGCCATCAGCGAGCTACGCGCCCGCTTCGATACCGACCAGCTCTCGGCGCTGACGACAAGAGCTTGAAGCCCAGACGGCGCGAGGCTGGATCGACTTCAAGGTCGGCCCGGCCGCGCCGGCCTTTTTGCTACCGTGTCGCCAGATCCGCCAGGTGAGCGATCAGCCGATCGATCTCGGCTTCCGTGTTGTAATAATGCGGCGATGCCCGCACGACATGCGGCAAGGCGCGAAGTTCGGCATCGATACGCGTGCTCGACGGATCTGAAGCGCCGATGGTGATGCCTGCCGTAGCGGCGCTGGCGACAACGGCATCCGCCTCGTGCCCGTCCAGCGTGAAGCTGACGATGGCACCCGGCGCGCGTCCGAGGTCGCGAATGGTGATGCCGGGAAGGGCGGCAAGGCCGCCGCGAAGACGGCCGGCAAGCATGCGGCAGCGTTGTTCGATCGGAGCGATGCCGATCTCCAGGGCGTAATCGACGGCGGCGCCGAGGCCCAGCCGGGCCGCGTAGTTGTTCTCCCAGGTCTCGAAGCGGCGTGCATCGTCGCGAAGCCGATATTCATCGCGCGAGACCCAGGGCGCGGCGAAGTGATCGATCATCGGCGGCTCTAGTCGTTGCAGCAGCGCCTGGCGGACGTAAAGGAAGCCGGTGCCGCGCGGGCCGCGCAGGAACTTTCGCCCCGTGGCCGACAGCATGTCGCAGCCGATGGCCTCGACGTCCACCGTCATCTGGCCGACCGCCTGGCAGGCGTCGAGCAGATAGGGAATGCCGTGCGCTCGCGCGATCTTGCCGACAGCTGCCGCCGGATTGACCAGCCCGCCATTGGTCGGGACCCAGGTGATCGCGATGAGCTTTACGCGCTCATCGATCATCCGTTCGAGCGCGTTTACGTCGAGCTCGCCGCTCGCATCGCTGGGCACCACGTCGATGACCGCGCCGGTTCGTTTGGCGACCTGGAGAAAGGCGACATAGTTGGCGGCGTATTCCGCTTCGGCGGTCAGGATTCGGTCGCCCTTGCGAAACGGAAGCGAATAGAACGCCATCTGCCAGGCGACCGTCGCATTCTCCACCAGCGCGATCTCATCGGGCGCGGCATTCAAGAGACGCGCCACCGAGCCGTAGACCGCGTTGAGCCGGTCGGCCTCGCGATCGGCGGCAGCGTAGCCCCCGATCTCGGTCTCCAGATCGATGTGTCCCTTCATCGCCGCGACGACCGGCGCCGGCATCAGGCCAGCGCCTGCGTTGTGGAGATATGCGAGCCGGGAGGCGGCGGGTGTGTCGGCGCGAATTCGGGCGATGTCGATCAAGTCAGAAGCCTCTGCCATCGGGTTCCCTCAGCTAGACACAATGACGCAACGAGCAAGATCGGGCAAACTGGAGCATCCGGATCCCGATGCCTATGCTGATTGAAAGCAAAATTTGGTGGGGAATTGAAAGGACGCACGATGGCGAAGAACACGATTTGCCTCTGGTACGACAGGGATGCCGAGGCGGCTGCCCGCTTCTATGCCGAGACGTTCCCCGACAGCGCGGTGAGCGCCGTCCACCGCGCGCCCAGCGATTACCCGTCCGGAAAGGCGGGGGATGTGCTCACCGTCGAATTCACCGTCGCCGGCGTGGCCTGTCTCGGCCTCAACGGTGGTCCGATTTTCACGCACAACGAATCGTTCTCGTTCCAGATCGCAACCGATGACCAGGAGGAGACGGACCGCTATTGGAACGCCATCGTCGGCAATGGCGGACAGCAGAGTGCGTGCGGCTGGTGCAAGGACAGATGGGGCGTCTCCTGGCAGATCACCCCGCGCGTGCTGACCGAGGCGCTGGCGGCCGGCGGCGCTGAAGCCAAGCGTGCCTTCGATGCGATGATGGGGATGAGGAAAATCGACGTCGCTGCGATCGAGGCGGCACGACGCGGCTGACGTTGGCTTGCCTCAGATACAGAGGCTGAGCAGCTTGATGTGACAGCTGCTGGGCTTGGGCTTGCTCGCGGGTGCGGCCTCGCGTTTCACGGCAACCTCGCGTTTCACGGCGACGAGGGGCTCCTTGTCCTTCTTCTTGCCCTTGCCCTTCGGCTCGTAATCGCCCGCGATCACCATGGCCCAATAGGTGCGCTTGCCGCTGGCATTCCTGGCGCTGGCGATGCCGACGCGGGAGGCGTTGTGCAGCAACAGGTTCTTGCGGTGCCCGGACGAGTCGATCCACTGTCCCAGGGTCTTCTCGAAATTGTCGTAGCCGTAGGCGATGTTCTCGGCGGCGCGGCCGGCGCCGGCGGGCGCGACACGGCGATTGAAGGGGCCGAGCGCGTCGTGACTGAGGTCGTCCTTGGCCGCCATCGCGCGGGCCTGGTCCATGGCGATGCGGTCGAGGGTGGAATCGCGGACGACGCGAACCTCACCGTGCTTGAGGCGGAAGCTGGAGATCAGCTCGGCCGGGGTCTCGGCCATTGCGGGCGCGGCCGCCAGCAGCAGAAGGCCGGCAATCAGGCCGCCAACCACGCGATGCATCATCGTCCCCCGAGTGCCCATGACCCCGCCGAGCCTGACTTGTCCGACCGCTTCTCTATCGCCAATGTGGACGCTTCAAGGCGAGACTGCCCGTCAGTTCGCTGGCAGGTTCGCCTCAAAATTGAAGCGGTCGCGCAGGTTTTTTCGCTGTTCCAGGATGTCCTTGAGGAAAGCGCGGTCCTGGTCATTCTTCATCATCGGCTCGATCAGGTCGAGCTGGTTCATGGCGACCAGTTGCAGGATCTCGGTGCGCGGCTTGCCGCTGGCGTCGCGCGGTAGCGCGTGAACCACCTGGATGTGCTCCGGCGGTTTCGGCCCCTTGGCGGCCGAAAGCTCGTTCCGCAACTGGCCCTCGAGCGTGCCCTGATCGGCTTCGACGAAGGCATAGAGCCCGACGCCGGAGCGGCGGTCCGCGAAAGCCACGATGGCGGTGTCGCGCACGGCCGGGTTCTTGCGGATCAGCTCGGTCAGCACCGGCGCATCATTGACCAGCCTGCGGCCGCCGCCCTCGCGGTCGGTGAAGTTGAACAGGCCGCGCGTGATCGCGCGATAGACTTTCTTGCCGGTGACAAGCCACAGGCTGGCGGCGAATGACTTCTTCGCAAGGATCTTTCGCTCGCGCGGTGTCAGCGCCTCAGGTGCGTAGGAGCGCTTGTGCTTGAGCAGATGCCGGAGGTCTTCATAGGCGAGGATGCGATAGAGCCGGCCGCGCCGCGCAAAGCAGGCGGCGAGCTGGAAGTCGGTGACATAGGCGAGGCCGTCGCGGCCGACCAGCCAGTTCTGTTCCTTGGCAAGATCGTTGTGGCAGATACCGGCGCGGCGCAGCCGGCGCAGGGCCACCTTGGCCGAACGGAAATAGGCGAGGTCGCCATGGGGCTTGGCCAGATGCAAAGCGACGCCGTCGACGAAGCCGCGCACCAGCGCGCGGCGTCCGGCCCACAGCAGCTCCGGTCCAACGTTGAGGCCTTTGGCGAGCCGCAGTGCGTGCTTCTCGCGGGCGAACAGATGGCGCGCCAGCAGGAATGACCACCACGGCACCTCGTCGAGCCGGCGTAGCACGGCGTCGACTTCGCCGATGTCGGTACGGAAGCGCCCGCGTTCGACGGTCGAGAACACGTCGCGCTTGAGCAGCACGCCCTCGGTCCAGCGCGCCGAGAGCGTCGCGGCGTCGTCTTTGGGGAGGCTCATTGCAAACTCACGCGGCTGCGGCAATGCGCAAATGATCGGCGATCCAGCGATCGAGATCGGCGAGTGCCAGTGCGCTCATCGCCTGCTTCTTGGCCACCGTCTTTTCGTTGCCGCGCAGGCGCGTGCCGTCGGGCTTTTTTGTCGGCGCGGTCGCAAGCGGTGGGAATAGACCGAAATTGATGTTCATCGGCTGGAACGAGCGTGTGCCGGGCTCGATGGTCTCGATATGGCCGCCGGTGATGTGGCCGAGCAGCGATCCGAGCGCGGTCGTGCCGGGCGGGCTGACAAGCGTCTCGCCGCGCGCGTCCGCGGCTGCATAGAGACCGGCGATCAGGCCGACGCTGGCCGATTCCACATAGCCCTCGCAACCCGTCATCTGGCCGGCAAAGCGCAGACGCGGCTGTGCGCGCAGGCGCAGCTGACTGTCGAGAAGCTTTGGCGAGTTCAGGAAGGTGTTGCGATGCAGGCCGCCGAGGCGGGCGAACTCCGCCTTCTCCAGCCCGGGAATAGTGCGGAAGATGCGCTGCTGCTCGCCGTATTTCAGCTTCGTCTGGAAGCCGACGATGTTGTAGAGCGTGCCGAGCTTGTTGTCCTGGCGCAGCTGCACGATCGCGTAGGCTTTGGTCGTGGGATCGTGCGGATTGGTGAGACCGACCGGCTTCATCGGGCCGTGGCGCAAGGTCTCGGGGCCGCGCTCCGCCATCACTTCGATCGGCAGGCAGCCGTCGAAATAGGGCGTGTTGGTTTCCCACTCCTTGAACTCGGTCTTCTCGCCGGCGATGAGCGCGGCGACGAAGCCGTCATACTGCTCCTTGGTCATCGGGCAGTTGATGTAGTCCGCGCCGGTGCCGCCGGGGCCGACCTTGTCGTAGCGCGACTGAAACCACGCCACCGACATGTCGATGGATTCGCGGTGCACGATCGGCGCGATTGCGTCGAAGAAAGCGAGCGCGTTCTCGTCGGTCAACTCGCGGATGGCATGGGCGAGCGGTGCGGAGGTGAGGGGGCCGGTGGCAACGATGACGTTGCTCCAGTCGGCCGGCGGCAGGCATGCAACCTCGCCACGGGCGATCTGAATCAGGGGATGGTCGTTCAGCGCCTTGGTGACGGCCGTGGAGAAGCCGTCGCGGTCGACGGCGAGCGCGCCGCCGGCGGGCACCTGGTTGGCATCGGCCGCGCGCATGACCAGCGAATCGAGCCGGCGCATCTCCGCATGCAGCAGGCCGACGGCATTGTTGGCAGCGTCGTCCGAGCGGAACGAATTGGAGCAGACGAGCTCGGCGAGCCCGTCGGTGCGGTGCGCTTCGGTCATGCGGGTCGGCCGCATCTCGTGCAGCACCACGGGCACGCCGGCCTTGGCCACCTGCCAGGCGGCTTCAGAGCCGGCAAGGCCGGCGCCGATCACGTGCACGATGTTGGATTGAGGTCCTGTCATGGGGCGGACAGGTAGCGCTTTTCGGCGTGGAGTGGAATCGCCGAGATCGAGTTTTCTGCCGCTAGATACGACAACGCCCGCACGAGGCGGGCGCTATCGGTCCGTTCCGGTGGAAGGGCTGAAACGATATCAGCCCTGATACTGACCGGCGGCAACGCGCGGGATGTCCGAGCGATCGAGGCCGATGTCGGCCAGTTCGCGATCGCTGAGCTGGGACAGCTCGGCAACATTGCGCTGATAGTCCCGGAAGGCCTGGATCATGCGGATGAGCGAGAGCAGCATTGGTAGTCTCCTGTAGTTTCGATTCAACCCTTGCCCGGGCTGCATCGTTGAAATGAATATAGGTGAGAGTGGTGCACTGCGAAAGTTCCGATGTTGCGATGCAGCTAAGCGAGTAACGCATACCGCGAGTAAGGGAGGCTTAACCTCTCGCCAGTCCCGCCCAAGGCTTGAATTGTATGGACCGAATCTGGCGACAAACTTCCGTGAAATCACGGGTTTAAGGGCTGTCGACTGATCTCGATCATAGCCGAAATAAGTTGCGTGCCTGTCACCAGCAAGTCGGATCGTCAGCTTCTACACCCAAGTCGGGCATGCGCGATTCGCATGAAACGAAAATCGTTATTTTGAATATATATTCATTATTTGTGGGATGGAACTGTAGGCGCGAATGGGGTCCCACGGGCTTTTTCGCGGCAGGATACGTCGGAACGGCCCATTCGCACCCACGATAGCGCAGGGCACACACGCCGAGCGTGTGACGATGATTACCGGGATGCAATGAAAATCAGAAATTTCGCATGCGGCTCTGCGTGATGCGCAACATCACGCAATTCTCGCGGGGAATTTATTGCGGCAAGTTGCCGCGTCCGGGGGAAAGTCATGTTGCAGAGGCCGGCAATGTCGCTGGTCCTGTCTCAAGAACAACAGAAGGAAGTAACATCATGACGAAGTTACTCGGGGTTATTGCAATTGCCGCCGTCGCGTTCGCCGTCGCGCCGGCCGAGGCCGCCAAGCATGCCACGGGCGGTTGCAGCTCGGCCAATCTGGAGAAGACCGAGACCGCGATCGAGAACATGGCCGACGGCGACAGCAAGTTCGTCGCGCAGAAGGAGATCGCGGCTGCCCAGGATTCGCTGCTCAACGGCAAAATGGGTGCGTGCGGCGCGCATCTGAACAAGGCGATGCACGCCACCATGGCCAAGTAAACGGGTAGGCAAACGCACGAGAGAGGGCCGGTCAGACGATCGGCCCTACGCGTTTGTTGATGGGTCTTTAAGGGGCGCGCGCCAGCTGGGTGGCGAAATAGGCGACGGTCTTGGAATAGACCTCGCTCTTGTTCCACTGCTGCAGCACCGCGAAATTCGGACTGCCCGGCTGCCAATCCTTGCCCTTCTGCCAGCCATAGCCGGCAAGATAATTGGCGGTGGAGGCGAGCACGTCGGGCGCGTTGTGCAGGAGGTCGCGCTTGCCGTTGCCGTCGAAATCGACGGCGTATTTCATCCAGGACGACGGCATGAACTGGGTCTGGCCGAGTTCGCCGGCCCAGGCGCCCTTCATCTCGGCTGGCACGAGATCGCCGCGCTGGACGATGCGCAGTGCGTCGAGCAGTTCGGCGCGAAACTGCTCGGCGCGCCGGCAGTCATAGGCCAGTGTTGCCAGCGACCGGATCGTGGCGAACTTGCCGGTGTTGACGCCGAAATCGGTCTCCAGGCCCCAGATCGCGACCAGAACCTCGCCGGGGACGCCATAGGTTTGTTCGATGCGCGACAGCACCGAGCCGTACTGCTTCATCCTGTTGGAGCCGCGCTCCAGGCGCGGCGGCACCATGCGGCCGGAAAATTCCTCGAAGGTCTGGGCGAAGACCTTTTGCGAGCGGTCGCGGTTGAGCACGCTCTGATCCAGCGTCACGCCGGCGAGACCAGATGCGATGGCCTGCTGTGAGATCCCCTTGGCCGCAGCGTCGGTCTTGAAGTCCGCAAGCCAGGCATCGAAATTGCCCGAGCCGCAGGCAACCGCGGCGAACGCTGGCTGGGCGGACAGGATTGACGCGGAGAGGGCGAAGGCTGCGAGAGCGAGACGAGAAATCGTCGAGGTCATTCGAGGTAATGAATTCCGTGAAGCGATCTGACCGGGGCGCGCAATCTCGATCGGAACCGCGGCCAAAGCAAGGCGTGCGACAGGCCGCGATCCTGCCCGAACCAGGGCAGGATCGCATGTCACGATATCGTCAGGCGCCCGTCCTGTTACGCCAGGGGAAGAGGTTGGCCGGGAAGTCGGCAGCCGGCTTGCGCGGACGATGCGGCGGGGGCGGCACCGGACGTGCACCGGGCTCCGAGACGATCACCTTGCGGTAGAGATGCCAGGTGGCATGGCCGAGCAGGGGGATCACCACGGCAAGGCCGAGGAACGCCGGGATGGTGCCGAGCGCGAGCAGAACCGCTACGATCACGCCCCAGGCCGCCATCGGCACCGGGTTCCTCGCGATCACGCGCAGCGAGGTGCTCATCGCCTCGAACGCGCCGGCGTGGCGATCCAGCATCAAGGGGAACGACACGACGCTGATGCAGAGCGCGGCGAGCGCGAACAGGAAACCGACGCCGCAGCCAACCACGATCAGCCACCAGCCCTGCTGCGTCGTCAGCACGCGCGTCATGAAGTCCGAGATTCCGGTGACGCCCTCATAGCCGAACGCCGCAACATAGATCGCCTGCGCGGTCGCAACCCAGGTCACGAACAGCGCGAGCAGCAACGTGCCGAGGCCGAGCATCGCTCCGAACGAGGGCGAACGCAGCACCTCCATCGCATCCCAGGCGCTTGCTTCCTCATAGCGTTCGCGCCGGCTGGAAAGCTCGTAGAGACCGAGCGCTGCGAAGGGGCCGATCAGCGCGAAGCCGGCGGCGAGCGGAAACAGCAGTGGCAGCACCGAATAGCCCATCACCACACGGGCGAGCACGAGGCCGAGCACCGGGTAGATCACGCAGAGGAGGATGGCGTGGCTCGGCACGGCCTTGAAATCTTCCCAGCCGCGCCTGAGCGCATCGTGCAGATCAGACAGCTGGATGGTTCGGATCACCGGTCCAGCCGCATCCGCGGGCTGGGCCATCGTGGGGACATTGCCCTGGTAGAGTGTAGCCATGGTCGCTAGCTCCCTTGCCGAGCGGCCGAATTCGGCGCCGGCAAACGGCGCAAGCGGCCGCCATTCTCTGAAGTCCCGCGATCCCGACCAGACGCGAATTCCGGACGACATCGCGAGCTGAGCTGGAAGCGTACGCCCATTTCCGAGTCCTGTCCTCACGCTTGGGTGAAATTCGATGCCGCATCGCAACCTCGACGATGTCATTCGGTCGTCATTTCGCCGCAGATAAGCTGATGCTGCGTGGTGGTTCGCAGAACTTCGCGGGCGCTACGCAGTAACTTGGTCTATAAGTGCCACTCAAGGCCCTTCCAACGGATCCTTTTCGGGGAGCAGACATGAGCATTTTCGGGAAAATCATGAGCGCGATCTTCGGCGGCCAGCCGGCTTCCGCCGCGCCCGCCGGTGGCGCGGCGCCGGGTAGTGCGCCCGCAGGGGCCGCGCCTGGAGCGTCGGCGCCGGCTTCCGCGCCCATGGCCGCGGTCGATGTGGCGGCGATCGTCGACAAGGCGGTGGCCGCGCACAAGGGCGAGAAGCTGGAATGGCGCACCTCGATCGTCGACCTGATGAAGGCGCTCGACATCGATTCCAGCCTTGCTGCGCGCAAGGATCTCGCCAAGGAGCTCGGCTACAGCGGCGACATGAACGACTCGGCCAGCATGAACGTCTGGCTGCACAAGCAGGTGATGTCCAAGCTCGCCGCCAATGGCGGCAAGCTGCCGCCTGAGATCAAGCACTGACCGCAAGCACTGACCGAATGCCGGTCGTGCCGCAGGGGCTCGCGATCGCGCGGGCCCTTTTTGCTTTCAGCCGACCAGATCCGCATTCTCCGGATGCCTGTCGAGATAGTCGACCACGAAGCCGCAGCCGGCGATCACCTTGCGGCCGTCGCGCCGGATCAAGTCCAGCGCGCCCTTGATCAGCTCGGAGGCGATGCCGCGGCCGCGCAGCGCGCGGGGCGTCTCGGTGTGGGTGATGATGACCGCCGTCGAGGTCAGCCGGTAATTGGCGAAGGCGACCTCGTTGCCGACATCGAGTTCGAAGCGGCTCCTGTCCTTGTTGTCCCGTACCGATGCCACCATGCAAGATCCTTCCGACGTGGGTCTGAGGCGTTGATCTAGGAGCCCGTCCCGGTCCTTGGCAAGGCGCGGCCATGGGAGCTTGCCGCACGGCAGATATCTGCAAACGCGCGTGCCTGTAGCTGCAGTGCAGTATGAGAAGCCATCCCTGGTGAACACCACGCCGGCTCCAATAATTACCGGCGCCACTCTTGCAAGTTCCACGGCGGCTCCCACGTCCTCTCAAGGACATACGCCCGAATGCGGCCGGCAGGGTCGCTAGACATTCGGAGTGTCATGATTGCCAGCCGCAGACGTATGCCTCTTTGGAGGAGGTTACGATGTCGGACTTTGGTTTCTTGAATACTCATCGGACATGGGAAGACTGGTGCGGGATGCTGCTCGGCGCGCTGATCGTGGCTTCGCCGTGGTTTCCCGTCCAGGATCCGGCGATTGCCGGGCACCCGACGGCGATCCTGAATGCGGTCGCAATCGGCCTGGTCGTATTTGGCATCAGCCAGCTCGAATATGTCGCCTTGCAGCGCTGGCAGGAGGTGACGACGATCCTCGTCGGACTGTGGCTCATCGCCTCGCCTTACGCCCTCGGCTATTCCGCTGACGGCTTTCTCCGCATCTACCACACGAGCCTCGGCGCGGCGGTGGTGCTGTTGGGCATCCTTCAGCTGTGGCAGGACTGGGATCTGAATGATCAGGACATGCTCAAGCACGGACGATAGGCCGTAGCTGTCGGCAGGCCCGCTGGCTACGGGCGGCGGGCCTGTGCTCTCACCTCGCCACGAGGTCCGCATAATCCGGATGTTTTTCGATCCATGCCTTCACGAACGGGCATTGCGGGATCAGCTTCAATCCGGCGGCGCGGACCTGGTCGAGCGCGCCTTGCACCAGCTTCGAGCCGACGCCCTTGCCGCCGAGCTCCTTTGGTACGTCGGTGTGCTCGAACGTGATGACGCCGCCGTCGAGCTTGTAATGCTCGGTCGCAACATGGCCCTCGACCTCGAGCTCGAAGCAGTGATGGTCCTTGTTGTCGATGACGTCGCTCATGTCGTCGCACCTCCAATTGCGATCCTCGCGCGAAGCGGTAACGCGCGGTCAGGTCGCCTGGTTTCAGTAGCTGAGGTCGTTCGGTTCAATCGGCCGCTTTGGCGAGCCTGGAATCTTCGGGCTGCTGCGGCGGGCGCAGGCATCCCTGGCAGATGACCAGGGAGCGGTTGACCCTGGCATCCTGCTCGGCCTCGCTGCCGTCCTGCGCTTGCCACCACTCCTTCGAATGGGGCTGAAGTCCGGCTTGCGAGCCGTTCCGCTCGGATCGGGCCGAGGTCCGCGCTGGCTGTGCTGCTGCCCGCGGCCGATTGGGATCCTCGCCGGCGCCATCCCAGGCATAACGTGCAGGCTTGAAGGCGGGATCGGAGGCCAGATGCGCCTGTGGCGCCACGGCACATCCGGCGAGCGCCAGCGACAACAGGAGGAAGGCGGGCGCTTTGACCATGATGCGACACTCTGTACGCGAGAACTGAGGAAGGGTGCGCCGATCATGTTTAAAATTTTCTGAACGATTGCGGCCGCGCCGGCGACAAACGCGCATGCGCTATTTGATGCTTCTGCTCGCTCTGTTCGCCTCCGCCGCGCGCGCGGAGGATGCAAAGCCGTTCGATCCCTCCGACTATCCGCCCGGCGTGCAGAAGGCACTGCGCTACGCCAATGAGGAATGCACCAGCCAGGACGGTGGCGAGGTGACCTTCGCGCCCGATACGGTGCGCAAGATCGACCTGACCGGTGACGGCCGCGACGACTACATCGTCGATTTCCAGGACACCAAATGCGGCGATCGCGAGACGACCTATTGCGGAACTGGCGGCTGCGTCATCAACATCCTGGTGACGCTGCCGGACGGCAACATTCGCCCGGTGTTTGACGGCTATGTCCTCCGCTACAGGATCATGGCCCCGCCGATGAAGCGCGGCGCTACGCGCACCGTCCGCTTCGATCTTCATGGCAGCTTCTGCGCCGGCTTTGGTCCGCAGACCTGCGTCAAGCAGAAGGCGATCACGGCGACGCCGTTTGCGTTCAAGCAACCGTAGGGGAGCCGTGCATCCGGCGGCCTTGCAGGGGCGCGGGCGATGGCGATAAATGGGCTGCAATGAGCCGGCGGCCAGCGCGCCGCCCGCCCTCGAAGAGGAATCCCCATGCAGCCCCTGCGCATGTCGCGCCGCGTCATGAATCTCGCTTACATGCTGACCCAGAATGCCCGGCGGCATGGCGCGCGTCCCGGTTTCGTCTGGGGTGACAAATCCTGGAGCTGGCGGCAGATCGATGCGCAGGTCTCGGCGTTGGCCGCAGCGCTCGCCGCGCGTGGCATTGCCAAGGGCGACCGTATCCTGGTCCATTCCAAGAATGGCGACGAGATGCTCTTCTCGATGTTCGCCGCGTTCCGGCTCGGCGCGGTCTGGGTGCCCACCAATTTCCGCCTGATGCCGGATGAGGTCACCTATCTGGCAGAGGCCTCCGGCGCCAAGGCGTTTCTGTGCCATGTCGATTTTCCCGAGCATGCGGCGGCCGTGAAAGGCGGCGCGCTCGAGTTCACCTGGAGCGTCGACGGCAAGGGCGCGTTCGGCGAGCGTTCGGTTGCTGAGGCCATTGCCTCGCAGGCCGGCGCCAATGTCGCGAATGTCGCTGTCGAGCACGACGATCCCTGTTGGTTCTTCTTCACCTCGGGCACTACCGGCCGCTCCAAGGCCGCGGTGCTGACCCACGGCCAGATGGGCTTTGTGGTCACCAACCATCTCGCCGATCTGACGCCCGGCGTCACCGAGAATGACGCCTCGCTGGTGGTGGCGCCGCTGTCGCATGGCGCCGGCGTGCATCAGTTGGTGCAGACCGCGCGCGGCGTCTGCACCGTTTTGCTGCCGACCGAGAAATTCGACATCAACGAAGCGTTCCGCCTGATCGAGACCCATCGGGTCGCCAATCTCTTCACGGTGCCGACGATCCTCAAGATGATGGTCGAGCACCCCGCCGTCGACAAATACGATCACTCCTCGCTTCGGCACGTGATCTATGCGGGCGCGCCGATGTATCGCGAGGATCAGAAGACCGCGCTGAAGAAGCTCGGCAAGGTCATCGTGCAGTATTTCGGCCTTGGCGAGGTCACCGGCAACATCACCGTGCTGCCGGCGGCGCTGCACGATCCCGTGGACGGCCCGCACGCGAAGATCGGCACCTGCGGCTTCGAGCGCACCGGCATGCAGGTCTCGATCCAGGATGATGAAGGCCGCGAGCTCGCAGCCAACCAGAGCGGCGAGATCTGCGTGATCGGGCCGGCGGTGCTCGCAGGCTATTACGACAATCCCGAAGCCAATGCGAAGGCGTTCCGCAACGGCTGGTTCCGCACCGGCGACCTCGGCCACATGGACGAGGAGGGGTTCGTCTACATCACGGGCCGCGCCTCCGACATGTACATCTCCGGCGGCTCCAACATCTATCCGCGCGAGATCGAGGAGAAGATCTTGACGCATCCCGCGGTCGGCGAGGTCGCCGTGCTCGGCGTGCCCGATCCGACCTGGGGCGAGGTCGGCGTCGCCGTCTGCGTGGCGCGCGAAGGTGCGAAGGCGGTGAGCGAGGCCGAAATGGCGGCGTTCCTTTCGCCGAAGGTGCCGCGCTACAAGATGCCGAAGCGGTTCTTCTTCTGGGAGGCCTTGCCGAAATCGGGCTATGGCAAGGTGCCGAAGCGCATGGTGCGTGATGAGCTCGAGGCGCGCGGGCTGCTCGATCTCGACAAGACGAAGGCGGGCTGAGCACAGGTGATGCGGAATATCAAGCAGCCGGGCGCGCCCATCGCGGAACGCATTCAATGGGTGGAGGCGAGGGGGCGCGCCTTCTCCTTCACGCTTCAGGCAGGTCTGCCGCTGCTGGAAGCCGCGCGGCGCGGCTTTGCGGCCGAAGGTTTTACGAGCGGCGTGCTGAACTTCAGGCAGGGCGCGCTCAAGCCTTTCGCCTATGTCATGCCGGCGCTGTCGAAGACTGGCGAGAATGCGGCGTTCTATAGCGACACGTACCGGCCCGGCGGCGTGACGCGCACGAAGCTCGGCTCCATGACGCTCGGCACGCGCGACGGAGCGCCGTTCTTTCACTGCCATGGGCTGTGGACGGAGGCGGGCGGCAAGACCAGCGGCGGCCACATGCTGCCAGACGAGACTGTTGTCGCCGAACCGTTCGAAGTCGACGCCTTCGGCATTGACGGCGCGATGTTCACCGCCGAGCCCGATCCCGAGACCAACTTCAAGCTGTTCGGGCCGGTGGCGGCTGCGAGCACCGGCGCGCGCACCACGAGCCGCGCCTTCGCGCTCCGGCTGCGCCCTAATCAGGATTTTGCCGGCGCGCTCGAAGAGTTCTGCCGTGCGCACGGCATCGCGGGCGCGAAGATCCATGGCGGCGTCGGCTCGACCATCGGCGCTCGCTTCAGCCATGGCAGGGTGACCGAGCCTTTCGCGACTGAGCTTGCGGTAACGGCCGGGCTGATCGCGCTCGGGCCCTCTGGCGCGCTCGAAGCTGCGCTCGACGCTGCGCTGGTCGACTACACCGGCGGCTTGGCGGAGGGGCGCCTGGTCCGCGGCGACAACCCCGTGCTGATGACGATGGAGCTGGTGCTGGAGGCGCTGGACTAGGCTGCGAACGGGGCTCGCGCCGGGAGCCCCTGCCACTTGCGCGGCATCATTGTTCCCGTTACGTTCCGGCTTGGAATGCCGGTGGCGGAATGGACGGAGAGGCGGCTATGAGCCGGCGAGGTCATCGCACGATCAACCTGCCGGCGCCGTATCTGAAGCGGGTCTGGCTCGACCCGTCGAAAGTTCACGATCGCGAGGCTTATCCGTTTTGCCTGCCCATCTTCCTGGATGATTTCGAGCTCAGCTTCGACGCCGCCATCACGATCGTTGTTGGAGAGAACGGCACCGGGAAGTCGACGATCCTCGAAGGCATCGCATCGCTCGCCGGCTACGACGATGCCGGGGGCGGCAAGGGCTACATGCCGGTCGATCATTCAGAGGCGCGCGAGAAGATGGGCGGCCAGCTCGGCAAGGCGCTGCGCGCGAGCTGGCTGCCGAAGATCAGCAATGGCTGGTTCTTTCGTGCCGAGAGCTTTTTCTCGGTCGCGCGGTATCTGGACAAGGCCGCGCGTGACGCCGGCCAGGTCGGTCCCGATTTCCTGTCGCACTCCCACGGCGAAGGCTTCCTGCGCTTTTTCGAGGAGCGCTGTCAGCGCCAGGGCATCTTCATCTTCGACGAGCCGGAATCGGCGCTGTCGCCGGCGCGCCAGATCGAGTTCTTGAAGCTGCTGCGACGCATGGAGGATTCCCGGATCTGCCAGGTCATCATGGCAACGCATTCGCCGATGCTGATGGCTTACCCGAATGCGCGGCTGCTGCGGCTCGGGAAATACGGGCTGGAGCCGGTGACGGTCGAGGCGACGGATCACTACCGGCTGATGCGCGAGTTTTGTTCGGATCCGCACGGGTTCGTCGAGGCGACGCTGGCGGAATGAATGTACCATCCGGTGCTCCTTCGCGCGGTTTCCCGTTCTCGCGGCACATCGTGCCCGAGCTTTTGCTTCAGTTGCCGCCCTCAAAAGTGCCGAGGGCGCAGGGAAGGCCGGGTGCCGGCTGGCACCCGCGGTCCACTGTGCGAAAGCGTGTGCTTAAAAAGCTGCACAGCGGCATACAGGTGAAGCCAAACATCCGGCCTTCCCTGCGCAGTGGTTTTACGGCTTATGTCGTGATCTCCCCGGGGAGCGATGCACTATTGCCCCGTCGCCTTGCGGATAGCTGATGCGCGCGCCCGGTCGGGCCGCAACATCACCGCAACACTTGGCGCACAGACCCCGGGCGCCAGGACCACACGATTTTGCCGTACGCAGGCTGCACCGGTCGTGTGCGCGTTAGTCCTTGCTCACGGTGTGACCCGCCCTGCAAACCACCTTCGCGCCGACGCAGCCCGCGTCCACCACGTCCCATCCCGCGTGTCGTGACGATCGCGATGCGCCCCTCGGCCGGGTTGGGATGTCCTTCTATACGATAATCCGAACTTCTGATAAAGAGAAATATTTCAATTCGGTGGCGTTGACCCTCCCATGGGTGTTTTGCCCGCCGGGTCGCGCAACAGCTTGTGGGTCGTGCCGAGCTCCGCCGCAACGGCGCCACGAACCGGTCTCCCCTCGGCCCCAAAATGCGCTAGGATGACCGCAGCGCGCATTCCAAGTCGCGCACGATCAACTGGACGTATGAGGAAACGAGATGAGGGTGACGATTGGACGGCGCACGGCCATGGCTGCGGCGCTGGCTGTGGTTGGGGCGGCAGGCTTGACGGCGACTTTGGGCCCGGCTTTTTCACCGGCGGCCTGGGCGCATGGGCCGACCCGGCAGAAGGTGCGGGAATCCATCGAGATCAACGCGCCGCAGGACAAGGTCTGGGCCGCGATCCGCAACTTCCAGGACATGGGCTGGCTTCCGCCCGTCACCAAGACCACCGGCGAGAAGGGCAACGAGGTCGGCGCGACGCGCCAGCTGACGCTGACGGGCGGGGCGACTGTCGATGAGGAGCTCTACAAATACGAGCCCGACATGATGAGCTATTCGTACCGGATCACCAAGGTCGACGTGAAGGTGCTGCCGGTGACAAATTATTCCTCGACGTTGACGGTGTCGCCGGCTTCCGACGGCAAATCCAAGCTGGAATGGGCCGGGGCGTTCTACCGCGGCTTTCCCAACAACGATCCGCCGCCGGAGCTGAGCGACGAGGCCGCGATGAAGGCCGTGAGCGGGCTCTACAAGACCGGCCTCGAAGCCCTGAAGAAGAAGATCGAGAGCGGTAGCTGATCGTGCGGATGCTGGTTCTGGCGGCGCTTGCCGCCAGCCTTTGTCATGCCAGCCTCGGCAGCGCCGCTGCCGAGGAGGCGTTCGTCACCAACCAGCTCAGCGACGATCTGATGGTCGTGGATCTCGCCGCAGCACGCAGCGTCGCGACCATCCCGATCGGCGGCAAGCCGGCCGGAATCGCCGTCAGCGCCGACGGACGCTTCGCCTATGTCACGAGCCCGGATGCCAAGGCGGTGACGGTGGTGGACGCCGCAACGCGGCAGGTGACGGGCCGGATCGAGGTCGGCGGCGGGCCGCTCGGCATTGCGGTGGCGCCCGATGGCAAGTCCGTCTATGTCGCCGATTGGTACGCGGCGGCGGTGCGGGTGATCGATGCGGCCTCGCGCAGCGTCACAGCCAGCATCGCGGTCGGCGCTTCGCCATCGGGTCTTGCGGTGACGCCCGACGGCAAGCTGCTGCTCTCGGCGGACCGCGATGACGACAGCGTCTCGGTCGTGGACACCGCGACGCGCCAGCGCAAGGCGACGATCAAGGTCGGCACCCGTCCGTTCGGCGTTACCATCGATGCCGACGGCAAGCGCGCCTACACCGCCAATGTCGGCTCCGACGACGTCTCCGTGATCGACATTGCAGAAGGGAGCGAGATCGGCCGCGTGCCGGTCGGCATGCGCCCCTATGCGGTGGCGCTGACGCTAGGCCGCGGCTTCGTCACCGATCAATATGGCGGCACCGTCAGCGTGTTCGATCTGGCGAGCCTGAAGCCGATCAAGCGCATCAATGTCGGCGACTATCCTGAGGGCATCAACGCCACCGCTGACGGCAAGCGCATCATCGTCGCGTGCTGGGAGAGCAATACGCTTGATATCATCGACGCAGCCGAGCTGAAGGTGATCGGCGAGATCAAGACCGGCGATGGCCCAAGGGCGTTCGGAGCGTTCCTGCGCAAGACGGAGTAGGGTGTGTAGGGCGGATTAGCGCAGCGTAATCCGCCATCTTGCATCGGCGATCGATCGGCGGATTACGCTGCGCTAATCCGCCCTACGATTGCACACCGCGTCTGCAATCTCCTCCATCCGCTCAAACACGTGATCCGGCCCGTGTGCCCGCAGCGCTGCCGGTGCCGCATAGCCCCAGCACACCGCGCCGCAGGCAATCCCGACGCTGCGCGCTGCCTCGATGTCGCGCACCTCGTCGCCGATCGCGATGACCTGGCCGGGCTCCACGCCGGCGCGCCGGATGACGCGGCGGAATTTCGCGGGCTTGCCGAACAGCGAGGCCGAGCAGTCGAAATGCGAAAACAGCGCGGCGGTCTCGCCAAGCTTCTCGCGCGCATTGGCCTCGCTGTCGGACGTCACCAGCGCGAGCTGCACGTCGTTGTCCGTCAGCGACCGCAGCACGGTCTCGACGCCCGCAAACAGCGAGATCTCGCCAGTTGCCTCCGCCTTCAGCCGCCGCGCATGCCCCGCGATTGCCGGTAGCTTCCACAGCGGCACTTCGAGGCGGCTGAGGATCTCCCGCGTCGAAGCATGCCGCAGCCCCTCGACGTCCTCATCCCGCACGCGGCGAAAGCCGAAGCGGTCGGCGATGTCGTTGACGGTGCGCAGGAACCACGGAAAGCTGTCGGCGAGAGTGCCGTCGAGATCGAAGATGGCGAGGGAGTAGGGCATGTGAGGAAAGGCTCCGGATGTCGCTTCGTCCATCCGGCGATTGAACTAGAATTTCCACACGGTGTCTTCGGTCCAGCCCAACGCAGCGAACTCGGCGGCCCGGAGCGGGGCTTCTCCCTCGGCAAAGAACTCGTCGAGCTGAGGCGGGGCGACGGCTGTCTCGGACAGCATGGCGTGCGCCTGACCGCGATGATGGATCTGATGCTGGAAGAGATGCATCAGGAGCCGGTCGCGGCGCTCGGTTTGCACCTGCGTGTCGCGATTGATCTTCACGATGTCATCGAGTCGTGCGGGCGTCAGCGTATCGCAGATGGCGATCAGCCGCTTGTCGAGCGCAGCTTGAGCGGGCTTCAGCGCGGCAAGGGAAGGGTAGGGCACTTCGTTTTTCCAGGCCGCCGGTCCGACCCAGCCCCCCTCCAGCGCATCGATATAGAAGAGATCGATGACATGGATGTGGTTCAGGGTGCGCTGCAGGCTCGGAAAGAAGCCGGTGCGGTGGGCTTCGAATTCAACCTGGGACAGCGCGGCGCAAGCCGAGAGCAGCCGATGGTTGGCCCAGGCATTGTTGTGGGCGAAGGCGCGATAGGTCTGCACGAGTCCAGCGGACATGTTGGTTCGTCCCGATCGGATAGTGACGGATTACGCTACGCTAATCCGCCCTACAGCGCTGCGGCTTCAATGCAAAGCTGCTACTCCGCCGCCTCGCTCGTGCTCCTTCGCTTCGGCTTCCGTGCCTTCTTCAGCACCGGCTCCAGGAATTTGCCCGTGTAGCTCCGCGGCGCCTTGGCGATGTCTTCCGGCGGGCCCCAGGCGACGATCTCGCCGCCGCCGTCGCCGCCTTCGGGGCCGAGGTCGATGACCCAGTCGGCGGTCTTGATGACTTCGAGATTGTGCTCGATGACGACGACCGTGTTGCCCTGTGCGACCAGCTCGTGCAGCACCTCCAGGAGCTTCTTGACGTCGTGGAAATGCAGGCCGGTGGTCGGCTCGTCCAGGATGTAGAGCGTGCGGCCGGTGGCGCGCTTGGACAGCTCTTTTGCCAATTTGACGCGTTGCGCTTCACCGCCCGAGAGTGTTGTCGCCTGTTGGCCCACGTGAATGTAATCGAGACCGACGCGGTGCAAGGTTTGAAAAGTCTCGCGCACGCGCGGCACCGCCTTGAAGAACTCGGCGGCTTCCTCGACGGTCATGTCGAGCACGTCGGCGATTGACTTGCCCTTGAACAGGACTTCGAGCGTCTCGCGGTTGTAGCGCTTGCCCTTGCAGACGTCGCAGGTGACGTAGACGTCGGGCAGGAAGTGCATCTCGATCTTGATGACGCCGTCGCCCTGGCAGGCCTCGCAGCGGCCGCCCTTGACGTTGAAGGAGAAGCGGCCGGGCTCGTAGCCGCGCGCCTTGGACTCGGGCAGGCCGGCGAACCATTCGCGGATCGGCGTGAAGGCCCCGGTGTAGGTCGCGGGGTTGGAGCGCGGGGTGCGGCCGATCGGCGACTGGTCGATATCGATGATCTTGTCGATGTGCTCGAGGCCCTCGATGCGGTCATGCGGGGCGGCGCCCTCGCTGGCATTGTTCAGCTTGCGGGCGATGGACTTGTACAGCGTGTCGATCAGCAGCGTCGACTTGCCGCCGCCGGACACGCCGGTGACGGCGGTGAACAGGCCGAGCGGAATTTCGGCGGTGACGTTCTTGAGATTGTTGCCGCGCGCGTTGACCACCTTGATGGTGCGGCGGTGGTTCGGCGGGCGCCGCTCCGGCACCTCGACCTCGAGCTCGCCGGTCAGGTACTTGCCGGTCAGCGATTTCGGGTTGCGCATGATCTCGGCGGGCGTGCCTTCGGCAATGATGTTGCCGCCATGCATGCCGGCGCCGGGGCCGATGTCGAGGACGTGGTCGGCGAGCAGAATGGCGTCCTCGTCATGCTCGACCACGATCACGGTGTTGCCGAGGTCGCGCAGCCGCTTGAGGGTGTCGAGCAGGCGCGCGTTGTCGCGCTGGTGCAGGCCGATCGAGGGCTCGTCCAGCACGTAGAGCACACCGGTCAGGCCCGAGCCGATCTGCGAGGCCAGGCGAATGCGCTGGCTCTCGCCGCCGGACAGCGTGCCGGAGGAGCGGGACAGCGTGAGGTAGTTGAGGCCGACGTCGAGCAGGAAGGTGAGACGTTCGCGGATCTCCTTGAGAATGCGGCCGGCGATCTCGTTCTGCTGCGCGTTCAGCGCCCCCGGCACGGTCTCGAACCATGCACCGGCGCCCTTCACCGACAGCTCGGAAATCTCGCCGATATGCTTGCCGCCGATCTTGACGCAGAGCGCCTCGGGCTTGAGCCGAAAGCCCTTGCAGCCCTCGCAGGGCACGTCGTGGAAATACTTCGCCAGCTCCTCACGCGCCCACTCGCTCTCGGTCTCGCGGTAGCGGCGGTTGATGTTGGTGATGACGCCCTCGAACGGCTTCTTGGTGTCGTAGGAGCGCACCCCGTCCTCGTAGGAGAACTTGATCTCGTCCTCGCCGGAGCCGTGGAGGATCGCGTTCTGCGTCTTCTTGGCCAGGTCCTTCCACTTGGTGGTCAGCGTGAACTTGTAGTGCTTGCCGAGTGCGGTCAGCGTCTGCACGTAATAGGGCGACGACGACTTGGCCCAGGGCGCAATCGCGCCCTTGCCGATGGCGAGCTCCTTGTCGGGGATGACGAGGTCCTCGTCGACATGCTGCTCGACGCCGAGGCCGCCGCAGGCCGGACACGCGCCGTAGGGGTTGTTGAACGAGAACAGGCGCGGCTCGACCTCGGGGATGGTGAAGCCGGAGACCGGGCAGGCGAACTTTTCCGAGAACAGGATGCGCTCGGGGCCGCTCTTGTCGTGGATCTTCGCCGTCTTCTTTTTCTCCTCGGCGGGCGCGGCCGCGGGTGCGTCGGCGAACTCGACGACGGCAAGGCCCTCGGCGAGCTTCAGCGCGGTCTCAAAGCTCTCGGCGAGGCGCTGGCCGATGTCGGCGCGCACCACGATGCGGTCGACGACGACGTCGATGTCGTGCGGGAATTTCTTGTCGAGCGTCGGCGCCTCGGCGAGCTCATGGAAAGTGCCGTCGATCTTGACGCGCTGAAAGCCCTTCTTGAGCCATTCGGCGAGCTCCTTGCGGTACTCGCCCTTGCGGCCGCGCACGACCGGCGCGAGCAGATAGAGGCGGGTGCCCTCGGGCAGCGCCAGCACGCGGTCGACCATTTGCGACACGGTCTGGCTCTCGATCGGCAGGCCGGTGGCCGGCGAATAGGGCACGCCGACGCGCGCCCAGAGCAGGCGCATGTAGTCGTAGATCTCGGTCACGGTGCCGACGGTGGAGCGCGGGTTCTTCGACGTCGTCTTCTGCTCGATCGAGATCGCCGGCGACAGGCCGTCGATCTGGTCGACATCAGGCTTCTGCATCATCTCGAGGAACTGGCGCGCATAGGCCGACAGCGATTCGACGTAGCGGCGCTGGCCCTCGGCATAGATCGTGTCGAAGGCGAGAGAGGATTTGCCGGAGCCGGAGAGGCCGGTGAACACCACCAGCTTGTCGCGGGGAATCTCGACGTCGATGTTCTTGAGGTTGTGCTCGCGCGCGCCACGGATAGTAATTGCGCGCAGGCTGGAGCCCGCGTTCTGTTGTTGGCGCTTCGCCTTGATCACTTCATCCATCCGAGTTGCCCTCAAGGAATCCCATGGGTGCGCGACCGCGCCAATAAAAAAGGCGCGCTCGCCCGGAACCGGGATCGGCGCCGATGGGGTTGTCAGCGAACGTAGGAAGAACGGAGACGGATTTCCAGTGGGACTTGCGAATCGTCAACGGAATGTTGGCGCGCTGGCGGCATCTGGCAGCAGGGGCGTTGCGGAACTGCGCGACTAGCGTGCTCGCAAAAACAAAAAGGCCGGCGCGAGGCCGGCCTTTCGTGACGATGGGACGTCGGTAGCGATCAGGACTTCAGATCAATACCGGGCGACCACGGGGCCGCCGAAGGTGTAGTTGAGGCGGACGGTACCCATGTCGACGTCCTGCTTGATCCGGTCGATGCGGTCGTTGACGCCGAGGATCGTGAACGAGTTGTTGCGCTTGCCCATGAACAGGTGGTCGTATTCGATCGCAACAGACCAGTTCGGTGCGAAGCCGAATTCGATGCCGGTGCCGACCGCGCCACCCCAGCGGGTCTCGCTCGCGCTGTCGAGGACGACGCCACCCAGCAGACCGTTATATTTGGCGTGCGTGACGGCCGCGCCACCCTTCACGTACCAGAGCACGTTGTTCCAGGCATAGCCGACTTGGCCGGTGAACAGGCCAATTGCGTCGATCTTGGTCTGGTTGACCAGCGGGCCAAGCACCAAGCTCGTATTCGAGCCCTTCAGGTTGGCCCAGTCGCCCTGAGCTTCGAGACCAAACACCCAATTGGCCGACTGCCAGCGGTAGCCGACCTGGCCGCCGACGACGCCGCCGGTCGCATTGTGACAGCCTTCAGCCGTGTCCGGACCGGCAATGCCGAAGATATTGTTGACGTCCCAGCAGTTGCGGCTCGAGGCGCCGCCGCCGTTGATACCGATGTAGAAACCGCTCCAATTGTACATCGCGATCGGCGCGACCGGAGCCTTGGTGTAGGGGCGGGCCGCCAAATCGGCCGCCGAGGCGGGTGCCAACGCGCTAAGTGCGAACAAGCTGGCCGAAGCCAGCAAAAGCTTCTTCATATCCATTCCCCAGTTCCGTTTCTTTCTGACCTTCCGAAAAGCGGAAGAGCCAGCGGACCTATGACCCGACTAATGTCATTGCTTTACACCATTAAAGCCAAAGGTTGTGTCACCCGGGGGCCACATCTCTGCGAAAACGCGAGCGAGCCGGTTGGCGCGCAAGAAACAAAAAGGCCGGCGCGAGGCCGGCCTTTCGTAACGCGAGGCGTTGAAGTGTAGCTTAGTACTTGGCAACAACCGGGGCGCCGAAGTGATAGTTCACGCCGACCTGCACGGTGTGGAAGTTGAGCGTGCCGGTGGTGACCGGAGCGCCGAGACCGGAGAAGTAGGTCTCGCCGCCGAGGCTGCGATAGAGGTACTCGCCCTTGACCGACCACTGCGGAGCGAAGAACGCCTCGACGCCGGCGCCGACGGTCCAGCCCGAGTGGAACTTGCTGTCGGAGACGGTCACGCCGAGCGCGCTGACGCTGACCTTGTTGTCGATCCAGGCGTAACCACCGGTGCCGTAGAACAGCACGTTGTTGACGGCCCAGCCGATGCGGCCGCGGACGGTGCCGAGCGCGTCGGTCTTGGACGACACGGTGATGCCGAGAGCAGTCGCCGAGGCGCTGACGTCAGCCCAGGAACCATCAGCCTCGATGCCGAACACGACGTTGCCGGCCTGCCAGTTGTAGCCGGCGGTGCCGCCGACGAAGCCACCCTTCATCTTCGGGTCGCCGGAAGCGTTTTCCCAGGCGCCGCCACCGACGATACCGAGATAGAAGCCGGTCCAGTTGTAGACGGCAGCCGCCGGAGCGATCGGAGCCTTGGTGTAGGGGCGGGCTGCGAGGTCGGCCGCCGAAGCGGGCGCAGCGAGAGCGAACAAACAGGCCGAAGCCAACAAAACCTTCTTCATTTTCAACTAATCCCAGTCCCAGTTTCTGTTGTTGCCTTCCTGACCGGAAGGGCAGCGGACTCAACGGCCCAACTAATGCCGTGCTTACACCACTAAAGCCGCAAGTTGTGTCTCCGAAAAGCCACAGCAGTCGAAAAGGTGATGGTTACTGACTTATTGCCCCCCGTTCATGTCGCGCCAAACGAAAAAGGCCGGCGCGAGGCCGGCCTTAGACGTCAATGATGTCAGAGGGATATCAGTACCGCGCGACGCCCTGCGCACCCCAGTTGAAGTGATAATTCACGCCTGCCTTGACCGTGTGGACGGTATCGGTCCACTCGGACCGGTTGGTCACGACGGGGCTGTACTGAATCGTGCTCTTGCCGAAATCGATATAGTTGTATTCGACCTTGGCCGACCAGTTCGGAGCGAACATGTATTCCGCGCCGGCGCCGACGGTCCAACCCCAGCGGGTGTTGTTCTGGATGAAGACGTTTCCGGGGACGCCATCGTAGCGATGCTGAATGTCGCCGACCGCAGCGCCGCCGCTGACGAAGAAGAGAGCGGGGCCGGTCGAGTAGCCGAGACGGCCCTTGATGTCGCCGAAGCCGCGGATTCTCGTGAAATAGGTGTCGCCGAGGCCGGCATTGATCTCGGCCGAACGACCGTTGATGTCAGCCCAATGATAGTCGCCCTCGATGCCGAACACCCAGTTGGCCGCCTGCCAGTTGTAGCCGACCACGCCACCGACAAAGCCGCCGGTGGTGTCGTAGTTCTGACTTCCCGCAAAGAGCGCCGTATTCGGACCGCCAAAGAAGGTTTCGTCGCTGCGGCCCCAGGCACCACCGCCCTGCACACCGAGGTAGAAGCCGGTCCAGGTATAGATCGGAGCGGGGGGCGCGACCGGCGCCTTTGTATAGGGACGCGCTGCGAGATCCGCAGCACCGGCCGGAGCCGAGAGGGTCAGCGCAACCGCGCCGGCGAAGCCAAACAAAATCTTCTTCACTGTAATCTCCCCAGTCGTGTCCGCCTCTCTGAGTTCCCCAAGGCGGACGATCAGGCGCGAGGCCCATTGCATCAATTCCAGGCACGACGATAGCTCGATTCTGCGGCAGAGTCCGTGCCCGGAGTGCAACAGTTGGATGTAATCGACCTACCTCTAACTTAATGAATGTTAAGTAGTTTTTGCCGTTCACGGGAACCCGATTTGGTTCCATCCCGATTGCCATCGCAGCGCCATCTGGATGCCATCGCGTCTCCACATTTGGCGGCGATTTCTGCAGGAACAAATCTGGAACAAATCGCCGGTCGGTGCTATATGTGGGGATAACCTCGGGGGTGATGGGCTGATCAGCCCCTGCAAGCGTATAGGGTCGCCTTAACAGGGCGCAGAGGAACGCGGGCAGCGCGCTCGGCCTTAGGAAATTCAGTGGCATTCGGAGTGGAGAGCGGCGATGGCGGGAAGCGTCAACAAGGTCATTCTGGTTGGAAATCTCGGCAAGGATCCTGAAATCCGCCGCACCCAGGACGGGCGGCCGATCGCGAATCTGAGCATCGCCACCTCCGAGACCTGGCGCGACAAGAACAGCGGCGAGCGCAAGGAAAAGACCGAGTGGCATCGCGTCGTGATCTTCAATGAAGGGCTCTGCAAGGTCGCCGAGCAATACCTGAAGAAGGGCGCGAAGGTTTACATCGAGGGCGCGCTCCAGACCCGCAAATGGACCGACCAGAGCGGCGTCGAGAAGTACTCGACCGAGGTCGTGCTCCAGGGCTTCAATTCGACGCTCACGATGCTCGATGGCCGTGGCGGCGGCGGAGGAGGCGGCAGCTTCGGCGACGAGCCGGGCGGCGATTTCGGCTCCTCCGGTCCAGTCAGCAGCGCGCCGCGCCGTCCCGTCGCCGCCGGCGGCGGTGGCCGCAACAGCGACATGGACGACGACATCCCGTTCTGAGAACGGACCGGACGATCAGGGGGCGCTGCCGGCTGAGCGGCGCCTTCTCATTTCGTGTCAGCAAACCTTACTAATCGGCAGGAAGGGCTCGGGTTTTCCAGGCCCGCTTCATGTTTGGGTTGAACTCGGATTGCCCAGCGCAATCGCGTCGAAGGGCGCGTTGACGCGCGATCGACAGGGGTCCCAGAGGCGATTTCGGAAGGCCTGTTCCCGGTCCCTCCGAGACGCTCCCCTTAAGGCCGTAAGCTATTGGAAAAATAAGCGGAAAAAGCGCTTCCCTGAAGCCTGCGAGGGTGGTTATCAGGGTCTCGATGCGCTATATGATTCCCAGATAAAACCTCACCGGATTTCCCCTTGGCTGACGACGACGACAAGCCCGGCGACCAGCCGGGGCAACCCTCGGATATTCGCCCCGTCTCCATCTTCGAGGAGATGAAGAAGTCCTATCTCGACTACGCCATGAGCGTGATCGTGGCGCGGGCGCTGCCTGATGCCCGCGACGGTCTGAAGCCGGTGCACCGCCGCATCCTGTTCTCGATGAACGAGCAGGGGCACACGCCCGACAAGAAGTACGTCAAATCCGCCCGCGTGGTCGGTGACGTCATCGGTAAGTATCACCCGCACGGCGACCAGTCGATTTACGACGCCATGGTCCGCATGGCGCAGGACTTCTCGATGCGCGTGCCGTTGATCGACGGCCAGGGCAATTTCGGCTCGGTCGACGGCGATCCCCCGGCTGCCTATCGTTACACCGAAGCGCGCCTGACCAAGGCCGCGCTGGCTCTGCTGGCCGACATCGACAAGGACACCGTCGACTTCCAGCCGAACTACGACAACAACGAGACCGAGCCGTCGGTCTTGCCGGCCAAGTTCCCGAACCTTCTCGTCAACGGCGCCGGCGGCATCGCGGTCGGCATGGCGACCAATATCCCGCCGCACAATCTCGGCGAGGTCATCGACGCCTGCGTCGCGCTGATCGACAACCCCGCGCTCACCATCGACGAGCTCATCAACATCGTGCCCGGACCGGATTTCCCGACCGGCGGCGTCATTCTCGGACGGCAGGGCATCCGCTCCGCCTATCACCTCGGCCGCGGCTCGATCGTCATGCGCGGCAAGGTCGCGATCGAGACCATCCGCAAGGAGCGTGAGGCGCTCATCATCACCGAGATTCCCTACCAGGTGAACAAGGCGACGATGGTCGAGCGCATCGCCGAGCTGGTGAAGGAAAAGAAGATCGAGGGCATCGGCGACCTGCGCGATGAATCGGATCGCGAAGGCTACCGCGTCGTCATCGAATTGAAGCGCGACGCCGTGCCGGATGTGGTGCTGAACCAGCTGTACCGTTTCACGCCGCTGCAGACCAGCTTCGGCGTCAACATGGTGGCGCTCGACAGCGGCCGTCCTCGGATCATGCATCTGAAGGACCTGCTCGCGATCTTCGTCGACTTCCGTGAGCGGGTCGTCACGCGGCGCACCAAGTACCTGCTCGCCAAGGCGCGCGACCGCGCCCATATCCTGGTCGGTCTGGCAATCGCGGTGGCCAATATCGACGAGATGATCCGCGTGATCCGGACCTCGCCGGACCCGACCACCGCGCGCGACACGCTGATGTCGCGCGACTGGCCGGCCCGGGACGTCGAGGACATGCTGACCCTGATCGACGATCCTCGTCACCGCATCAGCGCGGACGGCACGATCCGGCTTTCGATGGAGCAGGCGAGGGCCATTCTCGACCTGCGCCTTCAGCGTCTCACCGCACTCGGCCGCGACGAAATCCGCGACGAGCTCGACAAGCTTGCCGGCGAGATCGCCGATTATCTCGACATCCTGCGCTCGCGCGAGCGCGTGCTGGGCATCATCAAGACCGAGCTCGCCGAGGTGAAGGCCGAGTTCGCCACGCCGCGGCGCACCGTCATCATCGAGCAGGAAGGCGAGGTCGAGGACGAGGACCTGATCCAGCGCGAGGACATGGTCGTCACGGTGTCCCACGCCGGCTACGTCAAGCGTGTGCCGCTGTCGGCCTACCGGGCGCAGCGCCGCGGTGGCAAGGGCCGCGCCGGCATGCAGACCCGCGACGAGGATTTCGTCAGCCGCCTGTTCGTGGCCTCCACGCACACGCCGGTGCTGTTCTTCTCCTCGCGCGGCCAGGTTTACAAGGAGAAGGTCTGGCGTCTGCCGATGGCCGCGCCGAACGCGCGCGGCAAGGCGCTGATCAACATCCTGCCGCTGGAGCAGGGCGAGCGCATCACCACCATCATGCCGCTGCCGGAGGACGAATCCACCTGGGGCGAGCTCGACGTGATGTTCGCCACGACAGGCGGCAATGTCCGCCGCAACAAGCTGTCAGACTTCGTCGACGTCCGCCGCTCCGGCATCATCGCCATGAAGCTGGATGACGGCGAGTCGATCGTCGACGTGCAGATCTGCACCGAGCGCGACGACGTGCTGCTGACCGCCGCCGGCGGCCAGTGTATCCGCTTCCCGGTCCCCGATGTGCGCGTGTTCACCGGGCGCACCTCGATGGGCGTGCGCGGAATCGCGCTCGGCGAAGGCGACAAGGTGATCTCGCTGGCGATCCTGCGCCATGTCGAGACCACCTCGGACGAGCGCTCGGCCTACCTGAAGATGCGCCGCGCCGTCGCCGGCGAAGCTGCGGCCGAAGAGGCCGCCGCGGACGCCGAGGCCGAGGAGACCTCCGGCAGCTTCCAGCTCGCGCAGGAGCGTTACGCCGAGATGTCGGCGCAGGAGCAGGTCGTGCTCACCGTCTCCGTCAACGGTTATGGCAAGCGGACATTGTCCTACGAGTACCGCACCACCGGCCGCGGCGGCAAAGGCATCGTCGCCATGAGCGTCAACAACCGCAACGGCAATCTGGTCGCGTCCTTCCCGGTGGAAGATGCCGACCAGATCATGCTGGTCACCGACAAGGGCCAGCTGATCCGCTGCCCGGTCGAAGGCATCCGCATCGCCGGCCGCTCGACGCAAGGCGTGATCGTGTTCGACACCGCCGAGGACGAGCATGTCGTCTCGGTCGAGCACATCACCGAAGAGGCCGAGAGCGGGAATGGCGAGAACGGGAACGGGGCGTGATGCCCCGTTCTACACGCCGTTCGCAAGCTCGCTCGTGAGGTCGGCAAGCGCCTCTCGCTTGCCGATCTGTGCCATCCAGCACCAGAGCTCCAGCGTGCAGTACAGCCGATAGAGATCGAGCGTCTCCTGCCAGTCGGGGCGCCCCATCTGACCACAGCCGGCGAGCAATCCGTCGCGCTTTGGCGCATCCTTCGGCGTGAAATAGTACAGCGCCTTCGCGATATCCATCAACGGATCGCCCGATGTCGCGTTCTCGAAGTCGACGATGCCCGTCAGGCGTGGTGCGCCCTGCGACGTCACCAGCACATTGCCAGCATGGAAATCGTAGTGGCACAGTCGAGGGGTGATTGCTGCCTCGAACAGTTGCTGTCGTGCCGTGACGCTGTCGCGAAGACGCTCGGCTAAAGCTGGATCGCCGCCGCGTGTGAGAAACTCCCTGAGCTTTCGGTCGAACTGCGCCGACATGTAGGCCTGGTTGCTCGGATGCGCCGTCCAGACGCCGTTGGGGCCGATATAGCCAAAGCTGTCGAGGGCGACGTCGTTGATCCGGCGTAGCGTCGCGCCCATCTCGGCGTAGATCGCAAACAGCTCGGTCTCCGACAGCGTTGCCTCGCGTCGGCCGAGTACCGTGCCGTCGAGCCGGGTCATGAGCAGATAGTTCAGCTCGATCGCCGTTCGCGTGTCGTCGGCAAGCAGGATTTTGGGAATGGACGTGCCGAGGTCTCGCAGGAGCCCCAGGACGTAAACCTCCTTGGCCATCTTCCATTGCAGCGATTCCGGATAGACCTTGAGGATGCAGGGGCGCGCATCCGCCAGCGCGATCTCGAGCACGGTGCTGATCTCCCCGCCATGTAGCTCTGTGATGCCGAGCAGCGATGCCTGCGGGTATATCCGGCGGATGATCGCTTGCACCTGATCGGCCGAGACCGGCAGGCGTGGCTTCAGCTTCAAGGAAGGAGCGTCACTGGTTGTCATGGCTTCAAGGTCAGGCTTGTATCCTGGATGGAGCGAAGCGAAATCCGGGTTCTCGCAAGGCTCAAAAGTCCCGGATTGCGCTGCGCTCCATCCGGGCTACGCGCCATGCCCTAAATCTCCAGCTCCGTGCCGAACTCTACCACCTGCTTGGTCGGCACGCCGAAGAACGCGGCCGATCGTTCGGCGTTGCGCTGCAGGAAGGCGAACACGCCTTCGCGCCAGACCCACATGCCGGGAATGTCCTCGCTGGGAATGATGGTCTCGCGGCCGACGTAATAGGTGATGTCGGAGAGGTCGATGCCGGGCAGCTTGCTCTGGCGACAGACGAGATTCAGGCCTTCATAGATCGTCGGGTTCTGCATGAAGCCGTAATGCAGGATCACGCGGGTGATGCCGGGAATGATGTCGATCACCTCGGCGCGTTCCTCGTCCGCGATGTGCGGAAGCTCCTCGATCAGCACGGTGACCAGCAGCACGCGCTCGTGCAGCACGCGGTTGTGCCTGACGAACTGGGTGAGCGCGAGCGGCACGCCGCGCGGTGCGGAGGCCAGGAACACGGCGGTCCCGGGCAGTCTTGCGCTGCACTTGTTCACGGCGGTCTCGATCAGGTCTTCCTCGGGCTGCCGGAGCCGGCCCCTCGCGGCCTCGACCAGCTTAACGCCGGCGCGCCAGGTCAGCATCAGGAAGGCGACGAGGCCGGCGAGCAGCAGCGGAAACCAGCCGCCTTCGAACAGTTTGATCGAGTTGGCCGAGAAGAAGATCACGTCGATGACGAAGAAGGCGCCGTTCACGGCCACCACGAGCCAGGGCGAATAGCCCCACTGGATCGCGACCAGCGCGGCGAGCAGCGTCGTGATCGCCATCAGCAGCGAAACCGCGATGCCGTAGGCGCCGGCAAGCGCGTCCGACGTGCCGAAGCTCAGGACTGCCCCGAGCGTCGCAGCTGCAAGCAGCCAGTTCACCAGCGGCACGTAGATCTGGCCGATCGCGTGGCTCGTGGTGTGACGGATCAGCATGCGCGGCAGGAAGCCGAGCTGGATCGACTGCTGGGTCAGCGAGAACACGCCGGAGATAATCGCCTGCGAGGCGATCACGGTCGCGACCGTCGAGAATGCGACCAGCAGATAGTGCAGGGAGTCGGGGCAGAGCTGGAAGAACGGATTTTCGATCATCGTGGGATCGGTGATCAGGAGAGCAGCCTGGCCGAAATAATTCAGCACCAGCGCGGGCAGGCAGATGGCGAACCAGGCGAGGCGGATCGGCAGGCGGCCGAAATGTCCCATGTCGGCATACATGGCCTCGCCGCCGGTCACCGCGAGAAAGGCCGCGCCGAGAATTCCGAACGAGATGTGGAAATCCTGGTGGATCAGGAAGTCGAAGGCGTAGAGCGGGCTGAGCGCCACCAGCACCGCCGGCGCCTTGACGATGCCGTGGATGCCGAGCGCCGCGAGCACGACGAACCAGGCCAGCATCACAGGCCCGAAGATGCGGCCGATGAAGCCGGTGCCCTGCTTCTGCATCATGAACAGGCCGATCAGGATGGCGACGGTCACGGGCACCACGGCCGGCGCAAGCGAGGGGGCGTCGACCTTGAGGCCCTCGATGGCTGAGAGCACCGAGATGGCCGGCGTAATCGCGCCGTCGCCATAGAGCAGCGCAGCGCCGACGAGCCCGACCACCAGGAGATGGGCGCGCCATGTGCCTGGCTGGGCGTGGCGGGCATGGAGCAGCGCCAGCAGGGCGACGATGCCGCCTTCGCCGCGATTGTCTGCGCGAAGGATCAGCAGCGCATATTTCAGCGAGATGATCAGCAGCAGGGCCCAGAGGATCAGCGAGGCAATCCCCAGGACTGCATCGTGACTGAGTGTGCCGCCATGGGCAGCCGCCTTGGCGGCTTCCTTCAGGGCATAGAGCGGGCTGGTACCGATATCGCCATAGACCACCCCGAGGGCGCCCATGGTCATGGCAAGCGGTAGCGGATCAGGATGGTGGCCGGAAGCGACAGCGGGCGTACTGGACAACGGCAACCCCCCGATAGGATCGCGCCCGACGGGCCATTCCGGCGGGCGCGAGCAACGCAGTCTGCGACGAGACGTCGCAAAACTCCATCGGGATTATGTGACGTGAAGCTGACAGGCCTACGGGGTGCGGTTGGCGGTCACGAGGCGGGCCTCGCGGACATTCGCCTTGGTGCCGGCCTTGCGCAGGCAGGAGGCCTCGAAATTGGGCCAGGCCTGCTGCGAGCAGTCCTTGCCGATGGCGCGGATATCGAGCCGGTCGCTCTTGGCCAGCGGCTGCGGCACGCTGGCCTCGACGCGCGGGGCAAAGCCGGGCAGGAGGGTAAGGGCGGCGGCGACACACGCAGACAGAGCGATCGCTGAAAGAGCCTTGATCATTTGACAGTCCCCTGTGATGCGGCCGCCTACGCCCAGTGTGCGGCCCGTCATTCGTTGGCCGGATTAGTAACCATGGCCAGTTTCCGGACGTCTTCGCCGGCACGGGAAATGGTTTCGTGTCCGCGCCGCTTTGTTTCGTGGTCGCCCTCAGGACGAAACAAACCGGCCATCGCCGACAGGGCCGGCGGGATATTTCGCCGGAAAATGGCTGGGGAACCGGCCCGGCTTGCCGGGCCGGGCCGGGCGCGGTAGGACGGGGCCATGCCGCGCATTGCCTTCTATCCCGGTTCCTTCGACCCCATCACCAACGGCCATCTGGACGTGGTCCGGCACAGCGTTTCCCTGTGCGACCGGCTCGTGGTCGCGATCGGGGTCCACCCCGGCAAGAAGCCGCTGTTCTCGACGGAAGAGCGGCTGCAGATGCTCCATGACGTCTGCGGGCCGCTGGCCGCCAAGGCCGGCTGCGTGCTCGATGCTGTGACGTTTGATGATTTGTCGGTCACGGCGGCGCGCAAGCACGGTGCGACGATCATGATTCGGGGCCTGCGTGACGGCAGCGATCTCGACTACGAGATGCAGCTCGCCGGCATGAACGAGGCGATGGCGCCGGAGGTGCATACGGTCTTCCTGCCGGCCTCTCCCATGGTTCGCCCGATCACCGCCACTTTGGTGCGCCAGATCGCCGGCATGGGCGGGGACGTCTCGGCCTTCGTCCCGCCGCAGGTTGCGGCCCAGCTCAAGGCAAAATTCGCCGCATAACGGGGCGCTTCCTTTCTCTCTGATCCGGAGTTGTCATGATCCGAATTCTCGCAGTTCTTGCCGCGCTTCTGTTCGCGGTGCCGGCGGTGGCGCAGCAATTGCCGGCCAATCTCGACAAGGCCAACGCCATCGTCATCGACACCACCAAGGGCCGCATCGTCATCAAGCTGCGCACCGATATCGCGCCCCAGCATGCCGAGCGTATCAAGCAGCTCGCGCGCGAGGGCTATTACAACAACGTGCCGTTCCATCGCGTCATGGACGGCTTCATGGCGCAGACCGGCGACGGGCAGAACTTCAACGGCACCGGCGGATCGAAATATCCGAACCTGAAGCAGGAATTCTCCAAGGTGCATTTCGCCCGCGGCATCGTCGGCATGGCCCGGCGCGGCGACAGCGTCGACAGTGCCAACTCGCAGTTCTTCATCATGTTCGCCGACGGCGGCAGCCTCGATAACCAGTACACCGTAATCGGCGAGGTCGTGCAGGGCATGGAGGTCGTCGACAAGCTGAAGAAGGCTCCTCCCGGCTCCCCCGGCGGCGCCGTGACCGATCCCGACAAGATGGTGAAGGTGCAGGTCGCCTCCGACATCAAATAGGAGAAGGCGATGGCACGTTGTGGCGACAGGCTCCTGCTCGTTGCTGCGGTGCTGTTGCTCGGCGTGTCCAGTGCGGCCGCCGAGGATAGGCAGGTCAATACCATCCAGGATATCTTCCGGCACCTGCGCACCTGCTGGAAACCGCCGCCTGCCGCCAAGGCTCGCCCACTCGACATCACCGTCGTCGTGAGCTTTAACCGGTCCGGCGACATTCTGGGCCATCCGAGGATCTCCTATGAATCCGCGGAGGCCTCCGACAATGACCGGCTGCAATACCGGATCGCGGTGATGGAGGCGTTGCAACGCTGCACGCCGATGCCATTTACCGAGGCAATGGCCGGTGCCGCCGCGGGACGTCCATTCGCGATCCAGTTCCGCAGCCGCAAAACGCCTGACAAGACTTCACCCCCAACGCAAGAGAGACGAGCATGAGCGCCACCGAAAACACCCTGATCCTCGAGACCACCCAGGGCCCGGTCACCATCGAGATGCGGCCCGACCTCGCGCCCGGCCATGTCGCGCGCATCAAGGAGCTGGTCCGGGAGGGCTTCTACGACGGAATCGTGTTCCACCGCGTGATCGACGGCTTCATGGCGCAGACCGGCTGCCCGCAGGGCACCGGCACCGGCGGCTCGGGCAAGAAGCTGAAGGCCGAGTTCAACAAGGAGCCGCATGTGCGCGGCACCACCTCGATGGCGCGCGCCGCCAACCCGGATTCCGGCGACAGCCAGTTCTTCATCTGCTTCGACGACGCCCGCTTCCTCGACAACCAGTACACCGTGTGGGGCAAGGTCACCGAGGGCATGGAGAACGTCGACAAGATCAAGCGCGGCGAGCCGGTGCAGAATCCCGACAAGATCGTCAAGGCGCGGATGGCGGCTGACGCTGAGTAAGCAATTCCCCTCATGGTGAGGAGGCGCGAAGCGCCGTCTACGGACGATGCTTTGCATCGCCGAGCGAATCATGAAGGCCGAGCTGATGCAGCCGGGCCTTCATCCTTCGAGACGCGCGTTCCGCGCTCCTCAGGATGAGGAGTGACTGCACGGCGCTGAGCCCGACATGCGCACCGACCTGTTCGATTTCGACCTGCCCGCCGAGCGCATCGCGTTGCGTCCGGCGAGCCCGCGCGACTCCGCGAAGATGCTGGTCGTGGAGAACGGCGCACTGCGCGACCAGACCATCGCCGATCTCGCACAATGGCTGAAGCCGGGCGACCAGCTCGTCGTCAACGACACCAAGGTGATCGCGGCGCAATTGAAGGGCCGCCGCATCGGCCGCGAGACCGAGCCGAGGATCGAGGCGACGCTGATCAAGCGGCTCGACGGCTCGCGCTGGCAGGCGCTGGTGAAGCCGGCGAAGAAGCTCACAGCCGGCGACCGCATCCGGTTCGGCAATGAAGGCAAGGTCTGCCTGCTCGGCCATCTCGATGCCGAGGTCGAGGCCAAGGGCCTCGAGGGCGAGGTCACGTTGTCGTTCTCGTTCCACGGCCCGGCGCTGGATCAGGCCATCGCCGATCTCGGCAGTCCGCCGCTGCCGCCCTACATCGCCTCCAAGCGCACGCCCGACGATCAGGATCTCGCCGACTACCAGACCATGTTCGCCGTGAACGAAGGCGCGGTCGCAGCGCCCACCGCGGGCCTGCACTTCACCCCGGCGCTGGAGCAGGCGCTGCGCGCGCGCGGCGTCGGCATCAACCAGGTCACGCTGCATGTCGGGGCAGGGACGTTTTTGCCGGTGAAGGTGGACGACACCGAAGGCCACAAGATGCATGCGGAGTGGGGCACGATCTCCGCCGAGACGGCGGAGCAGCTCAACGCGGCACGAAAGAACGGCGGCCGTATCATAGCCGTCGGCACCACGTCATTGCGCTTGCTCGAGAGCGCCGCGAGCGAAGACGGCACCATCCAGCCGTTCGCTGCCGAGACCTCGATCTTCATCACCCCCGGCTATCGCTTTCGCGCGGTCGATATCCTGATGACCAATTTCCATTTGCCGAAATCGACGCTGTTCATGCTGGTGTCGGCGTTTTCGGGGCTGGAGACGATGAAGCAGGCCTACGCGCATGCGATTGCGAGCGGGTATCGGTTCTATTCGTATGGCGATGCGTGCTTGCTCTTCAGGTCGCGCGGCTAAAGCGCTGGCGCTGTAGGGTGGGCAAAGCGAAGCGTGCCCACGTCTTTCTTGAATGCGGAGAAGAACGGTGGGCACGGCGCTTGCGCGCCTTTGCCCACCCTACGATACCAGTTGCTAGGACATCGACTACGCCATCACCCGCTGCGGCAACAGCTCCGCGATCTGAACCGCATTCAGCGCAGCACCCTTGAGAAGCTGATCCGCCGCCACGAACATCGAGATCGAATGCCCGGAGGGATCGCTGAGGTCCTTGCGGATGCGGCCGACCAGGACGTCGTCCTGGCCCGAGGCGTCGATCGGCATCGGGAAGTAGTTCTTGACGCGGTCGTCGACGACCTTCACGCCGGGCGCCCGGGCCATGATGGCGCGGACCTGGTCCTCGGTGATCTCCTTCTCGCATTCGAAGGTGATGGCCTCGCAATGCGCGCGCAGCACCGGCACGCGCACGCAGGTGACGCCGATCGCGATCCTCTCGTCCTCGAAGATTTTGCGGGTCTCCTTGATGACCTTGGTCTCTTCGTCGTTGTAGCCAGTGTCAGGGTCGACGGCAGTGTTGTGGTTGAAAAGGTTGAAGGCGTAGGGGTGCGGCATCACCTCCGGCGTATAGACCTGCCCGTTGAGATTGGCGCGGGTGGATTCGACCAGCTCCTCCATCGCGGCCGCGCCGGCGCCGGAAGCGGCCTGGTAGGTCGAGATGATGACGCGCTTGATGCGGTTCGTCTGATGGATCGGCCACAGCGGCACCAGTGCGGTGATCGCGGCGCAGTTCGGGTTCGCGATAATGCCCTTGTGGTCGCGGATGCGGTTCGCGTTGATCTCGGGGATCACGAGCGGCACGTTCGGATCCATGCGGAAGGCGGAGGAGTTGTCGACCACGACCGCGCCGGACTTCACCGCGATCGGCGCAAACTTCTTGGAGATGCTGCCGCCAGCGGAGAACAGGGCGATATCTACCCCTTCGAAGGAGCGCTCATTGAGCTCTTCGATCACGACCGGCTGGCCGCGGAACGACACCGTCTTGCCGGCCGAGCGGGCACTGGCCAGCGCCTTGAGCTTGCCGACGCGAAACCCGCGCTTGTCCATGGTGTCGATGAATTCGGCGCCCACCGCACCGGTGACGCCGACAATCGCGACGACGGGATCGTTACTCACTTTGTCCTCCATTGCATTTCGGTTGAGCTGAGATTTAGGCAACAAAAAAGCCCCGGACCAACGAGGGCGGGGCTTGCCGTAGAGCTGATGCGTTTTAGTCGACGACTACGCGCGCACGCCTCCCCGGGCCCCTGAGGCCGTGGTGGTTTTGGTCGTGCGTTTGGTGGTCGTGAACATGACGGCGACTTATGCGGGAGAGTCTTGCGGTCGTCAATGGCTTTTCACCCCGGTCGATGCCGGGGCCGAACTCCCGTTATTTCGCCCGGGCGCCCGGCGGCTCGAGGGTGACCTCCTTGAGGTCGTCGCCGCTGACGACGACGATCGAAAAGTTGAGCCGGCCGCGTTCGCGCACCAGCCCGCCGCTGATCGCCTTGCCCGAGGCGGCGCGTTCGGCGACGCGCACGGCATCGGCGAGGCGGTGCCTGATCGCACCGAGCGCTGCGAGGTTGTCGCGGTCCTCGTGGTCGAGCTCAGTGAGGGGGAGGGCGGCTTCGCCGCCGACGAGCTCGCCGGTCGATGCATTGATGGTGTGGCGCCAGATCCGGTCGTTGTGCAGGGTCTTCACCCGATACACCGGCACCCGGGCGGCCCCGTCGAAACTCACATCCGCCGTGGTGGCGCCGGCGTGCCGGGCTTCGGCGATCGACATGGCCTGGCTGATCGAGATCGACGAGCTGCGGAAGCGCTCGATCTCGCGGCTGACGGCTTGGTGGTCGGCCTCGGCATCACCATCTGTGTCGCTGTGAAGGGCGGTCGGCGTACCCGCGGTCACGATCGCTCGCGCAGGCGCGGCGAGGAGCAGCGCGGAGAGGGCGATCGCAAGCAATCGCGAGATATGTCGTTCAGTTGTCTTCATGCTCGAAACCTCTGGGCGGCGAGCGGGCCTGATCATCCGAAAGAAGACGCGGCCGACCTTGGGCATCGGTCGGCCGCGGAGCGTCGTGACGGGCTGTACCCGCCGCGGCGATCGAAGCGATACGGACCTCTTTGGGGCTGGTGAAAAAGCGGTCCATATCGCCTTATAACTAAACCATACCGTATCGTTTTATTTTGGTCAATGCCGCCGGCCGTACCCCCGTGGGGATAGATCGCGCGCTCACGGAATTGTCAGCGGGAGGGGCGGCGGCGCTGCGTGCTGCCCTTGGTGTCCTGGGCGCGGTCGGCAGGCCCCAGCGCGCCGGCCAGGAACAGCTTGATGGCCGCGCGCATGCGCTTTTCGGCGGCCTTCATCTCGAGGGCCGTTCCGAAGGTCGCCATGCGGTGGGTGTGACCGACGACGACGTCAAGGAACACTTCTGCCGCGATGTTGGTATCCTCGACGTCGAGCGCGCCTTGCGCCACCAGACGGTCGAAGAAGCGCGCCGTGGTGGCGACGGCTTTCATCCAGCCTTCCTCCTTGCCGAGCTTGGCAACGTCGGGGAAGTTGATGGCCTGCGACGTCATCATGCGGCTGAAGGCGACGGCGTCGGGTCCGCAGGTGAATGTCAGCATCTCGCGCCCGATCTCGACCAGCCGCTGCTCGACCGAGATGTCGGAGGCGCTGGAGAGTTGCGTCTCGGCGGCGGCCGACAATGGCGCAAGCCAGCGCGCAATCTCGCGCCTCAGCACGGCGGCAAACAGGCCGCGCTTGTCGCCGTAGCGGGAATAGACGGTGGGCTTGCTGACCCGGGCCGCTTCCGCGACCGCGTCGAGCGAGGTGGCGTCGAAGCCGCGGTCCAGGAACAGGCGGGTGGCGACCTCGATCAGCCGCTGGTCGCGCTCGATGGCGGCGGTCTTCGTCGGCCGGCCGCCGCGGGATTTCGGCACCTCGCGCCGCGGCGCTGCTGGTCTCGTCCTGGTCGCAGTCAATCCCATGCCCAATGATTCCTGCGCGTTTCTGACAGTCGTCATTCGCTCTATATCGCGCAGGAGGGGAGGCGTCATCGCGAATCTGGCCGAATTGGCCGTATCGTCAACGGTTTCGGCAGGGCCTCGTTCCGTCTCGGGAAGCTCACGGTACCGTCGAGCTCCAGGCCTGACCGGCAGCGGCCTTGTCATATCCGTATTGATAGAGCGCCCGCATATAGGCGGTGTCGAACCCTTCCGAAGGGGGCGCCGGATACTCGCGCGCGATGTAGGAGAGGTGGAAGCCGAGACGGTTGCGCTTGGCGAAATCATAGGTCGAGAAGATGATCGAGCGCGTCTGCGACTGGGTGATCGCCGACAGGCTGCGCGAGGCGACATCGATGGTGCCGTTGGAGACCAGCTCGAAATTGCGTTCGATCTTCTTGTTGACGAGGATGTAGATGTCCATCTTCGCGTTGCCGGGCAGGCGGTTGCCCTGGAAAAGCAGGGCTTCCGGCAGCGTCAGCACCGGCGCGGTCACGCCGCCGTCGACATGCATCTCCTGAAACTTGCGGCCCTGGCCCTCGGCGTCGATCATGATTGGGGGAAACACAAGGGGGATGCTGGCGGAGGCCGCCATCACGTCGCGAAACAGTTTGAGCGCCTCGGGCGTGCCGACCGCGGCGATCTTGCCCATGTCCCAGATCGCGGTGCGCTGGGTGTCGAGATCGGTCGTCACCACCAGGAGCTTTCGGCCGTTGGCATTCTCGCGCGCGACTTGCGCCATGACCTCCGGCCCGACATAGCGGGCGACGAGCTCGCGCAGCCTCGTGTTGCCGAACAGGCCGGATCCGAACAGCACGCGCATGATGCTGGGATCGTTCAACAGGGTCTCGGCGATGCCGCTGGTATAGACCTCCTTCAGCGTATCGTCGTATTGCGAGCCCAGAAACGCGAAGGGCGCGATCAGGCCGCCGGTGCTCACGCCCGAGACGACGGAGAAGGTGGGGCGGGTTCTGGCCGCGGTCCAGCCGTTGAGCACGCCGACGCCGTAGGCGCCATCGGCGCCGCCGCCGGAGAGCGCCAGATAGGACTTCGTCGCGGTGCTGGTGTCCTTCTCGAAGCTGAATTTCGTGATGGGCTCGTCGGCGTAGCGCCTGAGGCCATCGATCTCGAGCACGCGCGATGTGCTGGCTTCTGCGGCCGTATAAGGTGTGCGGGGCATCGAGGTGCAGGCGCCGAGCACCAGGCTGCACACCAGGACCAGAAATCCGGCCAGGCGGCCGCCTGTCTGCCTGATCCAGTCATGCGAGCGGCCGGCGACGTCAGTCGAGCAGGAAGCGAAGGGCATTGTCGGTGGCTGGCGATCACGCATTTACCGCCGCCGGCAAATTCGCCGCGGCATCTCGTCAGCCCCCAAGATAAAACTACACTGTATCGTTTTGTTTAACAAGGGCGGCGGTACGACTTTTCGCGTCGATTATGTCCCAGTCCGAGGCACTGACCGGCCACTGTGTGGGTTGGGCGGGTTGATCGGCTTCCTCCGACACGCAATAAGCACGGCCATGAATCCGGACCATGATCTTCCCAATCACTTTGAATTGCTCGGCACTGATGGCGCCGCGCGGACCGGGCGCCTGACCACGCCTCATGGCGTGGTGCGCACGCCCGCCTTCATGCCGGTCGGCACCGCCGGCGCCATGAAGGGCATGCACTGGCGCGAGGTGCGCGATGCCGGCGCCGACATCGTGCTCGGCAACACCTATCACCTGATGCTGCGTCCAAGCGCCGAGCGGATCGCAGCCCTTGGCGGTTTGCAGAAGTTCACCGGCTGGAACGGGCCGATGCTGACGGATTCCGGCGGCTTCCAGGTGATGTCGCTGTCGGACCTGCGGAAGGTCACCGAGAACGCCGTCACCTTCCGCTCGCATATCGACGGTGCCAAGGTCGAGCTGTCGCCGGAGCGCTCGATCGAGGTGCAGCGCTTGCTCGGCTCCGATATCGCCATGCAGATGGACGAGTGCGTGCGGCTGCCGGCCGAGCGCGCCGACATCGAGCGTGCGATGCAATTGTCGCTGCGCTGGGCCGAGCGAAGCAAGCGCGCCTTCGAGAGCGCGCCCGACGGCTACATGCTGTTCGGCATCGTGCAGGGCGGCGACATCCCGCAGCTTCGCCACGAGAGCGCGCAAGGTCTCGTGGCAATCGGCTTCCACGGCTATGCAATCGGCGGCCTTGCCGTCGGCGAGCCGCAGGCGGTGATGCTGGCGATGATCGACGAGACCGCACCATTGCTGCCGAAAGAGCGCCCGCGCTATCTGATGGGCGTCGGCACGCCCGACGACGTCCTCGAAGCCGTCAAGCGCGGCATCGACATGTTCGATTGCGTGATGCCGACGCGCAATGGCCGTCACGGCGTCGCCTTCACCCGCTTCGGCCAGGTGAATTTGCGCAATGCCCGCCACGCCGACGATCCGCGTCCGCTGGATGAGGAGAGCTCATGGCCGTCGGCGCGCAACTGCGCGCGCGCCTATCTGCATCATCTCGTCAAGGCGGGCGAGACGCTGGGGGCGATGCTGCTGTCTGAAATCAATATCGCTTACTACCAGTTCCTGATGCAGGGCATCCGGGACGCGATCGCACATGGAAAATTCGATGAGTTCTATCAGCGTACGCGCGCGGACTGGGCGAGGGGCGATATCGCCCCGCGCTAGATCAACGGTCCAAGCTCAGTTGCACACGATCCGCTGCTTGACGGCGTGCTTGGTGACAAAGCCATAGCCGCAATTGTCGCAGGTCCAGAGATAGCTGATGAAATGGTCCGACACATACGCAGATGCTTCGGCGGCGACCATGGAGTCGGCGCACACGGGACAGGTCGGCAACTCGCTGCAACGCGGATCACGCCTTAGCGCTACGGTCGGCATCACTTCAGCAACTGCTGACATCGTGTGACCTCCCTGCTTTGAGACCTAAGTCTAACATAAGCAGAATCAGTTGACGAGGTCGCAACACAAATGCGTTGGTTTTCTGCTAATTGAAGCTCACGCGATTTTGCGATGCAGCGTATTTAACATGTGCCGCATTCTCGCTTGCGTGTCGTCGCAGGCTATCCGTAACTGCGCGTGAGCTGCGTAAGAAGCGCAAGTGTCGTCACAGGGAGTTCATCATGGACGCATCGTCCACCACGGGTGCAGCGCACCAACCCGGCCGCGGCCGGATCTATGACTCGATCGTCGACGCCTTCGGCAACACGCCGACCGTGCGCTTGCGCCGGCTGCCCGGCATGCACGATGTGAATGCCACGATTTTGGCAAAACTTGAATATTTCAATCCGGCCGCGAGCGTGAAGGACCGCATCGGCGCGGCCATGATCATCGCGATGGAGAAGGCGGGAATCGTCAAGCCCGACACCGTGCTGATCGAGCCGACCTCCGGCAATACCGGCATTGCGCTCGCCTTCGTGGCGGCTTCGCGCGGCTACCGCCTCAAGCTGGTGATGCCGGAATCGATGTCGATCGAGCGGCGCAAGATGCTGGCTTTTCTCGGTGCCGAGCTGGTGCTGACGCCGGCGGCGCAGGGCATGAAAGGCGCGATCGCCGCCGCCGAGGAGCTGTTGAAGACGACGCCGAACTCGGTGATGCCGCAGCAGTTCAAGAACCTCGCCAATCCCGAGGTGCACCGCCGCACCACCGCAGAGGAGATCTGGAACGACACCGGCGGCAATATCGATTTCTTCGTGGCCGGGGTTGGCACCGGCGGCACGATCACCGGCGTCGGCCAGGTGCTCAAGCCGCGCAAGGCCTCACTTCGCGTGGTCGCGGTCGAGCCGGAGGAAAGTCCGGTGCTGTCAGGCGGACAGCATACGCCGCACAAGATCCAGGGCATCGGCGCCGGCTTCGTTCCCGACATCCTCGACCGCGCCGTGATCGACGAGATCGTGAAGATCAACTCGACGACGGCGATCGAGACCTCGCGCGCGCTGGCGCGGCATGAGGGCATTCCAGGCGGCATCTCCTCGGGCGCGGCGATCGCTGCGGCGATCCAGATCGGCAAGCGGCCGGAAGCGGCGGGAAAGACCATCCTGGCGATCGTGCCGTCCTTCTCGGAGCGGTATCTTTCGACAGCGCTGTTTGAGGGAATCTAGGACATGGCGGATCAACCCCCGAGGCGGCCGCGCACGCTCGGAGATGCCAGGACCGAGGCCGAGGCGGCATTCAAGAAGGTGACAGCCAAGGTCGCCGCGGCGCCGCCGAAGCCGAACGTGGCGCCGGGGATCAGGGAGCAGGTGACGCTGCGCATCGATCAGGACGTGCTGGAGTTTTTCCAGGAGGGCGGACCGGGTTGGCAGGACCGCATCAACGATGCGTTGCGCAAGGCCGCGGGGAAGTAGCCAACCTCGCAATGGCGGGCATGCTGCGACACCGTCGCACCAAAGAAAAAGCCCGGTGCGAGCCGGGCTTTTGTGTTTTCAAGCTTACCGCATCTCAGCGGCGGAACATGCCGCCCATCATGCCACCGACGACGCCGCCCACGAACGCCGCGCCGGCGGCATCGCCGGGATTGCTGCGCTGGGGAGCCGGTGCCGGTGCCGGTGCGCTGCTGCCCGCGGGCGCGGCGGCACGGCGGGCCGCCTTCTGGCTGTTGTCGCTCGCGGTCGGCGGGGCGGCCTGGACCTCCGAGATCAGGGCCTTGTGCTGGTGCTTGTTGAGGTAACCCGATGAGGGATAGCCGCGCGCGGCCTGCCAGCGCTTGAGCACGGTCCGGGTCTCATCACTGAACACGCCGGTCTGCTTGGTGTCGAAGCCGAGCCCGGTGAGGCGACGCTGCACGTCGCGGCGCTGGGTCTTGTCGAGGCCGATCTGATCCTCGGTGAGCTGGGTGGCCTCGTCGGTAAAGGTCGCCGGATCGACGCCGGCGTTGAGGGTGCGCGTCGCGGTCGACGGGCCGCTCTTGATGGCCGCGAGGCGTGCCAGCGCCAGCGCCTTGAACTGACCGTTCGGATAGGCGGAGAGATAGGCGTTGAGCTCTTCCGGCTTGTTGGACTCTTTCACCGAGCGCCAATATTCGAGCTCGACGCCGTCCGAGCTACCGCTTGCCGCCGGCACGATGCCAGACGCGGTCGGCGCCGCGTTGGCGACCTGGGTTGTCGGAGCCTGGTTGAGATAGACCGAGCCGGTCAAGTTGGTGTGGCCCCAGGGCAGCTGACCCTTGCGGGTCTCTTCATTGACCTGGGCGCGCACCGACGTCATCGCCTGCTGGATCTCGATGCCGGGCTTGGTGATGTTGTCGATCAGCGCACGGGTGAAAGGGCTGTTGTTGCCCTCCTGACCGTCAAGCGCGGTCTGGCCAGGGCCGGTGGCGAACGCGATGAGAGTGCCTTCGCCGGATTTCATCTCGGCAAGACCGCTCTGCACGTTGACGCTGCGCGTCGCGGAGTTCGACTTGATCTTGGCGGCGAACGGATTGTCGCGGCAGGCATCCAGGAAGACAAGCTTGACCTTGGCATCGCCCATGGTCTGCTCGAGCGTCAGATCGATGTTGATGGCGGCGCCCAGCTTGACGTCCATCTCCGACTTGATGTCGGCGTCGACCGGCAGCAGGTAATTGGTGCCGCTGACGGCGATGCCGTGGCCGGCATAATAGAACAGCGCGATGTCGGAGCCCTGCGCCTTGCGGCCGAAGTCGAGCAGCTTCTCCGTCATCTGGTCGCGGCTGAGATTGGAGCCTTCGATCACCTCGAAGCCGACATTGCGCAGCGTCGCCGCCATCGCCTTGGCATCGATCGGCGGGTTCGGCAATTGTGCGACGTTCTTGTAGGAGCCGTTGCCGACGACGAAGGCGACACGACGGTCGGCCTTCGCGGCGCTGACCGACAGTGCCACGCACATGAGCGAAGCGAGGAGGGTGAGATAGCGCATTCTGAAATCCCCAGAATCGAATTGCAGGCAGCAACGAATTGGCAACAAACCTACACGAAGTGCCCGACTTCGCGCCACCGAAACGGCGGTCCGTTGCGTGCAACCCGCTGCTGTGTGGCCGAATGTGCACGATGGGAATGATTCCCAACGTGATCCAAATCACACGGCCACTTTGTTTTGTCGCGCGAGGCAGCGCGAGGTTCACGGCGCGCGGGCGGGAACCGCTGAGGCCGGCTTCAAATTCAGCAGATTGCCACACAGGATCAGCACAGCGCCGAGCACGGTCCAGGCGTCGAGCCGCTCGGAATACAGCAGCCAGCCGGCCGTCGCAGTCAGTGGAACCCGGAGGAAGTCCATGGGAACCACGATCGTCGCGTCGGCATGTCGGAGCGCGCTGGCCAGGCAATAGTGCGAGAAAGTGCCGCAGACGCCGATGACGAACAGCCATCCCCAAAGATAGGCTGACGGCCAGGTCCAGACGGCGAATGTCGGCAGCAGGCCCACGACCATCTGCACGATGATCATCCAGAACAGGATCGACAAGGCGCTCTCGGTCCGAGTCAGCGACTTCGCCAGGATCATCGAGACGCTGAAGCCGATTGCAGCCCCGAGCGCGATCAGTTGGCCCGGATTGATCTCGCTGGTGGCGGGTCGCACGATCATGACGACGCCGACGATGCCGAGCACGACGGCGGCGATCTTCCAAATCGTCATGCGTTCAGACAGGAACGTTGCGGCCAGCACCGCAGTCCAGATCGGCATGGTGAACTCGATCGCCACCACCTGCCCGATTCCGATCAGCGTCAGTGCGTAGAACCAGCCGAGCTGCGCGAAATAATGGACCCCATTGCGTGCAAGGTGCTGCGGCAGGCGTTTGGTCGCGACCGCCTTGAAGCCGCCGGCGCGGTAGATGAGCGGCAGGAGCAGCGTGAGACCGATCACCGAACGCACTTCCATGATCTGGAAGACGTTGAGCTCCCGCGTGGTCTCGCGCCCGGCAACCGCCATGACCAGCATCAGCGACAGCCAGCCGGCCATCCACAATGCAGCCATCGTTTTGGACGGTGTCGCGCTCATTGAGGCAGGGTGCTGGTGGATGGAATGTGAAAGGACGGCCGGTATCGACGACATCGCCGCCGTTTGCAACGGCCAAATCTGCGGATGCAGCGATGCACCGCAACGTGCTAAGGCATCAACGAACAACGACAAAAAATGGGAGAACTCAGCTCATGCAGATCCTGCAGCCGGCCGAATGGAAAAAACCGCGCGGCTTCTCTCACGGCATTGTGGCGGAAGGCCCTGGCCGCTGGGTGGTTTTGGCCGGCCAGACCGGCGGCGACGAGGCCGGCAATTACACGCCCGACATGGCCGCGCAGGTCGCGGCCGCGCTGAAGCGGATCATCAAGCTTCTGGCCGAGGCCGGCGCCGGCCCCGAGCACATCGTCCGCCTGACCTGGTACCTGACCAGCCGCAGCGAATATGAAGCAGCCGGTGCCGGCATCGGCGCCGCCTGGAAGGAAACGCTCGGACGCAATTTCCCGCCTTCGACGCTGCTCTATATCGGTGGCCTCGTGGACGAGCGGGCCAAGGTCGAGATCGAGGTCACGGCGTTCGTGCCCGGCGCATAAAAAAAGTCGACCCGGCGCGCTCGCCGGATCGACTGCCGTGTCGCTTTACGGTCTTACTTCGACAGCGAGATGTTGGCGCCGCGGAATTGGCTATCCGCGCGGATCGAGACGTTCTGCTTGTTGCCGGACGTCTTCAGCGAGAGGTTGGCATTGAAACCGGCGGCCGAGGCGACCAGCTCGTAGTTTCCGCCGGCACCGCGGCCCTGAAGCGAGCCAGAGATGTTGCGGCTGGCCTCTGACCAGCTGCCGGCGATCGCGCCGCCTTCAGCCTTGACGTTGGCTCCGAGGTTGAACTTGTAGGCGTCGCTGGCGCAGGTCAGCGACATCTCCATGGTCGGTCCGATCGGGGCGTATCTGGCCCGGCAGCGGATCCGCTCGGTCGAGCCGTCGTCCAGGGTGACGACGCCGCCGCCGCTCCAGGTACCCGCCAGCGGGGCGAAGGGGCCCGACTGGGCCATGCTTTCGGTGTTGGCGATCCCTGCCGCAAACAAAACGGCGGCCGCAATCAGCAGCCGCCGGTTCCGGGCGCGAGCCTCAATTGGTTTATTGGCGCGATGCTTCCCACCGCCCGCTGCACGGTATGCCTGCAGATGCTCCATTCCACTTCCCCGATCCGGCGTTGCCGCTGAGTTGACCGTTGGCATATGCACCATTGATCGAAACTTTCACAAGTCCCCCGCTGCCGATGGTGCCGGAAACGTTAGCGCCGGGCGCGGTGATCCGGCCGTCGGCAACCGTCAGCATGGAGCTTGCGGTCGGCTCGCAGGTGCCGCTCTTGGTGACGATGATGACCTGCCAGTTGCCGTCATAGGGGCTCTGGGCGAGGGCGGGAGCGGCGAGGGTGCCGGTCAAAACTGCAGCGGCACAGAACGCCGCGATGCGACCAAAACGCATGAATTCCGTCCTTGAATTTGTCTGATATGCTGACGCTTATTCGGACGAAATGTGACGGAAATTTGTTGCGACGCCAAATCGAAAATTGTTCCTGTGGAAACAATGGTTTATTTGCGATCCCGGCTCCAATTTTCGAAGCGGAATCAAGGCCCCTTCACGTTAAGGGTAAACGTCAGGAGAGACTCGGTGCAGAGGTCGCGAACTGCTCGTCCTGAGTCTTGGACGGCAGCGCCTTGTGGACCTTGGCATAATCGATCACGTCGGCGAGCAATTTGAGGCCGAGCGGAGCGAGCGCGCGCTCCCAGAGCTCGCGGGCGGTCTCGCCCTTCTTGACGAAGCACCAATCCTGGGCGGCGATGGCGCCAGCGTCCATGCGGTCGGCGAGATGATAGATGGTGCCGCCGGCAATCGGATCGCCTTCCTTGATGGTCCATTCCACGGCGGCCTTGCCGCGATGGCGTGGCAGCAGCGAGGGGTGGTAGCCGATCCCGCCGAACTTGGCGGCGGCGAGCGCGTCCTTGCCGATCCGGGCGTGGCTGTGCGCCGTGATGATCAGGTCGGTATCGGGGGCAATCTCGGAGGCCACCACCAGCTTCGGATTGGCTTGGACCGCGACCTCGATGCCGGCCGCCTTGGCGGACGCGGCCAGCCGATCCTCGGCATCGGCGACGACGACCCGGACGACCGAGACGCCGTGCTCCCGGAGCATGTTCAGGGTGGTCACGCCGAAATGGCGGGAGCCGACGAGGGTAATGCGCATGGGTGTCCGATCCGGTCTCGCAACTGCGTCATCCTCCCGATAACACGTCCGGACGCCCTGTCACCCCCCGCGCGGCGTTTGCGCCGGTTATCAACAATGTGCCGGCGGGGCGCGACGGATTTCGCGATTGCGCAGGCGACCGTTCCGGTGCTCCATAGCTGCATTGCACGGCTTGGGAGCGAGTGCATGCGAGGCGCCTGGCTTTTCCTTTTCGCGATGCTGATCGTAGCCCCTCCGGCCCATGCCGGCGGGCCGTACCCTGCTGTGCCGCCGGAGACCGGAGTCGCGCCGTTCGTGGGGCCGACCTGGGACGCCTATCGTTGCGCCGGAGGGCCTGTCACCAATTTCTATCACGGTGCCTATTACGGTGAGGAGCCGCCGGCGCTCTATCGCGGCTACGCTTACCGGCCGCACTATCGCTACGGCGCCTATCGCAGATATCCGCGCACCTATTTCTGCGTCACGGACTAAAGCGTGATCCGGAGAACCGCTGCGCACTTTTCCGGAGCATGTTTTGGCGTTGCCGCACGGCCACGACGGGCCTGCATGCAGGCGATAAAACCGGTTCCTGTGTTTCGTTTTTAACAGAGGTATTTGCGGCCGGCTGCTAGACCTGCGTCTACCGGGGCTGGCGACATTTCAACCCGCATCCGTTTTCGAACCCGGCTTTGGCCGCTGGCATAATCGCCAGCGGCCTTTTCGTGCCACGCATCACGAAATCACCGAACGGTAACACGATCTCAACCAGCCTGGCGTATCGACGAATCCGTCGCGGATTTGTATTGCGTACCGCGACACCGAAAATGTCCCGCCGGCCTTTGTGCGCCGCGCGGGCCTTTTTCGCCGGGACAGATTTCATGCCGAGCGCAATTGAGCAGATTGTCGACAGCTATGTGCGGCTGAAGAACCGGCGCGGGCTCGATCAGCTGATGATGCACAGACAGCGGCTCGCGGTCGATCTGAAGAGCAGGTCCGGCTATGATTTCAGCCTGCCTATCGGCCAGATCGACGAGGAGATCGCGATCATCGAGGCCGGCCTTGGCCGGCTCAACGCGGAAAATTCCAACCCGGTCTAGCGGGGGCAGCGAGGCGGGCTCCCGCGCGGAGTGGGGACGACGCATCGTCGCAGGCCGAAAACCGGTTCATGCATGGTTCAGGCCGGCCATGTCTCAATCCCCGGGTTGTTTCGTGGGACACGAATCCTGCTAGGCTTGTCCCCGTGATTTGGAGGAGACGTCATGATCGAGCTTGCGCTGGCCGGCCTGCTTGCATTCGCAACCGTGCCCGCGGCATCGCCGGAGCCCATGGTGCAGCAAGTTCAGTTCAGGGGTGGTCCGGGCGGACAATGTCCGCACGGCTATGATTACAACCACTCGAACGGCCGCTGCTATCCCAACGACTATCATTCGCCGGGTGTCTATACCCGGGATCCAGGGCCAGGCGAATACTACGGACGACGACGCGGCGGCGGCCTCTGTCCGCACGGCTACGACTACAATTACTCGAACGGCAGCTGCTATCCGAACGGGGCGCACGGGCCCGGCGCTTACGGGCGTCCCGAAGCCTACGGCGGACGACGCGGCGGACTCTGCCCGGACGGCTACGATTACAACTATTCGAGCGGACAGTGCTATCCGAACCGCGCACGTGCGCCCGGCATGTACGGGCGGTAATCGATCGCCCTACTGAGGCGGGCGCTCAGTCGCGCCGGCCGCCGTCGATCACCGTGAATAGCGGCCGAGCCGGGGTCGGCTCGACCAGCAATTCCTCCACCAGCGCGGTGGCTGCATCGACATATTTGCGTGTCGGCTTGTCGAGAGGGCGCTTGGCCTCGTCGTCGAGCGCGATCTTTGCGGCTTCGACAAGCTTGCGCATGCGCGCCGCATGGTCGTCGCCCGCCGTCAGCGTCGCGCGCGCCAATGAGCGCAGCACGAACAGCTCGCCCTCGAGACGGAGCAGGCGGTCGTTGAGCCTGGTAAGGACGGCGTTGAGGTCGGCCATGTCTGCTGTTCGGCGCGAAGGATCCGTCCTGATCTAGCGGCGATCGGTGAACGGAGTCCAAACGGTACCGGTGCAATTCGGCCGATCCTCCGGTCCGTCCAGGATGACTGGCACGGCGCAATCAGAGGTTGGACAGCCTACCACTCGACGTCGGCCCAGCGCTTGCCGAACACGGGCGGCCGTGTCTTCACGGCTTGCCAGCCGAAGAAATGATGCTTGCCGGACCAGGCATGCACCACGCCGCTACAGATGCTGCATTTAAAGCTGCCGGTGTGGGCTTCGCTGTGCTCTTCCCTGGTCGCGGTGTAATTCATGCCGCAACCTGCACAGGAGAATTCTTCGATCGTCCAGATGCTGTTGGCCATTTGATGGAATGCTTTTTGTTGACCTCGACCCAAGATAGTCACGGGCGTTTGCAACGGCGTAAACCGGGGCAGGGAAATCCGGTTAACGGGCGTTAGCCAAGCCCGGCCGCCGTCGCGGGCTGCGCAGCCGGATCAGCTGCCGTTTCGCATGTCCCGGTCGATGCGCATCTGCACTCGCCTGATTGCGAGCTGCCGCAGCCTGCCTTGCACCCGTCCGGAGCGGACCCTGCCGCCGATCGCATAGGCATATTGCCAATAGCCCGGCGCGGCGTTCGGCCTCAGGGAATAGCGGATACCGCGGTGCATTCCCGCGCGTGCATCGGATTCTCCGGGAGGGTCTGTCATCGTCTTTCGAATGCGGGATGGCCCCGATGTGTTCCTAATCGTGGGCCCCGGCAGTTCCAGTCGCCTTGACGGCGGATGCGTTGCTGGCAATAACGGCTAGACCTCGCAAGCACCGGAAGTTGCGTTCATGCCGCAAGGAAAGCAGTGCCCGTGAAAAGTCTCCGTCAGCTCCTGACGGGAGAGGATGTCATCCAGCTCGTGATCCGGCTCGGCCTGCTCGCCCTGCTGATCATCTGGACCTTCCTGATCATCCGCCCGTTCGTGCCGATCCTGGCCTGGAGCGGCGTGCTCGCGGTCGCGTTCTATCCGGCCTTCAGCTGGGTCGCAAAAATCCTCGGCGGCCGGCCCAAGACGGCAGCAGTGATCCTGACCCTGATCACGCTCGGCATCGTCATCGGCCCGGCGACCTGGCTCGGCATCAGCGCGGTGGACGGCGTGCGTGAGCTGGCGCATCAGCTCGGCACCGGCGATCTGGCGCTTCAGGCCGCGCCCGAACAGCTCAAATCGTGGCCGCTGGTCGGCCCCTTGCTCTACGAACTCTGGGACCAGGCCTACACCAACGTCCGCGCGGTGGTACGCGAGGTGGCGCCGTATCTGCAGCCGCTGGCGGGACCGCTGCTTTCGCTCGCCGGCGATGCCGGCGTCGGCACGCTCCAGTTCCTGGTGTCGGTGTTCGTGGCGGGCTTCTTGTTTCCACATGGGCCGCGGCTGGTCGCGGCCAGCCGCGGTTTCCTGTTTCGCATCGTGCCCGAGCAGACCGAGCATTTCCTGTCGCTCGCGGGTGCGACCATCCGCGCCGTGGCGCAGGGCGTGATCGGCGTCGCGATCGTGCAGGCGCTGCTCGCCGGCATCGGTTTCAAGCTCGCGGCGGTGCCGAGCGCCGGCCTTCTCGCCTTCATCGTGCTGCTGCTCTCGATCGTGCAGATCGGCGCCTTCCTCGTGCTGCTGCCTGTCATCATCTGGATCTGGACCGCCAAGGACGTCACCACGGCGCTGCTGCTCACCGTGTTTCTCGTCGTCGTCGGCTTCCTCGACACCATGTTGAAGCCGCTCGTGATGGGACGCGGCCTGACCACGCCGACCATCGTGATCTTCGTCGGCGTCATCGGCGGCACGCTGGCCCATGGCATCGTCGGCCTGTTTATCGGGCCGATCATCCTGTCGGTGGCCTGGGAGATGATGATGGCCTGGATCAGGACGGAGGATCGGGCGGGGGCGTCCGAGGGCTGATCTCGCCTCGAACGGCGCGATCCTTCCGCCGTGTCGCGCCAGGACCCGAGGGATCGCGGCCTGTGATCAAAACGGGCCGGGAACTTGTCTGTTCGACTAGACAAGTTACGATCGGGACGATTCTGGTTTCAATGACGGCAGCAATGGCGAAGTCTTCCAAACTGGTTGCCGCCCGGCGCGGCAAGGTCTTGTTGGTCAGACGCCGGTCGGACGGCCTGTGGATGTTCCCGGGCGGTCGCAAGCGCGCGCGCGAGTCCGACAAGGATTGCCTGCGGCGTGAGATCAGGGAAGAGCTGCCCAAGCTGAAGCTTGGCAGGATCAGCCTCTGGAAGGAAGTGACGGCGAGGAACAAGCGTTCCGGTCGCAAGATGAGCGACGCGATCTTCATTGCCAAGACCGCCAAAGGCAGGCTGGCGATCGGCGACAAGAAGGAGATCGACCGTGCCGCCTGGCAGAAGCCGCGCGGCATCCGTCTGACGCCGACCTCGCGCTATATCCGCGACCGCCTGTTTCCGAGGAAGCAGAGGCGGCGGTGAGCTAGGCTAGTCCTCGCGTCCCGCCGATCGCGTTCGTCCGGCGAACCTCCTCGACTGCGCCCCCTGCGGTTCGGGCGCAGCAAGCTTCGCGGCCTCGGCCTCGCGCATCTCCTTGCGGACCTTGCGCGCATCGCGCATCGCGCGCTTGACGAAGGGATGTTGGGAATCCTCGGCGAAGAACAGCACCACTTCGCAGCTCGGACATTGCCTGGAATAGCCGTCCTGCAACCGCCCGGCGCGATCGCGAAACACGTTCTTGCACCGCGTGCACTGAATCTGGACTGAACTCATGCGCGCACAACAATGACTTTGGGAAATGGATCGTCAGCTGATCCCAAATGTCTGAAGAAAGCTTGAATGCCTTGGTGGCGGAATGCTCGCAGACCGCGCGGGCAAGCGCCATCGGCCGGCCGTGGCCGGCGGTGGAAGAGGCCGGCTGGAACAGCCGGGCAGTCGCTATTGCTTGGCCGCCATCGTGTCGAGGCATTGGTTGAGAAAGGCGGTGCGATCCCTCGGGAGCACTTTCTCGAGATCCGCCTTCAGCGCGCATTCGCGCTGGCGCAACTGCTCGGCCCGGCGCTTCTCGGCCGCCTCGCGGAATTCGGGAGCAACCTTGTTGGGATCGACCAGCGGCTGAGAGCGTGCGGGAGCCGTTGCAAGGAGTGCAATGGCGGCGATGAAAATGACTGGTTTCAAATGAGCCTCCGTAAAAGGAGGCATCCTAGCGCGCGACGGGTGCGCGCTCAAACCGGGGAATGCGGTACTCCGTTCCGGCGTGATGCCGCGCGGGCGAACCTCCGCCGGCGACTTTGGAACGACTTGGCACGGCAAACGTCGAATCCTGGCTCCCGGCCCATCCCCAAGCCCCAAAACCCCCAGGCCGGGAGTAAACCTTCCCCACAAAGGTTGGCGACCTCGGTCTCACCGAGGTCGTTTGTTTGGCGTGTGTGAACCAGTTCACAAGCGCGCGGTGAAATCGCTGCTATGAAGACGTCATTGCTTGACCAGTTCATTTTGCTCGAAACGCCCCAGCGTGGCTCCAAGCGCTGGGGTTTTTCGTTTCTCTCCGGGCGCAGAATGTTTACAATCGCGCCAAGTGTCGCATCGACAGACGCAGATCTCGCGCCGCGCTAGTTCCGGCCCGAGCTCGATCAACAGCCAAATTGTCGGGATCGCGGCGCCGCGCCGAACGTTGCCACCCGGCGTGCGTTCACCGGGCAAATCCCATATGCAAGGCGAGAAGTCGCCGAATCGGAATGAGGGCGGCTGGCGTTCAGTTGACGACGGCTTACGACCAGAAACGGATCCAAGTGAGGCTTACCAAAAAGGCGCGGGTGGCCAAGACGCCGCCGAAGAAGGCGTCACCGCACAAGACGTCACCGAGCAAGACGTCGCCACGCAAGGCGCTGCCAACCAAGACGTCGCCAAGGAAGAGCAAAGCGGCGCAGCGCGCTGCGATCTCGTCCTCGTCGCCGCTCGGCATGCTGGCGCTCCATCTGCTTGCCCAATGGACGCAGTCCGGACGCAGCGGCATCGTCTTTCTCGCCGAGAACGAGAACAGGGCGGAGCGGCTCGGCAGTGTCATTCACGCGCTCGACCCCTCCTGTGAGGTCCTGGTATTTCCGCGATTGAACACTCTGCCGTTCGATCAGCTCGAGCCGTCGCACGAGCTCGCAGGGCGCAGAGCCTCCGTCCTGAGGCGCCTTGCGAAAGCCAAGAAGCCGCTCTTTCTCGTCTCGACGGCGGAAGCCGTGATGGAGCGCCTGCCGCTGCCGGCGAGCCTGTCGCGCCTGAGCGTGAGCCTGAAGGTGGGCGGCACGTTCTCCGAACAGGATCTCGAGACGCACCTCGAAGCGCTCGGATACGATCTCGACGACGAGCCGGATTATCCGGGTGGGGCGCTGTTCCACGGCCAGACCTTCGAGATATTTCCGGCCGGCGCGCTGGGGCCGTTCCGGATCGAGCATTCGGATCGCGCGATCAGGCGGATCGTGGCGTTCGATCCGAACGAGCACAGGATCATCTTCGAGACCAGGGAACTTGTCGTCGATCCCATGTCGGAGCGGCTTGGCCTTGCCGGCAAACGCGGCAAGCGCGCGAGCCTGTTCGACTATTGCGGACGCGCCAAATGGATCGCCGATGCGGGCGTGCCGGTGCATGCCGACGGTTGGTTCGACACGATCGAGGAGGCCGCGCCTCGTGCGGAGCGTGAGCGCGAATATCTCGGACGGCGGGACTGGAAGCAGCTCTCCCGGGGCATGAAGGTGTTGCCGCGCGCTTCATCCTTCCAGACGGTCCCGGAGTTTTCGAAACTGACTTCCTCCAGGAAGGCGCTGCGTGCCTTCGTCGAGGAGACGCGCCGGGCCGGATCGCGACTGATCCTCGCCGCAGCGCATGAGGACGATCTGCGCGTGATGGAGCGGATGAGCGGCCTCAAGGCGCAGCGCTGCGAAGATTGGGACGACGCGGCGCGCGGGCGGAGCGGCGAGTCGGCGCTGCTGGCCGATCTCGATGCAGGCTTCGTGATGCCGGGCAAGAAGCCTCTCGTCGTCGTGACGGCGTCCGACGTGCTCGGCAGCCGGGCGCATCATCCGCAGCCGATGGCGCGCGCCTGGAGCGCGGCCTTCGATCATGCCGACGTGCCCGAGCAGGGCACGGTGGTCGTCCATCTCCAGCGCGGCCTTGGCGTGCTCGACGGCCTGCAGACCGTGAATACCGGCGGCGGCGCAATGCGGGAGATGATCCGCCTGAAATTCGCCGGCGACAATGCGGTGCTGGTGCCGCCGCCCGATCTGGCCCTGATGTGGCCTTACGCGGCCGAGCTCGGCAAGCTCTCGCTCGACAAGGCGGACGGCAGCACGTGGTGGGCGCGCCGCGGTGAGGCCGAGCGCGAAATCCAGGTCGCCGGCAAGGCGCTCGCCAAGCACATCAGCCAGCGCCGCAAGCGGCGCGGCGAAAAGCTGGTTCCGCCGGGATCGGCCTATGAGAAGTTCGTCGCGCGTTTTCCTTACTTCACGACGACCGACCAGGCCAAGGCGGTCGCCGACGTGCTGGACGATCTTGCCTCCGGCCACCCGATGGACCGGGTGATTTGCGGCGACGTCGGATTTGGCAAGACCGAGGTGGCGCTGCGTGCGGCGGCCGCCGTCGTGCTGTCCGGCAAGCAGGTGGCGATCGCAGTGCCGACGACGGTGCTGGCTCGGCAGCATGTCGCAACGTTCCAGAAGCGATTTGCGCCGTTCGGCATCGAGGTCGGAAACCTGTCGCGGGCGACCTCGGGCGCGGAGCTGCGCGAGACCAAGGAGGGACTGCGCAGCGGCCGGATCAAGGTCGTGATCGGCACGCAGGCGCTCGGTGGCAAGGATGTCAGGTTCGACGATCTCGGCCTCGTCATCATCGACGAGGAGCAGCATTTTGGTGCGGCCGAGAAGGCCAAGCTGTCCGGCCTCGCCAAGAACGTCCATGTGCTGATGATGAGCGCGACGCCGATCCCGCGTACGCTTGCCGCGGGCCTAGCTGGCTTCCGCGACCTCAGCGTGATCGCTTCGCCCCCGGTGCACCGGCTGCCGGTCGCGACCAGGATCGCGCCGCTGTCGGATGCGGCGATCGCCTCCGCGCTGCTGCGCGAGCAGCGCCGCCACGGCCAAAGTTTCCTGATCTGTCCGCGCATCCAGGATCTCGATCCCATGCTGGCGCGGGTGCAGGCCGTGGCGCCGGACTTAAGCATTGTCTGCCTGCACGGCAGGTTGGCGGCCGACGAGATCGACGACCGCATGATGAGTTTCGTTGAGGGCAGGGCCGACGTCCTGCTCGCGACCAACATCGTCGAGAGCGGCCTCGACATTCCCCGCGCCAACACCATCGTGGTGTGCTGGCCTGAAAAGTTCGGCCTCGCCCAGCTGCATCAGCTGCGCGGGCGCGTCGGCCGCGGCGGCATCCGCGCCTTCGCCCATCTGTTGACCGAGACGCAGTCCGGACAATCCGAGAAGCGGTTGGCTGTGCTCGAAGAGTTCAGCCGGCCCGGCGCGGGCTTTGCCATCAGCGAGCGCGACCTCGATCTGCGAGGCGCCGGCGACCTGTTCTCGGAGCAGCAATCCGGCCACGTCCAGGTGTTCGGGCCGGTGCTCTACAGCCATCTCCTCAAGATGGCCTCGGAGAAGCTCGACGAGGGGCAGGCGGTGTGGGTGCCCGACCTGAACCTGCCGGTCGCGGACATGCTGCCCGAGACCTATGTGCAGTCCGAGCCGGTGCGGCTCGAGCTCTATGCGCGCGCCGCGAGATGCACGGATGAGGACGACCTCGAAGACCTCGAGGAGGAAACTGCCCGCCGCTTCGGCCCGCTGCCGAAGGTCGCGCGCGACTTCTTCGCCGCAGCCAGGCTCAGGCTGGAATGCAAGCGCAGAGGCATCATCCGCCTCGACGTCGGCCCTGAAGCTGCGGCCGCAACGTTCCTGCCCGGACGCCTGCGGAAGTCGAAGGGAAGATCGCTGCAACGCGACGGCGACCGCGTGGTCCATCACGCCAAGATGCAGGACGCGCCGTTCGAGCGGGTGGAGGAGCTGTTCGAGCTGCTGGACGAGGGGTGAGGGCTCGCGCGTTCGTCAGCGCGAACAACTGCGAATTCGTAGCGGAGTCCCTGTTCCACCATTATAGTTAATCGGGGCGTGGCGAAGGAGATTGTCCGATGTCACATGCCATTCCTCCGATCATTGTCGCGATTGTCGCAAGCTCGTGTCTGTTGGCCCTGGTGCAAGCAGGCGGCGCAAATGCCGGGTCGGCAGGAGCGGGCATGGGAACGGGGCCGGGTAGCGCTGGCGGCTCGGCGCCTTCTGGAATGGGGACGGGAGCGGGCAATGCAGGTCCTTCCGCACCCGCGGGGATGGGGACGAAGGACACCGCCGCCGGCGGAGATCTGGGCACCAACAGCCAACCGACCAATCCGAACGTTCAGCCCGCCACGCCCGCGAGGTCGCGGGCGGCAACTCAGGCTGCGAGAAATGCCGGGGTTGGTCACGCTCAAAATGGCCTGCCGATCGGCGCGATTGGAAGCGGCACGAGCAATGAGGATCAAAAGGCCACTGGTTCGGCGTCCTCCCAAAACAGATTACGGCCGGCAACACAGGCTCAGGGAAACACCGGCGTTGGCTCGGATGCTCTCGCAGGGAGAGGCTCGAGCCTTTCAGACCAGCGAGCCGCACGAGCTGGAGACAAGGTGCTGGATGCCAAGGCCCAGGTCGAGCGGCGAACGACTGTGTCGCGCAAACGCGGTACGAGCCCGAAAGGACCAGGTTTGTAATCTGCGAGCGGATGGAGGAGCTGTTCGGAGTGCTGGATGAGGGGAAGAGCGCATAAAAATGCGAAAACAACCCCATGCACAGTAGCTAAGTGCTGCTGGCACAAGGTGTTTTGAATCCGCGGCTAGGCTCGTTCGCTCCGTCGGGCAAAACAGAGGCATTCTGCCAAATTCGGAAAGGCCTTTGGTCAGATGCTGACCTAGGAACGGCTGCCGTAGGGTGGGCAAAGGCGCAGAGCGCCGTGCCCACGTCTTCGTTCATTGCAGCTGAAGAACGCCTTCGCCCACCCTGCGGCAGCTGTCAGCGTAGCGCCTCTGGTCTTCGCACGTTCCCCGTAATCGGCCGGGGGCGGCGTGGTCGGCCGCTAACGTAGAATTAATCCAAAATGCTCACAATTTTAGGCAGTTGTGTAAGGGTGCTGCGTACAAGGGGTCGTCGCGAGGGCGGTCCAGGGGCGGTTTCCTGTTGCTCGCTCACTGGGGTCAATGCAAATGACCACGACCTTCGAAATGCAAAGCTTCGCCCAAGAACTCGACGCAGTAGCACTTGCAGCCGCCGCAGCGGAGCAGGAACCCGCGGTCCAGGAAGCCCCGGTTCCGATCAAGCAGTCCAGCCGGAAATCGGTCCTGGCCCTGTCGGTGTGTGCCTTGGCCATCAACGGCGCGGCGGCCATCTACACCTCGCCGTCCGATTTTCGGTCGCTGAATGTCGGCAGCCTGGCTGAACTGCTTCCGCGCCTGGAAGCATCCGTGCCAAAGCCTGATCCGGTCGTCGCGGCCTTGAAGGACATTCAGTCGGCCCAGCAGCAACACACCGCATTGCTGCAACAGACCAATCAGGCAACGGACCAGAACTCGGTTTTGCTGCAGCAGGATTCAATGGTGCTGCTGTCGCTGCGACAGAGCATCACGGACGAACGGGTCGACGTGAAGAAGATATCGTCGCAGCTGTCCACGCTGATCGCGAAGATCGATACGCTGCAAAATGCGATGACGTCGGACGTCACCTCGTCCATTCGAAGAGCGCATGCGCGCTACGGACTATCCGCCGCGATGCGCAAGCGGATGGTTCGCGAAGCAAAGCCCCTCGGTCCCGTTTCGGTCGGAGGCGCGCCGCTGACTGTGCCGGCTGCGACGGCGGCTCCGGAAAGCTGACGACTGCAACTTCGGGATTGACCGAGGTCGCCCGGATTGACCGTCAGGTCTGACAGTCCGTCACTTCGCGACGTGGTCGATCTTGTGCTGCAGATGCCCGGTGTCGTGATCGCGACGCAACTGGCTCAGCGACGTCTCGTTCAGCTGCAGCAGGACCTCGCTGAGCTCAGTCGTATCGGGATAGCCGGCCGCAAAACCCCTTCCGTAAATCTTGCGCAACGTGCCGACCAGCGTGTTGCCGTGCTTCTTGCTGATCGCGCCATCCTTGTCACGGTGGCGGCCATCCAGGCCGTGTTCCTTCATGGTTCGCTCCCTGTGCGGCGTCTTGAGCGCCTCGAGAGAGCCTGCTCCCAAACGAGTTGACTGGCAATGGCATGGTGCGCGGCAGTTGCGAGCTGCCTGCACCAGCGCAGGTGCCCGCGCTTCTCTCCTGCTTGTGAAACCGCAATCGGTTGTGGTGAGCCGATCGGTGCATCAGATGACAGCGGGCGATTGCTCGATTGGAGTTGATGCGATGCGCTCTCTTCTTGCCATGGGTCTGTTGCTGGCGCTGTGCGCCTCCGCAAATGCCGCGCCGGTGCATCGCGCACGCCATCCTGCGGTGGACCGGCCCCGCGCGAATGCAATTCCGGCGGCGCGCTTTGCCGTCCCTGGCTGGAGCGACGATGCAACGCTGCGCTGGCTGAACAACGCCTCGTCAAACGTCGGCCGAGGCGGATAGCCGCGGAAACGGGCGCTGATGATGGTTCGAATGGCCCGGAAGGGCGGGGCGGCTAGGCGGCCTGCTCCTCGAACGAGGTGTAGACCCGGCCGGCGGGATCAACAACCTGAACGTCCCAGCACCCGTCCTCTGTAAGCTCTTTGGCTTTCTTGAGGGCGGCGGCGAGTGACAGCCGCTTGAGACTGACGACGCCCGCCGTGTCGAAACCGTTGATTTCAAACATGCCGTTCCTCCGGTTTTGGTGAATCCTACACGTTTCCGGCGGGTTGTCAGCGGGTTTTTGAGAGTGGCTCCCGGAGCGGCTGCAGATGCCAGGCACTAGCAGGGAGCGGTAGGAGGCACTGTCGCCGGCAGGCGTGGAGCGCGATCAGCAACTTCGGCCTCAAGTCAGTGGGATGGTGTATCCACCCGCAGACAGGGACGGCACTGGCAGGCCTGTACTGCGGGAAGCGTGAAGATTGCAGGCAGCGTGGCCAAAAACGTCATCGGCCGTCTGCACTTGGAGCAGATCAGAACGGGCGGGCTGCCTTTCGCTACGCAGATCATCGTCAAAATGCCTGGAGGGGAAGGGCACAATAGGCAGATGTTGCGTGGAGTTCATCTCGGGGCGACTACTGGACTCTATCGGAAATTGGGCGGTTTCTTTGCGATAAGAGTGCCGTTCGGGAGACCGGTCGCGGTGGCGCTGCTTGCAACGAACGATGGGATTCGAAAGTGCTCAACCCATTCTACGTGCTACATGGGCAAGGTCGCGAATGGGGGACTGAGACCACTTTGGCTTTGACGAGATCGCCATCGTGGTTGGACATTCGAGAAGCGTGTCTTGCCGCTACGCCAACGAAACTTCGGCCGCACGTCCTCGCCTTCATTAACTTTTGGCTGAAGCAACATATGTTGGTGCCGGAACAGCGCCGGGAGATTCTAGTCCGATTGCATCATTGTCCCGATTGGTCCAGCGACGGGCCAATCCAAGTTTCTTCGAAGCTTGGTTGGGGGCTTGCACGACGGGCGAGAACATCATGGTCAAGCGGTTGACGCCGCTGTGCTGCTGCGTGAACGCCTAGAACAGCTCACGTCTCAATTATTCGAATTGGAAAGTCTTCGCTCCCGCGTGCTTGAGGCGGGGCGGCGCGCACAGATCACCGCCGATCCCGATACGCTGACAACGCGGGGAACAGCGTTCCGTGATCCACGTCAACAACGGGCCCCCGTCAGCCCTTCGCAATCATCCCGGCCATGACTCCGAACGACGAACCACCGGCCCCGCCGAGACCAAAGCCCGCGCGCGACACGCGGCGCATGGACGAGGCCTTGGCTAACCTCGAAGCGTATGCGGACGATCTGCGGGAGCTGATCAGGAAGCTCCGGAGGCGATTGCATTGACGGTCCGTTGCCCCGGACGCTGCCGAACTTGGGCCCGGCCGGAGGCTCACAACGCACCTACGTGCTGCAGACCCCGAAAGCTGAAGACAAGTCGAGCAAATCAGTTGGACGATGTCCGCAAAAAGTGGACCGCGGGATTCGCGGCGCGCCTTTTTAGGGCCGAGTCGGGGCAGTCGCGGTCTTCCGCTCAAGCATAGCCATTTCAACTTGGTCAGCCAGGACCGTGAGGTGGCTTGCAAGCCGGTCGAACACTTCGCGCTTGCCTGGATCGGTTGCCAAATCGCGGATCAGGGCGCATTCGGCCGCATCTTTCCGGAGCTTCTCGATCTGAGCCAGATAATCCTTCATTGGGCCATTGCTCCGTTCCCCGCAAATGGAACGTACAGGCAATGTACGAAAGCGAACAGAAGTGATTGCCGCTTTTTCCTAGTCTACGGTGGCTTGGCCTTCCCCAAAGGTCCAAGCACCTCCAGCGGCCCCGGCCTCCCCACCCCAGAAGCCCCCACCGCCGGGGCCGTCACTGGCGATAGCCCGACCGATCGATCGTATCCCGGGAAGTTGATCTTCTCCGCGTTCGCGATATGGGGGCCTTGAGCCATTTTGCAGCGGACGCGCTGCGACGATGCGCGGCACTTTCAATGGGAACTGTCCCCTCGCCACCGCATTTCCGACCGCATAGTTTTCCCGGTTGTCTCGGTCGGTCTTTGAGTGGCCCAAGGGGCGTACAATGGGCATTGGTGATCACACCGCTGTGCTGAAACAGCGTTTCGACGAGCTCGCTTCCGGGCTCTCCGAGTTGGAAAATTTGCGCTCCCGCGTGATCGCGGCCGAGCAAATGCAGAAGATGCGTAGCGCCGACCGCAAACCGGCCGCACCAATCCACCGGACTGCTAAACCCAAATCATCGTCGGCAAAATCCGATCGGCCAAAGAGGCGCCTGGCGCGGCCGCCCAGCGTCGGGCAATGACGTCGACGCCGGGCTACCGGCAATGCCAATGCCGGCTAGATTTTGGCAACCGTCATCAGCATTCGAGCGTGGCCGAAATACCCAACTAGTGAACTACGCGAAGAAAATAGTAGCCGACGCCGCCGATGACGAGCACCGTGGGGACGGCCCAGAGTATGAATACCGGCATGTCTACCTCCTCCAGTTACCTCCGGTAGCGGGATAACTTGGCAGAGATGGTGCCGTTCCAGCCTTCTAGGGGCGGGACCGATCTTCGCGTTGCACGGCTTGAGCTTCGTGAGATTCAGATTAGCGCGTTGAGCACTTGCGAAACCCATCGCAGGCAAGTCGGTCGGTCACTTCGCGGGCTTTTGAGGATCGCTCCGATAATCGATCGCGGATCGCAGCGGCGCTGATCGCAACGAGCGATGGGTTTTGCAAGAGCTCAAACCGACTTACGCGCCGAGTGCTATGCCAGCGGAATGGTGTCGACGCGCAGACAAGGGCGGCACTGGAAAGCATGGACTGCAGGCAGATTGAGGATGGCGGGAAGCGTGGCCAAAAACGTCATCGGCCGTCCGCACTTGGAGCAGATCAGAACGGGCGGGCTGTCTTTCGCTACGCAAACCATCGCCAAAATGCCTGGAGGGGTAGGGCACAATAGGCGCATGCTGCGGGGAGTTCATCTCGGGGCGACTACTGGGGTTTATCGGAATCTGGCACTCGTTTGCGGCGACGAGCTACCAGAGCTCTATTGCGCATGAACTCGAGTGCGAACCATGTCGACGTCGAAATCGCGACCGGCCGTCACCGAATTGTACATTCCTCATTCCGGAGACGTCGATTGCGTTTTTAGCCTTACGCCGCTCTACCTTCCGAAGTTCGCGCGCGACGAGGTCGCAGCGGGAGGAGCTTCTCGGGCCCTGCTCAAGCTCAATTGGCAGGTCAAAAGTCCTCGGTCGGGTGCGCTTCTACAGCGGCAAGTACGGACCAGCGACAGAAAAGTGCGATTTTTAGAACCCGCTAGACGTCAGCGCATGTCGAGATGGAACGACACTTCGCTCGGAGACCGCGTCCTCGGGCTTGCGGGACTGACGCGCCAAAGCGCCCCCGAAAGGGGATGGGGACTTTTCGCGTGGGCCTAGTGCAACACGCGCGCGGCCTCGGCGAGCCGAACCCTTTCTCTGAGCTCCTCGAGTTCCTGAAGCATTTTCAGGAGATCGGGCAGGACATTTGCCCGCTTCAAAATTCGGGTCGTTTGTCCCATCGCTATACGCCTCCATGGCCTCCTGACGGCGAGCCACATCAAGGCGCACACAGGCAAATTTTCCCCTGCAAGAGAATGAACAATCTTAACCAGATCAGTGGTGGGATGATCGCGGAGCCTGGACAACGCGAAGCGATCCTTTGCCGGGGATTGCGCGTCATCCGCGATAGGCGGGCCATCGGCCTTGCCGGGCCTCATCGGCTCAGCGGTTGCCATAGGCAGCGTAGACAAAGCGCGGCTCGATATCAGACAGGCGGACAACATCAGGCCAGCGATCGGCGCTCAACGCTACGTGATGGCCGCAATGGCGGTAGAACACAACGCCCTGCAAGCCATCTCGCGCATCTTGCCGAACGTGATCTTCACCGGTCGGCCGTCCGCGTGCGTGGGCGTGTGGCGTCGAGCAGAGCCGGGCATGCCGCTATCGAAGCGCGCCGCAAGCCGGAGTCGATTATCAATTACTTGGGCTTCGGAATGCGCCCGAGCTAGCGCCCCGTAGGTGTGCAAAGATCACTATGACGATCTACCCCGTGATGATTGCGCCCACGCGATCGAGATAACGCGCAACCAGTTCCGTCGCGAGTATGTCCTCAAACTCCGCAGGAATGTTCTTCATGTTCACGCGCAATCGATTCGCCGACACGGGGCCCGCGCAGAGTTTTTCGGTTCGGCTGGTCTTGTTGGCCAAGCTATTGATCCGGCTTTTGGTGAGCGCGCTGGGGCTCGAACCCAGGACCCCGTGATTAAAAGTTATAGTTTTCCGGATTTCTTTGGATTTCATCCTGTTTCATTTCCTTACATAACCTATTGAAAGTGTTGATACTTGCGCCGAAATGCGCTAACAATGGATTTCATAGGGCTGCGCGCTATTTCAGATTCTTGTGGCCCCGGAGTGGCCCTGATGCCTGCAAAGAAGCACCGCAAAGAGTTGACCACGACGATGGTCGCTCGGCTCAAGGCGCCCGCGGCAGGGCGGCTGTGGTTCGCGGATTCGGTGGTGCCGGGTTTTGGGGTGCGTGTGACCGAGAAGGGCGCGAAAACGTTCGTGCTCCGGACTCGATATCCCGGTGAGGCCAGCGCGAGCCGGCGCGAGATCGGGAAGGTGGGCGAGATCGATCTTGCAGACGCGCGAGATAAGGCTCGGGCCTGGCTGAAGCTGATCGGCGAGGGCAAGGACCCGGCCCGAGTTGAGGAGGAACAGCGAAAAGCGCAGCTTCGAAAGGGCGCCACGACGGTCAATGCGGTGCTCGACGCCTTCGAAAAGGACCATGTCGAGGGGCTTCGAAGCGGCGATCAGGTCAAGGCCGCCTTCACCAGCCACGTCAGGCCACGGATTGGCGATAGGTCGATCTACGACCTGAAGCGCAGCGATATCACCACCATGCTCAATGAGATCGCGGCAGAAATCGCGGCAGAGAGTCGGAAGGCGAAGGGGAAGAGGGACGGCAAGGTCATGGCTGACCGGGTCCTGGCGCACGTCCGCAAGGCCTTCAACTGGCAAATGGTGCAGGACGACGAGTTCAAATCGCCGATCGTCCGCGGCATGGCCAAGACGAAACCCAAAGAGCGCGCGCGCAAGCGTATCTTGGCGGATGACGAGATCAGGGACGTTTGGAAGGCTCTGGAGCAGATCGAACAGCCGGCCTGCTACCCCCGCTATGTGAAGTCTCTGCTTCTATGCATGACCCGCCGGAACGAGTCGGCGCGAATGCACACGAGCGAACTCGAAGGCCATCTGTGGACGATCCCCGGATCGAGGTACAAAAATAAGCTCGACCACGTCATCCCGATCACGCCAGCTATCCTTGAACTGATCGGTGAGAAGCCCGCCGGCTGCAAGAGTAATTCCTGGTACGTGTTCTCGACCACGACCAGCGGCGGACAACTCGACGGCGCGAAGGCCTTCAGCGGGTTCAGTAAGGCAAAGAAGGAACTCGACGCGATCGTTTCCAAGATCCGCAAGGAGGCTGGTAGGGCGCCCATGAAGCAGTGGCAGCTTCATGATCTGCGCCGCACCGGCCGCAGCCTCATGAGCCGCGCCAAGGTCGACGCCGACCACGCCGAGCGTTGCATGGGCCACGTCATCGGCGGCGTGCGCGAGACTTACGACCGATACGAATATTTGGATGAGATGCGGAAGGCGTTCGAAGCGCTGGCTTCAACGCTGGACATGATCCTGAATCCGCCGGTTGACAACGTTGTACCGATGCGCGCAGTGGCGGAAGTAGCATGATGAGCAATGTTCCTCTCCCGGGTCCGCCGGACGATGAATCCGATGATGAATCTATCGCCGCATGGCACGAGTGGCACTATGCCCTCGATTGGGCGCGTGGCGGTGATTTCATCCCGCTAGCCGAATGCCTTCGCCGCTTCGAGCTGCCGCTCAATAATGATGATGTTCGCAATTGGCTAGCAAGCGGACTCGAAAACGGATTCAAGAAACCGCGCAAAACCAAGAAGCGGCCGCAATATGTGCCGTTTGAACTGGAGGGCCGCCGCTTTTATCTCGACGCCCGCTATCTGAAAATCTTCGAAGCGATGAAGCAAGTCTCCGAAACGCGCGAGTCGCTCGGAGAGGATATGGCGATTGCAAATGCTGCCGCGCAATTCGAAATGGAACCGGAGGATTTGCGGCAGCATTTGCGTCGGCCGCGGTCTCGGTGGGGATTGAGCCCCGCAAAACACGACGGAATGTTCGACGGTGTGATCGGGCCGAAGGATTAAACTAGCGCAGTCAGGACCCAAGATCATGGCTGCGGTTACATATAGTTAGAAATCTAACAGAGTGTGCTCATTGAATTTCAGGAGCACGCCGTGTCGCAGAAGCTCATTGGCTACGCCGGCCTTTCGGAGAAGGGCATCAACGCCAGCATGGTGACGCTATGGCGTTGGGAAAAGGCCGGAAAATTCCCGAAGCGAGTTCGGGTCTCTCATCTCAAAGTCGCATGGGTCGAGAACGAAGTCGACCAACATATCGCTGCGCGCATCGCCGAGCGCAGTCGACCCATCGCGGCTTGATGTTGACAGTCAACATCTTAAGCAAACTCGCAACACTCGTTCCCCTTATTTCGTAAGAATTGCAATCACTCGAAGAGCGCGAAGACATGCCGCTAAATATCACCGAAGCGAGCCTCGAAGCAGTGAGAGCGGAGTTTCGCGAACTGTATATCAAGGATGCGAAATCAGGGCGCTATCATCTCGAATTGTCCGATCTGAAAACCTACGTCGAGACACACGTATCCCCGGTTGAAAACGAACTGAAGCTTACCCTCGAAAACGAGCGAAGACTGATTCTCAGCGCAGCACTACGAAATGCGAACGTATCCCCCGAGGGCGATGAGCTTTTGATTGGACGTCTGCAGCGCCGACTCGCGATCGACACTGTGGACGGAAAGCGTGTCGTTTCGATCTTGGCCGAGGACGGGACGCCCCTGGTCGGCAAAGGACCGCGCGGGCTCGCCACGATCGATGATCTGATGAGAGAGACGACCGTGAAGTTTCCCTCAATGTTCAATGGACGTGGGATGCCACAAGTGAATAACGAGGACGCTTCAGAAGTCGCCAGCAAATCCGATTTCAATTCCGAAAAGGCACGAGCCGCCTGGGTCAAGAAACACGGCCTTGCTGCCTATTTGGCGCTACCGACGGCCGCAGTGCCGAAATCGATCAGCAGAAAATCGGATTTCAAAACCGAAAAAGATCGTGCTGCCTTCGTCGATGCAAACGGGCTTTCGGCTTACAGCGCGCTGCCAGACTGACATTTGGGCAATCGAGCGCTAGATCGTCGGTGCGAAACGTCTCTCAAGCCCCCACTCAATCTATCGAGCACGACACATGACAACCAGCAATTTGAAAACGATCGTGCTCGACTTCGGGGCGGCTTTGCTGAATGGCGTCCGCAGCGGTGCCGATGAAGCTGGACTGGCCAAGATGCGCGACCAGGCATTCGATCGGCTCCGCGAATTCAAGGAAGGTCCGGCTGCGCCGGCTCTCGAAGAAATCTTCGACGTCTCGTGCGAGATCGGACGAAAGCTCGACATGGCGTCGATGGAGATGGCAGCATGAGCACAGATATTGCCCGCCTTGGTCTTGCGATCGATAGCAGTCCCGTAACGGCTGCATCGACCGCGCTCGACAAGTTTCAGGCATCGGCGAACGCGGCAGCGGCCGGCGCCGACAAGCTTCAGGCCGCGACCAGGACGACCGGCGCGAATGTCGTGGCAATAAGCCGGTCGGCAGAAACGGCCGCGAAGGGAATCGACAAGGTCGCCGCCTCGACTGGTCTCGCCCGCCACGAGATGATCAACCTGTCCCGCCAGATGCAGGACGTTGGCGTTTCGCTCGTCTCCGGCCAGTCGCCGTTCATGGTCCTGGCGCAGCAAGGCGCGCAGATCGCGGACATTTTCGGTTCGAGCAAAACCGGCACCGTCGGCGGCGCGCTGCGCCAAATCGGTTCGAGCATTGCCGGCATTTTGACGCCGATGCGCCTGCTTGGTGGTGGCGCTGCGCTTATCGCGACTGGATTCGCCGTCGCCGCGAACAGCATCATCAAGAGCACGCTGGCGCTCGATGACCTGTCCCGCTCGACCGACCTTTCGCTGACCAAGATCCACGGATTGCAGCAAGCGACGTCCGCCAAGGGCATCGGCAACGACGAGTTCTCCAAGGGCATTACCGAGTTCGCCGATAGCGCTTACCAGGCGCAGCGGAATTTCGGCTCGTTGAACTCGCTGATGAACGCCAATGGCAAGAGCGCCAAGGATCTGTCCGGCTACCTCGGCAGCGTCGCCGATCTCGTCGCGCGCGCCACCGGCGACGTGCAGAAACAGAAGATTTTGCGCGAGGCAGGCTTGCCGAGCGATGCCGCGTGGGTCCGGTTCATGGAACAGGGCTCGAAGGGCATTCAGGCGGCGGTCGACGGCTCGGTGAAGTTCAACGAATCGGCCGAACTCAACCTGATCCGCAAGGCCCGCGAATTCGACGACGCTTGGAATAAGGCGACCACCAACATGGTCAATTATTTCAAGTCCGGCGTCGTCGATATCACCGCCGCACTCGCCAGCATCAAGGTTCCGGACTGGCTAAAGACGATCGGCGACAAGGCGCTATCGATCAACCCGCTAACGGCCGGCGCCTACAATCTCGCCAAAACGGCGGCCGGCGCGCTGTCCAGCGATCCCAACTTCGCCGACCGCTTCGGTTCGTTTGACCGTCCGCTGAACGCCGGCCAGATGCAGCGCGGCCTCAACCAGCGCGCGGGGATCGCCGAGCCCAAGACGGGCACCGAGCGGCTGATCGACATCGGCAAGGCTCAACAGACGATCGGATTGCTCGGTAGCCTGGCAACGGTCGAAGATCAGGTCAAATCGAAGTCGCTCGAACTTGACGCCGCCTTTATTCAGAACGGCGTCGGTGTCGGCAAGATGCGCGACGCGGTCCTGAACGCCGTCCGCGCGCAAGCGGAGTTGGCGCGTGTGCAAGAGCAGGCGAGCATCGGTATTTTCAGCTTTCGAGACGCGAACAAAGCCGCAGCCGACACATTGCAGAACTGGGCGGACCGAAAGTTGTTCGACCCGAGCAACATTGAGCAATTTAGCCGAGCTGCAACCCTCGCAGCCAAGACCGTAGAAGACCTGAACGACCAAGCCAAGGTCGCCGGGTCGCTCCTGCCGCAGTTCCAGCAAGCATTGAACGATGCCGGCAACGCCCGCAAGCAACTCGACTCCCTGATGGTCGAGGGAATGAGCGTCAACCGTGGGTTCTTCGTCGAGTTCGGGCAGCAACTCCGAGCCGGCGCAACCATGTGGGATGCGTTCAAGTCCGCAGGTCTGAACGCCCTCGGTAAGATCAGCGACAAGCTGATGCAGATGGCGGCCGACAAGCTGTTCGCCTCGGCGTTCGGCGGTTCGTCGGGCGGTTTCGGGCTCGGTTCGCTGTTCGGCGGCGGAAGCGGCAGCGTGGGCGTCATGAGCGCGGCGGGTGATCTCGGCGCCGGTACGGGCGGTCTGTCGTTCCCCATGTTCGCGGGCGGCGGTTACACCGGTAACGGTGGCAAGTTCCAGCCGGCCGGCATCGTCCACAAGGGCGAATATGTGATGGACGCCGTCACCGTGCGTCGCGTTGGCGTCGCCAATCTGGACAGCCTGCGCGGTTATGCGGACGGCGGCTTGGTTGGACACATGAACCGCGCCGCCGGCAATAGCGGTCCCGCCGTGGTCATGCAAGACAACCGGCAAATCAGCATCGGCGAAGGCGCCTCGCAAGAGACGGTGACGCAGCTCCGCGAGGAATTGGCCCGTGACCGCGCCGCCCGTTACGCGGACACGGTGCGGATCTTCCACACGGCCAAGAAAAGGCGGGAAGTATGAGCATCAGCTTTCCGCTCGCAAATATTGAGCAGAAGTTCTATCCGCTTCTGCCCCTCGAGACCCAGCGTCAGCCGTTCATGGAGCAATGGATTGACGCTGCTCTTCATGCTCGTGACTGGCACGAAAGAGCGACGCAATTCGATGGATTGCTGCAAAGCGCTCTGATGGCGGCCATTCTTGGTAAGCAGGCAACGTCCACGTGTTTGGGAGCGTTGGCTTCCTACGTGACTGCCGCGGTCGAACATTTGGAAATGGGTGCAATCGCCCAGCTCGATAGTGCTTGGGCTTACCGTTTTTGTTTGCACAAAGAATGGAGTGACACCGCGGCACGGTTCATCGGCGAACAAAAGCGCAGGCACCTTGCGCGATGGTTCGATGACCATCCAGGCTTTGCCACTTGGGCTGAATTGCGGGGTTTCAAATGACACCAGAGAAAGCTCGGAACGATAAGCAGTGACGATCTGCTCGCCTTGTGCGGATGCACGAATTTGAAGAGATCGCCAGCCGGTCGGCTCCGTGCCCACCGGACGGTGCTCCGCGCCCGAGTGCGCTCGGTGAGATGCCGGGAGTGCGTGTGGTTCGGACGATCGACGTCAGTCGCGGGACGCCACGATTGATCAGCCGGTCTAACGGTTGACCAGGCGGACGCGCCTGCGTTGGCCGGATGTCACAAACAACAGGACCCCAGATGAAAATAGACCTCCACAATCTGCCGCCCGAACTCACGGAGCCACACCACGACGCGCGCGGTTGGCTCGCTTGGCAGCCCTCCAAGGACAAAGCTTGGCGCAAGCTGGATGGAAAATGGCTCCCGATCGCGGAAGCAAACGCAATCGTCGAAGCAAGGAAGCAATCCCGATGACCGCACTTGCCAGCTACACCACCGGCACCGCCTCCGTTTCTGCGGGCGGAACAACCGTCACCGGCTCCGGGGCGATCTGGTCGGGCACCAACGTCAAGCCCGGCGATATTTTCCAGATCGGCAATTTTCAATCAGTCATCTCGGATGTGACCGACGCGACGCATCTAGTCATTCCGCCGTGGGGTGGCGGCAACCAGAGTGGCGTCGCCTATTCGATTTGGAAGGTTTCGCCGCAGCGCTTTGCCGGCGCGCAGGCGATGCAATCGGTTAATGAACTGGTCGCGGATCTTAGCTCGAACAGAATCCCTGTCGTTGTCGGCGACGACGAGACTGTGCCGGATCCATCGCTCGGCGAGGAAGATCAGACCGCAATTCAGCCAACCACCGGTAAGGTCTGGGTAAAGACCGGCGGCGTCTGGACTTATTTGGGCATCTACCGCGGCTTTAACTTTACCGGCGATTACGATAACGCGACTGTATATGCCTATGGCGATGTGCAGACGACGTCGGGATCGTCCTACATCTACATCAATGAAACACCGAGTGCGGGGCATCCCGCGCCGAACACGACCTATTGGCAACTGCTCGCGAGCAAGGGCGATGCAGGTGCGGCCGGCGTGGATGGCTCGAATGGTGCGACTGGCGCGACCGGACCAGCGGGGGCGGGCGCGACAGGACAATGCAAGCTGGTCAAATCTGGCTCAAATCTTGTCCTGCAACCGCTCAACGGCAACGTAACCCGCGTCAACGGCCAGGTGTGCACGATCCCGAACGGAGGCGTGTCGCTGGCGCCGACCGGTCTCACCCCGGGCACCACCTATTTCATTTATGCGACCAAATCTGGCGGCGTCGTCAACGCGATCGAAGCTTCGACAACGGCTCACGCGACATCGACGACAAGCGGCAACGAAGGCACGGAGATCAAGACCGGCGACAACACGCGCTCGCTTGTCGGCATGGCCAGGGTCGTTACGGGGCCGGCTTGGGCCGACACAGCCGCGCAGCGATTTGTTGCATCATGGTTCAACCGCGAGAGCCGCGACGTGACTGGTGCAGCGGATGGAGTATCGACCGACACAGGAACGAGCAGCTACACTGAAAAGACCGTCTCCAAAGCGGAATTTGTTGCGTGGGCAAATGAGGTCGTCGACGCGAAGATCACCGGGACGCTGACGAACTACACGAGCACAGGCGCATGCGGGTTTGCGATCCTTCTCGATGGCGTGGTCGGAGACAATTGGGACGTAAACCCAACGGCGGCCACATATCGAATTCCTGCATCCGGTATGATCAATCAAAAAGCGGGAACGGACGGATACCATTATGTTTCGTTCGGCTTGCGGGCCATCGGAGGCGGCACGGCGTCGGCGATCTACGGGCTCAAGGCGATGGCAACAGTTGGATAGGCGAGCACGCGCAACCATCAAATGGCGAAGCTGCCGCCGAGCGGGTATACGATGTTGAGCCCCGCTTCGTCTGCCTGAACTGCGGTAGCCGGGACGCTGACGTCAGGCCCGACTTTGATCGATGCACCCCACCGCCCGCAATCATAGGCCATCGAACGCGACAGCCGCAAAAAAACGGCCCCAGCCATTTGGCGGCGACTGGGGCCGTTGGACTTACTCCGGCCCACGGGGGGCATGGAGCCGGAGCACAGCACCAAGCCTGAGGCTTGCCGGTAGTTCCTAAGGGAAGAGACTGCGCCGAATGCGAGAACCGGCCCATCGCCAAACGCGCGTCTGACGACGGACCGTCCCGGGTGGATGGCGCGTCTAGATCGCGCCACAGACCGAACTCCCAATCCTGCTGGCCGAAGAGTCGTTCCTTTGTGCCAAAATACTCCGAGCGGGGCCGGGAGGCCGCCCGCTGAAGCGGTCTTACTTCGGCTTCTCGGCGTGGATGTGGAGGACGTAGAGGGTGTTCTGGAACTCGTCCACTACCTCCATCCGCCATCCAAGGTCCGGCGTTAGCTTCCCATCGAGGCTTTGGAGTATCTGCCCAGCCGTCACCGTGGCTTCATGCCAAGCGGCGTGCTTGTCGGGCAGCTCCTCGCCCTCAAGGTCAGGTTCGTAGCGCTCGTGGGTCACATGGAAGAAATAGCGCGGCATGTGTCAGTAATGCTGACACGCAGGCGCACGTTCCAGCCGACCAGTCTACTTGTAGTGCATGCGAACAACCTGGGGTCGCAACCGATGAACCTATGACACCTTATGTCGCCGGACTTCCCCCGGCTGCATGTTCAGGGCTGCGGCGACATCGGCCCCCAGCTCCTGCTGAACAAGGCTAGCCGTCCACCCCTCAGGGACGGCATCGAGCACCTCGTCGATTGCGTTGTCCCGAGCGGTTGCCGCAAGCCACAGCTGGCGCTCGCCACTATCTGTGATCACCCGAACAATATGAACCCGCTGCATCCTATTACGAATTGCTTCTGGCGGTTCTTCAGCGCCGCCTCAGCAATCCAGGGATAACGCATCGTCCAGTCGGTGCCGTTTCGGGAGAGGAGGCGCACGCGTTCGTTCTCCCGGATAACTATCATCCGGTAGCCGTCGTGCTTCACCTCATGAATCCAGTCCGGCCCGTTCGGGACCTACTTGCTGGCGGTAGCCAGGCAGAGCTCGTACGCCATACGCATCGGCCGAAGATAAGATTTCGCGCAGCGTTTACGAGTCGGGAACAAGTGGCAACTTGAAGGATTGCTTCTCTGCTCCGGTGTCCCAAGAGCCCCCCTGAAACCGGAGCAATCCCCAACGGCCTCAGCTCCCGCCGAGCTGAGGCCGTTCATTTAGTTTACGCTGGCAACTGTCCCGCGCGTCTCGAAGTGGAACGCTGCCAGGCTCGAAATGAATGTCCCGGCAGTTTTTATTCTCCAACTGAGCGCTGAAATCCCAGTTGCACCAAGCCTAGCAATGACCAGAGGGGTCATCGGGCACTCGCCGGGCCCGGTTGATCGGTTCCGATCGCTCTAGCGCGTCGACCAGGGCCACGCCGATGATGTTTGCGGTTTCTTGACTGGCGGCAGCGCGGGGGTTGGCGCCGGCTTTTGCGTCTGGGCGACATTGGCCGACTGCCGCGTCCGCGGCAGTGGTATTTTGGACGTCGCCTTTGGCTCTTCGGGGCTCATTTTTGGCTCTTCATGCATCACATTTGGCTCTGCGGCGTTGGCGATGACGTGGGCGAGTTGTTCCTGGCTTGCGTTGAGCCGCTCGGTGAGCGTTTGGCTGTCGCGCGCCATCTGAATCTGGGTCGCCTTGATCTGGTCGACGGTAGTGTTGTTACGCGCCATTTCTTCCCGGCTCGCCTTGATTTGGCTCACAAGATTCTCATTATCGCGCACCAATTGTTCTTGTCTCACCTCGAGCTGTTCGACCGTTTGCCTCAAGGCAGCGAAATCGCGCGCAAGCGGTTGGAGCTGCCGCGCAAGTTCGGAAGACAGGGCAATTGCAGTCGGCGCGGCCTGTGTCAAAGGTGCCCGGTCTGAGGGGGGCACCATCGCCTTATCAACGGAGGGTGACCACCGCCAGGCAGCGACACCTATGGATGCTATCAATAGAGAACCGAAAACCACGTAGCGCCAACCCGCCGAGCGATGAATCGTTGCTGGCGTGGCGCGAGACGTCTTCCTCCTGATCGGCGGGGCCAGAGGACCGACTTCCTCTTCGCGCGCTGGGTTGACCAGTTTAAATAACTGCTCCTCCAAGCTTTTCGTGATCTGCTCTTCCGCGAGCTTGTCGCTCAGCTTGGAATCCATTTGGCGCTCCACATCAAAAGCAATGGCACCCGCCTGAGAGCGATCCGCATCTGCGCTACGGCGAGCTAACATTCAACAAGACGGTTTTTGAGCCTGCGAATCCCAAAGGTGAGCATGGAGCTGCACGTATCAAGTCGTCTTTTTTACCAGCTCACCCAGAACTGAACTGGCGTTTTTAACGCAGTCGAGGAGGCGGAAGTATGTTCAGAACTCAGGGAACGACAAGGACGGATGTGGCGTGTTTTTTTGCGATGATAGCCGGGAGGCGCGACCGGTGGCTGCCTCCTGAGCGAGAAGGTTCCGCACCCGCGCCCGCGGCTGCGCCGCGACAGTCCGCACGATCGGCGCGGCACGGCCACAGAGGCCCGCCGGTCACGCCGGCGGGCCTGTTCGCTCAATTGCACGCCCCATCCATCCCCAACGAAGCTACTTCGCCGGTGCAGGATCCTCCTTCACGCCGCGGGCAACAATGCGCAGTGCGCCGTCAGGAAGCGGCCGTTGTAGCTTTAGCGCCTCATCAGCAGGCGCGTTCATCCAGATCTCCACCTCATCAGCGGTCGTCAGGATCACGGGCATAGCCTTCGGATGGACGGCGCCGACTTCGGCATTGGGCTCCGTCGTCAGGAATGCGTAGAGGTCGTTGGTGGTCTCGCCCTCCTTGACCTTCCGCACGGACGTCCAATTGGTCCAAATGCCGGCAAAGCATAGGAGGGGCCGGGTCTCGTCTAGCGCGAACCAGATGTCTCCGCCTTCGGCTTTGTTGAACTCACTGAACGAATTGAATGGCACCACGCAGCGGTTCTCGACGCCGAGCCAACGTGTCCAATGCTTGGAGTTCACATTGCGGATGTTGGTGGTGCCGGTATCTGGCTCCATCCGGAGCAGTTCTTTGAAGTCCACCGCCTTGCCCTTGGCTTGCAGCTTCTCAGCTCTCTTCTTGGTGGCGTCCATGAGCGCTTTAGAGGACGACGGCATGCCCCAGCGAGCAAGCGCAAGCTCGCGACCGCCGGCACCTGTCCGGACGATCGGAGCGTTGTAGTCAGGAAAGACGCCTGACATCGGCGCCAGATTGCCCACGTATTGATTGACGACGCGGAACAGCGAGCTGATCGCGGCTTGGTTGGTGGTGATGCTGTAAAGATTGCACATTCTTCAATTACGATGGAGGACGGCTTCAGATTGCTCGTTAGGCGCCGATAGTCGATCCCTGCGCGTGAAGCTTGGTACGGTCGCCGGTCATTTCTTCCACATAGTCATCGATGGCCCTCATCAGCTTATCGCGGTCGGCGCGGACGTCTTTCCTGCCGAACACAAGGTAGTGGCGCAGCCGGCCGAGCTCGGCGAGGTCTGCTGCAACTGCCTCGGCCCGGGCGTCTTCCATCCGCAGGTGCATGCGCTCCCTGTGCCACGCCTTCGCTGCCGCCCTGTTCTCTGCTTTGGTCATGGCGCAAGAATAGGAGCGAGTCGGGGTGGTGACCAGCCGCTGGGGCTTGCGGGTACACGCGGCTGGATCGCAATTGCTTGGTCAATACCGACCAAAGGTCACTGCTGGCAGTTTTTTTGAAATACCGAAATTTCGCTTGCTCCGTCGGGCAAAACAGTGGTCTATGGCGCGCTGGCTGTAATCGAGAGGACCAGCGCTATGGCGGATGAACTAGGAACTCCTTCCGAGCTATCGAAGATTTCCAAGCTCAACGGAGACTTCAAAAGAAACTACGGAACACTGCTCGGGGCGTTCCTCTATTTGCGATCTATCAGCGCTGCGCGTCGAACGACACCATGGGGCGGTTTAATCCTGGCTTTTGCGACAGCGCTTCTGACTTGGGTGGCTAGGTACGGTTGGCCGTGGGGTGATCCATCTTGAAGACGTGAATTTCACGTGCCGGTTTGGCGGTTGTAAATTGCCAAAGTGCGAGGCGTCGGTCCGATGATCAATTCGCTCGTTCCGCACCGCATCTTTTTACCCAAGGCGCAGCGAGCGCTTTGCGCTGCGCAATATGTACGCATGTCCACTGATCACCAACGCTACTCCATCGAGAACCAAGCTGCTGTCATCGCCGCATACGCACAAGCGCGCGGACTAGAGATAGTTCGAACTTATCGAGATGATGGTGAGAGCGGTCTCGGAATAAAGAATAGACCGGGCCTAACCGGGTTGATCACGGACGTTTGCCAAGGTCGAGTGAATTTCGATCACATCCTCATTTACGACGTCAGTCGTTGGGGCCGATTTCAAGACATCGACGAGAGCGCTCATTATGAATTTGTCTGTAGGAAAGCAGGCATGACCGTTTGCTATTGCGCAGAGCAGTTCGAGAATGATGGAAGTGTCATTTCCGGCATCGTCAAGAATATCAAACGGGTGATGGCAGCCGAATACAGCCGAGAACTGGGAGTTAAGGTGCACGCCGGCGCGTGTCATCTCTCAAGGCTTGGCTATCGACAAGGCGGCCGCCCTTGCTTCGGGCTTCGGAGAGAGCTGATTGATGAAAGCGGGCGATCAAGAGGAATACTGGAGAGCGGGGAATGGAAGTCGCTTCGAACCGATCGCGTTATGCTACGTCCAGGCCCGCAACACGAAGTGGAGACAGTGAGGCTGATATTTGATCGTTTCGTGAATGGTCATCTCACCGAAAAGAAAATCGCCCGGGAGCTTAATCTTGCGGGCAGTGTCGACCGGGGGCGACCATGGACCTTCTGCAAGATTCGCTATCTGCTGCAAAACGACAATTACATCGGCATCAATCGTTACAACCGCCACACTTGCAAGCTGCGAACAGTTCGAAAGAAAAATCCGCCCGAACAATGGATCAAGAAGGAGAGGGCATTCGAGCCAATAGTAGACAAGGAAGTCTTCGCGAAGGCGCAGAAGATTCTTGAGGATCGGCGACAATGCTGGAGTGTGTCAGACGAAGAAATGCTCAAGCGATTGAGGGTGTTGCTTCACCGAAGAGGGAGGCTAAGCAGAGACATCATCAATGAGACGGAGGGTATCCCCGGCTCAGTGGCATACCTAACGCGGTTTGGTAGCCTGAGGGCGGCATATAGACTGATTGGTTACGCCCCGAAACGAAACTACGAGTACATTGAATCCCGGACGGTCCGACGCGATATGATTGAAACCTTGGTTCTAAAGGTTGCCGCGGGTCTGGCCAAGTCTGGCGAGGATGTCAGGATCGATCAAGTTCATCAGATCATCAGGGTTCACGGGGTCGCGATATCGTTCCGCGTGGCGCGTAGTCGGCTCGCTCGCGCGGCAACAAATTCTAGCTGGTATATCATACGCGGCCGGCATCTTCCGGGGGGCCTTGTTGTCGTAATTCGATTGAGCGAGGGCAATAGAGAGATCAGGGATTATCTCCTGATGCCTGCATCCCAGTTGGTTGGTCGCGACTTGAGATTTAGTGAGAGGAACCGGGAGCGATTTGGCTTGCGACGATATGGAACTGTCGTTGGTATCATCGATACGATCAAGCGGCGTTTAAGCAATCTCGGCTTTTTGAGGATGCCAATGCCATCGGACCTTGAGCGAGGCACGCCAGTTACTGCGTAGTGGGTGGCCCGAACCAGGCCGTCAGCGCATTAGCGAGATCCGGATGGTTTCCGTCTCCCACCCAGGCCACATGGCCGTCGGGCCGCACGAGAACTACATCTGCCGCGGCGACCCGCCCGATGACAGGAAGCTCCCAGGCGCCATCGTAGCCGGCGTCGACGACATCGACGCGATTTGTCCAGCGCGCGTTGTCGATGCCGCCTCGCTCACCAAAATTGAGCAGCACGCCGCGCGCGCCGTGCAGCAGCGTGAACAGACTTAGCTTCTTTCCTTCGACCATCAGCTCGAGATCGGGCATGCGCTGGCCGAGCAGGGCGTGGCCTTCGCCGAGATCGTACCGGATGTCGAGGCCACTCATCATGGCGCCAAAACGTTTGCGCGGCTCGTCCATGCCGAGCAATTCGGAGACGGTCTCGCGCGCGGCCTTGAGGCCGTCGTCGCCGCGGCGGAGCAGAGCGATCTGCGCCATGGTGTTGCGCAGCACGCGCGCGCCGACGGGATGGCGCTCGGTGTGGTAACTGTCGAGCAGGCTGTCCGGCGAGATGCGATGGACCACCTGCGCCAGCTTCCAGCCGAGATTGACGGCATCCTGCACGCCGGTGTTGAGGCCTTGCCCGCCGACGGAGTGATGGATATGCGCGGCATCGCCGGCGAGCAGCACGCGTCCTTTGCGATACGTCGTGGCCTGCCGTGCCGCATCGGTGAAACGGGAGATCCAGGCGGGATTTTGCAGTCCGAAATCGGTGCCGTAGACCGCGACGAGGGCCTCGCTGAGATCGCGCAAGGAGGGCTCGCCGGTGCGCGCGAGCGTTGCTTCCGTCACGACGACCAGCACGCGGCCGCTCTCGGTCTTGCTGAGGCCGTGAAAGCCGAGCGCATCATGACGCAGGCCGAAGGCCGGCGTCTCGCGCATCTCGACCTCGGCCATGAGATTGCTGAGTGTCGGTGAGGTGCCGGCAAAATCAATGTCGGCGGCCTTGCGCACCAGGCTGCGACCGCCGTCGCAGCCGACGAGATAGTCTGCGCGCAGGCGCTCGTCGCCGGACAGCGTCACGTCGACGCCGGTTTCGTCCTGCGCAAAGCCCGTGACCTCGCGATTGCGATAGAAGGGGACCGCGAGCTCCGCGACCCAGTCGGCCAGGATGCGCTCGATGTGGGTCTGCCGCAGCGCCAGACCGTAAGCGTGCCTTGTGGGGAGATCGCTGATGTCGAGCCGCGTCCAAGCAAAGCCTGCCAGCTGGACGCGCTGCCCTTCGCGCAGGAAACGGTCGGCGACGCCGCGCTGATCGAGCAGCTCGATCGTGCGCGCGTGCAGTCCGCCGGCGCGCGTCTCGACCAGCGCCTGGTCGGCACGGCGCTCGACGACGGCAACGTCGACATCGGCGAGCGCGAGCTCCGCAGCCAGCATCAGCCCGGTCGGGCCGCCGCCGGCGATCACCACGGCATGGTCCGGCGGCATCTGGTTCCGCGCGTCGGCTCCCTGTGGCTGGCGGCGTGAACGGGACGTCGGAAGCAGTACAGGCATGTCGTGACCCCTCGGCTGGTTGCTTTGGATGTTCCCTGGGTCGGGGGTTCTACGGCAGAGGCGGGGACTTGAAGCAAGCCCGTTGCGCACCACATATTGAGTTGGGAGGAGGGGCTTCCTCTTCCGCGTTCGCCGCGTTGACACGTCGGGCAAAACACCGGCATAAAGGCATCATCGAAAGAGTTTGGTTCAGCCCGCGCGGAGCAATCTGCGGCGGGTTTTCTTTTGGGGCATTGGATGGTCAGCTGACGCCGGTGGTCCGCTGCATGATGTCGGCGAGCTCCTCGAACGAAAATGGCTTCCTGATCATCGGAAGGCCGCCGCGCCGGGGCTCGCGACCCGACAATTGCAGCATCTTCAGCTCCGGGCGGGCGCGCTTGGCCAGCTCGGCCAGTTCATGACCATCCATGCCGGGCATGTTGATATCAGTGATGAGGATGGAGATGTCCTGGTTCTGCTCGAGCCGTTCGAGTGCATCCAGGCCGCTTTGGGCGCTGATCACCTCGCAGCCGAGATCTTCCAGCATGCCCACGATCACGTCGAGGACGGCGGGATCGTCGTCAACAACCAGGACAGTGCGGCTCATCGCAGGAACGTTCCTTCTGACGAAGCATTCAACGCACCTCTCGTCAGGTAGGTTCCGGCGGGGCTAATCGTCTTGCGACAAATCGCCGGGTTTCGTCGGGAGGCCGATGGTACCGCCCTCGCCGTGGGCCAGGTCGCGGTCCTCGTCCTTCGTCTCGCTGGCATCCTTGATGACTGTTTGCCGAGAGGTGCCGTTGTTGCCGGTGCGCGGTTTTGAATCGGAGAGTTTCCGCGAGGACTTCGATGTCATTTTTCGATCCTCCTGGCCAGCCAATGCTGAGCGACCTTTTCGTTCGGCTTGCTTCGCTCGTTGCCCATGCCGGCTCTCGGGCGGCACCGGCCGCGTCATCAGATGCCACCCTTCGATCTATAGGCAAGAACGTTGATGCGGGTACTATGGTGCTCTACAACTATCGCTTGCTATCAAGCAGGAGTTGCGTCAAACGTGGATCCTCGTGCTTTGCGTGGGGCCGGCGACCGTTGGAAACATCAAGTATTCGCAGTGCATTACTAGGACTGGCCGTTGCGGCTGGCTCCGTCGTTGTGCTGGCGCATGGTCTGCTCGGCCTCGGCTCCAAATTCACGGGGCTCGCCTTGGTTGTGCCGATTGGGCTACTGGTCGTGATGGCGCCTTGGCGCGAGATTCGACCCAATCTTTGCGACGGGCTTGCCGCTGCGCTGGCGGTCAGTATCGCGGTGGCGTGCCTCTTGAATGGTTTTGCGGACCTGAAGGAATTGATCCTCCTGGGCGTGACCCTGACGCATTATGGCGCGGGCCGACTGGCGCCAGCGCGCGACGCGCGTCGAGGTGTGCTGACGGTCGGCGCGATTGTCGTCGCGATCGGAATGCTTGCGACGACGGTTGCACTCGCCGAGCAATGGTCCGACCATCACGGCAAGCCCTATGTGTTCGGCGAGTTCGATGCGGCGCCGGCGCAGTTCGCCATGCTGCTTGGCATCGTCGTGATCGCCGCCGTGACGTCCGACCGGCTGCCGCGCATGGCGTTCGCTGGGATTAGTATGCTTGCGGTACTGGCTGCGGCAGTGTTTGCAGCCTCTATGGTGCGGTTCTCGTTGCTCGCCCTTGAGCTGGTCGCGCTCGCCGGCGCGCTTCTGTGCGAGGGCGCGGCGCGGCGGCGCGGTCTGGTGTTAGTGGCGTTGCTCGCCGTTGCGATCGGCGCCGGTGCCGCTGCCCGCTGGAGTGCGGCCTCAGTCTATGGGCGGCATCTTTTGACCGCAACGGGCGTTACCGCGGTTGCGCCGAACGCCCGGATGCTGACTCCGGTGGCGGTTGGCTGCCCTGCGGTCGATTTCGACAACTCGATCGCGATCCGCAAGCAGCTGCTGGCCGACGCTTTGCGGATTTTGCCCGAAGCAGGGCCATTCGGAATCGGCGCTGGAGGCTTTGCCGTCCACAGCTGCGTGCCGGGCCTCGGCACGCATAATAGCTTCGTCGAGGTCGCCATCGAGTTCGGCTGGCTAGCCGGCGTGCTCCTCATCGCGTCGGTCGCCGCCGCCTGGCGCTCAGTGACTCCGCTCGCCCGCGTGCTCGCGGATTACCGCTTCGTGGCCTGCATGACGTTGTTCGTTGTGCTGCTGAGCCTGGCGCATGGACGTATCAGTCACGATTTCGTTCTGCTGCTCACGCTCGGCCTCGCCGGGCATCTGCGGGCAACCAGGAGTACCGTCGCGCAAAATTGGATGCTGCGCGGCCTTGTAACGTGGCCATTGCGGAGGCCGGTCGGTTGAGGCGTGTGGACCCTGCAGCCGAGGTTGCCTTGGTGATCATGTTCGCTTGTCACCTCCTGTTTACGCCAGTTGCAGTCTGGGCTGCGCTGAGCGCAGCCGGCCCACGCCCGCAGGGGCGTATCGTCGAGATGCTTGATTTCGAACCGGTCGACGGCAAGCTGAGGGCGCAGACCTTTCGGCTGATGCGCAGCAACTCGCTAGCGGCGGATGACGATCGGGCCATCCTCGTCGAATTGTCTGGAGGCCGGCTCCGCCAGCTCGAACGGTCGCTCTGGTCGCTCAACGAGCGCGCATCTCACAACCTCTATCGCTTTGTCATCATGACGCGGCCGCCGGACGGCATTGTGGGTAAGCGTTACTGGATCGTGGTGCCGGATTCCGGAAAACCCTGGGGATGAGCAGAATACTCTTGGCAAATTCAATCGCTCGATTGGCGGCGATAGCGTGTCTGCCTTCCGCCGCGGATGTGCTCGGCATGGGCGGGCGGCATCGACCTATATGAGTCTCAGGCTTTTCAGGAGACTTTGGCGGCCCAACTGGGGACGTTCGCGCCCTTCTTTATGATCCCGATAAAATAGAACTCGCTCTCGCGTGTAAGCTCTTTGTGGTCGCCTTGAGTGAACACAATTTCAAGGCCCGCTACGTCGATCATCTCGCGGAAGGTCTCAACGGTCGAACCGCGATTGTTCTCCTGAAGAACGATCACGCCGTCGTCGGCTAGGTACGGGTGTATCGTGTTGAAGAACTCCCGGTGGATGGCCCAATCAGGGTCGTGAGCGCGGATATCGCCTTCATACTGGTCAATGAAGTGGGGCGGATTGCTCACCACCAAATTCCAGCGCTCGCTTTTGGGTATGCTCCGCAGATTGTTGGACTCGTAGACTGAGACGCGATCCTCAAGGTGGTTCAGCCTGACCGTGTTCTTGCAACGGTTCACCGCCGCGGGATTGATGTCAGCCAGGCACAGCGTTTCGCACAAGCCGTGGCCCAGCATCGAAAAGCCAATAAATGCCGGCCCAGCGCACCACTCGAAGAGGCGAGGCTGTTTAGGCATTCCGCGGGAGCGCAAAAATGGAATGAAGTCTTGGCCGAACTCGATACCGCCTCCATCGAGCTCGCTCTTATACTCGACCGTGATCCCACCAAGGACGACGCGCTTCGCCGGCCTTATTCGGCGCAGTGCCGGCCTCACAAAGCCATGCTCGATCGTATGCAGAACGCCCATCGATTTCACCGTAAAACTGATCCGGACCCGACGACGCTAAAGCCGCGTGCCAAAAGGCCACTAAAAGCGAGACAACCGCAAATTGTTTCGGTAGATTGCTGATTGTTGCTTAGGTGTCAATTTGCGGTGCGGTATGCGCGAGGTTCTGAGGGCAATCCCTCAAGTTCGAAGACTAAATTATCGTGCAAGACGTTTCCTGCGGGGGGCGAGAGGCGAGGGGGATGAGACCGAAATTCTGAACGATCTTGTGGCCAAAGAATCAGCCCCGCGAACGTTCGTAGAGTTCGGCTTTCATCCAGTCGCCTTCAACTGCGCCGCGTTTGCCTATGACCCAAACTGGCAGGGACTGCTGATTGACGGCTCGGCCGACCAGGTGCAGGACGCAAAAGTCTTGCTGCCCAAGTGGCTGGATATTCGCAATTGCTTTATCTCGCTGAGCAATCTCGACTTCATTCGAACAAAATTTGCATCACTCGGCATTCTCTCGATCGATGTCGATGGCAATGATTATTGGTTTCTAGAGCAGCTGATCGGGGTCAATCCGTCGGTCATCTCTGTAGAATACAACGCCAGCTTCGGGCCCAACTCGGTGACCGTTCCATACGATCCTGGGTTCAGCCGTTTACAGGAGCACGCTTCGGGCTGGTATCATGGGGCTTCGCTGACGGCGCTCGCCAAACTTTGCTCTCGGACCGGCTACGGATTGGCAGCAGTATCCGCCTACGGCGCCAACGCGTTCTTCACCAGAACCGGCAGCCTTGATCCAATCGCTGCATGGCAGCCGAATCGAGCTCGAGATCGATGGTCCGGCACCACTGCGGAGGATCAGTGGGAAGCTATAAAAGATCTTCCACTTCAGGCCGTCTGAATAGCTCGGATGCGACGCCCGTGTGATTGTACACCATCCGTTCTTTCCGCTCGGGAGGGCAATGCATTTCAGTTTGGGTGTCGGAACTTGGCTAGGCCATTCGTCTTGAATCGGTGTAACCCACCGGAGTTCCGAGTAGATGGCCCCTCGCGCCAATTGGAAAGGCTTCCTGCGCCTGTCCCTCGTCACCTGTCCCGTGGCGCTCTACCCGGCTACGTCGGAGAGCGAGAAGATCGCCTTTAACCAGCTCAACCGGGCCACGGGCCATCGCATCAAGTACCTGAAAGTCGACGCGGACACCGGCGACGAGGTGTCCAACGAAGACATCGTCAAGGGCTATGAGCTCGAAAAGGGACAGTACATCGAAGTCTCGAAAGAGGAGCTCGAGGAGATCGCGCTGGAGTCCACACGGACCATCGAGATCGACGAGTTCGTTGACAGGACCGACATAGACCCGCGCTACCTGATCCGCCCCTATTACATTCGGCCCGACGGCAAGGTCGGCCACGATGCCTTTGCGGTCATCCGAGAGACAATCCGGGAGATGAACAAGGTTGCGATCGGCCGGGTGGTGCTCACTAATCGCGAGCACATCATCGCGTTGGAGCCGATGGACAAGGGTCTTGTCGGCACACTGCTGCGCTATCCCTACGAGGTCCGCAGCGAGCAGGAATACTTCGACGAGGTCCAGGACGTGAAGGTTACCAAGGACATGCTGGACCTCGCCAAGCACATCGTGAATCAGAAGGCGGGGCGTTTCGATCCGGAGAAGTTCGAGGACCACTACGAAACTGCGCTGATCGACCTCATCAACCAGAAACGTGCCGGGAAGGTCATCCGGCCGAAAGAGCGGCCGAAGGGTGAGAACGTGGTCGACCTGATGGAGGCGTTGCGGCAGAGCGTCGGTCGGGAAGCTGCGCCGGCGAAGGAGGCGAAGCCCGCCAAGAAGCCAAAGAAGGCGTCAGTTAGCCAGAAGGAAATGTTGATGCCCATCGCCGGCAAGAAGCCTGCGAAGGAAGCGGCGGCCAAGAAGCCGGCGACGGGGACGCGGCGGAAGTCGGCTTGAGCGGCAGACCGGCGCGCACCTTGGCGGTTCCGGTTAACTCCGTTTCTGGTCCCCGATTGATCCGTCGGCGGCAACGGCGCAAGCACTTGCGGTGGACGCGTCGTCCGTCCACTTCCACCATCGTTCCCGGATCCCCGTGATGAAAAAGCTTCTTCTGGCCTGCGCGGCTCTTATCGCGTTCCCCGCCATCTCGCATGCCTCCTACACCGAGTGCACTATGCCGAAGGAAACGGAGCTAGCGAACCGGCCGGGCGGACAAACTGAGCCGCGCTGGCTCCCGATTGAGAAGGGCCAGAAGGTCGCGATTCGGGACACTTACCGCGACTGGGTCTTCGTGGTTCACTTCGAGAAGGATTCGGGTGAGTCTCGATATGGGTGGGTCCAGCGCGACGACCTGGCGAAATGCCGGGCGAAGGACGGCACGCCGTAGCGGTAGCTGCAGGTGAAGATGGCCGCCATGATCGTTAGGCTGGAGCGGCAACGCTCGATCCGTCCGGCGCTGCCCTGACGGGAAATCGCCCGCCGTACGGTCGCCCCCGCAGCCGGCTCCGAATCAACGGCCTAGTCGGAATCCGGCGAACACTCGGGGCAGGTGTCTCCGGTCGAATCCAGCACGTCCTGGACCTCCGCTACCGCATCGTCCGAGGACACTCCGACCGGAGGCTCCTGGCGGGCGATCTGGATGGCACGCTCGCGCGCAAGCGGGTCGGCACGGTCTTGCGCCCACCCATGCTCTTCGCACTCGCGGATGGCGTGGGTCTCCTGCAGTACGCTCAGCGCCCATCCGCGCAGTGTGCGGACCGCCGGCCGTCTTTCCTTGATCATCAGCATCGAGATCGCTCCTGCCGGGACGAATCCTTCCGCCCTTCTGTTCGTTCCGAGCGGTTAGCACAGGGCAGGGATTCGCAAATGTGCAGGGTCGATCTTGTCCACCTGTTCCAGGGCGGTCTGTGGACAGCTACCGGTTGGATTTTAGCAGCTGCCGGGGAAGCACGAGCACTACATTGATCGGACGCTCGAGTATCTTGGAAGCTATGATCGAAATGTGCAGAGCAAACTCGTCCTCCATCTGCGCCGCTGCGTCCTCATCCCGGGCGTAGACATAAAGGATATCACCATCCACTTCGTCGAACCGGACCGCTCGAAAGAGGTGATCGAACCGGTCTGCGCCCACGATCAGGGCCATTCGCGCTGCTATTGCGTGATCTTGTACCTCAGTCACAATCATCTGAGGCCTTCTACTTCCTTGCCGGGACCGACGGGAATGACCTGGAAGCTGGGACATATGTCAGAGTCGACAGCCCTCGTCGACCCGATGGCCTCGGTGCGGGCCTATCTCGCGGCGGAAAAGTCTTCCAGTACTCGCAGGGGCTATGCCGCTGGTCGCGCTGACTTTGCGACTCGGTGGGGAACAGTCTCCGAAGATCCGCTTCCAGTTCGGCTAGCCACCGTCGCCCGCTACGGGGCGCAGCTCGCCGACGGCGGACGCAAGGCCTCGACGATCCAGCGGCGCGTCGCCGCGATCCGGAGCGCCCACCAGGCCGCCGGGTTCGAGCTCCGACCAACACCGTCAAGGCACGATGCGGGGCATTCGCCGCACGCCGCGATCGAAGCCAACCCGCAAGAAACCGACAACGGCCGGGCTGTTGTAATAGTGCTCGAGCACTTGCCAAAAACTCTCGCAGCCCAGCGCGATCGCGCGATTCTGCTTGTCGGATTCGCCGCGGCGCCTGCGCGCGCAAGATGCTCGGTGCTACGATCATTGCGATGACGCCGGGTACGTTCAACGGAACGCAGGTGTGGTTCGAAGCGACGGACGCAGATCTCGCTACCGACACACGCAACCGCATCGTGTGGTCCACCATCTATCGGGTGAAATTCATGGTCCTAGTTACGTTCGGAACCACAGTCTTTCTCGACCTCAATTTGGGCATGGGTGCCAGCGTCGACCCGGGCCGAGGCTGTCGCGAACGAATTCCGCTCCCGCTTGCCGAACAACTTCCTGGATTGGCGGGACTGGGTAGCGAACACGAATGGGGTCATCAACCAGGATCGGATGCTGAACGATCCGACTGATCGATGGCACATCAACGAGACGGCAGTGAACGAGATGGCGGCGGGGATCGCAGCCTTCCGCGCGTCCTAGACCGCGCTGTCCACTCCTCTCAGGACACTATTGAGGCACTTCCCGCTGAGAGCGGTTGGCAGTCTACGTCTGGTCAGGACCCACATACGTGCGGCTTAGTAGGCAAGATGATCCTCGATCGCCTTAATAGCCTCCGACGATGCTTCCGCCATCTTGAGGAGTGCCGGAATGACGGCCTGTCCTTCGAGGGGCTGCCCACTAGCGAAAAGTATCTCAGCTTCAGCGCTGCCCTTGTGTGTTACTTCAATCTCTATTCCGGGAGCGATCCTACCGATGGTGTACTTGCCGAAGGCGTCCAGGATGAATCTGTTGTCGATCACTTTGACGTTTTTGTCTTTACTCTCCAAGGATACTCCAGAGATTGTTTGGACGGTTACGGTCGGTATGAGAAGTCTGTGCTTGTCAAGGTTGTCAAATTTGGAGACCGCCCAAATCGATGGCTGCCCCGTATCGTAGGGCTTTATCGTCTCGAGGATCACTCCGGCAAGATCAGGTGAGGTCTTTTGTATCAGTCGGTACGTACTATGGGTTTTCACATCTTCCCGTGTTTTGCCTACAGGAAACGTCTCTCGATTGCCTCGTTCACCGAGTATGCCAGCGATGGCGTGATCAAGGGCGACGCGAAGACAATGCACAGCATCCCCAATGATAAGCGGCACCTCGGCTGGGAGATCTGCGATGGACGTCACCGCAATTTTGCCCACTCCGGTTTGAGGGTGGTTCTCCACCGTGATCGTCCAGAAATCGGTTTTCAGGAAGGTCGCGAACATCCGATTGAGCTCGTCAATGTGGCGGTAGGCCCGTTTGATCTTTAGGTGAGAACCTTCGAACTTCGACATTTGCCATCCACCAAGGATTGAAAGCTTCGTAGACTGCCCCAAATTGGCGTGCGCGTGTCGATCCATTGACACCCTGTCCAGCCTTGCAAGGGTGGCGTCTTCACTCCCTCAGGGGCGCGGAAGAGTGCTCGATCGTCTTGGGCCCCCTAGTGCGGTATGGGAATTATGGGGTGCACTTTGCAGGAGTCGCTTGGACGGTGGCGACGCCGTCAACGACGGCGTGTACTAGAGGAAGAGTGAGTGAAGCTATAAGCAACATGGTGACGATCGTCGCAACCACTATCAAGACCCGCTCCCAGACGCGACGTCTACCAGGCTCGTCGAACGTCGTTTCGTACAGTCGGAAGCCGGCCCAGGCGAGCACCGCGCAGTTGAGCAACAATGTGGGGAGATGGATATAGACCTCGGACAGAAATTTAATCAGCGGGCTATTGGTGCGTTCGGCAAAAAACTTAAGTCCACCAATTAAGATAAGCCAACCGGCGATCTTAAACTGCCAGTCAATCAGCGTCTTCACGGTGCCGAACAGCTTCATTCTCGGGTCGTCATTTTCCATGTGTGAAACCTCTTGGTGCGATGCGCGGCTAAATTGCTGAGGGCTTATGCCACCACCAATGACCGTCGCCGTCAATCAAGAGGCGAGCGGTTTCGCGCCGGGGCGTAGTCCACTCCCTCAGGGGCTTTGATCTGACTACCCGAACGTTAGGTATTCGATTCCGCGAGCACGATTGTAAGTGAACGTGGTGTGCTTCAGGAAGTCACGCCCGAGAACGACGTAGTACCCAGAGCGGACGTCAGAGACCACAAACTCGGTTTCGTAAGAGATGCAGCGTGAGCCGTTGGTGACCACGATTGTGCCTCGGTAAACCGCCAACGGTTTGCTGCTGCCTACCACGCTCCGCGCTTCGAAAAGCCTCAGCGGAATCTTCATTGCTGCGAGCGGGTCGGCGAACGACAGATCTAAAACAGTGAAATCCGCACCGGTGTCGACCATGCTGAGGGTCCAGTTGATCCGTGGGTCATTCGAGCTTGGTTCACCATTCAACGATTCCCACGAGAAACCTGTGCGAACGCAGGGTCTTCCAGCCACGCGGTCGGAAGTCTCTTTGCTTTCGTCGCTCAGTGCGACTACCGGGATTCTAATGCCAATCATCTTGCGAGCGACTCCTTTTGAGGTTCGCGATGGTTGCCTGGTATCTGTTCGTCAACCGCTGTCGGGGTCGTTGAGATCCTGGAGTCCGCTAAGAGCGGTTATCGGACGCCAGAAGCAACCGATGTTAAATGTGTTTTGACCAATCGGGGCCTTTGCCGCCTCGATCACCATAGTCGCCGCCCGTCATCCACTTAACGAACGCAATGTATCCAATGACAACTAACACGAGAATGATTGCGCCGCAGATGTAGTTGAACGGCTGCGGAAGTGACGCTGTGCAAAAGGCAGCCAAAGCGATTCCAGCGATTAAGGCGTATATCGGAAGTGCTAGAATGATGCCGCTTAGTGCCACCGCCACACATGCAACGATCAGACCCAGGATGACCGCGGGAACTGCGTTAGAGACGTATCCCAAAGTTTCAGTTTCACACCATGACGTGAGCGTCGGATTGTCAATGAGGACGCAACCTCGCTGAGCGACCTTGCCTAAGCCGAAGATGGCCAGGAATTGGATTGTCGACCCCAGCAGTGCGGCTGGCGAGACATCGAAGACTTCCCAAACGATTTTCATCAGAAATTTTCGCATTGGTCTTCCGTGGTCCGCGGCTGATTCGTTTCGGCAAGAGCGTCCGCTATGAGCTGTTATCGGAGTCTAGGAGCGGAGCGGCACGGTAGATGTTTTGCTTGCTCGGGCAACTTCCCCCAAAAATAGGTACGTATGAATGACTGCCAATCGAGCCTCCTCCTGAGTGACATCTGTATGGACGCCTTTTGATACCTTGGCATTCACGGCGTCTAACCGAGCGGCCAGATGCTCTAACCCGGATTGGATTAGGACTGTCGATCCTTCGCTCGCGGCGTTTTCTTCTACAAACGCCATGAGGCGGTTCTTATAATTTTCGGAACCTACGACCCGGGGCTTCCCTGATTTGTCCGTGTACGGTTGTGACCGAGCGGGGAACAAAGCATCTGCGACAGTTAGGAGGAGCCTGCGGCAGGTAGTCAATGCATGAGAGTACGATTCTAGGGAGCCTTCGGCCATTCGTTCATTCACTGCAACGAGCTGCTCTGCCGCTTTCGGTGCGTGAGATCTAACGAAGTTATCGATGCGTTTCCTGGCTTCCTCGAAAATGTCCTGAGCCGCGTCTCCCAGCTCGATGGCGAGGAACACATCAGTCGCATAGCTGTGTATAGAGGCTCGAAGCGCGACCGCCAGGGCCTCATTGTCGTTGTAGAGTTTGCGAGCAGCGATTTGTTGCTGAGTCTGATTGGCCAGGAATTCTTCAGTCGCACGCTTTACAAGATAGTTTTCGACAACTACTGATTTATCAACGGTTCCGACCATAGCTTCTGCGCGCTGCTTATAACCTTCGCCGATCGCTTCTATCTGAGGGAGGCTCGCAATCCAGTATTTGCCGGTCGGATCGATCCGTCCTGACTGGCGCACGTATCGTTCGCATGTTCCTAAGTCAGTAGGATTGAAGTGTTCACTGGGATAACCGCTGGTCTCGTACTCTAGCCAGAGTTGCGCGTCCGAATCCCGCATAAGCCGCGCCAGCCGCTTCGCCTTCATCAAGACGCCTTCGGTTCGCACCGTGACCGTCTCAAGATCGTTGAGGAGGGTACGTGCGACCTGGCGCGCTTCATCTATCCTATCTGACACGATGGTTTCTCAACTCTAAGAAGCTGGGTATATGCAAGGAGGGTGCTGGAGTCCGTTAATGGCTCACATCGGACTCCAGGCTGAGAGAGCATTATCTTGCTGCGACCGGTTGTGAACTGCTGCTTCCACGCAGGAAATATTTGACAACGTTGGATGATGTCGAGGCAGTCGAATTTCCTTGGTATCGGAAAGTCGCCGTTTTCAGAACAGCCACGTCTTTCGACTTCCACTGCGTGCACAACTCTGTGGCTTGTGCGTCAATGCGATCGCCGGGGACCAAGTCTACGTCGGGAAATTGGTATCTCTTGCCACCTTGATCGATCAGAGCGGGAGGTGATTTCCACCCGGCGTGCACCGATCCAGATTTCACGATCAAGCATTGTGGTTCAGCACGAAACACCTTTGGCTTTCTTCGTGCAGACTCCGGCGTAGCCAATATAGGCGGCGAGTCTTGATCGAGGCTGTATTCGGAAGCGACATTGTTTGCGACGTCCACGACTACCAAGATTGGTGATCCCGTGCTGGCGAAGACTAGCCATCCGCTGCCGACGATCCGTTGAATCTGATCGTCGGTTAGTCCAGGAAGGACCTCGCGTGCTAAACCCGAGCAAGTGGGGCAAGCCATATTATTGGTGAGAAGCAGAGCCCCGGTTGCGAGTTTTATCTTTTGCGGATCACCTGTCTTGGCGGCGTCAACGAGCTTCATCGCGGTCTTGCGGGCTTCGTCCGCGCTCGGAGGCTCCGGAATTATGGCCTTCTTCAAACAATCCAGACCGACGCACGCACTGGCAGGCGATGTCGATACTGTCAAAAACGAAGTCAAGATTATTGCCCAAACTGCAGCGTTTGTTTTCATCTCAATTATCTCCGTATTGGTCAGAATAAAGAATTGTGCCTTTGAGGCGCAACAACCATAAGTATATGGCGGGCTCTCCCTGGACGAAATGCAAAATCGGTGGCCCGGCCCCATTTTATCGCTAGCTGCGGGGGCAAATCTGATGCAACGCCTTTGGAGCTGATTTCGATCAGCGAGGCGGCCCGCATCATCGGGGGCGTTGATCCAGTGGCCTTCAGGCGCCTATGCCCCCGCAGGCCCCTGAGCTACATCGATCACGTGGCGGTCCGGCCCAACAGTGATCACGATCGTGTAGCTCTTCTGAGCTCCGCCCTGGTCCGTCGGCGGCGCAAGGTGCAGTTGACCGCCGTACCATTCGCCTGGCAGGAGGGTATTGTCCTTGATCACCGCCTGCTCGAGCACGGCCATGTTGCGCTGGCCTGTTTCGATAGTGGCAGAGACCATCGCTTCGTTCTGTGCGGCCGCGTTGTTTTGTGCGATCGCCGCCGCCGTCGGACTGTAGAAGGTGCCCGTTCGGCCGCTCGGCGTTGTGTAGCTGCCGTAGCCCGCCCGAGAGGCGCTGTATGCGTTGGCGCCGGCGGCGACGCCGGTTAGAAGCGCCGCGGCGACCTGCCGGTTCTTTTCCTCCTGGACCAGCATCTCGTAGGTGACGATCTTCATTTCGAAGTCGGAGCCCGCGGCGTGCTGCACCGCCTCAACTTGTCCTACCCGAAACTCGACAGGTTGGCGGCTCATGTTGTTGATGCCCACCACGAACACGGGACGGCCGTTCGCTTGAAGCTGACGGGCTGCCGGTCGAACGAGAACCACGGAGCTCTTCTGTCTAGAGACGAGGGCAGGCTGCCCGTCTCTCATGAGAGCTTGTTGCTGCGGATTGGAGGCCTTGAATGAGACCGTCTCGCCCGCCGTCATGCAGCCGGCCGTGGCGGCGCAAGCCGCCACAACAATGAAAATACGCATGCTGAAATCCCCCGTCGAAAGGGGCTATGCAAGCGCAACTTGCGCGCGAGCGCAAGGGCTGTTGGGAGAGCGAGCCGTCACACCCCACCGTCAAAAGGTCTGAGAGCCGTGGAGTACCGGTAGAAGTGGAGGCGAGCGGCGGTCGGCATCCGGCTGTCTCAAGCATCTGATCGAAGTCGCCCGAGGACCCGGGATGCATGGCCGAGGGGTCGTCCTGGACCTGCAAGGCAGAGCGGGTCGATGCAAGGCTTAGGCCGCGATGGTCAAGTAGCGTCACGACCCTAAGGGGCTGGGCTCAAGGCGAGGTGGGACTCCATAGCCCCGTGGTCGTGAGGTGCGACTTCCTAGCGGAGGGGGTTTCCGTGGAGGGGCAAGGTTTTCGCGTAAGGTGGGCCTCAACCCGATTCCACGTGATGCCAAGCCAATTTCCGATCTGTGGCCCACCTTTTCTACTTGCGAACAGGTTGTGTCATGCTGTTATGCCCGCCCAAGGCTAAATAGGAGGGGCGGGATGAGTTGGTCAAGGAACCAGTATGCCGGAGTCGGTGGCGGCCGTTATGCTGGGCCTGGAGGAGGGTTGTACGCTGGCCCGGGTGGAGGCGCATACGCAGGGCCGGGCGGAGGACTATACGCTGGCCCCGGGGGAGGAATGTACGGTGGTCCAGGCGGCGGTCTTTATGCTGGCCCAGGAGGAGGCCTTTACGTAGGTGCTGGTGGCGGTTTGTACGCAGGTGCTGGCGGTGGGCTCTACGCGGGACCCGGTGGCGGGCTGTACAGCGGGCCAACCGGTGGTCTTTATGCGGGAGCGGATAGCTCTCCCTATCATCGCAACATTCCGGCTTGGAAAATCTTCATCGAAGAGCTTGAGAAGCGAGGCATGACCACCTTCGCGGCAATGCTGAGACGCCATGGGCTTGATCACTGATCAGAACATCTCGTGCTCTTCGCACCGGCGCCAAATTCGCTCAAACTCTGCGGCGAACAGATAGTACAGTCCGCTGCCGTCATCGTTCCCGTCGAAGCGCCAGACCGGGGATCCATCGACGTGTTGGCCCGGCGCGTAATATTGAATCCAGGCCGTGCGGCTGGTGATGATCATCTTCCAGTTTGGTTGCCCATCGTAGAAGCGCCCGTCGACGGCGTGATGCTGCCGCCGTAGGTCGCGCAACAGTGCAACCGAGGTTGTTATGGCTCTCTTGTATTCGACGGCCTTTACACCAACGGCTGCTGCGCGGCCTTTGGTTTGCTCGCTGTCGGGATGTGCCAAGATCACCCGAACTGTACCGCGGAATGCTTGAAGCACATCATGGAGCGGTGCCCCCGGGCGCCCAAACGTGTCGATCCCGTTCGCACCCAGCACCAGCAAGGTTCGGTTTTCGGGGCGCGCGATTTCCGCACAAAGATCGGCCCACGGTGCGCTGCCATCGTCGCCGGGCTTTGCATTCGGCCACCAGCCCCCAATGCCAGCTCGCACAGCGAGCGTACGTTCGATCTGTGCTACACGCAGCGTGCGGCGCGTACGCCATATGACGGCGAAGAGAACCAGGTAACCGCCGATCAGCAGTACGGAAAGGAAGGTTTGGCCGGGATAGTCGAAAAGCAGCTGGAGCGAAAAATCCAGCGGGTCTTTCCTGATCGCAATAAAAATCTGCTTCAGGCGTTCGAAAAACGGGACGCCTGTAGAGGCCTCGTCGAACACCCTTAGCAGGACAGCCCACACCCATCCACCGACGAGCGCCAGCAAGCCAAGGGCAATGCGCTTGAGAACTTCCTTTGCGAGCAACGACTTCAACTCGTCGCGGATCCAGACGAGACGCTGTCGCAGGGGCACGGTCAGCCTGAAATGCTAGGCCGCGTCTACTCGCCAATTTGAGCCGGAAGGATGCGACGGACGCACGAGAGGGGTGGGTCGTGCATCGACGCGCAGGGTCCTGTCGATGTAGCGCGTGCCAGCAGCCATGCCGGCGCCGATTAGGGCGCTTGTGCAACCGAGCATCAGCATCAACAGTCCAACCATCGCCGCGACATCAGCCATGACCCTTCCCCCTGAGTCGGTCGCAATGCTGGGAGATTGCTGACCCGCGGTTAATTTGTCGTTTCAAAATGGGACGGAATCGCCACATTTTCCAGCTCCGCTTGCGGGTGTTGTCGCCTACAACCCAATGGTCGTCAAGGTTGTTGGTTCCGGCAGGAAGGCGAGTTAGTGCCGATTCACAGGCAAATCAAGGCAATTGGGCCGCTTCTAGTCGAAATTGACTAGGTCCCTTTGACGCTGATCAACCCCATCCCGCCGCCAGCCAGCAGCTGCTTGCCGGCGGCGGGCCTTTTCCGTGTACAGTTCGGCCTGGGCCGCCGTCTTCCAGCCGAAGATCGCAATCAGCTGGTGCGGCAGACCCTTGCGCGCCCCCTTGATTTCCCGCGCCCCGTCGCCCATGCCACCCGTGCGACTTCCGGAGCTTGCGAAAGCTCCGCCAACCCGTGCGGCCGTCCCGCTCGATTTATCGCTTCCGGCCGCGGCTCCGAAAAACTCAAAAGACGGTCCCGGCCGCCGCGTCCGAGACTGCCAAGCCTGCTCGGACAATCGAGGTGCTGACTGCCGCAGCGATCGCGGCGTTGCTGATCGAGGAGAGCAGGAGGGCCTACCACGCTCAAGGGCACCCCTGCGCATGCCCGGACGATCGCATGCGCAATGGCAGGGCCTGCGGCGGCCAGAGTGCCTACAGTAAGCCGGGGGGGGCCGCGCCGCTTCGTTATCCAGCGGACGTCTCTGAGGCCATGATAAAGGCCTATCGAGAGCGGCGGCTGGCCGTTCGGTAGGCGGCCGACTTCGCACGGGAGGAGGGCGGGCTTTCAAGGTTCTCCAAACATCCGGTCCAGCGGATTCACGGCGTTTTCCACGTCCGGCAGATCAGTGAAAGCCGCTTCGATCCGCAACCGATCCCATACGACCCGTCCGTCGATTTTCTTCGGTTTTGGCATCCGCCCATCAGCAACCATCTCGTCAAACTTGGTCGTCCCGACGCAAATATAGCGCGCCGCTTCGTCGCGGGACAGGCCGCGCGGGGCGTAGGAGAAGGAATCGGGGCGGGTCACTTTTCGACGTCCGGCGGCGGTATAAATCGAATGTGGCCGGCCATGCGCGGTTTAGGAGGCACGTCTCCGGAATGCGGCAATAAGTACATTCCATGTCGCTGCCGGAAATAAGCTTCCACAGACGGCCAAAAGCGGCCACCCATTTGTTTGTCGACGCGTGGCAAGCCTTCCTTATTCTCAAGGTGCTTTGCGACCGCCGGCCAATCCTTCGCGCGCTTGTCGCCCAAGACGAGAACAGCGATTTCCGCTTCGCTCGGATAGAGAGGAATACTAGTCAAGGCCTGAGAGATCAGAGGGGCGCGTCCCATGTTATGAGCGACGTGGGCCATTCAGCGCCGGGAAGGGCACCATCTTGCCGCACGTGGAGGTGTCAGCCATCTCGCCGAAGGCTTCGGCCGATGCGCCGTCGATGCGCACACCGACTATCCGGAGGCCAGACATACCGCCTTGTGAGTTGCGGGCGTTCAATTCGAGGCACACACAATCCCCGTTGCCGCTAGGGCAAGGTGCAACGGTGCCGATCGCGGCATCCCGAACTGAATCGGGATCTTTGAACATTCGGGACTTGTTCGCCAAAATCGCACGCTTCGCATTGTCCTGACTGGTCGCAGCAAGAGCGGTGCCGCTCAAGAGCATCAGCGCAATTCCAGACGTCCAACAAACCTTCATCGGCCAAACCCTCCTGGTCCATCGAACCCCAGCGCGAAGAGAAATACAACCAAAAATATCATGTGCAAACAAATGCTTATGTAGATTGTCAACATAAAGCCAGTCGCGGCCGTGCTAGCGACCGCGCATGACCGTGTGTGAACCTCGCCTAATGACCGGGCGTGAAGCCGCCGCCTATTGCCGTGTGACGGCAACAACCTGGGCAAAATGGGTCGCGCTTCGCATTGTGCCGGCCCCAATTCCCGGAACGCGTCGTTGGGACCGCAGAGCGCTTGATTTAGCCCTAGACAAGTTGTCGGGCATTGAGGCGCCTCGGCATCAGGATGACCGAGACGCAGCACTAGAACAGTGGATGCGCGAGGATGCGGCCAAGCAGGCAGGCACTTCCATAAACGATCCTCTGAGGCCGCGATACCGGTGGGAGGATGAGTTTGACGCTGCATGGGCAGACCACCTCGCCGAGCACCCGACGTGGTACGCTCAACCGCCCGCGGGAGAGGCCGAGCAACTGCGACAGCGCCTTTGGAACGTATGGAAGGAGTTAAGGGGAACGGCGCTTGCTTTGAATATGAGGCCTGCGCGTGACCGATAACGATGCTCTGATTCCCCTTGATGACGCGGCCAAGGTCATTCCCGACGCCAACGCTGAGACCCTGAAACGTCTTTACCGAGCTGGAAAGCTCATCTGCTACAGGCCCGGCAAAAAGCTTTTAACGACCGCGGCGAATGTCAAAGAGGCAGTAAAGGTCAACTGCCGCGTCACGCCTGTCAGGGTGGTCCCGCAAGATCGACCAGGCGCTGCCTCAATGGATCTATCGCGCGCTGCGCTCGACCTTGCTCTGTCGCAGTTGCAAACCAAGCGCAAAAGCGCAGCGGCACGGGCGGGAGCCCGGCCGCCCCGCACGAAGCCCTAATGTATACGGCGCATCCTCCGTACTTCCCAGCGCGCAGCGGAGCTACGCTCATCCAAACCGAACAGGCTAAAGTCGCGCCGTCCGCGGCGGGCCGCATGCCACCGAATTTCCGTCTCGTCATAGCCAAGCGCCGAAAGGGTCTCACGCAGTCCGTCGACCGCCGCCTCGCGCGCTTCGACCCTGGTCATTTTGAAGCCGTACCGCCGGGCTGAAGCGATGGATGCACTGATGCCGGCAGGGCTCGCGTCTTTGGCGAACGTCTGCACGGCCGCCTCATATTGGCGGCGCTCCAGAGCGGACTCTATGTAGGCGACAGGGTTGGAGAAGAATGCGCCGGGGAGATTGTGGACGCTGGTGCAATTGGCTGGGGTAAACATGTCGGCGGCTCCGTTGTTGATGCTGAGAGCCTAAAGATTCGCGCATCTATAGTCAACTAAAATCATTGACTATGATTGAACGGACCGTTTATGTTGATTGTCAACATTGAAGTCGGAGAAGTGGAAAATGCGGATCACCGGGGCTCAAATCCGAGCGGCAAGGGCTTTTCTCAAATGGACGGCCGCCGACCTGGCAAAGGCTGCTGGCATCGGAATCTCAACTGTTCAAGAGATCGAGAAGATAGACGGCGAGCCGCGGATCGAATCCAACCTGCAATGGCGATCAGTCGCACGCGATGAAGCGATAGAGAAAATTAACCGGGCACTTACCGAGGCGGGCATCACGTTCCTGGCGGGGAATGCTCAGGGCGTGGGAATTCGGTGCATGCTTCGATAGCGACGCCATAAGGCGTAAACGTTGACTTTCAATATTTAAAATGCTATCGTGTCTGTCATCATGAAAGCAAACGCACTGAAGGCAACGGTCGCGGGATTTGACTCTCTTCCCCTCGGGACGACCGCCGATCGCTTCCGGGAGATGCAGGCCGGAAAGTTGATCTCGAAAGGTGAGCCCGGCCGTTACGGCGGCGTCACGATGACCAATTCGGACCGGGTGAACGCGCTATTGGCGTGTACATTTGATCCACCAAAGGGAGAATCCCGCGTCGCTTACGTGAAGCGGTTCAGGCGCTTCGAGCTTTCTCTCGCGACATACAATCCGTTGAGATCAAAGCTCTCGTTCGAAGACAACGCGCGGGTCGCTTTCCAGTTCGTCGAGGGACTCGGGATCAAGTTCGACGATCTAGGTCACGCGCTCGACGGAATTGTCGGCAGTATGCGCAGTAACGCATTTGCGGCTTGGGAGGCTGGCGTTCACGCCAACGTGGTAGCAGAATTCCACGGCGATCATGCCGTTACGGTAACGATCGACCGCCCTCAGGCGAACAATTACGCCATTTTCAAATTCGAGCCGGCGAAAGCATCGCCCCCCGTCGAACGCGCAATCGAGCGCATCATACGGTTCAACAGGATCGTGTTCGAAAAACTCGCCGCAAACGACGAAACGGCCCCGGATCAGGACTGATCGCAGGGCCGCGGACGTGTTCGTAAATTGCTTGGCGGCTTTTACCTAGCACGTTTCGCGATTTTTGCAATCAGTTTTCGGTTTGGGACTCAATTGAGGAGTGCCCGAAGTGCGCAAATTCGACTTTGACCAACTGCCCTATGGGGCCTATCTCGCCAGCCGCGATACGATCATCTTCAATCGCCGCTATCAACCCATCGTGCGCATCACGCCGGCGGCATTTTGTTGTCACGATAAAAACCGCGTGCCGACTTCAATTCAGGTCGGACAGCCGACCGTCACCGCCTGCCGGCCCGACATGTGGATCGAACACGAATCCCAGGTCTGGTTCTACAGCGACGAGAACCCACCGCACCGTTGCGCTGCGACCCGCCAACGGCTTGATCAGATGATTCAGGCGCTCCCCGAACTCGCCGCTGAAATCGAGCATCGCGGCCGCGCCGCTGTGGCGCGATAGGAGCAATAACTCCAATGATCGACGCATTTTTCGACTACGCCGAGCAGCACGGAATGGCGCTGTTTCCGCTTTTGAGTGATACGAAGACGCCGGCGTGCGCTCATGGCTTTTACGATGCGACCCTAGATTCGACGGATTGGAAAGCCTGGCGGCAAAAAGGGCATCAGCTCGGCATCAGCGCCTGCCTCTCCGGACTCGTTCTGCTTGATGTCGATGCGCACGGCGATCGCGACGAAGCATGGGCGCAGTTTGCCGCCTGGTGCGCCGAGATCGGCATAGACGTTCCCACGCCGTACGGACATTCACCGAGCGGCGGGTGGCACTTTGCATTCCGCTGTCCCCCCGGGTTCGATCCGCATAAGCATCGCGGACACCACAAGGTCAGGATTTCGCATTTCCGGCCGGAAACGGCGCCCGCGGACGATGGCGAGCGAATCTCGGTGCGCAATCTTGCCTACAACGTCGCGCCAGGCTCCGCGTTTGGCGGCCGGCCGTATCTGCTGGCCGCCGACGCGCCGCCGCCGATCCCGTATAGTGACAAAACAGCACCTCTGTTCGACGTGCTGAAGCGCCCCGAAGGCGGTCCAATCACTGGGCCGGTGCCCGACGCAGTCGGCGGCGTGTCGCACGACGGCGTCCGCTACGATCAGCTTTGCTGGTGGATCGGCAAGAAGCTGGAACGCTGGAGCAGCGGCGTCGAAATGCTCGGCAATGACGAATGGATCTCGATTGGTAAGCGGATCAAGCTTTCCTTCCCTGGCGAAGACGGGCTCAAAGCATTCTTGGCGATGTCGTGGGCCGAACAGCGCGAGACGATCACCCGACGCTGGTGGAATCCCGCCGATTTCAAGACGGAAGGCGAGAACCTCGAGACGCTGCTGGCTATGTTAAAACGCGACATCACATGGATGTTCAAGGAGCAGTTCGGTTGCCCACAGCCTCAGATGTGTCCCGGTCGAGTTCCGGTCCAGATCCCCGCTGAAACTCTCGAGCAGCATCGACGCGAGCGGGAGCAATATCAAGCGGCGCTGCTCGGGCCGCTCCCCGATCATCCCGAATTGCCAATCGATCAGGCCCACGCCCTCAACGACTATTGGGCGCATCTGCCGTCGGGCAAAATGATCTATGAGCGGACTGGCGAACTGTTCAGCCCCAGCAGCGTCGACAAGCACATCGGCCGGGTCAAAGACGCAATGCGAACAGAGGGGCCAGGCGCCCTTGCAACCACGTGGCTTTCGCAACACAGGTTCGTCAAGTCGATGGGATGGGCCCCCGGGGAACCGAAGATCATCGAGGGCAAGGTTCTCACGATCGACGGATGGATCCGCAGCCCCGGCGACCGGACTTTCAATCGGTACGTTCCGCCCTACATCGAGCGCGTCGAGGGCGACGTTTCCAAGTGGTTGAATCATATCAGCGCGATCTATCCGGAGGAGGCCGACCACATTGTTCAATGGCTGGCTCACCGCGTGCAGCGACCTGGCGACAAGGTAAACCACGCCCTGGTTTTCATCGGTTCGCAGGGGATCGGCAAGGACACGATCCTAAAGCCTGCCATCACCGCGATTGGTTCGCAGAACTTCAAGCAGATCACTGCAAAGACGTTCTTTAATTCAGAATGGAACGACTATCTGCAGTCGGTCATCCTCCGGATTAACGAGGTCCACGACCTCGGCGGCGAGTCCCGGTATGGCTTCTACGACGCAACCAAAGACGTAATCACCAACCCGCCGGAGGCGCATCGGATCAACACGAAGCACGTGCCGCAATACGCCGCGGCGAACGTCTGCGGCGTGATCATGACGTCGAACCACTTGGACGCTCTTTACCTTGCACCCGACGACCGCCGGCACTTTGTCTGCGTGTCTACCCGGACGCAGGATGATTTCGATCCGGTTTATTGGGACCGCATCAACGCGTGGTTCGAGAACGGCGGGAGCGAAGCGGTTGCGCATTTCTTGGCCAATTTGGACCTGACCGCGTTCAACGCAAAGGCGCCCCCTCCGAAAACCGCCGCTTGGCATATGGTCGTGGCGGCTGGCGTGGCGCCTGAAAGCGGGGACCTGTCCGACGTGATCGAAAGCATGGGTAAGCCCGATGCGCTCACGCTGCAGATGATCAGGGCACGGACGCCAGGAGACAGTCAGCTGCGGTTGATGTTCGAGGACGCAAAACTTCGCCGAGCAATCCCGAAGCGGCTTGCGGAATGTGGATACGTCGCCGTGACGAACCCCGACGCTCGGGACAGCGGCGGCCGGTGGCGCACGCCATGTGGCAAGACGACGATCTACGCCCGTCAAGAATTGGCGGAGCCAGATCGGGTGGCAGCGGCAAGGCAAATCACCTTCGTCGCCGTCGCACCGCCGTTAGTTCCGATGCGCTCCTGATGCGGGCGTGCTGGGCAGTATGGGCGCGGTTTTTTATGTTGTCAGAATCTGAGTTCACTAATGTGTAGACAGAGAAACAGAGAGAATAGGGGAGAGAAATATAGGCACATGAGAAACCGCGCCCGGTGCGCCCAGCCCGCCCAGAGGTCAGCCGCGGCCGTGGAGAGCGCGTTAAGGCGCCGACTAGGGTGATGCGCAATGCCATCTTCAATCCGCGCCGATCTTTCGGCCTTGTCGCACCTTGTTTCAATCGCTTTCATCCACGCTCACGATATTTAATCACGGGGTCTGTTTTTCAACTGCTTGCAAAGCCTTGCACTTTTCAGGCGAAACCGAAATTTCACTTTCCGGGGCCACAATGGGGCCACTAGCGTAATTCGCGCCGGATTTTTGCAGATGAAAACGGGACCTAAATGCACCGTCTGCGCTCACGACGAGCGTTGGCGAATCGAACTGTTGCGTGCGGGCGGCGCCTCGCTCGACAGCCTGGCCACGAAGTTCGGCTTGTCCAAGGACGCCATCGGCCGGCATTGGCATAATCACGTCAGCCCCGAACTGAAAGCGTCCTATCTCGTCGGGCCGGCGCAGCTCGCCGACCTGGCAGCGAAGGCGGCCGACGAGGGCGCCTCCGTGCTCGACCACTTCCGCGCAGTGCGCACTATGCTCATGTCGCAGCTTGCTGCGACCACCGAGGCCGGCGACGCGCGCGGTGCGGCGATCGTCGCTGGCCAACTCATCGGCGTCTTGGAGAAGATCGGCAAGGTCACAGGTGAGATCGCCACCATCGCGCAGGGCACCATCAACATTCAAAACAACGTGGCGATCGTGAATAGTCCGCAGTTCGCGAAGGTGCAGGCGGCTATCCTGCGAGCCCTGGCACCGCACGGAGCCGCACGCGCTGCGGTCGTAGCGGCCCTGCACGAATTGGACACCGAGCCCACCGAGGGGAGCAGGGCGCCCGCGGTGATCGACGCTGTCGCGCTGCCGATGCTGTGTCCTGTACCGCTACCGGAGGCCGCCCGATGACCAGCATAGCCGCCGCGCTCGCCGACGCATTGGAGGACGGCGGATGGCGTGCCAAAGCCCGTCCGAGCCAGCTCCCACCGCCGGGCGATTGGAACGGTTGGATTGCGCTCGCCGGCCGTGGATGGGGGAAGACCCGCGCGGGGGCAGGTTGGGTGCACGAACTCGTCGAGACGCGCCAGGCCGGCCGCATCGCCCTGGTAGCCGCAACCGCCGCGGACGCGCGCGACACGCTCGTCGAGGGCGTCTCGGGCCTGCTCAACACTGCGCCACCGTGGAATAGGCCGATCTACGAGTCGAGCAAGCGCCGGCTGACCTGGCCGAACGGAGCGATCGCGACCACCTTTTCCAGTGAGGAAGCCGACCGGCTCCGCGGCCCGGAGCACGACGCTGCGTGGGCGGACGAGCTGGCCGCGTGGACCGATGTGCAGGGCACCTGGGACATGCTGCAATTCGGTCTGCGCCTAGGCAACCGCCCTCGCTGGCTGGTGACGACCACTCCGAGGCCGATCAAGCTGCTCAAAGAGCTGTTGGCGCGTCAGGGCAGGGACGTCGTGGTGACGCGCGGCTCGACCTTCGAGAACGAAGCCAACCTTGCGCCGACCTTCCTGGCCGCCGTGCGCCAGCGGTACGAAGGGACGCGCCTCGGTCGGCAGGAGCTGAACGCCGAGCTGCTTTCGGACAATCCCGGCGCGTTGTGGCAACTGGATTGGCTGGACCGCGACCGCGTGTCGACGGTGCCCGAGCTGCGTCGCATCGTCGTAGCGATCGACCCGGCCGTTTCGAACAATGAAGGATCCGACGAAACGGGCATCGTCGTTGCCGGCGTCACGCGCGATGGCACGATCTATGTGCTGGAGGACTGCTCTGGTCGGTACGCGCCGCACGAGTGGGCGGCCGTGGCAATTTCAGCGTACCGGCGGCACAAGGCCGACCGGATCCTGGCTGAAGTGAATAACGGCGGCGCCATGGTCGAGGCAACAATTCGCGCACTCGACTCGCGTGTGAGCTTCAAGGCCGTTCACGCGAGTCGCGGCAAAGTAGTGCGCGCCGAGCCGATCGCAGCGCTCTACGAACAGCGCAAGGTGCACCATGTCGGCGGGTTCGATGTGTTGGAAGATCAGATGTGTGCGTTCACATCTGATTTCGACCGCGCGAAGGTCGGCTATTCGCCCGATCGGGTCGACGCCCTGGTGTGGGCATTGACCGAGCTGAGCGGGCCGCAGAACATCACGATCATCACGGAGCTGCGGATATGACTTTCTCAGTGTGCCACTGAGCGAGCCATCGATAGGTCTGGGAAGATCTTTCGGGATTGCGCGATTTCCTCCCGAGCCGACTGCTTTCGAGTGGGCACAACGTGCAGTTCGACGAAGTTTCCACGAATGCGCAAGTGAACGGCGCCAATCGGGACGTCTTTCATCCAGGGATTTTCGTATCCAGCAAACTCATCCAGCAGTACCTGCCTGATCCGCTCGCTTTGCGGAATTTTCTGATGGATTGTTCGATGCGAGAGCAGGCGTGATAGGAGTTGATCTGCGATGTCACGCTCTGCTGCCAACTCTGAACTAGCCGCGACCTGTAGATTGGCGACATAGAGGGCCATCAAATCTGTATAGTCTGATTTAGGCCAGACCGTCGCAAGGGAGCGACTGCGGATAATCGCGGGAAGTTGCTTCAGAACATCCGCCGCTTCTTTATCCTCCAGACTGGATTCGACGCGGGTCGGCTGGTGGTTATCCGAAGTGGAGCAGAAAAACCGCAGTCCTAGTGCCAGCGCAGTGGCTGAAGCAAGAATTACGGCAACTAGCCAACTATCAATGTGAAAGAACTGCTGGCCCACAGCCACAAGAATAACCGCGGCGATGCAAGCGTTAATGGCCTTCCGATAATGCGCGTGCGACATGGAAAACTTGGGCATGACTGATTTCCATTTCATTTGGTAAGCAGTCCAGTCCATCCGAGCCCGGCAGCAACAGCTTGCGCTGGAGTGCCCGGCACGACAAACCCTTCCGATATTAGACAGCCAATGGTTAGGAATACAATAAGCTCGACGATGCTTCTGGCCCTTTCATTGCTTAAGAACAAAGCAATAACGGGCGATAGACCATAGATGTTCCGATTGGCCTTGCTGGTTTTGCACCACAGCACGACCACTCCCACAGCCACGTAAACGACCAAAGGGATCGAAAAGTCCTTCGTAATTTCCGTAAAATTGATCATTTGAAAACGTCGGTTTTGGCGAATGCTTTTACTGCTGCATCCATTTGCTTGAGAACGGTGTTCAATTTTTCGACGAGCATTTCGACGTCTGATCGAGACATCTGAAGAAAGAGTTCTGCCCGCGCGTCCGTGTCGACATGGACCAGTGCAACAGGGACCCCCGACTTGATTTCGTTGTTTTTGTCAAAACCGAAACGAAAGTCGACGGACACGTCGAAGCTCTCCAAGGCCGGCAGTGTTTGTGCGCTTAGCGTGCGGCGCTCAATTGTATCGCTGATTCTCGGTCTTTCGCTTGCAATAATCGAGGCAGCTTCCTGCGCAGCTCTGATTGCGGAATCGTCAAAGAGCTTGCCGCGAGCGGCCTGTACGAAGTCTTCTGGAGTCCCTTCCGTTTGAGATAAAACACCGACCGAGACCGAAAGGGCAGCCAGTATGGCGCTAGCTTCGATCCGTGAGATCGATACGGTCGAATCAAGCCAATCCCGATCCAGGTCACCCGTGCGTTGGAACGAATCTAGGAATTTGGCGACGACGGCGCTTCTGTCGGGTGCCGAAAGCTTCGATAATGCGTCGAAGCCCGTTCGAATACGCGGCAGCAAGCTGTCGGGCAACTCGCCGAGAAACGTTTGGATTGTCGATGCCATTTTCGATTAGCCGAGCCTAGGCGGATGTCCGCAGCTATTTTGCGCTGCAATCGCCACCCTACAAATGGGCGCCAATCGAATCCCGCCAAGCAAAAGCATGGCTACTCTCGAAATGTTCATCGTCGCCGCCCCCCCCAACAGGCTTTGCAGCAAAGCTCAACTTATGCGCGACTTCAAGGGCCGACATAACCGATGCTGAAAATTTCGTTGTGGCCCTACAAGTGGCCCCGATGAACCGAAGGTGCGCGGATCGACTTCCGAATCTGTCGTAAGTGTTTGATTTGTCTTGGTGAGCGCGCTGGGGCTCGAACCCAGGACCCCGTGATTAAAAGTCACGTGCTCTACCGGCTGAGCTACGCGCTCCCATGGCCGCTGATGGCACGTCAGAGATCGCCATCGTGGTCGGACATTCGAGAAGCATGTCTTGCCGCTGCGCTTAAGGGCGTCGCGGGGAAAACCGGCTGTTTCCGGATCATGCTTTCGGCCCGCGCTGTGTAGGGGGATGGGGCGCTGAGGTCAATAGCTTGGGTGGTTGCTGAAAGACGCGGCAGGGGCGGGGATTTGCTTGCGGTTTCCGCCGCTTAGGGCGGAAAGCTCAACCCGATTGGCGGGCCGTCATCCACGCCGAACTGTCAGAGGTCGCCGGACCCAGCTTGGCCTGCATGGTTTGAGACGCCCGCCTTTGGCGGGCTCCTCACCATGAGGGTTTGTCAGTTCGTCTCCCGCCGCACCTCGTTCGGCACGGGCTGCGGCGTGCCGGGGGCCGGCAGCGCGACCGGACGCAGGCCGATCAGCTCGGCGGTGCGGATCGCGCTGTCGCGCCAGAACTGGAACGAGTTGATGCGGCTGAGCTCGAGGATGGCGATGGCGACGGCCGCCAGGAACGGCAGGCTCTGCAGCACCAGCACGCCGGCGAAGATGTAGATCTCGGTGATCTGGCGGTAGCTGTTGGAGGCGATCAGTACGCCGGCGCCGATCACGAGCAGGGTGCCGATCACGGCCTCCCAGAACGCCTGGAACTCGATCGACATCCTGGACAGGCCGCCCTTGGAGGTGCGGGCGAAGGCGATGTGCTCGGTGATGAGGCCCTGTGCCACCGCGCGCGACACCGTCCACTGCACGCTCATCGCGGCGATCATGGCGCCGAGCATCTGGCCGGGCTTGATCGCGACGCGGGCGCGGTACATCGACAGGAAGTGCGCGAGCGAGACGATGAAGGCGCCGATGATCGGCAGCGTCAGGATCTTGTCGGGGATGGCGATGTCGGCGAAGGCGACGATCGGCACCCAGACGAGGTTGAGCAGCGCCACGACCACGCCGAGACTTTCGGCGCCGAGCCAGTTCAGCCAGCCCAGGCCATATTCGCGCTTCTGGTCGGGCGTCAGCCGGCTCTTGCCGGGCAGGAAGTAGCGCCAGTGCTTCTTCACGATCTGGAGGCCGCCATAGGCCCAGCGGTGACGCTGCTTCTTGAAGGCCTCGTAGGTGTCGGGCAGGAGACCCTGGCCGTAGCGGTGGTTGGTGTAGTGGGTTGTCCAGCCGAGCTCCTGGATCGCGAGGCCGAGATCTGAATCCTCGCAGATCGTATCGGACGACCAGCCGCCGGCCATGTCCATCGCCGCGCGGCGGATCAGGCACATCGTGCCGTGCACGATGATGGCGTTGGCCTCGTTGCGCTGGACCATGCCGATGTCGAAGAAGCCGGCATATTCGCCGTTCATGATGTAGTGCATGATCGACAGATCGCCGTCGCGATGCTCCTGCGGCGCCTGCACGAGGCCGACACGCGCATCGGCGAAGGCAGGCACGAGGTCCTTCAGCCAGTCGGGATCGACGGCATAGTCGGCGTCGAGGATGCCGATGATCTCGGCATCGGCGGCGGTGCGGTCCATCGCAATCCGAAGAGCGCCGGCCTTGAAGCCCTGAACCTTCTCGGCGTTGATGAACTTGAAGCGTTCGCCGAGCGCGCGGCAATGGTCCTGGATCGGCTGCCAGAACGCGGGATCCGGCGTGTTGTTGATGATGACCACGCATTCGTAGTTCGGATAGTTCAGCCGCGACAGCGCATCCAGTGTCTGCTTGAGCATCTCGACCGGCTCGAAATAAGCGGGAATGTGGATCGAGACCTTTGGGCAGTAATTCTCGGGAACATTCTCGACCGGCTTGCCCTTGCTGAGCAGTCGCTGCGGCGACCGGCCGAAGGCGACCGCTGCGATCTCGTCGATGCGCGCCATCGCGATGAGGACCAGCGGAACGAGCAGGATCATGCCGAGCGTCAGCGCGAAGGCGGAGCCGAAGATGAAGTAATGGCTGTTCCAGAACGCGAACACGGTCGCGGCCCAGGCGCCGACGCCGTTGGCCGTCGCCGACAGCAGGAAGGCCTGCTTCGCGGTCGGCTTTTCGATCCGCAGGATCGGCAGCGACAGCAGGATGCCGACCAGGAGCGCGATACCCATCAGCTTCCAATAGTCGGGGTTCTCGACCGGACCGGTCCAGGCGAATTTCGGCTCACGGCTGGCGTTGAGGATGCCCCAATACGGACCGACGCCGCCTTCGAAGAATTTCCAGGGCTGATCGATGGCCTCGACGATGTTGTATTCCATGCCGATGGCTTCGGCGCGGCTGACGAAGTTGCGCAGGATCAGAGCCTGCTGGAACGGGCCCGGATCGGCGTTGCGCAGATTGTAGCCCTGGCTCGGCCAGCCGAACTCGGCGATCACGATGCGCTTGCCGGGGAACAGGTTGCGCAAGAGATTGTAGCGGTCGACGGCCTGGTCGACCGCCTGGTCCGAGCGGAAGTTTTCCCAGTAGGGCAGCACGTGGGCGGCGATGAAATCGACGCTGGAGCCGAGGTCGGGATTGTCGCGCCAGATGTTCCAGATCTCGCCGGTGGTGACGGGCACGCGGACCGAGCCCTTCACCTTCTTGATCATGTCGATGAGGTCTTCGACCTTCTGCTCGCCGCGGTAGATCACCTCGTTGCCGACGACGACGCCGACGACGTTGCTGTTCTTGCGGGCGAGCTCGATGGCGGCCTTGATCTCGCGCTCGTTGCGATCCTTGTCCTTGTCGATCCAGGCGCCGACGGTGACCTTGAGGCCGAACTCGGCTGCGATCGGCGGCACCAGTTCCACGCCGCCGGTGGACGAGTAGAGGCGGATCGCGCGCGTCATGGTCGACAGCGTCTTCAGGTCGGCGCGGATTTTCTCGACCGTCGGGATGTTGTCGATGTCGGGGTGAGCCGAGCCTTCGAACGGCGCGTAGGAGACGCTCGGCAACAGGCCCTTGAAATCGGGCGCGGGTTCCTTGTCGCGTAAGACTCCCCACAGCCCAGCGTGAAGCGCGGAGACGAGCAACAGAACGGCGGCGACAACGCGCATCGCGGCTAAACCTGAAGGGGCTGAGGGGGCAGGGAAGCGGATCCGACCCCGAGATCCGACCAAGTCCGCGGCAAAGGGAGCATATCTCCGCCGCACGGTTTCACAACTGTCATGGCCTCATGTCCTTATGAGGGCATGGCCTTTTTCGAACGACGCGCGGCAGTGCCAACCGCGTTTATGGCCGATCGTTCCTGAACGACAGCTGAAACGGCCAAGGCTATTTAAGACCTTGGGCTATTTCTGGGGCGCCGGCGTCGGGCTTGCCGCGGGCGATGGGCTGGCGGTCGGCTGCGGCTGCGCATTGTTGGCAGCGGGAGCGGCCGGCTGTGCCGCTGCGGCCGCCGCCTGCTGCGGCTGGGCCGCCGGGTTGATCCAGCAGGCGTGCACGCGGCTGTCCAGGGTCTCGGCGACCTTGGGATCGATCTGGCCGCCGAACCGGGTCAGGCAGCGGAAGGCGGCCTGGATGTGACCGCCGGGGCAGCCGAAACGGTCGTAGAGGTCGAGATGGCGGAACGCGGTATCGAGGTCATCCCGCCACATCAGGCGCACCACGCGGCGGCCGAGCCAGACGCATTCGGGATTGCCGGCCGGGCCGTTGATGACCTGGGCCGCTTCGGCGAATTCGTCGGTGCGGCGCTGGTTCTGGGCCGCATCCTTGGCGGCGTCGGCGGGCTGGGCGGCAGCCTTGCCCTGGTCCGGTGCGGGCGTGCCGCTCTGGGCGGAAGCGCCACCGAGACCGGCGAGAACGAGAAGGCAGGAGACGGCCAAGGTGGCGGCGAACTGCCGCAGGACCGCATTTCGTGACTCGAACACCCGTTGCCGCATGAATTCCCCAATGTATCCGCTGGCCGTCCGCGTCAGGATCCCGCGGACGCGCCGGTGATGGCGTCCAAATGGGTCTCCAATGCGGCGGAAAAGTCTTTCCGAGTCCATGACCTGTATTTGGAATTTTGTCCAGCAAAGTCACGATGCTAGGCCCCGGTCGAAGGGCCGCAGCCCAATTCCTTTGGGGCAGGCGCGGATCCTTGAGTGTGGATCGGCATTTGGACCCCCGCTTGGACAGCCGCTTTGGACACCCCCTTGGCAGACGGCGTGCAAGCAGGTAATCGACGGACCCTTCGCGGAGGACGGAACCGATTTCTCTTCGTACGCCACTGGCGCTTCTGCTCGTTTCACTGGGTGCGATTGCTGCCGTGTGGTGGTGGTTGGCGACGCCGATCACGCTTGCACGCGCCCCGATCGATCCCGCCGAGAAGGTCCAATGCGTCTCCTACGCGCCGTTCCGCGGCGAGCAGACGCCGCTGAACGCGTGGACCCATATCGACGCCGAGCAGATCGAGCAGGATCTGCGCCAGCTCAAGGAAATCACCGACTGCGTCCGCACCTATTCGATGGAGAACGGGCTCGACCAGGTGCCGGCGATCGCCGCCAAGGTCGGCGGGCTGAAAGTGCTGCAAGGCATCTGGCTCTCCAGCAACCGCAGCAAGAATTTTGAGCAGGCCGCCCTCGCCATTCGCCTCACCAAGGAATTCCCCGCCATCATCACCGCGGTCATCGTCGGCAACGAGGTGCTGCTGCGCGGTGAGATGACGACGGCGGACCTCGTCTCGATCATCCGCCTGGTGAAGACGCAGGTCAGCGTGCCCGTCACCTATGCCGACGTCTGGGAATTCTGGCTGAAGAACCGCGAGGTCTATGACGCCGTCGACTTCGTCACCATTCACATCCTGCCTTATTGGGAGGATATGCCGGTGAAGGCGAAATTCGCCGCCGCCCATGTCGAGGCGATCCGCGAGCGCATGGCGGTGGCGTTTCCGGGCAAGGAAATCCTGATCGGCGAGACCGGCTGGCCGAGCGAAGGGCGCATGCGCGACGGCGCGCTGCCCTCACGCACCAACCAGGCGCGGGTGGTCTCGGAAATCCTCAGCTTGGCGAAGGCGCAGAAGTTTCGCGTCAACCTGATCGAGTCCTACGACCAGCCGTGGAAGCGCAAGCTGGAAGGCACCGTCGGCGGCTATTGGGGCCTGTACGATTCGGTGCGCCGGAGCCTGAAATATCCGCCGGGCGAGCCGATCAGCAATTTCCCGTACTGGAAATGGTACATGGGCGCGGGCATGGGCCTGTCCGTGCTGGTGTTCGCGGTCGCGCTCATCACGCTGCGCCGGCGGCCGTGGACGCCGCGCTTCTCGGCCTGGCTCGGCGTCGCCATCTCGGCGACGACGGCGGGCAGCCTGCTCGGGATCGGCGCCGACAAGCTTTATTATGAGAGCTACGGCATCGGTGGCTGGCTGCTCTGGGGCGCGCTGCTCGCGGCCGGCATCCTGTCGCCGATCTTCTGTGCGCAGGCGATGGTGATCGGCCGCAGCCTTCCGACCTTCCTCGACCTGCTCGGTCCGCGCGAGGGGCGGAAATGGTCGAAGCTCACCGCCGTGCTCGGCCTGACGCTGGCGGTGACCGCGGTGATCGCGGCGGCGACCGCGCTCGGCTTCGTGTTCGACCCGCGCTACAAGGATTTCCCCTACGCCGCGCTGACGATGGCGGTGGTGCCGTTCGCGCTTTTGATGCTGAACCGGCCGCAGATCGGCCAGCGTCCGATCGCGGAATCGGTGTTCGCGGGCGTGCTGGCGCTGTCGGCAGTCTTCGTGCTCTTCAACGAGGGCCGCGACAATTGGCAGTCGCTGTGGACCTGCACGATCTATCTGTTGTTCGCGCTTACGCTGTGGCGGGCGCGGGCCGAGCAAACCCAAGAATGAACAGGCCGATCGCCAGGCCCGACAGCACGACATTGTAGAGCACGATGCCGAGGCCGGCGGCGATGATGCCGACGGTGAGCAGCACGATCGACGGCCGCATCAGGTTCAGCGTCGCAACCACCAGCGCGACGATGCCGAACACCGAATTCTTGAAAAGCACCGTCGAGACCGACCGCGCCTTGCAGATCATCGTCTGCAGCCCGGCGTCGCAGGCGAGAGCGACCTGCGACAGCTCGATCGCGAGGTAGCGCAGATAGAGCGCATAGCCGACGGACGCGAAGCCGACGACGATCAGGAACTGCACCTGGTAGGGCGAGAGGCGGAAGGGCTTTTTTGTCATGGCGGCAATATGGTCGTGATGGCGCGGGCAGGCAACAGGGCAGGCGATGTTTCTGTTGATCCGGCTCGCCCAATGCGTGCGCGAGGGGCCGTCAAAGCCGGCCTTGCATCGCCCGTTTCTGGTCCGCGAGCCGTCGCTCGTATTTCTCAGCCAATGCGAGCAGGCGTTTCCTGATGTAGGGATCCGCCTGCTCGGCCAGCTCGCGGATCAACGCGAGTTGCTCCTCCAGAAACTTCCCGTCCGTCATCTCCGCTCCGAATCAAATCCGTCGCGGATACTGCCGTCTTACGCGGACCTCTTCCGTATCATTTGGTATGTGCGCTATTTCAATCCGAGCCGGCGCTCGACCCAGCCGAGAACGAACAGCACGAGCAACGTGACGGCGATCGCTGCGGCGACCAGCAGCCAGGCTCCGAGCGCGCAGGCAATTCCAAGGCCCGCCGCAATCCAGACAGTCGCCGCGGTCGTGAGGCCGTGCACGGTCTTCGCCTTGGCGTCGTGCAGGATGACGCCGGCGCCGATGAAGCCGACGCCGGTCAGCACACCGGCAACGACGCCCTGAATGACCCGGGAGATCGCGTCCGGGTGGTCGCGCAGATTCTGGAACTCGATCACGGAGATCGAGACCAGCGCGGAGCCGAGAGCGACCAGCGCCAGGGTGCGCATTCCGACCGGCTTGTCGTTCATGTCGCGGTCGATGCCGATCAGCAGCCCTGTTCCCGCCGCGACGAGAAGCCTCAGCACATCATCCAGCTCGTTCATCGATGCTCGCGCGTTTCGGGAGACGGACGCTTGGCGTGCGCCCGGCAGATCGGGACTAAACGCCCGCTTGGTGAGAAAGAGCCGCTGAGATCCGAGCGTCCGATGGTCGCATGCTCGCGCAACTCCGAGCGATCATCGACGATCAGGCGGAGAGCCGCCGTTCGACAAGGCGATGGCGCCGACCAGTCCGGTCGGCGCCATCTGTCAGAGCTGAACGCGACCGCGCACCGTCACTTCTTGCTGGTGTTCGAGCCCGTGGTGTTCTGCATCTTCTGTCCCGGCGCGCTTTCCGAGTGGCCCGGTCCTGCGGTGGTATTGGTCTGGTGACCAGGGGCGTATTCGGATGCGCCGGGTCCCGTCGAAGGCTTCTTGGTGTTGTGCATTTGCTGACCCGGCGCGTTGCTCGACGCGCCCGGCGATTTCGTCGTTTGCGCGAGCGCCGGAGCTGCCGCCAGAAGCGCGGCCGTTGCGATGATCAATGTCTTCACGTGTTTCTCCCTTGGTCATGGAGACGGGCGCGAACGATTTCACATGTCGGCCGCTCCGGTTCACGACCGGGACAACTTGGCAATCGGCAGGTGGTTTCTCTTCTCGGACCGAAATTTAGGTTCATCGGCGCGCGGAAAAGCACGTCGGCGTTCACCGCGCGTTCAGGTGCAATGTTTATCGCCTGAAGAACGACGACAGCGTCGATCCCGCGGACGCAGACGCAGTCTCCGGCTTCGCCGGAGCCGGCTGTGCCGCAGGCGGGGGCGCGGGCTCCTCGCGCTTCGACGAGCGCTTGGAGGAGTAGCTGCGGCGGCGTTGCGGCTTCTCGGGCTTTGCGCTCGGCGCGGGCGCGGTTTCGGCTTGCGGGACCGCGTCCTGGCTCTTCTCGGAGTTCTTCTCTTGAACTCTGTCCTGGGACTTCTCTTGTCCCTTCTCCGAACCGCCGCGCATCGACAGGCGCTGGCCGTCGAAAACGGTGGTCTCGCAGTGACGATCGTTCTCGGCGAGGCTCGCGCAGAATTTTGCGGCGGCAGCAGCGTTGACCAGCGGCCCGGCACCCAGGCGGAGTTGCATGCCGAGGCCGGTGTTGCCTTCCTTGATCATGATGATCGGTCGCAGCGCTGCAATCTCCGGATTGGATTTGCTCAGGCCGCGCCAGAGCGCGCGCAGGCCGTCGATCGAATTTGCGCCGCCGAGGTCGATCGCAAAACGCGTCTGCTGGACCGCGATGGCGGGGGATTCGTTCTCGGCTGCCTCAGGCGCCTTCGCGGCTGTCGCGACGACCTCGGTCGGGGCGGGCGCCGGCTCGACCTTCTTTTCAGCGGCCTTCTCGTTTGACTCGGGCTGAATCAATTTCGACGCCGCCGGATCGGGCGGCGCCATGATCGACTTGGACGGCACGAGCGGTATGGTCGGCAGCGCCGAAGTCGTTGCCAGCGGCTGCTGCACGAGCGAGGCGGCGGCGGCAGTCTGCGGTGGCAAGCTCGACGGCTCCTTTGAAACTTCCTTGAGCGTATCCTTGACCGTTTCCTTCGGGGTATCCTTGGGCGTGTCCTTGGCGGCCTCGGTCCGCGGCTTGTCGCCGGCGGAGGCGGGGGTCGAGGCGACGGGCGCGACGCTGGGGGCCGTGGGCGCGGCATCCTGCGGCTTGCCGGCCTGCGGCGGGGTGGTGGGCTGCTTGGCGATGGCGCCGGTGACGGAATCGAGCCCTTGCTCGACCACAGTGACGCGCGAATAGAGCCGGTCGCGATCTGTGTTCAGTGTCTCGATGGCGGCCGCGAGCCGGCGGGCCTCGTTCTGGCTCTCCTTGGCCAGCGCCTGGAGCCGCTCCGCCTGGCGCGCGAGATCGGCGGACGCGACCTGGTCGCGCCGCCATCCGAGCTGGGCCTGGTTGGCCATCACCGCGATGATGACGGCGCCTACCGCCGCCACACCCCAAGAGCCCAGCCGCCACATCATGCGGCGGTCGAACGCGCTTTCCTCGGCTACAAGTCCGGAGAACAGCCCGCCGGTCTCCTTGGTGCCGAAGGCATCCGCCAGTGGGTCGGAATCCTTTGCCATGAACGTTAAGTGCCCAGCCCTGTCCGGCTTCCCCGAATCAATCAGGAAACATTAACAGGAAAAGCGTGTCGCACTTGAATTCCGGGCGTTTGCGGGGGTAGCAAGGCAATAGCTTTTGAGGACGGCTGCCCGCCCGTCGCGCCAATTGATTCGCCTTATCTGACAGGATTTCGATGACCGCCCGTTCCAGCCTCACGATCGTGCTCGCCGCCGGCGAAGGCACGCGCATGCGATCGAGCCTGCCGAAGGTGCTGCATCCGGTAGCCCACCAGACCTTGCTCGCCCACGTGCTCGCCGCGGCGCCCAAGGGAACCGGCACCTCGCTCGCGGTCGTGATTGGTCCCGACCACCAGGCCGTTGCGGACGAGGCAAAGCGCAGCAGGCCCGACGCGCTCACCTTCGTGCAGGCCGAGCGGCTCGGCACCGCCCATGCGGTGCTGGCGGCGCGCGAGGCGATCGCGCGCGGCGTCGATGATCTTCTGATCGCCTTCGGCGATACGCCGCTGATCTCGGCCGAGACCTTTGCGCGGCTGCGCGCGCCGCTCGCCAGGGGCGCTGCGATTGCCGCACTCGGCTTTCGCGCCGCCGATCCCACCGGCTATGGCCGCTTCATCGTCGAGGGCGAACGCCTGGTCGCGATCCGCGAGCAAGCCGATGCCAGCACAGAGGAGCGCGAGATCGATCTGTGCAATGCCGGCGTGATGGCGATCGACGGTCGCCGGGCGCTCGCGATCCTGGACAAAATCGGCAATGCGAATTCCAAGGGCGAATATTATCTGACCGACGCCGTCGGCATCGTCCGCGAACAGGGATGGGAGTCTGTGGTGATCGAGACCAGCGAGGACGAGGTGCGCGGCATCAACACCAAGGCACAGCTTGCGGAAGCAGAAGGCGTGATGCAGGCGCGCTTGCGCAAAGCGGCGATGGAAGCCGGCGTCACGCTGATCGCGCCGGAGACGGTTTATCTCGCCGCCGACACAGTGTTCGGCAAGGACGTGACGATCGAGCCTTTCGTGGTGATCGGCCCCGGCGTGTCGATCGCCGACGGCACCGTGATCCATTCCTTCTCGCATATCGTGCAGACGACGCTGGGCAAGAACGTTTCGATCGGCCCCTATGCGCGCTTGAGGCCCGGCACCTCGCTCGGCGACGGCGCGCGCATCGGCAATTTCGTGGAGACCAAGGCAGCGACGCTGGAGGCCGGCGTCAAGGTCAATCATCTCTCCTATATCGGTGACGCCACCGTCGGCGCCAATTCCAACATCGGCGCCGGCACCATCACCTGCAACTACGACGGCTTCAAGAAGCACAAGACGATCATCGGGCAGGGCGCCTTCGTCGGCACCAATTCCTCGCTGGTTGCCCCGGTGAAAATCGGCAATGGCGCCTATATCGGCTCCGGCTCGGTCATCACCCGCGACGTGCCCGACGACGCCATGGCGCTGGAGCGCAACCAGCAGACCATCCGGGAAGGCGGCGCGGCGCGCTATCGCGAGCTGAAGACGGGCGGGAAGAAACCGGAGAAATAGGCACTATTCTGTTGTGTCGCAGCGCACTCCGCCCTGATCCTGAGGGCCCGCTGGAAGCGGGCGTCTCGAAGGACGGCCGCGGGCGAGATGCGGGCCTTCATGGTTCGAGACGCGCTTCTCACCATGAGGGGCTTCTTACGTGGCCTTACTCGTCGTCGGCGAATTCGGAGAAGATCGCGCGGGTCAGGCGCCAGCCGCGCGGCTTGGCGCGTTTGGCCGGCTCGCCTTGAGCGTGCTTCAGGAAGACCGGCTTGCTTTCCTTGCCGCGCTGGGGCGGCGGCCAATGCGCCAGGTGCGTGCCCGTGGTTTCGCTGGCGCGCAAGTACATCGATGACAGACCTTTGCGGTCGGACGAGCCTTTCATGGCTTTGCTCTCCTGCACCGGAATCGTTGGTCAAACATATTGACAACAAGTTAACGTGCGCGGTCTAAGGCCGGCCAATTCGACGCAGGCGAAGCTCAGGTTGCGGTCCATGCTGTCTCAATCCGCAATAAGGTTGAGCGAAATTTACCCCGTAAAATCAACTATTTATGTCATTGGCCTCGCGAAGATTGAGTGCAAATAGAGTGGATAGGGAAACGGGATCGGACCCGTTCCGCGGCGACTCGCGATAAAGATGCCCACCTGCGCCATCGAGGTTGCACATGGGCCCAATTTCTCTTTTTGATAAATCGTTCCTTCAATCCATCAGTTTGGACGAAGCGGTTTGGTTTGATCGGTTCTTTATGCCGGTCGCCTGCCCGATATTCTTCGTCGAAACGTTGGCCGATCTCGGGAAGGACGCGTCGAAGCGGGGAAGCGCCGAGTTCTCCGTAGTGAAGGACATTGCGCAGAAGTTCCCCGAGATGGGCGGCTCGCCTTGCGCGTTCCATGCCGACATCGCGACTCAGGATTTGCTCGGCAACCACATGCCTTTAGATGGTCGCATCCCGCGATCAGGTGGGCGTCCTGTACCTAAGGGCGTGGTCTATGACCTCGGTCCGGAAGAGCGGGCATTCAACAGATGGCAGAAGGGCGAATTCTTCGAGGTCGAAAAGGTCGCAGCTGCTGATTGGCGGAAGTCTCTTTCTGAACTCGATCTCAACAAGGTCGCGAGTGAATTGCGTTCGGTCGGCATCGATGGAAAATCATGTAATACTCTCGATCAGGCCAGAGACATGGCACTTGCCGTTGTATCGCATAAAGCGAACGCAATGTCCGTTCTCGCTCTTGCAGTTACGTTTCTGCACGTGCCGCAGCATCTTCATCGTCCGATCATCGAGGCGTGGCGGCGGGACGGGAAGCGCTCTTTGAGCGAGTATGCACCTTACGCTGCGCACGTCGTTGCCGTTGAAGTATTCTTCCAATTCGCGCTTGCGGCCCGCCTCATTGACAGCAACAGGCCGTCAAATCGTACGGACATCGCGTATCTGTTTTACCTTCCGTTCAGCCAGCTGTTCATCTCGTCCGACAAACTGCATCGTCGAACTGCGAGTTTGTTCATGCGGGACAATCAGGAGTTCGTCTGGGGCATCGATCTGAAGGCTAGTCTCAAGGCGGTGAACTCGCACTTCTTAACTTTTCCGGAGGAGGTCAAAGAGCAGGGCCTGATGAGTTTTGCTCACGCGCCTCCGGACGGCAACATCGTTGCCGACCTTTGGGATAGGCATCTTCGCCCCGGCATTCGCAATGAGAAAAAAGAACCTAGAGACGCAAATCCTGAGCGCGACGCAGAGCTCGTCAAGAAACTCAAGGAATTCAGTAAGCAGCCGACACTGCCGCCTCATCAGGCGCCACATGAAGACGACGTAGAGATGATGTCTATTGCGCACTCAGTCCATCGCAAGCGGGGCAGCTGGTGGCAGGTCCCGAAGGACATGTCGGATACGGAAGACGATGGGTAATTGGACGGCGAGTTGTGGTTATATTGTCCCGCAGCACGCTATTCGGTTTTCCGGCGCTGCAACCGGTGGTATATTGATTCGCTTTTTCTCCCACACACTGCGGGACTGGAGTGATGGCTGAACGTTGGCTGGGGATAGTCGTGTCAGGCGACAAAGCAATAACCGTCGACGCTGAGGTGGATGGCGGTAATCCGCTGACGCTTCAGAGCGACCAGACGTGGTCATTGCAGCCAGGGGACAAGTCTCAGGCCTACGCCACGCTTTCCCAACAGATAGCAGGTTACGTGCGAGAGAATGGCATCAAGAAAGTCGTCATGAAGGAAAGTGCAGTTAGCGGCGGAGCCGCGACCATGGCGCTCCTGCAGTCGGCTGAACTGCGCGGCGCCATCATGGCGGCGGTCGCGGCTATTGTCCCCGTCGAATGCAAGTCGAAGGCCTCAATCAGCAAGACATTCGGTGAGCGGAATGTCGATGATTACGTTAAAGACAACGACTTCTGGAAACAGCAAGTAACAGGTATCGAACTGCGGGTTGGGAGCCGCGAGGCAGTCATGATCATGCTAGCTGCGCGGAAAGACCAGTGACGCTAGTCTCAAATCTTCAAATCGGGCCTGAAATTGGAAGCGGCTATTTTGGTAAAGTGCATTCGGGCAGTGACGATGTGCACGGACAGGTGGCCGTTAAAATCTTCACGAAACAGCCGACGGAAAGCGATGCCGACTGGCAGGGTCGTCGCGCCGGGTTACTCGGCGAAGGTCAAAGGCTAAGTCGTGCCGAGCACGCGAACGTTGTTAAGGTGCACGGATTGCTTGAAAGCGCGACGAGTGATGCAATTCATCTTGTGATGGATTTTTGTTCAGGCGGTTGTTTGCAAACGAAGTTTGAGCAAGGTCCGCTGGCGCTAGGTGAAGTGCGGAAATATGCAACGCAAGTAACGATGGGTTTAGCAGCCCTGCATGCCAGGGGAATGATCCACCGGGATATCAAGCCGGGAAACATCCTGTTGAACAAACATGATGTCGCTCAACTCGGCGACTTCGGACTGGTTACTGACAATATCATTGTGGGGTATGCGTCAGCCAAAGGATACAGCGACCATCTTCCTCCCGAAGTGCTCGGTGGCGGCGGTACAAGCGTGAAGAGTGACATATGGGCACTCGGTATGACGATCTATCGGCTGCTTCACGGGAAGGAATGGTATTCGACATTGCCGCAGCCGCGCCATGTCGTCGGGAAGGGCGGCTTCGCCAAACATCTTCCGTTCTTGCCCCATATCCCCAAGGCATGGCGCACTGTCCTACGGACGATGATGCACGATGACACCACTACTCGGTACCAAACAGCCAACCTAGTAAGCCAAGCTTATTCGAGACTAGAGACGACCCCTCGTTGGGAATGTCACGTCACACCGGATAAGATCACTTGGAACTGCCTGCACAAAAATCGAAAGTACTTTGTGATTTGGGATCGCGTCGGAGCGAACGCGTACGACTGGTCTGCATGGAGCGAGCCCACCGGCAAGGGCAACAAACGGAGCTTTGGTTCATCCAAAGGCGTCGATTACAAAATGGCGGATCGCGAACTGTGCGCGCTCTTCCAAAAGATCAAATAAAGCTCACCGGGCCTTTTTGCGGGGCAATACATATGGTCCTCGCAAATCATCTATTGTGAGTGGTCTGAGTGAGAATGTCGTCTTCGCGATGGCTCGCCTTTCGGCGCGGCACCGATAACAATATGCCTGAGCGGCCACGACGCCTTGGCGAGGTCGCCAAAGGCGCTGACAGTGTCGACATCTCGGAAGCTGGAGCATGGTTCTCATCCTTGTTCCGAAATCAACCAGAAGAACATAATGTGAACGCGTGAGTCGCGCAACCTCTGATCGACGCATGGCACAGATTTAGTTAACGGCCCATTTTTGGGATGGATGAGGACCCGCCGTCTCTCAGGGCTCCGGGGTAGGGGGAGAGACGGCGGGCCTACTGATCGCGGGTGATGCTCGCGATCAGAATGCTTGCCACGCCCGGAACTACCACGGGCCGCAAGCTGTCGGCGTTCTTACGCGAGCATGGACACGATCCGACTAGTCCATGTCCGGCCGCGGACGGATAACGCAGGCCGGAGTTATCCCCTTCGCGCGGAAGCATGACACGCGAAGGGAATTTCTCATGCCGCTGCGACCTTCTGGCGATCAACGACAATGCATAGCAGTGCGCGCGGATCACAATTCGGACGCCTAGGCACATGTTGACCCGTCTCCTCGGCAGCAACGATGAGGGCTTCTTCCAATCGTTCCAGCTCGAGAACATCGTCTGCAATCTTGCGCAGGCGCTGGGTCTTCTCCGATGGCGTCAACGCGAGCTTTGGGATGGGCATGGCATCGATCAATTCGTTGATCTTCAACTCCATGCCTTCGGGATCAAACCATGCGAGCAGGCTCGGCACATCGAAATGCACGGAGTAGGCATTTGGATCGAGGAAGGTGACCTCGAACCTTTCATGAGACGCTTTGATCGTCGGCCGCCCCTTGATCGCGCTCTCGGTGATCCACTTTTTGGCTTGCGCTTTCATCTCGGACGCAGGCAGCGCGCATTGCTCGACGTTGAGGCGATCAGATGCAAGGCGGGCTATCTCCGCACGGATGCGTTCGACTGCCGCAAGGAACGTCTCACCATCCTTGAGTTTGATCCTTGTCGGTCTTGCGTCTGCGAGGTGAGCGCTAGCAGGTAGCAAGCTAAGATATCGCTTAACCCTGCTATTGAGGTCTGCTCGCTGACGATGCTGATCCTGATACTTGCGTTGAAGAAGCTCCAGTCTCTCGACCTCAAGCCTCATCGCATCGGCGTTTGGGCTATTTGGATTGAGATTGAGGGCTAGTTGCAGTTCCGAAATCTTCCTCGTCGTTGAGGAAGCAAGCGTTAGGGCTGCTTGCTCGCCATCTTCGAGTGCCAAAATCTTGAGATGTGCCTTGGGTGGTAACCTCGACTGGTGATCCATCCGTGTCCTCCGTTTATGATCCCGCCGCGCAGGAGGCGGCAGGATCGTTGATGTCAGTGCTTCCACATGTCCGAGAGGCGTCGATCTCTTGCGGCCAGCGCTTCCTCCCGAGACAATTCTGCTGACGGCTTTGGCCCATCTTGCGCGGCGTCGCCACGCCAGGCGCTCTCCAAACGGCGATTGCGCTCATCCCGCATCGTTTGAAGTTGCTCCCGAGAGGGAGGCGCGTTCGCATCCATCAAGGAGATTGCGCTGCGTTGTCCGCTATCCATCAGACTAATGGGGATAGTCAGGCGATCACCGGGCTGCAAAACGCCGTTGCGCTGAACGCGCTTGCCGTCACGATCGAAGACAATGAAGTTCGTCATCTCAGGATACCTTTCGTCATCAAGAGGTTTGATAGTCGTTGTGCAGCGGGGCTGCGTTCCTGTTGCGAAGGACTGGGGCCTCCGACCCAACTTAACGTTGCATCATACCTGTAGCGTTTCGCTCCTCCCCCAAGGCACATGACAATCAAGCCACTCGCGGCATTGATTACGTCATCGTGTCCGTTCGGGGGATGGTCGATGCTTTCCCTGCCTGATCTCGCTGCTCGTCGCTCAAGCGCAAGCAACTGCGTCACCATGCGAGGATGATCGATCAGGTCGCATTTCTTGCTATTTAAGACTGCGAGGAATTCAGAGTAAATCTGGCTCTTTGGCTTCGCTGATGCCTCGTAGATGATCCCCACATCCTTGAACTGTTCAGGCGGCCATTCGCCTCCGAAGCGATCGCCAACGATCTTCGTTACCCGGTAGGACTTGAGGATCGCCGCGCAATTCTCGACGACATTCCTCGGGCTGAAGGGAGGCTTGAATTCCCGCAGAACGTCGAGTGTCGCTATGCCGTTCTCAGTATGCCCGATTGCGAGGGTGAAGCTATCTTTGCCGCTGCCCCCGGATGGATCGACGAAGGCGTGATACTTGTGTTGCGAGAAGTAGGGTCGTTCGCGTTCGTCGGAGAGGCAAGCGTCAACAGCCTCCATCGAGACGAACTGCTCGACATCAACACGGAATTGCGCGCCAAAATTCGCGGAGGCTTGCGCGGGATCGTCGATGTAGGCTTGTTCGATTTCCTCGCGGACGAAAGCGGGCGCATTCGGTCGCATGGTTAAGGTGTCGGCTTGCCACACGACGATCCGATCCGACTCCTGACCGTAATGCTTCTTATATGCGTTCCACAGCGCACCCTTGCGAGCATGTGGCGAGGACGCGCAGAGGAGCATTGAATTTGGTATAGTGAGCATCGAGGGACGTGCAGCCGCGATCACTTCGGTATCTGGATTTGTGCTGTCCTCGCTTGACCAGAACGCCAGCTCGTCCGCGAGTACGGCAACTGTGGTCCTGCCTCTGGATGTTTTGTAGCTCGCGGTCGTGACTTCAATTGAGACCGAATTCTTCAACCGGACCCAACGCGCCGTAGAACTCTCGATGAGGCGCGCGAGCATCTTCGAGCCCGTGAGGAACCCCTTGATGTAGTCCATGATCTCTTTGGTCTGCTCGCGATCTGCGGCCATGACCTGAACGACTGCGCGTTGTCCACGAGCGAGGTAGGGCTTGTAATTGAAGAAGGCACCTAACCAGACCGCAATCAATGCGAGGACTCGACTTTTGCCGCCGCGTCTTCCGACCACAAGCCAAGCTTCCTTGACCTGTTTCGAGGGTGGCGCATTCCGACCGGTGCATTTCTGGAAGAGCGCCAATTGTTCGGGCGACATGTCGTAGGCGAAGATCGCCGCGATGAATGCCCACCAGGCAGCCCAATCATCCGGGTCTGTGAAAGAGGACAAGAAGACATTCGGATCGTATACGGCATCCAGCAGTGTGGGGCCGAGGTCGGGTTTGATCTCTTTTCGAGGTGTGGCGGGGGTCTCGTCTGCATCGTTAAGCCTGATGCGTTTGAGACCCATGGCATCAATCCCCGTCTAGCCGTTCTCGGTGTGAACGACGGGAGCCGCCATTCCGCATGTAGGCGAGGGGGTCGAGATGATCCTCCTCGTCATGCAGATCGGCGTCGCGCTTCATGTCGAGAAGACCGAGGGTCTTTAGATGTCGCCGGATGGCGTTGACGATGCGAGAGTACTGGACGAATTCAGACTCCTTCATCTCGCCCGACTGCATGTACTGCTGTTGGATGTCCTCGGAGAGTACTTGCAGCATCGACAGATCGCGAATGATGGCACGGTCTGCTTCCGTGATCTTTGATCCCAAGGATGCGGAGTAGCCTGTGATGAGGTCGCGGAAACGCTTTCCTCTGGGCGTGCGCAGATCAACGCGCTCCGCGAATAGGCGCGACCCGTTCGTGATCGCGGAAAGCGCCGCGCGTGTCTGAGGGGTCGTCTTCCGTCGTGTGCCGTGCATTTCCCGAACTACATGAGATCGTCGCGCGAATATTTCGCGTTGTTCGAGACGACAATCACTCGACCTGTACCGCACCTTGTCAACACCAAAATGCCATGCCGTTGAAAACACGGCAGAATGTCTCCCTACAATTGTGTCGGGGGACAACAATGTTAGCGCTCACTCAAGAATTCAGGCGTCCATCAAGTGCCGAGAACTAAATAGAGCGAGAGATACATTTGCGGCGTGCGCAAGAATTTCAGCGTGATGCGTTCTCCCCCGTCTCGATGACCTTTAGACTATCGATCCCACCTGATCTTCGCCTCATCTTGGTGTTCACGTCGAAAGGCTCTCAGCGCGTTCCGATCGATAAGGTCGTGTTGATCAAGCAATCTGATGATCTCGCGCATTTCCTGCCGGACGCCTCCGACGAGGACACCCGATCCCGGCCATCCGTGATTGTGAAGGGCCTCGCAGATGTCGAGTGCGGATTGATCGGGATAGATGAGGACAAGGCGACGAATTCTTTCCTTTAATCCCCTTGGTGTGATCGTCTTTTTCAGGTGTTCGTCTCTTGCAGGTTTTGCGGAATAGGGCTTGCCTCGCTGCTTGAATTTTCTCTCCGTCTTCTCGTGTGTCCCTTCGTTGCGGAGCCGTTCACGCCTCGTGCGTCGCTTGTAACCTGGGCCTGCGGGCGCCCCATATGAATTCGATTGGTCTAGGTAGTTGGACATTTTGGGATTTTCCCTCGGGTGTGATCATCGAGGGGAGGGTAGGATAGCACTCGCCGCCTCGATGTCACGCCATCACGTCCCCGATCTGTCCTGTCCATCCTTGTTGCTAGGGTGCCGATTGCCGCGCAGCGGAGCGGTTCTGGGTGGTGTTTGGTTCTCAGGACGTATCTTCCCCCGTTCTGTCCAGCGCAGCGGTTGTCGGGAGCACGTCGTCACAAGCGAAAAATTAACCTTCAGGGGTCTTTACAAGTGGCCTCAACCATTTGCTGTGGCTTCGTCGGTGATCTTGAGCAACGTCTGAAAGTCGGGATTGCACGATGCGTATGACGGTTGGAAACGAAGAACTAGATCGCCAGCCAAAGTCACGATTGCAAGGGCTCCTCGCGGGCGCTTTGTGCGTTCTGGCGGGCGCGGCGTTCGTTGGAATAGCATCGAAACCAACGCCGTCCTCGTCGCAACAGACTAAGGCGACGGATGAGAATGGCAAAGCGTGCGACATCGCCTTTAACAAGTCGGACAAATGCTATTGTATGTGGGGCGGCCCATCTGGGAACAAGGACCTGCGTCTCAGGTGGCTTGCGGAGCATTGCAAGCCAGAGTGGCTAAGGTGAGAGCGCTCATATCCGGCAGTGAAGTATGAGACCTGAAGCGAACTTGCCGACGGGGGCACTATGACCGATCAGCTATTGGGGCGCCTTGAGCGTGTTGACCTGCGCGACATCTGGATCAGCGAGGCTACTAGCTTTACGCCATGGCTCGCCAAGCCTGAAAATATGGCCGTCTTGGGCGAAACTCTTAACATCGATCTCGAATTAGAGGCTCAGGAACGTTCCGTGGGCCCCTTTCGAGCAGACCTTCTTTGCAAGGACCTCGATACAGATCGATGGGTTCTGATCGAAAACCAGCTAGAACGAACTGATCACACTCATCTCGGCCAGCTGCTGACGTATGCCTCAGGTTTGGACGCGGTAACCATCGTGTGGATTGCCGCTCGCTTCACAGAAGAACACCGTTCAACGCTGGACTGGCTGAACAAAATCACGAACGACAGTTTTAGGTTTTTCGGCTTGGAGGTTGAATTGTGGCGGATTGGGTCATCGCCTGCCGCCCCCAAGTTCAACATCGTCTCCAAGCCAAACGAGTGGTCACACTCGGTCGCAAAGGCCGCCCGCGTAATCGATGATAGCGAGCAATCAGATACGAAGCTGATGCAGGCAAGATATTGGGCGGCGCTGAATGCGAAGCTGGATGAAATCGGTGGTCCGATCTCGGGAAATCGCAAGCCGCAGCCGCAGTCTTGGATACACTATCGGATCGGCCGAAGCTATATGGGCATCGGCGGTGCGATGAACACGCAGAAAAAACAACTCCGCGCTGAACTCTACATGACAGGTTCGCCAGCAAAGTCCCTGTTTGGACAGTTGAGAGAGCAGAGGACAGATATAGAGCGCGAGCTCGGGTACTCTTTGGATTGGCAAGAATTACCGGACAAGCAGGACGCTCGCATCGCGCTGCTTCTCGAGAACGCCGATCCCGCAGACGAAACCGACTGGCCGCGCCAGATCAGCTGGCTAGCGGAGAAACTGATCCAGATGCACAAGGTCTTCGCTCCTCGCGTAAGAGACCTTACGATCTAGGAGGCTTGAAAGGCTCTCAAGAGGACAAGGGATCAAAGGGAAACAGGTTCAGGACTGAAGTCTTTCCCGCTTGATCTTGGGCTTGATTGGAGAAGGGGTTCTCTTATTAGCAAGACATTTCACATTTGCTTCGCCCATCCCGTTGCTTCCATTGAGATTTCCCGATTTCTCGATTTTACGGATAGGGAGGAGTGCCCTGTTATCGATAGGGATGAGACTGCGACTGACAGGAATTTTCTTTTTCCTAGCATCGTCAATCATCTTCTGCACGGTCTCCTTCGCACGCCATAGGGTTTGACCAATCCGCGCATCAGTGTGATACCGAAAGCCGCGTCTGGTCGTATAGATGCGCGGCTTGTTTGGTGTGTGCTTCCTCTGTCTCCTCTCTCCATTTGATTGGATGCGGCCGAGGCGGGCGAAGTCTCCAATCCTCTTGATCAGGAGTCGAGGTGCCCAAAATGCATGGTGATCGAAATTGACGAGGTCCGTCACGCCTCGAATTTCCATGCGGTCGAGAGCGCGAACGCCACAAACCCTGAACTCCAGATGCAGGCAATAGACTTCCCCCGTGAGCTTCGCGAATTCCGGGGGATACATCACGAGGTTCGTTGGCGCCCATCTTCGGTCTGTGTAACGCGTGCGCTTGACGTACCGAACCTCGCCCCGATGATTTCGTTTGACTAGGTGCCGGTCCAGATATTGGTACATCTCGTCGCGATCCTCCTCGCTCTCAAAGATCAGGTCGAGTGTGAATTCGACCATGTTGAGATAGAGGCCGGGGACAGTGCTCAGGAATTTGAGCAGGTCTTGGCTTGGTTGCCTTGTTTCGATGCGTTGGATCAGTTTGGGATTGAAGCGTGCTCGGCGCTTTCCTTCCTCTCGGTCGAGGTCCGTCCCGCCGGGCCCACATTCTCGGCGAATGAAGTCTTTCTCTTTCTCGCTGAAAGATCTCTCGATCCAAAATGCGAGCTTGTCGTGGTAGGCGTGCATGTCACTCGGCGCGATCCCATTAAATGGAGAGACGCCTGTGAGTACTTGCGGCTTGTTCGCGTTGAGGTAGTGCGTTATATTTCGGGGCATTGATGCGTGTCTCCGCATGCATCAGAGGATTGAAGAAGGCCCCACGCTGCGGCAACAGCATGGGGCCATTTCTTTTAAGTCGCGGCTTCGTCAATTACCTCGCGATAGGTCCTACCGTTCACGACAATCACGGACCCGAGATCAGGCAGAAGCCGGCAGGCTTTGCTCACGCGCGCGAGCGCCAGAACATCCGCGACCTCGAACATCTTTCGCGAAGATGGCGAGTCCGTCAGCGTGCGGCCCGTCAGCTTGCCGTGTCGCTCAAGATTGCGAATGGTGCTGAAGCTGACGCCGAGGAGTTGAGCGGCTTGATGCCGATCGCACAACTGTGCGTCGGGAGAGAGAGGCCGGGTAGAGACGTTGAGTTGGGTAGATTTCCGATTTGCGGGCCGTTTCATGGCTGCATCCAATAGCTACCGCTCTCACCTCAAAGAGGTGAGTTGCGAGAGTTAGAGGATTGCGCCGGGCCCTGTCAGGAATACCGCGGTGGTTCCGCAATCGAGAGGTCGGGGACTTCCCCCCGACGATCGCCACTTCGTGTGGCCTGTCGCCAGGATGACACGAATTGACAAGCGAGCACAAGGGGATATCCGGATACGTACAATCTGTCGCGCAGGACAGAGGAGGAGGGCCCGGGCAATGATCCCATGCGCTCGCTGGGAGCGGTCTAGAGCCGTTTTCTATCCCTTGGGGAGGGAAGGGATAGGGGACGCATCAGAACGGGCGTGTGCCCCCTCCGCTGCGATCCTGACGGAATCAGTTCTGACGACTGCGTTTCGTCTTCAGACGGACGACGTTCCCGGAGGGCGGGGTGACGAGGTTGGAGATATGGGCGGCGAGCGCGGCAACGGCGTCCGCGATCTCAGGCAAGAAGTCATAGTGAGAATATGTCCGGGCAACCTTCGTCCCAACGGCATGTCCGATTGCGTGCTCTTTGACCTCAAAAGGAATTGCAGGCTTGAGGGTGTCGAGCGTCGTCCGAAACGTTCTGCGTAGGTCGTGGGTCGTGAAGGGCCGCGAGTGCGGAAGTGCGTCGCGCATTTTGTCCTGCAGCTCTTTCGTCCACTGTCCCCAAGCGTTGAACGGTCCTCGCCCACGGAGGGCTGGGAACACGTAGGGGCATTTGTAAATGCGCGGTTGGGCTTGAATGATTGCGAGCGCGAGGGCAGGGAGCTTGATTTCAGCCGGATGTCCCTTTGCGCCCTCGACTACGGGGAGATGCCACACTCCGTTCCGTAGATGCGTCCACTCGAGAGTGTTTGCCTTCTCGCGGCGTTGTCCCGTCAGGAGAAGGAAGCGACACAAGGCTCCGAACGTCCCCATCTCTCCAGTGACACGCCAGAACGTGACGATCTCCTCCGAGGTAAGAACCCGGTTTCGAGCGCGCTTGTCGTATTTGGACATTCCTTTGATGACTGGGCTGACGTAGTCTTCCGTCGGATCGAGGTTCAGAGCGTAGAAGTTCGCCATTGTCCTGAAAATCGTGAGGACCGCATCCCGCATCGACGGGCTTTCAATCGTGTCGTCGAGATGCTTGATAAGCTGGGCACGTCGGACTAGCGCAAACTCCTGATCCTTGAATGCCGGGACCAGGTGCTTGCGTATGCGCTGTTCGGTTACCTTAGCAGTAAGGTGTCCGCCTTCTTTGACATGCTTGAGAATGAAGGTTTCAGCGACATCTTGGAACAGCGACGGGATGTCGTTTTGCTTTGCGACCGCTTTCTGCGGGTCACGCAGGAAGTCTACTGCCGCGTCGCGAGCCGCTGCTATGGACATGATAGGATATCGGCCGAGCTTCGTAACGCGGGTACGGCCGCCCGCGAGGTACCACATGACACGCCACGTCTTCGTACCTTCGGGATTGACCCGGAGAATGAGACCGCGCACACGGTCATCATAGAAATCCTTGGGGACTTGAGTCGGCTTACCTTCCTTGTCGAGCTTCGTTCCGACCTTCAGGCTGCGGATTTTAAAATCCGTGAAATCAATCCGTTCATCGCGATGTGACATTGTTGGGAACGCAAACAATTGTTGAGGACAGGTTGAGTGCAATGCGTTGACAGGCAGCGACAACGCACAACAGTGTCAATATAGACGAAAAGCTAAAAAATGCGAGTAAATACATGAACTTAGATGTCATTGAGTGGCAGGGCTTGACAGCCTTTAGCAAGTTGGAAACCTCACAATCCGCAATAAATATTGAGTATATGGTTCCCTGGGATTTTCGCTAAAAACCGAGCGCGTCGTTTAGGCGATTTTTCGACGATTTGGGGGATAGTGATCCGCATGTGCGGGATTGTCGGCATTCTCGGGCGCGAGCCGGTTGCAGAGCAGCTGGTGGATTCGCTCAAACGTCTTGAATATCGCGGCTATGACTCGGCGGGCGTCGCCACGCTCGAAGGCAAGCACCTCGAGCGCCGGCGCGCCGAGGGCAAGCTGAAGAACCTGGAGAAGCGGCTGGAAGCCGAGCCGCTCCTGGGCACCACCGGCATCGGCCACACCCGCTGGGCCACCCACGGCAAGCCCACCGTCAACAACGCCCATCCGCACGCGACCGATCGCGTCGCCGTGGTCCACAACGGCATCATCGAGAATTTCCGCGAGCTGCGCGAGGAACTCGAGAAAAAGGGCACGGTGTTCCACACCGAGACCGACACCGAGATCGTGCTGCATCTGGTCGACGATTTGCTCACGCGCGGCAACAAGCCGGTCGAAGCCGTCAAACTGGCGCTGGGGCGGCTCCGCGGCGCCTTCGCGCTTGGCTTCATCTTTGCCGGCGATGGCGACCTGATGATCGGTGCCCGCAACGGGCCGCCGCTGGCGATCGGCTACGGCGACGGCGAGATGTATCTCGGCTCGGATGCCATCGCGCTCGGCCCGTTCACCGACACGATCAGCTATCTCGAGGACGGCGACTGGGCGGTGCTGACCCGCAAGAGCGCGTCGATTTTCGACAAGGACGGCAATGCCGTCCAGCGCGACAAGATCAAGCATGCCGCCTCGACCTCGCTGGTCGACAAGGCGAACTATCGCCACTTCATGGCGAAGGAGATCCACGAGCAGCCGGAAGTGGTCGGCCATACGCTGGCGCGATACGTCGACATGGCGACCGAACGTGTCGCGCTGCCGGTCAAGCTGCCGTTCAACTTCAAGAACATCCAGCGCATCAACATTACGGCGTGCGGCACCGCGAGCTATGCCGGCTACGTCGCAAAATACTGGTTCGAGCGCTTTGCGCGCGTGCCGGTCGAGGTCGATGTCGCCTCCGAATTCCGCTACCGCGAGGCGCCCTTGCGCAAGGGCGATCTCGCCATCTTCATCTCGCAGTCGGGCGAGACCGCCGACACGCTTGCGGCACTGCGCTATGCCAAGGCCGAGGGCGTGCATACGGTCGCCGTCGTCAACGTCCCGACCTCGACGATCGCGCGCGAGAGCGAGACCGTGCTGCAGACGCTCGCGGGCCCCGAGATCGGCGTCGCCTCGACCAAGGCCTTCACCTGCCAGCTCATGGTGCTGGCAAACCTTGCGATCGCGGCCGGCAAGGCCAGAGGCGAATTGTCCGATGAGGACGAAACCAAGCTGGTTCACGGCCTCGTCGAAGTCCCGCGCCTGATGGCGGATGCGCTCACCACCGAGCTGCAGATCGAAAAGCTCGCGCACCGGATCGCCAAGTCCAGCGACGTGCTCTATCTCGGCCGCGGCACCAGCTTCCCGCTTGCGCTCGAAGGCGCGCTAAAGCTGAAGGAGATTTCCTACATCCACGCCGAGGGCTATGCCGCCGGCGAGCTCAAGCACGGGCCGATCGCGCTGATCGACGAGACGATGCCTGTCGTCGTCATCGCGCCGCACGACCGGGTGTTCGAAAAGACGGTGTCAAACATGCAGGAGGTCGCCGCCCGCGGCGGCAACATCATCCTGATGACGGACGCGAAGGGTGCGGAGGAGGCGACCGTCGAGTCCCTCGTCACCATCGTCATGCCCGACATGGCGGCGGCCTTCACTCCGATGGTCTATGCCGTTCCCGTGCAGCTGCTCGCCTATCACACGGCTGTCGTCATGGGGACCGACGTCGACCAGCCGCGCAACCTCGCGAAATCGGTGACCGTGGAATAGGCAGAAGGGATATCAGGCGGTCGCGGTCTTCCAAAACCTGCTAGAAGACCCTAGCTTGTGTGCTGCGACCGACCTGGAACCCGAATGACCCCCCGCGACGACGCGCCCGCGCCTCTTGATCCGCTCCCGGAACCGCATACCGGCCTGATGGGCCGCTTCCGCAACTATTTTCTGACTGGCCTCGTGGTGACGGGGCCGATCGCCATCACCCTGTATCTGGTCTGGTGGTTCGTCACCTGGGTCGACGGCGTGGTGCGGCCGTTCGTGCCGCTGGCCTATCGGCCGGAAACCTATCTGCCGTATGTCGTTCCCGGCTGGGGACTGGTTGTCGCATTTTTCACGCTGACGCTGGTCGGTTTCCTCGCGGCCAATCTGATCGGCCGGACGCTCGTCGATGTCGGCGAAACGTTCCTCGGCCGGATCCCGGCGGTGCGCGCCATCTATCGCGGCCTGAAGCAAGTGTTCGAGACGCTGTTCTCGGGCAAGGGCTCGAGCTTCCGCAAGGTCGGACTGGTCGAGTTTCCCTCGCCGGGCATGTGGTCGATCGTGCTGATCTCGCAATCGCCGAACGAGGACATCGCGCGCAACCTGCCGGGGCAGGAGGAGCACGTCTCGGTGTTCCTGCCGTGCTCGCCGAACCCGACCACCGGCTTCTTCTTCTATGTCCCGAAGAGCAAGATCATCGAGGTCGACCTCACCGCCGAGGACGCGGCGACGCTGATCATGTCGGCAGGCGTGGTGCAGCCGGGCTCGGCACCCGATCCGAAAAAGGCCGCGGCACTCGCGGGCATGGCGAATGCCGCGCGCATCGCCAACGCGTCCGCGCTTTAGCCCGAGCCTGCGAAGGTGGAGTAGGGCCATTCCGCTGCGGGATGGCCGTCGGTCACGCGCGCGTTCGCATCCTCTGATAGTCTCCGGTTCGCCTGAGCGCCTCGCTCGGAATTCGATCTGGAGTACATGATGTCCAAGACCATTGCGATTCTCGCACCCGGCGCCATGGGCAGCGCCGTCGCCCGCCGCCTCGTTGAGCATGGCGCGCGCGTGCTGACGTCTTTGGACGGGCGGAGCGAGGCGACGCGGAAACGCGCGGCGGAAGCCGGCATGGTCGGTGCCGATGACAATCAAATTGCGGGCGCCGACATCATCCTCTCGATCGTGCCGCCGGGCGAAGCCGTCGCGCTGGCTGAACGGCTGGCCGCGCTGATCGTCAGGCGCGACAAGAAGCCAATCGTGGTCGATTGCAACGCCGTCAACGTCGATACCGTGCAGAGAATTGAGGAGATCATCGGCTCGGCGCAGGCGCCGTTCGTCGATGGCGGCATCATCGGTTTTCCGCCGCAGCCGGGCGGCAAGAGCCCGGCCTTTTATGTGTGCGGCGAGCACGCGAAGGACGTCGCGGTGCTGAAGGATTTTGGCCTCGATGTGCGAATCGTCGAGGGCCCGGTCGGCGCGGCGTCGGCTCTAAAGATGTCCTACGCCGGCATCGTCAAGGGCCTCGCCGGCATCGGCTCGGCCATGGTGGTCGCGGCGACGAAAGCGGGCGCTGCGGACGCGTTGCGGAACGAACTGGCGCTGAGCCAGCCGGCGATCCTGGCGCGGCTCGACGTCGCCCTGCCTGACATGATCCCCAAGGCCTATCGCTGGGTCGCCGAGATGCGTGAGATTTCCGGTTTCCTCGGCCCGGATCATCCGGCCAGCCAGATCTATGAAGGCTTTGCCAGATGGTTCGAGCATCTTGCAAAGGATGCGAGCGGCGAGGCGGCGGATGCGGCGCTGATGAAGGCGTTTGCCACGGGGATCGCGCGGAAGAAGGCCTAGTGGCCCCGCACCATCGCTCCGGCAGTTTGGTCGAAGTGCGCGGGTCTGTGTGTCCATGCGTCATTGCTTCGCTGCGCTCGCAATGACGAGGAGGAGACGTCGCGCCTGAACCTCAGCCCGCCCCGATCAGCGGGATCGCCTCGTCGCGCTCATACAGATACAAGAGGCAGCGCAGAGCTTCGCCGCGCTCGCCCTTCAGCTTTGGATCGTCCTTGAGGATGCGCAGCGCCTCGTCTCTGGCCTGGGTGATGAGCTGGCCGTGGACCTCCGAGCGCGCGATGCGGTAGCCGGGCAGGCCGCTCTGGCGCACGCCCAGCACGTCGCCTTCGCCGCGCAGCTTGAGGTCTTCCTCGGCGATGCGAAAACCGTCGGTGGTCTCGCGGATCACCTTCAGGCGTGCCTTCGACATCTCGCCGAGCGGCTCGGAGTAGAGCAGCAGGCAGGTCGAGGCCTCCGAGCCGCGTCCGATGCGGCCGCGCAGCTGGTGCAGCTGGGCAAGGCCAAAACGCTCGGCATTCTCGATCACCATGATGGTCGCCGCCGGCACGTCGACGCCGACCTCGACCACGGTGGTCGCGACCAGCAAGCCGATCTCGTGGGCGGCGAACTGGCCCATCACGCGGTCCTTCTCGGTGCCCTTCATCTGGCCGTGGACGAGGCCGACGCGGTCGCCAAAACGCTTCTGCAGGCTCTCGAAACGTTTCGTCGCGTTGGTGAGGTGTTCGGTGCCTTCTGCCTCGGATTCCTCGACCAGCGGGCAAATCCAGTAAACCAGCTTGCCGGCCTGCAGCGCGCGGCCGATGCTGTCAGTGACTTCGGCGAGGCGGCTGATCGATATGGTGCGGGTTTCGATCGGCTGGCGGCCGGCCGGCTTTTCGCGCAGCTCGGAAATGTCCATGTCGCCGAAATAGGTCAGCACGAGCGTGCGCGGGATCGGCGTCGCGCTCAGCACCAGCACGTCGACCGCCTCGCCCTTGGACGTCAGCGCGAGGCGTTCGCGCACGCCGAAGCGGTGCTGCTCGTCGACGATGGCGAGGGCGAGATCGTGGAAGATCACGTCGTCCTGGATCAGGGCGTGGGTGCCGACGACGAGGTCGATCTCACCGGCTTCGAGCTGCGCCAGCAGTTCGCGGCGCTCCTTGCCCTTTTCACGGCCGGTGAGGATCGCGACCCGCATTCCCGCGCGCTCGGCGAGCGGCGCGATGGTCTTGATGTGCTGCCGCGCCAGAATTTCGGTCGGGGCCATCAGCGCCGCCTGCTTTCCCACTTCGGCGACGGCTGCGGCCGCGAGCAGCGCGACCACGGTCTTGCCGGAGCCGACGTCGCCCTGCAACAGACGCAGCATGCGCACCGGCTGTTGCAGGTCCTCGGCGATCGCCGCCGCTGCGCTGCGCTGAGAGGGCGTCAGCGCATAGGGCAGGGCGTCGATGATCTTGTTGCGCAAATGCCCGTCGCCGGCGTTGCGGACGCCGGCCGGGCGGCGGAGTTGCGCGCGGATCAGGGCGAGCGCGAGCTGGCCGGCCAGCAGCTCGTCAAAGGCGAGGCGCGACCAGAACGGCTGGTCGGGCAGGATGTCCGTCAGCTCGACCGGTTGATGCACGCGGTTGAGCGCTTCGGCGATCGGCGGGAAACTGCAGCGGCGCATCACCTCCGGGCTGATCCATTCCGGCAACGAAGGCAGCTTCTGCAGCGCCTGGGCGATCGCGCGGCGGAGCGAGCCGAGCGCCAGGCCTTCCGTTAGCGGATAGACCGGATCGATCCCTGAGAGTTTCGAGATCGCTTCCTCGTCCAGCACGCGGTCGGGATGCACGATCTGCGGGATGCCTTCATACATCTGCAGCGTGCCGGAGACGTAGCGCTTCTCCCCCATTGGCAGCAGTTTTTCGACATAGCCGGGCTTGGCGCGGAAGAAGGTCAGCACGACGTCGCCGGTGTCGTCGCTGGCATAGACGAGATAGGGCGCGCGGGCATTGCGGGGCGGAGGCGGGCGGTGGCGGTCGACGGTGACCTCCAGCGTCACCATGGTTCCGACCGCCGCGTCGCGGATTTTTGGCCGCGCCCGGCGGTCGATCACCTGGCTCGGAAGGTGCAGGAGCAGATCGACCAGCCGCGGCGTCTCATTGCGGCTGAGCAAATACTGCAGCAGCTTGTCCTGCTTCGGACCGACGCCGGGCAGGCTGGTCACGGGGGCAAACAGCGGATTGAGCAGGCTGGGGCGCATGGATGCGAATCTAGGATCGTTTCGGCCCGTCATGCCCGGCTTTATGCCGGGCATCCACGGCTTTTTTCGCGGCCGCAACCCGGGCGGCAGGCTTGCCAAATCGAGGGCTGACACGGCCACCTCGAATGGCTATATCAGCCCCGCCCGGCACGTCCGGGCTTTCTGCGTTTGACTGGATTTGAGACATGACGGGAACGACACGATCGAGCAGCGGGCTGGACGACCGCCGCAAGCGGCTTTTGTTCCGCTGCTGGCACCGCGGCACGCGCGAGATGGACCTGATCCTCGGCCGCTTCGCGGATGCCGAGATCGGCAATCTGTCCGACGCCGAGCTCGATCAGCTCGAGACGCTGCTCGAGGTCAACGATCCCGATCTCTATGCCGCCATCACCGGTGACAAGGTGCTGCCGGCCGATGTCACCGGCGCGCTGTTTGCCCGCATCAAGGCCTATCCGATCGCGGACCGCGACGCATGAAGCAGGGAATGAAATCTCCGGCCGAGCTGCTTGCGCCCGGCCGTGTGCTGACGCTCGCCAATGTCGCGGAAGGCGCCGAAGGCCTTGTCGTCTCCGATCTCGCCCGCGCCATCGCGGCGCGGCCGAAGAAGCCGGCCGTCAGCCTTGCCGTGGTCTGCCGCGACGGTCCGCGCATGCAGCAGCTCGAACGCGCGCTGCAGTTCTTCGCTCCCGATCTGCCGGTGCTGACTTTCCCGGCCTGGGACTGCCAGCCCTATGACCGCGTCTCGCCGCATGGCGGCATCTTGGCACAACGCCTGACCACGCTGGCACGGCTGGCCTCGCTCACCGGCAGTGACAAGCCGCTGATCGTGCTGACCACGGTGAACGCGGTGGTGCAGCGCGTGCCCGCGCGCGAGCTCGTTGCGGCGCAGGCGCTGTCGGTTGCGCCCGGCAACGTGGTGCCGATGGACACTATCGTCGCCTGGCTCGAGCACAACGGCTACAACCGTTCCTCGACCGTGCGCGAGCCCGGCGAATACGCCGTGCGCGGCGGCATCCTCGATCTGTTTCCGGCCGGCCTCGATCAGCCCGTCCGCTTCGATTTCTTCGGCGACAGCCTGGAATCGATCCGCTCCTTCGACGCCGAGACCCAGCGCACGCTGCTCGACATGCGCTCGCTCGACCTGGTGCCGATCTCGGAATTCCAGCTCGTCACCGACACCATCCGCCGATTCCGCATGGGCTATGTCGCCGAGTTCGGCGCGCCCGAGCGCGACGATGCGCTGTATGAGGCTGTCAGCGAGGGCCGCCGCCATCCCGGCATGGAGCACTGGCTGCCGCTGTTCCAGGATCGGATGGACACGCTGTTCGACTATCTGCAAGGCGCGCCCATCGCGATCGAGCCGCAGGCCGAGGACGCCGTCCGCGAGCGCTTCAAGCAGATCCAGGACTATTACGAGGCCCGCCGCGACGCCATGGAGCATCCCGGCGGCGGCGCCATTTACAAGCCGCTGCCGCCAGACCGGCTTTATCTGACCGGCGAGGAATGGACCAAGCGCGAGAGCGACATGCCGCTGCTGCGGCTGACGCAGTTCTCGGTTCCGGCTGACGGGACCAGTGTCGTCGACGCCGGTGCCCGCAAGGGCCGCGATTTCGCGCCGGAGCGCAACGACACGACGGTCAACGTATTCGAATCCGTGGTCAGCCATGTCATGGCGCTGCACGCCCAGCGCAAGAAGGTCGTGATCGCGCTCTGGAGCGAAGGCTCGCGCGACCGCATGAATTCGATGTTGCGCGACCACAAGTTGGCCCACACCACCAGCGTCAACAGCTGGCGGACGGTGCAGGCGACCCCGCGCAACGAGACCATGCTCGCCGTGCTCGGCCTCGAAAGCGGCTTCGAGACCGACGAGATCGCGCTCATCAGCGAGCAGGACATCCTTGGCGACCGCCTGGTGCGGCCGCGCAAGGCCAGCCGCAAGCTCGACAATTTCATCTCGGAGGTGACGAGCCTTGCCGCGGGCGACATCGTCGTCCACGTCGATCACGGCATCGGCCGTTTCATCGGCCTCCAGACCCTCGATGTCGCGGGTGCGCCGCATGACTGTCTCGAGCTGCATTATGCCGCCGAAACAAAACTGTTCCTGCCGGTCGAGAACATCGAGCTATTGTCACGCTACGGCTCGGACCAGACCACGGTCGAGCTCGATCGCCTCGGTGGCGGTGGCTGGCAGACCCGCAAGGCCAAGCTCAAGAACCGCATCCGCGAGATCGCGGGCGAATTGATCAAGATCGCCGCCGCGCGCCATCTGCACGAAGCGCCCAAGCTGCCGGTGCAGCAGGGCCTCTATGACGAGTTTTGCGCGCGCTTCCCCTATGACGAGACCGAGGACCAGCTAGGCGCGATCGAATCCACGCTGAAGGATCTCGAACTCGGCCGTCCCATGGACCGGCTGATCTGCGGCGACGTCGGCTTCGGCAAGACCGAGGTCGCGCTCCGCGCGGCCTTTGCCGTGGCCCTCGAAGGCAAGCAGGTCGCCGTCGTGGTCCCGACCACGCTGCTGGCGCGCCAGCACGCAAAGACCTTCACCGAGCGCTTCAAGGGATTTCCGGTCAACGTTGCGCAGGCCTCGCGCCTGGTCGCGACCAAGGAGCTCAATCTGGTCAAGAAGGGCATCGCCGACGGTTCGGTCGACATTGTCGTCGGCACCCACGCGTTGCTCGGCAAGGCGATCAAGTTCCGCGACCTCGGCCTCGTCATCGTCGACGAGGAGCAGCATTTTGGCGTCACTCACAAGGAGCGACTGAAGGCGCTGCGCTCCGAGGTGCACGTGCTGACGCTGTCGGCAACTCCGATCCCGCGCACGCTGCAGCTGGCGCTGACCGGCGTGCGCGAGCTCTCGATCATTGCCTCGCCCCCGGTCGATCGTCTCGCGGTGCGCACCTTCGTCGCCCCGCATGATCCGCTGATGATCCGCGAGGCGCTGCTGCGCGAGCGCTATCGCGGCGGCCAGGCATTCTACGTGGTGCCGCGCATCGACGACCTCGCCGAGGTCAAGGATTTCCTCGACAAGAACGTGCCGGAGATGAAGGTCGCGGTCGCGCACGGCCAGATGCCGCCCGCGGTGATTGAAGACATCATGACCGCGTTCTACGACGGCAAGTTCGACATCCTGCTGTCCACCACGATCGTCGAGTCCGGCCTCGACATTCCCAACGCCAACACGCTGATCGTCCACCGTGCCGACATGTTCGGTCTAGCCCAGCTCTATCAGCTGCGCGGCCGCGTCGGCCGCTCCAAGCTGCGCGCCTATGCGCTGTTCACACTGCCGGCGCAGCAGAAGATCACGGCGCAGGCCGAGCGCCGGCTCACGGTGCTGCAATCGCTGGAGACGCTGGGGGCAGGCTTCCAGCTCGCCTCGCACGATCTCGACATTCGCGGCGCCGGCAATCTGCTCGGCGAGGAGCAGTCCGGCCACATCAAGGAGGTCGGCTTCGAGCTCTATCAGTCGATGCTGGAGGAGGCGATCGTCAACCTCAAGGCCGGCGTCTCCGAGCCCGCCGCCGACCGCTGGTCGCCGTCGATCACGATCGGCATGCCCGTGCTCATCCCGGAGGATTACGTCGGCGATCTCTCGGTGCGGCTGTCACTGTACCGGCGTCTGGCCGATCTCGACACCGAGGAGGAGATCGAGAATTTTGGCGCGGAGATGCGCGATCGCTTCGGCGTGCTGCCGGACGAGGTGCGCTACCTCTTCAAGGTCGCCGCGATCAAGGCGTTCTGCCGAAGGGCCAATGTCGGCAAGATCGACGCCGGCCCGAAGGGCGCCGTCATCGCCTTCCGCGACAATTCCTTCGCCTATCCCGACCGCCTGGTGTCGTTCATCCGCAGCTACGGCCAGGCCGCCAAGGTGCGGCCCGACATGAAGGTGGTGTTCCTGCAGGACTGGGAGACGCCGGAAGAGCGTCTCGTGGGGACGACGGAGATCATGCGGCAGCTGGCGCAGCTCGCGGAGAGCAAGAAGGCGGCGTGAGGATCGGGCGAGATATCGTAGGGTGGGCGAAGCGAAGCGTGCCCACCATCTTTCAAAGACGAGGGATACCGTGGGCACGCTTCGCTTTGCCCACCCTACGGCAGCGAGGTTGTAATTACGACGCCGCTCGCGACGCATCCGCGGACAGCCGCCCCAGCAACGACCTTGCCGTATCCGACGGCGACAGCGAATCCACGCTGACGACGGGCTCGCTGCGCATCTCGTGCTTGCCGTTGGAGGTGTGACGCATCACCGCCGAGAGGCGGCGGGCGATCATGTGGGCGGTGCGGAAGTCGGTTTCCGCGAACACGACGATGACCGAGCCGTCCTTCTGCGCGGCGCCGAAATCCATCTGCCGCATCAGGCGGCTGAGGATGCGGGCAGCATCGAGCTGGGCGCGGGAATTGCCGGGGTCGAAGGCGAAGCGTGCGACGGAGAGACCGCCGCCGCGGGCCAGCGTCTGCTCGACCGCTTTGGCGAAATCGCGGGCGAAGGCTTCGACCGTCAGCAGGCCGCTGCGCGGATCGAGCCAGCCGCCGGCATCGATCGAGCGCAGCGTGCGGCTCAATTGTGCTTCCATCGCATGCTGGCGGATCAGGGGCAGTGCATTGGCCGCGACCTTCGCCGGCTCGCCCGGGATCAGCTCGAGATTGGGCAGGTCGTAAGTCTGCGTCAGCTGGTGCGCGGTGACGACGACGGGCAGGCTGCGAAAGCGGGTGTCCTCGGCAAGCACCGTGAGAAAGGCGTCGGTGACGCGCGCGGTAAAACCTTCGGCGAGCACGACGCCGTCGAGGTCGCGGGTGTTGAGGTGTTTCGCGGCGGCCTCGATCGAGAGCGCGCCGACCACGCCGGCGCGTTCGCCGAGCGCGACGGAGAGCGCGGGATAGGCCGAGCCGCGGCCGATCAGGAGCACGGTGGCATCGCGGGCCGGATCGCCCTCCGGCAGCGCGACCTTCACTTCCGGCAGCCGGCGCAGCACCGTGGCGTGCAGGGTGCGCACGCGCAAAGCGGCGCGAAGCCGCGCGATGAGGCGGTCGGAATTGCCGCCGCGCGAAGAGAACGGCAGGGCGTTGTGAGGCAGCATGCCCATCGCATCGAGGGCCACGAAGGGAAGGTAAAGCGGCTGGTCGGCGATCTTCTTGGCGAGCGGCGCAATATGCGGCTCGTGACCGCCGGACATCTGGGCGAGAACCGCGGCCGGCTGGACCTGCTCGACCGCGCGCGCTGCGCTGGCCCAGTCGGTGTCGACGACGGGAAAGAGCCGGGCCTCGTCCAGCGCCGCAATGAAGGGCGGCCGCTCGGCATTGGACACAAACAGGATCGGGCCCGCCTGGGACATTCGCAAACTCTGATCACGCGACAGATGCCCCGCAATCTAGTTTGGCCGCCTTAATGCAGCGTCAACGCACCAGGCGAAACTGCGGCTAGACCGGCCCGGAACGGTCGCGAAAAGCTTCGACCATCAGGGGGTTAAGCCCGAGCTCGCTGAGCGCCTCGCGGGCCCGGGTATTGTCCTGGGCGCGTCCGGCCAGCCGGTGGCCGGACAGCCGATCGGGCAGCGCGGTGAGCAGGGCGCCCTGGCCGAGCCGGCGCGCCCATTCCTGGAGGTCGTTGGAGAGGAAGCGGTAGCCGCCGACGGCCATGATACCGGAGGGGGGCGCGGTGATGCAGATTGCGCCGCTCGGACGGTCGAGCCGGGCGGCATAGCCGGTGTCGACATAGTCTCGCGGCGGCTGCGCGATCAGCGTGTCGCCGACCGGCTGCGGCGGGGCATAGGCCGCGATCGGCACCATCGCGCCGCGCAGGCCGAGCGTGCCCTTCGGCGTCAGCAGGATCTCGCCGGCAATGGACGAGCCGGATTGCTCGCGCGGAGCGCCATGCGGCCCGGGCATCACCGCAACGGGCATGCCGTCCTCGCCGCGGCGGGCGCCGAACAGCCCGGCCTCGCCGAACAGGTAGACGTCGGTCAGCGGGGCATGTGGCGCGATCCAGGCATCGCTCGCCGCCACCTGCTCGGGCGCGCGCCACAGGCCGACGACGTTGCGCAAGGTCGGCATCCGCGCCGCCAGGTCGGCATCGCCGAGCCGCAAGGCAAGCTGCGCCGGCGCGATCAGCACCTCGCATCCATGCTCGTTGATCTGCTGCTCCAGCACGTCGTTCTCGAACGGATGATGCAGCGCCAGCGCGCCGCCGGAGAGCAGCCACACCGCGAGCGAGGAGGCGAGCCCTGCGAACGACATCGGTGTGAATGCCGCCATCACGGTCGCGCCCTGCCGGATGTCGGCTTCCAGCGACATCGCAAGGCCACCGGCGATCACGCTGAAATGCGGTCGCGGTACCGGGCGAAAGCCTTCCGCGGTGACGTCGAAGGAGATCATCGCCGCCTTGCGGCCGTCCTGGATCACGGCGCGCGTGGTGCCCGGCGGGCGGGCCAACACGTCGTCGAGCGAAGCCATGCCTTCGGGCAGATCGGTGCCGAAGCCGCAGACGTGACGGATCGAGAAGGCTTCGGCGGCCGCATGCATCGCCAGATCGGCATAGCTGACGCCGTCGACCGTGCTCATGGTGACGATCGCGCGCGCCGCGGTGCGGTTGAGCGCGGCGGTGAGTTCCGCGTGCCGCCAGAGCAGCGGCAGCACGGCGACGACGAGGCCGGCGCGATGGGCGGCGAGCACCGTCAGCACGAACTCGACCGTATTGGGCAGCTGGATGGCGATGACGGAATTGGCCGGCAGGCCCGATTCGACGAAATAGGCCGACAGCGCCTCGATGGCCGTGTCTGCCTCGGCGTAGGTCATCCGCCGCGGCTGATGCCCGGTCACGCGGGCCTTGTTGAGCGGGTCGAGCAGGGCGGGCGCGTGCGGCTGCCGCATCAGCGTGCGCTGAAACAACGTGTCGAGCGTCGGCGATATTGCTGGCTGGTTCACGGCGTCACTTTGCTTGATGAGCTTGCGGCTGCCCCTTCGACCACCAGGTCTCCGGCAGATAGCCTGAGAGCGAGGTGGCCTTGGGCCGTTCTATCCGATTCCAGCGCGCGATCCATTGCTCGGATACGTTAAACAGGGGGATTGTGTAGAAGCCCGCGATCAGGGCGCGGTCGAGCGCCCGCACCGACGAGATGAAATCCGTATGTTCACGGGCCTCGAGCAGGGCGGCGATCATGGCATCGACCGCGCCATCCCTGGCGCCCATGTAGTTGCGCGTCCCCGGATTGTCCGCGGCAGCGCTGCCCCAATAGAAATATTGCTCGTTGCCGGGCGACAGCGACTGGTCCCAGCGGTTCTGAATCATGTCGAATTCGTAAGCGAGCCGACGCTGGTCGAACTGCACGGGGTCGACCGTTCGCACGCTCGGCTCGATGCCGGCGCGCTTGAGGTCGCGCTGGAACGCGAGCGCGATGCGTTCCTGATCGCGGGTCGTGACCAGGATCTCGAAGGTGAAGGGCGCCTTGGTCGCGCGGTTGCGCAGCACCGTGCCGTCGAGCTCGTAGCCGGCGTCCGACAGCAGCTTCAGCGCCGCGCGCAGCGTGGTGCGATCGCGTCCCGATCCGTCAGTCACCGGCAGACGGTAGCTGCCGTCCATGATGTCGGGCCGAATTTGCGCGGCGAAGGGTTTGAGCAGCTCGCGCTCGCGCGCGTCCGCAGGCCGGCCATAGGCCGACAGGTCCGAGCCGGCGAAATAGCCGGCAACGCGCGAATAAAGTCCGAAAAAGTAGTTGCGGTTGACCAGCTCGAAATCGAACAGAAGCGTCAGCGCCTGGCGCACGCGGATGTCGGAGAAGATCGGACGGCGGGTGTTGAACACCAGGAATTCGGAGGGTTGCGGCAGGCCCGGCTTGACGGTGTCACGGATCACCTCGCCGCTTTTGGCGGCCGGAAAATCGTAGCCGTCGTGCCAGCGCAGCGGCTCGTGCTCGACGCGGAAATCATAAAGGCCTCGCTTGAATGCTTCGAACTGGCCGTTGGCCTCGCGAAAATAGTCGAGCCGGATCTCGTCGAAATTGTAGAGCCCGCGGTTGATGGCAAGGTCGCGGCCCCAATAGTCGGGATTGCGCGTCAGCGTCACGCTGGCGCCGGGCTTCACGGCCGTGACGCGATAGGGTCCGGAGCCAATCGGGCTCGTCAGCGTCGTCTCCTCGAAGGTCGCGACATCGACCGCTCGCTTCGACAGGATCGGCATCAGGCCGAGGATCAGCGGCAGCTCGCGGTCGTTGGCGCCTGCGAGGTCGAAGCGGACGGTGAGAGGATCGGTCGCCTCGGCCTTGGCAACTTTGGCGTAGTACTGCCGGTGGTTGGGGCGGCCGTGATCGCGCAGCAGCTGCCAGGAGAACAGCACGTCTTCGGCCGTGACCTGCTTGCCGTCGGAGAAACGGGCGCGCGGATCGAGGTGGAACGTGATGAAGCTTCGCTCGTCGTCGGTTTCGACGCTCCTGGCGAGCAGGCCATAGAGCGTGAACGGCTCGTCATTGCCGCGCGCGAGCAGGCTCTCGACCACGTAGCTCCGTATCTGCTGCACGGCCAATCCCCTCACGATGAAGGGATTGAGGCTGTCGAAGGTTCCGAGAACACCCCAGGTCAAGCGGCCGCCTTTGGGGGCATCGGGATTGGCATAGGGTATGTGGGTGAAATCGGCCGGCATGGCCGGCTTGCCGTGCATGGCGATGGCGTGGGCTTCCTCGGCCCGCGCGCCGCCAGCGGACAGCCCGACCGCGAGCATAGAGCCAAGGACGCAAAGGCGGAGACCGGGGCCCTCGAAAAGGCGCTGGAACTTGAACATCGGCACACGTTGATTCGAGGACCGGCTAGCCTCGAATCCTATCACAGGGAATTTCACCGGGCGCAGCCGCGGATGTGGCCAAAGACGGTTGTCGGCATTGATCTTTTCGTCGGCCACGTTAAGAAGGCGGGCAATCGCGCAAGAGCGCCGAGCCCGTCACTTATCTGCCTCAATTGACGGGAAGAGAGCCGCGCCCAAGGCGGCTTGGTTCGGCGCTTCGGAGCGGTTCGGGCGCTTCCCGTTCAGAAAGGGTTTTCCGCAATGAATTTCCGTTACTTGGCCGCGTCCGTCCGGCCGCGTGGGCGACTTCTCGCCCTGTTGACGGCGACGGCGTTGGCCGTTCCGTTTGCCGCCGAGGCCCAGACCCCGGCGCCGGCCCCGGCCCCGGGGGCGCCCAAGGCGACTCCGGCCCCGAAAGCGCCTCCCAAGGCCGCCCCGAAGGCTCCGGCACCGGCCGCTCAGGCCCCCGCCCAGCAGGCCCCCGCTGCAGGCGCTCCGGCGCAGCAGGGCGCGGCTCAGCCGGCGGATCAGCAGATCCAGCTGATCTACGCCCCCTGGACCAAGTTCTGCCTGAAGGGCCAGGACGCCAACGCCAAGCAGGTCTGCTTCACCGGCAAGGACGGCCGCATCGAATCGGGCCAGCCGGTCATCGCCGCCGTCATCATCGAGCCGGAAGGCGAGCCCAAGAAGATCCTGCGCGTGACGCTGCCGCTCGGCATGCAGCTCGTGCACGGCACCCGCATCATCGTCGACAGCAACGCGCCGCTGCAGCAGCCCTATGTGATCTGCTTCCAGAACGGCTGCATGTCCGATTACGAGGCGACGCCCGAGCTCATCAACAGCATGAAGAAGGGCCAGAATCTCGTTGTCCAGGCAATCAACGCCAACGGCGCGCCGCTGACCCTGCCGCTGCCGCTCGCCGGCGAATTCCAGAAGGCCTATGACGGTCCGCCGACCGATCCGAAGGTGTTCGAGGAAAATCAGAAGAAGCTCCAGGAAGAGCTTCAGAAGAAGGCTGATGAGCAGCGCAAGAAGCTAGAGCAGAGTGGTGCTGCCCCAGGGGCCGCTCCGGCCGGCCAGAAGTAATCGGGACCAGGGTCCTGGACATGAAAAAGGCGCTCTCACGAGCGCCTTTTTTGCTAGCCGTCTGCCAGTGAAATTCAGTTCAGCGAGGGATTGCGCGGGCGGTAGCCGCCATCCTTGTTCTTGATGAAGATCTCGGCCACCTGCGAATGCCGGATCGGCTCGCCGGATTCGTCCGGCAACAGGTTCTGCTCGGACACGTAGGCGACGTATTCGGATTCCGCGTTCTCCGCGAGCAGGTGGTAGAACGGCTGGTCCTTGTGGGGCCGCACCTCCTCGGGGATCGACAGCCACCACTCCTCGGTGTTGTTGAATTCCGGATCGATGTCGAAGATCACGCCCCGGAACGAGAAGATCCGGTGGCGTACGACCTGTCCGATCTGGAATTTGGCGGTCCGCGCTTTAATCATTCCCCGTCGATAGACCAGGATTGTGGCCGATGCTAGTGGCCTCATCTGGAATTAACGTTCACTTCAGGGGCAGATAGCCCCCAAGTCTTCAGAAAATACTTCACCGATGGTCGATATCCTCAATCTGGCGCTACCTTATTTCGGTTTGATCTTCGTCGGTTTTGCCTGCGGCAAGGCCAAGTCCCTGCCGGAATCGGGCCTCGCCTGGATGAACTTCTTCCTGCTCTACGTGTCGCTGCCGGCGCTGCTGTTTGCGATCATGTCGAAGACGCCGTTTGCGGAATTGAACAACCCGCCGTTCCTGGTCGCGACCACGCTGTCGACGGTTGCGGCATTCACCCTGGCGCTGGTGGTCGGCAAGGTTCTGGGACGGTTGACATTGCGCGAGGCGACGCTCGCAGGTCTCTCCGGCGGCTACGGCAATATCGGCTATATGGGTCCTGGCCTGGCGCTCGCTGTGCTCGGGACCAAGGCTGCGGCGCCGACCGCGCTGATCTTCTGCTGCGACAGCATCTTCCTGTTCACGATCGTGCCGCTCCTGATCGAGCTCTCCGACCGCGACCATCCCTCGATCGTGCATGCCTTCGGCGTCGTGCTGAAGCAGATCGTGCTCAACCCGCTGATCATGTCGGCCTGCTTCGGTGCCGCGGTCGCGGCGCTGCATATCGAGATGCCGGTCGCGCTCGACCGCACCATCACCTTCCTCCAGAACGCCGCCGCTCCGACCGCTCTGTTCGTGCTCGGCGTGACCGTGGCGCTGCGTCCGTTCGACCGGGTGCCGTGGGAAGTGCCGGGCGTGATCGCGGTCAAGCTCCTGATCCATCCGCTGGCGGCGTTCGGCCTGATGCTGGCGTTCGGCCCCTTCGCGCAGCCCTGGGCTGCGACCGCCGTGCTGATGGCCTCGCTGCCGCCGGCGCTGAACGTGTTCGTCATCGCCCGGCAGAACGATGCCTGGATCGAATCCGCCTCCGTCGCGGTGCTGCTCGGGACCTTTGCATCCGTGGTCACGCTGACCAGCGTGATGTGGCTGCTTCAGAGCGGACGGCTGGTGTTTCCGTGAGAGCCAGAACTGCTGGCGATACGAACGGTGCGCTTGCGGGGGAGGGTCGGGGAGGGGGTATCTCCGCATGGGGATTGTCTGAAGTCTGCAGAGAAAATCCCTAAAAGGAGAGAGCCCCCACCCGGCGCTTCGCGCCGACCTCCCCCGCAAGCGGAAGAGGTTGGACCGAGCCCGCGGCTCGATCGAACTTAATCCAATTCATCGCGCGCTATCGCGCCTGAGAAACTACCTTCGCCAGGTCGGCGTCAGGCCTTCGCGCATCGCAAATCGCCGGAGCGGGCCGATGGCGCCGAGCAGGTGCATGCCCACGGCGCGGACCGGCTGGAGCGGCAGGAAATCGTTGAGCAGCGAGCGGTTGGCGATGTCGATCGCAAAGGTGCGGCTCAAAACGTCCGGACGCCGTGCGCGGTCGTAGCGCTTGAGCAGGTCGGGCGAGCCGGGATCCTGGCCGGCTGCGATGACCTCGCCCGCGAGCCTGGCAATGTCGGCGGCATCGCGCAGGCCGAGATTGAGGCCCTGGGCACCGATCGGCGGAACCACATGGGCTGCTTCGCCGACCAGCGCAATGCGGTCGCGGCCGAAGGATTTTGGACGTTCGATCGCGAGGGGGAACAGGTTGCGCCCGGGCTCGACGGTCATGCGCCCGAGGATCGAATGCGATTGCTTCTCGATCGCGGCCGACAGCTCGGCATCGCTGAGGCCGCGGAGCCGTTCGGCCTCCGCAGGCGCCGAGACCCAGACGATGCTGGAGCGGTCGCCGGGCAGGGGCACGAACACGCAAGGGCCATGCGGCGTGTGGAACTCGGTCGAGACATTGCGATGCGGCCGCGTGTGACCGACGTTGAAGGTCAGCGCCGTCTGCGTCAGCTCGCGCCGCGTCACCGCGATGCCGGCAGCTTCCCGGCACAGCGAATGCCGGCCGTCGGCGCCGACCACCAGGCGGGCCGAGAGAAATTGCGCGGAGGCCGTGCGGACCGCGACGTCGTCGGCTTCGATGACGACGCTTTCAGCCTCGTCGTCGAAACGGACGAGATTGGGCAGCTCAGCCGCACGCGCTTCCAGCGCCAGCATCAGCGAGCGGTTGTCGATGTTGTAGCCGAAGGCGTCGAGCGCGATTTCGTGACAGGAGAACCGGACCTCCGGCGCGCGGAACAGCCGGCCGGTGTCGTCGACGAGGCGCATGACCTCCAGTGCGGCGGCCTTGTCCTTGCAGCGGGACCAGACGTCGAGCGTCTCCAGCAGTTCGACGGAGGCGCCGAGCAGCGCGGTGGTGCGGTTGTCGGCATAGGGAATGCGCCGCGCCACCAGTGCGGTCCGGGCACCCGCCTGCGCCAGCGCGATCGCTGCGGCAAGTCCGGCCGGTCCACCGCCGATCACGGCGGCGTCATGGAGTGTCGATGCGTCTGTCATGGAACGACAAATGACACGCCCGGCGGCAAATTCAAGCCCGCTGATTCCGCCTGATTTTCTGACTGATTGTGCGACCGGGCGCCGCAATGGCGGATGTGCAAACCGGCCTCATTCTGATAGCAGAAGCCATGGATACCCAGCAGGATTCCCTGAAGCCGAAACCGGCGATCCGCGCCGCGGCCTTTTCGGTGCACATCTTCACCGCGTTCGGCGCGGCGATCGCGCTATTGGCGATGCTGGAGGCCGTGCGCGAGCACTGGGCGGCGATGTTTCAATGGCTGGGCGTCGCCCTGATCATCGACGCGGTCGACGGGCCGATCGCGCGCCGGCTCGACGTCAAGAACGTGCAGCCGAACTGGTCGGGCGACGTGCTCGATCTCGTGGTCGACTTCGTCACCTATGTCTTCGTGCCGGCCTACGCGATCGTCGCCAGCGGCCTGCTGCTGCCGGTCGCGGCGCCCTTGCTCGGCGTCGCCATCATCGTCACCAGCGCACTATATTTCGCCGATCTGCGCATGAAGGCGGACGACAATCATTTCCGCGGCTTCCCGGCGCTGTGGAATGCGGCGGCGTTCTATCTGTTCCTGCTGCACTGGCCGCCGCTGTGGTCGACGCTGCTGGTGGCCGCGCTCGTCGTGCTGACCTTCGTGCCGTTCCACGTGCTGCATCCGGTCCGCGTCGTGCGGCTGCGCTGGCTGACGATGTCGCTGATCGCGATCTGGGCGCTGCTCGCCCTCTACGTGCTGGAGATGGATTTCCGCGTCGGCGCCGGCGTCACCGTCGCGCTCTGCGCGATCGCGCTCTGGATCAGCTTCAGCGATGCGTTGATACGACTGGTAAGATCCTTCGCATGATGCATCTGTTGACCAGCCCCGAAGCCTGGGCCGCGCTGCTCACCCTGACTGCGCTCGAGATCGTGCTCGGCATCGACAACGTCATCTTCCTGTCGGTGATCGTCTCGCGCATCCCCCAGCAACAGGCCGATCGCGCCCGCAAGATCGGGCTCGCTCTCGCGCTGGTCTTCCGCATCATGCTGCTCAGCGTCCTGGTCTGGCTGATCGGCCTGACCGCGCCGGTCTTTTCATTCAAGGGCTCGGACTTCTCCTGGCGCGACCTCATCCTGATCGGCGGCGGCCTGTTCCTGATCGCGAAGGCGACGCACGAGATCCACGCCGAGGTCGAGGCCGATGACGGCGAGGGCGATCAGAAATCCGGCGGTAGCGCCTTCTTCTGGGTGATCATCCAGATCATCGTCATCGACATCGTGTTCTCGCTGGATTCGATCATCACCGCGATCGGCATGGCCCAGGACGTCGAGATCATGATCGCGGCGGTCGTGATCGCCTGCCTGATCATGTACATTTCGTCGGGCCCGGTGTCGCGCTTCGTCGCGGAGCATCCGACCACGAAAATGCTGGCGCTGGCGTTCCTCGTGCTGATCGGCGTTGCGCTGGTCGCGGACGGATTCCAATTCCATATTCCGCGGGGCTACATCTATTTTGCAATTGCGTTCTCGGCGGCCGTCGAATTCTTCAACGTGCTGGCCAAGCGCAATCGCAGGAAGACCAGCACGCCGTCGGTTTAGGCGTTCCAGCTACATCGAGTTGACAAGGCGGGCGCGATGTCTTTCGCTGGCCTTTGAGAAGAGGAGGTCAGGTGATGACCAAAGCGGTCCGTGTGCACAAGGTCGGGGGCCCAGAAGCCCTGGTCTATGAGAGCGTCGATGTCCCGGCGCCCGGCCCCGGCGAGGTGCGCATCCGTCAGCATGCGGTCGGCCTGAACTTCATCGACGTCTATTACCGTACCGGTCTCTACAAGGCGCCGGGGCTGCCCTTCATTGCCGGCAACGAGGCCTCGGGCGAGGTCATCGCCGTCGGGCCCGGCGTGACGCATTTCCATCCGGGCGATCGCGTTGCCTACTACCACAATCTCGGAGCCTATACCGGCGAGCGCAACATTCCCTGGGAGAAGCTGGTCAAGCTGCCCGATCACATCACCCACGAGCAGGGCGCCGTGCTGATGCTCAAGGGGCTGACGGTGTGGTATCTCCTGCACAAGACCTTCAAGGTCGAGCCGCATCACCGCGTGCTGGTTCATGCCGCCGCCGGCGGCATCGGCCTCTTGGCCTGCCAATGGGCGAGGGCGCTCGGGGCCCACGTCATCGGCACGGTCGGCTCGCGCGAAAAGGCCGAGCTCGCCGAGGCCAATGGCTGCGATCACGTCATCCTCTACAACGAGGAAGACTTCGTCGCGCGCGTCAAGCAGATCAGCCGCAACGAGGGCTGCGACGTCGTCTATGACGGCGTCGGCAAGGCGACCTTTCCGGGCTCGCTGTCGTGCCTGAAGCCGCGCGGCATGTTCGTCTCCTTCGGCAACGCCTCCGGCCCGGTGCCGCCGTTCGCGATCGCCGAGCTCAACAATCACGGCTCGCTGTTTGCGACGCGGCCGAAGCTCAACGATTACGTCGGCACGCGCAAGGAGCTGCTCGAAGGCGCCGACACGCTGTTCGCCGCCGTGATCAACGGCAAGCTGCACGTGCCGATCAACCACGCCTACGCGCTGAAGGATGCCGCGAAGGCGCATATCGATCTCGAAAGCCGCAAGACCACGGGGGCTTCGATTTTGAAGCCGTAGGTTCCCGTCATTGCGGGCGAAGCGAGAAAATCAGAACTGTCTCCGCGGATGCTGCTCTCGTAGGGTGGGCAAAGGTGCGAAGCGCCGTGCCCACCCTTTCTGAGTGGTGGGCACGCTTCGCTTTGCCCACCCTACGGCACTGCCTCCAGGAGAACGAGACATTTGCTACGCCACGCGCCGTGCCGCGCCGGCCTTGGTCAAGATCCCATCGAGACAATCGATCATCTCGGCGATCTCTGCCTTCGCGACGTTCAGCGCTGGCATGAAGCGCAGCGTGTCGAGCTGCGGCGCGTTGAGGAGCACGCCTTCCTCGAACGCCTGCGCGACGATGCCGGGCGCGATCGGCAGCTTGAGGTCGAGCGCGAGCAGCAGCCCGCGTCCCCGCACACCGCCGAGGCCGTGCCGGGCCGAGACCTTCTGCAGCTCGCTCTCGAGCAAGAGGCCAGTCTCGGCGACCTGCTTCAGGAAGTCGGGCTTGCTGACCTCCTCGAGCACGGCGAGCCCCGCCGCGCACATGATCGGGTTGCCGTTGAACGTGCCGCCCTGGTCGCCGTGCTCGAAGCACGAGGCGCGTTCGGTTGCGAGCAGGGCAGCGAGCGGCACGCCGCCGCCGATACCCTTGCCGAGCGTCATGATGTCGGGCGCGATGCCGGTGTGCTCGTAGTGGAAGAGTTTTCCGGTCCGGCCCATGCCGGTCTGGATCTCGTCGAAAATGAGCAGCAGGCCGTGCGCATCGGTCAGCGCGCGCAGCTGCTGCAGGAACGCATCGGTCGCGGGCCAGACGCCTGATTCACCCTGGATCGGCTCGAGCATCACCGCGACGGTGTTGTCGTTGATCAGCTTCTCGACCGAGGCGATGTCGTTCAGCTTCGCCTTCTTGAAGCCTGATACTTTCGGCTCGAACAGCGGCTCGAACGCCTTCTTGCCCGAGGCCGACATCGTCGCCAGCGTTCGGCCGTGAAAGCCGCCTTCGAAGCTGATGATCTCGAACGCGCCGCCTTTGTGCAGGCTGCCATATTTGCGCGCGAGCTTGATCGCGCCCTCGTTGGCTTCCGCGCCGGAATTGGCAAAGAACACCTGGTCGAAGGCGCTGTTCGCGACCAGCGCTTGCGCCAGCTTGAGGCTCGGCTCGTTGTAGAACGCCGGGCTCGGCGTCAGCAGCCGCCTGGCCTGTGCGGAAAGCGCGTCGGCAACCGCGGCCGGGGAGTGGCCGAGGCAGTTCACGGCCCAGCCCTGCACGAAATCGAGATAGCGCTTGCGGCCGTCGTCCCAGAGGTAGGAGCCCGCGCCGCGGACGAACACGGCCTTGGGCCGTGCGGTGATGTCCATCAGCGCGTCATACGGATGCGTGGTCATGTCGAACTCCTCTGGAGGCGGGTGGAAAACGGGCGCAAAAAGCAGAAAGGCCGCACCTTGCGGGTGCGGCCTTCTCGAAAACTTCAGCTGAATTCAGTGGTTCAGCGGCGTCGTCGGACATGGCGCACCCTCTCATCGTCGCGGGAGCGACGACGGAGCATTTCGGTGCGCAGGTTGGTCCGGGCGTTGATCATGGGGCGCGTCCGTACAGCCGAATAGCAGGGCTTGTCAAGCAGGCTTTTTGCAGGATGCTCGCCGAGCGTGCATCGTCACGTCGGGTGCGCGGCCTCCACGGCCTCTTCATCGCCCCAATCCGCGTCCGCGATCGCGGTGTCGATCAGCTCACCGCGCAGCAGCTTGAGCGGCGAATTCCAGTACAGAGCGATGTTGTGGAAGGGGTCGGTCAGCACCTTGAACACCCAGACGAGGCCGGTCGTGACGTCACGCGTGGCGAAGAGCTGGAGCATGCGGGCAAGACCGCCACTGACGCCGATCGCGAGCCAGAGCATGCCGACGTGATGGACGAAATCGAGACGCGTGGCGGGCGGATCGAACAGCCCGAACAGGGAAGGGAACGCATACAGCGCAACCGGCGCGCTGCCCCACACCAGCAGCAGGATGATCTTGCGGGTCTGGTTGTAGCCGACCTTGACCGCTTCCTTGTAGTCGTTGCTGACGTCGTTGACGGTATCATAGCCGTTCGGCTCGAAGAAGAAATGCCCGGTCTGCCGCGTCAGCATCGCAAGCCAGCCGACGATGCCCGCGAGCGCTGCGTCCTTGAACAGCAAGGCGTAGCAGCCGAGAAAGATCACGGCGCTGACGAGATGCAGGGTCTGGTTGATGGTGCTCTGGTGGTACAAGCGGTAATCGTCGAAGCGCTGCCTGCGCAGCATGTTCGAGAGACGGCTCATTCGCATTCCTCGCTCGCGTTAAAAGGCGCGGCAGAACTAGGACGAGTCCGTGACCTCTGCGTGAATGCACTATAGTGTCACACGCCTGCGTGACGGTTACTCGACGCCGTAATGCGAGAATACATCGGCGATGCCGGCATTGATTGCCTTTGCGGCCGCGATGTCGCGCTCGGCGCCTTCACCGTCACCCTTCTTGCGCTTCGCCAATCCGCGGCCGTAGAGCGAGCCGTCGAGCCCCGGCTTGATGCTCAGCGCGGCATCGTAATCGGCAATCGCCGCGTCGAGGTTGCCGAGCTTGAGATGGGCGAGGGCGCGGCTGTCCAGCGTGTCGGCATCGTTGGGAGCCATCTTCAGCGACTGCTCGCAATCGGCCAGCGCCTCCTGCAGGCGGCCGACGATCGCGCGGGTGAAGCATCGCGAATTGAACACGTCCGCACGGCTCGCATTCGCTCTGATGGAGCGGTCGTAATCGTCGAGCGCCAGCGTGTAGTCGTGCGTATCGAAATACATGTTCGCGCGCGCATAGAAGTCGCGGTCGTTGTTCGGACTGAGATCGATCGATCTGGCGAAATCGGCCAGCGCTCGGGGACGGTCGCCGCGGTCGCGATAGACGCGGGCGCGGTTGCCGTAGGCCGGCCCGTAATTCGGGTTGAGCTTGATCGACACATCGAAGTCCGCAAGGGCGCTCGCGTCGTCGCCGTGGTTGCTGAAGGCGGTGCCGCGATTGAAATAGGCGAGCGCGAAATTCGGATCGAGCTTGATGGCCTGATCGTAGTCGGCCATCGCGCGCTCGTACGCCTTGTTGTGAATGTGGGAGTTGCCCCGGTTGTTGTAGTAGAGCGGGTCGCGGGCGTTCAGCCGGATGGCACGCGTGTAGTCGGCAATGGCGTGATCTTTCTCGCCGAGATCGTCATGGGCAATTCCCCTGTTGTACCAGAGGTCGGAATGCCCAGGATTGAGCTCGATCGCACGGTTGAAGTCCACCAGCGCACGCGCGGCGTCGCCCTTGCGCCGAAGCATCTCGCCGCGATTGGCGAGCGCATGCACATCGTTGGGATTGGCCTTGAGCACGGCCGAGCAGCCCTCGATGCGCCGTTCCTCGTGGCCCGCGTCGTCGTCCTCGTAACACCATTGGCGCAGCTGTGCGGCTGAGGGGGATCGCGCCGTAGCGGGGGTGGACAGCGCGAGCAGGGCCATCGCCATGCCAATGGTCGCCAGCTTGAACCAAATTCCTGATGTTTCGTCGTATTCCATTTGCGTACCGCATCGAAACCATTGCGCCTCTAGCGCGTTTGTGATCGAAGGACGCGACTTGGTTCGAACCGGACGCAATTCGGGCGAGACCAAGAGGGACGGGACCAACCAGACAGTTTTCAGCCTTGTCCGATACGCCTTATCCCATCGACCTCGACAGCATTCGCGGCGCATTTCCGCCGGGTATCGAAGCGCCGCCGCTGCTGGTCGACTTTGCCACCTGGCTCAAGGGGCGACCCTGGGGCAGCGTCGGCTGCTTCTCGCTGCAGGGCCAGTTCTCGGATCACGCGCCGATCACCGACGGCAGCCCCTTGCGGGACAGGTTTTCGCTGTTCATGCGGCTGCCGGACGGCTCGGCCGTCGGCGGCTGGTACGGCGCCGGTCTCGACCGCGACAATCCGCCGATCGTGGGACTGGGCTCGGAGGGCGACTACGAGCTGCTGGCGCCGAGCCTCGACGGCCTGCTCGCCAAACTGACGTCGCAACAATTCGACAATGCCTGGAGCGATCTCAAGCCGCATGACGAGGTCGAGCCGCAGACGGTCGAGCTCGCGCAATGGCTGGCCGGACGGCCGCTCGGCGAGCCGGCGACGCCCGACGACAATTCGTCGGAACTGCCTGACTTCCGCGGCTTCATGGAAAAATGGAGCCGGGATCGCGAAGATTACTGGGCCAATCACCGCCTGATGGCCGAGCTCGGCTGGCGGCTGGCCGCCCATCTGCCCAAGGGCAAGAAGCCCTGGGACCGGACGAGATTCGAGATCGCGATCGTCGGCAAGCAATACGAGGCGCGCGTGCTCTCGCACGGACCACAGCCGTTCGAGGAAGCCGCCTCGATCGAATCGCTGCTGCGCGACCTGCGCGAGGAGATGCGCCGCGCCCAGCCCGAGCTTGGCCTGTGGTACGCGATGAATTTTGGGCTCTATGCCGACGGCCGCGTCATGCCGAATTTCGAATACGATCTACGCCCGACCATCGACGGCGAGCCGGCGGTGCTCTCCGAGGCGAAAGCCGACCTCGCCCGCGCACCCCGACCTGAGCGCTGGGTGCCGAAATGGCTGGCGACCTCCTGAACCTTCGGAATTCCGCGGGGCTGCCGTGCAGCCGGGCGCGCCGAGACCTTCCGCTGTCGCGCCATCAGTGCGTTCTAGCCCTTGCTTGACCTCGCGGGGACGGCACCTTCGATCCCTCTTGACTTAGAGCGCGCTCGAAGGGGTATCTGTACGTGCGTCAGTACGAGAACGGGCACACATGAAGATCGGCGACCTTGCAAGACGAACCGGCTTGTCGACTCACACGCTGCGCTACTATGAGCGCATCGGGCTGCTTCCATACGCTGACCGGGATCGCTCCGGTCAACGTGATTTTGACGCATCAATCCTCACATGGATCGAATTCCTCGGTCGGCTCAAGACCACCGGAATGCCAATCCGGGACATGTTGCGTTACGCGGCGCTTCGTGATGACGGCGACGCCACCGGGCCAGCCCGGCGGCAGATGCTGGAAATCCATCGCGAACAGGTTCGCACGCAGATTGCTGAACTCCAGGAATGCCTGCTCGTCCTTGATACCAAGATTGCCGGCTACGCCGGCGACGAACAGAGGACGAAGGAAAATGACGCACGCCCAAACACACGCCGAAAGCCGCTTCGATCGCGGCCAGCGGGCCCTGTCACGCATTGACGGCAAGGCCGGCGAAAAGGTCGTCGCCTCACTCGCCGACATCGCTCCGGATTTCGCACGGTACGTGATCGAGTTTCCCTTCGGCGACATTTACTGCCGCCCGGATCTCGGCCTGCGCGATCGAGAGATCGCGACGATCGCCGCGCTGACGGCGCTCGGAAATGCCGCGCCTCAGCTCAAAGTGCATATCGAGGCGGGGCTGAACGTCGGGCTTTCTCGCGACGAGATCGTGGAGATCATCATGCAGATGGCCGTCTATGCGGGCTTCCCGGCGGCAGTGAACGGGCTGTTCGCAGCCAAGGAGGTGTTTTCCGCGCATGACGGACGGCAGGCGTCGGGAGACGCGACATGACGAACATCGGCGCGGTGTATCGTGCATCGCCATAGTTCAGCGCACGCAGCCTGAACGCGGGCTGGTGGAATGGCGAGGCGCGCGCCGGTCTCGCCTGCGAACGCTGGGGACCGCAATGGCTGGCGGCGTCTTGCAGTCTCAGAACCCCGAGACGCTGCCGTGCAAATCGTATTGGTCGGCGCGCTCGATCTTCGCGGTGACGATCTCGCCGACGCGCAAGGGGCGGCGGCTCGTCAGATACACCGCGCCGTCGATCTCCGGAGCATCGGCCTTGGAGCGGCCCTTGGCCACCGTCGGGCCGACCTCGTCGATGATGATCTGCTGGCGGGTGCCGACCTTGCGCTTCAGCCTGCGCGCGGAGATCTTCTGCTGCCGGGCCATCAGCGCGTTGTAGCGCTCCTGCTTGACCTCTTCCGGCACCGGGTTCTCGATCGCGTTCGACGTCGCGCCGGCAACCGGCTCGTATTTGAAGCAGCCGAGCCGATCGATCTCGGCTTCATCGAGCCAGTCGAGCAGATAGGCAAAATCGGCGTCGGTCTCACCGGGGAAGCCGACGATGAAGGTCGAGCGCAAGGCAAGATCAGGAGATTCCTCGCGCCAGCGCTTGATCCGCGCCAGCGTCTTGTCCTGTGCCGCCGGGCGCTTCATCGCCTTCAGCACCTCTGGGCTCGCATGCTGGAACGGGATGTCGAGATAGGGCAGCACTTTGCCCTCGTTCATCAGCGCGATGACCTCGTCGACATGCGGGTAGGGGTAGACATATTGCAGCCGGACCCATGCGCCGAGCTCGCCGAGCTCGCGCGCGAGGTCGAGGAATTTGGCGCGGACCTGGCGGTCCTTCCACGGGCTCTCGGCATATTTGAGATCGACGCCATAGGCCGAGGTGTCCTGCGAGATCACCAAGAGCTCCTTGACGCCGGCGCCGACCAGGCGTTCGGCCTCGCGCAGCACGTCATTGGCCGGACGCGAGACGAGGTCGCCGCGCAGCTTCGGAATGATGCAGAAGGTGCAGCGGTTGTTGCAGCCCTCGGAGATCTTCAAATAGGCGTAGTGGCGCGGCGTCAGCTTGATGCCCTGCGGCGGCACCAGGTTAAAATGCGGATTGTGAGCGGGCGGCAGCGCGCGGTGCACGGCGTCGAGCACGCTCTCGTATTGCTGCGGACCGGTGATCGAGAGCACGCCGGGATAGGCCTGCTCGATCTGCTCGGGTTCCGCGCCCATGCAACCCGTTACGATGACCTTGCCGTTCTCGGCCATGGCCTCGCCGATCGCCGACAGCGATTCCTGCTTGGCGCTGTCGAGGAAGCCGCAGGTGTTGACGATGACGATATCGGCGCCATCGTGCTTGCGGGCGAGCTCATAGCCCTCGGCGCGCAGGCGCGTGATGATGCGCTCGGAATCCACCAATGCCTTGGGACACCCGAGCGACACGAAGCTGACCTTGGGCGCAGCCGTCTGATCCATATCCAAATCTGCCTGATTGACCGGCCTGAGCTAGTCCCAATTGCCCACAATTACAACCCTTTGCAGGGCGTTCCGGCGTGCTATGGATGAATCACCTGCCGTGAGTGAGCTATGAGCGCCGAACAGTCGCCCAAAATCGTGATCGTCGACGAAAGCCCGATCCGCGCTGCGATCCTGGAGGAAGGATTGCGGGAGGCCGGATTCACGCAAGTGGTCCATATCCGCGAGATGCAGAGCCTGCTTGCCCGTATTTATGCGGTCGACCCCGATATCATCCTGATCGATCTCGAGAACCCCAGCCGCGACGTGCTGGAGGCGATGTTCCAGGTCAGCCGCGCCGTGAAGCGGCCGATCGCCATGTTCGTCGACCAGAGCGATTCAGCCTCGATCCAGGCCTCGGTCGAGGCGGGGGTATCCGCTTACATCGTCGACGGGCTGAAGAAGGAGCGCATCAAGCCGATCCTCGACCTCTGCGTGTCCCGCTTCAACGCCTTTGCCAAGCTCCAGGAGGAGCTCGAGCGCACCAAGTCGCAGCTCGAGGACCGCAAGATCATCGAACGCGCCAAGGGCATCCTGATGAAGGTGAAGGGCCTCACCGAGGACGAGGCCTACGTGCTGCTGCGCTCCACCGCCATGCGCGAGAAGAAGAAAATCGGCGAGATCGCACAGTCGATCATCACCGCGTCGGAGATGCTGAAATGACCGTTCCCCTCCGCATCGGGTTCATCCCGCTGGTCGATGCCGCAGCGCTGATCGTCGCCGTCGACAAGGGATTTGCCGCCGCCGAAGGGCTCGAGGTCGAGCTGGTGCGCGAGGTGTCGTGGTCCAACGTCCGCGACAAGCTCAATATCGGCCTGTTCGACGCCGCTCATCTGCTCGCGCCCGTGGCGATCGCATCCTCGCTCGGGCTCGGTCACGTCAAGGTGCCGATCGCCGCGCCCTTCAGTCTCGGCATCAACGGCAACGCGATTACGGTGTCGCCGGCGCTCCATGCCGCGCTGATGGAGGAGATCGACGGCGACCGTTTCGATCCGATGGCCACGGCGAAAGCGCTGGCGAAGGTGGTTGCCAAGCGGCGCAAGGCGGGTGCCGAGCCGCTGACTTTCGGCATGACCTTCCCGTTCTCGACCCACAATTATCAGCTGCGGTTCTGGATGGCGGCGGCTGGCGTCGATCCCGACGAAGACGTCCGCCTCGTGGTGCTGCCGCCGCCCTACATGGTCGACAGCCTCAAGAGCGGCCATGTCGATGCGTTCTGCGTCGGTGCGCCCTGGAATTCGATCGCCGTCGATCTCGGCATCGGTCACATCCTGCATTTCGTCTCCGACATTCTCGTGCGCGCGGCGGAGAAGGTGCTGGCGGTTCGCCAGGTCTGGGCCGACACGCATCCGGACGTCGTCGCCAGCCTGGTGCGCGCGGCGGTGAAGGGGGCCGAGTTCATCGAGCAGCCCGCGAACCTGGCTGAGGCGGCGCATATTCTGGCGCAGCCCGAGCGGATCGGCGTCGATGCCGAAGTGATCCAGCGCACCCTGACTGGGCGGCTGAAGATCTCCCCTGACGGCACGTTCCGCGAAAGCGGCCGCTATCTCCTGGTGGGGCGGGAAGAGGCGGGGCGGCCCGATCCGGTCCAGGCCGCCTGGCTCTATGCGCAGATGGTGCGTTGGGGGCAGACGGCGCTCAGTCCGGAGGGTGTCAAGACGGCGATGGCCGTTTTCAGGCCCGACCTCTACGATGCGGCCCTCGGCCGCCGGCCGCCCGAGCAGGCTCCCGCCGCGTTCGGGGCATTCGCCGGCCCGGTGTTCAATCCCGACGACATCCAGGGGCATCTTAGGGCCTTCGAGGTCGGGCGATGGAAGGCTTGATTCGAGCCTGCGTATTTTTTGGGCAGTAAGTTTCGTTGCCTAAAATTTGATCCGGCTGCCCGAATTTCGTGAAAGCTCGCCGCCCGGGAATTCCCGGGGTGGCGCCTAATCATCTGAAATAGCGATATTTTCGATTTTGGCCAAGCTGGCACGCAACTTGAATGTTGCAGTGCGGCCAGCTTGTCACAGGTGCCTGCTGAGCCGAGTCCCGCAGCAACGAAGCTGATCGGACCGTCAGGAAACGAAGCCGGCTCTTAAGAGCCAGCCCAGTTCCTCGCGGGTCGCGCCAATGTCCGTCGATGCCACCCAGGTGGCCGCAGGAGCTTCGTTACCGACCATGAAAATCGATACGCTCGCAGTCGACTTTACCGACGAGCAGAAACGCTATCTCGAAGGTTTTACGACCGGTCTGCAGATCAGCCGGGTCGGTCGCGGTCTCGGCGGCGGAGGCGGCGCCGGCAAGCCGAACGCCGAGCCTGTTGGTCCCGATGCCGTGCACATCAAGGCGCAGGACAAGGTCATCGCGTCGGGCAAGAAGCTCGCCGACCAGGAGAAGTTCAAGCGCGACGAGCATCCCTTCGATGCTTATCCGCGGCTGCGCCAGCAGGCGCTCGACAATACGCCGCCGAGCCCGGCGGACAATTTCCGCTGGCGCTATTACGGCATCTTCTATGTCGCGCCGACGCAGGACTCCTACATGAGCCGCCTGCGGATTCCGAACGGCATCATGAAGCACTGGCAGATGTCGGGCCTTGCCGATCTCGCCGACGAGCTCTGCGGTCCCTACAGCCACGTCACGACGCGCGCCAATCTCCAGCTTCGCGAGATTCCGCCGAAGAATGCCGTGAAGCTGATCGAGGGTATCCAGGACCTCGGCCTGTGTTCGCGCGGCTCCGGCGCCGACAACATCCGCAACGTCACGGGTACGCCGACGGCCGGCATCGATCCGCAGGAGATCATCGACACGCGGCCCTATGCGCGCGAATGGCACTACCACATCCTCAACGATCGCTCGCTCTACGGCTTGCCGCGCAAGTTCAACGTCGCCTTCGACGGCGCCGGCAGGATCGCGGTGCTCGAGGAGACCAACGACATCGCCTTCACGGCGTATGAGGTGAAGGACGGCTTTGGCGTCGAGCCCGGAATCTGGTTCCGCCTCGGCCTCGGCGGCATCACCGGCCACAAGGACTTTGCGAAATATTCCGGCATCATCGTCAAGCCGGAGCAGGCGACGGCTGTCGCCGATGCCATCGTGCGGGTGTTCATCGACTATGGCGATCGCACCAACCGCAACAAGGCGCGGCTGAAGTATGTGCTCGACGCCATGGGCCATGACGGCTTTCTCAAGCTCGTCGAGGAACGGCTGAAGACGCCGTTCACGCACGTGCCGGAAGAGGCGTTCGCGCCTCGGCCCGCGGCGGACCGCATGGCGCATGTCGGCGTGCACAAGCAGAAGCAGGACGACCTCAACTGGATTGGCGTCTCGCTGCCGCTCGGCAAGCTCAGCTGCGATCAGATGCGCGGTCTTGCCAAGGTCTCGCGCGACCTCGGCGACGGTGAGATCCGCCTGACGGTCTGGCAGAACCTGCTGATATCAGGGGTGCGCGACGAGAACGTCGCGCTCGCCGTCGCCGCCATCAAGCAGATCGGGCTCGCGGTCGAGGTTTCGCACATCCGCGCCGGACTGATCGCCTGCACCGGCAACGCCGGCTGCCGTTTCGCGGCGTCCAACACCAAGCGCAGCGCGGCCGAGATCGGTGATTGGTGCGAGCCGCGCGTCGCCATGGACAAGCCGGTCAACATCCATGTCACTGGCTGCCACCATTCATGCGCACAGCATTACATCAGCGATATCGGCCTGATCGGTGCGCGCGTGCCGGTGAACGAGGACGACACGGTCGAGGGCTATCACCTCTTCACGGGTGGCGGGTTCGGCCCCGACGCCGATGTCGGGCAGGAGGTCTATCACGACCTCAAGGCCGAGGACGCACCGAAGACGGTCGAAGGACTGCTCAAGGCCTATATCGCCCATCGCTCGTCACCCGATGAAACCTTCCTGTCCTTTGCGCGCCGCCATGACGGCGAAACGCTGCGCAAGCTTGCCGATGCACAGGTGTCCGCATGAACCAGATCACGCCTCCGCCGAAACTCGATATCATCCCCGCCAGCGCCCCGTTCTCCGACGCGCAGCGCTCCTGGCTGAACGGCTTCTTTGCCGGGTTGCTCTCGCCCGATGTCGCCGCGCCGCTGTCGGCGGAGCAGGGCGCCGCCGTCATGCAAGGCGCAGCCGGCGACGGTGACGACGGCGAGGCGCCCTGGCACGACCAGACCATGCCGATCGCCGACCGGATGAAGCTTGCGGAGGGCCGTCCCGTCCGCCGCAAGATGATGGCGGCGATGGCGCAGCAGGATTGCGGCCAGTGCGGCTACAATTGCCACGATTATTCGGAAGCGATCGCGGGCCGCAGCGAAGCGCGGCTCAACCTCTGTGTTCCCGGCGGCAAGGAAACCGCGCGGATGCTGAAGTCGCTGTACGAGGAGCTGGACAAGGCGCCGGCGGCCAAGGCGGCGGACAAGACGGACGCGGTGACCGCGCCGGCCGTGACCGTGACGATCGCGGAGCCGGGCCGCTCGCGCGACAACCCCGTAACCGCGACATTCCTCTCGCGCCGTCTGCTCAACAAGGGCAAGTCCGAGAAGGAAACCTATCACGTCGAGTTCGATCTCTCCGAGAGCAAGCTCGACTACGTCGTGGGCGACAGTTTTGGCGTGTTCGCGCGCAACGAGGTCGGCCTCGTCGACCAGATCATCGCGCTGCTCGGCGCCTCCCACACCACCAAGGTCAACGGCAAGACGTTGCGCGAGGTGCTGATCGACGACGTCTCGCTGTCGCCGGCACCCGACACGCTGTTCGAATTGATCTCCTTCATCACCGGCGGCGCGCAACGCGAGAAGGCGCGGGCGCTGGCGCAGGGCGAGGACCCCGACGGCGATGCCGCCACGCTCGACGTCATGGCGGCGCTGCAGAAGTTTTCGGGTACGCGGCCGCATCCGGAGGCTTTCGTCGAGGCGCTCGAGCCGCTGCAGCCGCGGCTCTATTCGATCTCGTCCTCGCACAATGCGACGCCCGGAAAGCTGTCCCTGACGGTCGATTCCGTGCGCTACGTCGTCGGCAAGCGCAAGCGTCTCGGTGTCGCCTCGACCTTCCTCGGCGAGCGCATCACAGAAGGCGAGAATCTCAAGGTCTATGTGCAGAAGGCGCACGGTTTCGGCCTGCCGCAGGACCCGAAGACGCCCGTGATCATGATCGGTCCCGGCACCGGCATCGCGCCGTTTCGCGCCTTCCTGCTCGATCGCAAGGCGACCGGCGCGCCGGGCAAGAACTGGCTGTTCTTCGGCCATCAGCGCAGCGATTGCGACTTCTTCTACCAGGAGGAGCTCAATGCGATGAAGACCTCGGGTCTGCTGACGCGCATGTCGCTGGCCTGGTCGCGCGACGGCGAGAAGAAGTTCTACGTGCAGGACCGCATGCGCGAGGTCGGCCGCGAGGTGTGGACCTGGCTCGCCGAAGGCGCGCATCTCTACATCTGCGGCGATGCCAAGCGCATGGCCAAGGATGTCGAGCGTGCGCTGGTCGACATCGTCGCCCAGTTCGGGGCCCGTTCGACCGACGAAGCTGTCAGCTTCGTCGCCGAACTCAAGAAGACCGGCCGCTTCCAGGCTGACGTGTACTAAGGCGATCGTCGGGCTACAGTCATCCGGGCCGGTTCCAATCGGCTCGGATTTGAACGAATAAGATTCTCGGAACCCGTACCTGGAGAGAATTTACATCTGCGATGCGGCCTCCTCAAAGGAGGCACATCGCTATTTCCTCCGGTATCTTGCCTCCCGCCCTGGTTGATCCCTCATAATCCCGCAAATGGGGCGTTGGAGATCGACCATGCGCGAACTATCGGCGGAAGCCAGGCTGCACTTCTACGCGCGCTCGCTCTCGCGTCGGACCGGGGCGAGCATGCATCATTTCGCGCTCTACAGTGCGTTTGCCGTGATCGCGGCGATCGTGTTCGGCACGTTGTCGATACACCCGTTCTAAGGTCTTGCTCGGTCTCGTAGGGTGGGCAAGCGAAGCGCGCCCACCGCCTGTGTCAATCATGCAGAGGTCGTGGGCACGGCGCTATGCGCCTTTGCCCACCCTACGGCACCGCGGCACCTGATGTGCCTCACGCCCCGCGCTTGAACGGCGCCACTTCGATCCCTGCATCCTTCAACGCCTGACGCAAGGTCCGCGCGATCTCGACGGCGCCGTGCGTGTCGCCATGAATGCACACCGTGTCGGTGCGCATCTTGATGACCTTGCCCGTCACCGAGACCACCGCGCCGTCCTGCACCATGCGCACCACGCGGTCGGCAATCGCCTTGGCGTCGTGCAGCACCGCGCCGGGCTTCTTGCGCGAGACGAGATTGCCGTCGTCCTCATAGGCGCGGTCGGCGAACACCTCGTGCACCATCGGCAGATTGGCGGCTTCGCCGGCCTTCACCAGCTTGGAATTGGCGAGCACGACGAAGATCAGGCTGGGATCGACCGCCCGGATGCCGGCGGCGATCGCCTTCGCCGTCATGTCGTCCTCGCAGGCGACGTTGGAGAGCGCGCCATGCGCCTTCACATGCGTGACCTTGTGGCCGGCCGCGGTCGCGATCGCCTGCAATGCGCCGATCTGGTAGGCGACGAGGTTCTCGATCTCGGACGCCTTCAGGCCCGCGATCGGATGGCGGCCGAAACCGTGCAGGTCGCGATATCCGGGATGGGCGCCGACCGAGACGCCGCGCGCCTTCGCCAATTCTACCGTCCGGCGCATGATGTCGGGGTCGCCGGCATGGAAGCCGCAGGCGACGTTGACCGAGCTTGCGAGCTCGATCATCGCGGGATCGTTGCCCATCTCCCACGCGCCAAAACCTTCGCCGAGGTCGCAATTGAGATCGATCGTCTTCATGGGTTGCTCTCCGCCTCTGGTCGTCGTGTCGTTTATGGCTCCGCCGTCACCTGCCAGGTCCCGGCGTCCACGGCGCTGACAGCATAGCCCGCGACGTTGGCATCGCTGAGCGCCTCGATGTTGAGCGCGACGGTGTCGGCAGAGCGCAGGCGATCGGGCAGGTTGCGGATCAGTTGCGCAAATTTCCTCGCCTCGTCCTGCGCCTCGGCCATGCTCACAGCCCTGAAGCGGAACGCGGTTCCGGCCGAGGTCTGGGCGAGGCGGCCGACGTCGGCGGTGATGACCGTTGCGATCTTCGGATAGCCGCCGGAGGTGCCGCGGTCCATCATCAGCGCGATCGGCGAGCCGTTGCCGGGCACCTGGATGCTGCCGTTGACCGTGCCGTCGGAGACGATGTTGTGTCCGTGCAGATGCTTGATGGCGGGGCCTTCGAGCCGGTAGCCCATGCGGTCGGAGGTCGCCGAGATCTTCCACTCGCTGCCCAGGAACAGCGCCTTGTTGGCGTCGTCGAACTCGTCGTCCTGCGGCCCCAGCACGACGCGGATCGGACCTGTCGCAGGCTTCGGCAGCTCGATGCGCAGCTCCGCCGCGCCGCTCGCGGCATCGACACTGAATTCATCGCCGGCCTGGAGCGGGCGCGGGTAGGGGCTGCCGAGGCCGGCGCGGGCATTCACCGCGAGACTGCCGAACACCATCTCGCCTTTGATGGCGCCTTCGATGGCGAGATAGGTGAACGCGCCGCCGCGGGCAAAGCCCAGCGTCAGCATCTCGCCGTCCTTCAGCGTCACCGATGTGTCCATCGCGACCGGGTTTCCGGCGACGTCCGCATTGCGCGGCGCGCCTGAAATTGCAACACGCACGGCGCCATCGCGCGCGGTGAAGGCGGCGCCGAACGGGCCGATCTCTACAGTGGCCGCGAACGGCTCGTTGCCGACCAGCGTGTTCGCCGCAGCCAGCGACAGGCGGTCCATGGCGCCGCTGACCGTCAGACCATAGCGCTGTGCGCCGTGGCGTCCGCCGTCCTGCACGGAGCTTGCCGGGCCGATGCTGGCGACGACGAGCCGGCTCATGCGTCCACCTGCTCGGCGACGATCGCGCCGGCTTCCGCAGCGCGGTCCAGCTCCTCGAAGGTCTTGTGATCGATGGAGAAGAACGTCACGCGGTCACCGGGTTCGGTGAGGAAGGTTGGATCGCGGTGGAGCTGATAGGTTCTGACAGGCGTGCGGCCGAGCAGATGCCAGCCGCTCGGGGCGGCGAGGCACTGGATCCCGGCCTGGACGCCACCGATCGAGATCGTGCCGGCGGGCGTCAGCAGCCGAGGATTTTGCCGCCGCGACATGTGCAGCGATTTGTCGAGGCCGCTCAGATAGGACCAGCCCGGCGTGAATCCGATCATGGCGACCTTGTAGTCGCCGCCCGCATGCCGGGCGACGATGTCATCAGGCGTGGTGCTCAGCGCCTTGGCGACATCCTCGAGGTCGATGCCATGCTCGCCGCCATAGGCGACGGGAACGCGCCAGCGCCGCGCCTTGGTGACCGGCGGCGGCGGCTGGATAGCGATCGGGAGCAGTTGGTCGCCCAACGCATCGAAACCGATCTTGCCGGGATCGTAGTGCACCAGCAGCGAGCGATAGGTCGGCACAGTCTCGGTGATGCCATCGATCGGGCTTGCTGCGAGCGCCTTGTCCAGCGCCAGCACGCGTTGGTTGGCATCGTCGTCGATGGTGCGGCTGAACTCGACCGTGACGGCGCTGTCGCCACTGGGCAGAAGGCGGGGCGGGGGGAGCGTCGCGGCCATTGAGCTGTCGAAGAGCTGTCGAAATCGGGCTTTTGCGGGAGCGGGCTCGACCTTGAGTTCCGCCTCACCCCTGCTTCGCGTAAATGCGCCCGCAAGTCCAATAAATTAATGCAGGAGGCCACGATAAGGCTTTGTTATCGCGTCGCATAACAGCCCACCGGCCCTGCGTTATTGATAGCCTCTTGGCCCTTGACGCAAAGCGCCCGGCTCGCAAGATGCGCTCGTTCTTTCCCGCCCATCCGGAGCTCGTCTGTTTCCATGTCGCTGTCCCCCGAAGCCCGCAAGATCCTCGCCGGCATCACCACTGCCACCATCACCACGGTCCTGCTGAAAAAGGGCCTGCGCAACGTGTGGATGCGGGGCGCGCGGCCGCTGCGCCCCGGCCTGCCGCGTCTGGTGGGGCCGGCCTTCACGCTGCGCTTCGTGCCGGCGCGCGAGGATCTGGCGACGCCGGAATCCTGGTCGTCGCCGATCTCGACCCGCACCGCGATCGAGGCGATGCCGGAGGGCTGCATCGCCGTGGTCGATGCCATGGGGATCACCGATGCCGGCATCTTCGGCGACATCCTCTGCGCCCGCATGATGAAGCGCGGCGTCACCGCGCTCGTCACCGACGGCGTCGTGCGTGACGTCGAGGGCGTGCTCGGCACCAACCTGCCGGTGTGGTGCGACGGCTATGCCGCGCCGCCTTCGGTCGCCGGCCTGACCTTCGTCGGCTGGGGCGAGCCGATCGGCTGCGGCGGGGTTGCTGTGTTTCCGAACGACATCGTGGTCGCCGACCAGGACGGCTGCGTGCTGATCCCGCAGGCGATGCTCGAGCACGTGCTCAACGAGGGCGTCGAGCAGGAGCGGATGGAGGCCTGGATCGTCAACGAGGTGAACAACGGCGCGGTGCTGCCCGGCCTCTACCCCATGAACGCGGAAACCAAGGCGCGCTACGCCGCCAGCAAGAAGTAACGAAGCGAGGACCCCATGGAGATCACTGTTGCCGGCACGCGGCTGACCCGCCGCGCGCCCAAGGAAAACTTCACCGGTACCGTGTGGCAAGACCCCATCATCATGGCGCCCGCGCCGGCACGGCTGAACTGCTCGCGCGTCGCCTTCGAGCCCGGCGCGCGCACCAATTGGCATCACCATCCGCTCGGGCAGACGCTCTACGTCATCTCCGGCGTCGGCCGCGTCCAGACCAAGGGCGGTCCTGTCAGGGAGATCCGCCCCGGCGACACCGTCTGGATCCCGCCGGGTGAATTGCACTGGCACGGCGCTTCGCCGACCAACGGCATGTGCCACATCGCCATGCAGGAGGCGCTCGACGGGACCTACTCGACCTGGCTGGAGCCGGTGACCGACGCGGAGTACGGCGCGGCGCTGGGCTGAGGCGCACATGTCCCGGATCAGCGGCGCAGCGTTACCGGACGATGCTTCGCATCGCCTAGGCTGCACCGCGCCCGGGACATGGCAACCTACATCCGTTCCGCCGTCCACGTGCCCGTGCACAGCGCGCCGCGCCAGGTGCCGGAGCCCGAGGTGCCGCTGAGCCGGCCGAAGCCGACGGCGCGCTTGATGCCGGTGCTCAAGGTGACGTTGATGCTGCCGGCGTCCGCCACGCGGCCCGATGCCGTCACCGCGGCGCTGGTCGATGCGATCTGCCCATTGTTGATACCGATCGCGACGGTGGCGCCGTTGCCGCAGGTCTCGCTCGAGGACGAGATCCGCACGTTCCAGGCGCCGTCGAAGCTGGTCGATGCCGCATTTGCCTGTCCGCAGAGCAGGGCGGCGGCCCAGATCGCGGCGAAGATACCCTTGCAAAGATGTCGCATGACACGCCCCATTGGCTGAACCTGCGGGGCATCGTGTCACGACATGGGGCGGACCGATGTGAGGGGTGTCACGGATGCGGGCGGATGGTCCAACGCGATCGTGTCGGAGCGCCGCCGCATCAGCCGGGCAGAGCCGTGCAAGCAGGCGTTCGTGCCATCACCTTGCTTTCGCGGTCCGATCGATCACGCGCGCCAGCGAGACGGCGGAGTTTGTATCGACCAGCGGGGCCTTGCCGACTGTCTTTCGCAATGCGAACGCCTCGGACGCAAAAAGCTTGTCCGGATCATCAGGGGCGTCCTTGATGCCGGTAAGCAGGCGGATCTGCATGCCCTTCAGGAGCTCCGTCACGGCCGGTTTGGCGATTGACTTGTCGTTGGGGTCGGCCAGGAGTGCCTCTTCCCAGCCGCGGTGAGCATTCTTGGGTGTCACGCGCTCCACAAGCTTATCGTAGCTGGTCTGGTAGGCGCCGATGGCCACGAGGCGATCGTTTTCGGCGAGCTCAGGCGAAGTGATCACCTCGGAGCGCAGAGTCAGCATCTGCTCGTCTGCATGCTCCAGCTCCCGCTTCATGATGCTGCTTGCAACACCCTGCCAGTGTCGGTGAAATCCGAGCTGCGTGAGAGGGTTGATCGTATCAGGTCCCTCGGGCAGCAGGCTGGCCGTGAACTCTATGGCCAGAAGGCAATAGTCCAGGCCAGACACGCGCTGGCCGTCCAGCAGCAATCTGTCGTCGGTCACCACCAGTCGCTTGGCAACCGCTTCGTCCAGGTCGGGGCCGGCAACCAGGAGATAGCCGCTGCGGGCGAGCGCATTGCCGTCGGCATAGGAGAACAAGGGCGTGACGATGTTGAGTCCGAACAGGCCCGCGACCCGGTCGTAGATCTTTTCAGCCACGCGCAACCCGTCGGAAACGCCCGGCGCGAGCCCGGTCTGTGTGGTCAGGTCGGCCGCCAGTTGCAGGACCTGTTGCGCGACGTCGTGAAACGGAAGGCGGAACAGCCCGACGAACAGGGACAAATTGTCCTGCTTCATGGGCGCGCGCCTGACGGCGTAGATATTCTTGAAGTCGACATACCCCGGAGCGGCACCGGCGGCCTTCAGCTGAGCGGCGATCTCGTCATTGCTCAGGATCGTGGGTCGGCGCTGACGCCCGTCGCCGAAGCTGAACTCGGTGAGCACGACGCCGAGCGGAAGGAACGAGTTGAAAAACTTGCCGCCCTCGCGCAAGCCCATTTCGACCATACGCACGCCGAAATAGCTCGCTTCGGGCAGGAAGGTCTGTCCCGCGGTCATCGCGTTGCCACCGCTCGACGCGACGTAACCGACATAGGGGCGCCGCAACTCGCGGCTCGCCCAGTGCTCCACGACGTTCTTGAGTGTGGCCCAAACTGTCATGACATCCTTCCACTCCAAGCAGCTCAGTGGTTGCTCACTGGCAGCGAGCTGCCCAATCGGTCGACTGCGCCAGCAAGATCGGTGAGAGCCAGATCGGACTTTCTTCGTCGTAGTTCAGGCTTTCCCACGATGCGCGACAGGCTTTGCGGAACGCGACGCAAACGGATCGCGTCTTGTGGAGTTCGTCATAGAACTCCCTGGCGAACTGCGGCGCGCGTTCGTCCTCGACATTCCATCGGAAGCCCAAGGCGTAGGGGATTCCGTTCATCACCAGTTGCTGAACGCAGCCCTTCGAGATGCCACGGCAGGCCGAGAGGTAGACCAGTGTCGTCGTTGAAAGCCCGTCGGATGCCGCCACCCTGTCGAGCTTCAGGCCGACCGCTTGCTGCGGTTGCAGTCCGGGAAGGACGAGGGTTGCGGTTTTCTGGCCATCGCTCCAGGCGTGACCGGCGTAGTGGAGAATGGTCGGCCGGAATGCGTCGAGCTGCTTCAGCAGATAGGGGGCGGCCTCGCCCGGAGGGGCGTCCGACAAGTTGACGACCTTCAAATCGAAACAGCCCGCGGCACCCAGCTCTGTCACGTGCTTCAGTTCGGTATCGATATTGCCAAGCTTGTCGAATTTCTTGCCATCGCAGATCGCGCTGTCGAGCTTCAGATCGGGATGTTCGCCGATCTGAGAACGAACGAACATCAGTTTTGCACCCGGTTTGATCCGCGCCCGCTCACTGGCCCTTCCGCGGACAAAGGATGGAATGCGCCGGACGATCGGCGCATAGAGCAGCACGAATGGCCCATTTTCCTCCGAGAGATAACGTACACTCGCCTCGAAGGGCACCGGATAAAAGCCGGCGTCGCTGATGACGAACCGGAACGACAGTCCCACCAGCCCGCCCGCGGACTTCTCGATCTGCGAGAACAGATGTTCGCCGATCGCTTTGACAACGAAGCTTTTGAACAGGCGAGTTCCGATGTCCCGCGTTTGGCCGAGCCAGTTGTTCAGCGGCATCTCATCGCGCGCATAAGTCTGAGCGGCAGATTTGAGGTCATCGAGATCGCTGATGGTGTTCCAGCGAAGCATAGGAGAGCCGTCTTCACCCGTTCCGAGCCGGCATTCCACCTTGGCGCTATGGATTTCGATCTCGATCACGCGGAACGCGCCCGGAATCGCATCCGTCTCGTCGGGATGCCCGGTGAGCATCGCAATGAACGGGCGCAAGATCCGATGCCGGTGCAGCTGCAGCGCGTCCATCGGCAGGATCAACGCATTGCCTGCTGTTCTGCACTCTTCCTCCAGGTCCGCGCAGGTTCCGAACGAAGGTGCGATGACCAGCACGGAGGTGTGGGGGTCCTGGGCCAGGACGACGGTGTTGAGCACGTGCTTCGCGCCAAGGGTCGTGCGTGTGTCGAATACGGCGCTGGGGTCAGTCGGCAACCGGGCGTCGAGCGCGAGCAATTCAGTCTCATTCGCGATGAGCCACTCGCTGGTCTGGTCCGGGGTCATCAGAGGCTTGTCGTACAAGTCCTCCAGGGCCACCCCGGCCGCGAGCAGATGTCCCCGCAGGGTTTCGAACATGCTTGGTTCGGCGGTGGCTATGGCAATCTTTGCTGTCATACCGGTGCCTCCTGCGCGCACAATGGCAGGTTGAACTCGAGTCCCGCGCCGTCCAACTCGACCAGAGTGCCGTCGTGCTGCTCGGCAGCCTTGCGTATCGCCTCGATCGCGATGCTAGCCATCTGCCGTGCCCGGTGCTGGCTCTGCTCGATCGGGTCCGCCGCCGACGGTGCCAGAGCGTCGGTAATCGTCGCGGGCAGGCGCATGGACACCGAGAGGCGATGCGGCGGCCGTTCCGCGATCGTCACGGTCAACCTGTCGTTCGGCGTGATGCGCAACAACAGCAGAGAGCTGAGGGCGGAGCGAAATGCAAAGCTCAACCTCTTCGCCCATCCCTTGACCAACACCGGATGACGCATCGCAATCTGGTCGACGAGGTCGATCGCGGCACGATCCTCGACGGGAAGGCCTTCGACCTCGTGATAAAGCACTTCCAATACGTCGAATTGCTCGGGGGCCTCCTGCGGCGTCTGCTGAACGGTCAGACGATCGGATAGACGTTCGAAAGTAAGGTCGGCCCTCAGCAGGTGGTTGGCGGCCTGCTCGAGCAGCTCGGCGCAATTCCTCATGAGCTCTGGTTTGCTCAGGAGCGATGCGGCGCCGCGCAGCAGGCCATCGGCCATCAACAGTGGGGCGCGGGTCTCGCGTGCAACGGCCGTGACGGTCTCTTCCAGATAACCCCAGTCGCTCTCCCGGCTTTGGTCGGCAAGGCTGGTAAACAGCCAGAGTTGATGACCATAATCGTCATTCAACGGCTCGCGATTTGCGAGAGTCGTCAGCTCGGTGCGCGGTGCGTCGCCGATCGTCAGGTGGATGTGAAGACGGTGCTGGATCCCGCATTCCGCCAGTTGCACGGAATCTTCGTTCCGGGCGCCAAATGACGAGAGCTTCTTGTCACGCGCCTGGCCGAAGATGTTCTCGGCTGCACCATTCATGTGGCAGATCGTTCCAACGGCATCCACGATCACGGCCGCCTGCTCGATTCTATCCATGAGCGCGTGCTCGATCGCTTCGTGCCAGCGAGCCGCAAAGATCTGTTCGCAGTCGGCGGCGAGGCCACTTGCCGCGTCCTGATCAGGCCCCCGGAACGCGTTGAACTCCGATGATTCCATGTCCAGGATCAGTTCGATCTTGCCATTCACGAACAGGGGCACTGTCATGGCGGATCGCTGATCGGGTGCGGTTTTGATGAAGCCGTAGTTCCTCTCGGTATCGCTGATGTCAGGAACAACCAGTATGCTCCGCTCGGCCAGGCAGCTGCCGAGCATGCCGCTGGACAGCTCCTGGGTGTACTCGGCCCTGCGGTCAGGAGCTTTCACGAGCAGGTTTCGGTCGTTCTTGACGTGCTCGGCGACCAGCACGAACTTGCTGCGGCGGCGATCGACCCGGAACACGCCGACATACTCCCAGCCCAGGCATTTCGTGGTGCCTGTGGCCAGCAGCTCAGCGATGGCGCGTGCGCTCGCTGCCTTGTTCAAATCGTCCTTGAGTTTGCGCAAGGCGCGTGCCTGGGCGTGTTCCATGGCGGCGTCTGCGGCCTGCAATATCTCCTCGACGCCGAGATTTTGCAGCGTGCGCAGATCCGAGGCCGTGTATTGGTGCTTGCGGGACAGCAGAGCAAGCGAACTTCCAAACCGGCCTCCGGCTTTGCGGATCGGCAATACGATCATCGACTCGAATTCGTCGGCGATGATGGCCTTGCTCACCGGGTTGTCCATTTCCTCCGGATTGAGGCGCTCGACGAACGCGGCCAAATTGTTGTCCCACGTCTTGCCCTGCTCGAGCCAATCGATCACGCCGGGCGGCACCTTGAACCAACGCGTGCTCCACTCCCAGCTAGGTCTGGGAAAGACGGTGACCGCTCGCCAATAATCGCTGAGATCGTTGTAGACCCCGAACGTGCTCATTTCGAACGGGATGACTTTGCCGATGGCCTGAAGCGTTGCCTCGATGATCTCTTGCGGATCATCGTGCTCGGCTAGAATCGTCTTGAGCTCACGACGGGCGCGATCTTCGGCAAGAGGAGCGAACAGCACCAACAGCCCTGCCGAGCTGTTCGGTGCTTCCATGTAAGGTGTTCCGCTCACCCTTGCCAGAACGGAACGACCGTCTTTCGGGCGGAGCCTGACGAAGCTCGAGAAGCCCGTTTGTTTGGTGATCCATTCGGCGAACAGGTTCGTCGTTCCCTCGTCCTCGGATCCGAACACGAGGGAGAGCGACATCTCCTTGAGTTCCAGTTCCGAGAAGCCAAGAACCTGCACCGCGCGCTCGTTTGCGAACCGGATCTTGCCTGTCAAGTCGGTGCGGAGCACGCCATCCTGCAAGGCATCGAGACGGCTCTGTTCAGCGCTCTGGTCGAGCAGGAGTGCGTAATTGCCCGGCTTTCCATCCTCGTCGCGCAACGGTCCAATCTCGACTCTGACCTGACGGACCGTTTCGTGGGTCTGGATGTCTGCGCGTAAACTCGTGTTGTGATTTGCCCGGAGGGCCATGCACACGTCGGCTGCACGGGGGCCGAACAAGCCGGAGAAAGCAGCGCCGCGCCTGCCGGGAATGAGCTTGTCGAATGCCGCATTCGAATAGACGATGCGGCCGTCGTTCGCCAGTTCGACGAAGGGAATCTCGCTGTAATGTGCGGCTTCATCGAGCGCGTCATACCGATCCGACAATACGCTCAGCATGGTATTTTGCGATTGCAGGATTTTGCCGACGGTCTGAGCGTCGAAACCGAACTCCGAAACCAGCATCCGCGCTTGCTCGTTGACCAGTGGCTGCAGCGCGGTCGTCAAGCTTGTCTGCCGACTTCGGAGCGCGCCGATCACATGGCGTCGTATGCTTTCCTCCGACATCAACAAGCCGGGGCCCCAGTCACCTGAGACTAGCGATGGCGTCGCACGGAGTTCCTCCATAACAACCTCGCTCGCTTACGCAACTATCGGCGCCGAAAGAAGATCGGCAAATGACTTTTTCGGTTTACTCAATCTCGGCGAAACGGTGCCGACTGCGCGGTAGACAGGTCGCAAATAGTCTGGCGATCAATCCAGACTAGAAGCAACTTCGGCGGGCAGAGTATGAAATGGTTCACAATGGGGGCATTTGAATCGAGCGGTCCTACGACACGAGGCCTCGGCTCGCATGGGCGGGGATAGCGACGACTATCCCGGCCAGTCGGATCATAGATTGCAGGCTGTGTGACGAAAACGTCAGCCTACCTGCGCCAGGTTGGCTCACGTGCAATCAGCGCCGCTCAATTCACCCGCGTCCAGGTCTGGCCGCCGCAGAACATGCCGCCGAAGGCGCAGCCCTGTACGCGCAGGCGGTCGGTGCCCTTCATCGCGATCGTCGAATCGTAGGTCGAGCCGGAGTTCGGATCGAGGATGCGGCCGGACCATTTCTGGTCCTTGCTGGGCTTCATGTTGATCAGAACCTGCTCACCATTCTGGTTCGATTTGGAATCAACCGAGTAGCCGCAGAGATTGCTGCCGCATTGCTCGATGCGGACCTTGCCTTCCTTTTCCTCGGTAAGCCAGACGCCGAGCGGCGAGCTGAGGTCGCGTGTGGCCGCGGCTGCCGGAGCCGGCGTGGCTGCGGCCGCCTGGACGGGAGCGGCGGCAGGCGCCGGAGCGGGCGGCGGAGGCGGCGCCGATGGTGCAGTAGCGACGGTCGGAGCGGGCGGTGGCGCCACGGTGGGCGCTGCCTGCTGCTCAGCGGGCGCAGGGGCCGGGGGCGGCGCAGGCGGCGGCAGCACGGCCGTGTCAGCCGGCGCGTTGGTGGCGGTCGTGGTCGGCGGAGGCGCCGGCGGTGGTGGCGCAGGAGGCGGCGCCACGGCCGCAGCAGCCGCGGGCGCCTGCACGGCTGCGGGCGGGGCGGCGGGAGCGGGAGCTGGAGCGGCTGGTGCCTGCGGATCGACCGTGGCCTGCTGCGGCGACTGGTCGTTCTTCTTGGCCTTCTTGGCCTTGGCCTGGCCGGTGTTGTCGTACACGCCGGGAATCTGCACCGTGCCGCGGTCGGGATCGATCCGGATGGTGCGTCCGCCATATTCGAAAGTGTACTGTGCTTGAGCAGCTGTACTCGCCAACAGGAATGCGGCCGCGGCCAACAGCTTCCTCATTTCCATCTCCTGAGCAGATAGTCCCCGGACCGACTCTTACGCCCCGGTTCGATCTTCAAAAGTGATCTAGATCACTGTCCTCGGTATAAGTCGTGCGCGTGCCGACCTTGGTTCAATAACGCCGAACTCTGCCCGGAGTTGGGCAGGGCGGCCCCGCTCGAATTTGGCGCGCCTGAGCGGCGAAGATTCAGCGCGCCGCGTCTACCTCCGCGGACAACCCGCATTGGCGGCCTGGTGGGCGCGGGCAAGCGCTGCGTCGTTCGCCTTGTCGGCATGAACATCGACCGAACCAACGAGGCAGGCCTTTGTGCCATCGATCGCGAACACGGAGAGCTCCTGGAGCTCCTTCTCATCCTCGCCGACCCGTCGCCAGGTGCGGATCACCGCGGCCCTTGGCACGCCGGCTCGCATGATCCACTGCACCTTTTCGCCGAACGACTTGCCGGCGCCGCGCCATTGCGCGGTCGGCCCGGACACCTTCTCGATTGCGCTCCGAGGCGCAATCGTGACAGATACGATGTTGCCTTCGTCGGCAAAGCTCACCACGTAACCGGCCGGACCCGGGCAGGTCCACAGGCCGAGTTCATTTGTCGACTCGTCCTCGCAGGCCGGCCCTGTCGCGGGCGTGAACTTCGTCTTCGCGACCGCACCGTGGACCCCGCCGATCCCGAGCGCGATTGCGATTGCCAATTCCCGTCGCATTGCTAGTCGAACCACGCTGCATAGATCTTCTTGTAGCTGCCGTCTTCCATCGAGATATGCAGCCATTGGTCGACGAAGGCCTTCAGCGCCATGTCGCGCTGGAGCCAATAGGCCTTCTCGGAGAAGTCGAACGGTTTTTCGGGATGCACCGCGCAGAGCACGCCGGCGTGCTGCTTCTGCTGGTAGCGCGTCTCGGAGGCGTCCGTCATCATCAGATCGGCGTTGCCCTTGGCGATCTCGTCGAAGATCACGGTATTGTCGGAGAAGACGGTGATCTCGGCGTCCTTGATGTTGGCACGCGCAAAGCGCTCGTTGGTGCCGCCAGGATTGACGATCACGCGGGTGCCCTTCTTGTCGATATCAGGGAGCGTCTGGTACTTGCCGACGTCGGCGCAGCGCGCGATCGGCGTCTTGCCTTCGCGCATGATCGGCGTCGAGAAGAAGCCCTTCTTCTGCCGGTCGAACGTGACCGATACGCCGCCCATGGCGATGTCGAACTGGTCGGCCTCGAAATCCTTCATCAGCTTCGGCCAGGCGGTCGGAACGAACTCGACCTTGACCCCGAGCGCCTTGCCGAGCGCCTCCGCCATGTCGACGTCGAAGCCGCTGAATTTTTGCGTCGCCTTGTCCAGATAGGTGAACGGCTTGTAGTCGCCGGTCATGCCGACGCGCAAGGTGCCGCGCTTGACGATCTCGTCGAGGCGCGAGGGCGCCTGCTGCGCGTGGGCCGAAAGGTTTGCCAGCAACGCCACGGCCGCGGCCGCCAAGATTCGAACAGCCATCCGAACGATCATGTCTTTTCCACCCCTGCGCGAGCTGTCATTGTGCAGCTCTTGAGGTGTGGATTTAGACCAGATGCTAGTCGCTGGCGAGATGGAATTGAAGGGAATCTTGACGTGACGATCTCGATGTACGAGGGCTCTGTCGGCCTCTTCGTCCCGCATTTGCGCAACCTGTCGGGACTGCTCGACAAGGGCGTGGCGTATGCGGAGGCCCGCAAGTTCAATCCGGCCGTTCTGCTCGGTATGCGGCTGGCCCCGAACATGTACGATCTGGCGCAGCAGGTCGGCGAGGCCTGCCGGCATGCCGTGGTCGCCCCGGCCTTGTTGGCGGAGCTCGAGCCGGTGACGCTGCCGGCGCTAGAGCACGACATGGCCGGACTTCAGGCGCGGATCGCAACCTCGATCGAGTTCATCGAAAGCCTGCCGCGTGCGGAGATCGATGCGGCGGCGGAACGGAATGTCTTCTTCAGGCTGAAGAACGGGACCGAGCTGCCCTTCACCGGGCGAGCGCTGCTGCTGACGTTCAGTGTCCCGCAGTTCTTCTTTCACGTCACGACCGCCTACGACCTGCTGCGGCATGCAGGTGTCGAGCTGGTGAAGAAGGATTATCTGGGAAGGAAGTAGTTGGCGGTGCTCGGTGTACACCTCTCCTTTCGGGAGGGGTGTACACCGAGACCTGAGGCCGGAGCGCTAGGCTTCGCCCTTGCGCTCGTAATCGGCGAGCGAGCTGCGGCCGGCGATCTCGCTGCGCAGCTGCTCGAAGCGCCTGTTCGCCTCGTCCTGCTGGACGTCGACGAAATGCACCGCGGCCTCGCTCGTCATGGGGCCGCTGACCACGGGCGTGGACTGTTCGCCGATGGTCTCGTGGACGTAATACTGGCCGTCATCGCCGCGATGGACCGTCCATTTCAGGCGGATCGCCACCATGGGCCCGGGCCCGACCTTGCTGTAGCCGTCGGCGTCGGTGTGCTCCGGCACCAGCGGCTGCTCTTCGACCATTGGATGCTCGTCGACTGACTGATGCTCGTCGACCGACGGATGCTCGTCGACAGCCGAATACTCATCGACGACCTGATGCTCGTCGGGGTCCACGTGCTCGCGCTCTCCGGCAACCACGATCTCCGTCTCGGTCTTGCGAATGACGAGGACGGGCTCGGGGTGCTCCAGGATGCTGGCGATGGTCGCCAGCGCGTGGTCGGTCGGGTCGATCTCTGACAAGGGGTGATCCTCCAGCTCGGCACGGCCGGCTAGTCCTGTCCCGCTGCCGCCGCGCTTCCGTCACCATTACGCGCGCTTGATTAAGGCTGAGTTGGGGCTCGATCTGCACCAAAATGGGACGCATTCTGGCCTTCCGAAGGCGGGTGGACTAAGCATGATCCGGAAAAGTGCGCAGCGGTTTTCCGAAAAGATCATGCTCAAACAATAACTAAAGCGCGATGACGATTCATCGCGCTTTGTCCATCCGCTTTCGGCTTGTTCAGCCCAGCACGTCCTGATTGATGATGTTCTGCCGGATGGGATCGCCGTCCAGCACACTCAGGATGTTGCGCGCGGTCTGCTCGCTCATGCGGCTGACCGCCTCCACCGTGACGCCGGCGACGTGCGGGGCGATGATGACGTTGGGTAGCGCGAACAGCGCGTTGCTGACCGGCGGCGGCTCCACCTCGAACACGTCGATGCCGGCGCCGGCGAGCTTGCCGGAGACCAGGGCGTCGTACAGCGCGGCTTCCTTCACGATGCCGCCGCGCGCGGTGTTGATGAGATAGGATTTCGGCTTCATCCGGCCGATCCGCGCTGCATCGAACAGACCGACGGTTTCCGGCGTCTTCGGGCAGTGGATGGTGACGAAATCGGCGTGAGGCAGCGCGACGTCGAGGTCGGCGACGGGCTCGCAGCCGGCGGCCTTGATCTCGGCGGCTGGCTTGTAGGGATCGTAGACCTGCACGGTCATTTCCATCGCCAGGCACCGCTTGGCGGTACGGCTGCCGATGCGCCCGAAGCCGATGATCAGCACGGTCTTGCCGTACAGATCGAACGGCAGCATGCCGAGCCGGTCGGCCCATTTGCCTTCCTTGACGCAGGTGTGCAACTCGTTCGCGCGCTTGGCCAGCGTCAGCATCATGAACAGCGCCTGCTCGGCGACCGAGGGCGAGTTGGCGCTGCCCGCGACCATCAGCGGCACCTTGCGGCGGGAAAGGGCGGGCACGTCGACGGCGTCGTAGCCGACGCCGATGCGGGTCACGACCTTCATGTCCTTGGACGCCTCGAGCTCGGTCTCGCCGAAGGCGGTGGCGCCGAGCGCCACGCCATGGACCGGCGCATGGCTCTTCAGCAAGGCCTCGAAATCCCTGGCCGAAATCAGGTTCGCAAACTCGACGAGCTCGATATCGTCCCGCTGGGTGAGGAGGGCGCGTGCCCCTTGCGACAAAGTTTGTGTAACGAAAATCTTCTTCTTGTTGGTCGCCATCGTCCCCTGCCTGCGCGAGTTTCTTGGACCGGCGTCACAACACGACGCCGGTCGCCTCGTTTAGCAGGTGCATGTTATTGAGGTCCATCGCCAAACGCATGGGTGCCCCGTCCTTGGCGCCGGCGTTGGGATCGACGCGGCCGCAGATCGGCGTGCCCTCGAGCCCGAAATAGACCAGGGTCTCCATTCCCATCGGCTCGGTGACGTCGAGCACGGTCTCGAAGGTCTCGACGCCCGGCCCCAGATGCGCATGCGACTCGGTGAGATGCTCGGGCCGCAGGCCGAGCAGCAGCTTGTCGGTGCGCGGCAGCGCGTTGTAGCGCGCCGCGCGGGCCGGCGGCAGCGCGAACGCGATGCGGTCGGTGAGCCGGATCTGGAGCGTGCCGCCGGCGTCCTCGAGCCGGCACGGGATGAAGTTCATGGCGGGCGACCCGATGAAGCCGGCGACGAAGCGCGTGGCCGGCTTGTGGTAGAGCTCATTCGGGGTGCCGATCTGCTCGATCTTGCCCTTGTTCATCACCACCACACGGTCGGCCAAGGTCATCGCCTCGACCTGGTCGTGGGTGACGTACACGGTCGTGGTGCGGACCTTCTGGTGCACCTTCTTGATCTCGATCCGCATCTGCACGCGCAGCTTGGCGTCGAGATTGGACAGCGGCTCGTCGAACAGGAAGACTTTCGGGTTGCGCACGATGGCCCGGCCCATCGCGACGCGCTGGCGCTGGCCGCCCGAGAGCTGTTTCGGCTTGCGGTCGATCAGGTCGGTGATGTCGAGGAGGCGGGCGGCTTCCGTGACCCGCGCCTTGATCTCGGCCTTGGGATAATGCTTCAGGCGCAGCCCGAACGACATGTTCTCCGCGACCGTCATGTGCGGATAGAGTGCGTAGTTCTGGAACACCATCGCGATGTCGCGGTCTTTCGGCGGCACGTCGTTGACGACGTCGCCGCCGATCATGATGTCGCCGTCGCTGATGTCCTCGAGGCCCGCGATCATCCGCAGCGTCGTCGACTTGCCGCAACCGGAGGGGCCGACCAGCACGATGAACTCGTGGTCGGCGATATCCAGATCGATGCCGCGCACGGCTTCGACGTCGTCGTAACGCTTAACCACTTTCCGTAAAGCAACGTCAGCCATGAGACATCAACCCTTTGTCGCACCGGCGGTCAGGCCGGCAATGTAGTAGTCCATCAGGAAGGCGTAGATGATCAGCGGCGGCGCCGCGCCGAGCAGCGCGCCGGTCATGATCTGTCCCCAGTTGAAGACGTCGCCCTTGATCAGCGTCGTGGTGATGCCGACCGGCAGCACCAGTTGGTCCACCGAGGTCGTGAACACCAGGGGATAGAGGAACTGCGCCCAGGATACGGTGAACGCGAAGATGGTCGCGGCGATCAGGCCGGGCAGCGCGACGGGGATGAATATCCGCGTCAGGGTCTGCAGCCAGGAGGCGCCGTCGATCAGCGCGGCCTCGTCCAGCTCCTTCGGGATCGAGGCGAAATAGCCGATCATGATCCAGGTGCAGAACGGCACCGTCAGCGTCGGATAGATGAACAGCAGCACGTACCATCTGTTGAGCAGCGTGATGCCGGTGATGTCCTGGACCATTCCGAGCACCTTGAACAGGGGAATGAACAGAAGACTGTCCGGGATCAAATAGGTGAGGAAGACGCCGGTGGCCAGCGTCGCCGAGCCCCAGAACTTCATCCGGGCCAGCGCAAAGGCGGCAGGGATGCTGATCAGCATCGTGATGATGACGACCACGATCGACACGATCGACGAATTCCAGAAGAAGCGCAGGAACTGGTTCGAGCTCAGGAGCTCGACATAGTTCGACAGCGTCGGATGGAACACCCACCAGGGATTGGTCGCCGCCGATATTTCCGCGCTGCTCTTGAGCGAGGTGATCAGCATGTAGATCGGCGGCGTCAGGAAGAAGATCGCAAACAGCACCAGGAAGAAATAAGACCAGCGCAGCGCCCAGGTGCGGTCGCGGCTCATGCTGCCGTATTTGATCTTGCGGGAAGGGCCGGCCTTGTCGATTGCAAGCGTGCTCATCAGGCTTCATTCCCGCGTTTGTTGACATCGCGCAGGATGAAGATCGCTGCGACGGCGAGGATCGGCACCATGAACAGGGAGACGCAGGCGCCGAGCGGAATATCGCTGCTCTGGATGCCGACCTGGAATGCCCAGGTGGCGAACAGATGCGTCGTATCCAGCGGGCCCCCTGACGTCAGGATGCGCACGATGTCGAAATTGGCGAAGGTCACGATCAGCGAGAACAGCGTCGTGATGGCGATGATGTTGCGCATCATCGGCAGCGTCACGTACCAGATCCGCTGCCACCAATTGGCGCCGTCGATCGCCGCGGCCTCATAGAGCTGTTCGGGCACGGATTTCAGCGCGGCGAGGTACATGATCAGGAAGAACGGCGCGCCGTACCAGACGTTGACCAGGATGACGGAGAAGCGCGCCCAGAAAGTGTCGCCGAGCCAGGGGATCGGACCGACGCCGAAGAAGGACAGCGTGTAGTTGAAGGCGCTGTAGGAGGGATCGAACAGCCACAGCCAGGCCAGCGTGCTCATCGCCGGCGGAATCACCCAGGGCACCAGCAGCATGCCGCGCCATTTGCGCTGCTTCTTGCCCGGAATGTTGTGGACGAAATGCGCGACGATGAAACCGATCAGCGCCTTGAAGACCACCGCGGTGATGGCGAAGATGCAGGACTGCCGCACCACCATCCAGAACGTCTCGCGCTTGAACAGGAAGGTGAAGTTGCTGAGGCCGACGAACTTCGTCATCGCCTTGTTCAGCGTCGCGAGGTACACCGAGTAGAAGGCGGGGTAGAGCACGAGCAGGACGATCAGAAGGATCAGCGGAAGCGTCAGGAAGAACGCCACCGTCGATTTCCGTCCGAGCGCGTTGCGCAGGCTTGATCCCTTCCGCGCGCCCCTTGCACGGACGGCGCGACCTTGCTCGACGACGACATCGGCCATCTCAGCTTCCTTGAATCAGCTCTATTGGATCTACTTCTTTGTCCAACCGCGAAGCCGGCCATTGGGGTCGGCTTCCCGGCCATGCGAATTCGATGACGGGATGCAGGCGGCTCACGCAGATGGCGTGAACCGCCCCGCACACCCCACCTAGCTCCGCATGAAGCCTTCGCACTCGCCCTCGGCCCAGGCGAGGGCCTGATCCATGGTCTCGCCGCGTGCAAAACGCAGCGCCATCTTGGTCAGCGTCGCCTGGAAATAGATCTGCTGCGCGATCTTGGGCGGTGCCGGGGACGCCGCGATCGACAGCGTCTGATGCTTGTAGGGGTCGGGATAGTGGAAGAGCGTTCCCTTCGGCGGCCCTTCCTCTTCCCATGTCTTGAGCTTGGTCATGTTGGCGTAGGCCGGCAGGTCGTAGCCGCCGCTCACCGCGACGAACTTCTCGATCGACGATGGCGAGGACATGTGAACGAGCAGGCTCTTGGCCGCCTCCTTGTTCTTGCCAAAACTCCAGACACCCCAGAAATAGGGCAGGTACGGTGCAAACCGGCCCTTCGGACCGGACGGGAATCCGTGCGTCCAGCACTGCTCGGCAACCTGCGGCGCATCGCGCTTGGCGACGGCCCAGGCGCTCGGCGGATTGAGGATCATCGCGCCGCGGCCGGAGATCAGCCATTTGTTGTTGGAGGCGTCGTCCCAGGACGGCGCATCCGGCGGCAGGAAGGCGATCAGCTTCTTGTAGAACTCCATGGCCTGGCGAACCTGATCGGTCTTCACCGTGATGTCGCCCTTGGCGTTGACGAGCTCGGCGCCGAACGACTGGAAGATCGCGCCGGCGGTGTCCACGCTGTCGGTGGTCTCGCCGAGACCGATGCCGAACGGAACGCCGGCCTTGTGGCAAGCCTCGGCTGCCTTCAGGAAGGTCTCCATGGTCCAGTTCTCGACCTTGGGCGGGCCGCCGACCGGGTACATCTCCTGCACGTCGATGCCGGCATGCTTCTTCATCAGGTCGATGCGGGAGCAGGGGCCCTTGATCTGGCTGCCGGGTGTCGCGGGCACTGCGAGCCATTTACCGCCCGACTGCCCGAGATATTTGACCGTGCCGTTCACCTCACCGTTCTGCTTGAGAAGCGGCTCCATGACGTCGTTGAGCGGCTCGAGATTCTCGGCATAGGCCTGCGGCCACCAGCTCGGCATCTGCAGGATGTCATGACCAGACTTCGCCTGGGCTTCGGCCGCGGCGGTCAGCTCGATCTTCTTGTTGTTGCTGGTGATGTAGTCGATGGAGACTTCGACCTTCTCCTTCGCGGCCCATTCGTTGACGAGGTCGGTCGAGGCCTTGTTGGCGCCCGGCACCCAATGGTCCCAGAAACCGATCGAGAGTTTGCCGGCGGCGTAAGCGCCCCGGACATAGGGCGCTGTGATCAGCGCCGCGGAGGACATTGCAGTGGCAGCCACAAATTGACGTCGCGTCAGTGTCTTGCGTGACATCTCGTTTCCTCGCCTGGGTGTTTGTTGTTGGAGTTTCCTCTAAGACTTCTTTTCCGAGTTCTTGTTGTTGGATTTTCTTATTGATGCCGTCGGCCCAGGTGAACAATTCACGCAGGCCGCAGCAAATTGGTAGCGCGATCAGATCATGATTGACCGCGTCTGTCGAGAAAGCCGAACGGCTCGCGCCTAGAACTAACGTTGCGTCCTCGAACGCGGCAGCGCTGTGCCGGTGGTGAGCTGCGATCGCTTGTTTTGCGACGCACACGTCGCGAGAGCCGGCCCGGAACGATCCGTGCGCAATTACGCCGCAGTTTCGAATAAGCCTGCATAACCGCTTCGCGCGAAAGACTTTTCGGGCGTGGACAGCATTCGGCCGCGTCTGGACCGCGAAGCGGCGGAAACGATAGAGTTGCAGCTGGCGGGTGACTCCGCCCCAACACGCCAGTCAGATCGACGATGGAGACGAGAATGATCAACCCGGCGCCGTCTGCGCGGCTTCACATGCGGCGATGGTTCGCACTGGGGGCCGTGCTTACGCTGCTGCTCGGTGCGGCCGCAGTGGCCCAAGCTCAAGGCCTGGTCAAAGGCGTTCAGGACGGCGCGGCGGCCGGAAACAAGGCGGCAGGTCCCGTCGGTGGCGTGCTCGGCGGTGCAATCGGCGGCGTGGTCGGCGTTTTCACCGGCGTGCTCGGCGTCGGCAATAACAACGGCAATCAGGCCCCGGCCGCCAGGGATGCAGGCAAGGATGCCAAGCAGCAGGGCGCGGCCAAGGACAAGGATGCCAAGGACAAGGATGCGAAGGGCGCCAAAGCAGGCAAGGGCGCCAAGGCGAGCAAGGAGGCCAAGAACGCACCGCAGGGCAAGGACAATAAGGATGTCACCGTCCTCACCCAGACCGGCGCGCCGCAGCAGACCGCTGAGCAGATCGTCGCCAACAGCGATTCCTATATCGAGCGGATCAAGACTCAGCTGAATCTTACGGCTGATCAGGAGAAGCACTGGTACGGCTTCTCGAGCGCAATGCACTACCTTGGGCATAATGGTGCAGAGCGGCTCAACTTGCGGGTTGCGCGCGCCAAGCGGGATCCGCCCGACGACATTATCGAGCAGATGCGAAACGAGGCGCAGTTCCTGATCGACCGCGCCGCCGACCAGCGCAATGTCGCCGACGCCGCCGAGCCGCTCTTTTCGAGCCTCGATGACAAGCAGAAGCAGGTCTTCATTCAGGAGATGGTGCGGCTGAGCCACGAACGCGGATTGGATTGATCAAGTTGAATCGGATCGGGCGCGTCTGAATTAACGGAGCCGGCCACGAATTCGTGAATCCTCTCCAAAATTGAGGTATGATTATCTTCGCAAGCTGACTGCGGGGTTGATATGGCGGACGGACTCTCCGTTTTCCTGGTCGAAGACGAGGCGTTGATCCGGATGATGATCGCCGACATGGTGACGGAACTCGGCCACCACGTCGTTGCGGAAGCGGACAATGTCCGGGACGCCAGCGCGTTCGCCATGACCGCGCAATACGATATGGCCATCCTCGACATCAACCTGATGGGCCTTTACGTCGATCCCGTCGCCGACCTGATCGAACGTCGCGGAAAGCCGTTCATGTTCGCCACGGGGTACGGTCCGGAATTGCTGCCGTCCTTGCTCAGACGCAGGCCGATCCTGCGCAAGCCGATCGCTATGGATCAGCTCAAGGCGATGATCGATTCCATGTTTCCGGGAGCCCCGGCCAAAGCGCCGCACTGAGTGACGGCGAGGACGCCGCACTGGTGACGGCGAAGACGCCGCACTGAGATAGCCCAACGAAAATGGCCACCCGTCAGGGGCGGCCATTTGGCGGCAGGATTTGTCGTGGTCTCAGATCAGGCCGGCGCCGAGGTCGATGCCGTACGCCATCAGGCCGAACGAGGCGACCAGGCCCGTGCAGCAGAACAGCAAGATGGTCCTGAAGGACGAATCGGCGAAACGCGCTTCGACGACGGCCGGCATCGCGGCGATCGAAATCATGCTCATGTCATTGCCCCCTTGTTGACCCTGAATTGCATCAGGTGAGGGAACCCTAGGGCAAAAAGTTTGACGTCAGATTGGGGGACATCCTTAACGGAATCCCAATCGGATTCCGCAACTCTCCGGCGCTGCGGGCCGGATTGCAAGTCTCAGTTGCGGCCGTTCTTCAGCACCCTGGCAATGGTGTGGGCCGTCATGGCCGCGCGGTCGGAAGCGCGCTGGGCGGCCAGCCGGTCTCGGGCCTTTTCCTCGATCAGAAGGTCGATCAGCGCCAGCCGCTTGTCTTCGTCATCCGCCTCGCTCAGCAGGCGATGATAGCGGTGGTAGTCGAAACCAAAATCCTGCTTACGCATGTCACGCCCCCGCAACTACGCCACACACAAACACACGGCAGGATTGTTTCTCATCCGGAACACGCAGGCAAGCACGTTCATGTATGGAACCGCGCGTGCGCGGCAATCAGCTGTGCATTAATGGAACCGAACCAGGAAGGACGACCGAACTTCAATTTGGATTTGAGTCGGCGAACATCTTCAGGCCGACGAAGCTCGCGTCTGGCTTCGTCACGAGCTTGGTCGGGATGTTGCGCAGATAGTCCTGGAAGCGCCCCTTGGCTTCGAAGCGCGCCCGGAACGCAGAGGCGAGAAGGAACTCGGGGAAACGCGGCACGATTCCGCCGGCGACATAGACACCGCCGCGGGCACCGAACGTCACCGCAAGATTGCCGGCGACCGAGCCAAGGATGGCGCAAAACATCTCCAGCGTTGCGCGGCTGACGGGACAGGCGCCTTCCATCGCGGCCTTGGTGATGGCGGCAGCATCGCGATGCGGCACCTGGGCGCGGTCAACTTCAGCCAAGGCCTCGTAGAGGTTTTGCAGCCCGGAACCCGAGAGCGCGCCGCGTTCGATGGAGACGTGGCCAAGGCGGCGGCGCAAGCACGCAATCACACGTTCCTCGCGCTCGTTCTCCGCCGGCAGGGTCGCATGTCCTGCTTCGGTGACGACGGCGAGGCGCGCGCCGTGGCGTTCGACCAGACAGGAGACGCCAAAGCCGGTTCCGGGGCCAACCACCAGCAACGGCTCTCCGGCCAGGCCGTTTTGTCCGCCGAGCGGGATCAGATCCGCAGGCTGCAAGGCGGGCAGGGACCAGGCCACCACCTCGAAATCGTTGAGCACATGGACGCTGTCGAAGCCGAGAGCCGGCTGCAGCTCGTTGCCGTCGATGACCCAGGGACTGTTGGTCATGACGCAGCGGTTGTTGGTGACGGGGCCTGCCACGGCCAGCACGGCTCTTTGCGGCGGCTCGCCGCCGGACCGGCGCGCCAGCACGTCCGCGATGGCTTCGCGGACGGTCGGGAAGTCGGCGACCTTCACATAATCGATCGGTCCGGTCTGGTCGCCGCGGCCCAATTCGCTCCGGCTCAGCGCGAAGCGCGCATTGGTGCCGCCGATATCGGCGAGAAGTATCTGTCCTGTCTTGCCGATATTCATGACTTCGTGGCCGCCGCCGCCTTGCGGCACGACAACCCTGTCCTCCAGTCCTTCGACCCGATCCGCGCAGTCACGGACAGTGCGAGAATCCGCCCTTGGGTGCGCCTAGTCAACACGGACGAGGCCAAACCGTTGCATCATGGCGGCCGTCTGGCGACCAATTCGCACGGCGCGGGCGGTTGCGAAGCTGCGCGGGAAGGCCGACACTCAGGGGACTTGTCCGGTGCCGGCGCGCCGGGCACATCGAATGAGACCGGCGATGAAGATTTCCGACCGCGACGTGCTGCTGGTGATCGACGTGCAGAACGACTTCTGCACCGGCGGGGCGCTTGCCGTGCCCGGCGGCGAGAAGGTCGTCCCTGCCATCAACCGAATCGCCCAAAAATTCGCCAATGTAGTGCTGACCCAGGACTGGCATCCGCGCGACCACGTCTCGTTCGCGCCGAACCATGCGGGCAAGCAGCCGTTCCAGACCATCGAGCTCGACTACGGCACTCAGGTGCTCTGGCCGGCGCACTGCGTGCAGGGTACCTCCGGGGCGGAGTTCCATCGCGATCTCGACGTCGTCAGCGCGAGCCTCGTGGTGCGCAAGGGCTTTCGCCGTGGCATCGATTCCTATTCGGCGCTGTTCGAGAACGACAAGCGAACGCCGACGGGCCTGCTTGGATATTTGCGCGAACGCGAGCTGAAGACCGTGATCGTCGCCGGCCTCGCGCTCGATTTCTGCGTCCGCTTCTCGGCGGAGGATGCCCGCAAGGCAGGATTCGAGGTCGCGGTCATCGAGGACGCCTGCCGTGGCATCGATCTCGACGGCTCGGTCGCTGCGGCCCATCGGAGTTTTCGCGACCTCGGCATCTCCATCGTGAGCCTCGAGGCGTTCCTGTGACGATCGTGAGATGGCCATGGTGAAGCAGACCGGCAAACAGAGCGGCGCACAGGGGCCTGCCCCAGACGACCCGCTGCTGTGGCCGTTTGCAGCGGCGCGCCTTGCGATGGACAGCTGCTTCTGGTGGCTGGAGCGCGGTCCGGCGGAGCAGGGCGACAGCACTCTGCCCTGGACGACGCCGAGCACCGTCGCGCTCGAGCTCGCGACCATGCGCCTGCGCGATTGCTCGCAGACCCGGTCCGGCCAGCCGGCGCTGGTCTGCGCGCCCTATGCGCTGCATCGGGCCCTGATCGCCGATTTCGCACCCGACCACAGTGTGGTGCAGTCGCTGCAAGCCGGCGGCATCGACCGGGTCTATCTCACCGATTGGCGGTCGGCGACGCCGGACATGCGCTATCTCTCGATCGACAGCTATCTCGGCGATCTCAATGTCGCCATCGACGAGATCGGCGCGCCGGTCGATCTGGTCGGCTTGTGCCAGGGCGGCTGGCTGTCGCTGCTTTATGCGTCGCGCTTTCCGGCCAAGGTGCGGCGGCTGGTGCTGGTCGGCGCTCCCGTGGATCTGTCGATCGAGTCCTCGTTGTGCCGGCTCACCCGCAACGCGCCCGAGATGGTCTACGACCAGCTCGTCGTACGCGGCGGCGGCAATGTCCGCGGCGAGGAGATGCTGCGCTTCTGGTCCAAGGCGCCGAACCGCGATGATATCGTAACGGCGTTGCAGAGAGACCTGTCGGACGCGGAGGGCGCGGCGCTGCTCGCGCGGTTCGACCGCTGGAACGCCGAGACGCTCGATCTGCCGGGCAAATATTATCTGGAGATCGTCAACCGGATTTTCCGGGAGAACCAGATCGCTAGCAGCAGTTTCGTCGCTCTTGGTCGCACGGTCGATCCGAGGGACGTCAAGGCGCCGGTCTTCCTGCTGGCCGGGCTCGACGACGAGGTCGTGCCGGCTGCGCAGGCGCTCGCCACTGCGGGCCTCCTCGGCACGGCGCCGGCCTTCATTGCGGCGGCTTCCGAGCCGAGCAATCACCTCGGCCTGTTCATGGGTGCGCGCACCCACGCGCATGCCTGGCCACGGATCGCCGCCTGGCTGCGCGACGATCTGTCCGGCGTGCTGGCCCGCAGCGCCTGAGCTCGCAAAGGTACCGGGCAGACCAAGGCGCTTGGCAGACGTCGCCGGGCAGACCGCGGCGCAAATCCGTTATGCATGACCGCGGATGGCCTGCACGGGACCGGGTCGATGGGCTACATAGGGACTGGAGCTGACGGCTGCGGCAGCGAAGAGATTAAGGGTACTGCGCTCGATGACTTTCCACTCGATCTACGCCCACGGATTTGCGCGCGTGGCGGCCTGTGTCACCACGTCCCATGTCGCCGATCCCTCGGCCAACGCCAAGGCCGTGCTGGCGGCGGCCAATGCCTGCCATGAGCAGTCGGTGGCGGTCGCGGTGTTTCCCGAGCTGTGCCTGTCCGGCTATGCGATCGAAGACCTCGTCAAGCAGGATCCGCTGCTCGATGCGGTCGAGCGCGGCCTCGTAGGCATCGTCGAGGGCTCGGCGGGGCTGATGACGGTCCTGATCGTCGGAGCGCCGCTACGCTTTGGTCATCGCATCTACAATTGTGCCGTCGTCATTCACCGCGGCAACATCCTCGGCGTGGTGCCGAAGACGTACCTGCCGACCTACCGCGAATTCTACGAAGGGCGGCATTTCGCCTCCGGCGCCGGCATGGTCGGAGAGACGATCGCGTTCGGCGGGCTGCATGCGCCGTTCGGCGTTGACCTCTTGTTTGCGGCCGAGGACGTTCCGGGCCTCACCATCGGCGTCGAGATCTGCGAGGACATGTGGATCCCGGTAACGCCGGCCTCGGAGCTTGCACTCGCGGGCGCCAGCGTGCTCATCAACCTCTCGGGCAGCCCGATCACGATCGGCCGGGCGCGTTCGCGCGCGCTGCTGTGCCAATCGACGTCGGCGCGCTGCCTCGCGGCGTACGTCTATTCGGCCGCTGGGGCCGGGGAATCGACCACGGATCTTTCCTGGGACGGCCAGACCTCGATCTATGAGAACGGCGTGCTGTTGGCCGAGGGCGAGCGGTTCCGCCAGGGCGGCCAGATCACGCTGGCCGACGTCGATCTCGATCTGCTCAGGCAGGAACGTGCCGCGATGGGGACGTTCGACGACAACCGCCGGCAGCGCGAGGCGTTTTTCCGCAAGGTGACATTCGCGCTGAAGCCGCCGGCCGCCGATATCGGCTTCCTGCGCAAGGTCGAGCGCTTTCCGTTCGTGCCGAGCGACGAAAGCCTGCTCGAGCAGGATTGCTACGAGGCCTACAACATCCAGGTCGCCGGCCTCGTGCAGCGCATGCGCGCGACCGGCACCAAGCGCGTCGTGATCGGCGTGTCGGGCGGGCTTGATTCCACCCATGCACTGATCGTCGCCGCCAAGGCGGTCGACCTGCTCGGTCTGCCGCGCGAAAACATCCTGGCCTACACTATGCCCGGTTTTGCCACCGGCAGTGAAAGCAAGACCCATGCATTGGCGCTGATGCAGGCGTTGCAGACGAGTTGGCAGGAGCTCGATATCCGCACCACCGCGACGCAGATGCTGAAGGATATCGGCCATCCCTTCGGCAACGGCCAGAAGGTCTACGATGTCACCTTCGAGAACGTTCAGGCGGGCCTGCGTACGGATTACCTGTTCCGGCTCGCCAACCATCACGGCGGCATCGTCATCGGAACCGGCGATCTTTCCGAGCTCGCGCTCGGCTGGTGCACCTATGGCGTCGGCGACCAGATGGCGCATTACAACGTCAATGCCGGCGTGCCGAAGACGCTGATCCAGCATCTGATCCGCTGGGTGATCTCATCGAAGCAGTTCAGCGACGACGTCAACCGGACGCTTGGCTCGATCCTGGTCGCCGAGATCTCGCCCGAGCTGGTGCCGGTCGAGCCCGGCGAGAAGCCGCAGAGCACCGAAGCATCCGTCGGCCCTTACGAGCTGCAGGATTTCAACCTGTTCTACACGCTGCGGTTCGGCATGCGTCCGTCCAAGATCGCCTTCATGGCGCAGCACGCGTGGAAGGATGTCGCCAAGGGCGAATGGCCGCCGGCGTTCCCGCGCGACCGGCGCAAGGCCTATGATCTCAAGGACATCCGCCGCTGGCTCGAGGTGTTCCTGCGCCGCTTCTTCGCCTTCAGCCAATTCAAGCGCTCGGCGATGCCGAACGGCCCGAAGGTCTCGGCGGGCGGCTCGTTGTCGCCCCGCGGCGACTGGCGCGCGCCGTCGGATTCGAGCGTGGCGGCATGGCTCGAGGATCTCGAGCGGAACGTGCCGAACTGATCGGGACGGCGGATCGTTGGGGAGATGATCTGATGTCGGCAGGGGATGGAGCGGAAGCGGAGGAGGCCAGGGTCGTCAACGGCCTCTATATCTTCGACATCGAGATGCGCGACGGCAAGCGCGGGCAGGCTCGGGGCGTCGTCGTGCTGTGCGACGGACGCATCATGGGCGGCGACAGCTATTTCTACTACACCGGCACCTACACCTTCCGGAACGGCAAGTGGCGGGGCGATATGATCGTCAATCAGCACACCGAAGCGGTCGGCAGGACGCTTGCGTTCGGAGGCAGGGAGGTCACCTGCGGCTTCTCGGGCGACTACTCCGCCGGCGGCGCCGAGGTCGAAGGCATGGCGCTGGTCGGCAAGACCACCGTGACATTCACGGCCCGCCTCACATTGAAGGATGCGATGTAAGTCCGCGTGACCGGCCCTCGTTCCTGCTCAGGAACCTTCGCACCCACAGAACGTTCGCGTCTGTTGTTGCGAATTGTCGAGGAGAGGGACCATGCGTCAACACTTGATGTTATCGACTGCGGCCGTCGGGCTCATGCTCGCGTCCGGCATTGCCTACGCCCAGGCGCCCGGTGAGCGCAGAGACGAGCCAAAACGGACCGAGGAACCGGCGAAAGGCGCCGCGCCCCAGCGCGGTGGTGCAGCTCAAGAACGGGTTCAAGAGCGCGCCCAGGGCGCACAAGAGAAAATGCAGGGAGCCGGCCGCGAGGAGAAGGGCGGCGGCCGCCGTGCAGACGAAGAGAAGGGACGACCGGGCACCGCCGCCGAACGCGGCCAGCCCAATGCGAAGGAGCAGGCACAGGAGTCCCGCGAGCCATCGCGAGATCGCAACCGCGAAGCCGACACGGCGAAACAAGGTCGCGAGACCGGCAAGAGCAGCGCCGAGACGAAGCAGGACAAGTCCGCGCCGCAGAAATCAACGGCCGAGACCGAGAAGTCCAAGACCGGCCCGGCTGGCCAGCAGAACGAGCGGACGGGAGCCGCGGCCAACCAGAAGGAGCAGAACCAGCCTCCGCGCAATGCGGCCGAGCAACAGCCGGCGCAACAGAACAACCGGCCGGCCACCGCGACGGACACGAACCGCGCGGCTCCGACCAACAATGCGCAAACTGCGCCTTCCGGCACGCAGACCAATCAAGCCAATCAGACCACCCAGACCAACACGCAGGTTGGTCAGCAGACCAGCGTGACCACCGAGAAGCAGGTGCGGATGTCCGAAACGGTGAGCCGTGCGCGGTTGGCGCAGCCGGAGCGCAACCTGAACATCTCGATCCGGATCGGCGAGACGATCCCGCCGCGCGTGCGTCTCTACCGGCTGCCGCCCGAGATCGTCACGATCGAGCCCCAATATCGGGACTACGAGTATTTCGCGACCGATGACGACGTCGTCATCGTGGAGCCGCGGACGCATCGCATCGTCAGCCAGGTGCCGCGCGATCCGTCGCGAGCCCGCGCGCAGATGGGCGGCGCGGCCTCGTCGAACATGGCAGCCGCCGGAGGCACGACGAGCAACAGCGTGAACTGTCAGGTCATGCGGCGTGATGCGTCGGGCAATGTCGCCCAGGCAGAGCCGTCAACCGTCGGCTCGACCGCGCGCGCGGATTCGCTGAGCGTGACGGTTCAGATGCCGGATGGCAGCTCGTCCGCACCGGTCGCCCTTGGGGCGGCCGCCGGCAATATCGTGGTCGCGACGCAAGGGCAGGGCGACTGCACGGTGACGATCGAGCCGCAGACACGCTGATCGAAAGACGAGGCTGAAACGACAACGCGCCGCCCGGTTGCCCCAACCGGACGGCGCGTTGCTGCGTTCAATCTGAAAGTTTCGAGGTCCGGAGTGCCTAGGAGTCCGGACCTCGTCACCTTGCCCCAGCCTTCAATCCCCCGCCCCATGTGGTCCCCCAACCCCATGTAGCGCGATCAGAGGGTGATGCCCGTGGAAGTGGCCGCCGATCGATGCACGCGATGTACGTGACATCGCGATAGGATTCCATTCCGGATCACTACGGGCATAGATACCGCTTGCCATGTGCCCGTTCTGCACCGGTGGTCTGATCGCAGGTGCATGATCCGCCGCACGCGATCGGCAGGATGTCCACATCTCCTCGGCGCCGCTGAGCCTCGATTTCACGGGCCTGTCATTGAACTGGTCTAGCGCTGCTCCCGTCATCGCTGACGGCGAAGGAGCAAGCCATGTCGAAGCCGGTGCTGGGCGCCGCATTGTCCATCAAATCGATCCCCGCGCATCGCGACTGGCTTCTCGACCGGCAGCGCGATCTCGAAATCCAGGATTTCTTCCGCGCCGATCTCCTCGACAGCGATTGGCGCAGCACCGCCGGCGAGATCAAGCAGATGCTGGCGGGCCATACCGGCCGGCTCGGCATCCACGGCCCGTTCTGGGGCTTCAAGATCGACAGCCACGATCCCATGATCCGCCAGGCCGTGACCAAGCGCCTGCTCCAGGGCCTCGATGCCGCCGAGTTCCTCGGCGCGACGCAGATGGTGATCCATTCGCCGTTCACGACCTGGGATCACAACAATCTCGATCTCTATCCTGACAATCGCGGCAATCTGGTCGAACGCGTCAAGGCGACGCTCGCCGAGGTGATCGCGCGCGCCGAGACCATCGGCTGCGAGGTCGTCATCGAGAACATCGAGGACAAGGATCCGCGCGACCGCGTCCGTCTCGCCAGGGCGCTCGAAAGTGCCAAGGTCCGCGTCTCGCTCGACACCGGGCATGCCAACTACGCCCACATCTCCACCGGTGCGCCGCCGGTCGACTATTACGTCGAGACCGCCGGCGACATGCTGACCCATGTGCATCTGCAGGACACCGACGGCTTTGCCGACCGGCACTGGGCGCCGGGCGAAGGCAACATCCCCTGGGTCGCCGTGTTCCGCGCGCTGGGACGGCTGACTTCCAATCCGCGGCTGATCCTCGAACTCCGCAACCACGACGACGTCCGCGCCGGCGCAGCCCATCTCGCCGCGCTCGATCTTGCCGAATAACCGCATCATCTGGGGCTACCGCCATGAGCAAATTCACCCGTCGCACCATCCTCAAGACCGGCGCCGCCGCCGCAAGCACGCTGCTGCTGCCGCGTTTTGCCATCGCGCAGGGCGACAACCGTCCGTCGGTGACGATCGCCGTGCAGAAGGTGACGAATGCGAACGTGCTCGACGTGCTGCGCGAGCAGTCCAATGTCGGCGAGCGCGTGTTCTTCTCCTCGATCTGGGAAGGCCTGATCTCCAAGAACTGGCGCGGCAACCTCGAGGCCGTGCCCGGCCTTGCCACCGAGTGGCGCCGCATCGACGACCAGACCGTCGAGGTAAAGCTGCGTCAGGGCGTCAAATTCCACAACGGCGACGAGATGACCGCAGAGGACGTCGTCTTCACCTTCAGCCGCGAGCGCATGTTCGGCGAGACCGAGGCCAAGAGCCGCTCGACCATCCAGGCCTTCGAGAAGATCCCGACGCCGCGTCCGGGCAAGGAATTGCCGCCGGACGTGCCGGCCGTTGCCCGCCGCATCTGGCCGGATCTCGTGCGCGTCGACGCCGTCGATAAATACACCGTGCGCTTCTACAACGCGACGCCAGACGTGACGATCGAAGGCCGGCTGTCGCGCTATGGCTCCGACATCATGAACCGCCGCGCCTGGGACGAATCCGCGAGCTATCTCGACTGGGCGCGCAAGCCGGTCACGACCGGTCCCTACAGGGTCGTCGAGCTCAAGCCCGACGTGTCGCTGACCCTCGAAGCGCATGACGAATATTGGGGCGGCCGTCCGCCGCTCAAGCGCATCCGCTTCCTCGAAGTGCCCGAAGTCGCGAGCCGCATCAACGGACTGCTCTCGGGCGAATACCAGTTCGCCTGCGATATCCCGCCGGACCAGATCGCCGGCATCGAGAAGAACGCCGCGTTCGAAGTGCAGGGCGGCACCATCCTCAACCACCGCCTGACCGTGTTCGACAAGAACCACGCCCAGCTCGCCAATCCCTTGGTGCGGCGCGCCTTCACCCACGCGATCGACCGCCAGGCCATCGTTGACAGCCTGTGGGCCGGCCGCACCCGTGTGCCGAAGGGGCTGCAGTGGGAATTCTACGGCGACATGTTCAACGCCGACTGGAGCGTGCCGGCCTACGATCCGAAGCTCGCGCAGGATCTGCTCAAGCAGGCCAATTACAAGGGCGATCCGATTCCGTATCGCCTGCTCAACAATTACTACACCAACCAGGTCGCGACCGCGCAGGTGCTGGTCGAGATGTGGAAGTCGGTCGGCCTCAACGTCCAGATCGAGACCAAGGAGAACTGGTCGCAGATCATGGAGCGCGGGTCGGCCCGCGCCGTGCGCGACTGGTCGAACTCGGCCGCCTTCAACGATCCGGTCTCCTCGCTGGTCGCCCAGCACGGTCCGAACGGCCAGCAACAGCAGATCGGTGAATGGACCAATGTCGAGCTGAACAAGCTCTCGGAGTTCCTGGAAACCTCGACCGACCGTGCCGCCCGCAAGAAGGCGTTCCGCCGCATGCTGGAGATCGCCGAGCGCGAAGACCCCGCCTACACGGTGCTGCACCAGAACGCGACGTTCACGGCCAAACCGAAGTCGATCAAGTGGAAGGCGTCACCGGCGTTCGCGATGGATTTCCGCGCCGGCAATTTCGAGGCCTGAGGTGACGCCGCTGGTCAGCATTGCAGGCCTGAGCGTCGCCTTCAGCGGCGTGCCGGTCCTGCGCGGTGTCGATCTCGCTCTCGGCAAGGGCGAGGCTCTCGGCCTCGTCGGCGAGTCCGGATCGGGCAAGTCGGTGACGTGGCTTGCCGCGCTCGGGCTGCTGCCGCGGCATGCCAAGGTCTCGGGCTCGGTGCGGCTCGACGGACGGGAGATCCTGGGCGCGCCGGCCGCCGAGCTCGACCAGGTCAGGGGCGGGCGCGTCGCCATGATCTTCCAGGATCCGGCGAGCGCCCTCAACCCGGTCTTGACCATCCGCAGGCAGCTCTGCGAAGCGCTGTCGCTGCATCGGGATCTCCAAGGCAACGCCGTGAAGGCGGAAGCGCGGCGGCTGCTCGATCTCGTCGGCATTCCCGATGCGGGCCGGCGATTAGAGGCCTATCCGCACGAATTCTCCGGCGGCCAGGTCCAGCGCATCATGATCGCGATGGCGCTCGCCGGAAATCCGGACCTCCTCATCGCGGATGAGCCGACCACCGCGCTCGATGCCACCATTCAGGCCCAGATCCTGGAGCTTCTTTCGACGGTTCGCCGCGAGCTCGGCATGGCGATGGTGCTGATCAGCCACGATCTCGGCGTCGTCGCGGAGAATTGCGACCGCGTCGCGGTGATGTATGCCGGCCGCATCGTCGAGCAGGCCCCCAGCAACCAGCTGTTCGCCGATCCCCTGCATCCCTATGCCCAGGGCCTGATCGGCGCGCTGCCGCCGCTCGACGGACCACGCCGCCGTCTCACCGCCATCCCGGGAACGGTGCCCGATCCCGCGAAAATGCCTGATGGCTGCGCCTTCGCGCCGCGTTGTACTCTGGCGTCCGAGCCGTGTACGCGTGCCGCGCCGACCTTGGCGCCGATCGCGGACGGCCGCGCTGTCGCCTGCATCCGCGCCGAAGCTTCGCGCCGCGCGCTGCTCGGGATCGCCGCCGAATGAGCCCGCCGCTCGTCGAGGTGTCCTCGATCTCCCGCAGTTATTCGATGCGCTCCGGCATGTTCGGCCGCAGCACGGCGGTCCGTGCCGTCGATGGCGTGTCGCTGACCATTCCCAAAGGCGAGACGCTCGGCCTCGTCGGCGAGTCCGGCTCGGGCAAGTCCACCACCGGACGCATCGTGCTCGGTCTGGAGCCGCCCGATAGCGGCGAGGTGAGGTTCGACGGCAAGCCGATGGCTGCGCCGGGCACGGCCGCATGGCGTGCGCAACGCGCCCGCATGCAAATGATCTTCCAGGACCCGCTCGGCGCACTGGACCGGCGCTTGCCGGTCGCCGCGCAAATCCGCGAGCCGCTCGACATTCACGGGCTCGGCACGCCCGACGCGCGCGAGGAGCGCGTCCGCGAATTGCTGCGCGCCGTCGAGCTCACCCCGGCGCATGGCGCGCGTTATCCGGGCGCACTGTCCGGCGGCCAGCGCCAGCGCATCGTGCTGGCGCGCGCGCTCGCCACAAAACCGGATTTCCTGGTCTGCGACGAGCCGGTCAGCGCGCTCGACGTCTCGATCCAGGCGCAGGTGGTGAACCTGCTTTGCGATCTCCAGGCCCAGCTCTCGCTCACCTTGCTGTTCATCAGCCACGATCTGCGCGTCGTCAGGCAGATCAGCAATGTCGTCGCCGTGATGTATCTCGGCCGCATCGTCGAGATCGGCAGCGCCGACGATCTGTTCGCGCGGCCCGAGCATCCCTATACCCAGGCGCTGGTCTCGGCTTCGCCCGCGCCAGGCCGCCGCAGCGCCGGCCGCATCGTGCTCGCGGGCGATCCGCCAAACCCGGCCGCGCGACCGCAAGGTTGCGCCTTCCATCCGCGCTGCCCGCGCGCGATCGCACGTTGCGCGCGCGAGGTGCCGGCACTTGCGGCCGTCGGCGGCAACAGGCAGGTCGCCTGCCATCTCGTCACCGGCGCCGAGACTCGGGACGCCGCGTGATGGGACGCTATTTCGCCATTCGCATTGGACGTGCGGCGCTGACGATCGTGCTCGTCGTCACCTTCGCCTTCGTGGTGCTGCGTCTCTCCGGCGATCCCGCGCTGATGATTTTGGGACCGGAAGCGCCGCCCGAGGTGCTCGCGGCGTTCCGCAAGGCCTGGGGCCTCGATGATCCCATCTGGTTTCAGTATCTCGATTACTTCGGTGCCATCGCCAAGGGCGAGCTCGGCCGCTCCATGCGTGACGGGCGACCCGCGATCGAGCTGGTGCTGGAGCGGATTCCGGCGACGCTGGCGCTGACCTTGCCGGCCTTCGCCTTCAAGGTCGCGCTCGGCATTCCCGCCGGCATCTACGCCGCGCTGCACCGGGGCTCCGCGATCGACCGCGCGGTGATGATGACGGCGGTGGCCGGCTTCACCGTGCCGAGCTTCGTGCTGGCGCTGCTGCTGGTGCTCGTGTTCGCCGTGCAGCTCGGCTGGCTGCCCTCGGGCGGGCAGGACAGTTGGCGCCACGCGATCCTGCCCATCGCGACGCTCAGCCTCGGCGGTGCCGCCGTTCTGGCGCGCTTCACCCGCAGCGCGATGCTGGAGGTGCTGGGCCAACCCTATATCCGCACCGCGTCGGCCAAGGGCGTGCCGTGGCGCAGGGTGGTGACGTCGCATGCGCTGCCGAACGCGGCGATTCCGACCGTCACCATTCTGGGCTTCATGGTGGGCACGCTGATCGCGGGCGCGGTGGTGGTCGAGAGTGTATTTGCCTGGCCGGGAGTAGGGCGGCTTCTCGTTGTTGCGGTTGCCAATCGCGACCTCGCCGTCGTGCAGTGCATCCTGCTTCTTGTGGCGATGACCATGGTCACGTCCAATTTGATCGTCGACTTCCTCTACGGCTTCCTTGATCCGCGGTTGCGCGCCAAAGGAGCCCACGCATGACCGACGCGACGCTGAAGGACGCGGCCGTCCGCCGTCGCATCCGCCTGCCGGCGATCCCAATCTCGGTCGCGCTCGCGGTCGCCTGGATTGTCGCGATGCTGGTCATTGCGGCCTTCGCCGAGAAGATCGCGCCCTACGGCTTTACCCAGCTCGACCTGCGCAATCGGCTCGCAGCGCCTGGCAATGCCGCGCACTGGCTCGGCACGGACGAGCTCGGCCGGGACGTGCTGTCGCGGCTGCTCGTCTCCATCCGGATCTCGCTGCTGATTGCCTTCGGCGCAACCGCCATCTCGGCGGTTGTCGGCACCACGCTCGGCTTCCTCGCCGCGCATTTCCGAGGGGCCGTAGAGCAGCTCGTGTTGATGCTGACCGACTTCCAGGCCAGCATGCCCTTCCTGATCATGGCGCTCGCTGTGCTCGCCTTCTTCGGCAATTCGCTGCCGCTGCTGATTGGCCTGATGGGACTGTTCGGCTGGGAGCGCTATGCCCGCATCGCGCGGGGCCTTGCCATCTCCGCCAATGCGCAAGGCTATGCCGCCGCGGTCCGCCAGTTAGGCGCGACGCCGCCCCGGATTTACCTCCGGCACATCCTGCCCAACATCGCCTCGACCCTGATCGTCTCGACCACGCTGGTCTTCCCCGAGGTGATCCTGATGGAGTCGGGCCTATCCTTCCTTGGCCTTGGCGTGCAGCCGCCGATGACCAGCCTCGGCAACATGGTCGGTTACGGCCGCGAATATGTGACCCGGGCGCCCTGGATCATGCTGGCGCCGGCGACCACGATCGTGGTGACCACGCTGGCGGTTTCGGTGATCGGGGACTGGCTGCGCGACCGGCTCGATCCGACCCTGCAATAGGGCACCCGTAGCCCGGATGGAGCGAAGCGTAATCCGGGACGGCGGTAAATTGGGGTGAGACCTGTCCCGGATTGCGCTCCGCTTCATCCGGGCTACGAAGCGGCCCGCGCCGGGAGCAGGGGAGCCCTGTCCGCCCCAAGTTCCCGTTGCGCGCGTTCCCCGCGTGCGCTATCCGGCCACAAAGGCCTGAGGCGGCACCAGATTTTCCCGCCCGGCCGGTCAAACCGAGGACGGAAACCGCCATGCCAGCCTATCGCTCCCGCACCACCACCCACGGCCGCAACATGGCGGGTGCCCGCGGCCTCTGGCGCGCGACCGGCATGAAGGACGCCGATTTCGGCAAGCCGATCATCGCGGTCGTCAACTCCTTCACCCAATTCGTGCCCGGCCACGTCCATCTCAAGGACCTCGGCCAGCTCGTCGCCCGCGAGATCGAGCAGGCCGGTGGCGTCGCCAAGGAATTCAACACCATCGCGGTCGACGACGGCATCGCGATGGGCCATGACGGCATGCTTTACAGCCTGCCGTCGCGCGAGCTGATCGCCGATAGCGTCGAGTACATGGCCAACGCGCACTGCGCCGACGGCCTCGTCTGCATCTCCAATTGCGACAAGATCACGCCCGGCATGCTGATGGCCGCGCTGCGGCTCAACATCCCCGTCGTGTTCGTCTCGGGCGGGCCGATGGAGGCCGGCAAGGTCAAGCTGCAAGGCAAGACCAAGGCCGTCGACCTCATCGACGCCATGGTGGCTGCAGCCGATTCCAAGGTCAGCGACGACGACGTCAAGGTGATCGAGCGTTCGGCGTGCCCGACCTGCGGCTCCTGCTCGGGCATGTTCACCGCCAACTCCATGAACTGCCTGACCGAGGCGCTGGGCCTCGCGCTGCCCGGCAACGGCACGGTGGTGGCAACCCATGCCGACCGCAAGCGCCTGTTCGTCGAGGCCGGCCACACCATCGTCGATCTCGTGCGCCGCTATTACGAGCAGGACGACGCATCCGTGCTGCCGCGCAACGTCGCCAACTTCAAGGCGTTCGAGAACGCGATGACGCTCGACATCGCCATGGGTGGCTCGACCAACACCGTGCTGCATCTGCTCGCCGCCGCCCATGAAGGGCAGGTGGAGTTCACCATGAAGGACATCGACCGGCTTTCTCGCCGCGTGCCCGTGCTGTGCAAGGTCGCCCCGTCGGTCGCCGACGTGCATGTCGAGGACGTGCATCGTGCCGGCGGCATCATGGGCATTCTGGGCGAGCTCGACCGCGCCGGCCTGATCGACACCTCGGTCTCGACCGTGCATGCGCCGACCATGAACGACGCGCTTGAGCGCTGGGACATCAAGCGCTCCAAGAGCGAGGCGGTCCGCACCTTCTTCCGTGCTTCGCCCGGCGGCATCCCGACCCAGGTCGCCTTCAGCCAGGAGCGCCGCTACGACGAGCTCGACGCCGATCGCGAGAAAGGCGTGGTGCGTGATCTCGAGCACGCCTTCAGCAAGGACGGCGGTCTCGCCGTGCTCTACGGCAACCTCGCGCAGGACGGCTGCATCGTGAAGACCGCCGGCGTCGACGCCTCGATCCTGAAATTCTCTGGCCCCGCGCGCGTGTTCGAAAGCCAGGACGCCGCCGTCGAGGGCATCCTGGGCGGCAAGGTCGTCGCCGGTGAGATCGTGGTCATCATCTACGAAGGCCCGCGCGGCGGCCCCGGCATGCAGGAGATGCTCTATCCCACGAGCTACCTGAAATCGATGGGCCTCGGCAAAGCCTGCGCGCTCGTCACCGACGGCCGCTTCTCCGGCGGCTCTTCGGGCCTGTCGATCGGCCATCTGTCGCCGGAAGCCGCCGAAGGCGGCAACATCGGCCTGGTGCGCACCGGCGACCGCATCGCGATCGACATCCCGAACCGCAGCATCAGCCTGGAGGTCTCCGACGAGGAGCTCGCCAAGCGCCGCGCCGCGGAAGAGGCGAAGGGCGATGCCGCCTGGCAGCCGGCTGCGCGCAAGCGCAATGTCTCGACCGCGCTGCAGGCCTACGCCGCGCTCACCACCAGCGCCGCGCGCGGTGCCGTGCGCGAGGTCAAGCGTCGTCCGAAATAACGCCTCGACCCGCCACAGACGGGAGTCGATTCCTCCGAAGCGCTCGCGGTCCCCCCGCGAACGCGCAGATGGGTTTTGCAGGACACACAAATGAAGCCGGGACGGGGGGCGCAAAGGAACGGCCCCCGCCTCCTGGGGTGTGGGCTATTGGGGGTGGAGGCGAGAGCCGCTTTGCGAAGTGGGCACCCGACGTGCGGGCTCGCCCGCCAGGCCCTGTGAATTTAGTGTATTTGCGCGCGTTTTGCTATTTAATTTTTATTAATTTTGTTTGTTTTTTTATTTAATCGTGCAATCCTAAGAAAAATAACCCGAAATCCATTTTCCGAATCCGGCCGGGCGGTCGCCGTATCCTCCGCGACGGTGCGGATGCCAGTAGCGGAGTAAGCCATGAGTCAATCTCCATCGCTCGTGCCGCCCATGACGACAGACCGGGACGTCTACCTCGTGCTCGATGATTTTGGCCGGCGGCTCGGCCGCGCCTGGTGCGAAACTGCCGAGGAGGATGCCAATCGGGCGACCCTGCTCAGACATCTCGTCGAGGGGCAATATCTCCATCCGGCACGTGTCGTGGCCTTCAACACTGCGGAAGGATGGTCACGAGATGCCACCGCAGAAATAGCGGACGAGCTGCGCCGCCGCTTTGTCGAATTCGAAGAAACTGATCCCTCGCTGCTGGAGTTTCTGGAAAGAGCGGCGAGGCACTGATAGCTCGACCTTGACGGAGGCGGATGAGCGCTTTCGCGTTAATGCGCGTGGTCAATGAGTTCTTACCGGTCGGCTGCGATCGGCCGTTCGCATTAAGGATGCCCCGACGAAGTTCGGCAGAGCAGGGTTTTGCGGCGTATACTCCCGCGACCTTCGCAAATCCATTTTGGGCAATTGGGGCACCACCGCAATGTCGCGTACTCTCGCTGTTGTTTTCTCGACCGCCGTCGCCGCGATTTCCATGACGGGCGCAGCCTCCGCCGGCTGCTACAATTGCTACGCACCGCCGCCGTGCCAGACCTGCTATCAGCAGCAATACGTCGCGCCGCAGTACCGCACCGTCGACGAGACCGTGATGGTCGTCCCGGGCTCCGTCGTCGCGCATCGCACGCCCGCGCAGTACCGCACCGTGATGGTGCCGCAGACCGTGATGGTCGCGCCGCCGAGCGTCCAGTACGAGCGCATCCCCCCGCAATACGCCACGCGCCAACGCGTCCAGATGGTCTCGCCAGGGTATTCCTATTACGCCCCGGTGCAGATGGGATGCGCGTCCTGCGGGTACTGAGCGAGAGGCAGTCACGAAGAACATTCGCGCGGCACTCCTCACGGGGCGCCGCGTTTTCTTTTGCGCGGTGTTAAAGGGAGCGGATCTTTGAACCGGTAAGCCGTTGTTGCCGAGCTACATGTACCAGAGGGCGGCAGTGTTTTGCGCGGAGCTTGAGGCGTCGTCCGAGAGATTCTATCAGGTCAGCGTCAATACCATATGGACTGTGTGAGGTTCGCGGCGTTCTGCGCGTTCGAACCCAAATCTGCCAAGCACCCTGAGCATCGCAGCGTTGTCCGGTAGCACCTCCGCGGTCAGTTCCTTCAGCCTGGCTTCGCGGGCAAGGCTGATCAGGTGGCGCAGCAGCAGTCCGCCGATGCCGCGTCCTTGCCAGGCGTCGATCACCATGAAGGCCGTCTCGGCGCAGCCGGGCCCGGCTGCGACATATCGCGCGCCGCCCACGATGGTGCTCCGACCTGCATTCGCCACGCACGCGACCAGCGCAACATGGTCCTTGAAGTCGACCTCGACGAAAAAGGCGCGCTCCTTCTGGGAGAAATGACGTTTTAGCATGAAGAAGCGGCGCTGGAGGGACTGTGTGCCCACCTCGCCAACCGCGGCCAGCATGGCGGCCTCGTCATCTGGCCGGAGAGCACGAATCTCTACGGCCGTTCCGTCGCGGAGCTGTTCGTTTCGCGCGTAATTTGCTGCATTCGACATGCGTTCGCGTCGCAATTGTTGAGCCGCTACGTGACCACGGCACCCGTCCCATCAGGCCGCCTTCAGTCCTTTGCCGGTTGATTTGGATCAAGCCTGCAGTCCCGGTCCGGCCGCTAGGCTTTCCGCATGGAGCCAATCAGCCGGGCGCGGGCCTCAGACCTTGAAGACACTTCGCCAACTTTTTTCCACCAGCGACGTCGTTCAGCTCGTGATCCGGCTCGGCTTGCTTGCACTGCTGATCCTGTGGACGCTCCTGATCATCCGTCCCTTCGTGCCGATCCTGACCTGGAGCGCGGTACTTGCCGTGGCGTTCTATCCGGTCTTCAATTGGCTCGCGAAATGTTTGGGCGGCCGCCCGCGGACAGCGGCGGTGCTCCTCACCTTCACCATGCTCGGCATCGTCATCGGTCCGGCGGCCTGGCTCGGCCTCAGTGCGGTTGACGGCGTCAGAGAACTCGCAGGGCAACTCGGCAGCGGCGATCTCGTGCTGCAGGCGGCGCCGGAGCGGATCAAGGACTGGCCGCTGGTCGGGCCGCAGCTCTACGATCTCTGGAATCAGGCCTACACCAACATCCGCGCGGCCGTGCGCGAGGTTGCGCCATATCTGAAGCCGATTGCCGGCATGATGCTGTCATTCGCAGGCAGCGCCGGCCTTGGCACCCTGCAGTTCCTGATGTCGGTGCTGGTCGCCGGATTTCTCTTTCCATATGGTCCGCAGCTCGTCAGCGCAATCCGCGGTTTCCTGTTCCGCATCGTGCCGGAACAGAGCGAACATTTCCTCGAGCTGGCGGCTGGGACCATCCGGGCGGTGTCGCAGGGCGTCATCGGCGTCGCCATTATCCAGGCGCTGCTCGCCGGCATCGGATTCAAGCTGGCGCTCATCCCGAGCGCGGGGCTGCTCGCCGTCATTGTTCTGCTGCTGTCGATCGTGCAGCTCGGTGCGGGGATCGTCCTCATTCCGGTCGTCATCTGGATCTGGATGGACAAGGACGTCACCACGGCGCTGCTCCTGACCGTATTTCTCGTCATCGTCGGTCTCCTCGACAACATCCTGAAGCCGCTGGTCATGGGACGGGGCCTCTCCACGCCGGCGCTCGTCATCCTGATCGGAGTGATCGGTGGCACGCTCGCGCATGGGATCATCGGTCTGTTCATCGGACCGATCATTCTCTCGGTCGCCTGGGAGCTCGCAGCGGCCTGGATCCGCATCGACCGCGCCGTGCCGCCTGCGCAGCTTGTCGCTGACCGTTGACTTAAATCAACGTCTCAGCGATGGCGGCGCCTCTTGAATGCCTTGCACGACGACGAGGTCGAACATGGCGATTGAAATCTGAAGCTCCCCGATGAAGCCGTGTTCGAGCGCATCGAGTCGTAGTGGGGATAGCTCGATTTCTTGGTTCATTCCATCGCCTTTTCGCCCAAGGAGGCTCTGCACGGGCGCGTCGTTGATGTCGACCGCGACGGCCTTCTGAAGACGATGGACGTGTCTTGCTGGTCATACATGTCGTTCTCAGCGATAGTGCAGGGCGATCAGCTCGGCGACGCAGGCGGGCTTCTTGCCGCCCTCGATCTCGATCACGAGATGATAATTCACGCGCAGTCCGTCCGGCGGCACGTCCTCGGCTTCGGCGACCGTGACGCGGCCGCGCAGTCTTGAGCCCGCCGGCACGGGGGCGAGGTACCTGATCCGGTCAGCGCCGTAGTTCAGCGTGTTGCGAAGGCCCTTTAGGCCGATGACAGAGCGGATGAACAGCGGCGCCAGGGCAAGTGACAGCAGGCCATGAGCGATGGTTTTGCCGCCCGGCATCTCCTTGCTGGCACGTTCCTGATCCACATGGATCCATTGTTCGTCGCAGGTCGCCTCGGCGAACTGATTGATGCGTGGCTGGGTGATCTCGATCCAGTCGCTGGCGCCGATCTCGGTGCCGATAGCGGATTTGATCTCGTCGAAGTCGCTGAATATGCGCATGATCGCTCTGCTCAAAGTCTCATTTCCAGGACGCTGTCAGGAATGGCCAGTTCGGCCTCGGTGACGGCCATGACCTCTCCGACACTGATGCCGGGCGCCGTTTCCAAGAGGGTCGCCCTGCCACCAGGGAAGCCGATCACGGCCATGTCGGTCACGACAAGGTGGACGGGCCGCGCCGAGGTCAACGGCAGCGAGCATTTTGCCACGATCTTCGACTTACCCTTGGCCGCGTGCTGCATGGCGACGATGACGCGCTTGGCACCGCTGACGAGATCCATGGCGCCGCCCATGCCCGGCACCATCTTGCCGGGGATCATCCAGTTGGCGAGATGGCCATGCGCGTCGACCTGGAGCCCGCCGAGCACCGTGACATCGACATGACCGCCGCGGATCAGTCCGAAGGACATCGCACTGTCGAAGGTTGAGGCACCCGGCAACGCGCTGATGGGACGCCCGCCGGCGTCGGTGAGCGTCGGATGAGCCATGCCTTGCTCGGGAATCGGCCCTGTGCCAATCAGCCCATTCTCCGACTGGAAGAATACCTTCAGATCTGATGGCACGTAGTTTGCGACCAGCGTCGGAATGCCGATGCCGAGATTGACAAGATTGCCCGTCTTCAGCTCCTTGGCGACTCGCCGGGCGATGATGATCTGGGGATCCATGATGTCACCCGTTGGTGATGAGATAGTCGACGAGCGGCGCGGGGGTGACGACGTGATCGGGCGCAATCACGCCAACGGGCACGATATGCTCGGCCGTCACGATGACGGTGTCGGCCGCCATCGCCATGACCGGGTTGAAATTGCGCGAGGTGAGCGCGTAGGCGAGGTTGCCGAGATAATCGGCGAGGAAGGCGTGGACGAGGGCGAACTGTGCGCGCAGCGCCGTTTCCAGCAGGAATGGCTTGCCGTCGATCTCGATCTGACGCTTGCCTTCGGCGACCAGCGTCCCGACGCCCGTGGGCGTCAGCACACCGCCGAGACCGCATCCGCCGGCGCGGATGCGCTCGACGAAGGTCCCTTGCGGGACGAGATCGACCGCAATCTGGCTCGCCAACATCTGCTGCTGCGCTTTTGGATTGAGGCCGATATGTGTTGCGGTCAGCTTCGACACCAATGCCTGATCGAACAACTTGCCGACACCCTTGCCGGGCGTCGCCGCGTCGTTCGAGATCAAGGTCAGGCCGGTCTTGTTCTGGCGCACGACTTCGTCGAGCAGGCGCTCCGGCGTCCCGACTCCCATGAAGCCACCCACCATAACGCTGGCGCCCGCCGGAATCATTGCGACGGCTTCTTCGATGGAAATGGCCTTCATCATTGAACTCCGGGATCGGCCCACGATGGCAGAGGGCGGCAGTAGGCGGATGTTGGCGCCCGGCGCCTCTCGTCCTTTGATCTGCGTCAAGGCTTCCGCTCATTCCGATCCTGCTGCGTCGATACCGATGCTCCCTAGTACCTCGCGCCAGAGCTTGCGAACGGCGGCATGACGTTGTTCGAGGGCAGCACTCACCGCATCCCGATGCGGCGCAAGGTCCGTGCCCTTGAGGAACAGAATCTGGGATTGCAGCAGCCGGCTGCTCTCGAACTCGATCCGTCGCAGCGCCGAGACAAAGGGATCCTGCGCATTGGCCTCGATCGGGAGCAGCGCGGCCGGTCGGATGCCCGCATGCACGGCATGGGCAAGCGTTGCAAGGTGAACCGCCTGGGCGAGACGAGGGTCCGGGATTCCGTCGATCGGGGCGGGCAGCCAGGCGGTCTCCCAGGACGCAACCATGTATCCCAAGGTAAAATCCGGGCTCCAGGAAGTTGCGCGCATCAGCAGCGAAACGATCTCCGTCTCGCGATAGAACTGTGCGTTCAATTCGGTTTGCCACGCTGCGTCGAGTCTTACGGGCAGCGTGAAGGCGAATTGCCGAGCGAGAGCGCCATGCGCCGAGATCAGGAATGCTGCGATCCGCGTCTGCTGGCCCGGTGGAACGCGGCCGTCCAGCTCGAGCGGACCCAGGAATCCGCTCATGCCAGTGCTCGCTTGACCGGGATAGCGCGCAGGTGATCGTAACCGTCAGGGAATGGCGTCAGCTCGCCGCCGGGCTCCTCGGGCGCGACCCATACCGCTTGATTGCCTTGCCAGCGGCCGGCCAGCACATCGTCGGCAAAGCGCGCGAGAAGATCGGCCGTCAGCGCGCCTTTTTCCAGTGTGAAAGCGTGATAAGCCTTGGGAATGATCACTAGCGAGCTGTTCGGAATCTCAACCCGCAGGGTCTCGTGCAGATGACGCGGGGTCAGAAAATCGAACTCACCATTGAGGATCATGGTCGGAGCCGAGATCGCTGACAGGTGGGGCGTTAGCGGTTGGAAGTCGAGAAAGGACTCCATCAGATTTTGAAGCGCATAGACATCGTTCACCAGCCAGCCCTGGCGCTTGACGCTGTCGAGCTTGTCCAACAATGGCTTCAACCACTGGTCGGAGAGGTTCATAGGCAGCAGTAGATCCTGGAGATAGCCTGTTCCTCCCAGGATCAGGCCAGTCCGGAGGGCGTTGCCGAGAAGCAAAAGCTGCGGCGTCAGCTCGGCGAAGCAGCTCATTGGCACCAGTCCGGACAGCCGCTGCCCATGCTCGATCGCATAGCGGAGCGCGATCAGGCCGCCGAAGCTGATGCCGCTCAGGAAGACCGGCCCCTCGCCAAGCGCTTCAATCAGAAGCCTCAGCGCGGCAACCTGGTCGTCCTGACTGATAAAGAGCGTCGGCTTGTCGGAGACCCCTTGACCGAGGAGATCGAAGGTTGCCACGCGAAAGCCTCGTGTCAGCAGCGCCTCGCGATAGGCGCCCCATAGCTCGGAATATTGTGTCAGTCCGTTGACGAAAACATAGGCCGGCGCTTTCGCCGGCCCATCGAGCTCGTAGCGTATTCGATACGAGCCGTGATTGAGAAAGGGCATCGCACAAGACTACCGACATCGCTGGCTACGATGCTCAACTGTCGCGAGCGGATTCCGTTGAGCTAGATCAAAGATCCCCGTTGCGACCTTCCTAGCGTTTCAAGAACTGTCCAGGGAGGAATCCGTCATGTCCACGACCGGTTTCGTGAAACGTTGCTCCGTCAGCCTGATTGTACTGCTGGTCGGCACCGCTCTGGCAGTTGCACAACCCTTCACGCGCCGCTCGTCGCAGGTGCAGCATGACGGGCTGAAGAAGACCTACGAGATCGCCAACTTCCGCCTTGGCGGCAAGTACGACCTCTCCAATCCCTCCAAGTGGGAGAATGGCGGCGAGGGGGGTGTCACGCTCGAGTCCCTCGGCGCTGGCAAGTTGAGAACAGCCTACATCGCCATCGGTAACGCGCGGCGCAACGCCGCAGGCGAGATTACCAATGCCGTCGTGATCAACTCCTATTATTCCGGTGACTCCACCGACATGTACGAGCAGTGGGTCAAGGGCGCTGCCTTGTCGGGGGGCGTCCCGATCATCGGTTCGGGACGGCCGATCGATACAGACCGCTATTATGTCATCATGGTCGATCCGCTCGGCACCTGGGGCGCCAGCAAGCCGTCCGATGGGCTCGGCATCAAGTTTCCGCAATACAGCTACTACGACATGGTGCAGGCGAACTATCGTCTGCTGCGCGACGAACTGAAGGTCGCGCGTGTTGCATTGGTCACGGGCGTGTCCATGGGCGGTACGCAGACCTATGTCTGGGGCGTCATGCACCCAGAATATGTCAGCGCCTTGATGCCGATCGGCGGCACCACGCAGTCGGATGGAGAGGATCCCGTCGGCAACTGGACGTTCCAGATGATGACGGCCGCGATCCAGGGCGATCCGGTCTGGCAAGAGACCAAGGGCGACTATTACAAGCTGCCGAAGGAAAAGCATCCGGTGCCGGGTGTCGCGTTCGGCTGGTCGATCCTTGGCATGACGGGTTATGACTTCGCATTCCGCACAACCCAGAACTGGGGCGCCGTGCAGCCCGAAATTTTCTACTGGCATCCGCCGAACGAGAAGGCCGGTTTGAACGTCATCAATCGCGCCAAGCTCTATGACGCGGTCGATCTCGTCTGGCGCAACCGGGTCGGCGAGACCCACAACGTTAATCCCTATCTCGGCCGCATCCAGGCGCGAACGCTGGTGATGCACATCACCAACGATCTCTGGCTCAACTTCAAGCTGGCGCAGCAGGCGGTCGATCGCGTGCCCGGCGCGGACCTGATCGCGCAGGAAAGCCCGGTCGCGCATTACGGCGTGTTCCCGATCATCAACCAGCGCAAGAACGATCCGAAATTCGTCGCTTTCATGGACGACGTTGCAAGCCTCGATCGCGCGCAGAAATTCGCCGACAAGAACTATCGCGTGCCCGGTGTTTCCGAGAAGATCGATCCGGAAAAATCCTTCTGGAAGGACTTTGTGACATATCCCTATCCGGTCAAATTCTCCAACGCCAAGGACAAGAGCGGCAAATCCTGGCAGATCGGCTACATGGATGAATACAACGGCACCGACAGAGACCCGAAGGTGCTGGTCATCATCCACGGCAAGGGCGCCTTCGGCGGCCACTACGGCAACATCATGCAATATGCGCTGCGGAGCGGAGTGCGCGTGATCGTGCCCGACCTGCCGCATTATGGGATGTCCGGGCCCGGCAATCTCGACAAGAGCCCGGCGCGCACCATGCAAGACATGCGCGAGGTGATCTACGACCTCGTGGTCAATCAGCTCGGCGTGAAGAAGGCGGTGTATCTTGGCCACTCGCTCGGCGGTCAGTTCGTGATGGGCTATGCCCTGACCTGGCCCGACGCCGTGCAGGCGCTGGCGCTCGAAGCGCCATCGGGCCTCGAGGAATATCCGCGCGACATCACGATCGCCAAGGACAAGAAGGCAAAACTGTTCGACCCGGATCTCGGCCGCGATTTCGACAAGTGGAAGTCAATCTGGGATCAGACTGGCATTCTCGCCGCTGAGAAGGCGCGCGACGAGCAGGGTGTCCGCGATTTCTTCTATTTCAAGAAGCGTGACCCAAACACCGGCGCAGTGTCGGCGGCGAAGAGCGGGTATTTCTACAGTGACAGTGAATATGCCCGCTTCCACACCGATCAGCGCGTCGGCCTCATCAGGGGCAACCCGAAGGAGCTCGATCAATGGTGCAACGTCTTCATTTTCGACATCTATACCATCCGGGCTGAGCTCCAGCAGGACGACCCGAAGAACCTCTACGAGCGGCTCACGCAGATCAAGGCGCCAATCTTCCTGGCCTTCGGCGACAAGGAGCCGTTCATCCCGACGCCCGCCTTCAACGGGCTGACCGATCTCGGTCGCGATGTGATCTCGCCGTTCATGACGCGGATGACCAATGCCGGCAACCGACCAATCCTCAAGATCTACCCGGAAACAGGGCACTTTATTCACACCGATAATCCGGTGGAGTTCTCGGTGGACGTCGTGGATTTCGTAACCAAGGGTAGTGTCGACACCTCTTCGCCGTCGAGCATTGATCGCATGATAAAGGGGGCCGTGGTATCTGCCCTGCCGGTGGCGCCGACTCCTCCGGGAGCCGCGCCTACGGCCGGCCTGAACAAATAGGGCCGCACATGGCAAGGGTGCAGGCAGGTGAGGTCCAACTCGGCTGGCGGGAGTGGGGGCGGGGCGACGTCACGGTCGTCTTCATCCACGGCAATCTCGCCAGCAAGGATTGGATCGAGCTTGCCGCGCCACTGTTTCCGACGGGCCTGCGCGTCGTCGCCATCGACTGGCGTGGTTGCGGCGACAGCGATCGGCCGAAGCCGACCGCGAACTACACCAACTATTCCATGCAGCAGCATGCCGAGGACATGCTGGCCGCCCTCGATACGCTCGAGATCAGCTATTGCCATCTTGCGACGCATTCGACCGGCGGCATCATCGCCGCGCGCATGCTCTTGATGCAGCCGCAACGCTTCGGCCGTGTGTTCTCGCTCGATCCGGTGACGCCGCTCGGCATGGCTTTCAATGCCGATCAGATCGGCCTTTTCCGCGCGATGATGGCGAACAAGGAATTGACGCGAACGATCATGGCAACGGCGGCGTCCTCGTTGTTCGTGCCCGAGAGCATGGCGCCGAACGCGATTCCGCGTTTTCGCGAAGGACTGCCTGAGATCCAGGCCCTGTTCGATCGCATCATCGACCAGACCTTTGGCGTCTCCGAAGGCATCTGGATCGGCACTGCTGTCAATCTGACGCAGGAGAAGGAAAGCCGCGAGCTGGAGCGCCGGATGCCGCAGCTACGGCATCCGCATCTGGTGCTGTGGGGCGAATGGGACGGCTGGATTCTTCCGGCCGACCTGCGTGTGATGGCTGAGGCGATGCCGGATTGCCGCCTCGTCATCGTGCCCGGCATCGGGCACTCGATGAATCTCGAACGGCCGGCGCTCTATGCCGGCTATTTCGGCGCCTGGTTCGGAGGACTTCCCGCATGAGCGAAACCGTCTGAAAGGAGCGACATCATGGTCGAAATCAACGCGTCCGCCGAGAGCATGCGTGCGTCACTGAGCGAGGCGCTCGGTCGCCTGCGCAAGGCCAATTCGGACTATTTCGAATTGCTGGAGCGTGCTCTCGGCTCGTCGCCACTGCCGGTCGCGAACCAGGCGAAGGAGTTCTGCGCCTTCATGCAGCACAATGTCACCGCAACTTTCGATCTCGGCGACAAGCTGATCAACGCAAAGGACATGCAGGATGCGCTCAAGCTTCAAGCCGATTTCTTCCAGGACCAAATGCGCTCGCTGACCGACCAGGGCCGGGCTATGAGCGAGTCTGCGATGAAGGCGGCGGGAGGCATGTTCAGTCCGAAGGCTTGACGCGCTGTCGTTGTCTGCGGGGCGGGGGATCCACGTTCTTAGAAGGAGGACGGATCATGCTCAAATATCTGCTGGCGGCGTTCGCTATTCTCATTCTTGTCGGCGCCACGCTCGTGCCCGATGACGCCTATGCTCGCAGGGGTGGCGGCGGTCGTGGCGGTGGGTTTCATGGCGGCGGCGGGCGCGCGCATTTTGCCGGCGGCGGTCATGCCGGGCGCTTCCATGGCGGCGGCGGACATCGCTACGCTGGCCGGCCCCGGCCGAGTCACCCAATTGCGGGCCGTCCCGGCGGCCGACCCATTGCAGGTCGGCGGGGACGTCCGACCCACCCAATCGCGGGCCGTCCGGGCCGTCCAGGCTATCCGATTGCGGGGCGGCCCGGTTATCCCGGCTATGGCGGACGCTATCCCTACTATCCCGGCCGCGGCCTCGCTTACGGTGCGGCAGCCGGAGCTCTTGCGGCAGGCGCCTACTACGGAAGCGGCTCCTATAATCAGGGCTGCTATTACGACGCTTATGGCAACTGGACCTGTCCGCAGGGTAATCCCTACTATCCCTATTGATGAACGCAGAAGCGCAAGTGAGGTCGGTTATGGCCGGAACGAACAAGCTCTCGGTCGAGAAAGCTCTCGAAAAATTGCGTCAAGATGATCAGATCAAATCGAGCGGAGAGCAGCGTGACGAAAAGAGTGAAGACCTGCGTCGAGAGATCAAGCGCATGAGGGCGCAGCGATCGCGGCTTGATCGCGCGCCCTCCAAGTAAAGCGTAGGTGTGTCCAGGCGTGACCATCTAAGTTCGCACGGATCGAGCCGGCCAAGGCTGGAGTAAAGCGATGTGGGTGCTGATGTACGTCTTTTCCTACTCGATCAGTCCTGCCGCGACGAACGACAAGGCGGAATGGCGACTCCTTCCGACGGTTGTCTTCCAGGAGTTTTCCAACGAAGAGCGGTGCCGGAAGGCCAAAGCCACGCTTGAAGGAAGCTTGAGCGAGGCGGGTGCCAAGCTCCGAAGCGGCTTGGAGGATCTCAAGAGCCTGGGTAAAGCGGATCCAGCTCAGATCATCATCGCCTACAACGTCGAATGCCTGCCGAAATAGGCCCTAGGCCGCGGTTTAGCCCGGGTGCCCGCATCTGTGGACGCGAATCGGCAATCGGTATGAGACCGCAGGCATCGTACCGATCGGTCCAAATTGGGTCCAAGTTCGCGTTGCGCTCAGTCCGAAGCTAAGCTAACTCCCTGGCATTGGTACGAGGGAAGGGTGGCCGAGTGGTTTAAGGCACCGGTCTTGAAAACCGGCGTGCCCGCAAGGGTACCGTGGGTTCGAATCCCACCCCTTCCGCCAGTTCCCCTTCAAGTCGTTGATCTTCCAAAAACTCTGCAGTTCCAATGGCTTCCAGTTGATGGGTGCTACAGTGAGCTGCTACAGCGAGCCCATGGAAGACGTGCCTCACCCTCGACTACACAAGCGCAAAAACACCTACTACCTCCGAGCCTCGTACCCCGCCGATCTGCTGCATCTGTTCAAGGGCAAGGAACGGTGGAAGTCCCTTGGGACCTCTGACTACCGCGAAGCCGTGCGGAGGGTCCGCGCCGCGAGTTCGGCTTTCGATGCCGAGATGGACCGGCTCCGGGCAACCGAGGCGGGCCCACCAGCGAACCTGTCTCAGCGTGAGATCGTTCGGCTGTGCGGGAAGGCTTACGAGTTCGCCATTCGGCAATGGGGAGACCGCCCCGGTGGTCCCGTCATCTACGAGAAGTTCATCGACAAGATGTCGCGGACGCAGAGCCCGACTGAGCTGGAAGCAGAGATCGGTCCTCACCTTGCCGAGCTGCTTAGTCGCTCCTCGACGGTCGGGAAGATCGACGAAGATACAAGGGCTCGGTTCCTGCCTGCCTTGCGCGACACCATCAGCGACGCTGCTACTACGCTCCTGCGTCGTGCCAACAACGACTATGGCACCGACGATCTCGTGCAGAGGTTCGGAGAGGCGCACAAGAAGCCCACAGGAGGTCTCAGCCTGCGGCAGCTCATGGACGACTACTTGGCCGATCCCAGCGTCACGCGGGGAGAGAAGACCCTGCTCAGCTATCGGATCGTGTTCGACGCTATCGAGGAGCTCATGGGGCCGGACAAGCTGGTCCGAGATGTGAACCGAGCGGACTGCAAGCGAGTTCGGGCGCTGCTGCAGACAATCCCTAAGAACGCCCGGAAGGTTTATCCCGGCAAGTCCCTGCAGGATGCCGCGCGGCTGGCCAAGATCGACGGCAAGCCGCTCATGTCTGTAGGAACGATCAATTCGTACCTGATCAACCAGTCGTCACTCTTCAACTGGGCAGTCAAAGAGGAACTCGCAGATCGCAACCCAGCCGCGGACTTGCAGTTGGCCGACCCGGTCAAGGACAAGAACAAGCGCAAGCCGGTGCCACTGGGTGATCTGCCGAAGCTGTTCCAGATGCCTCTCTACACGGGCTGTGTCGACGACGAGAACGGTTACGCGAAGCGGGGCCCGAACCATCCAAGGCGTGGCCGCTTCTGGGTACCGCTGCTGGCTCTCTTCCACGGGCTGCGCCAAGGCGAAGCGTGTCAACTCCACAAGGCGGACGTTCGCCAGATCGGGGGCATCTGGTGTCTCATGCTCTCCGAAGGAGACCCTGATGAGATGGAGGTCGAAGACAGGAAGCGGATCAAGACTGATGCCGGTGAGCGGTTCGTGCCGCTCCACTCGGAACTGATTGCCATGGGGTTCCTCGACTTCGTTAGGAGCTGCAACGGTGTTCGCCTATTCCCAGAGCTGGAGCGCGACAGGTACGGTTACTTCTCGACGATGTCGAAGTGGTTCGGGCGGTTCTTGTCCAAAGCCGGTGTCAAGCAGCCCCGCGTGACCTTCCATTCCCTGCGGCACAACTATCGTGACGCCCTAAGACGAGCAAAGCTGTCTCGTGACGTGGTCCAAGCGTTAGGAGGATGGGCCAGCGACGGTGTAGACGATGACTATGGCGGTGATCTTGAAGCGTTCGTCTCGGTGCTGGCTGAGGCCGTCGCGAACGTGTCCTATGAGGGCTTGAACCTGCGGCACCTTCACGTTTCGACCACTCCGGCCAGAGCGGTGGCGTGATGCCAGAGGAGATGCCCGAAGCCCTCAAGAAGCAAGCCGAGCCCATCTTTCGGCTGATCAGCTACGCTCGTGAACAGGATCGACTGGGCAAGGTGAAGTCCGCTCGCCACGCCCTGATCGCAGCTCGAAGGCAAATCGCCGAACAGCTTGGAGAGACCTTCGATCCCGTCGATGTGGAAGTCGAGGTCAAGAATGGGAGGCGTCGCATCAGGAAGGCCGCCGATACCGGCGAGCACTATCTGAAGGCCCTCGTCAGTTCCGCCCGGCTCTGGGATTGGACCGATCCCGACCGAGCAATCCGCGACATGAGGGCGGCACACTTCGGCTTCGGTTTCTCACACCTCCCGCTGACCGACATCGAGGCCGATCTGGTCGAGAAGGGGAACGTCCTGTTCATTCTCGCGATCTACCCCACCTTGAAGTTCTCCATCCTTCGCCGCCTGCAGACGCGGGGTGTCGAGAATGTGCAGCCTGCCGCAACATCGGCAGCTCCCGAAGCCAACGAAACTCACAAATAGACCATCGACATGCTGATCCGTGACAACTTCGGCTCTGCCGACGCCCGGCCTATGGCTCCGGCAGGGGGTGATAATTCCACTTCTCTTAGTGAGGTTTTCACCCCCTTGGGGCTCACCCAAGACGGCCTTGCCGGTGCCACCGTGAGGGCACTGCAGGGTTCCTTCGGGGCCTTCGGGCACTCGCTCACGAGGGAGATGTGGGACGGGCTCGCTGCTGTTGCTGGCGTCTTGGAAACCATGGCGAACGGCACCTGTCCGAAGTCGGTGTATGTGTCCAGCCTCGATCCCGGCATCGGCAAGACCCAGCTCCTTGTTCACTTCCTGCGGGAGTTGCTGCGGTCTCCCGACCATCGAGGAGCGTCGGCAATCATCTGCGCCAATCGCAAGGACCAAATCCGGGCTATTGCGACGGAAGCTGGTCTTGATCGGTTCGCCGTGCTGACCAGTGACAACGATGTCAACGCAATCGCCACCGCCGATCCAAACGAAGCCCGCATCCTGTTCACCACCCACCAGATGGTCGTGGCTCGCTGCCGAAACTCCAACAGCTTCGAGGCCGTTTCCGCGTTCCACTACGATGGCCGTCCGAGGATGGTTCGCATCTGGGACGAAGCAATGCTGCCGGGGGAGCCATTGACGGTCACGCTTGACGAACTCCACACGATCCCGGCCGAGCTGCGTGGGCCTCGTCCCCGGTTCACGGCAGACCTCGACAAGGTGTTCGACCAGATCGTCCAGGCGGGCGAGGGGGATCGTATCGAACTGCCAAACCTACCGCGCATTCATGAGTTCACCGAGCCAGAAGCTCGACGGATCACCACAGGGCAGGCTGCGAAGGCCGTCGAGCTGATCTGGCCGCTGTTCGGGCGCACCGTCACCGTGAGGCGTCGCTACCGGCTCTCGATCCTCGACTACAGAGAGAGCCTCCCAGCGGATTTGCAGCCGGTCATGGTGCTGGACGCATCGGCCCGTGTCCGCGCCACCTACGATCTCTGGGAGCGGCACAGAGGCGGCATGCAGCGCTTGCCTTCCGCGAAGAAGAACTACGCGGGGCTAACCATCGGCGTATGGGATCGGGGGGGCGGTAAGGATGCGTTCGTGTACGACGCCCAGACCATAGCGAAAGGCGTGGCCAAGACGATCAAGACGAGGCCCGAGGAGGATTGGCTTGTCGTCCACCACAAGGCCACAGCGGAACTCGATTTCGAGAAGCTGGTCAAGCAGCGGTTGTCTACCGGCGTGGGCAAGGTGAAGTTCGTGACATGGGGGCGGCATGACGCCACGAACGACTTCGCGCACATCCCGAACGTCATCTTGGCGGGTGTGCTCTTCAAGCCCGAGCCAGCCTACGAGGCGACCGGAAGGGCTTCCGCTGCACTGCCGTCAGCTTCTGGTGCGTTTGAGTGGACCGACGAGGTCCGACGCGGCGAACATGCTCACGGCATTCTGCAGGCCCTCTGTCGGGGGGCGGTGAGACGCCTCCAGAACGGTTGCTGTCCTGCCAGCCGCGCGTTCATCATCGCGCATAAGGGCTCGGGCATCCCCGCACTGTTGAGTGAGGTCTTCCCCGGCGCATCCATCGGCGATTGGCTTCCGATCCCGAAGCCGCTCAAGGGGCACGCTGAGAGGGCCTTCGACTACATCGTTAGTCGGGTCGAGGCCGATGCCTCCGAGGTCATTCCACCAGCCGATGTCTATCGCCACCTCGGCGTCACGAAGGACAACTTCAAGAGCGTGCGTGGCCACAAGGGCTTCCGCGCAGCCTTGGAAGCATACGGCATTAGGGAGACGACTGACGCTGACAGTCAGCCGCCGGGCTTCTGGCACCCATACCGCTACTACTTCGGAGACGAAGATGACTGACATCGCCCGGTGGAAGCGCCGTGCCGCTCGCAAAGCCGAGGTCAAGGGCCGCGCTCAAGAGCCTAGTCACATGTTCAAGATGTGCCGAGTAGTCGGCTGCAAGCACACGGCCCGAGCAGGGACCGGCGATGGTCTCGACACGCGCTTTTGCAGGCCGCATGCAGACCACTACGCCCGGCACGGAAGCCCCTATAAGCGAAGCTACAACGCCACCGAGATCAATCCGTACCGTCGCGCAGCGGTGGAGTGGCTGCTTGCTCACAAGACCGACCGTTGGGTAGTCAATGCAGTACAGCGGGTTACGACATTGTACGCGAATGCGGGCCAACATGAGGAGGCGTTCCGGCTGCGGGGCCTGCCACCGCGTGAGCGAGCTACCAAGGCCTGGGCGCGGCTGCGCAAGCACAAGATCGATCCGCTGCTGGTAGTAGCTATTTGGCTTGCTGTAGAGATGATCGTCCGCGACGACATTCAAGCCGTAGATACTGAAGAGTTCAAGCGTGTTCAGGCCGCGAAGCTTGTACATCGCCTTGCCTCAGGCTCACACAAGCAGTGGCCGCAAGGACTTGGCGGGACAAAAGAGCTTCACGTTTATCCGGCAAGTCGAGGGAATGTACTCAGGTACATCGGCAAAGACATTCAAGAGGCGGTAGAGTTGCTGTACGCCAATGCCAAGGGCTTGCCCGTCGTGGGCACAGCCAGCGCAGCGAGAGCCGCGCCAAGGAAGTTGGCCGTTCGCCGCAGGACGTGACGACTTCTGGGTCGCGCGGTCATTGGGGCATGTAAGCAGCTTAGTTGGAGATACACAGATGCAGCGGGTGAGCGATCGGACTTGGAATACGGCGGTGGGATACTTGGCCGCAGTCGTGTTCGCTGGCATCGCCGGCTTTGCGCTGGGCGCAACATTCTCAACGGGCTGTCCGCTTGACCCCCAGAATGCTCCGTTCGGCTGTGCGGAATTTCTTCTCTCGCGGTATCAGACGATGATCGCCGCCGTCATAGCAGCGATCGCCGTATTCCCGGTATGGCGGCAAGTACGGCTGCAGGGGATGCAGACCGACATTCTGAAGGGTGAAGCACTTCGGCAACGGGTATCGACCCTCGGTAGGATGCGCAACGCGCTTGTGACGCGAGCCAAGGTCGTTCGGGAGGAACTGCAGCTCTACCCAGAGCGCGTCGATAATGTGAGCTTTTGGGCGCACGATGCATCACAACAGATCGACGGTTTCTTGGACTTCGTGTCTGGCCAGAAGTCGCTACGGCTCGACGGAGAGCAGGTTGCGGCGGCAAGGGCTGACCTGATCTCGAAGCTGACGATACTGTCCCGCGCCTTTTGGGTCATGAACTGGGATGTCTACCTTGATGATGAAGATACGCCAAGTGACGAAGAGGCGGCTGCGCTGCGAGACGAGGCCACAGAAGCAGAGGCGAGGCTAGGGGCCACGATTAGCGCCGCGCTCGCGAGCATTGGGGCCTTACAGTTGGCCATCCTCGAAGACATCGGCGTTGCTCGAACGAAGCTGCACGCCCTTGGCGAGAACCTTGTCTCTCAAAGCGAATAGGTTCGCGGATACTCGGCAAAAAAATGTGAAGCCCGGGTCGAGGATGAGCCGGAGAGCGGAAACCCCCATGCCCCCCTCGTTCCTAATGGTCAGCCCGCTGCCTTCTCGGCTCCGGGAGCTTTGGTTAGTAGCTGGATGACGTTCGACGTCCCCTCGGTCGAATGCTTTGTGAAACCTGTCTCTTGCGGGGAGAACATGCAGGCGGACGCGTGTGTGAGGATGATGTCCTTCTTGCTCTCCTCCTTCGCAGCGTTGACGAGCGCCTGAAACGTCAGCAGGGCGTTCTGTCGGTGGCGGTTGACGATCGCATTATGAGTGTGCGCCAAAAAAGTCTTCGAGCACAGGATCAGGGCGAAACCAAGTACCGCGAACAATCCGAGTTTGGCCAACGAGAATTGCACCGCTTCCGTCGCGTCGGACGGGTGCAGCACGTCCCACTTATGGAGGAACATGGCAGCGACCGCGAAGGCACCGAGAGCCGCGCCCGCGATGATCGTGTAGGTGCGCCACCGAACCGCGGCGAGATCGTGGTTGTCCGCCTCGCTCTTGAAGTAGGTCGCTTGAAACCCAACTCCCTGTTCTGCAGCGACCTTCCTCACCTCCGCGAGCACGCGGTTGGCCTCAGTTTCGTGCTCAATCAACTTCTTGGTCAGGCTTGCCGCTTCGTCCGTGGCCGCCTGAGATGCTGCTCTTGCTTCCCGCTCAAGGCGTGAGAAATCTTGCCGGGTACTGATCGCATACACGATCGCTGGCATCAGTGCGGTGTACCAAGGCTCGTAATTGTCCCTCAGTTGATTGATCAAGCTAAGTCGAACTTCGGTCGCCGAACTTTGCTGCGCCGAGAACTTCTGCATCTGCTCAAGGATGTTGAAGAACTGATCGGCAGCCTGTCGGACCTGTTGGCGGTTGCTCTTCGGAACGTGCGGCAGCAAGTCCAACGGCACGAGCTGGAATAGTTGGACCGCTCGATCGGCGAGGGGAACGGCTTCCTCGAACGACAACTCGCGGCCGAGGTCGTCACGTCTGGGCAACGTGCTCGTGTCGTAGGTTTGGACCCGCGCCAGCGACGCAAGCTCCTTGGATACCTCATCATCAGCCATTCACGTTCTCCTCGGCCGGAGACAACTTACGGCTGAGGTGGAACTCAGGCTATCGCCATGAGCCTGTATCCACCGCTGATACGTGTCCGCTGAGGTATGCCCGTGCGGACAAGCCCAAGGCATCCGAAAGCACGTCCGCTAGGGTTGACTTCGGTCAACGGACATGAGAAACAACGGACGATACCCTTACGGACAACAGAGGCAATCGATGGCCACGATTTTCTACGCACGAGTTTCCACCAGCGACCAGACTGTCGAGCATCAGCGGATCGGAGCAGAGGCCGCAGGCTTCAAGATCGACCGCGTTGTCGCGGACCATGGCGTCTCGGGCATCAGCACACGGCTCGTCGAACGTCCCGAGGGCAAGCGCCTCTTCGACATTCTCCGCAGCGGGGACATTCTCGTCGTTCGCTGGATTGATCGGCTCGGGCGCAACTACGGGGACGTTTGCGACACCATCAGGGAGTTCATGCGGCGCGGCGTCGTGATCCGCACGGTGATCAACGGGCTCACCTTCGACGGAGCAACCAAAGACCCAATGCAGCAGGCCGTCAGGGACGCGCTCATTGCCTTCATGGCCGCCACTGCGCAGGCCAACGCTGAGGCCATTAAGGAAGCACAGCGCGGCGGCATCGCTCTCGCGAAGGCGACGGCAGGTGAGACGAAGTACCGTGGACGGAAGCCCACGTTTGACAAGGACCAACTTGAAACCGTGCGAAATATGCTGGAGCAGTCAGCGGGCGTGGGGCAGATCGCGACAGCAACAGGACTAAGCCGACAGACAATCTATCGGATCAAGGGGGACCCAGCAGGGGCCGAAGCAGCGCTGGCGCAATGGGCCACCTGAAGCATTAGCTAGGCGGCGTTACAAGCTGAGCCAAGTAAGGGCGCAAATGTTCGCGGACCATCGCAAACTGCTTGCTGCTCAGCAACTGGTTCTTGCGCTCACCAACATCTTGGATGCGTGCATCGTTGCTCGTAATGCCAACAGCCTCCTCGACGCCAAGGATCAACTGGGTGGCTGACGGCCGCCGTTTGACCAAGAATGATATGATTGCTGGCAGGTGTTGAGCGTCTTGTCCTTGTTGGTTCGGCGCATCGATCACGATTGGACAAAAGGCCGACGACCCAAACTCGTGCGCAGTATGCAATAAGGCGTAGCTGTATGCCGCAAGACCACGCGGACCTTCACTACCGCGAGCATGGGGGGTCGCCGAGATTGACGCCGTGCGGTCGTCACCAATGCGGACATCAAGTTCCTGTGCGAAGCTAACTAAGTTGGTGGAGAAGAAGTCCTTGATAACTCGCGCACGCTTGCGATCCAGAGACTTACGCATCTCGGCACTCTTCTCGTCCATCTGCGTAACGAGCTGGCCGATCTCGGTTTCCACCGCTCCTATGCGGTCGCGCAAGGTACGGGTCGCTGCATTTCGCCCTTCTGCAGCTACGATCTCCCCGAACGTGAGATCATTCTTACGAACAGCAAGGACGGCTCGAACTCTGGAGACCGAAGCTTCGATTTGGCCAATTTCTGTTCGTCCCGCCTCGATCTGCTTCTGTATTTTTTCCTGCTGCTCTTGGGCATGGCGCAGAACCGCAACCAAAGCCTCGGTATCCGCCGCGATGTTGAACCTTGCGGCGATGTCATTGGTGTAGTGCTCGCCGCAGGTCGGGCACTCAACATCGATAGGGTGTCCTACCGCGCTCTTAAATACATCATCGAGTTCGCCAAGAGCTGCCCGGGTCACCTGTATCTGTGATTGCCAAAGAGCGCGTGCATCGACTAGTTCGGACATCTTTGCTCTGTGCGCTGTCTGTTGGTCCAATAACTGAGCACACTCAGCGAGTAGGTGATTTGTTTCGGCCTCGTAGTCTTCAAGATTGAAATAGATGGCTGTTTCGGGCTCCACTGCTCGGAGTTGCTCGACAGCGTCGCTGAGGCCCTGCAAACGTGCGCGAGCGTCTCGCAAGGTAACGGCCAAGCGGTCTTTCTCTGCCTGAGCTACGTAATAAGAGTTGGGCTTAAGGCCGGTATGATACTCAGCAAGCGTTGCAGATGAGCGAGGCAAGTACATGTTCCGGAACGGCTCCCAAGCCGATGTCCAGCTCTTGTCCTGATCCATGTAGAAAGGCGCAAATGCGTATGCAGGCGGTGGCACCACCACTTGCTCGCGTTGATCTGTCATCAGCAGCCTGAAATCTAATAGGTCCGCAAGGAATGGAGCCAGCTCGTGCGTGACAGATGTCGTTTGCAGGGCGCGCCTCCCAGACGCATCGAACACGGTATACGTGCCCGCAAACTTCATTATCGTGTGTGCTTTTCCATCCACTTCAAAATCGACCGCAGAAACTACCTGCGCGCTTCGCCAGCTCTGATCGATCCGATGTGGTTCGGCACCGAAGGTATCATACAGGCTTTTTAGGAGGGCCGACTTGCCGAACCCGTTCGCGGCCCGAAGAACCGTCGCGCCCGGGTCGAACTCGATCATCAAGGCGCGCTGCTCCTCCTGAGATAGAAGCCAGACCTTGTTGAATTTCATTGTGGTCACGCCGCTTTCCCCCAATGTTTAGCAGCAGTCGTCGCAGTCCGAACACGCGCTGCTCATCCATTCAGCGCCTCATATAGCTCCAAGAGGATCGCAGCTTCGACTATCTCTATCGGGTGAGATAGCATGGACGCGGGGAGGGCCGCCTTGACAAGTTCTGTGGCCGTCAACAAGCTTCCACATTGTTGTGCTGAAGCTTTGACCTTATGCAAGGCATCGCGCACGTCGGCGGCCAAAACGACGGCCTCATGGGCACGTCTTGAGCGATCGCGTAGATAAGAGACCATCGCTGTCTTGGCTTTGATACGAGCAACGGTGCCGCGACCTGCTTCCTTCAGCGCATCATCGACGACGGCCCAGTCATCAAGTATTCCCCTGCGCGCTTCAGCCGCGGTGAAGGCCGCCTCGATTTCATCACGCCCTAAAGACTTGCGCGAGTACACATCGGATACGCAAGTGCATTCCGTCGTGTCATGTGCTCTCGCCGTGACATCTTCAATAAGGGTGCGATAGAGGGCAGTGATTGCCAGGCCGTCCTTTGTGGACGCGGCATCAACCAACTTTCCCTTCAAGAACACGTCGTACCCGGTCACGGGAACGTCGGTCCGCTCAAAGCATAACACATCGTCTTCTGAAGGAGTACGAGGTGACGGAAAATCGGCGTCCAGTGCAGCGGAGAAGCGCTTTTTATCGTCTGCCCCAACGCTCGCGTACGTGATCTTTATGTGGTCCGGCGTTGTCTTCGTGCCGTCAGCAAGCGTGAGCTGAAATGGTGCATTCGTGAGAAATGAGCATGCCCCAACAGCCGAACCAAAGTCTCTTGTGTTGTGATACATTTTGCCAATAATGGTTCTAGGAATGTCATCGCTTAAGGCGCAGAGGCCACTCGCGGTCCAACTGCCTTGCTGCTTGCCTTTGATCTGGAAAAAGTCGATCCGATCCGGGCTGTTGGACTTGTTGAGTAGGACAAGATCGTCGAAGTGATCGAAGAGTGCCCGGTAGTCTGCTCCTGACGCATGTACGTCCAGCACCTTCGAGAGTGACACGTGAAGCTGGAACGCATAACGCGCCCCGGTTCGAGGTCCCGCCTTCTCACGCGGCTTGGCCGCGACGAGCGTTGTTGTTAGTCCAGTCATAAGCCCCCGCAAAGCCTAGCCATTAGACGCGAGCTTCGGGTATCACGCAACTGGCACGAGCCTCTAGCGGGCCCTTCTGCCGTTCCACTTTCGACCTATGATGGGCCGATCGCGGCGGAAGGTCGGCGGGTAGGGGCTTGAGCACTTGGAATTTTGCATCGCAACATTCGGCCCCGAGACAGAACGCTATGCAGGTAAGACGTGACGAAGAAATCGCTGGCGTGCGATTGATGAAAGTGCGGGACCTTTTGAGGTGGGCCGACGATGGCCCGATCCAGCTATCAGCAATCAGCGATCGTCTCCATTGCGATCGGGCTAAGGCGGAGCTGGTCCAAAATGCGCTGCTTGAGGCTGGCTACATCGAGATCGACCCAAATGCGTCAGGCCAGAACTGCTACATTGCGAGTGACCTTGGAAGGCAACTGTGCAACGCAAAGTTTGTTCGGCGCATTACCCGCAGCGAGGCGGATGAGCTGGTGGCTGACTTCCTTGAGCGCGTGCGGCTCGTGAATGGTCGTGACGAGCTGACCCACCGCGTCCGCGAGGTGCGCGTTTTTGGTAGTTACATCGAAGATGCGGCAGACCTCGGAGACGTAGACTTGGCCGTTGACTTCAGGCCGCGTCGCTCGACACACGTTGAAGAGGCGCAAGCGAGGGCGAAGCAGTCCGGGAAGACAATCGGCAATTTTCTTCAACTGATCACCTTTGGGCAGCGAGAGGTCAGACAAATTCTCAAAAACCGCAGCCCGTACCTTTCAATCCACGAGTTTGGAGAGGTCGAAGCGCTCGGTGCGACCTGCCGAGTGTTGTTTCGCACCGACGCAACATAGGTCTCGGATTGCGGGGGAATGCACCGGCTCGACCGTGCTACGGCGACGTGCTACAGTTGGCATGCTAAGGGTCGAACTTTCCCTCAGTAGATCAATGACTTCGATCGTTTAGCAGGCGGTCCCACCCCTTCCGCCAGTCGATCCGAACGGGGTCTCTCGGTCGGGCTTTCCCGAGCAGGTGATCGGTGGACCAGGCGTTAAATCCGGACGGGCTCGGCAAGCTCAAGCTCCGCATTCAGGCGTTGCGCGCCAAGACCATCGCCAATGGCTGTACCGAGGACGAGGCGCTGTCTGCCGCCGCCAAGGTTGCCGAACTGCTGGATCGCCACGATTTGTCGCTCTCCGACGTCGAGCTGCGCGCCTCGCCGTGCGAACGGAGGGTCTTTGAGACCCATCGCAAGAAGCGAATTCCGCTCGACGACTGCATCGGCGCGATCGCTCATTTCTGCGATTGCCGGGTCTGGCGCGAGAAGAATCCGGCCGGCGAGAACATCTATGTGTTCTTCGGTCTCGGCGCCGATGTCGAGGTCGCGCATTACCTGGCCGAGCTGATCGACGGCGCCGTGCGCGCCGAACTTGGGCGCTTCAAGATCTCGGTCGACTACGCCCGGTTCCGGCACCAAGAGCGGCATCTGGCCAATGCTTCGTTCGCGCTCGGGATGGTGGCGTCGATCGCGGACAGGCTGGTGGCAATCAAGGCCAGTCGCGATCAGGTCAACGAAGGCACCGGCCGCGGGCTGGTGGTCCTCAAGACCTCGGTGGTCGATGCAGAATTCGACAAGCTCGACCTCAAGCTCCGGACCCAGCGCAGCACCGGACGGATGGTGTCGATGACGGCCTATGAAGCCGGTGACGCCGCCGGAGCGTCGCTGGCCATTCATTCCGGCCTTGGTAGAGCGCGGTCAGGGGCCACTGCCAAAGGAAGCTGAGCGCATCAGGGCGCGTGAGCTACGCCGTGCCACACGTGCCCTACGCCCGTCTTTTCGAGTGGGCCGCCTTGGCAAACCGAAAACCTCAGCTCTTCGGACCGCCACCCTTCAGCGCGTTCCAGGCGGCCTGGTTCGCTTGATCGAACGCCTTCCGGGACTCGGCGAGCGCCTCGCTCAGGACCGACCAGGATTCGCTGCCGGCCTGCTTCAGCTTCTGCAGACGCGCTTCGGCTTCGGACGCATCGGATTTCATCTGCTTGAGCGCGGCATCGACATCGACGGTGCGGGCTGCGGTCACTTTACCCGCGGCCTCGCGGAATTTGTCCGCCGCTTCGCGCCAGGCCTTGGCTTGGGCCGCTGCGACGTCCTTGAAAGTGGCTTGCTGCTGCTCCAACTGTTTGCCGGCGCCTTCGAAGTAGGTTTTCACCTGGGCCTCGAATCCCGCCCACTGCTTTTCCAAATCGGCCTTGGCGTCCGTCCAGGCGGCTTCACCTGCTTCCGCCTGGGACTTGAGCATTGCCTGAAACGCGTCACGGCGCGTCGTCAGATCGGACAGGAGCTGATCCGTCTTCACCTTGGACTCGGCCTTGGCCTGACCTGCCTTGACCTCGAACGAGGCCAATGCGGCGTCCATCTCGTCGATCCGCTCCTTGGCCCAATTGAGGTAGAAGTGCATGCTGCTCTGCTGTGACATGGCCGTCTCCATCTGCTTGCCGACGTGAGGTTCCCAGAGCTTCGGCCTGCTCGTATTGACCTGTCTCAATGATGTTGCGGTCTCACGAAATTGCGACGGCGCACAGCGCAGACTCAGTGCCTGGCAACCTCGACCTCCTGGATTCGTGGAACCCCTTGAGCATTCAGCGCGTTTAGACGCGAATGCAAATTGCGAGGTCCACCTGCTTCAGAGCTCATCCACCCTGATACCCGGCGACACCGTCTGGCGGCGGTGCAAGGCGCGGCGCGTGGCGGTTCTGAACGATGCGGCCGCTTATTTCGCGGCCCTGCGCGAGGCGCTGCTCGCGGCGCAGGATCTCGTCTACATCGTCGGGTGGGATATCCATAGCGAGACCAGGCTGGTCGGATCGTCGGGGCGGGCGGATGACGGCTTGCCGGAACAGCTCGGCCCATTTCTGCGCGCCCTCGTTCACCGCCGGCCGGACTTGCGGATCAACATTCTGGTCTGGGACTTCGTCTCGTTCTACGCCTCCGAACGGGAATGGAATTCCGCGGCCAAATTCACCGCCGACACGGACGGCCGCGTCCGATTTCATCTGGATTCCACGCTTCCGTTCGGCTCGGCCCAGCACCAGAAGATCGTCTCTATCGACGGTTCACTGGCGTTCGTCGGCGGGCTCGATCTGACGATCAGGCGCTGGGACACGAGCGATCATCGCGTCGATCACGAACTGCGCTGCGACCCCCAGGGCAAGCCATACCCGCCGTTTCATGATGTTCAATGCGTGGTCGACGGGGATGCTGCCGCCTCGCTGTTCGAGCTCGCCGAGGAGCGCTGGCGTGCGGCAGGCCAACAGATGCAGGATCGGCATGCGCAAAAGAGTATGCGCTGGCCGTCGCATGTGCCGGTCGAGGCTGAGCTCATGCCGGTTGGGATCGCCCGGACCGAGGTGGTCTGTCCTGCAGGTTCGACCATCAGGGAGGTCGAACGCTCCTTGATTGCAGCGATCCGGTCCGCGACGAGCTTCATCTACATCGAGAACCAGTTCACCAGCGCGATCAAGATCGCGCATGAGTTGGCGGAGCAGATGCAGCGCGTGCCGTCGCTCCGGGTTCTGGTCGTCGCTCCAAAACTGCATTCCTCGTGGCTGGAATCCCAGGCCATGCAGAACGGCCGTGGCGCGTTCATCGACTGCTTCAGCGAGGCCGGCGTGGCAGATCGCATCCGCTTCGTCTACCCGGTCACACGAGAGGGAGACACGGAAGCGGCCGTGATGGTGCACAGCAAGCTCATGATCGTCGATGACAGGATCTTGAGGATAGGCTCGGCCAATTTGAACAACCGGTCGATGGGCGCCGACAGCGAATGTGATCTGATTTTTGAAGCCGCATCCGACGAACATCGGGAGTCCGTCGCTTCAGTTCGGCGTCGCCTGATAGCCCATTTTTGTGGCCTCGACGAACGGAGCGTCAGGCAAAACGACGATCGTCTTCTTGCTCTTATGGACGAGGTGTCGAAAGCCGATGGCCCGAAGACGCTGCGGGCAGTGGAAGCCTCCGTCCTGACCAGCACTCTGGCCACGATGGTTCAGCCGGTGGCGGACCCTGAGCGGCCCCTTCATCTCGAGCGGGCGGCATCGCGCATGTGGAGCACGAAGACCGTCATCGGGATCGTATCGATCGCCGTGGCGCTTTTTGGCTTGGCAATAGCCTGGTCGTACACTTCCTTGAGCGATTTGGCCGACACGGGCCGCGTCTCGAATTTGCTGTCGACTTACTCCCAATCCGTCTGGGGGCCGCCACTCGCAATCGCGGCTTTTGTCGTCGGCGGGCTGGTGGTGTTTCCGGTGCTCGTGCTCATTGCAGCAACGGCTGCCGCGCTTGGGCCATGGCTGGGTTTCGCCACTGCGATCGCCGGCGTCTTGCTCAGCGCCTTCGTCCTTTTCGTGATCGGGCGGGCCCTTGGACGGCAGCGGCTCCAGCAGTTGCTCGGACGACGCGCCGCGCGGATCCAGGACCGCGTTGTTGGCAAGGGCGTCCTGGCTGTCGTCGTCATCCGGATGATTCCCATCGCACCGTTCTCGGTCGTGAACGTCGTGGCTGGCGCGAGCACGCTTCCTTTGCGCGACTTCCTGCTCGGAACCCTGCTTGGCATGACGCCCGGTATTCTTGCCATGGCCGTGCTGGGGGCTCAGATCGCGGATTTGGCCCGCCATGCATCCTGGACCAGCATGTTGCTGTTGGTGCTGGCGTTCCTGGGCTGGCTCGGCGTCTGCGCAGGCGCGCAATTCCTCGCGACCTGGCTCGCCGGGAGGCGCTGATGGCGCCGGTGCGTTTCATGACGTGGAATGTGCACGGCACGTTCAATCTCAATCCGAAGTTCGATCTGGAGGGGGTCTGCTCCATCCTTCGCAAATGGGCTCCTGATGTCGTCGCGCTTCAGGAGGTGGATTCGCGATCGAGGTCCGACGATCCGTTTGCGAAGCTCGCGAGTGTCGTCGGCGATCACCGGGTTCACGCCAAGTCGATTGTCACCGCGGATGGCGACTACGGTCAGATGCTCCTGAGCCGCTTTCCGTTCTCCGGGGTGCCCGAAATCGTCGACGTGTCGTATCGGGAGCGCGAGCCTCGCAGGGCCATTGCCGCTGGCCTCCTGACGCCGGTCGGTGACATGCGCGTGGTTGCCACGCATCTCGGCCTGAGCATCCACGAGCGGCATGCCCAGGCACAAACCCTGGTGAGCCTGGTGAAACCCGAAAGGACCGTCGTCCTCGGCGATTTCAACGATTGGTTTTGGGTCAAGTCGGTGCGGCGCGTGCTCGCGCAGGCCTGCCCAAACCGTACGCGGCTGCGCACCTTCCCATCGCGCTTGCCCCTGATGCGGCTCGACCGGATTTATGCGACCTCTGATAGCCGGATCGCGAAAGTCTGGACCGACACGGAGGCGAGGGCGTTCTCGGACCACCTGCCCGTCATCGCCGAGGTTGATATCCAGGGGCCTTCGAGAGCCTAGAAAAAGCTTTATTCTACAACAGCATAGCTACTGTGCATGGGGTTGTTTTTCGATATTTGTTGGAGCCCGTTCGGGCGGGGCGGACGGCTCGAGTTCCAATTTGCAGGGCCGCCGGGTCCGCCCATTGGAACCCTTTCGCCGGGTCTGCGTTGTCTCCGCATGACTGAAGACCTTTCCTTCCGACGCAAACCCCTGACCCCCGAGCAGCGCCAGGCGCGCGATGCGGCACGCCGGATCGAGGCCGAAAAGGCCATGCGCGACCATGAAGAGGCGCAGAAGGCGTTTTACGCCAACAAGGAGCGGCTGAAGGCCGAACGGCTGGCGCGCGAGGCGGCGGCGGCGAAGGCCTGATCCAGCGCGGGTCCCGCCCGCAATCTTCTGACGCGATCTGTCCGGGCGATGCCGCCGGCTAGTGCCGTTTCGGCGTCCGCGTCGCGCTCCAAGCCAGCCTCAGCGCCTGGACGGCCCCTGTGAACGCGCCGCGGGGCGATTGCGCCTCGATGGCTTCGGCTGCGATGCGGCAATCGTCGGCGACCTTGAGCAGCCCGCTTTTCGCGAGGTCCATGGTGGAGAGGGCGGCCTGCTCCAGGCAAACCCGCTCAAGCCGTCGAAACTCCCGCAGCTCTTTGTTCATGCGTCAGCTCTCGGTATGCCCCAAGCCATGCGGCGCTGAGTCTGCTTAACGATCAGTAAACGATCTCTGCCTAGCCGAGCCGGCTGGCGCCGGGCTTGTGCGGGCCATGCACGCGCCCGGCGCGGGGGCGCATCGGCAGGCTTGACGGCGTTTGGCTTCCGCCGGAAGCTTCAACTGATCCGAACTGACGTGAAGCACGGGAGACGTTCGCCCCCAGCCAGTCCGACACCTATCAGCGCAAGCGCAAATGGAGCTGACCATGACCACGTTCGACAAGCGCGAGCAGGGCTTTGAGGCCAAGTTCGTCCACGACGAGGAATTCATGTTCAAGGCCACCGCCCGGTCCAACAAGCTGCTCGGGCTTTGGGCCGCAGGCCAGCTCGGGCTGAGCGGCGATGCCGCGGCAAGCTACGCCACCACGCTGGTGACGGACCATCTGGAGAGCCGGGCGATCGCCGATGTCGTAGACGAGGTGTCAGGCGATCTCGCCGCCAAGGGCATCGCGCGTGAGCAGGTCGCGCTGAAGCTTCAGGAGTGCCTGCACCAGGCGCTGGCGCAGCTCGAAGTGGACAAGCAATAAGGTCGACGTTGGTAACCTCACTCGGCCTGCTTGCGCGTGCCGGAGTCACCGAGCCTGTCGACATAGGCAATGCCGATCGCCGAAACGACGAAGGTGAGGTGGATCAGCACCTGCCACATCACGCCGGTCTCGGTGAAGCCGGCGCGGTTCGAGCCGAGATTGCCGGCCTCGATGAAGGTGCGCAGCAGCGCGATCGAGGAGATGCCGATGATGGCCATGGCGAGCTTGATCTTGAGCACGCTCGCATTGACGTGGCCGAGCCATTCCGGCTCGTCGGGATGGCCCTGCAGGTCGAGCCGCGAGACGAACGTCTCGTAGCCGCCGACGATCACCATCACGAGCAGGTTGGAGATCATCACGACGTCGATCAGCGCCAGCACACTCATCATGATCTGCTGCTCGGTGAGGTCGAGGGCGTGCCAGGAGAGGTGCCAGAGCTCTTTCAGGAACAGCGCGATGTAGACGCATTGCGCCACGATCAGTCCGAGATAGAGCGGCAGTTGCAGCCAGCGCGAGCCGAAGATGATCATCGGCAGCAGGCCGAGGCGCGGCGAGGGCGAACGAGGTTCGGATTGGGGTGAAGGCTCAACCGACATTCAGGCTGCATCCTCGCAATCGAAACGATCGCTTTCATCTAGCCCGACAACATGGCCGGCGGAAGACGCGCCGCACGTCCCGCCATCGGCTGATCGCCATTTCGTGCTAGCGTGCCGAACGGCCATCGCGCGACGGTGTGGATCGGGAGGCGGGGAGTGACGAGGAGCGGCTTTCGCAGATGGTCCGGCGGCATCGCGCTCGCCGGCGCGATCATGATTGGCGCGGGCTCCGCGGAGGTCTCGGCGACACCGCTGACGCCGTTTCGCTACGAGGCGCAGGCGCAGCGTCATTGCCCGCACGACAAGGTGGTCTGGCTCGACTTCAGGAAGGGCATCTACTACCGCAAGGGTCAGAAGCGGTACGGCCAGGGGTTCGACGGCAGCTTCGTCTGCCTGAACGAGGCCCGTGACAGCCGCTATCGCCGCTCCCTGCTGGGTCTGCGCTGAGTGGCGCGTGACGCCGGCTATTTATGCGCCGGCAGCCTGACCGGCACGTGCGGGGAGGTGCTGATGACCCGGGGGCTTCCGTCCGGATAGGTGCGGTCGCCGCGGATCAGGGATTCCAGGACCAGGAAGAATTTCTCGGCAAGCATTTGTGTCACCCTCGTTGGTGATGGCCTCTGGAAATGAGTCGAGGCACCGAACGCGGGAATTCAATCAACAGATTGGGAGCGGGACATCGGCGCATACTGCGCCGCGGTGGAGCTGTGCTGGAGGGTAACGAAGCGGGGCTTAGGCGAACGCCAGTGCCACGAGGCTCGAGCAGAGCAGAACCAAGCCGCCGGCGGTCAATGCCAGGAAGCCGTCAGATACCAGGTCATGGTTGCGCATGTGACACCTGCCGCTCTCGTTTTCAATGCTCGGTCGGATCGATCAAAATTGTCCGAACGCGCCGTCTTGAAAGAGGTGATGCTCGCGCGAGTGCCCTTAGGCCCTCGTGCGGTAGCCTTCAAACGCATGGGCCAGGAAGATCCCCGCGCTTACCAGACCCATCAGTGCCGAAACCGTCTCGATCATCGTTAAATTCCAAATCCCGCCCTTGCATCCGAGAGAACGCGTGCGGCCTTGCACAGTCAAAAGAATTCCAGTGAAGGCAGCGACAATGGGGGTGGAGTGAGGATTTGGCGCAACAGAATGTCCAGCCGTGGCACAGGGTTGGCGCCATCGCTCCGTAGAACAACGGAAAAATGCGAACGTCTCGTTTACCATCCCGGCGGGATCGCTGTGGGCTCCCCATTTCCGCCGTGTTCGGGTTGCGTTATCGTTACCGCATCCGACGCGGTGGTGGGCCGCCTCGGATTAAAGGACCGGACAGCGCTCCCCGTAGCCAAAGCGGGGTGGGTACGCCTCCGGCAAAGTGGTATTTGGGGCGCATGGGGATCCGACGGTCAGATTCGGTTTTGCGGGCCGCGCGTGGCGCTGCGGCGGTCGCGGCCTGCGTTGCGCTGGCCAATTGCGCCTCCTCCAACAAATTCGCCAGCCGCGTCGATCCGAAATATGGCGTGTCCTCGAGCCCCCGGGTCGTGGCGTTCGGGGACCCGGTCCCGAAGGGCGGCGGCACCTACCGCGTCGGCAAGCCCTATGTCGTGGCCGGCCGGACCTACGTGCCCGAGGAGGACGTCAACTACCGCGCCGAGGGCATGGCGTCCTGGTACGGCGATGACTTCCACGGCCGCCTGACCGCCAATGGCGAAGTGTTCGACATGACCTCGCTGACCGCGGCGCATCCGACCCTGCCGATGCCGTCCTATGCGCGGGTGACCAATGTCTCGAACGGCAAGTCGCTGATCGTGCGCGTCAATGACCGCGGCCCCTATCACGGCAACCGCCTCATCGATGTCTCGAACAAGGCCGCCGAACTGCTTGAATTCAAAGGCAATGGCGTCGCCAAGGTCCGCGTCGAATATGTCGGCCGGGCGCCGCTCGAAGGCTCCGACGACCGCCAGCTTCTGGCGACCCTGCGCACCGGCGTTCCGGCGCCGTCGCCCTCGATGGTCCGGGTCGCCTCGGCCAAGCCCTTCGTGCCGGAATTGCCGGGATCGAGCCGCGGTGCCATTCGCGGCGACGTGCCGATGCCGGAGGGGCGGCCCTATAATCTCGGCACCACCTCCGCCGACATGGCCTCGCTCAATGCGACCTCGGAAATGTCGGCCTCGAGCCGCGGCCGGGGGCGGGCGGTCCACAACGCGCGCGCCGTGTCCTATGACGCGGACGGCCGCTACGCGGCGGAGAACGCGCCGTCATCGGCCGACGGGGCCGCCGAGGCCCGCAGCATCCTGAGCGGCCGCGGGCTCTATTAGGCTGCGCTTTCCTTCAGGAATTGCACCAGCGCCGCGTTCACCTCGTCGGGCCGTTCCTGCTGCACCCAATGGCCGGCGCCCTCGATGATCAGCTTCTGCTTCAGATTGGGCAGCACGCGCTCGAGCTCGTTGACGCGCTTGGCACCGATCAGGCCGGTGATGACGGCGTCCCTGGAGCCGGCGATGAACAGCGAGGGCTGATGGATCTGCGCGTCCTGCCAGGGCGCCGTCAGCTCCCAATTGCGGTCGATGTTGCGGTACCAGTTCAGCCCGCCGCGAAAGCCGGACTTGCGGAAGCTTTCGGTGAAATAGGCGAGGTCGGCCTCGCCGAGCCAGCCGGGCAGCGGCTCCTCGGTGGTGGCGTGGCTGAGAAAGCCCTTGCCCTCCTGCACGAACATGGCGGCAGTGGGATCGGCAAGGCCGCGTCCGCCGAGCACGATGCGCATGGTGCGGGCGACGTCTCGTTCCAGCTCGGCCTCGGCGACGCCGGGCGCCTGGAAGTACTGCCAGTAGAAATTGGTGACGCCGCCCTGGCGCAAGAGGTCGAGCGGCTTGCCGCGGCCGCGGAACGGCGGCGGCACGCTGAGGCCCGCGACCGCCGTGAAGATGTCGGGCCGGAACAGCGCCGCATGCCAGGCAACCGGTGCGCCCCAATCGTGGCCGACCACCATCGCCTTGGTCTCGCCGAGCGCCTGCACGAGACCGACCATGTCGCCGACCGTGTCGAAAATCGAGTAGGCCGCGACCTCAGGCGGCGCAGCGCTCTGGCCGTAGCCGCGCATGTCGGGGGCGACGACGTGAAACCCGGCCGCGGCCAGCGCGGGGATCTGGTGGCGCCAGGAATAGGACAGCTCCGGCCAGCCATGGCACAGCACGACCAGCGGACCCTGGCCGGCTTCGCGGATGAAGAGATCGATGCCGTTGGCCTTGATCACGCGGGTTGAGGACATCGCTTTTCCGCCTTGTTTCAGGGGTTTGGTCGAGAAACATAAGGCGCCACGATAGGGGCGCGGCGAGAATCGTGCAATCTCAGGGACAGGCGTCGAACCGCGTGTTGTTCGCATCTGTTCCAACTGTTAGAACGCCTCTCTCAGGGCTTCGCCATGGCATTTCGTCTTCCTTTGCTTCGTCGTAACGGGCTCACAGCCGGAACACTGGCGCGCGGGCTGGTCGCCGCGATTCTGGTGGCAAGCATCGGCTGGAGCGGGGCGCTTCTCGCCGCCAACCAGAGCATCCAGGGCGCCAAGAAGCCTGATGATGCCGGATTCGACGGCGATGCCCCGACCGCGATCCTGATCGAGGCCTCCTCAGGCAGCGTGCTGTTCGAGAAGAACGCCGACGAGCTCCGAGCGCCCTCCAGCATGATGAAGCTGATGACGGCGGAGGTCGTCTTCAATGCCATCAAGAAGGGCGACATCAAGCTGACCGACGAGTACCGGATCAGCGAGAACGCCTGGCGCCGGGGCGGCGCGCCCTCGGGCGGCTCGACCATGTTCGCCGCCATCAACAGCAAGGTCTCGGTCGACGATCTCCTGCACGGCGCGATCATCCAGAGCGGCAACGATGCCTGCATCGCGCTCGCCGAGGCCATGGCGGGCAACGAGAAGATTTTCGCGGCGGACTTCATGACCAAGCGCGCCCGCGAGCTCGGCATGACCAAATCGACCTTCGGCAACTCCAACGGTTTGCCCGACCCCGCCAACAAGATGACGGTGCGCGAGCTCGGCATGCTCGCCCGGCACATCATCCTGGACTTCCCCGAATTCTACAAACTGTTCGGCGAGAAGGAGTACACCTGGAACAAGATCCGCCAGCCCAACCGCAATCCGCTGCTCAATTCGATGGAAGGCGCCGACGGCCTGAAGACCGGCTATACCAAGGAAGGCGGCTACGGCATGGTCGGCTCGGCGGTGCAGAACGGCACGCGGCTGATTGTCGTCGTCAACGGACTGGAAGACCCCGAGGATCGCGCGACGGAAGCCAAGAAAATGCTGGAATGGGGTTTCCGCAATTTCGAGACCCGCACGCTGATCGCGGCCGAGCAGCCCGTCGGCTACGCCAAGGTGTTCGGCGGCGAGAGCCGTTCGGTCAAGCTCGTCGCCAAGACTCCGGTGAAGGTGATGGTGCACAAGAACGGCAGCGACAAGCTGATTGCGCGCGTCGTCTATAGCGGTCCGGTGCGGGCGCCGGTCGAGGCCGGCCAACGGGTCGGCGTGGTCAAGGTCTGGCGCAGCGGCAACATCGCGGTGGAGACGCCGGTCTATGCGGCGGAAGCGATCGGCACCGGCTCGACCGTGCGACGCGCGATCGACGGCGCCAGCGAGCTCGTGATCGGCATGTTCCGCGCAGGAGCCGAGAAGCTCTGATCATGAGTGAGAGCGCGCTACAGCGGCCGTCCGGACGCGGACGCTTCGTCACCTTTGAAGGCGGCGAGGGCACGGGCAAGTCGACCCAGATCAAGAAGCTTGCCGACCGCCTCAAGGCGGCAAAGCTCCGCATCCGCGTCACGCGCGAGCCGGGCGGCTCGCCGGGTGCCGAGATCATGCGTCATCTGGTGCTGTCGGGCATGGGCAAGCTGCTCGGCCCCGAGGCGGAAACGCTGCTGTTCGCCGCCGCGCGCGATGACCATGTCCGCACCGTGATCCTGCCTGCGCTCAACCAGGGCACCTGGGTACTGTGCGACCGCTTCGCCGACTCGACGCGGGCCTATCAGGGCAGCCTCGGCCAAGTGCCTGAGGGCCTGATCAACGCGATGCAGCGGGTCACGATCGGCGATCTCAAGCCGGACCTCACCATCATTCTCGATCTGCCGGTCGAGATCGGCCTCCAGCGCGCCGCCGCGCGCCGCGGCAACGGCACGCCCGACCGGTTCGAAGGCGAGAAGCTCGGTTTTCACCAGGGCCTGCGCGAGGCCTATCGCAAGATTGCCGAGGACGATCCCGCACGCTGCGTGCTGATCGACGCCAATTCCGACCCTGACACGGTCGCAGGCCGTGTCTGGACGGCGCTGCGCGATCGTCTCCTTCCCACACCAGCCTCGGTGGTTTCCGTATGAGCCCGCGTCAGACCGAGCGCGAAACCGCCATTCCGCATCCGCGCGAGACATCGAAACTGTTCGGTCATCGCGAAGCCGAGACCGCGCTGCTGACGGCCTATCGCAGCGGCCGCATCCCTCACGCCTGGCTGATCGGCGGTCCGCAGGGCATCGGCAAGGCGACCCTGGCCTATCGCATGGCGCGCTTCGTGCTCGCCCATGGCCAGCCGCTGGCGGAAGCCGTGCAGCGCGCCGAAGACCTCGCGATCGATCCCGATGACGCCGTGGCGCGGCAGGTGGCGGCCGGCTCGCATGGCGGCCTGCTGACGCTGGAGCGTACCGCCAACGATCGCGGCGTGATGCGCACCGTGATCACCGTGGACGAGACGCGCGAGACGATCGGCTTCTTCGGCTCGACTGCCGCGGCCGAAGGCTGGCGCGTCTGCATCGTCGACACCGTCGACGAGCTCAATCCGAATGCAGCCAACGCGCTGCTGAAAATCCTTGAGGAACCGCCGCAGCAATCGCTGTTCCTGCTGGTCAGCCACGCGCCCGCGCGCGTGCTCGCCACCATCCAGTCACGCTGCCGCAAGCTGCGCCTGCGATCGCTCGCCACGGATGATGTGATTGGCGCTGCGGCTTCGGCCGCCGATCTCGATCCGAGCGATCCCGCGCTGCGCGAGGCCGCGGAGGCCTCCGAGGGCAGCGTTGCAAGGGCTCTGACGCTCCTCGGCGGCGATGCGCTCAAGCTGCAGCAGCGCACGGCGGCGCTGCTCGCGCGCCTGCCGCAAGTCGATCCGCGCGAATTGCACACGCTCGGCGATTCGCTTCCCACCAGCGACCGCGTCGCGCTCGCGGCCTTCATCGACGGGATCGATCGCTGGATCGCGGAACGCCTGCATGCGGACGACGCCAATGCCAACCAGAACCTGCCGCGCCTTGCGCGCCTAGCTGAGGTATGGGAAAAGATCGTCCGCGCCGCGCGCGACACCGAAACCTACAATCTGGAGCGAAAGCCCTTGGTTTTCTCGGTGTTTGGCTGGCTGGCGGACGCAACGCGCTAAAGCATGATCCGGAACAGTGCGCAGCGGTTTTCCGAAAGATCATGCGCAAATCAATAATCGAACCCAGGTTCGTCTCCAGATTTCGAGAAGCCGGTAAAGGAATTCGTCGTGGCAACGCGAGCTAAGAAAACTGCTAAAGGCAAGGGCCGCAACAAGGCTGCGAAGAAAGCCGCAAAGAAGGCCGTGAAGGCACGTGCGTCCAAGGCCAACGCCAAGGCGGCCAAGAAAGTCAAGAAGACCAAGAAGGCCACGGCCAAGAAGGGCGCGAAGAAGAGCGCCGTGAAGACGGCAAAGAAGGCGGTCAAGAAGGCTGCGAAGAAGCCGGCCGTCGCCAAGAAGCCAGCTAACAAATCAGCCAAGAAATCCGCCAAGAAGTCCGCCAGGAAGTCCGCCAAGGCTCCCGCGAAGACGGTGGACAAGAAGGCGAGGGTGGTCGCGCCTGTGATCGCAGCGCCGGCCCCCGCCGCCGCCACGCCGCCGAAGGCTGCCAAACCGAAGGCCCCGCGCGCGCCGAAGCCCGCTGCAGCTCCGCAAGCCGCAGCGCCCGCAGCCACACCAAGGGCTGCCGCGCCCGTGGCCGCGCCCGCGCGCGACAATGTCTTCTACATCACGACGGCGATCGCCTATCCCAATGGCAGTCCGCATATCGGCCACGCCTATGAAGCGATCGCGACCGACGTGCTGGCACGCTTTGCGCGGCTCGACGGCAAGGACGTGTTCTTCCTGACCGGCACCGACGAGCACGGCCAGAAGATGGTGCAGACGGCGGCCGGCGAGAACATGGCCGTCTCAGCGCTCGCGGCCCGCAATGCCGGTCGCTTCAAGGAGATGGACGAGCGTCTGAACGTGTCGTTCGACCGCTTCATCCGCACCACCGAGGAGCAGCATCATCGCTCCAGCCAGGAGATCTGGCGGCGCATGGAAGCGAACGGCGATATCTATGCCGACATCTATGCCGGCTGGTATTCCGTGCGGGACGAGGCGTATTACGCCGAGGATGAGACGCGCTTGAACGATGACGGCGTCCGGCTCGGCCCGCAGGGCACGCCGGTCGAATGGGTCGAGGAGAAGAGCTATTTCTTCCGGCTGTCGGCATACCAGGACAAGCTGTTGAAGCTCTATGCGGATCATCCCGATTTCATCGGGCCGGATTCCCGCAAGAACGAGGTGGTGAGCTTCGTCAGAGGCGGCCTGCGTGATCTCTCGATCTCGCGCACCACCTTCGATTGGGGCGTCAAGGTGCCTGGCGACGAAGAGCACGTGATGTATGTCTGGGTCGACGCGCTGACCAACTACATCACCGGCGTCGGCTTCCCCGATGAGAACGACGGAAACTGGCGTTATTGGCCGGCCGACGTGCACATCATCGGCAAGGACATCATCCGATTCCACGCGGTGTATTGGCCGGCGTTCCTGCTGTCGGCCGGGATTCCGCTGCCGAAGCGCGTCTATGCCCACGGCTTCCTGTTCAGCAGGGGCGAGAAGATGTCGAAGTCGGTCGGCAACGTCGTCGATCCCTTCAATCTTGCCGACCAGTACGGCGTCGACCAGGTGCGCTATTTCTTCCTGCGCGAGGTGCCGTTCGGACAGGACGGCAACTACAATCACGAGGCCATCGTGGCGCGCATCAACGCCGATCTCGCCAACGATCTCGGCAACCTCGCGCAGCGTTCGCTGTCGATGATCGCCAAGCAACTCGGCGGCGTGCTGCCCGAGCCCGGCGAATTCAGCGACAACGACAAGGCAATCCTGGCGATGGCCGACGGCATGGTCGCCGCATCGCGCGAGGCCATGGCAACGCAGCAGATCCATCACTGGCTCAACGCCGTCTGGGCCGTGGTCGCGGAGGCCAACCGCTATTTCGCGGGCGAGGCGCCGTGGGCGCTCGCCAAGACCGACCCGGCAAGGCAGAAGACGGTGCTCTACGTCACCGCCGAAGTCGTGCGCCAGATCGCGATCCTGGCGCAGCCCGCGATGCCGACCGCCTCGGGATTGCTGCTCGACAGCCTCGGCATCCCGGACGGGGAGCGCAACTTCGCCATGCTCGGCGGTGCCAAGCGCATCGCGCCCGGCTCGACCCTGCCGGCGCCGACGCCGGCGTTCCCGCGCTACATCGAGCCGGCAGCCTAGGACGTTTGCGCGATGCTGGTCGACAGCCACTGCCATCTGGATTTTCCGGACTTTGCGGAAGATCTCGACGGGATCGTATCGCGGGCCCGCGCGGCCGGCATCGGCCGCATGGTCACGATCTCGACCCGGGTGCGGAAACTCGATCAGCTTCTGGCCATCAGTGAGCGCTATGAGGACGTCTACTGCTCGGTCGGCACTCATCCGCACAATGCGAATGAGGAGGACGGGATCGCATCGGATGAGCTGATTGCGCTGACGGAGCATCCCAAGGTCGTCGCGCTTGGCGAAGCCGGGCTCGACTATTTTTACGACAACGGCTCGCCAGAGGCGCAGGCGAGGGGCTTTCGCGCCCACATCGCCGCCGCCCGCACCACCGGCCTGCCGCTGGTGATCCACACCCGCGAAGCCGACGAGGACTGCGCACGCATCCTGGAGGAGGAGGCGGCCAAGGGAGCATTTGGCGCCGTGCTGCATTGCTACACCGGCGGACGCGAGTTGGCGCTGAAGGCGGTGTCGCTCGGGCTCTATATCGGTTTCACGGGCATCCTGACCTTCAAGAAATCGGAGACCTTGCGGGCGCTGGCCGCCGAACTGCCATCCGATCGCATCCTGGTCGAAACGGACTCGCCCTATCTTGCGCCCGGCAAGTTCCGGGGAAAACGCAACGAGCCCGCTTACGTGGTCGAGGTCGCCAAAGTGCTGGCCGAAACGCGCGGCGTATCGTTTGACGAGATCTCGCGCCAGACCAGCGAGAACTTCTTCCGCCTGTTCTCGAAGGTGAAAGCTTGAAACCGGGAGCCGCATGACGCTGACGCTGACGATCCTGGGCTGCGGCTCCTCCGCCGGCGTGCCGCGCCCGGCGCTGGGCTGGGGCGCCTGCGATCCCAACAATCCCAAGAACCGCCGCCGCCGCTGTTCGCTACTGGTCGAGCGGAAGTCCGAGCACGGCACCACGCGCATCGTGATCGACACCTCGCCGGACCTGCGCGAGCAACTGCTCTCGACCAATGTCGATCACATCGACGCGGTGTTCCTGACCCATGAGCACGCCGATCAGACCCACGGCATGGACGATCTGCGTTCGGTCGTGATGCACATGCGCCGTCGTATCCCGACCTATTTCAACCTGTCGACCGCCAAGGACATCATGGCGCGGTTCTCGTATTGCTTCATCTCGCCGGAGGGCAGCGACTATCCGCCGATCCTGACGCGGCATTCGATCGAGGCGGGCGAAAGCCAGACCATTCTGGGGAAGGGCGGCGCGGTGACGATGACAGCCTTCCTGGTGCAGCACGGCGCCATTCCCGCGCTCGGCTATCGTATCGGCGATGCGGCCTACACACCCGACCTCAACGACATCCCGCGCGAGAGCTGGGGCGCGCTGGAGAATCTTGACCTCTGGATCGTCGACGGCCTCCGCTACACCAACCATGTCAGCCATTTCAGCATCAACGATGCGCTGTCCTGGATCGAACGGTTCAAGCCGAAGCGCGCGGTCATCACCAACATGACGGCCGATGTCGACTACGAAGTCATCCGGCAATCGCTGCCCGCGGGCGTCGAGCCCGCTTTTGACGGGCTGCGGCTGGAGACGCGCTGAACCTGCGGTAGAAACTCCCGCCACAAGCAGGCATAGTCCTTGCTTGCATCGGTTGCATCATGTTGATCTAACGTCTGAAAGACAGACGCTGGGCAAGGGCGATATTGAAGAGGATCGGCGGCGAGCGATATGTGACCGCCGGGTCGACTGAATCGCCTCATGTGAGATGGGGATCGCGTGGCAGGGGACGACGTAACGGCCGGAGGACTGGTGCGCCGAGCGCTGGATCTCCTTTATCTCGGGGCAGGCTACGCCGCCGGCGTCTTCCTGGTTGCGATCTTTGCAATCATGATGGCCATGTCGGTCGGGCGCCAGTTTGCGATCAACATTCCCGCCGGGGATGATTTCGCGTCCTGGTGCATGGCCGCGATGGCTTTCCTCGGCCTCGCGCATACCTTCAAGCGCGGAGAGATGATCCGCGTCGGCCTGCTGCTGGAACGCCTGCATGGTCGGACCAAGCAGATCGCGGAGATCGTGGCCCTCGGTATCGCCACCGCCTTCATTCTCTATTTCACCCGCTATGCCGTGCAGATGACCTACGATTCCTGGCGCTTCAACGATGTGGCGCAGGGCGTCGTCCCGCTTCCGCTCTGGATTCCGCAGCTCGGTTTCGCCGGCGGTCTTGCGATCCTGTCGATCGCGTTGATCGATGAGATGGTCAATGTCGTCGCCGGCTACCGGCCGACCTACGAAAAGGGCTCGCCGGACGAGACGCCGGATGAATTCATCGAGCGTATCTCGCAGGGCGGCGGAGGTTGACCATGGCCAATCTCGGCATGATCGAGCTGTCGTTCATCCTGCTCGGCGTCATGATCCTGCTGCTGGGAAGCGGCGTCTGGATCGCGGTCTCGCTCGGGCTCGTCGGTTTCGTGGCGATGGCGCTGACCACGAGCCTGCCGCTCGGCGCCGTGCTCGCCACCACCACCTGGAGCGCCAGCGCGTCGTGGACGCTGGCTGCGCTGCCGCTGTTCATCTGGATGGGCGAAATTCTCTTCCGTACCAAATTGTCGGAAGAAATGTTTCGGGGCTTGTCGCCCTGGGTTCAGTGGCTGCCGGGACGTCTGACCCACGTCAACGTGATCGGCTGCGGCATCTTCGCGGCGGTGTCGGGGTCTTCGGCAGCGACCTGCGCGACCATCGGCAAGATCGCGCTGCCCGAACTCGACAAGCGTGGCTACGACAAGGGCTTGAGCCTGGGCTCGCTCGCAGGCTCAGGCACGCTCGGCCTCCTGATCCCACCCTCGATCCCGATGGTGGTCTACGCGGTCACGGCGAATGTCTCCGTGCTGCAGGTGTTCCTCGGCGGCTTCCTGCCGGGCGTACTCGTGATGGCGCTCTATTCGGGCTACATCATCATCTGGTCGCTGCTCAATCCCAAGAAGGTCCCGCCGCGCGATCCGCCGATGCCATTCCGACAGAAGCTGCGGGAGTCGGCAAAGCTCGCGCCCTGTATGCTCCTGATCATGGCGGTCTTCTTCTCGCTGGTGCTGGGCTTTGCGACCGCCACGGAATGCGCGGCATGGGGCGTCACGGGCGCGTTGCTGCTGGCCTGGTGGAGCGGCACGCTCACGCGCAAGAACTTTCTCGAGAGCATCATGAGCGCGACGCGCCTGACCTGCATGATCATGCTGATCCTGGCAGGCGCAGCCTATACCACGGCCGCGATGGCCTATACGGGCATTCCTGCCGCGCTCGCCACCTGGGTCCAGGGGCAGCAGCTCACGCCGAGCATGCTCGCACTGTATTTGAGCATCATGTACATCATCCTCGGCTGCCTGATCGACGGCATCTCGATGATCGTGCTGACCGCCGTCATCGTGCTGCCGATGGTCAGGCAGGCCGGACTCGATCTGGTCTGGTTTGGCGTCTACCTTATCATCCACGTCGAGATGGCGCAGATCACGCCGCCGGTCGGGTTCAATCTGTTCGTGCTGCAGAACATGAGCGGGCGCGACACGTTCACCGTTGCGCGGGCGGCGTTTCCGTTCTTCATCCTGCTGCTGGCCGCCGTCTTCATCATCACGGAGTATCCGCAGATCGTGATGTTCCTGCCCAAGCTCGCCTTCCCAGACTGAGCGTACCGGTGTTTAAATTGACTGTGAGGAGAAGCCTGATGATGTCTCGTTTGTTTCGCGCATTCTTGACCGCCGGCGTGGTCGTGGCCGCGACACCCGCTTTGGCTCAGACCAAATGGAATCTGCCGGCAGCGTATCCCGCCGATAATCCGCACTCCGAAAACCTGGTCGCCTTCGCCAAGGACGTCGAAGCCGCCACGTCCGGGAAGCTCCTGATCACGGTCCATCCCGGCGCCTCGCTGTTCAAGGCACCCGACATCAAGCGCGCGGTGGTGACCGGGCAGGCGCAGATGGGCGAAGTGCTGCTCTCGATCCACGAGAACGAGGATCCGTTGTTCGGCGTCGACGTCGTGCCGTTCCTGGCGACCAGCTTCCCTGACGCAATGAAGCTGTATCAGGCCTCCAAGCCTGCAATCGCCAAGAAGCTCGATGCGCAGGGTCTCAAGCTGCTGTTCGTGGTGCCCTGGGCGCCGCAGGGCGTCTATGTCAACAAGCCGCTCGCATCGATCGAAGACATGAAGGGCCTGAAATGGCGGGCCTATAACGTCGGCACCGCGCGCATCGGCGAGCTGGTCGGCGCGCAGTCGGTCACGATCCAGGCGGCGGAACTGCCGCAGGCGCTTGCCACTGGCGTGGTGAATTCCTTCATGTCCTCGGGCGGCACGGGCTACGACGCGAAGGCCTGGGAGTCGCTGAAGTATTTCTACGACGTGCAGGCTTGGATCCCGAAGGACTACACCTTCGTCAACAAGGCCGCGTTCGAGGCGCTCGACAAGCCGACCCAGGAAGCCATCCTCAAGGCGGCGGCAACGGCGGAAACCCGCGGCTGGAAGGCCTGGCAGGACAAGAGCACCTGGTACATCGATCAGCTCAAGGCCAAGGGCATGACCGTCGAGCCGCCGAGCCCGGCGTTGAAGGCCGGCTTCCAGAAGATCGGCGAGCAGCTCACGGCCGACTGGCTCAAGAAGGCCGGCGCCGATGGTCAGGCGATCGTCGACGCCTATAAGAAGATGTGAGGACGACGAAGCCCTCCGTTCACCGCTTTCCGGCGTGTGGGCGGAGGTGGCTTCTGCGATATCGAGACAGCCTGCTCGTGACGTACCGACTTAGGTCGAGATCGCCTTCGCGGATCCGACCTCGTTGCGCAGCAGGAATTTCTGGATCTTGCCGGTCGAAGTCTTCGGGATAGGTCCGAACACGACGGCTTTCGGCGTCTTGAAGCCCGACATGTGGCTGCGGCAGAACGCGATGATGTCGGCTTCGCTCGCGCTGGCGCCGTCCTTCAGCTCGACGAAGGCGCAAGGCACTTCGCCCCACTTCGGATCGGGCTTTGCGACCACGGCGGCGAACAGCACGGCCGGGTGCTTGTAGAGGATGTCCTCGACCTCGACGGAGGAGATGTTTTCGCCGCCGGAAATGATGATGTCCTTGGAGCGGTCCTTGATGATGACATAGCCGCGCTCGTCGAGCACGCCGAGATCACCGGTGTGAAACCAGCCGCCCTCGAAAGCTTCCTTGGTCGCCTTCTCGTTCTTGAGATAGCCCTTCATCACGATGTTGCCGCGGAACATGACCTCGCCGATGGTCTCGCCGTCGCGCGGCACCTCTTGCAACGTCTTCGGATCGATGACGGTGACGCCTTCCTCGAGCGGGTAGGGCACGCCCTGCCGGCGCTTCATGCGTGCGCGTTCGGCGGGCGGAAGCTCGTCCCAGCCGGGCTGCTCGGCGCAGACGGAGGCGGGGCCGTAGACCTCGGTCAGGCCGTAGACATGGGTCAGCTTGATGCCGATGTTCTCGGCGCCTTCGAGCACCGCGACCGGCGGCGCGGCACCTGCGATCAGGCCGACGACCCGGCGCGCCGCGTTGCCTTTGGGCGCATCGGGCGCGTTGATCAGCGTGTTGTAGACGATCGGCGCGCCGCACATGTGGGTGACGCCGTGCTGCTTGATCAGCTCGAAGATCCTGGTCGGCTCGACCTTGCGCAGGCAGACATTGATGCCGGCGGATGCCGCGATGGTCCAGGGAAAGCACCAGCCGTTGCAGTGGAACATCGGCAGCGTCCAGAGATAGACCGGATGCTGGCCGAGATTGCCGGCAAGGATGTTGCTGACGGCGTTGAGATAGGCGCCGCGATGATGGGTGACGACGCCCTTGGGATTGCCGGTCGTGCCCGAGGTGTAGCTCAGCGCGATCGCGTCCCACTCGTCCTGCGGCAGGATCGCCGTGAACGCAGGATCGCCTTCCGCGACTGCGGCTTCATATTCGATCTCGCCGATGCGACTGCCGCCTTTGAATGATGCGTCGTCGACGTCGACCACGAATGGCTTTGGCCCGCTCATCTGCGCCAGCGCGTCACTTATGACGCCCGAAAACTCGGGATCAACCAGGATGATTTTTGCGCCGCCATGGTCGAGCTGGAATGCGATCGAAGGCGCATCGAGGCGGATGTTGAGCGCGTTGAGCACGGCGCCGGTCATCGGCACGGCAAAATGCGCCTCGTTCATCGCAGGAATGTTCGGCAGCATCGCCGCCACGGTATCGCCGACGCCAATGCCCTTGCGCGCGAGCCAGGACGCAAAACGCTTGCAGCGCTCATAGGTCTCCGCCCAAGTGAAACTGCGGCCTTCGTAGACCGTGCTGACATGATCGGGATAGACGGCGGCACTGCGCGCGAGGAAGCTGAGGGGGCTCAGCGGCACGTAATTGGCGGGGGTCTTGTCGAGGCCGATATTGTACTGGTTCTGCCGCTCACTCATCGACACCCTCCGTCAAACGCCTCAAAGGAATCCGATCGAGATCCACGGGAAGATCGCGACGATGATCAATCCCACCAGCAGCGCCAGCAGATAGCCCCAGATCGGGCGGATGCCCTCGGCCGGATCGACGCGTCCGATGGCGCAGGCGGCATAATAGCCGACGCCGAAGGGCGGGGCGAATAGTCCGATTCCCATAGCGAGAATGATCACCATGGCGTAGTGCACCTCGTGCACGCCGACGGCCCGGGCGATCGGAAACAGCAGCGGCCCGAACAGCACGATCGCCGGGATGCCCTCCAGCACGCTGCCGAGGATGGTGAAGGCCAGGATCGAGACGGCGATGAAGGTCGCCGCTCCCCCGGGCAATCCGGTCATGGCCGCCGCCAGCGAGCGCGAGAAGCCTGATTGGGTCAGGCCCCAGGCCATGCCGGTCGCCGTGCCGATGATCAGCAGAATGGCGCCCGACAGCGCGGCGGTCTCGACCAGCATCGGAAACAGCCGCGACCAGTCGAAGCGGCGGTATACGAGGAGGCCGACCAGGGCGCCATAGACGATGCCGATGGTGGATACCTCGGTCGCGGTCGCGATGCCCTCGACCACGGCGTAGCGGATCACGAAGGGCAGTGCGAGCGCGGGCAGGGCGATGACGAAGGTCTTGCCGATCTCGCCACCGCTGGCGCGGCGCACGTGACTCATGTCCTCGTGGCGGTAGCGCCACCACACCAGCATGCAGAGCGTGATCGCAAGCACGACGCCGGGCAGGAGGCCGCCGGTGAACAGGGCGGCGATCGAGACGCCAGTCACCGAGCCGATCGTGATCAGCACGAGGCTCGGCGGAATGGTTTCGGTTTGGGCTCCGGTGGCCGCCAGCAGCGCGACGAGATCGCCGGGCCTGGCGCCGCGCTGCTTCATCTCCGGAAACAGCACGGGCGCGACGGCCGCCATGTCCGCGGCCTTGGCGCCTGATATGCCCGAGACCAGGTACATGGCGCCGACCAGCACGTAGTGCAGGCCGCCGCGGACATGGCCGAGCAGGCTCGCCAGGAACGCCACCATGGCCCGCGCCATGCCGGTCATCTCGATCAGCAGTCCCAGGAATACGAACAGCGGCACCGAGAGCAGGATGAGGTGGCTCATGCCCTCGTCCATCCGCCCGACCAGCACCATGACAGGCGTGCGCGTGGTCAGCGCGAGATAGCCGAAGATCGCAAGGCCGAACCCGAACGCAATGGGAACGCCGGCGAAGACGCAGAAGCCGGCGACGCCGACGAAGAAGATGACGAGGTTGAGATTGCCGAGCGGCCGCAGCAACGGCTCCGCCAGCCAGAACAGGCCGATGATGACGGCAACGCTGACGACGGCAGCTGCGACCATCCGGTAATCGGCCGCGCGCAGCAGCCGCAGCAAGGCAAAGGCCGCCATCAGCCCGATGCCGGCCGGCAGCGCGGCGGCGCGCCACATATTGGAGATCTGCAGCGCCGGCGTCGTGATGTAGCTTTCCTCATAGGCGTAGTCGCAGGCGGGCCAGACGATCAGGACCAGGAACGCCAGCGCCGCTGAGGTCGCGACCAGATCGAGATAGGCCCGCATCGCAGGCTTGGCGCTGGCGACGACCGCCGTCATGCGCATGTGCTCGGAGCGGCGGAACGCAACCGCCGCTCCCAGCATGGCGAGCCACAGGAACAGGATCGAGGCGAGCTCGTCCGACCAGATCAGCGGCCGGTGCAGGCCGTAGCGGGCGACCACGCCGGCAAACAGGATCACGATCTCGGCGACGACCAGGATCGCCGCCGGGATTTCGACGACGAGACCGAGCGCGCGCTCGACCGAACCCAGCACGGAAGGTCGGCGAGGGGACTGAAACGCCGCCTCGCCCGCCACTGCGGTCACCTCGACCTCGACATGAGCCATGATGGCCCCAACGCGTTACGACAGCTTGCCGACGGCCTTTTCCAGGAGGTCCCAGGCCTGGTCGCCATACTTCCCCTTCCACTCAGCATAGAAGCCGGCGGTCCGCAGCTTGTCGCGGAACGGCGCCACCGTGGGCTGATTGAAGGTCAGGCCCTTGGCCGCGAGCTCCTGCTGCAGATTGGCATTGAGCTTGGCGGTGTCTTCACGCTCCTTGACGGCAGCGGCATTGATGTTCTTGGCGACGATGGTGCGCACGTCCTGCGGCAGCTTCTCCCAGGCTCTGCGGTTCGCCAGGAACCAGAAGCCGTCCCACATGTGATTGGTCAGCGAGCAGTATTTCTGCACCTCGTAGAGCTTGGCGGTCGAGATGATCGCCAGCGGGTTCTCCTGGCCTTCGACGATCTTGGTCTGGAGCGCCGAATAGACCTCGCTGAAATTGATCGAGGCGGGCGCCGCGTCGAACGCCTTGAACATCGAGGTCCACAGCGGCGACACCGGCACGCGGATCTTGAAGCCCTTGAGGTCGTCAGGACCGGTGATCGGCTTGCTCGACGAGGTGGTCTGGCGGAACCCGTTGTCCCAGATCTTGTCCATGACCTCGAGGCCGGCCTTCTTGATCTCGCCGCGGACATGGACGCCGAGGTCGCCGTCCATGGCCTTCCAGACCGTGTCGTAGTCCGGGAACGCGAAGCCGATGCCGTTGATGGACGCCGCCGGCACCAGGGTCGACAGGATCAGGCCGGACAGCGTGAAGAACTCGACGCCGCCCGAGCGGATCTGGCTCAGCATGTCGGTGTCGGACCCGAGCTGGTTGTTCGGGAAGATCTGGAGGTCGAACTTGCCGTTGGTCTCGGTCTTGATCGCCGCCGCCATCTCCTTGGCGCGTACGTTCAGCGGATGGGTGTCCGGCAGGTTATTGGCGTATTTGTAGGTGAACTCGGCGCTCTGGGCGCGGGCCACATGGGGCGCACCGATGCCGCCCAGGACCGCGGTCGCGGCGGAGGCCTTGAGAAGCGTGCGTCGGGAAAAGCGCGTTGAAAAGACCATGGGTCTGCTTCCTCGGAAGGTTTGTTGTTGTTCTGAGATGCAAACCTATACGGACGGAAGGCCTGAAGGTCATCTGCGATCTCGCGAGGCCTCGCTTATTGCAGCCGGACAAGGTCCCGGCAATATCGGCTTTCGCAGAGATGGGCCGGATTCAAAATCTGAAAAACAACCCCATGCACAGTAGCCGTCGAGACCCGGAGCGGCGTCGCGGCCCGGACTGAAAATCGCGCTTGGGCGAAGGTGCGGTGGCAGGAATTGCGGCTAAATATTTGATCTGATTGTATATAAAGATATTCCATAATATATCTTATGCGAATTATGGATTAGGCTACGGCCCCACGTGACCTGCCGATCGGATCTCCGCCTGAACTGAGCGCCTATCGCCAAACCTGTGCGTCTTTTCCACCAGTGAAGGACGTGCGGCCACTGCCCCGGCCGAGCGGCTATGCGGCTCTGGTGTGCAGCAGCTCTCAGGGTGCCGTAAGCGCGTCAGTCCGCCGAAAGCGATCGCAGCCAGGCCAGCCGCGAGATCGCGCGCTCGGCAAGTTGCTGCAGGCGTTCGAGATGGGCCGCGTCGCTCGACCGCTCGGCGCCGTCGAGGTAGCCGTCGACCAGGGCCTCGGCGATCTCCAGTGGGCCTTTGCGCTCCATGGACGCCGGAAAGCTCCCGAGGCCCACCGTGGCGTCGGCCATCTCGATCGTCTGCTGGCGAATGTCCTGGGTCCGGATTGCTGCTGGCCCGCTCAGGCGTCGTTCCATGTCGCTGAGCTGCAGGACCAGGCGAAGCTCGAGCCTTTGCGCATCAATTTGCCGCAGAGGCACGGACGATGCCTCGGCGCCGCTCCGTTCGTGCTCGCGATGATAGGCGCGGCGCCTCTCCTTCCGCAGCGTCGCGACATGGCCGAGCTCTTCCTTGGCCATTGCCTCGGACGCCTTCTTGATATCGCGGTCATCGGAATAGGCGGCGAGATAAGACCAGAACGCAAAGGCGCGCTCCTCGTTGCGGACCGCCATCGCGAGCGCGCGGTACGGCGTCATCAAGCGCGACGTTTTGACCTCAGCGGCGGATTCCGGGGCGAGCGTTTCCGGCGCCTCCCAACGCACCATAGCGGGATCCGGGATCTTGCCGCGCCGAGATTGCGACCACCGCGTGACGCTGTCGACATGCTCGCGCTCGGCGGCGGCGAGCTTCGCGAACACGTCTGCGAGATCATCCTTGCCCTGTTCGCGCATGTCATCAGCAAGAGCATCATACCTTTTGGCTGCCTCCTGCTCCATTGCATGCGCTAGCGCAAAGAGTTCGTCGAGCGACTGCAATACACCTGCGGGCTCAGCGCTCAGCAATGAAGTGCGCAGGAATGGCATGGCAAGGACTCCAAATGCAGGCTTCTGATTCAGCTCAGCGCGAATACAAATATTTTCGCTGGCCTTGACAGATGTGGGCACGCGCGATGACTTTGACACGTCAGCGGCGACAAATCATCGAAGAAGAATCTCAAGGCACGCGCGTCCCGGTGGGTCGCGCAGATCGCATTTGAACCGATATGTTGAAGCGACCGGATGACGATACCGCCTTCACAAGGCGTGCGGCGCTAGCGCTTGCGGGCTTGCTGCTGATGTGTCTGGCGTACGTCTCGCCCGCATGCGCCGCCGGTGACTTACCAGCATACCTGCCGAAGCTTACGCCTGCCGAATTTTTCCCGGATGCGGATCGTTTCGGCCCGCCGCAAGGCGATCCGCCCATCGTACCGGTGTACCGCGGCGATCAGCTTCAGGGATTCGTTTTCCTCAACTCCGATTTTGCGAACTCTGTCGGGTACTCGGGCAAACCGATTCACTTGCTTGCCGGAATTGATCCGAAGGGCGTCATCACCGGGATCAAGCTCGTCGATCACAAGGAGCCGATCGTGCTGGTCGGCATTCCGGAGGCGCGCATCGTCGCCGCCATGAACTCCCTGATCGGCAAGGACATGAAGCCTGTCGCAAGTGGTGCCGAGAAGCCGCCGCAGGTCGACATCGTGAGCGGCGCGACCGTCACCGTGCTGGTGATGGGTGACAGTGTCGTCCGCGCCGCGTCCAAGCTCATCCGCGGCGGACGCATCGGCGGCGGTGACGGCGCGGCGGCTTCGGCCGCCCTTCCCCCTGTCGTCAAGACGCTCGATCTCGGGCGCAGTGAAGTGCGCGACTGGGAGAGCCTCGTCGGCGACGGCTCGGTGCGCCGGCTTCATCTCGGCATCGGCGACATCAACGAAGCCTTTGCGAAGTCCGGCAGCGCCGCGGCGAGCCAGTATCCCGAACCGGGTGACGCGAGCGATACCTTCATCGACCTCTACGTGGCACTGGTGACCGCGCCCACGATCGGCCGCAGCCTGCTTGGCGAGGACGGCTATCAGCGGCTGAAGGACAGCCTGAAGCCCGGGCAGCAGGCCATCGTCGTTGCCGGCAACGGCCCCTACTCGTTCAAGGGTTCGGCCTATGTCCGCGGCGGCATCTTCGATCGCATCGAAATCCTGCAGGAAGGCAACAGCACCCGCTTCCGCGACCGCAACCACACCCGGCTCGGCGCACTGGACGCGGTCGGCGCGCCCGAGTTCAGGGAAATCGGCCTGTTCGTCACCCCGCCTGAGTTCACCCTGGATCCGACGCAGCCGTGGCAGCTTCAATTGCTGGTGCAACGCAGTCTCGGCGGCCGCGACAAGGCATTCCTGACTTTCGATCTCGGCTATGCCCTGCCCGACAGCTATATACGCCGCGAGCAGCGTGCGGTGACGGTACCGGAGAGCGCGGCGCCTCCGGCCTCGCAGCAGGCCAACGCTGCGGCCGCACCGCCCCCGGAGGCGGACGAACCTCTGTGGATGCGGATCTGGCGGTCGAGCACCGTCTCGATCGGCATCACCGCGTTCATGCTGGCCGTCCTCACCGGCATCTTCTTCTTCCAGAACCTGCTGGTGCGCCGACCGGTGTTCTACACCTGGGTGCGGCGGGGATATCTCGCCCTCGTTCTGGTCTGGCTCGGCTGGTACGCCAACGCGCAGCTCTCCGTCGTCAACGTCGTCACCTTTACCAATGCGCTGGTGACGGGTTTCCGCTGGGAATTTTTCCTCGCCGCTCCATTGATCTTCATTCTGTGGGCTGCAACGGCCGGCGGGCTTCTGTTTTGGGGCCGAGGTCCGTTCTGCGGTTGGCTGTGTCCCTTTGGCGCGCTCCAGGAGCTCACCAACACGGCCGCGAAATGGCTGAGGGTGCCCCAGATAACGGTGCCGTGGGGGCTGCACGAACGGCTATGGCCGATCAAGTACATCATCTTCCTCGGTCTGTTCGGCCTATCGCTCTATTCGGTCGACATGGCCGAGCGGTTCGCCGAGGTCGAGCCGTTCAAGACCGCGATCATCCTGAAGTTTTCGCGAAGCTGGCCGTTCGTCGCCTACGCAGTCGCCCTGCTCGTCATCGGCCTCTTCATCGAACGCTTCTTCTGCCGCTACCTCTGCCCGCTCGGCGCCGCGCTCGCGATCCCCGGCCGCATCCGGACGTTCGAATGGCTCCGCCGGTGGGAAGAATGTGGGTCACCCTGCCAACGCTGCGCCAAGGAATGCCCGGTGCAGTCGATCCATCCTGAGGGGCACATCAACGTCAATGAGTGCATCTACTGCATGCATTGTCAGGAGCTCTATTACGACGATCACCGCTGCCCGCACATGATCCAGGTGCGGCTCAAGCGCGAGAAGTTCGCGGCGATGTCCTCGCCCGCGATGCGCCCAGGCGGCAAGGGTCCAGCGACCGTCATCACCGCCGGCGGCAAACCTGTCGGCGTTTCACCCGTCGCGACTCCACCCCCAAACTGAACCGAAAGCCGAGGAGGCAATCATGAGTGAAAACGAAAAGGCAAAGGGCGTCAGCCGACGAACCGTGCTGGGAACGACGGCGGCCGCAGCGGGCGTGGGCCTGGCTGGCGGAGCGGCGATCAAGGACGGCGGCTTCGTCTCATCTGCGGACGCGCAGACCAAGAATGCTGCTCCGAAAGCGCCGGCGGCACGGCCGGCCGTGCAGAAGACCGAGGTCGCGCCCGGCGAGCTCGACGAATATTACGTGTTCTTCTCGAGCGGCCAGTCCGGCGAGATGCGAATCGTCGGCCTCCCCTCGATGCGCGAATTGATGCGTGTTCCGGTGTTCAACCGGTGCAGCGCGACCGGTTGGGGCCAGACCAATGAAAGCCTCAAGGTTCTGACCGAAGGCATGCAGCCCGCGACCCGCGAATTCCTCAAGAACCGCGGCGGCACGTTCATGAACGGCGACCTCCACCACCCCCATATTTCGTTCACGGACGGCACCTATGACGGTCGCTATGCCTACATGAACGACAAGGCCAACAGCCGCGTCGCGCGGGTGCGGCTCGACATCATGAAATGCGACAAGATTGTCGAACTGCCGAACCAGCACACGGTCCACGGCCTGCGTCTGCAGAAATATCCGCGCACGGGCTATGTGTTCGCCAACGGTGAGGACGGCGTGCCCTTGCCCAATGACGGCAAGGTCCTCGACGATCCCAAGCAGTATCACTCCATCTTCAGCGCGATCGACGGCGAAACGATGAAGGTGGCCTGGCAGGTGATCGTCAGCGGCAACCTCGACAATGTCGACGCCGACTACCAGGGCAAGTATTGCTTCGCGACCTGCTACAACGGCGAGGAAGGTGTCACGCTCGCGGAGATGACCGCCAGCGAGCAGGACTGGGTCGTCATCTTCAACATCAAGCGGATCGAAGAGGCCGTAAAGAAGGGCGACTTCAAGGAAATGAACGGCGTGCCCGTGATCGACGGCCGCAAGGGGTCGGCCTACACGCGCTACGTTCCGGTCTCGAACAATCCGCACGGCATGAACACGGCTCCGGACGGCATCCACATCGTGGCGGCCGGAAAGCTCTCCCCCACCGTGACCGTGATGGACGTGCGCCTGTTCGACCAGTTGTTCGACGACAAGATCAAGCCGCGCGACGTCGTCGTCGCCGAGCCTGAGCTTGGCCTCGGCCCGTTGCACACCGCCTACGACGGCAAGGGCAACGCCTACACGACCCTGTTCCTCGACAGCCAGGTCTGCAAGTGGAACCTCGACCTCGCCAAGCGGGCTTTCAAGGGTGAGAAGGTCAACCCCATCATCCAGAAGCTCGACGTCCATTATCAACCGGGCCACAACCATACCTCGATGGGCCAGACCAAGGAGGCCGATGGAAAATGGCTGATCTCGCTGAACAAGTTCTCGAAGGACCGCTTCCTGAACGTCGGGCCGCTCAAGCCTGAGAACGATCAGCTGATCGACATTTCGGGCGACCAGATGAAGCTGGTGCATGACGGCCCGAGCTTCGCCGAGCCGCATGATGCGACCATCGTCCACCGCTCCAAGATCAACCCGATCTCGATCTGGGATCGCGCGGATCCGATGTTTGCGGATGCGGTCAAGCAGGCCAAGGCGGACGGCATCAACCTGGAGGCCGATTCGAAGATCATTCGCGACGGCAACAAGGTGCGCGTCTATATGACGTCGACCGCGCCAGCGTTCGGCCTCGAACAGTTCCAGGTCAAGCAAGGCGAGGAAGTCACCGTCTTCATCACGAACATCGACGCAGTCGAGGATCTCACGCACGGCTTCTGTATCGTCAACTACGGTATCAACATGGAGATCGGGCCGATGGCCACCTCGTCGGTGACCTTCACGGCCGACAAGCCGGGAGTCTACTGGTACTACTGCTCCTGGTTCTGCCACGCCATGCACATGGAGATGAAAGGCCGGATGTTCGTCGAGCCCAAATCGGTTTGAAGTCGGTCTGATCGGAGCGACCTCGTGGGTCTGTTGTCACGCATGTTTCCGGCGGCGCTGGTCGCCGCCGGATTGTCCGGCTTCGCCGATGCGGAGACCTTGACGGCTGCGCCTGGGCAGCCGCTGCAAGCGGTGCTGGATGGTGCGCGCGCCGGCGACGTCGTCGAGCTTGCTCCCGGCGAATATCACGGCTCGATCCGGATCGACCGTCCCCTGGAGTTGGTCGGGAGCCGAGGCGCGGTGCTCGACGGCGACGGCTCCGGCAACGTCATCACCGTCAGCGCGCCCGACGTCACAATCCGCGGCGTGACCATCCGGGCATCCGGCCGCGATCTGCAGCAGATGAATTCCGGGATCTTCCTGCAAAAGACCGCGGAGCGCGCCAAGATCGAGGACAACCACCTGGTGGGAAACCTCTTCGGCGTCTATGTGCACGGCGCCAGGGGCTCCCGGGTCGTCCTCAACGAGATCGAGGGACTGCGCGGCGGGCGCCTCAGCGAGGCAGGCAACGGCATCTCGCTGTGGAACGCGCCCGACGTCACCATCGCGAACAACATGTTCCGCTACGGCCGCGACGGCATCTTCTCGATCTCCAGCAGCAAGGACCGCTTCATCGACAATCGCTTCGAGCAGGTTCGTTTCGCCGTCCACTACATGTACACCAACGACAGCGAGATCAGCGGCAACGTTTCGATCGGCAACCATGTCGGTTACGCCATCATGTATTCGAACCGTCTGGTGATCCGCGGCAACTCCTCAGATCACGACCGTGACTATGGGCTGCTCTTCAACTACGCGAACTATGCCCAGATCGAGGGCAACCGGGTCACGGGTGGCCCGCTCGGCTCGATGACACAGAGGGCGGAGGACGGTCCCGCCGACGAGCGAGGAATGCTTCCGCAGCAGGCACGGGACAGCACGCTCAAGAGCGGCCCGGAGAAATGCGTGTTCATCTACAACACCAATCACAACAAATTCCGCAACAACTGGTTCGAGCGCTGCGCCATCGGCGTGCACTTCACGGCGGGCTCCGAAGGCAACGAGATCACCGGCAATTCCTTCGTCAGCAACGCCAACCAGGTGAAATATGTCGGCACCCGGCACCTCGACTGGTCGACCGGAGGGCGCGGCAACTATTGGAGCGATAATCCGGCATTCGACCTGAATGGCGACGGCATCGCCGACACGGCGTACCGGCCGAACGACCTCATCGACCGCGTGCTGTGGACGGCGCCGGCTGCGAAGGTCCTGATCAACAGTCCCGCCGTCCAGGTGATCCGCTGGGCGCAGGCACAGTTTCCCGCGCTGCTGCCGGGCGGCGTGGTCGACAGCCATCCGCTGGTGTCGCCGCCGCGGACCCCGGTGAAGGAAACACGATGACCAGCACGGTACGTGTCAGCGACGTCACCAAGGTGTTTGGCCGGGTCGAGGCCGTGCGCGGTGCGTCGTTCACGCTTGGCCAGGGCGAGCTGGTGGCCTTGATCGGGCACAACGGCGCCGGCAAGACCACGCTCATGAAGCTCATGCTCGGGTTGATCCGGCCGACCAGAGGCGCCATCGAGGTTCTGGGAGACAATCCCGCCGCCGGCGAATTCGCAGGCCGACGGCAGCTCGGCTACCTCCCCGAAAACGTCTCCTTCGACCCCGCCCTCACCGGCCGCGAGACGCAGGCCTTCTACGCCAGGCTGAAACGAGAGCCGGTTGCCAAGGCGCTGGAGCTGCTCGACGCGGTCGGACTCGGAGCCGCCAGCCGCCGCCGGGTCAACACCTATTCGAAGGGCATGCGCCAGCGGCTGGGGCTCGCGCAGGCGCTGCTTGGCGAGCCGCGCGTGCTGCTGCTGGACGAGCCGACCACTGGTCTCGATCCGGAGCTGCGGCAGACCTTCTACGACATCATCGCGCGGCTCGCGGCTCGCGGCGCGACCGTGCTGCTGTCGTCGCATGCGCTGACCGAGCTGGAGGAGCGCGCCGGCCGGGTCATCATCATGAATCGCGGCATCAAGGTCGCGGACGGTTCGATCGACGAGCTGCGTCGTCTCGCCCGGCTCCCGACCCGGATCCGTCTCAAGGTGGCTGGCCTCGCGCCCAGCGAGATGCCGGGTTGGGCTCCGCAAGACGCCACCTGCCGCCGTCTGAACGGCCACATCGTCGAGATCGACGCCGCGCCGGAGCGGAAGATCGAGCTGCTGCATCGCGCGACGGCCGCCGGCAATTCGGTCGAGGACGTCGACGTGGTCCCGCCCACCCTCGACGAGCTCTATGCTCATTTCCTCCGGCAATCGGAGCAGGCGCCATGAATGTCCTGATCATCGCCGCCAAGGAAGTCCACCAGGCCATCCGCAATCGCTGGGTGCTTGCCGCAACGCTCCTGCTCGCCGGGCTTGCCCTGTCGCTGACCTTTCTCGGCAGCGCGCCGACCGGAAACGTGGGTGTTCGCACCCTGGATGTGGTCATCGTCAGCCTGTCGAGCCTGACGATCTTTCTCGTTCCGCTCATCGCGCTTCTGATTTCCCATGACGCCATCGTCGGCGAGATGGAACGCGGAACGATGCTGTTGCTGCTGAGCTATCCGGTCGCGCGATGGCAGGTGCTGCTCGGCAAGTTCTTAGGCCACCTCGCCGTCCTCGCTTTTGCGACCTGCCTCGGCTACGGCGCGGCGGTCGGAGCGCTGGCGGCGACGGGCAGCCAGATTGATAGCGACAGTTTTCTGGCGTTCGCGGCGATGGTGGGCTCCTCGGTGCTGCTCGGCGCCGCTTTCGTCGCCATCGGATATCTGGTCAGCGCGCTCGTGCGCGACCGCGGAACGGCAGCCGGCATCTGCATTGGATTATGGCTGCTGCTGGTGCTGATCTACGACATGGCGCTGCTGGGCGTGCTCGCGCTCGATCAGGGGCGCAGCATCTCGGCGAGCGTGCTCAACGCCATGCTGCTGTCGAATCCGACCGACGCCTACCGGCTGATCAACCTGACCGGGTTCGCCAATGTCAGCACCTTCGCCGGCATGGCTGGCCTTGCCCAAACCACGTCCCTGACGATACCGGTCCTTCTGACCGCCCTGCTCTGCTGGACGCTGCTGCCGCTGGGGCTGGCCGCGCTCGCCTTCTCGCGGAGGGAGCTATGAGGCGCCGAACGATCCTCCTTGCCTTGCTCGTGCCGCTCGTGCTCGCCGGCTGCAACGAGAAGCAGGCCGCGAAGATCCCGCCGCCGCATCGGATGACCGCCGAGGACATCGGCCATTACTGCGGCATGAACGTGCTCGAGCACCCGGGACCGAAGGGCCATGTCTTTGCCGCGAGCCTGATCGAGCCCGTCTGGTTCTCGTCGGTGCGGGACACGATCGCCTTCACCATGCTGCCGGACGAGCCCAAGGACATTCAGGCGATCTACGTGTCCGACATGGGCAAGGCGCCTGAGTGGGACAAGCCCGGTGCCGACAACTGGATCGAGGCACGCAAGGCGCTGTACGTGATCGAGAGCCGGGTCAAAAGCGGCATGGGCGGTGACGAGGCCGTTCCGTTCTCGGACCGGGCGGCGGCCGAGAAGTTCGCCGGAGAAAACGGCGGCCGGATCGTCGGCTTCGACGACGTGCCCCGGGACTATGTCCTGACGTCGGCGAATGCCGCCGGCGCCGTTGCGGCCGACGAAGCGGCCGAAGGGCCGCCGGGCGAACGATCGAGGAGAACGCCATGACGCGAACACTGACGCGCCGACGCTTCATCCGGATCAGCGCGGCGGCCGCGGGCCTCGGCGCGCTGGCTCCGGGACACTCCGTTCGTGCAGAGATCGCGCCGGTCACCTGGCGTGGCACGATGCTGGGCGCGGTGGCCACGATGGAGATCCACGACGAAGACCGCAGCCGGGCGGAGCGACTGACCTCGCTGGCCTGCGCCGAGGCGCGGCGGCTCGAGCGGCTGTTCAGCCTTTACCTGAACGATTCCGCCCTGGTCGCGCTGAACCGGACCGGTGTCCTGATCGATCCCGCCGCCGAAATGGTCGATCTGCTATCGACCTCGCAGCACTATTCCACGCTGACGGGCGGTCTGTTCGATGTCACGGTGCAGCCGCTGTGGGAGCTCTACGCCAGCCATTTCGCGCGAGATGACGCGGATCCGGCCGGTCCTGCGGCGGCCGCGATCGAGGCCGCGCTCGCCCGCATCGGCAGCAGCCGGCTGTCGATCAGCCGCGACCGGATCGTGATGCCCAAGGGCATGGCCGTCACCCTGAACGGGATCGCGCAAGGCTACGTCACGGACAAGGTGGTCGACCTGCTGCGGGCGCATGGCATCTCTCGCAGCCTGGTCGACATGGGCGAGGCCCGCGCGATCGGCGCGCGTCCGGACGGACGGCCCTGGGAGATCGGCATCGCCGATCCCGACATTGTGGGCCGCACGAAGACGGTGCTGCCGATCGTCGACCGCGCCGTGTCCACCTCGGGCGGCTACGGCTTCCAGTTCGATTCCAGCGCGCGCTTCAATCATTTGTTCGATCCGAGATCCGGCGGCTGCGCCCACCGCTATCGCAGCGTGACGACGGTGTCCCGCAGCGCGACCGCGGCGGACGCATTGTCGACGGCGTTTAGCCTGATGCCGGAAGATAAGATTCGATCGCTCTTGCCGCATGTCGACATCGACCGCGTGCATCTGATCAATGGGGCCGGCCAATCGGTCGAATTGTCGGCGTAACCTTGCGCGCTACTGCAGTGGCAGCAGCTCCAGCTGGCTCTGCGCCTTCTTGACGGCCGCGGCGTACCAGCTCTGGCTCGGCGCTTCCCTGGCGAAGCATTTCGTGTAGGCGTCCATGGCCTGATCCTCGCGGGCCATGTCGCCGCGCGGGTCCTTCTTGTTGATGGGCTTCGCCATCATCTGCTTCCACACGCGCTCGCAGGCCGGGATTTCAGCCGTCTTCACGGCGTTCGATGTGGCGAGGAAGTAGACCTTGTCGCCCTTGGTCGCGACGACGTCGATTTCATCCGGCGGTCCCTTGAGCCCGCCATTGCCGCGCACGCCGAGCACGGCAACTGCAGCGCTCGCGGATGCGGGCTTTGTGATCGGCAGCTCGGCATATTTGGCGAAGGCGGCGTCCTGGATCGCATGATAATAGAAGCGGTCGGACTTGAACGCGGCGCCGCTCTCTTGCGGCACGCCGTCCTCGCGATGCTCGCGCAGCCAGTGCGCCAGAAGCGGGCTCGTGGTTACGACGGCTTGCGTCTTGTAGCCTTCCGAGGCGAAGCTTAGCCCGTCGAGATGGCCGAAGCCGATATCACTCTTGAAGAGCGTGTCGACGTTCGACTTGCCGTCTGCGGGGAGCCCCTTGATTGTGACCGGCCCCACCAGGCCGCGCAGCACGCCTGCCAGCTCCTTCAGCGCCGCATCATGCTGCTTGTAGATCTCGTCGCTCTCCTTGGCACTCGAGAATTTTGCGATGTAGCGGTCGCGCAGGTCGAGATAGTGCTGCTCGGGCGTGGCCGCATGGACGGGCGTCGCCAGGACGAGCAGGCAGAGCAAGGCAAGCGATTTCATTCGATGTCCGCGGACTGGGAGCGATCTCCAGTCTTTGTGCCGGCTGGAGGCGGGAAGGTTCATCCCCAACGACCGTGCGGGGGCCCTACTCCGCCGGCGTCAACTGCCGGGTCAGACGCACCGCCGCGGTCTCGCGCACGCGGATGCGGGCGCGGCGCTTGCGCCACCAGATCACGACGCCGGTGACCGAGAGTGCCGCCACGACCAGCCCCATGATCGAGATCAGGATGCGGCCGAACAGTCCGACGATGCGGCCCGAATGCAGCGGAAATTGTGCCTGGACGAAGATGTCGGCGGCGGTACCGACCCAGGGCAGCCGCTCGCCGATCGGGCGGCCGTCCTCGCTGTCGTAATAGAGCTGCGCCGGGCCGACACCGCCGGCGCCGTGGTCGTCGCCGGGGTGGAAAAAAGCGGCGGCATAGACGCCATGGGCCGGGCCGTAATTGACCGAGCCGACCGGGATCGTCCACCCCCGCGCCTTGCCGTCGGCGGCGGCGCGGGCGGCGATGTCGGCGAAAGTCACCTTGGGCTCGATGGGATCGTCGAGATCGCGATAAGGCCGCTGCTCATAGGGTGTCGGCGTGTAGTTCGACACCATCTTCATCAGCGGCGAGAACACCTCGAAATAGAGGTTCAGCGAGAACGCCGTGAAGGCAATGATGAACAGCACGCCCCAGGTCCAGAGACTGAAGGCGCGGTGGATGTCGAAATTGATCCGGTAGGCGCTGCCGGAGGTCTTGATGATCCAGGCCGGCGCCCAGCGCGCCCAGAAGCCGCGATCGAGCTGGCGCGTGACGGCTGGCGCCCGCGCCGCCTTGGCGCGTCTGCGCGAGGGCAGTGTCAGGTAGAAGCCGACGAAGCAATCGATGGTCCAGATGATGGCGATCACGCCGAGCACGCGCATGCCCCAGCGATCGCTGCCCCAGAACTCCGGAATGTGCATCGTGTAGTGCAGCTTGTAGAGAAACGAGACGAAATTCTCCCGCGTGACGGGCCACACCGCGCCCCAATAGCGCCGGCCCAGCTCCGCGCCGGTGTTGGGATCAAGGAAGACCTGATTGTAGTCGAGAGCGAAACGCTTGCCGGTCGCCGGATCGATCCGCGGCATGACGAAGAACCACAGCGAGTGGCCCTCCTCCGGCGTCATGAAGAGGTAGACGACGCGCGCGCGGGGATCGCGCTGCTCGATCATCTTGGCGAGCTCGATCGATGGGATCGCCGGGCCCTTGGTCGAGACGTCGAACAGATGGCTGTTCAGGACGTCGTCGATCTCGTGATCCCAGGAGATGATCGCCCCGGTGATGCCGGAGAAGAAAAGGAATCCGGCCGTGAGCAGTCCCGCCCAGCGATGCAGCTTGCCGAATATCGCTCTCATCGTCTTGCACTCTCATCCAGCAGGTCCGGCCCGCCATCGTCGGACCGTCTTCGATTTCACCAGCGATAAGTCAGCTTGCCGATGGCTTTCCGTCCCTCGGCATACATGCAGCCCGAAAGGCCGTAGCACGCCGCGACATAGCCCGTGTCCGCAAGGTTGGTGACGTTCAGCGACAGCCGCCAATTGTCACGGGTATAGGCAAGAAGCGCATCTAGCACTGTGGCCGATCCCACCTTGAAGGTGTTGGCATCATCGCCCCAGGTCGCGCCGACATAGCGAACGCCGCCGCCGAACTGCAAGCCCGCCAGCAGGCCGTTCTGAAGCGTGTAGTCGCTCCACAGCGAGGCGCGGTTGAGCGGCACGGTGACCGGCGCCTTGCCGACATTGACCGGATCTTGCGTGACCATCGCATCGATATAGGCGTAGGCCGCCCGCAGATTCCAGCCGTCGGCGAGCGACATCGAGCCTTCGAGCTCGATACCGCGCGACTTCACCTGCCCGATCTGTTCGTAAAAGGTGGTTGCAGGCACGTACACAGCGACGTTGTCACGCGTCAGGTCGAAGGCGGCGAAGGTGAACAGCGCATTCCAGCCGACCGGTTGATACTTGACGCCCACCTCGTACTGCACGCCGGTCTCGGGATCGAGCATCTGTCCGGAAGGACTGGTCGCGAGCTGCGGCAGAAACGACTCGGAATAGCTGAAATAGGGCGCGATGCCGTTGTCGAAATTGTACATGACGGCAGCGCGGCCGGTGAAGGCCGAGGCGTCCTTCGATGTCGAAGTATCGGCCGGGGGCAGATTGGTGTCGAGCTGCGTCGTCACGAAGTCCTGGCGGCCGCCGAGCTGGAACGACAGCCGGCCGAGCTTGATCTGGTCCTGCGCATAGAGGCCGAGCTGCGACTGCTTGATGCCCTTGTTGTCGTACATGCCGCCGAGGGCCCAGTCGTAACTGTAGACCGGGTTGAAGACGTTGATCTCCGGCGCTGACGTTGTGACGGCGAAGGCCGTATCGCGGAACGTGGTGTTGCGATAGTCGAGCCCGACCAGGGTGGTGTGGCTGAGGATGCCGGTATTGAACTTGCCCTGGAGCTGGTTATCCACCGCAAAGGAGTTGATGTAGGAGTTGCTATAGCTGCCGAAACGCCCCAGCTGCCCCGCCGCTTCGTCGGTGTATCCGGTGCCGTAGAAGGTCTTTTCCTCGTTGTGCTGATAGGCGTAACGCAGGTTCTGCCGGAACGTGATGTTGTCGGTGAAATTGTGCGAAAGATGATAGCCGGCGGTCGCAATCTCGGTGTTGAACGCATTGAAGCCCGGCACGCCCGCGAAGAACGAGACCGGGATGGTGCGGCCGTTGTTCGGCCACACCGTGCCCGAGGCCGGCAGGAACTGAAGGCCCCACCCTGCCCGGTCGCGCTGGTAGTTGGCCAGCAGCGTGATGGTGGTGTCCTCGTTCGGCTTGAAGGTGACGGCGGGCGCGATGAAGACGCGGTTGTCCTTGGTGAAGTCGACCTGGGTCTGGCCGTCGCGGACGACGCCGGTGAGGCGCCACAGCACGGTGCCTTCCTTGTTGGCGGGGCCGCCCATGTCGAACTGGCCCTGGTAGCGGTTGAAGCTGCCGCCGGAGATCGAGACCTCGCCGAACTGCTGCGCCGTCGGCAGTTTTGTCACGTAGTTGAGAATGCCGCCGGTGCCGCTGCCGCCATACATCGCCGATGACGGTCCCTTGAGCACCTCCAGGCGCTCGGCCCCGTAGGGATCGAGGCCATTGAAGTGCACGTAGTTGCTCGAGGGGATCCGCAGGCCGTCGACGTAGAGACCCGACATGGTCGTGTCGAAGCCGCGGATCTGGAGCGCGCCGAAGCGGGTGTCCGAGCCGCCATTGACGTCGCCGCTGACACCGGCGGTATAGCGCAGCGCCTCGCCGATCGAGACAGCGCCCTGATTCCTGACCTGGTCGGTGGTGACGACGGAAACCGACTGCGGAGTTTCGATCAGCGGTGTATCGGTTTTGGTGGCCGTACCGCTCCGCGTGGCGACGAAACCGCGCACCGGACCATTGGCACGTTCGCCCGTTGCGCCGTTCGATGATGCCGACTGGGTCGGCGCGGCGGCCTGCGCAGGCGTGCGACGATTGGCGCGAGAGGTGCGTGTCGCCGCCCTTCGCGACGAAGCAACCGCCGCAGGACGGGCGCGCTGAACCGGCGCGTCGACGGTGACAGCGGGAATCTGGGTCTGCGCCTCCACGGAACCGAAGGGAACCACGAGCGAGAATGTGCTGACCGCCCCGAGCAGCAGCACACGAATCTGTCGACGACGCGCGCGTTCACGCGAAGAAAGTTGGTAGTCGGTCACGTCTTTTCGGCCCCACGCACTGCCGGCTTTGCCGGTATCATTTTTGGTGCCCCGCCCTAACTCAGGCGGTTTCGGAGTGCGATAGGAACGAGGTTAGAATCTCTCCAGAGGCGTGCGCGGCGCGTGCGACGAATGCGCTCATGCCGAATTGCCGCGTCCGGTGCCGCGCATCCGTCGTGCCCACAGATTTGGAATGCTTCTAGACAGAAACGCTCCCTCACCATTCGGCAATGGCTGGAAACGATCAGCCTGCTACCGCGCGAGAATCGCCAACTACGACGGTCGGCGCTGCCGGGAAATCCGATCGAGCTCGATCCGGCTCTATGATTTGCCGGCGCGGCAACACGATTCGTCGGCAGTGTTGCTCTCGTGTGCCAGCACGCTGCGGCTGTTGCGGTCCGGCGGGATGTCGCCGGCCGCATTGGCGGCGAAAAAGCCGGTCGGCTTCAGCAGGAAGCCGGCATATTCCACCGGCATGATCGGGAAGTCCTCGGGCTTGCAGACATGGGTGTGGCCGAAAGAGTGCCACACCACGATATCGGCATTCTCGATGTTGCGGTCCTTCGCGGCATAACGCGGCAGGCCATCGCCGCCGGCATGGACGTTGGGATAATCGCCGCTTGCGTATTTCTCGGCCGGATCGAATGCTGTCACCCAGACATGCTTGGTGGCGAAGCCGCCGCGCTTGCGCACGTAACTGCCCTCCTGCGCCAGCATCAGCGGGCTCGGACTGACGACGAGCTTGTAGGCGGGAGCATTGCCGACCGAGTTGGTCTCATTGGGATTGCTGATCTTCCAGAACCGGCCGGTTTGGCCATTGGCGATCGCAGCCGCGTCATGCTCGCGCGACAACACCCGCGTCGTGGTGTCGAAGACGTTGCCGTGCGGATTGTCGTCACCCCAGGGCCGCGGCACGAAATCGTGCTCAGTGACGGTGTTGCCGCCGCCGTCGAGATCCATGTGCAGGCGCACGTTGAAGAAGTGCTGGTGCGTCGGTCCGCCCAGATTGTCGTCGACCATGCCGCCCCATTTGTACGTCTCGCCAGATCGCACCGCGGCGGTCTGGATGATGCCGGTCAGCTTGGTCTCCAACTGGATCGTGCCGTCCTGGTAGAGATACCAGTAGAAGCCGTAATCGTAATTGCCGACGGTCGCGAAAAACGAGATCACAAGCCGCCGCGAGCGGCGGACCTCGAACAGGCCGTTGCGGAACTCATAGTGCTTCCAGGCGATCCCATAGTCTTCCTCATGCATGCAGATGGCGTTCTGCATGACAAAGGGCTCGCCCTTGCTGTCGGCGGCCGGCACGTCGAAATAGCGGATGTTGCCGAGACAGTCGCAGCCGAGCTCGAGCGCGTTCGCAAGCATGCCGAGGCCATATTCCCCGGCATCGAACGCCGATTTCCAGAAATGGTTCGCGGTCGGATCGGCATAAGGCACCACCATCTCGGTAACGCTGGCGCGATGGATCAGGGAGCGCTTGCGCGCGCCGTCCTGGTAGGCGAGCTGATGCAGCACGAGGCCCTCGCGCGGCGTGAAGCCGATGCGAAAGCTCCATTTCTGCCAGTCGACCTTCCAGCCCTCGACGCGAAAGCTCGCACCCTCCGGCTGCTCGATGTGCAGCGGCTTGATGTCGGTGCGCGGGTTCTTGACCTCGTGCGCGCCATAATTTCGCTTCTTGCGCGGAATCGGCACGATCGGATCCTCATCGGTGAGGTCGATGACCTTGCCGCCGATCAGGTCAACGACAGCGACCACGCCCTCGATCGGGTGCGCATAGCCGTTGTCCTGCAAGTGCTCGCGAAAATAGCTGACGGCACGCACGATACGGGCACCGCGCTCGAACTCCTTGTCGAAGAAACCCGACGAGAACGGATCGACCTGGACCAGTTCGATGTCCTTGTCGGAAAGCCCGCGCCGCACCATCGCCGCCCGCCAGCCCGGATCGGCCTTGACCACGGCCTCGCACTTGAAGAATTCCTCCAGCATCACCGGCGGCTGCCCATAGGGCGCCTCGCGGTTCGGGACGACCTTGCGCCCGACGATCTCGCCACGGCCGAGATCGACGATATGCTCGATGGTCTCGCCCGTGGCGACGTCGAGCGTCAACGCAAAGGCACGGCGCCCTGCCCCACCCGCGGCCAGCTCATGCTTGGTCGGCTCCTCCAGCCGCACCGCCGGGAATCGGCAGTTCTCCGGCGAGGCCACGGCGGCGCGCACCAGTGTGCAGGCGGCGGTGATCTCCTCGGCCGTCAGCGGATCGAGCGGATGCGGCGCCGCGGTCTCTGCTTGCGATTTGGCTTTGACGGTATCGAGCATGGGGATGTCCAGAAATCAGGCGAGATGCGCGGTGATGGCGCTGAAGGCGGCGAACCAGCGCTGGTCGATCGGCACGTCCATCGCCTTGGGCTGGGTCGCGAGCTTGACGATGGCGGTGTCCGAGTCGAGGTCGACATAGAGGTGCTGGCCGTGAATGCCGATCGCGGTGAGCGCGTTGCGCGACGGATCGATCGTGAACCATTTGCTGCGGTAGCGCGCGCCCGGGAAGAACTCGGCGAGGTCGCCGTCGGCCCAGGCTTTGGGATCGCCGTTCTCGCGGATGTCGTCGATCCACCAGCCCGGCACCACCTGCCGCCCCTCGACCACGCCGCGGCAGCGGATCATCTCGCCGAAACGGATGAGGTCACGCGCGGTGACCGAGATGCCGCCGGCGATGCGGCCCATGCCGTGGCTGTCGAGCGTGAGCGAGCCGTCGTCCTCCGCGCCCAGGGGCTGCCAGAGATATTCGGAGAGGATGCGATGGTAAGGCATCCCGCAGGCACGCTCATAGACCCAGCCGAGCACCTCGGTGTTGGGCGAGACGTAGTGGAACACCTTGCCGTGCGGCTCGCCGGTGCCGCGCAAGGTTGCGAGATAGGCGCGCTGGTGGCCTGCCTCGACGCCCGGCGGCGGCACGTCCCAGCCCGAGGAGAACCGATAGCGCGCAACGTCGCCGGCGGGGTCCTCGTAATCCTCCTCGAACTTGATGGCGACGGCCATGTCGAGCAGGTTGCGGACAGTGCAGCCGGCGTAGACCGACGTCTCCAACTCCGGCACGTAACGCACCACCCTCGCCTCGGGATCGAGCAGCCCGCGCGCGGCCAGCACGCCGCCGAGCGTGCCGGCGATCGCCTTGCTGATCGAGCAGATCAGATGCGGCGTGGTCACGCTCATGCCATCGCCGTACCATTCGTGGATCAGCGTGCCCCGGTGCATGACGAGGAGCGTATCGGCAAACGTCTCGCGGAGCGTGGCTTCGATCGTGGTCTCTTTGCCATCAGGCGCGGTGAAAGCGAGTTTTGCCAGTTCGCGCGGAGCGCTTCGTATCTGCGTCGGCTGCGCCGAGCGGCGGATCTCTGCGGTCGGCAGCACTTCACGGGTGTGGGTAAAGCCCCAGCGGATCGCGGGAAAGCTGCGCCAATTGGCGCGCGTCACCTGCGCCTCGGGCGCGGGCGGGCTGCCGCGCATGATCTCGGTCGGTCGCATCTCGATCCCTCCGCAAAGTGCTGTCCCGGCCGCGATGTCGGAACGGCAGGACCGAAGCCTGCACCGCGGCGCCATCGGGCGTTATCGAGATCCGGCAATATTTTGCTGGACAGCGCCTATGGCCGTGCCAGTCTGGCGTGGTTCTTGCCCGCTGTCGGGTGGTGAATTTCGACGTGTCGTCATGCCCTTAGGCGCAACTCTTCCGACTCTGGACTCGGCTGTCGGCCTGTTTCAGGCCAGCAGTACCGATGTCGACGAGCATTGCGCTTCGCTCGGTCGCTGGCGGCTCAGCTACGACCAGATCAGCGCCGGAGCCTTCAGGGGCAGCTTCACCCAACTCTCCTTGCCCCAGCTTGACGTCTTCCGCGAGATCACCAGCCAGCAGGTCCGCCAATACGGCCAGCTGGGGGCCGACAGCTTCGGCATCGGTCTGCCCTGGCACGGTGACGGCGAGGTCAATTGCAACGGCGCCAGCGTTGCAGGCGCCCAGGTCATCGCCTGCATCGACGCCGAGGTCGATATGTGCACGCCGAAATCATTCGAGCTGCGCGGTGTTGTCGCCAGCGCGGCGCTGATCGAGGAGCTTGCCGCCCGGCTCGATATCGAGCTGCCGCGCGCGGTCTGGCACCAGTTGCGGGTGATCGAGATGGCGCAGGCACCGGTCGCGCGATTGCGCGCTCACCTTGCCGCGATCCACGAGACCATCTCGACTGCCCCCGAACGGTTCGACGATCCGGCCGTCGGGCAGGCGCTGGAAGACGCCCTTCTCGTCGAGATCATGGACATGCTGCCGACCGCACGCCCCAGCGATCCCGGCCGCAGCGCCGCGGCGCGCAAGCGCACGGTCGATCGTGCGCGGGCGCTGATGCATGGCAGCGGCGATCGCTCGCTCTCGCTGCTGGAGGTCTGCAAGGCGGTCGGCGCCAGCCCGCGCAAGCTCGGCTATTGCTTTCAGGAGGTGTTGGGCACGAGCCCGATGCACTACTGGCGCGCGATGCGGCTGAACCGCGTGCGGCGCGATCTCAAGCGCGCCGGCGGCACCGATGCCTCCGTCTACGACGTCGCCGTGCAGCACGGCTTCTGGCACTTCAGCCAGTTCTCGCTCGACTACAAGCGTCACTTCTCCGAAAAGCCCTCGGAGACACTGCGGCGCGCGAGGTGTACCTGATCCGGCTCAGCGATGCCGCAGCCGGCGGTTGACCCGGCGCGCCAGATAATCGCCGGCGCTCTGGACGAGCTGCACCAGTGCGATCAGCACGACGACGACGGCCAGCATCATCTCCGGCATGAAGCGCTGATAGCCGTAGCGGATGCCGAGATCACCCAAGCCACCGCCACCGACCGCGCCGACCATCGCGGAGTAGCCGAGCAGACTGACCACCGCGAGCGTCAGTGCCAGCAGAAGTCCCGGCAGCGCCTCGGGGATCAGCACCTTGAACACGATCTGCATGGGCGACGCGCCGAACGAGGACGCCGTCTCGATCAGGCCGCCATCGACCTCGCGGATGGCACCTTCGACCAGACGCGCGATGAACGGCGCCGACGCGATCGTCAGCGGCACGATTGCGGCGGTCGATCCGATCGAGGTCCCCGCAACGAAGCGCGTGAACGGGATGATGGCGACGACGAGGATGATGAAGGGCGTGGACCGCGTCGCATTGACGACGATGCCGAGGACGCGATTGACGATGGGAGCTGCGAACAGCTCCCCTTTCCGGCTGGTTGCGAGGAAAACGCCGAGTGGAAGGCCGAAGGCGGTGCCGAGCAGCGCCGCGATGCCGACCATGTACAGGCTCTCGAAGGTGGCCTGGACGATCAGGTTGATGAGTTCAGGCGACATAGCCGAGATGCTCCGCCGGGAATTGATGTTGAGAGAGAAAGGCGAGCGTGCGCGCCGTCGCCTCCGCGCCGCCAGAAATACCGAGAGGAATGCCGAGAACGAGCGAGCCGACATGCTGGCCGCCGATCTCGTCGATGCGTGCCGCCAGCAGCGACACGTCGAGGCCGAGCTCGCGGGCGAGCCGCGCGACCAGGGTGTCGCCGGCCCCTGCCCCGCGCACCCCGAGGCGGATCACGGCCTGCCCGCCGGCGGACGGCTCCGCCACGATCCGGCTCGCCAGCGAGACCGGCAGGCTGTCGCCGGTCACCTCCGCCAGGAAGGATTGCGTGATCGGATGCTTGGGGTGGGTGAAGATGTCCGCGACATGGCCGCTTTCGACCACATGGCCGGCGTCGAGCACCACGACGTCCCGGGCGAGCTGGCGCACCACGGACATTTCGTGGGTGATCAATACGATGGTCACCCCGAGCTCGCGGTTGATATTCGCGAGCAGATCGAGGATCGCGCGCGTGGTCTGCGGATCGAGTGCCGAAGTCGCCTCGTCCGACAGCAGCACGCTCGGCCGCGTCGCCAGCGCCCGCGCGATGCCGACGCGCTGCTTCTGGCCGCCGGAGAGCTCCGACGGATAGCGGTCATGCTTGTCGGCGATGCCGACAAGCGCGAGCAGCTCGGCAACGCGGGCCCTGATGTCGGCCTTGGACCAGCCGGCGATCTCGAGCGGCAACGCGATGTTGTCCGCTGCCGTGCGCGACGACAGCAGGTTGAAATGCTGGAAGATCATGCCGATCGAGCGCTGCGCCAGCCGCAGCTCGCGCCCCGCCAACGCGGAGATGTCGCGGCCGTCGACGATCACGCGCCCCGTGGTCGGCTTCTCCAGCCCGTTGATGAGGCGCACCAGGCTCGACTTGCCGGCGCCGGAGCGGCCGATCACGCCGGTGATGGAACCGCGCGGGATCGCGAAGTCGATGTTTTGCAGCGCGTTGACGCCGGGCTTGCCGCGATAGGCCGGATAGGTCTTCGAGATGCCGGCGAAACGGACCATCGCGTCCGGCTCAGCTGCGGCAGGTGAAATCGCTTCACACCTCTCGATCGGCTGTCCGACCGCGAGCGATTGGTGGGCATTCATGGAAGCGGCCTTCATGCACAATAGTTCGCTTGCCCGCCTGCCCTTGGGCGTACGGGAACCGGGTCGCGTCGAGCGACGGGGTGAAATCGCGGTGAGGGTTCGCGAGGAACGCGCTGCACCGCAGCACGCACCATCGCCCTTTCAGGACTGTGTTGCAATGTCAGATATTCGGAAGGAGTTGGACGAAGTTTTCCCAAACTCTCCCCGGAGAAGAATATTCCTCCACCGGGGCTATCAGCGCCCCACCCGGCTCATCCCATCTGCAACCAGGGCAGCACGATCAGCAGGAGCCCGGCGAAATAGAGCAGCCCGAAGATCAGGCCAAAACCCCAGAATTGGCCCTTTCCGATATAGCCGCTGCCGAAATACATCGGCGCCGGTCCGGTCGCGTAAGGCGAGATCACGCCCATCAGGCCGAGCGAGTACATGCAGAGCATCGCGAGTGTCGTGACCGGCAGATCGGGGATGCCCGATCCGACCGCGAGCACGACGGGTAGCACGGCGGCGGCATGCGAGGTGATGCTCGAGAAGAAATAGTGAATCCAGAAGAACAGCGCGACCAGCAGCAGCATCGCCGTCGACGGCGACAGCCCGGTGAGCGGTTTTGCGTATTCGGTCGCGAACCATTTGATGAAGCCGATCTCGTTGAGGCCGGAGGCCAGCGTCAGCAGCGAGGTGAAATAGAAGAACACCTCCCAGGCGCTCTTCTCGCTGACAATGTCGGCAAACTCGATCACGCCGGTCACCAGCATCAGGGAGATCACGATGAACACGACGGTGGTGGCATTGACGAAGTTCGAGCCGAGCACGGGAATGTGGATGTCCGGGCTGGAGCCCGCGATCCACAGGAACATCGCGAGCACGATCAAGCCGAGCATGATCCACTCGTTGCGCGACATCGGGCCCATGGCGCCGAGCTCTTTCGCGGCCCATTCGGAAATCTCGGGGCTGCTTTTCACCTCCGGCTGGCACACCAGATAGCTGAGCAGCGGCACGAGCACCATCAGCAGGATGCCGAGCGGCGCGAAGCCGAGAAACCACTGGCCCCAGCTGACCTCGACCCCGGCGGTCTTCTTGGCGATCGCCAGCGCCGCCGCGTTGGGCGCAAGCGCGGTGAAGAACAGCGAGCTCGTGACGGCGGTCGCGGCAAAGGCGGTCCACATCACGTACGTGCCGATCCTGCCGGCGGTCGGCCCCGGCTCGGAGCCATAGATGCGCGGGATGTTGCTGATGATGGGATAGACGATGCCGCCGCTGCGCGCGGTGTTCGACGGCGTCGCCGGCGCGAGCAGGAAGTCGGACATTGCCACGGCATAGCCAAGGCCGAGCGTGTTGCGGCCAAGGCGCTGCACCAGCACCAATGCAATGCGCCGGCCGAGCTGGCTCTTGCGATAGCCGATCGAGAACACGAAGGCGCCGACGATGAGCCAGACCGTGCTCTCGGCAAAGCCCGCCAGCATCCAGCGCAGCGACTTGGTCGGATCGGGGTCGATATAGCCGGCAACGCCCGCGACCGTGAGACCGATGAAGCCGACCGCGCCCACCGGCATCGATTCCAGGATGAGCCCGGTGATGACGGCCTCGAACACGGCGAAATAGTGCCACTGATTGACATTGAGCCCTGCAGGCACCGGCCACAGATAGATCACCAGCCACACCGCGAGCGGCGCGACCAGTTTCCAGCGAAAGCCTTTCGCCTCCGGCGCCTGTGAGCTAGCAGTCATGGACCCTCCCCTCGATCGTCGTTGCCTGTGCGGCCCGTGCGCGCAGCCTGCTCTTGTCCCTGCGCCGCGTATAGGGACTGCCGGTTGTGCGATCAATGGCCGGGCATAGATCTAGCGCCCCTTGAAGCGCGGCTTGCGGCGGCCCAGGAACGCCTCGACGCCCTCCTTGTGATCCTCGCTGAAGCTGGCGAGCGCGAACTGGTCGACGTCCATGTGGCTGGCGACATCGTCCAGCGCATGCGCAAGCCGGTTGACGGTGAGTTTCGTCATCGCGACCGAGAGCGGCGGCTGCGCGGCGACCTTCCGGGCGAGGTCCATGGCGGCCTCGAAGGCATGGCCGGGATCGACCACCTGCTCCACCAGGCGCCATTCATGGGCCTCATCCGCTGAGATGCGCTCATCAGCCAGGATCACCGCCTGCTTGGTGCGGGCGGGCCCCATCAGATGCAGCATGCGCGGGATGCTCTGCCAGCTCATGTTCATGCCGAGCCCGATTTCGGGCACGCGCAGATGCGCATCGCGGCCCATGATGCGGAAGTCGAGCGCGACGGCGAGGGCCACACCGCCGCCGACACAAAAACCCTCGATCGCCGCGATCGTGATCTGCTCCATCTCCTGCCAGGCGTGCGTTAGACGCGGCCCGAGCTTGAGGTGCCGCCGCAGCGTGCCGAGGTCCATCTCCTTGCGCGAGCGCCCCTCGGCGTCCTTGAGGTCGAAGCCGGCGCTGAATGCGCCCGAGCTGCCGGTCAATACGACGACCGACGTCGCGGCATCGTCCTCGAAGCTGCGCGCCGCCGCGGTCAGCTGCCGCAATGCCTCGGGTGACAGTGCATTGATGCCGTCACCCCGATCGAAACGCACCACCGCAATCCGCCCCTCGGGCCCGAGGCCCCTTTCGATCTTCACGTAGTCCGTCACCAACGTCTCCCCGTCTGCTCTGCCGCGATGCTAGCCTACATCCGGCCTCACGAATATGGGACCCGGATGCGCCGCAGCGGATACTCGACAGGCCTGGGCCATTGCGCCTATCTTCGACGTCATGAGCCACGATCACGACCATCACCACCACCACGATCACGACCATTCCGAGCTGTCGGAGACCGAGCTGCGCGTGCGCGCGCTCGAGACGATCCTGACCGAAAAAGGCTATGTCGAGCCGGCCGCGCTCGACGCCATCATCCAGGCCTATGAGACCAAGATCGGCCCGCACAACGGCGCACGCGTCGTCGCCAAGGCCTGGACCGATCCGGCGTTCAAAAAGGCATTGCTGGAGGACGGCTCCAAGGCGATCGGCACGCTCGGCCATGTCAGCCGCGTCGGCGATCATCTCGTCGTGGTCGAGAACACGCCCGCGCGTCACAACATGGTCGTGTGCACGCTTTGCTCCTGCTACCCCTGGGAAATGCTGGGCCTCCCGCCGGTCTGGTACAAGGCGGCGCCCTACCGCTCCCGCGCGGTGAAGGATCCGCGTGGCGTGCTCGCCGATTTCGACGTCACCCTGCCGAAGGACATCGAGATCCGGGTGTGGGATTCCACCGCCGAGACGCGCTTCCTGGTGCTGCCGATGCGCCCCGCGGGCACGGAGGGCTGGAGCGAGGAGCAGCTCACCGAGCTCGTCACGCGCGATTCCATGATCGGCACCGGCTTCCCCAAGACGCCGGGAGCGCCGTCATGAACGGCGTGCACGACATGGGCGGCATGGACGGTTTCGGCAAGGTCGAGCCGGAGCCGAACGAGCCGATGTTCCACGAGGAGTGGGAGTCCCGCGTGCTGGCGATGGTGCGCGCGATGGGCGCGGCCGGCGCCTTCAACATCGACACCTCGCGCTTCTATCGCGAGACGTTGCCTCCGCACGTCTATCTGTCGAGCTCCTACTACAAGAAGTGGTTTCTCGGGCTCGAGGAGATGCTGGTCGAGAAGGGTTATCTCACCCGCGAGGAGGTCGCCGCCGGCCACGCGATGCAGCCGGCAAAGGCGCTCAAGCACGGCAGGTTCGATCTCGCCAATGTCGAGCGCGTGATGGTGCGCGGCAAGTTCGCTCGCCCCGCCCCGGCCCCGGCGAAGTTCAAGATCGGCGATCGCGTGCGCGCCAAGAACATCCATCCGGCCACGCACACGCGGCTGCCGCGCTATGTGCGCGGCCATGTCGGCGTGGTCGAGTTGAACCATGGCTGCCACGTGTTTCCGGATTCGGCGGCGATGGAACTCGGCGAGAACCCGCAATGGCTTTACACGGTGGTGTTTGAGGGCCGCGATCTCTGGGGCGAGGATGGTGATCCCACCTTGAAGGTCTCGATCGACGCGTTCGAGCCCTATCTGGATCCGGCGCAATGAGTGGTACCGCTGCTGCCGCAGCCACCGCGGCCATACCCAGCATTCCGCGCGATGACGACGGCCCGGTGTTCCGCGCGCCCTGGGAGGCGCATGCGTTTGCGATGGCCTTGAGCCTGCACGAGCGCGGCGTGTTCACCTGGCCGGAATGGGCAGCCGCCTTGGCCTCCGAGATCAAGCGCGCGCAGGCGGCCGGCGATCCTGATACGGGCGAGACCTACTATCTGCACTGGCTCGCCACGCTGGAGGGTCTGGTCGCGCGCAAGGGTGTCGCCTCGACGGAAACCCTGCACCGCTACCGCGATGCCTGGGACCACGCCGCCGACCGCACCCCCCACGGCAAGCCGATTGAGCTCAGGCCGGAGGATTTTGGCTGAGCAGGCGAAGCTCGGCTACTTCAGATTGCCGACAAAAAGACCCTTCAAATTCATATCAGTGGTTGTAATATCGCGGCGCACACGAACGCTTATTTCAATCAAGAATTGCGTTTTGGGGGGCATTATGTTCGCAAGGATCGCGGCTTTTGTGTTGCTGCTTATCGCCATTTCCGCCTTTCCGACTCCAAGCCAAGCAGCGTGCAACGTTCCTGAATGGCTTTGTCTGGACAAGACACCTCGGAAGGACACCAATCTTCAGCAGATCGTCGCAGACCGTTCTTCCGTTCTCTACAAGCCGGGCGAGGTCGCAGACTTCAGCTACGCGGACATCAAGATAGACTGCAATTCCGCAGGGCTTGAGCGCTTCGCACGGCAGTTTGTCGATCGCGCCTGGTCCGTCGGCCTGCTGTCCGAGAATCGCGAATTCGCTCTTTCGGTCGACATCGAGCAGATCAGCAGGAACTCCGCCGATCCACCCAAGCCGCTCACTTATCTGATCGCGCAAATCAAGCGCGATGCCGGCGGGAATACCACGGTGACCGGCTGTGACAGTTTTCTTGCAACGAACATCTCGTTCAATTCGACGCTGAAGCTGAAATTCAAGCTGCTGCAATCGAAGACGACGACCGTCAATCCATCGACTTACAGTGCCATCCGCATCGTTTCGAAAGTGCTCGGTTTCGTTTTCGCCGGTCCTGGTGGTGCGGCGATCGCAGCAGAAGCGACAAAGATCAGCGACGCCATCAAGGACAACAAGAGCGATATCGATGAGATCGTGAAAGCGTTTGACGAGGTCAATACGCAGCAGCCCATGGCGACGTTCGACGTCAACGAAAAGAGCGTGACGCTCCTTCTCTCCGACAGTTCGAAATTCACGATATCTCGAATCGGCAAACGTTCTGCTTTCCTGACGTTCACCGGCCCCAAGCTGAATGCGCCGGGCGCTCCGCTCCAGAAGCTCATATCCGAGAAGACCGGGATCGACATTGCGGCCTATCTTACGACCAAGGCAGGCAACTGGGACACGATGGTCATCAGCACCGATGTCAACACGTCGAGGACGGGATGCGGCAAGATCCGTGAAGCGCTCGGGTATCTCTTCACGAAGGAAGAGATGATAGTCATTCTTGCCAAGGAGTTCGACAGGTTTGGAGACGCTACGATCAAGGACCTGAAGGACCCCTGCTTCAGGGCGATCGAACGCGAGGCTCTCAAGACGATGGGGTTGACAGATCCCCTCTCCGCCCGCGCGGCTCCGCAAGAGAACAGTGGACCCGCGCGAGATCCAGCAAAGGACGCTGCGGACCCGATCCGCTGGAGCTCGATCAGGGAGTTTCTCAACGAATTTGGCCGCACGCTGAGCGCAATCTCCGCGGCAAATCTCTCACCTGAAGTTCGTGCCAGAAAACTGGCACCCTACTTCGATGCAAGGGTTGCGACCGAATCGTTCGATGCGCCTGACCTCCTGCCGTCCAGCACCGGCGTGCTCAGGGATTCTCTTGCGGCGAAGATCGTGGGCTGGCCGATTGGTGCGTCGATACGGTACGGATGTTTCCTCGCTCCGGACAAGCAGCTTCTCACAAAGTATTCGGCGCAGATGCTGGTCTTGCTCGATTCCGGAGGTGGTAACCAGAGACTCGTCAATGTCATCGTGGGCTTCACGGATCCCAAGGCTACCAATGTCGACGGACTTCTGATTGGGAATATGCTGATCGAAAAGCCGACCGCGGCGAGCCTGTCGGCCATCTCGACCGCCTATAAATCAGGCTGCGGTGATCGTTCAGATCCATGGAAGCCCTGGGAAGAGATCAAGACAAGCTTCGTGTTTCGGACGCCGCCCTTCGGCTGACGTCCATGCCCTCGGGCAAGTGACGTGAAGTCTTCAGGAAGGGTCGGTCCCGTAACGCGCGATCGACCCGTTGCTTGGGACGCATGTCGGGGATGACGCTACCTCCCCGCCACAAACTCCCGCCAGCCCTTCGCCCGCAGGCTGCATGCCGGACACTCGCCGCAGCCATAGCCCCAATCATGCTGCGCGCCGCGTTCGCCGAGATAGCAGGTGTGGGAATGCTCGCGGATCAGATCGACCAGCCCGTCGCCGCCGAGATCCTGCGCCAGCTTCCACGTCGCGGCCTTGTCGATCCACATCAACGGCGTGTGCAGCTCGAATTGTCTGGCCATGCCGAGCGACAGCGCGGCCTGCATGGCGCGGATGGTGTCGTCGCGGCAATCGGGATAGCCGGAATAATCCGTCTCGCACATGCCGCCGACGATGTGGGTGATGCCGCGCCGGTAGGCCAGCGCCGCCGCGAAAGTCAGGAACACCAGGTTGCGGCCGGGCACGAACGTATTCGGCAGGCCGTCGGCGCCCATCGCGATCGCGACGTCACGCGTCAGCGCGGTCTCGGACACCGCGGCCAGCGTCGGGATCGACAGCGTATGGCTCTCGCCGAGCTTCGCGGCCCAATCGGCGCGCAGCGCCTTCACCCCGTCGAACAGCCGCCCACGGCAGGCCAGCTCAATGGCATGGCGCTGGCCGTAGTCGAACCCCAGAGTCTCCACGCGCGAGAAGCGGCTCAGCGCCCAGGCGAGGCAGGTGGTGGAATCCTGGCCGCCGGAAAACAACACCAGCGCGGTTTGTGATGAAAATGCGTCACTCATGGCCCGCGCTTTAGCACTGCGCAGACCGCCCGCCAATCGGTGGAAATCGGCCTGTTCCGCGCCGCCGCGCTGGGAACGGCGGGCTCCTTTTGGCATAAGGTTTTGGAGCCAGGAGAGCGCCCGCAATGACCCCTTCCCGCGACATTTCCCGCCTGATCGAGATCATGGCGGCGCTGCGCACGCCGGTGACCGGCTGCCCCTGGGACCTCGAGCAGGATTTTGCGACCATCGCGCCCTACACGATCGAGGAGGCCTATGAGGTGGTGGACGCCATCAGCCGCGGCGATCTCGACGACCTCAGAGAAGAGCTCGGCGACCTCCTGCTCCAGGTGGTGTTCCACGCCCAGATGGCCTCGGAGCAGAACGCCTTTGCGTTCGGAGATGTGGTCGAGGCGATCACGCGAAAAATGATCCGGCGCCATCCGCACGTCTTCGCCGACAAGGACGGCAATCTCGCCTCCTCCCACGTCAAGGAAGTCTGGGACCGCATCAAGGCCGAGGAGAAAGCCGAGCGCGCCGCGCGCCGGCCGCCGGAGGACGCGCCATCTCACAAATCGCTGCTGTCAGGCGTGAAGGCCGGCCAGCCCGCGCTGACGCGCGCCATGGAGCTGCAGCGCAAGGCCTCCACCGTCGGCTTCGACTGGAACGACCCGCGCGCGGTGCTGCAAAAGATCCGCGAGGAAGCCGACGAGATCGAGGCTGCGCTCGACCGCAACGACAAGCAGGAGATTGCGGAGGAGACCGGCGACCTGATGTTCGCCCTCGTCAACCTCGCCCGCCATGTCGACGCCGATCCGGAGGCCGCCTTGCGTGCGACCAACGCAAAGTTCGAGCGGCGCTTTGCCTATATCGAGCGCGCGCTGGAAGCGCAGGGCCGGACGCTGGAGCAGGCCTCGCTGGCGGAGATGGATGCACTGTGGAATGCGGCGAAGGGTGATGAGCAATCGGCGCAGGAACGGCGCAAGGAAGCGAGCCGCTAATTCTGCTGTCGTCTTGGCGAAGGACAATTCGTAGGGTGGGCAAAGGCGCGCACTTCGCGCGCCGTGCCCACGCCTTTCAACAACGGGCAAATGGTGGGCACGGCGCTCACGCGCCTTTGCCCACCCTACGAGGGCTGCGTTTGTCCGAGACGACAGCTGTTACGCAGGAAGGCGCGGCACCGCATCAAACCGCGACACCACGATATCCCGCTTGGTCTCGTCCACCCGCACGGTCATATCAAAACGGCCGTCGTGCAGCTCTTTCGCCAGCACCTCGGCATTGCGGTGCAGCCAGCTGATGCCGGCGCCGTCGGCGGCGTCGATCGAGAGATCGAGCGTGGTGCGCTTGGCCGCCAGCCGCTGCTCGATTGCGGCGAGCAGCGCGTCGACGCCCTCGCCTGACACGGCCGAGACCAGCATCGCCGGATGATCCTCCGGCCTGCGTGCGGCGATGTTCAGGAGCTCTTCGCGCTGCTCAGAATCGTAGCGGTCGATCTTGTTCCAGACCTCGATGATGCGGCCGGAATCATCGGGGTTGATGCCGAGCTGGCGCAGCACGGCGTCGACGTCGCTCTGCTGCGCCTCAGCATCTTCATGGGATATGTCGCGCACATGCAGGATGACGTCGGCCTCCAGCACCTCCTCCAGCGTGGCGCGGAAGGCGGCGACGAGCTGGGTCGGCAGGTTGGAGATGAAACCGACGGTGTCCGACAGCATCGCCTTGCCGCCATGCGGCAGGTTGAGGGCGCGCAGCGTCGGATCGAGCGTGGCGAACAGCATGTCCGCGGCCTGCACGTCGGCACGCGTCAGGCGGTTGAACAGCGTCGACTTGCCGGCATTGGTGTAGCCGACCAGCGCGACGACGCGATATGGCACGCGCTGGCGGCCGGCACGATGCAGTCGCCGCGTCGCCTGCACCTTCTTCAGCTCACCCTCGAGCTTGGAGATGCGCTCCTGGATCAGGCGGCGGTCGGCTTCGATCTGGGTCTCGCCGGGACCGCCCATGAAACCGAACCCGCCGCGCTGGCGCTCCAGATGGGTCCATGAGCGCACCAGGCGTGAGCGCTGGTAGTTGAGATGCGCGAGCTCGACCTGGAGCGAGCCTTCCTTGGTCTTGGCGCGGCGGCCGAAGATTTCCAGGATGAGGCCGGTGCGGTCGAGCACCTTGGCGTGCAGTTCCTTTTCGAGGTTGCGCTGCTGGATCGGTGCCAGCGCGCAGTCCATCACCACGAGCTCGACGTCGAGGCTCTTGGCCAGCGCCGCGATCTCCTCGACCTTGCCCTTGCCGATATAGGTCGCGGGCCTGATCTGGCTGATCGGCGTGATGATGGCGTCGGCAATGACGAGATCAATCGCACGCGCGAGGCCGGCGGCTTCATCGAGCCGGGCCTCGGCGTTGCGCTGGATATGAGTCTCCGATTGCGCGTCGGCACCGCCGCGCACCCGCAAATAGGGGCCGATGACAAGCACCCGCCCCGTCTGCTTAGCCCCTGCCGACCGCGGACGGTCGGCATCCCCGTCGAAATTCCGGGGTTCCAATCAGATCACTCTCAAGCCGGCTGATCCTCGCCGCCTTCGAACAACTGGATCGGCGCACCCGGCATGATGGTCGAGATCGCATGCTTGTAGACGAGCTGCGAATGACCGTCGCGCCGAAGCAATAGACAGAAATTGTCGAACCAGGTCACGATGCCCTGGAGCTTCACTCCGTTGACCAGAAAGATCGTCAGTGGCGTCTTGGTTTTGCGAACGTGATTAAGGAAGGTGTCCTGTAGGTTTTGTGCGCGGTCTGCCGCCATTGTTTTTTTCTCGCTTTGAGTTTCTTTTTATTGCGCCGGTTGCGGCCCTCTTTGTGAAGTTCGGAGCCTCTCCCGGTTGCCGTTCCTCATGAGATCCCCCTCGGAAGGAACAGCTGTGCAATTAGAGGACAGGTGGACCTATTAGGCAAGCCGCTTCACGCGGCAGCGGGCGCCGTATTGCCCCGAAAAACTACGGAAATCGATGAATTTCCTCGTTTTATTCAAAGGTGTCGCCGCAACGTCGCGGCGTTAGATCTTGTTCTGACGGCGTTTTCCCAATGCGAACCGGTACCCGCTTCGCACCAACACGCGCTAGCCGACACCGAGCGCTTTCAACTTTCGATGCAGCGCCGACCGTTCCATGCCAACGAACTCGGCCGTGCGAGAAATATTTCCTGAAAAACGGCTGATCTGTGCAATCAAATAGTCGCGCTCGAACACCTCGCGCGCCTCGCGCAGCGGCAGGCCCATGATGTGCTCGCCATTGTTGCTGGTCGGCATCGCCGGCACCATGGAGCCGACGTCCTGCGGCAACATGTCGGCCGTGATGATGACCTCCGGCCCGCCGGCGGCGAGAATCATGACTCTTTCAACGTTGTTGCGGAGCTGGCGCACATTGCCCGGCCAGACATGCGATTGCAGCACCGCCATCGCGTCCTGGCCGATCTGCCGCTTGGGCAGGCCGCTACCGGCCGAGATCTGCTCCATGAAATAGTCGATCAGTTCCGGGATGTCCTCGCGCCGCTCCGACAGTGCAGGCACGCGGATCGGCACCACCGAGAGGCGATGATAGAGGTCCTCGCGGAAATGGCCGGCCGCAATCTCCTCTTCGAGATTGCGCGCGGTCGAGGAGATGATGCGGACGTCGACCTGCACCTTGGCGGTGCCGCCGACGCGCTGGAACGATTGCTCCACCAGGACCCGCAGGATCTTGTTCTGGGTCTCGCGCGGCATGTCCGCGATCTCGTCGATGAACAGCGTGCCGCCATGGGCTTCCTCGAGCGCGCCCGGCTTGCGCGCCTGTTCGCCGTTGGACTGCTCGACGCCGAACAGCTCGTGCTCCATGCGCTCGGGCGTGATCGCGGCGGCGTTGATGACGACGAAGGGACCGTCGGCGCGGCCCGAGGCCGTATGCAACGTGCGCGCCGTCAATTCCTTGCCGGCGCCGGCGGGGCCGACGATCAGGATGCGGCTGTTGGCCTTGGCCGCGCGCTCGATGGTCTGGCGCAGCTGGTTCATGCTCGGCGAGCGGCCGACGAGCTGGCTTGCGCTCGGCGCCAGCTGCTTCAGCTCCTTGACCTCGCGCTTGAGCCGCGAGTTCTCCAGCGCCCTGGTCGCGACCAGGATCAGCCGGTCTGCCTTGAACGGCTTCTCGATGAAGTCGTAGGCGCCGCGCTTGATCGCGGCCACCGCGGTCTCGATGTTGCCGTGGCCGGAGATCATCACGACCGGCAGGTCGGCATTGTCCTTCTTGACCTGCTCCAGGAGCTGCAAGCCGTCGAGCTTGGAGCCCTGCAGCCAGATGTCGAGGAACACCAGATGCGGCCGCCGGTTGGCGATTTCAGCCAGTGCAGAGTCGCTGTCGCGCGCAGTCCGCGTGACAAAACCCTCGTCCTCGAGAATGCCTGCGACGAGATCCCGAATATCGGCCTCATCATCGACAATCAGAATTTCACTTGCCATGGGTCGCGCCCTGTCTTGTCAGCTGCCTGTTGAGGCTTCGATTTTCGTTGAATCATTGGTCTTTTCAGCGGCCTCTTTGGTTTCGGCCGCCAGCTCTTTTGTTTCCTGCGCCGGGTCCTTGACAGGAGCGCCGGCCTCTTCGCCGGTTGCGTCCTTGACCGCGGCCGCCGGGGCCTGCTCGGCTCCCTCGGACTTCGCCGGCTGGCCGGAGACTGCGAAGCGCATCCGCATCCAGGCGCCGCGCTGGCCCTCGCGGAAGTCGGAAGCATCCTTCAGCTCGATGCGCCCGCCATGGTCTTCCAGCACGCGGCCGACGATCGCAAGGCCAAGGCCGGTGCCTTTGGCGCGCGTCGTGACATAGGGCTCGAGCAGCCGCGAGCGCGCGACCTTGGGCAGGCCGATGCCGTTGTCGATGACGTCGATCAGAACGTCCTCGCCCTCGCGCGACACGACCACGTCGATGCGGCCTTTGCCCAGCTCCTCCGGCGGGACCTGCTCGATCGCCTCGGTGGCGTTCTTGACGATGTTGGTGACGGCCTGCGAGATCAGCCGCCGGTCGAACTGGGCGCGGAGCGGATCGTCTTTGAATTCGGCCTCGATATCGATCTCGGGATGGGCGACCTTCATCAGGAACACGGCCTGCCGCACGGTGTCGGCGACGTCCTCGCCTTCCATCACCGGCTTCGGCATCCGTGCAAAGCGCGAGAACTCGTCGACCATGCGCCTGATGTCGTCGACCTGGCGCACGATGGTGTCCGTGCACTGCTCGAAGATCTGCTTGTCCTTGGCCTCGGTGATGCCCTTGCCGAATTTGCGGCGAATGCGCTCAGCCGAAAGCTGGATCGGCGTCAGCGGGTTCTTGATCTCATGCGCGATGCGGCGCGCCACGTCGCCCCAGGCCGAGGTGCGCTGCGCCGAGACCAGCTCGGTGATGTCGTCGAGCGTGATGATGTAGCTGTCATGCGGCTGGTTCTTCTCGGCGCTGACGCGGACCGAGAGATTGCGCTCGGTGCCGTCGCGGGTGATCGTGATCTGGCCCTGCACCAGACGCTGGCTCCCTTCCCGCGCCGCCTTCATCATCTCGTCCAGCTCGGGCAGCACGTCGGAGAGCGGATGACCAAGCGTCTCCGCCTCGGAGTGCCCGATCAGTTTCTCGGCCGAGCGGTTCAAAATGCCGACGCTGCCGGAAGCATCGACGCCGATGATGCCGGCGCTTGCGGAGGACAGCACCGCTTCGATGAAGCGACGGCGGCTGTCGATCAGGTCGCTAGCGTTGACGAGCTCATCGCGCTGGCTGCGCAATTCCTGCGTCATCTTGTTGAAGGTCTCGCCTAACTGCGCGAGATCGCCTTCCGACTGGTGCACCGGCACCTGGACATGGAGGTCGCCGGTCGAGACCGTGTGGGCCGCGTTCATCAGCCGCCGGATCGGCGAGACCAGTGAATTGGCGAAGTTCAGGCCGATCAGCACCGAGGCCATCAGGATGGTCAGCGCGATCACGGCGAACATCAGCGCAAAGGCAACCTGGATGCCGAGCCGGCGCGACTCGATCTGGGCGTATTCGGCGACGCTGACCTCGGTCTGCTTGAGCTGATTGACGACGTTCGGATCAAGCGGACGGGCGACATAGAGGAAGGTGTCGCTGAAGGCGCGCAGCCGGATCACCGCGGCCACGAAGCTCGCATCGGGAAGGACCGCGATCTCGGGCTCTGACTCGTTGACGTTGCTGAGGAAGTCGGACGCGGGCGGCGAATAGGCGAGCCGCATGCCGGTGTCGGCGGATTCCAGGATGTTGGTGTTCTTGTCGATGATCATCGCGCCCGGCAGGTTGCGGGAACTGGCGCTGGCGCTCAGCATCTCGCGGAACGAGCGGCGATCCTGGTCGTAGAGCGGCCGGGCATGCGCGATGTCGTTGGCCATGCCGAGAATGTCGCCGCGGATCAGCTGCGCATGGTCCTGCATATAGGCCCGCGCGATCGTCAGCGAATTCTGGATCACCTCTTTGGTCGGGCCGGAGAACAGCCGGTCGAGGCCGCGTTCGATGGTGACGTTGGCGACGACGGCGACCAGCACCGCCGGCAGCACCGCCACGATCGAGAACAGGCTGACGACCTGGACATGGAGCCGCGCCGCCGCCCTGCCCCGCCGCCGCGCCAGGATCAGCTGCCAGAGCTCGCGGATGATGATCCCGACCAGCAACAGGATCGTGGCCGCGTTGGTCAGGTAGATCGAGCGGACCACCGCCGGCGTCGGCTCGATCGTGGTCAGGCCGGTCAGAACCAGAAAGGTCAGGAAGGCCGAGAGCAGCGCCAGCGCCACGGCAAAGGGCGCCAGCCAGCGCCGCGCCGACCAACGCCGGGGCTCTTCCGCTGGTGTCGTGTCAAAGTGTGCGGCCGAGGTGTCTGCGCTGGTCATTCCGGCAATAGTGGTGCTGAAAACGGGTCCGCGATGGGCGGATACTGATGTATTCGTACCACATTGTTGCCGAATTGCGACAATTCCGCGGCGCCCCCGCCGCGGCGGACCGGCGCATCCACAGCTCTGGCGCTGCGCGTGGCACCGGCATCGTCATTCGCGAACGAGGGCGAGCCTTGACGCAGATCAAGAGTGCGCGGTGGCCGCTCGCGCCAATGTGGCTCATGCCCGACCGGAGTTCCACCCATGAAGGCTGTGGCCGTTGAAGAAGCCGCCGTTGCGATGATTCCCGCTGGCGCCAGCGTGATGGTCGGCGGCTTCATGGGTATTGGAACACCGGAGCGCTTGCTCGATGAAATGGTCCGGCAGCAGAAGACCGGATTGTCGGCGATCTGCAACGATGCCGCACTGCCGGGCAAAGGCGTCGGCAAGTTGTTTGACGCATCGCTCGTGTCGCGTCTGACCGCGACGCATGTCGGGCTCAATCCCAAGACCCAGCAGCAGGTGCGGACGAACGAGACCAAGGTCGATCTTGTGCCGTGCTCGGCGGCCTCCAAGTCGACGCGCAGGGCCGCCTCGCCAACTGGATGATCCCCGGCAAGATGGTGCCCGGCATGGGCGGGGCGATGGACCTCGTCAGCGGCGCCAGGCGCGTCATCGTCGCCATGCAGCACGCGGCCAGGGGCAAGTCGAAGATCGTCGCCCAATGCACCCTGCCCCTGACCTCGGCGCGGTCGGTCGATCTCGTCGTCACGGACATGGCCGTGACCGGCTTCTCCGGCGGCAGGGCGACGCTGCTGGAGACCGCGCCCGGGGTCAGTGTCGGCGACGTCATGGCGCTCACGGAAGCCGAGCTGGCTGTTCCCGACATCCCGGAAATGAACGTCTGATCCGGCGGCCTCAATCGATGATGTGATAGCCGCCGTCGATATAGAGCACGCCGCCCGTGATCAGCTTGGCGCCGTCGAGCGCGAGGAACGCGGTGGCGTTCCCGACATCGTCGATGCTGACGAGACTGCGCGCCGGCGCCTTCGACTGCGCCTTGTCCATGAGCTCATCGAACTCGGGAATCCCCGAAGCCGCGCGGGTGGCCAGCGGACCCGGCGAGATCGCGTGCACGCGGATGCCCTTCGGGCCGAGCTCCGCGGCGATATAGCGGACCGAGGCTTCCAGCGCGGCTTTCGCGACACCCATCACGTTGTAATTCTCCACCACCATCTGGCTGCCGTAATAGGTCATGGTGAAAAGCGTGCCGCCGTTCTTCATCAGCGGCTCGGCGAGATGAGCCATCCGCAAGAACGACCAGCATGAGACATCCATGGTCTTGAGGAAGCCGTCACGGCCGACGTCGACGACACGGCCGTGCAGCGCTTCCTTCGGCGAGAAGGCGATGGAATGAAGCATGAAATCGAGCTGCCCCCATTCTGACGCGATGCGCTCGAACACCGCCTCGGTCTGCCCTTCGGCCATCACGTCCAGCGGCATGAAGATCGGCGCTTCCAGCGCCTGCGCCAGCGGCTCGACATGCTTTTTGGCGCGGTCGTTCAGATAGGTCACCGCGAGATCAGCACCCAGTGCACGAAACGCGCGCGCACATCCCCAGGCGATCGACTGGTCGTTGGCGATGCCGACGATCAGTCCCTTCTTTCCCTTCAGGGCCACCTTGCTTTCCGGAAATACTGGGATCATGACACCCTCTCAGGTCTCGTGTTGATCAATTGACCGTCCATCCAATAGCGATAGCGTGTGCTGTGCGATCATCAGCTCCTCGTCGGTCGGGACGACATAGACGGGGACGCGGCTGTCGGCTGCCGAGATCAGGGGCGCATGGCGGGCGTTCTCACCGGCATCGAGGCGGACGCCGAGCCAGGCGAGCTGCGCTGCCACGCGCGCCCGGATCGATGCCGAATTCTCGCCGATGCCGGCGGTGAAGACGAAGGCATCCAGGCCCTGCAAGGCCGCGGCCAGCATGCCCGCGTTGAGGCCGATCCGGTAGACGAAATGGTCGATCGCGAGCCGCGCACGCGGATCGGTGCTCGCTTCCAGCTCGCGCATGTCGTTGCTGACGCCGGAAAGCCCCTTCAGTCCGCACTCGCGGTAGAGGAAGTCCTGCACCCTCGAAGCCGACATCCCCTTCTCCGAGATGAGATAGAGCACCACGCCGGGATCGATCTGCCCCGGCCGCGTTCCCATCGGCAGGCCATCGAGCGCCGTGAAGCCCATGGTGCTCTCGACGCTGCGCCCATCCTTCAAGGCGCACATCGAGGCGCCACTGCCGAGATGGGCGACGATCACGCGTCCGCCGGCGATCTCGGGCGCGACACGGGGCAGCGTTCGAGCGATGTACTCATAGGACAGGCCGTGAAAGCCATAGCGCCGCACGCCCTCGGCATGAAGCTGGTGCGGGATGGCAAAGTGGTCTGCGACCGCGTCGTGCGTGCGGTGGAAGGCGGTGTCGAAACAGGCCACCTGGAGCAGCGTCGGGAAGTTCGCGAGGAGCGAGCGGATCGGCGCCAGGTTATGCGGCTGATGCAGCGGCGCCAGACTGACGAAGCGCTCCAGACGGCACACGACGCCGTGGTCGATCACGACCGGCCGCGAATAGTCCGGACCGCCATGCACGACGCGGTGACCGACCGCGATCGGCGTCACCCGAAGCTCATTCCGCAACCAGTCGCCGGCAACAGCCATTGCCGCCGGGACATCCGGCACGGCCTCGATCGGATAGGCGCGATCGACCAATGGGCCGTTGCTCGTGCCGCCGGCCCGCAGACGCGGCCGGCTGCCGATGCCATCGATCTGTCCCTTGATCTTCCGCCGAAGGGTCCCCTCGCCCTCGATCGAATAGACTTGAAACTTGACGCTGGAGGAGCCGGCATTGACGACGAGGATCGTATCCATGGCGTCACGCGGCCACTGTCGGCGCCTTCTGGCGCCGGGCGCGAGCATAGAGCGCTGCAACCGCACAGGATGCCATGCGTGCGCGCGGAGAATCCGCCCGCGAGGTGAGCACCACCGGCACGCGGGCGCCGAGCACGATGCCCGCGCCGTCCGCCTTGGCGAAATAGGCGAGGTTCTTGGCCAGCATGTTTCCGGCCTCGAGGTCCGGAACGACCAGGATCTGTGCACGGCCGGCGACCTCGGAGGTGATGCCCTTGATCCGCGCGGCTTCCATGTCGATCGCATTGTCGAACGCCAGCGGGCCATCGAGGACGCCGCCGGTAATCTGGCCGCGATCGGCCATCTTGCACAGGGCGGCGGCCTCGATCGTCGAGGGAATTTTCGAGGTCACGGTCTCGACCGCCGACAGGATCGCGACCCGCGGGGTCTTGCCAAAGCCGACCTGGTTGTAGAGGTCGATCGCATTCTGGATGATGTCGCGCTTGGCGTCGAGATCGGGGAAGATGTTGATCGCGGCATCCGTCACGAAAATGGTCTCGGCGTAGGCCGGCACATCCATGATGAAGACGTGGCTGATGCGCCGGTCGGTGCGCAGGCCACCGGTCTTGGCCGTGACGGCGCGCATCAATTCGTCGGTGTGAAGGCTGCCCTTCATCAGCAGATCGCCCTTGGCGGCATGGATGAGCTCGACGCCCTTGGCCGCGGCGTCATCGCTATGCGCAGCATCGACAATCTCGAACCCGGAGACCTCCAGGCCGAATTTCGCGGCTGTCTCCCTGATCTTCCTCTCGGGCCCGACAAGTATCGGCCGAATGACGCCTGCGCTTGCGCTGTCGACGACGCCGCGCAACGAGGTCTCGTCGCAAGGGTGGACGACAATGGTCGGCAGGGGCGCCCCCGCCTTCGCCGCCGCGATCAGGCGGTCATATTTGCTGCCGGAATGGCCCCCCGTCGTGTCGGCCGACATCATGTCACTCCCGCTTCCGCCAATCCGCGTTACGACGCTCTTGCCTTGGAATCCGCTTTGGGGTCGAAAGGGGCGACGTTCGACGTCAGCTCCCCCTCACCGTCCAGACCAAAAAGGCCGGCGATCTGCTTCAGGCGCCTGGCGCGCTCGCCGGCGATGTCCTCGCTCGCCGACAGCACCTCGCGCATCGCGGCGAAGGCCTGCCTCCGCTGGCTCATGTCGTCGGGCAGCAATTTCGGGATCGCAGCCAGCGCACCGTCGCGATCGAGCAGCAGCATGAAGAACTGCTCGCGTACCAGCATCTTGAATGCGGACAGGGTCATCCGGGAGCCGGCATGGTCGCGCCTGACCTGGCGCAGCGCCTCGATGCTGCGCTCGTCCACCATGCCGCGCGCGGAGCCGACATAGAGCAGCGCGCGGATAGCAGCCTCCCGCAGGCCACCGTCACCAATCTTCGCCCTCAACTCCGCAATCCTGCTTTCGAGCATGGCGCGATGCTCGTCCGACATCTCACGGCGCCGCGTTGACTCGGCGTTGGGGTCGATGCCGACAGCGGCCTGGAGCGCAGGTGAGCCATAGACGTTGAGGAAGACGGTCTCGCTCAGCGCCTCCTGGGCATCGCGCCAGCTGTCGAGCGCATGCACAATCTGCTTCGACACATGCTCCTGGAAGGCCAGGAACGGATTGTCTTGCGACACCGGCCTGCGCTTCTCTTCGGCGCGATCGGCCGCCGCCTTCACCACGGACATCCATGGATTCTGACTGCTGAAAGCCTCATATTGCATGCGTAGCGGATGCATCTCGCGCGCCCAGTTGGCCGCCTGTGGCGTCACCATCTTCTTGATCCAGGGCTGCACGAATTTCTGATAGGCTGCAAGATTGAGCTCCGAGATGCGCTTGGCGGTGGCGAACCGCCGCTCATCCTCGGGGGAATTGCCGCCCATGGCCCGGATGTCGGCGAGCGTACGGGCCTCGCAACGCATTACCCATTGTCCCGTTGCAAGGTCGGCGTTGAGCGTCTCGCTGCCCCTCGCCTCGAACGTCGCCTCGTAGAGCCCGGGCGGGAGCACGTCGATCAGATCGATGTTGCTGGAGAACTCGGAATGCTCTTTCTTGGCGACGCCTCCGGACACGAAGATCCCGAGATGACCGATGCTTTCGTGGATGGTGTAAACGATGGTCTGGCCATATGCCCTGATCTCATTGACGTCGGCGTAGCAGTCGAGAATCCAGTCCAGCGCCTGCTGCGGCGGGGTGACGTTGTCGCCCTTGGAGCAGAACACCACGATCGGCGAGCGGATATTGCGCAGGTCGACCTTCTCCCCGTCCGACATTTCGATCCGGCCGGCGGCGAGGTTGTTGCCGATGAACAGCTCATCGACGATGAACTGGATCTCCTCGGCGTTGAGATTGACGTGCCCGCCCCACCAGCGTTCGAAGTCGAGATAGCGCTCGGCCTCGGTGTCGACTTTGGAATAGACGTTGTATTGCTTGGTCCAGAGTGTGTTCGAGGGGTTCTGGTTCTCGAAATTCTGCACCAGCCAGGCGCCGTCGAACTTGCCGGCACCGAGATCGCTCGTCAGCGCCGTCAACCAGCTTCCGCCCAAGAGGCCGCCGGAATAGCGCATCGGATATTTGCCATGCACGCCCGCCCAATAAGCGAGCGGCGCGCCGGCGATGATCAGCGGTCCGAACAGCTCCGGCCGTAGCGACGCCAGGATCATGATCGCCCAGCCGGCCTGACAATTGCCGATGACGCAAGGCTTGCCGTCGGCGTCGGGGTGACGGCTGATGACAGTTTCAAGAAACTTCGCTTCGGCTCGCGCAATGCGCTCGATCGTCTGGCCGGGCATGGGTTCGGGCAGAAACCCGATGAAGTAGCAGGGATGTCCCGCCTGCATCGCGACACCGATTTCGCTGTCCGCCTTGAAGCCGCCGATGCCGGGACCATGGCCGGCGCGCGGATCGACGACGACGAACGGCCGCCGCCTCATGTCGATCGCGACAGTCTTGGGCGGGATGATGCGTACGAGCGCGTAGTTGACAGGCTCGTCGAGTTTGCGGCCGTCCGTGATCAACTCGGCGGCATATTGCAGCACATGCGGCGCGGTCTGCGCGAGGTGCTCGCGATATTGGTCGCCGCGCTGGCGCATGATGTCCAGAAACAACACGCTCCGCTGTCCGGCATCGACCAGATACTCCACGGCGGAGGCGACTAGCTCCGACATGGGACCGGCAGGCGGCTTCAGATTTTCCATCGCAATCTGACCTCGTTGTGTGCGAGGCCACTCAAGGAGAGATGTCACCGGCGACGTTGACATAGGTCAACGGTCAGCGGTTTCCGGCATAGCGGGACGCCAGATCTTGGAACCTTCTAGAGGTAGATCGATAATGTCAGACGGGGGAACTGTTTCCGGCCATTCCGGCTTGACATGGCATGGATAGGTTCTTCCTCGCGATAATGGTTTCTGCCGTTCTGCTGCTGATCGTGGCGTCCGATCTGCTGGTCAACGGTCCCGGTCTGCAGGAGCCGACGACAGACGTCGCGCGCCTGATGCCGTCGACCGAGCGACTGTTCAGGTGATGGATCGCGGTCGCGGGCGACTGAATGCCTCACCCTTGTGTGACCGCGGAACATGTGTGACCGCGGAACATTTCGGCCCCATTCCGACTTCTGCTCACCGCGTCAGCCAAAACGGCCAGCGCGATCCGGACAGGCTCAGCTCCGCTTTGGTAGGGGGAGCTGAGCCACCGTCCGCCTAAACGCGTTTAGCGTTTGTCGCGAGGGAACTAGCCCCCGCTCCGATAGACCTGGATGTCGAGATCCCGGATCTTCTTGCGCAGCGTGTTGCGGTTGAGGCCGAGCAGGTCGGCGGCGCGGATCTGGTTGCCGCGGGTGGCGGCGAGCGCGGCCGTGAGCAGCGGCACCTCGATCTCCTTGAGGATGCGGTGATAGAGGCCGGGCGGCGGCACGCCGTTGGGGAAGCCCTGGAAGTGCGAGGACAGATAGGCCTCCACTGCGCCGCCGAGATTGTCGACGCCCTGCTGGACCGCGGCGCCCGGGCTGACCGAGGGCGGCGCCAGCTCGCCATCGATGACGGAAGCCGTGATCACGTCCTGCGGATAGAGCGCGGCGAGGCGCCGGGCGAGGTTTTCCAGCTCGCGGACGTTGCCGGGCCAGCGGTGCTGCTTCAGCCGCTCCAGCGCCAGCACGTCGAGCTTCTTCGGCGGCAGGCCGTCCTTCTCGGCCAGCGCGAAGAAGTGACGGATGAGATCGGGCAAATCCTCGATGCGCTCGCGGAGCGGTGGCAGCCGCAGCGGCACGACGTTGAGGCGGAAGAACAAATCTTCCCGGAACAGGCCCTGCTGGATCAGGACGCGCAGATCCTTGTTGGAGGCCGCGACGATACGCACGTCGGTCTTGATCGGGGTGCGGCCGCCGACGGTAGTGTATTCGCCCTGCTGCAGCACGCGCAGCAATCGCGTCTGCGCCTCCATCGGCATGTCGCCGATTTCGTCGAGAAACAGCGTGCCGCCCTCGGCCTGTTCGAACCGGCCGGAGGCGCGGGTGTTGGCGCCGGTGAAGGCCCCGCGTTCATGGCCGAACAGTTCGGATTCGATGAGGTCGCGCGGGATCGCCGCCATGTTGACCGCGACGAACGGGCCGTTGCGGCGCTTGCCGTAATCGTGCAGCGCGCGCGCCACCAGTTCCTTGCCGGTGCCGGACTCGCCCGTGATCATCACGGTGAGATCGGTCTGCATCAGCCGCGCCAGCACGCGGTAGATTTCCTGCATCGCCGGCGAACGGCCGACCAGCGGGATCGCCTCCATCTCGGCGTCCTCATCGGGGGTCGAGACCCGCTCCTTCGGCTCGGCCAGCGCGCGGCCGACGATGGCAATCAGCTCCTTCAGGTCGAACGGCTTCGGCAGATATTCGTACGCCCCGCGCTCGGAGGCGCGGATCGCCGTCATGAAGGTGTTCTGCGCGCTCATGACGATGACGGGCAGATTCGGCCGCATCTTCTTGATCCGCGGCAAGAGGTCGAAGGCGTTTTCGTCCGGCATCACCACGTCGGTGATGACGAGATCGCCCTCCCCCTGGCTAACCCAGCGCCACAGCGTTGCGGCATTGCCGGTCAGCCGCACTTCGTAGCCGGCGCGGGACAGTGCCTGATTGAGAACGGTGCGGATGGCGGTATCGTCATCTGCTACGAGAATGCTACCTGCGGGCATCGTTAATCCTCATTTCGCCCCCTGTGACGCAGGCGACGGCTTCCCGGCAGAGTCGGCGCGACTGCTTTGATCGGCATGTTTCACCGATGTGGAATACATCGGCATCAGCACGCGGAAGGTGGTCTTGCGCGGCTGAGATTCGCATTCGATGATGCCCCCGTGATCGCCGACGATCTTGGCGACCAGCGCAAGGCCCAGGCCCGAGCCGGTCTGCTTGGTGGTCACGAAGGGATCGAACAGGTTGGGCAGAAGATCGTCCGGCACGCCTGGTCCGTTGTCCTTCACGCAGAATTCGAGCGGCAAGGATACCCGGGATTTTTGACCGGGGACTGACAGGCGCACGCCGGGGCGGAACGCGGTGGTGAGCTGGATCTCGGCGTCGGGGATGTCGATCAGGGCTTCTGCGGCATTCTTCACGAGATTGAGGAACACCTGGATCAACTGGTCCTGGTTCGCCAGCACCGGCGGCAGCGAGGGATCGTAGTCCTCGATGAAGCGGATGTTGCGGGCAAAGCCGGACTGCGCCAGCCGCTTGACGTGGTCGAGCACCGAATGGATGTTGACGGGGCCGCGCAATACGGGGCGCTCGTCGCCGAACACCTCCATGCGGTCGACCAGCGTCACGATGCGGTCGGCCTCGTCGCAGATCAGGCGCGTCAGCATGCGGTCCTCGGACGAGGCCTGCTGCTCGAGAAGCTGCGCCGCGCCGCGGATGCCGGAAAGCGGATTCTTGATCTCGTGCGCCAGCATCGCGGCCAGCGCGATCACCGAGCGCGCCGCGCTGCGATGGGTGAGCTGGCGGTCCATCTTGTCGGCGATGGAGCGCTCCTGGAGCATCACCACGATATGGCCGGGCCGCTCGGTCAGCGGCGCGACATGCAGATCGACCTGCCGGTCGCCGCCCATGCGCGGCGTGCCCAGATCGACCTTGTATTCGTTGACCGGCGAATTCGACGAGCGCACCTGGTCGATCAGCGCCAGCAAGGGGCTGCCGAACGGCACCAGCTCTTTCAGCGACTGCCGCTTCAGGAACTGCGTCGAGATATCGAAGAAGGCCTCGGTCGCGATATTGGCGGCGACGATCTTGCCGTCCGGCCCGATCATGAGCACGGGATTGGGCAAGGCATCCAGGATCGCGTCGCTGTCGGACGGCCGGCGATGTTCAGCGGCGGAGCTCATGCAGCAGCGCTCCATCCGAAGTCGTCGAAGGCATCCTGCAGCGACTGGTGGACGAGGCGCGGATCTTCCGAGGTGAGGATCTTCTGGCGCCAGGATTTCAGCTTTTCGGCCGGCGCGCGGCTTACCTCGGCTGCGACATCGAGCGCCCAGCCCAGATGCTTGCGGGCATGCCTGAGGCCGATGCGCAGACCGTAGAGCGCGCAGACACCCTCATAGAGCGTGCGGACATAATGCAGCTGCGTCTCCAGCGAGGGCGCTGCCTCCTCAGCCCCGCCCTGCAGGCGTCGGCCGATCTGACCGGGCAGCCAGGGCTGGCCCTGCGCGCCGCGGCCGATCATCACGGCGTCGGCGCCGGAGGCTTCGAGCGCCGCGAGCGCTTTCTCGTAGGAAGTGATGTCGCCGTTGACGACGAGCGGAAGGCAGGTGGCCTCGCGCACGGCGCGGATCGCATCCCAATCGGCCTCGCCCTTGTAGAACTGGCTGCGGGTGCGGCCATGCACCGTGACGAGCTTGACGCCGGCGGCTTCCGCGCGCCGCGCCAGTTCCGGGGCGTTGCGGCTGCGGTCGTCCCAGCCGAGCCGCATCTTCAGCGTCACCGGCACCTTCACCGCCGCGATGGTCGCATCGATCAGGCTGACGGCATGGTCGAGGTCGCGCATCAAGGCCGAGCCGGACTGACCGCCGGTGACGTGGCGGGCCGGACAGCCCATGTTGATGTCGATGATATCGGCGCCTTCGGCTTCCGCGATCCGGGCGCCCTCCGCCATCCAATGCGTCTCGCAACCGGCGAGCTGGACCACGTGCGGGCCGATGCCGGTGGCTTCGCAACGCAACCGGGACATCCGGTGGCCGCTCGCGAGCTCATCGCTGGCAGTCATTTCGGACACGACGAGACCGGCGCCAAGCTCGGCGGCCAACCGGCGGACGGGCGAGTCAGTCACCCCCGACATCGGTGCCAGGAAGACCGGGGTGGCGACATCAATATCGCCTATTTTCAACGGCTTAGAGCCGGATACTGCCGAACCGGTCACGGGGTTCTCGTTGACTGGGCAGGGCCTCATCGCGCCTGCCATGACCTATCTTGCGCACAATTCTTGTGCAGTCAAGCGTCATGCCTACAGTTTAGACAATTCTGCAAATCTTTCAAGTGCAGTGCAGCAAATTGCTGTTTCCAACAATCCGGGGAAACCCCCTTTTTTTGCGGGCCTGCCGTGCTAGAGGCATGCGGCAATCACCCCACTCCCCGACTCTCCATCACCAACTGAGTATTCGAGTCCTATGGCGAAATCACAACGCACCGCAGTCGTCCTCGTGGCAGCCGGGCGTGGACTGCGTGCGGGCGCCGGCGGGCCGAAGCAATATCGCGAGATCGGCGGCGTGCCCGTGATCTACCGCGCCATGGAAGCCTTCAGCCGCCACGCCGACGTGTTTGCGGTGCAGCCGGTGGTGAACCCTGATGACAGCGCCATGTTCACGGCCGCGGTCGCCGGGCTCAAGCACGAGCCGCCGACCAATGGCGGTGCGACCCGGCAGGCCTCGGTGCTTGCCGGCCTCGAAGCGCTGGTCAAGCACGAGCCCGACATCGTGCTGATCCACGACGCCGCCCGCCCATTCGTCTCGGAAGGATTGATCTCGCGCGCGATCGAGGCGGCGAGCCGCACCGGCGCTGCCATCCCCGCCGTTCCCGTCACCGACACCATCAAGCTGACCGGCGATGGCGGCAATGTCGAGGGCACGCCGGACCGTGCGCGGCTGCGAATCGCGCAGACGCCGCAATCCTTTCGTTTCGACGTCATCCTCGAAGCGCATCGTCGCGCCGCGAAGGACGGCCGCAGCGATTTCACCGACGATGCCGCGATTGCCGAATGGGCGGGATTGACGGTTGCAACCTTTGAAGGCGATGTTGCCAATATGAAGCTCACCACTCCCGAGGATTTCGTGCGCGAGGAAGCGCGCCTGGCTGCCCAGCTCGGCGATATCAGGACCGGCACGGGCTACGACGTGCACGCCTTCGGTGAGGGCGACCATCTCATGCTCTGCGGCGTGCGCGTGCCGCACACCAAGGGTTTTCTCGCTCATTCCGACGGCGACGTCGGCCTGCATGCGCTGGTCGATGCCATCCTCGGCGCGCTCGCCGACGGCGACATCGGTTCGCACTTTCCGCCGAGCGATGCCAAGTGGAAGGGCGCCTCCTCCGACCAGTTCCTGAAATACGCCATCGAGCGCGTCACCCAGCGCGGCGGCCGCGTTGCCAATCTCGAGGTCACCATGATCTGCGAGCGGCCGAAGATCGGCCCGCTGCGCGACACCATGCGTGCGCGCATCGCCGAGATTTCCGGCGTCGACGTCTCGCGCGTCGCGGTGAAGGCGACCACCAGCGAGCGGCTCGGCTTCACCGGCCGCGAGGAAGGCATCGCGGCGACCGCGAGCGCCACCATCCGTCTTCCTTGGAGCGTCTAGGTCATGGGCGGCAGCGACGCACGCGCCCTCTCCCGCTCGCTGCTCGACCTGTGCCGGATGCGCAAGCTGACGATCGCGACGGCTGAATCCTGCACCGGCGGCCTCGTCGCCGGCGCGCTGACCGACATCCCCGGCTCTTCCGACGTGATCGACCGCGGCTTCGTCACCTATTCCAACGACGCCAAGCGCGCGATGCTCGGCGTCGAAGCCGGCACGCTCACGAACTTCGGTGCCGTCAGCAAGGAGACAGCGACCGCGATGGCGGTCGGCGCGCTGGAGCGTGCCGGCGTCGATCTCGCCGTCGCCATCACCGGCATAGCTGGTCCCGGCGGCGCGACGCCCGGCAAGCCGGTCGGTCTCGTGCATTTCGCCGCCGCCGCGCGCGACGGGCGCATCATCCACCGCGAGCACCGCTTCGGCGCGATCGGCCGCACCGCGGTGCGCGCCCGCTCGGTGGTCGAGGCGCTGCGCATGCTGATGGATCTGGCCCGCGGCCCGCAGCCCCAGGCCAAGCCGCGCCGTCCCGCTGCAAGCCGCCTGCGCCCGCGTGTGACGCGCTCGCCGCGCCGGCATGTGGCCAAACGACGGACGCCGCGGTCGCCGCGGGGCTGAGCACCCCCGCTTACGGCTTGCGGGCAATCACGCGGATCGCAGCCAGATTGGCGCGATGCTGCTCGAACACCCGCCGCATCGCCAGCACCCGGCGCCGCGCCGCACGATCCAGCAACAGATTCCTGGCGAGCCGGAAGGCGCCGACGAGGCCCTCGTCCTGCACCAGGCGCCGCGGCCGCAACAGATGCATCGGCGCGAATTCGACCGCCTCGATCTGAAAGCCGACACTCTCCAGCAGCCCTCTCCAGCCTTCGCCGGACAATGGACGCGCGCCGACATGGATAGCGCCGGAGAGCGCGCGATCGATCTCTTGCCTTTGGCCGAACGGCATATTGTCCGGCGTCACGGCGAGTTCGTGGATGCCGTAACGTCCGCCGGGGCGAAGCAGCCGGAACGCTTCCGCCGCGATGCGGCGCTTCTGCTCCTGGGTCTGCATGCTCAGCATCGCCTCGCCGATCACGACCGACGCCGAACCGGCCGGCAAGGTCGTCCGATCGGCCGTGCCGACGATGACCGAGACATTCCGCCTCGCCAGCAGCTGCTGCCTCGTCCACGCCGCCGCCTGCGCATCGCGCTCGACGCCGACATAGGTTCGCGGGCCTCGCGCCAGGATCAGGCGCGCGGTGACGCCGAGCCCAGGCGCAAACTCGACGACATCGTCTTCGGCGCCGATCACCAGCCCGTGCAGCAGCGCGCGCGTCAGGCCAAGACCGCCGGGACGCAGCACGCGCTTGCCGAGCCGGGCCAGCAGCCAGTGACCCGGCATCTTCGCCACGTCGAGATCGCCTCCGGGCAGGTCGACCGGTGGCATCGTGTGGTCTGCAATCATGGGAGTCTCCTTTGCAAGTTAGAACCGCGCCCGGATGCCGCCGTAATAGCCGCGTCCGTCGCCGGGGATGAACGCGGCCTGGTCCGGTCGCGCCTGATCGACGATCAGGGTCGATGCGGCATAGGTCGCGTCGAACAGATTGGTGATCTCGCCGAACACCGAGAAGCGCTCGCTGATCCGGTATTCGGTACGCAGATCGGCGACCACGAACGGATCGGCAAACAGCGTGTTCATGTTGTCGACCGGCATGTGGCCCGGGCTCCAGCGCACCACGCCTTCGAGCTTCCAGGCGTCGGTCGCCTGATATTGCAGGACCGCGTTGACGAGATGCGGCGGCGCGCCGGCGAGCCGGTTGTTGCCGCGCAGCGGATCGTTGTCGAAGCGGAAGTCCTGGTAGGTGTAGGCGACGCGGCCGGTCAGCCGCTGCGTGATCCTGACGCCGAGGCCGAGCTCGACGCCGAGATGCGTGGTGCGGTCGGCATTGAACGCTGCCATCAACGCGCCGGTGGAGTCGCGCAGGCTGAGCAGTTCGTTGTCGACCCAGGAATAGTAGCTGACCGCGTCCCACGACAGGATGCCGGCGCGGCCGCGCCAGCCGCCCTCAACCGTGGTGGCGGTCTGGGCCTTCAGATTGGTCGTCGCGAACGCTGCTGCGACGAGCCCCGGATTGCCCGGCGTCGGCCGCCCCGGGCTGCTGTTCGGCGTCCCGTTGATCGTCGCGAGCAAATCGTCATGTGACGGCGGCTCGAAGCTGCGGCTGACCGCGGCAAAGACGGTCTGGCCGGGCACGGGCCGGAAGGTCACGCCGAGGCTGGGGCTCCACGCCGAATAGCTGCGCGCATAGATCGAGCTCTGCGTCGGCACTGCGCCGTTCGGCAGCAGCATGGTCGGATTTGCCGGATTGTAGGCAATCGTCGGCCGCGTCGCGCTCCGGTAGACGTCGTCATTGTCGCGCGTGGCGTAGCCATAGGCGATCGCCGGCGACACGGTGATCCGGTCCCAGATCGGTAGATTGAGGCCGCTATGCAGCGCCAGCGTCGTCGCATCGAGTCGGCTCTCGCCGAACTTGACGCCGGTCTGCCCGGCCTGGTTGATGAAATTCTCCCGATCCGCCGATCCCACCGAATATTGCGCGGTCGTTTCCACGAGCGGCAACGCTGCCGCGCTGTCGGGCTTGTAGGCGTAGCGGAACACGCCGGTCGCATCGTCACCCCGCGTGGCGCGGACGCCTGAGGAGATCGGAAAGCGGAACATGTCGTCGGTGTGGGTATAGCCGAGCGCCACGTCGAACAGATGCGCGTCGAACGTCGCGGTGGTTCGCGATCCCGCCACGAACTGCTCGGCCTCGCGGCGCGGCCTGTCGCGCACCACGTTGGGCCCCGGATTGATCGAGGTCGATGGCGGGATGAAGGTCGGCCCGGCAAACACCTGCCGCGGATTGGCCTGCATCGCGCTCTTGGTCAGCGGTCCCGCCACATCGAAGCCGAGATCGGTGTAGCCGATGAAGAAGCGCGTGCTGACATTCTCGGACAGCACGGCGCCGACATTGGCATTGAAACTGCTGCGCTCGGAGCAGTTGTAGTCGCGAAAGCCGTCACGACGGCTGAAATCGGCCTGCACCAGCGCGTCCACATTGTCTTTCCTGCCGCCGGTCTGCGCGCTGGCATTGATCTGGCCGAAGCTGCCGCCGCTGATTGCGGCCTGCGTGCCCGGCGAGGACGATCCCGTCGGCGACACGAAGTTCAGCGCGCCGCCGAGCACGGTGGCGCCGAGGCGGTTGGCCATGTAGCCGCGATAGACCTCGATGGCCTCAGCCTGCTGCGGATTGGCGAAGCCAACGATGTAGGAGCCGTCGGCGCGATTGATGGGCAAGCCGTTCTGCAGCACCAGCAGCCCGCGCTCGACCGGATTCTGCTGCAGGCCGGAGCCGCGGATCTGGATGCGCGGCTGGTCGTTGCCGCCGAAAAAATTCTGCACCACGACACCGGGAACACCGCTGAGGGCACGTGACACGGTCGGATTGCCCGTGGGTGAGATATCCTCGCGCCGGACCAGCGCGACGCCGCCTGCGAGCGCTTCGAAGCGCTCCTGCACCGATGCAGCCGGGGCAGCATGCCCCGCAACCTCGTCGCCGGAATTGTCACCGCTGCGAGATTGCGGCTTGGCGGCGCCGCGCCGCGCCGCGACCCGCTCGCGAGATGCCGCCGGGGGCTTCGCCGCGCTCTTCGGCGCCTCCACCACGACAGGATCGAGCTGGACCGACGCGCCTGGCGCCGCCGATTGCGCCAGGCAAGCCTCCCCGGCGAGGGCCGGCAGCAGCAAGCCGGACGCTGTCCAGGACAACAGCACCGCACCCTTCGTTCTACATGCGCGCCGCGAGCGCCCTCGCCCCAATGACGGATTCTTCATCTTGCTTCCCAAGTCCAGCCCCCACTCTCCACGCGGCGATGTGGCACGCCGCCGCGATCACGCGCGAACCTCGCCGCGCGCGGTCGGGATCTGGTTGCGCTGGAGCAAATAGCGCTCAGCTTGGAATTAGTTTCGTTCCAACTCGCCTCGGCTGAGGCGGCTATGCCGCCGCCAGCAGCGCGCTCGCATGGTCGAGCACCCGCTGCCTGACCGCATCGGCATCTGACGGATTCACCCTTGCGCTGACCGTCAATTCCACGACGGGCGCCGCGGGATCGGCGGCGATCACCTTCGACACATTGACCGACGGTGCGACACCCTTGGCGATGCGGGGATCGTCGCGCAGCTGTTTCAGGATCTGGTCTGCCAGCGCGTTGGCCGATCCGGCCCTGACCGGAAACGCAACCTTGACCTCGCCCGTGCCGGGATAGGCGCTGCGGTTGATGATGGCCGCGCCCCACACCTGCCCGTTAGGCAACAGGATCTGCGTGTTGTCGGGCGCGACCAGCTCGGTCATGAACAGCGACAGCGACTTTACCTTGCCCGCCTTGCCGGCGACCTCGACATCGTTACCGATGTGAAACGGCCGGAACAACAGCAGCATCACGCCGGCGGCGAGATTGGAGAGCGTGCCCTGAAGTGCCAGACCAATGGCGAGCGATGTCGCGCCCAGCACGGCAACGAGGCTCGCGGTCTGAATGCCGAACAGCTGAAGCACGGCGATGCCGACCACCGCCAGCACGCCGTAACGTGCAAGGCTGCCCACGAACAAAGTCACGAGCGGGTCGACGCGATGCGTGACGCTCAACAGGCGCGTGACGAACCGCTGCATGGCGCCCGACAGGTACCAGCCGATCGCGAGCAGAAGGATCGCGTAAATCGCGTTCAAGCCATACAGGACGAGCGAGGCTTTCAACGTGTCGAAATTGATGGTCATGGCGGCTCCAACCCGGACAATCCGTTGCAAACTCACTGCGGCGCGAATTGATCCCGAAGGGAACACGGTCCCGTAGGGCGGATTAGCGAAGCGTAATCCGCCGCGTCTCTCGTCGCGGGACCAGAATGGCGGATTACGCCTTCGGCTAATCCGCCCTACGGCCTACAATGTCTTGCGTTGCCCGACGGGCAAAACACGCTAGCCGTAGGGCAAGGCGCGCTGGCGAAAAGATTCGCCTTTACAGAATTTCGGCTTTGTCGCATTGTCTCGCCACCTCACCCCGGTCAGAGGGGCGTATCGCGATCGTCACGAAACGTGGGGTGAGCTGCGGTGGACGTTCGTCACATCGGCGCGAGAGGCATTGCAGGGCGGGCAACCGTGAGCAACAGCCTATCGCGCACACGACCGGTGTGATCTGCGTACGGCAAAACCGTGTCGTCCTGACGCCCGGGGTCTGTGCGTCAAGTCTTGTGGTGATGTGTGGTGCCTGACCGGGTGCGCACGTCAGTCATCTGCAAGGCGACGGGGGCAATAGTGCATCGCTCCCCGGGGAGAGCTCGGCATAAGCCGTCAAACCACTGCGCAGGGAAGGCCGGGTTGTCCTGGCAACACCTGTATGCCGCTGTGCAGCTTCTTGTCACGCAGGATTCGCACAGTGGACCGCGGGTGCCAGCCGGCACCCGGCCTTCCCTGCGCCCTCCGACATCTGAGGGCGACATGACCAATGCAGGACTCGGGCAGGAACTGTCGCGAGACCGCAGCGTTATGCTCAGTTTTTGAAAAAAGCACGCAAGTTTGTCCAATTCGATCGGAATCGCGAATGCAGACGGCGCGACCAAACGTCATCACGCGTCTCCGATCTTGCGCGAGAAAATATTGGCGCAATAATGCCGCTCTACGTTGTGAGCCGGAATCAACCGGACCAGCATTTGGAGGGCGACGAAATTGTTCGCTCGCGCCGCGGCTTCAGTCGCCGTAACCATCACCTTGGCCACCATTGATGGTGCGGCCGCACAAACGGCCAACCAGCCTCCAGACACGATGGCGGCGCGGGTCGAGGCTTGCACGCCCTGTCACGGCAACAAGGGCGAAGGCACCAGCGACGTCTATTTCCCGCGGCTAGCCGGCAAGCCCGCCGGCTATCTCTACAATCAGCTGCTCGCCTTCCGCAGCGGCCGCCGCAAATATCCGCCCATGAACTATCTGCTGGAGTTTCTGCCGGATCCGTATCTGGAGGCAATGGCGGAATATTTCGCTGGCGAACATCCGCCGCTACCGCAGCCGGCGCCGAGCGAGGTCAGCAAGGACGTGCTGGCGCTGGGCGAGTTGCTCGCCACCAGCGGCGATGCCAGCCGCAACATTCCGGCCTGCGTCAGCTGCCATGGCCCGGGACTCGCCGGCATGCAACCCGGCATCCCCGGCCTGCTCGGCCTGCGCGCCAATTACATCAGCGCCCAGCTCGGCGCCTGGCGCTACGGCACCCGCACGGCGAAATCGCCAGACTGCATGCAGCAAGTCGCAGGCCATCTGACCGAGGCGGACGTCACCGCGGTCGCGGCCTGGCTCGCGACACGACCGGCGCCCACGAACCCGGCCCCCGTGCCGAAAGGCACCTACGCGCTGCCTTTCGGCTGCGGCAGCCAGCCCAACTGACGAGGCGGATGATGGGCTCGAAACTGTCGACCGCACTGTTACCGATCAAGCTCCTGGCCCTCGCCGCGCTCACCACGGCCGCGCAGGCGCAGGACAAGAGCAGCGACATCATCGCCCGCGGTGAATATCTCGCCCGTGCCGGCGATTGCACGGCGTGCCACACCGCGCCGGAAGGCCGCCTGTTCGCCGGCGGCCGCGCCATGCCGACACCGTTCGGCACACTCTACACCTCCAACATCACGCCGGACCCGGATACCGGGATCGGCAAATGGAGCGCCGACGACTTCTACAAGACCATGCACAGCGGCCGTTTCCCGGACGGCGGGTTGATCTATCCGGCCATGCCGTTCGCGTCCTACACCAAGGTGACGCGCGCCGACAGCGACGCGATCTTCGCCTATTTGCGCTCGATCGCGCCGGTGAGCCAGAAGAACAAGCCGCACGAACTGCGCTTTCCCTACGACAACCGGCAGCTCATTCTGGGATGGCGCACGCTGTTCTTCAGCGAAGGCGAGTTCAAGCCCGATCCGAAGAAATCGGCGGAATGGAATCGCGGCGCCTATCTCGTCGAGGGCCTCGGCCATTGCGGCATGTGCCATTCGCCGATCAATGCGCTCGGCGGCACCTCGCAATCGGATGCCTTCAAGGGCGGCCTGATCCCGATGCAGAACTGGTACGCGCCCTCGCTGACGTCCAATCGCGAGGCCGGCCTCGGCGACTGGAGCATCAAGGACATCACCGACCTGCTCCAGACCGGCGTCTCCATGCGCGGAGTGGTCTACGGCCCGATGGCCGAGGTCGTGCACAACAGCCTGCAATATCTCAATGACGAGGACACCCGCGCGATGGCGGTGTACCTCAAGGGCATTGCGGAGCCCTCGCCTCCGCCGCCGGCAAGCTCGACGCTGCCGACCACCGAAAGCAGCCTGCTGATCAGCCTCGGCAAGACCGTCTACGACAAGCAATGCGCGAGCTGTCACGGCACGCAGGGCGAAGGCAAGCCGCCGCACTGGCCGCCGCTCGCCAACAACCAGTCGATCGAGATGCAGTCCGCGGTCAATCCGATCCGCATGGTGCTCAATGGCGGCTATCCGCCGGGCACCAAGGGCAACCCGATGCCCTACGGCATGCCGCCGTTCGCGGGCCTGTTGTCCGACAACGAGATCGCCGCCGTCGTTTCCTACATCCGCACCGCCTGGGGCAATCGCGGCACGCCGGTCTCGGCGCGCGAGGCCAACGAGCTGCGCTCCGCACCGCTGAACTGAGAATCACATGATCAACTCCGACCCGCCGACCAGCCCCGCGAGCGCCGACCAGGCCGTCGAGGAGGTCGTCGCGCAAGGCCCGTCCGGCGCGATCGTGCTCGCCGGCATCGCCACCGCCTGCGTGGTCGCGATGTGGCTCGCCTTCTATCTGTTCGTCTTCCTGCCCCGCGGATCGCTGCAATGAGCGCAGAGGAAACGCATCACGACAGCGCCGAGGTCGCCGCCCGCGTCGAGCGGCGCTGGGCCACCATCGCCGTGATCATCATCGTGATGATGGCGCTGCTGGCGGCTTTCGCCGGCATCCATCGCGCGACCATGCCGCAGCCGCGCGTCGAGATCACCGATCCCTCGCGCCTGCATCTGTCCGGCGAATTCGTCGAGAGCAATCTCGGCAGCGTGCTGGAGGCCAACGGCAATGTCACCGTGCGCGCAATCGGCCAGCAATATTCCTTCACGCCAGCCTGCATCGTGGTGCCCGCGGATACGCCGATCACGCTGCGGGCCACCAGCGCCGACGTCGTCCACGGCATCCTGATCCAGGGCACCAACGTCAACACCATGCTGGTGCCGGGCTACATCTCCGAGCAGCTGATGCGCTTCGCGAAGACCGGCGACTATCTGATGCCCTGCCAGGAGTTTTGCAGCTTTGGCCATGAGGGCATGTGGGGCAAGGTCAAGGTGATCGACAAGACTGAATTCGCCGATCGCGCGAAGGGTGGCGGGAGGCTGAGCTGTGTTGGTCAATAGGAAGCTCATCCTCGCCCATTTCTGGCTGGCCTTCGCCGTATTCGGCATCGCGCTCACGCTCGGCGCCTGGCAGATGTTCATCCGCAGCCCGATCGGCACCTGGCTCTCCAACCCCGAGCTCTATTACCGCTCGCTGACCGCCCACGGCACGGTGATGGGCTACGTCTTCCCGACCCTGGTGGCGATGGCCTTCGGCTACGCCATCAGCGAGTCCGCGCTACAGCAGCGCCTGGTCGGTGTGCGCTGGGCCTGGGCCGGATTCTGGTTGATCGTCGCCGGGAGCGTCATGGCGGTGATCCCGATCGCGCTCGGCCGCGCCTCGGTGCTCTACACCTTCTATCCGCCGCTGATCGGCAACGTCTTCTATTATCTCGGCGTCGTCCTGGTCGTGGTCGGCTCCTGGATCTGGGTCGCGCTGATGTCGGTCAATCTGCGCGTCTGGCGCAAGGCCAATCCCGGCGCGCCAGTGCCGCTCGCCATGTTCGCCAATGTCGCCGGCTCCTACCTCTGGGCCTGGACCGCGGTCGGCGCCGCGCTCGAGCTGCTGCTGCAGATCATTCCGGTTGCGGCAGGCCTCAAGGCCACCATCGATGCCGGCCTCGCCCGCGTCTTCTTCTCCTGGACGCTGCACGCCATCGTCTATTTCTGGCTGATGCCGACCTACATCGCCTACTACACCATCGTGCCGCGCGCGATCGGCGGCCGCGTCTATTCCGACTCGATGGCGCGGATCTCCTTCATCCTGTTCCTGGTGGTGTCGATGCCGATCGGCATGCACCACACCTTCGCCGATCCGCAAGTCGGCGCCGGCTTCAAGTTCATCCATTCGGCCTTCACCGCGCTGGTTGCGCTGCCGACGCTGCTGACCGTGTTCACGATCTGCGCCTCGGTCGAGATCGCGGCGCGCCTGCGCGGCGGCCGCGGCATGTTCGGCTGGATCGGGGCCCTGCCCTGGGACAACCCGATGATGCTGGCGCTGGCGTTCTCCTTCGTCATGCTCGGCTTCGGCGGCGCCGGCGGCCTCATCAACATGAGCTATCAGCTCGATGCCTCGATCCACAACACGCAGTGGATCACCGGCCATTTCCACCTGATCTTCGGCGGCGCCATCGTCATCATGTATTTTGCGATCGCCTATGATCTGTGGCCGCATCTGACCGGCCGGGAGCTGATCGATCTCCGCCTGATCCGCACCCAGCTCTGGCTGTGGTTCATCGGCATGATCGTGACGACCTTCCCGTGGCACTGGGTCGGCATTTTGGGCATGCCGCGCCGCATGGCCTATTTCGATTTCGGCGATCCCGCGATCGCGCCGCAGGCGCTCTCCGTCACCCTCTCGGCGATCGGCGGCTTCATCCTGCTGGCGTCGGGCATCATGTTCATCGTCATCCTCGCGCGCGGCATGCGCGCGCCGCAGGCCGACGCCGGGCCCTATCGCTTCGCGCTGGCCGTGCACCAGCCGACAACCGTGCCGGTCGCGCTCAACACCCATGCGCTGTGGGTGGCGCTGATGATCGGCCTCACGCTGACCAATTACGGCTATCCGATCCTGAATCTGGCGCTGAGTTCGGGCACCTCGGTGCCGGCCGTCTATGTGGGGGCGCAGTGATGAGCACGCGCGACCTCTTCACCTTCCGCAACAGCCATTTCAGGACTGGCGTCGGCATCACCGCCGCGATCCTCGTCGTCACCGCGATTGCCGGCTTCATCGTGCTGCCGTTCGCGCAGCCCTGGGTTCAGTTCGCCAATGTCTGGGACGCGATCTGCAGTGCCGCCGGCGTACCGCAGCGTGCGGCCGGCGTCACGGCGCCCGAACAGGCAAAACGCCTGTCCGGGGTCGTGCTGACCTCGAACACGTTGTCACGTCCGAGCCAGGAGGCGATCGGCCGCGGCGCGACGCTGGCGCAGCGCTGCGCGATCTGTCATGGCCCGACCGGCGTCAGCCGCGCGGACTCGCCCAATCTCGCCGGCCAGTATGCGGCCGTGATCTACAAGGAGCTGCACGATTTCCGCTCGGGTGCGCGCACCAATGCCGTGATGTCGCCGTTTGCGGTCAACCTGACAGACCAGGAGATCGCCGATCTCTCGAACTATTACGCCTATCTGCCGCGGCTTCCGGCCTATCACCCGACGCCACAACTGCCGAAACCCAACATCGTCATCTACGGCGCGCCGATGCGCGGGATCGCGCCCTGCGGCTCCTGCCACGGCAGCCTCGACAACAAGACCGGCAGCCCGTGGCTGGAGGGGCAGTCCGAGGCCTACATGAAGGCGCAACTCCACGCCTTCGCCTCCGGCGAGCGCCGCAACGACATCAGCCAGCAGATGCGCAACATCGCCCGCGCAATGACGCCGCAGGAGATCGAGCAGGCCGCGGCGTATTACGCCTCGCAGCCGCCCGATGTGGTGAAGGCGGTGGATTGAAGTCGATTCTCGTAGCCCGGATGAAGCGAAGCGCAATCCGGGACGGTGCTTCGACGCGCGAACTGCCCCGGATTACGCTTCGCTCCATCCGGGCTACAGGCGATCGACACCTACGACGACGCCAGCTTCCGCCCGTAAATCGCGTCCGCCCGTTTCTCGAACGCGGTCGAGAAGCCCGCGAAGGCGGCGTCGAACATCGAGCCCATCAGCAGCGCCAGCATGCGGCTCTTGAATTCGTAGGACAGGAAGAACCCGACGTCGCAGACGCCCTCGCCTTTGGGCTCGAACGTCCAGCGATTTTCCAGGTTGCTGAAAGGACCTTGCAGATATTCGACCAGGATCTTCAGATTGGCGCGGTCGAGGCTCACGCGGCTGGTGAAGGATTCCTTGACCAGCTTGAACGACACCGTCATGTCGGCGACCAGCACCTCGGTGCCATCAGGCTTGGCCATGCGCTGGCGCACCTTCAGCGCGCTGCAGAGCGGCACGAATTCCGGGTAGCGCTCGACGTCGGCGACCAGATCGAACATCTCGGTGGCGCTGTGATTGACACGGCGCTTGCTCGAAAATTTGGGCATGGCGGTTCAGCGGGCCGTCGCGGCCCGCGCGGCCTTCAGTCTCGCAAAGTCCTCGCCGGCATGATGCGACGAGCGGGTGAGCGGGCTCGCCGACACCATCAGGAAGCCCTTGGTGTAGGCGACCTTCTCGTAAGAGGCGAACTCGTCCGGCGGCACGTAGCGCATCACGGCGTGGTGCTTGCGGGTCGGCTGCAAATACTGGCCGATGGTCAGGAAATCGACGTCGGCGGAGCGCAGATCGTCCATCACCTGCTGCACCTCGTGGCGCTCCTCGCCGAGGCCGACCATGATGCCGGACTTGGTGAAGATGGTGGGATCGAGCTCCTTGACCCGCTGCAACAGCCGGATCGAATGGAAATAGCGCGCGCCCGGCCGCACCGTGAGATAGCGCGACGGCACGGTCTCGAGATTGTGGTTGAAGACGTCGGGCTTGGCGGCAACCACCACCTCGAGCGCCCCCTCCTTGCGCAGGAAGTCCGGCGTCAGGATCTCGATCGTGGTCGTGGGGCACGCGGCGCGGATCGCGCGGATGGTCTGGGCGAAGTGCTCGGCGCCGCCGTCAGCGAGGTCGTCGCGATCCACGGAGGTGATGACGACATGGGCAAGGCCGAGCTTGGCGGTCGCCTCGGCGACGTTCTCAGGCTCGGCCGCATCCAGCGCATTGGGCAGGCCGGTCTTGACGTTGCAGAACGCGCAGGCTCGGGTGCAGGTGTCACCCATGATCATGAAGGTGGCGTGCTTTTTGTCCCAGCACTCGCCGATGTTCGGGCAGCCGGCCTCCTCGCACACCGTGTGCAGGCCGTTGGACCGCACGATGTTGCGGGTGTCGGCGTAGCCGCGGGTGTTCGGCGCGCGCACGCGAATCCAGTCCGGCTTCGGCGGCGAAGCGGAGTCAGGACGATTCACCTTTTCGGGGTGGCGCGGGCGCAGCGGGTTCGTGATGGTATCGACAATAACGACCATGGGATGTCCGGTCTGTTCAGGTCCTACCTAGTCGGTCTCGCCCCGCATCGCAACCCGGCTCGCGCCGCTTCAGGGAACATGGCAGATATGGGCAATATCCTGCTCTGTTCTCAGGCAATTCTCACCTCGAATGGCTCCAGTATCGAAGACTTCCACCCCGCGGCTCGGCAAGCTGCTCAAGCGCGGCTTTTTCGACCGCGACGTCCGCGAGGTCGCCCGGGACCTGATTGGCGCGACCATGCTGGTCGACGGCGTCGGCGGCGTCATCGTCGAGGTCGAGGCCTATCATCATACCGAGCCGGCGGCGCACTCCTACAACGGGCCGACGCCGCGGAACCAGGTGATGTTTGGCCCGCCGGGCTTTGCCTATGTCTATCGCTCCTACGGCATCCACTGGTGCGTGAACTTCGTCTGCGAGGAGGAAGGCTCGGCGAGCGCCGTGCTGATCCGCGCGCTGGAGCCGACGCACGGGATCGCCGCGATGCGCCGCCGCCGTCATCTCCAGGATGTGCACGCGCTGTGCTCGGGCCCCGGCAAGCTGACCGAGGCGCTCGGCATCACCATTGCGCACAACACCCTGCCGCTGGACCGGCCGCCGATCGCGCTGCATGCGCGGACGGACGATGTCGAGGTAGTGGCCGGCATCCGGATCGGCATTACCAAGGCCGTCGAGCTGCCCTGGCGCTATGGCGTCAGGGGCTCGAAGTTTCTGAGCAAGCCGTTTCCGAAGTAGTCGTCGTTCCGGGGCGCGACGAAGACGCGAACTACGGTGCGCAATTGCGCACCGGAGAATCTCGAGATTCCGGGTCTGGTCCTTCGGACCATCCCGGAATGACAGCGAGGTCACGACGCCTGCTTCAGCCGCTCCAGCGCCTCGAGCAGCTTGGCCTTGCGCGCGAGCGCGGCCTCGCGCTTTTCGCGCTCCTCCTCGACGACCTCCTCGGCTGCGTTGGCGACGAACTTCTCGTTCGCGAGCTTGGACTCGGCGCGTTTGATATCGGCGTCGGCCTTGCCGATCTCCTTGTCGAGACGCGTGCGCTCGGCAGCGACGTCGATCACACCCTTCAGCGGCAGCGCGGCCACTTCGCCGCGGACGAGGAGCTGAACCGCTCCGTCAGGCGCGCGGTCGGCGAAGGAGATGTCCGACAGCCGCGCCATGCGCTTGATGACGTCGGTCCAGCGCGGCACGCGGTCCCTGGTTTCGGCGGAGGCGCCGACGAGCACCAGCGACGTCAGCGTTGCCGGCGGAATGTTCATCTCGGCACGCACCGAACGGATCTGCGTGATCAGGTCGATGACCCAGCCGATCTCGGCTTCCGCCTTGGGATCGGTGAAGTCGGCGTGGTCGAAGATCGGCATGACCAGCATCGGCGACATCAGCGGTTCGGTCGGTCCAGCCGCTGCAGCGAGGATTGCGAGCTGCTCCGGTGTCGGCTCGGCCGGCTTCAGCGGCCATTGCGCCAATGCGAGCAGACCGTCGCGCTTGGCCGTCACTTCCCACAGCTCCTCGGTGATGAAGGGCATGAAGGGATGCAGCAGCTTCAGGATCTCATCGCGCGCCCAGGCGACCATGGCACGGGTTTCGTCCTTGGCCGGGCTGTCGGGGCCGAGCAGCACGGGTTTTGCGAGCTCGACATACCAGTCGCAATAGACGTTCCAGACGAAGCGGTAGATCGCGCCGGCTGCATCGTTGAAGCGATAGGCTTCGATGGCTTCGGTCACCTCGCGCGTGGTGTGCGCGCTCTCATGTGCGATCCAGCGGTTCAGCGTCTCCTTGGCCTTCGCCGGCTCGAAACCATCGGGCACGGCGCAGTGGTTCATCTCGGCGAACCGCGAGGCGTTCCAGAGCTTGGTCGCGAAATTGCGGTAGCCCTCGACGCGGCTGGTGGCGAGCTTGATGTCGCGGCCCTGCGCGGCCATCGCAGCCAGCGTGAAGCGCAGCGCGTCCGCGCCGTATTCGTCGATCAGGTTGAGCGGATCGATGACGTTGCCCTTCGACTTCGACATCTTGGCGCCCTTCTCGTCGCGGACAAGGGCGTGGATGTAGATCGTCGAGAACGGCACCTCCTTCATGAAGTGCATGCCCATCATCATCATGCGGGCGACCCAGAAGAAGATGATGTCGAAGCCGGTCACCAGCGCATTGGTCGGGTAATAGCGCTGCACCTCGGGGGCATCCTCGGGCCAGCCGAGCGTCGAGAACGGCCACAGCGCCGAGGAGAACCAGGTGTCGAGCACGTCCTCGTCGCGGGTGATGAAGCCTTCGCGCTTGATGCGGTCGAGCGCCATCTCGCGGCCCTGCTCGGCCGTGATGACCTCCTGCTCGACGTAATAGCCGAGCGCGTGGCTGACGGCCTCCTCCTCGGTCTCGGCGACGAACACCTTGCCATCGGGGCCGTACCAGGCCGGGATCTGATGGCCCCACCAAAGCTGGCGCGAGATGCACCAGGGCTGGATGTTATCCATCCACTCGAAATAGGTCTTTTCCCAGTTTTTCGGCACGAACGACGTCTCGCCCGACCGCACCGCCGCGATCGCGGGCTTTGCCAGCGTCTTGGCGTCGACATACCACTGGTCGGTGAGGTACGGCTCGATCACGCTGTTGGAGCGATCGCCGTGCGGCACCATGTGGGTGTGCGGCTCGATCCGCTCGACGAAGCCGAACGATTCAAGCCGCTCGACGATGCGCTTGCGCGCAGCGAAGCGGTCGACCTTGTGGAATTCCTCGGCGAATTGCGAGGCGCCTTCCGGCAGGTCGCGCAGATAGTCCTCGTTGTCGACGAGATCGAGGCAACCTTCCCTGTCGATCACGCTGATGCGGCGCAGGCCGTGGCGATTGCCGACCTCGAAATCGTTGAAGTCGTGCGCCGGTGTCACCTTGACCGCGCCAGAGCCCTTCTCGGGATCGGAATAATCGTCGGCGACGATCGCGATCTTGCGGCCGACCAGCGGCAGGATCACGTTTTTGCCGACCAGCTTCTGATAGCGCTCGTCCTCGGGATGCACGGCAACGCCGGTATCGCCGAGCATGGTCTCGGGGCGCGTGGTGGCGACGACGATGAAGCTCGAGGGATCCTCAGGATTGAACGTCTTGCCCTCGATCGGATAGCGCAGATACCAGAGGTGGCCCTTCACCTCGGTCTGCTGCACCTCGAGATCGGAGATCGCGGTCAGCAGCTTGGTGTCCCAGTTCACCAGCCGCTTGTCCTTGTAGATCAGGCCGTCGCGGTGCAGCTCGACGAACACCTTGATGACGGCCTTCGACAGGCCCTCGTCCATGGTGAAGCGTTCGCGCGACCAGTCGCAGGAGGCGCCGAGCCGCTTGAGCTGGTTGATGATGGTGTCGCCGCTCTCGGCCTTCCACTGCCAGACCCGCTCCAGAAACTTCTCGCGGCCCATCTCGCGGCGGCCGGGTTGCTGGCGCTCCATCAGCTGCCGCTCGACCACCATCTGGGTGGCGATGCCTGCATGGTCGGTGCCGGGCTGCCACAGCACGTCGCGGCCGCGCATCCGCTCAAACCGGCACAGGATGTCCTGCAGCGTGTTGTTGAGGGCGTGGCCCATGTGCAGCGAGCCCGTCACGTTCGGCGGCGGGATCACGATGGTAAAGGGCACGGCGTCGCGGCGGTCGGGGCGGCCGGCCTTGAAGGCAAGGCTGTCCTCCCACACCACGGACATGCGGGCTTCGATATCGGCGGGCTGGTAATTTTTCTCGATCATGGGGCTGTTAGAAAGCCGCGTGTGCGGGTCAAGTCAACGGGAAGCTCAGCGGCAAAGGCTTTCCTGCCCGGTCCGCAGACCGAATATGCCGCAGGAGCAGGGCTTTATCGGGGCCGCAGGGCCGTATCAGCGCCCGCCGCGCGAGACCCGCTCGATTTCGGCCTTCACGATGCGTTCAACGAGGCCCGGCAAATTGTCGTCGAGCCAGGATTTCAGCATCGGACGCAGCATCTCCTTGACCAGATCCTCCAGCGTCCGCGCGTTGCTGCTGAGCACCGTATGAGCCAGGGAGTTGAAGGCGGATTCGACCGCCGAGACGGTGGACTGCGCGAGCATGGGCTGCTGCGGCGGCAGCGGCGGGGCATCGAAGTCCACCGGCGCGTAGGACGGCGTCGGGCGCGGCGGCGGCGATTCGGCGAATTCGAGATCGTCACGCGGCTCGACCTTGCGGAAGCTCGGCGGCGGCGGAGGCGGCGTCGGATCCATCGCCATCTCGTCGGTCAATTCGAGCACGTCGGGCTCAGGCTCGGGCTCCGGCTCAGGCTCGCGGACCTCCGGCGCGGTTGTGGCCGTATCCAGCCCCGCCAACAGCGCGTCGATGTCGTCCTGGCTGTTCGGTGATGCCTCCGCCGCAGGCGGAGGGGCCGCTGCCGGCTTTGCGGCCGGAGGTGGCGCAGGTTTTTCAGCGGCAGGCTTGGCAGGGGCAACCTTGGAGGGCGGAATGTCGTTCATCGCCTGCGGCTTGGGTGCGGGCGCAGCAGGAGCTGGCGCGGGCTTTGCGGCCTCTGCCGGCGGCGGCTTGGCCTCATCGTCGGCAATGATGCGCCGGATCGAGGCCAGAATCTCCTCCATCGAGGGTTCTGTGACCTTTGCAGGCTGCGTCATCTCCGACTCCACATCATCAACGCCCTCGCATGCGTTGTTTTACACCAAGCACGACAGGATTGGCCGGTTCCGGATGGGCGGCCCGACATTTTCGTCGCGGCAGCCCGACTTGTCCCCAGATCACGGCTCAACGTGCAGCGGTGCGCCCCTGCCCCCGGCACTCAAGCTTTACGCACACGGCATCACTGCGAGGCGAATCGACCCGCATCGTCTTGGCAAGGCTATGTCAGGGATTTTGATGATTGCAAGCAAAGCGCCGGTCGGCCTCGGCAATTCATGAGGCCGACCGGGCGAGTACGGGAATCAGCGCCCGTCAGGCGTACGCACGCCGGCCCAGCTATCGCGGACCTGATGGTAGTGAACGCTGGGATCGTAAACCGTGGTTGCAAGGCCGAGAACCTGCGGCGCCAGACGGCCGACGGCGGCGAGGACGTTATAGGATGCAACAACCCGGTCGTGCTGCGCAGTCACCAGCGCGACGCGCGCATTGACCAGCGCCTGCTGCGCGTTGAGGACGTCCAGGGTCGTGCGCTGACCGGCCTTGGCCTCTTCGCGCACGCCATTCAGCGCGATCTCGGACGCCGTCACCTGCGCCTGCGCGGACTGCACCTGCGCCTTGCCGGCCTGCAGCGAACCCCACCACTGCACGACGGTCGCGCGGGTCTGATCCCGCGTGTTTTCGAGGTTGAGACGTTGCTGCGCCAGGTTTTCCTTGGATTGCCGGATCAGCGAATATTCGCTACCGCCCTGATAGATCGGCACCGAGATCTGCGCGAGCGCGGAAGCGCTGAGCGAGCGGTACTGAATCAAGGATTGTTCGTAGGCCTGGGTCACGCCCGCCTGCAGGGTGACCGTGGGTAGCAGAGCGCCCTCAGCAACTTTGACCTGCAAGAAATTGACGTCAATGCCGAACATCGCGGCGGTGACGTTCGGATGCTCGACGAGGCCGAGCTCGACCGCGGCAGCGAGCGTCGCGGGCAGGAAACGATCCACCGGCGAGCCGGGTGCCAGATTCGTCGGCTCGTTGCCGATGATGCGGCGGAAGTTCGCGCGCGTCGTGGTGAGATTTGCTTCCGCGGTCAGGGCCTGCGTCCTGCCAGCCGCCAGCTGTGCTTCCGATTGCGCAACGTCGGTTCGCGTCACTTCGCCGACATTGAAGCGGTCACGGGTCTGCTTGAGCGTCTGCTCGAGCACCCGCACGTTGCTGCGCTGGACTTCGAGCGTCGCCGAGTCGCGCAGATAATCCATGTAGGTCGTGGCGGCCAGGAGCAATATGCTCTGATCGAGGCTGCGCAGCGCTTCGCGGGAGCCGGAAACCTGACTCTCCGCGGCGCGCGTCCTGTTGGCAGTCTGGTTACCGTTGTAGAGCGTCTGGGTGGCAGTCAGTCCCACGCTTCGGGGATAGCCTTTACCGTTAATCGGATCGCTGTTGGAGGCGCTTTTGAAGTCCGAGTACTGAATGCCCCCGCTCGCCGTCAGCGAGACCTTCGGGCGATATCCCGAGAGCGCCTGCGGCACGTTTTCGTCAGTCGAGCGCACCTGGGCGCGCTGTGCGTTGAGCTGTGGATTGTTCTGATAGGCGCGCACCAGCGCGGACTCGATCGTGTCCGCCAAGGCAGGCGTCGGCCCGGCAAGCGCGAGCAGCAGGACCGAAACCGCAGCTCCGGTGAAGAGCTTCACCCCATGCATCCCAAAAATTCCGTTCATTCTAACGCCCGGCTCGTGCCCGCGAGCTGGGTTACCGTCTACGAGTGGAGTCGTTGCCCCGCCGCAACATAAGACGCGGTCAAGCGCGACGGAACTACCTGAGGGTAGTTCTCGGTGGAAACTCTTTACGTGCAGCATCCCGGCCACACTTCTGATTCAGAACGGGATTTTATCGCGTTTTGGGCCGTCAGAACACGAAGGCGGCAGCCCGTTCCAACCCGGGAAGGACCGGAGCGGCAGCGTCGAACAGGGCCCGATGGCCGAATTCACCATGGGTATGGGTCACGATTATGGCACGCGGCGGCCTCGATTCGGCCGACACCCCCACCAGACGCCCGCCCTCCTTCAGCTGCCCGAGCAGCGCTTCCGGCACGACCTCAGTCGCCCCATTGAGGATGATCACGTCAAAGGGAGCGGCGGACGGATCGCCTTCGGCGCAGGCCGCGGCCTTGCAGGTGACGTTGGCAAGGTTCAGGGCGGCCTTGGCTTTCGCGGCCAAAGCCGAATCGCATTCGGTGGCGGTGACCTGGCGTGCAAGCTTGGCGGTCAGTGCGGCGAGGTAGCCCGTGGCGCAGCCGACCACCAGCACGTTGTCGCCCTCGCCGATCTCGGCGGCCTGGAGCAGCTTGCCGGTCAGCTGCGGCTTGATCAGGAACCGCTTGGCCGCGCCTTCGCTCACGTCGAGGTCGAGGTCGAGATAAGCCAACGCCTGCCGGTCGGCCGGCACGAAGGCTTCCCGCGGAACCGTGAGCATGGCATCGAGAACACGACGGTCAGTGACGTCATTGGTGCGCACCTGGCCATCGACCATTTTGAGGCGCGCGGTCGAGAAACCGGACATTTGCGGACCCTGCAAGGCGGACGATGCCGCGGACGAAATTCGCGGCATCTTTGGAGCATGCACGGCCAAAACGCAACACGGCCGTTAGCCTGCGCAGCTAAGGCCTCCGCATGTTACCGCATCAGGGTCGGGACGGATTATTCGATGGCCACCGCAAGGCGGCCGATCAGAGCGGCGACCTCATCCAGCCGCGCCGAATCGGGCGTCTCGACCGCACGCGCCAGACAGGCGAGGCATTCGTCGTCGCTGAGCTCGGGAATGTCGGCCGGCAGAATCGAGGGGGCCATATGGTCGACCTGGATGTCTGGCATGGGAATCAGCTCCGTTAAGATCCGGCTATCGCGAAACTCGATTTCAATTGAGTCGATTTGGCGCCGTCCGCATGGCGTGACGGGGCCAACCCACAACACATCTGCTTGAATGCGATTCCCAGCCGGGATCGCGAAAACGCGGTTCGGAGGGCAAGGCAACAAGATTGCATATCGCGCGAGAATGCGCCCGTAACCCGTTGACCTTGCGGAAGGATTTGGCTCCCCGGGCTGGATTCGAACCAGCGACCATCCGATTAACAGTCGGATGCTCTACCGCTGAGCTACCGAGGAAAAGGCGAACCAGTCGTTCGCGCGCGGCTGCGTATAACAAAGCCGCTTGCGCTTGCAAAGGACGAATTCGTCATCATCCGCAATGCGCCGGAGGAAGGCTGGGATGCCCCCTCCTCCGGGCCAAGTCTGCCAGAGACTACTCGGCAAGGAACGAGGTGGTCTTGGTGCCGGGATCGTAACGCAGCCGAAGCGCGGTCATCTTGCAGAGGTTGACGTTTTTCCAGAGCACGGCTTCGTCGTAGTTCTGCCAGTCGACGCGGATGTTCCAGACGCAGCCCTCGTCGTCCTCGTCGAACTCGACATAGGTGCTGGCCTGGTTCTGCAAGACCTTCTCGAGCTCATTGTCCCATTCGTCCAGGCCATCGTCCGGCGCGTTGAAGCCCAGGAATTTGATGGCATAGCCGGTCTCGTTGACGACGGTGACGTTGCGGGCATCGGCCGCGAACGAGGGCATGGTGGCGATCGAAAGGCCGATCGCGATCAGTCCAGACAGAAAATATTTCATATGAAATTCCCCGATCGAAAACAGGCTTCAGCGCCTGGCGTCGATCGGCGCAGGCGCCGCGGCAACCAATGTCGTTGCCTTGGAAGATCCGTCCGGAGTGCGATCGAAAGGTTCAAGACGATCGATCGTCACTCCGGCACGTTGCGCGACGCGAGACGCGCTCAGCCTGTTTATCGATTCGAATTCTCCGCAGCAATGAACGGGCATTCATAGATCGGCGGTGTTCGTCTTCTCTGGTGCCGGCGCGGGCACGGCGGCGCCGTTGCTCTTCCCGGTCACGGCGCCGACCAGCGCCTTCACGGGATCCTCGCCGGGCGCAAAGCCGCTCTGGCGCAGGATCTCGTCGATCATCGGACGCAGCGCGTGCACCTTGAGCAGCTCGCCAGCGAGTCCCTCGCCGAAGCCGACATTGCCTCCACCGGTGCCGTTGCCGCCGAACGCGCCGCCGGTGTGCAGGATACGGACGTCCTTCAGGTTGGCGATGGGCTTGACCATCTCGGCCAGCGCCGACGGCATCGTCTCGATCCGCTTCTTGGCGATCTCGAAGTCGATGACGTTGCTGCCGAGCTTGTTCTGCGCCTCGTTCTTCATGGTGATGACGGCCGCTTCCGCCTCGCCGATGTTGCGCACACCCACGGCCTTGATCTTGTTGGACTCGGCTTCCGCGGTGGCCAGCGTCTTCACGGCCTCGGCGCGATCGAGCGAGGCCTTCTTCTCGGCTTCGGCCGCGACGATCAGCTCCGTCGATTTGCGCTCGGCCTCGGTCCGCGCGGCCAGCACCTGGGTGAGACGGGCACGATCGGCGACCTCGACCGCGCGTGCGGTCACGACCTTTTCCTCCGCGGAGACCGCGATCGCTTCGGCGGTCTTGGCCTCGGCAACGGCCTCCGAGGTCTGCTTGCTCTTGGACGCGATCTGGATCTCGTTCTCTTGGGTCGCGATCTGGATCTCGCGCTGGGCGTCGGTCTTGCGCTTGTTGATCGCCAGATCCGACTCGATCACCGCGGTTTCCTTGACCTGTTTGGCGCCCGCCTCCTTCTCGGCGACCGCCCTGTCGGTATCGATGCGGGCATTCTCCTCAGTGAGGCGCGCGGTCTGCGTCGCGGTTGCGACCTCGGCGCGGGTGCTCGCGGTCTTGTTGGCGATGTCGCGCTCCTGCGACAGCTCGGCCTCCTTCTTGGTCCGCTCGATGCCGAGGGTCTGCTGCCGCGCCTCGAGGTCCTTCTGGGCGATCGCCACCTCGTTGTCGCGCACGATGGCGTTGCGGTCACGCCGGCGCGTCTCGGTGACGGTCTTGAGCTGGGTGAGACCTTCGGCGTCGAAGAAGTTTTCCGGGTTGAAGAACTTGACGTCGGTCTGGTCGAGCTTCGTGAGCGACACGGATTCAAGCTCGAGGCCGTTGGATTTGACGTCGGATTCGACTGTCGCCTGCACATGTTTGACGAAGTCCGAGCGCTTCTCCTGGAGTTCGAGGATGCTCATGGTCGCCGCCACCGAGCGCAGGCCATCGACGAATTTCGCCTCGACCTGGTTGCGCAGGGCTTCGGCGTCATTGGTCAGTGCGCCCAGCGTCTGGCTCGCAAGCGCGATACTCTCATCGTCGGGCCGGACGCGCACGTAGAATTCGGCGACGATGTCGACGCGCAGCCGGTCCTTGGTGATGAGGGATTCCCGCTCCTTGCGTTCCACGGTGAGCCGAAGCGTCTTCAGATTGACGCTGGCATAGGAGTGGAAGATCGGCAGGATCATGGCGCCGCCGTCCAGCACGACCTTCTTGCCGCCGAGGCCGGTGCGCACGAAGGCCTCGTCGCGGGTGGCGCGCTTGTAGAGGATGGTGAAGACGATCCCGAGGACGACGATCAGCGCGACGCCGATCATGGCCGGGACTGCGATGTCGAACATGATGCTCTCCGATAATGACTTGCTAGCTGTTTAGAGTGGGCTTGGAAGGTTTGAGTTCATCGTCGGCCCTGACCGCCACGAAGCGGGTGCCGTCGCGATCGACCAGCAGGACCATGGTTCCCTGTGGCAGGGGCGATGACGCCGGCGCCGCAACCGCCCAGACGAAATGGCGGTTGCCGTGGACGTCGGCGACGCTGACCTTGCCGGGCGGCCCCTGGTCGAGCGGGCCGATGACGACCTCACCGATGCGGCCGACGAGATCCCCTAAGCCGACGGCATAGCTTTCATCCTTGGGAATGACCCGCGCGATCGCCCTGCTGGCAGCGCGGACCACCGGAACCGAGATCACGACGGCCCCCACCGAGGCCACTGTTGCCGGCAAGGGCCCCGCAACCATTCGCGCGATGTCCTGGATCAGGAAGCCGGTGATGGAGAAGGCGCCGAGCAGCAGCAACAGGAAGATCAGAAGCGGCACGCCGCCGACATTGATCCAGGAAATGGCGTTGATCACGCCATTGTCGCTGGGGTGACCGAAATCGATGTTGGTCCCGAGCATTTCGCTCAAGGAAGCCCCGACCAGCATCGAGACCACTTCGATCGAGCCGACGATGAGGATCATGGCCGCCGCGATCGCGAACGGCCTGACCTCCGGCGACATGACGTGTTCGAGCAGAGCGCTCATGACACGGCACTCAGGAGCGCGACTTCAACCGCGCGAGCCTCGCCGCGATTTCCTTGTCGCGATGCAGCGTGCTGAGCTCGTCGATGTCGCTCGAATAGGGAATGCCCGGCGGCACGCCGGTGGCGCGTGCCACCGCCCTGCCCGCCCGCAGCGCCTTCGCTGCCGCAGAGCCGCCGCCCTGTTTTCGGGATGACGTCGAGGCCTGAGGGCTTGCGGCCGCCTCGCTCTTTTCGAGATCGGCACGGCGCTGCTCGGCGTCCTGCAGCGCAGACAGCACCGCGCGCAGCGAGGTGATGCATTGCTCGATCTTCTCGTTGTTCTCGTCGATGGCGCGGGAGAGCACATCGAACTGGGCCTCCAGATCCATCTGGCGCGCGATGCCGGCGCGGGCGAGATCGTCGCGGCTGTCAGCGATCGCGCCCTCGATCTTGGGCGCGAGATCGGCCATCTCGCGTTCGATCTCGGTGCGGCGCGCATTGAGGCGATATTCCTCGGCACGCGCAGCGGCGAGCGCGTCGCGCGCTTCGCTCTCGGCGCGCTCGATCTCGCGGATGGCCTGGCTGACCACTTTCAGCTTGTTCTTGCCTTCGGCCTGCTCGATCGCGTCATAGGCGATCCCGGCGATCAGGCGCCCGACCCGGGACAGGAAGTTTTCGGGAGCGGCAGCGATGGTATCCATGGCGTTCTCCTCCTCTGGCAGATTGTTCGGCGTGACGCCGTAGTGAACTTCAAAGCCGTCGTCGGTGCGGATGAGGCGAGCGGGCACGCTCTGCCCCCAGCCCTCGGCATAGCCGGCATAATCGAAGGGCACGCTGAAGCGCCCTTGCACGGTCGCGATCGAAATGGTGGCCGGGCCCTTGATCTTGGCGAGCTTGTCGTCGAGCGGCAGACGGCGGCCCTGTGCCGCGCGATACTCGGCGCGGTCACGCAGGCCCAGCGTTACCAGGCGCGAGGGCAGCGCGGTCTGTTTGCGGATCGGGTTATAGGCGTGGGCATGCAGCAGGACGACGTTGGAGCCGACATTGTGGCTCCGCGCGACCTCATCGAGGATCTCCATCATGCGGTCATAAGCCCTAAACGTCGCCTCCAGCGCGGCCGTGGCGGCCGGGTCAGGGGCAAGCCTGTAACGCAGCGCAGATGGCGCGTTTCGGGGCGATTGACTCATGGAAAGCACTAAAGCACCATTTTGGTGCTTTAGAAAGAGGAGGTCTGATCACGTTTCCCTGATCCTCATGCACTCTTACTATTAGTCGTTGTGCCCGGGACGCGCGTTCAAGCCGGGCGTTCACCCCCAGATCACACCCAATCAAGACTTCTTGCACGCACGGGTTGCAATTTGAGACGAAATGCAGCGAGCGCTCGGCAAGCCCGTCTTCTCTCACTCGCATCGGCTCAAAGGCTATCCACAGCCTGTCCGCAGCATATCCACAGAACCGCTATCGCGAATTCGTCAGCCGACGCGAGCCACTTGCTGCGCACACATCCACAGGCCCCTTAACCGCCGGCCTGATCGAATACGCTGCGGCAGGCTTCGCTCAGGCTCGAGCGGTTGCGCCGCAGGCACGCCGTGATGGCGCGGACGTTGGGTATTTCGCCGGCGCAGAGCCGGTAGACGTCGGGCGTGCAGGCCCGGCGCTGTTCGGCTGTCCCCTGCGCGTGGGCGGTGGAAGCAAACAGCGTCAGGAACAGCCCGACCGTGGAGGCGCGGCGGGCCCGGCTCTTCACACCCGCAAACCGCAAGAACCTCGCCTTCATGACCAGTCTTCCCTTCGCCCTGCCCGCTCCGGCCCGCATTGGGCCGCTTGCGAAAAGGGTTAAGAGAAATAAACCGCCGAGGATGTGATCTCTTTCACACTGCCGGCCCAGCGGAGGAACCTAAGGTTTCACAGGGGATTTTCACAAACCGCTAACCAATCGGGACCCGATCGCCGGATCGTTAAAATGCGAACGATCCGCTCAACCGGGTAACAAACCGGCTTTGCGACATTGCGCCGTCCGCGTTCTGCGAGGGTGCGATGAGAAGCGAAGCCGAATTCAACTTGTTGCTGGATGCCGTCCGGGACGCCATGGTCATTGAAGACTTTGCTCCCGCGCCGGAGGAGGAATTCGTGCCCCGCTCGTGGAGTTTTCACGCGACGCCCAAAGCCGCCAATGACAATGAGGGCGCCTGGCCCCTTCTGCCGTTCCCCGACGGCTGGTACGCGGCCTGCTGAAGCTGCTTTCACCCTGAGCCCGAGAGCCCGCTTCGCGGGCGTCTTGCCATAGGCACTGGGCGTAAAACTTGGCGCTGCGCCGATCAGGTCTTGATGCGATCCTCGCCATCCTGCGGCACCCGGTCGGGTGCGGCCGATGGAAAGATGCTGTCATAGATCGCGCGAGCCTCGCGAATGAGGCGGGCCCGCTCCAGCTCGGATTTCGGGACAAATCGGACGATGTCGCCCACGGGTGCTCCAGCGCTCGTTGATGTCAGTCGCATCGCTTCGCAGATGCGAAGTCTATGCCAACGAGACTGAATCGGGGGGGCCAGCGAGCTCCGGACAAACCCGGAGATCGATCCGCCTCTCAGGTCGGCAGAACATTTCGCGCAGCATCAGCGGAGCCGGCGGCGAGATCGAATTGTGCTGGGAGATCAGAGGGATATGATGGAGGCCACGACCAGAATTGAACTGGTGTACACGGTTTTGCAGACCGTTGCGTAACCACTCCGCCACGTGGCCCCGTAAGGCCGGAGCAATATAGGGGATGAAGGGTTTAGGCAACCGCCTTCGTCCGATTTTGGCCGTCACGGGACCTTCGAACCGCTACGCGTTCCTCCCGCCGGACCCCGCAAGATATTGCGCGAGAATCGTATCGGTTGCGCCGGCCGCGATGATCGTCCCCTGCTCCAGCAGGATCGCCCGGTTGCAGGTGCTCTGGATCAGCTCGATGTCATGCGAGGCGAGCACCAGGATGCCGGCGCGGGCGACGATTTCATCCAGCCGCTGCCGCGCCTTTTTGCGGAACTGCTGGTCGCCGACGCCGATCCATTCGTCGAGCAGCACGATCTCGCCCTCGACCGCGGTTGCGACCGCGAAGATCAGGCGCAGCATCATGCCGCTGGAATAGGTGCGCAGCGGCAGGTCGAGGCGGTCGCCGAGCTCGGTGAACTCGGCAATCTCCGCCCGCCGCGCGTCGATCTCGGCGCGCCGCGCGCCGATCACGAGGCCGCGCCGCATGATGTTCTCGTATCCGGTTGCTTCCTCGTCGAAGCCGGCCTGCAAATCGAACAGCGACAGGCAGCGGCCGCGTACGTCGATGCTCCCCGCCGTCGGATGGTAGATGCCGGCGAGAACCCGCAGCAGCGTGGTCTTGCCGGCGCCGTTGGCGCCGATGATGGCGAGGCGGTCGCCGGCGCGGATGTCGAGGCTGACCTCGTTCAACGCCGTGATGAGGTGCGAGACCGCCGCCTTCCGCCGCAGCGTCACGGCGCTGACGAACCGGCTGCGCAGCGAGCGGTCGCGAAACGACAGCACGGGAAACGTGACCGAGACGTCGCGAAGCACGATGTGGGCCGTCCTGGTCATGCGCGCATCACAGCCAATACGCCACACGATGGCGGTATTTTGCGTAGCAGCCGAGGCCGATGACGGCCACGACGATCGCATAGAGGGCCCCTAACAGCCATTGCTCCGCATCGGTCGGCTGCGACAACAGCGGCCGCCGCACCAGATCGAGCAGCGTCGCGAACGGATTGACCCGCGTCAGCCAGTGAAACGCGGTGCCGCGCGCGCTGTCCTCGGTCCAGATGATCGGCGTGAGAAAGAACACGAATTGCAGGCCGCTGACGATCGCCGAACCAATGTCGCGAAAGCGCGCGCAGAGCATGCCGAGCGCGACCGAGCCGCCGAGCAGCGTGAGGAACAGGATCGCAAAGCCGGGCAGCGCGAGCAGCATGCTCCAGCGCAGCGGCCAGGGCATCACGACGTAGAGCAGCACGACGATCACCAAATGATGCGCGAAGATGAGGACGTTGCGCGCGATCATCTGGAGGACATGAACGATCAGCGGGGCCGGCACCGCCTTGATGAGATGGCCTGATACCACGAAGATGTTGGAGCCCTCCTGGAGCGTCGTGGCGATCAGGGTCCAGACGATCAGGCCGACTGCGAAGGACGGCAGGAAGGTGGCGATGTCCTGCTTGAACAGGGCCGCATAGACGGTGCCGACGCTTGCGATCGTCGCGGCCAGCGTCAGCGTGATCCAGAGCGGGCCGATCACGGTCCGGCGGTAGCGCAGCGAAATGTCCATCAGCGCGAGCGTGCCCCAACGATCGGGCCGCGCCGCCTGTGCCAGGATTTCCTTCGCTGCGAGCTGAATTCGACTGCCCCTTCGGTTGCCACTCTCCAAGGCCGCAACAGGGCAGCAGATCGCGACCTGTACCGGCCGATCGTCTCTAAACGCCCGCCTCTCGCGGTGCAATCGACCGTACAGATGATGCGGGCCGAAGTCAGGCTCGTTTGCGCCGCCGGAAGTCGCGCCGGCCCTTCGGGGCAGGTTTTGGCGCCAATTCCGGCATCTCGGCCTGGACCTCGCGGTAGCGTGTTAACAGGCGTTCAAAGCTCGCATTCAGCGTCTCGGCGATGTCGGGACGCCGCTCGAGCCCGGCGAGAATCGTCGCCGCGGCCTCGATTGTGGAGAGCCCGTCCTTGCGCGGCTCCTTGCGCAGACGGCCATAGCGCGAGGGGTGCGCCGGGTTGAGGATGACGCGCTGGCATTTCAGCATCCAGGGATTGCGCCACCACAGCGCCTTGGCCTGGCTCCAGGTGCCGTCGAGCAGCACGACGCCTTCAAGCTTGCCGAGGATCGCGCGCTGGTTCTCCGCGACCTCGCCCTTGCGGTTGAGCGCGACGATTTCGCCTTCCGCTTCGAGATCGGCGGCGCGGGCCGAGCCGAGATAGAGCACGGCCCAACGCGCGGCATTCTCGACCGGCCGTCCCAACGCCTTGGACAGGCTCGGCCAGGACAGGCCGACCCGTACCGTGGCATCGGCAAAATGCCTGGCAAGCAGGCGCGCGGTGCCGAGCGCCCTGTCCTGCTCCTGCGGGTGCTGGAGGATCAGGAGTGAGAGGCGATTTTCAATCGGCGTGACGCTGTCGCAGATGCACAGCGGCATCGGCTTCTGGCAATGCGGGCACTCGGGGATCGGATCGGCCGGCGCGGCGGCCGTGTCTGGCGGGTTCGACATGGGCGCCGCTATACGCTTGATGCGGCGCTTCAACAACCTATTCCGCCGGCGCAGGCACCGGGCGCGGCGCGGACCGGCGCCGCAGGCGATCGATCAAGAGGTAGATCACCGGCGTGGTGTAGAGCGTCAGGATCTGCGAGACGAACAGGCCGCCGATGATGGTGATGCCGAGCGGACGGCGCAGCTCCGTGCCGGGGCCGGTCGCCACCACCAGCGGAATGCCGGCGAACAGCGCCGCCATGGTCGTCATCAGGATCGGCCGAAAGCGCGCCTGGCAGGCCTCGAAGATCGCTTCCGCCGAGGACAGGCCGCGCTGGCGTTCGGCGTCGAGCGCGAAATCCACCATCATGATGCCGTTCTTCTTGACGATGCCGATCAAGAGGATGATGCCGACGAAGGCGATCACCGTCAGCGGCGTGTTGGTGAGCTGCAAGGCGAGCAGCGCGCCTAACCCCGCCGAGGGCAGCGTCGAGATGATCGTGAGCGGATGGGCGAGACTCTCATAGAGCACCCCGAGCACGATATACATCGCCACCAGCGCGCCGAGGATCAGGAGCGGCTGGCGGCCGCTGGTCTTGGCGAAGTCGCCGGCGTTGCCGTCGAAGCTGCCGCGGATGCCTTCGGGCATGTGCAGTTCCTCCACCGCCCGCTGGATGTTCTGGGTCGCTGCCTGAAGCTGCACGTCCGGCAGCAGGTTGAACGACACCGTCGTCGAGGGAAACGACTGCGAGTGATAAACCGCGAGCGCGGCCAACCCACGCGTCGCATGCACCACGGCCGACAGCGGCACCTGCGCGTCGTTCGCGCCGGCAACGTAGATGCGCTCGAGGTTGGAGGGATCGACCTGGAACTTGGGATCGATCTCCAGCACGGTCATGTACTGGTTGCGCTGGGTGTAGATGATCGAGATCTGCCGCTGCGAGAACGCGTTGTTCAGCGCGTTGTCGATGTCCTGAACCCTGACGCCGAGTGCCGAGGCCTTCTGGCGATCGATGTTCAGGGTCAGCTGAAGCCCGCCGGGATCGCGGTCGCTGGAGATGTCGGTGATGCCCTCGACGCTCTCCATGCGCTTGGCCACGATCGGCGCCCACTTCTGCAGCAGACCGAGGTCGGTGCTGGTCAGCGTGTACTGGAAGTCGGAATCACTCTGCCGCCCGCCGGCACGGACGTCCTGGGCAGCGAACATGAAGAGGCGGATACCTGGCACGGGGTACAGCGCGCGCCTCAGACGGTCGATCACGACCTGCGTCGAGACGTGGTCGCGCTCCTCCGGCGGCTTCAGGCTGATATACATGATGCCGCGGTTCGAGGTCGCTCCCCCCGGCCCGCCTCCGGCGCCGACGGTCGAGCCGATGCCGGCCACGGCCGGATCCTGCATCACGATGTCGGCGAGCCGCTGCTGGAGACCGAGCATCGACTGGAACGAGATGTCGGCCGAGGCACGCGTCGCTCCGATCACGAAGCCGGAATCGTCGGTCGGGAAATAGCCCTTGGGGACCTTGATGTAGAGCGTCACCGTGAGGCCGATGGTGGCGAAGAACACCAGCAGCGTCGCCAGCGGATAGTCCAGCACGGTGCGCAAGGTCCGGGCGTAGAAGGCGACGATGCGCGACAGCGAGCCCTCGATCACCCGATCGAACAGCGTCGCCGTGCCGGACGTGGCCTGCCGGATGTAATGGGCGCAGATCATCGGCGTGACCGTGAGCGACACCAGCGTCGAGACCAGGATAGCGAAGGTCAGCGTCAGCGAGAATTCGCGCAGCAGGCGGCCGACAATACCGTCCATGAAGATCAGCGGCGTGAATGCCGCGATCAGCGACAGGCTGATCGAGACCACGGTGAAGCCGATCTGCTTCGCGCCCTCCTGCGCTGCCCGGAACGGCCGCATGCCGTGCTCGAGATTGCGGTACATGTTCTCGATCATGACGATGGCGTCGTCGACCACGAAGCCGACGGAGATCGCGAGCGCCATCAGCGACAGATTGTCGATCGAGAAGCCCGCGACCCACATGCCGGCGCAGGTGCCGGCCAGCGCCAGCGGCACCGAGATGCCGGCCGCGATGGTCGGCGTCAGCCTGCGCAGGAACACGAACACCACGACCATCACCAGGACCGCGGTCGCCAGCAACGTCCATTGCATATCGAGCACGCTGGCGCGGATCGTGCCGGTGCGGTCGACCAGGGTGGAGATCTCGACGCCGGCCGGAATCCACTGCTTCAGCTGGGGGACCAGCGCCTTCACCCTGTCAACGGTGTCGATGACGTTGGCATCGCCCTGCTTGGTGATCTGGATCAGCACTGCCGGCTGCTTGTTGAACCAGGCGATCGAGCGGGCGTTACGGACGGAATCCTCGATGTCGGCGACGTCGGACAGGCGCACGAAATTGCCGTTGGCGCTCTTGATGACGATGTCGCGGAACTCTTTCGCCGTGCGCATCTGCTTGTTGAGCGCCAGCGTCTCGCTCTGGCGCTCGCCGTTGAAGATGCCGACGGGACCGAGCGGGTTGGCGTTGACGATCGCGGTCCTGACGTCGTCGGTGGCGATGCCGGCGTTCGACAGCGCGACGGGGTTGAGCTGGACCCGCACGGCCGGCTGGTCGGCGCCTGATACCGTGACGTCGCCGACTCCAGGCACCTGCGAGATGCGCTGCGCCAGAACCGTGTCGGCGACATCGTAAATCGCGCTGGCGGACAGCGTCTTCGAGGTCAGCGCCAGCACGAAGACGGGCGCGCCGGCCGTGTTGGCCTTGCGGAAGCGCGGCAGCGTCGGCAGGTCGCTCGGCAGATCGACCATCGCGGCGTTGATCGCCGCCTGCACGTCGCGCGCGGCCTTGTCGATGTTGCGGCCGATGTCGAACTGGAGCTGGATGCTGGTGTTGCCGAGCGTCGAGGTCGAGGTGATCTGATTGATGCCCGAGATCTCGCCGAGCCGCCGCTCCAGTGGTGAAGCCACCGTGGCCGCCATAACCGACGGGTCGGCGCCGGGCCGGCTGGCCGAGACGAAGATGGCGGGGAAGTCGACGTTCGGGACCGAGGCGACGGGAAGGAAATCGTAGGCGACCACACCCAGCAGGAACAACCCGATCGACAGCAGCGTGGTGGCAACCGGGCGGCGAATGAAGGGCTCCGAGATCGATGCCATCACTGCATCCCCTCGGTCGCGCCCGCGACCGGCGGGCCGCCGGATTCGGCCGGCGGCAGCGCCTGCTCGAGGCGGCGGTTGATGCGGTCGAGCGCGAGGTAGATCACGGGCGTGGTGTAGAGCGTCAGCAATTGGCTGAGCAGCAGCCCGCCGATGATGGAGATGCCGAGCGGAAAGCGCAGCTCGGCGCCGGTGCCGCTCTCGATCGCCAGCGGCAAGGCGCCGAACAGCGCCGCCAGTGTCGTCATCATGATGGGACGGAAGCGCAACAGGCAGGCCTGCACGATCGCCTCGTTGGGCGACATGCCCTGCCCGCGCTCGGCCTCGAGCGCGAAGTCGATCATCATGATCGCGTTCTTCTTGACGATACCCATCAGCAAAATGATGCCGATCAGGCCGATCACCGACAGGTCCTGCCCGCACAACACCAGCGCCAGGATCGCCCCGACGCCGGCCGAGGGCAGCGTCGACAGGATCGTGATCGGATGGATGTAGCTCTCATAGAGCACACCGAGCACGATGTAGATCGTGATCACGGCCGCAAGCAACAGCCAGGGTTGTCCCGCCAGCGCCTTGGCGAACTCAGCGGCATCGCCGGCATAGACGCCGACGATGCTGTTGGGCATTTCGATCCGGGTCTCGATCGCCTTCACGGCCTCGACGGCATCGCCGAGCGCGGCACCCGGCGCGAGATTGAAGCTGAGCGACACGGACGGGAATTGCGCCTGGTGTGAGATCGCGAGCGGGGCCGTGGTGCGCTTCAGCGTCGCCACGGCCGACAGCGGCACCTGGGCATTGGGAGCGCCGACTGTAGTGCTCGCGGCGCCCGGCAGATAGAGTTTTGACAGGATCGAGGGATCGCGCTGGTACATCGGCAGCGCCTCCAGCACCACGCGGTACTGGTTGGCCTGGCCGTAGATGGTCGAGATCTGGCGCTGCGCGAAGGCATCGTTGAGCGTATCGGTGATGCCTTGCAGGCTGACGCCGAGCTGGCCCGCGCGGGTGCGATCGACGTCGAGCTGCGCCCGCAGGCCGCCTTCCTGCGCCTCCGAGGAGACGTCGCGGAACAGGGGATCGCGCCGCATCTCCGCAACCAGCTTGCGCGCCCATTCCGACACCAGCGCCGCATCGGTGCCGGTCAGCGTGTACTGGTATTGCGAGCGGCTCGACTGGGTCGAGATCTGCACGTCCTGCACCGGCTGGAAATAGACGGTCATGCCGGGAATGCCCGCCACCCGCTGCTTCAACCGGCTCACGACCACGCTGACATCGTCGCGCCGCTCGCCGCGCGGCTTCAAGGTCATGACGAGCCGGCCGACATTGGTGGTCGGATTGACCGAGCCGGCGCCGATCACCGAGACCACGCCGACCACGTCAGGATCCGCCTTGATGGTGTCGGCGACCTCGCCCTGCCGCTTCTGCATCTCCGCGAACGACACGTCCGGCCCCGCCTCCGTCACGGCCGTGATCGAGGCGGTGTCCTGCAGCGGCAGGAAGCCTTTTGGCGCAACGACGTAGAGGACGAGGGTCGCAATCAGCGTGGCGAAGGTCACGACCAGCGTGGCGCGCTGGCGCTCCAGCACCCAGAGCAGCGTCCGGTGATAGGCCTCCACGGTGCGGTCGATGAAGCGACTGATGGCGGCGAGGCCCGGCACCGCCAGCTCCTCATGGGCGTGCTTGAGCAGCCGTGAGCACATCATCGGCGTCAGCGTCAGCGAGACCACGGCCGAGGTCACCACCGCGATCGTCAAGGTCAACGCGAATTCACCGAACATGCGCCCGACGAGGCCGGACATGAACAGCAGCGGGATGAAGACCGCGATCAGCGACACCGTCAGCGAGATCACGGTGAAGCCGATCTCGCTGGCGCCCTTCAGCGAGGCCTCCATCGGCCCGTCGCCGTTCTCCATGTGGCGGACGATATTCTCGATCATGACGATGGCGTCGTCGACGACGAAGCCGGTGCCGATCGTCAGCGCCATCAGCGACAGATTGTCGAGGCTGAAGCCGGCGAAATACATGATGCCGAAGCTGGTGATCAGCGACAGCGGCAGCGCCACGCCGGCGATCAGGGTGGCCCGCAGCGAGCGCAGAAACAGCAGCACCACCAGCGTTACCAGCACGACGCTGAGGACCAGCGTGAACTGCACGTCGTGGACCGAGGCGCGGATGGTCACGGTGCGGTCGGAGACGATGGTGAGGTTCACCCCGGCCGGGATCGCGCGCTGCACCTTGGGGATTTCGGCGCGGATCTGGCTGACGACGTCGATGACGTTGGCGCCGGGCTGGCGCTGGATGTCGATGATGACGGCGGGCGTGCCCTGGTACCAGCCGCCGGTGCGGTCGTTCTCGAGGCCATCGACGATCCGCGCGACGTCGGCGATGGTGACCGGCGAGCCGTTGCGGTAGGCGATGATGACGGGCTTGTAGGCATCGGCGGCGGCGATCTGGTCGTTGGCCGCGATGATGTAGGATTGCTGCGCGCCGTCGAGCGAGCCTTTCGGCCCCGAGACATTGGCATTGGCGATCGCGGTGCGCAGATCTTCCATGGCGATGCCGTAGGCGGCGAGCCGCGCCAGATCGGCCTGGATGCGTACGGCCGGCTTCAGCCCGCCCAGCACCGAGACCCGTCCGACGCCGGAGATCTGGCTCAGCCGTTGCGCCAGGAGCGTGTCGGCGATGTCGCTCATCGCCCGCAGCGAGATGGTGTCGGAGCGCAGCGCCAGCGTCATCACCGGGGCGTCCGCCGGGTTCACCTTGGCGTAGGTCGGCGGATAAGGCAGCGTCTTGGGCAGCACGCCCGCCGCTGCGTTGATCGCGGCCTGCACGTCCTGGGTCGCGCCGTCGATGTCACGGTTGAGATCGAACTGGAGCGAGATCTGGCTGACACCGAACGAACTCGTCGAGTTCATCGCCGACAGCGACGGGATCTGGCCAAGCTGCCGCTCCAAAGGCGCCGTGATCAGTGAGGCGATCACGTCGGGGCTCGCGCCGGGAAGCTGCGTCGTCACCTGCACGGTCGGGAAATCGACCTGCGGCAGCGCCGAGACCGGCAGCGCGAAATAGCCCAGCAGCCCGCCGATCAGCAGCGCGATGCCGAGCAGCGAGGTCGCGATCGGACGGCGGATGAAGGGTTCGGAGACACCCATGGGATCTGCCTGCCGCTTCAAGCGGCTGTTGTCGGGATCATGGCTGCTTGGCTCCACTTCCCGCCGCCCCCGGCCCGGGGGCCGGCCCGGTCTGCCCCTTCTGGTCGCCCTCGCTGCTCTTGCGCTTGGCGCGGAACTCGCCGTCCTTACCCTGTCCGTCCTTCTGGTGCTCCTTCTGCCCTTCCTTGGCACCATCCTTCTTCTGGGCGTCAGGCCCGCGCGACCGCTTGCGCGGGGCGAGATCGGCCGACGGGGTCTGGTCGTCGCGGCCGATGGTCACCTTGGAGCCGTCGGACAGATTGGCAAAGCCCGTGGTGACGACGCTGTCGGTCGCCGACAGGCCGCTGGCGATCACCGCGTCATGCTCGTTCTGCTGGGTCACGGTCACGGGCTTGGCCGAGACGATATTGTCCTCGCCGATGACATAGCTGAATGTCCCGATCGGGCCGCGCTGCACGGCCGAGGTCGGCACCACCAGCGCCTGCGTCAGCGTCTCGACCTTGAGACGGACATTGACGAACTGGCCCGGCCAAAGCTGGTAGTTGGCGTTGGGAAACTCGGCCTTGAGCTTGAGCGTGCCGGTGGTCTGGTCGACCTGGTTGTCGATGCCGGTGAGCTTGCCGGTATCGATCACGGTGATGCCGTCATTGCCGAACACGTCGACCGCCAGCGTACCCTTCGACGCCGCGGCGTTGACGCGCATGATTTGTTGCTGCGGCAGGCTGAACCACACCGCGATCGGCTGCAATTGCGTGATCACCACGAGGCCCGTGGTGTCGGCGGCGTGGATGATGTTGCCCTGGTCGACCTGGCGCAGGCCGGCTCGCCCTGAGAGCGGCGCCACGATCTTGGTGTAGCTCAGCGTCGCCGCCGCGTTGTCGATCGCAGCCTGGTCGGCCTTGACCAGCGCCTCGGTCTGCGCGACCAGCGCGCGCTGGGTGTCGGCCTGCTGCTTGGAGCCGGCGTTGGAGGCAGCGAGCTGCTCGTACCGTGTCAGGTCGATGCGCTGGTTGGCGAGCTGGGCCTGGTCCTGCGCCTTCTTGGCGACCGCCTGGTCGTAGGTTGCCTGGTAGAGCGCGGGATCGATCTCGCCGAGCACGTCGCCCTTTTTGACGTCCTGCCCTTCGGTAAAATTCACGGCGATCAGCTTGCCGTCGACCTGCGAGCGCACGGTCACGGTGTTGAGCGCGCGGATTGCGCCGACGCCGTCGAGATAGACCGGAACGTCCTGAACGCGGGGCGTCGCCGCCAGCACGGGCACCGGCAGGTCCGGCCGCGCGTTGCGGTCGGCAGCCGGCTTCTGGTGCATCGCGTTCCAGCCGAGATAGCCGAGGCCACCAAGGATCGCGAGCGTGATCAGGGTCATGACGAAACCGCGGCCGCGCGACTTCTTCGCCGCCCCCTCCTTCGCGTCCTGCTTGGTATCCGGCTTAAAGAGCATTGACCGGTTTCTCCATTCGCGGCTCCCAGCCACCGCCGAGCGCCTGATACAGGCTGACGATGGCGAGCAAGCGGGCCAGTTGCGCCTGTGACAGCGCGTCTTCCGCCTGGAACAGGGTCAGTTGAGTGTTGAGTACAGTCACGATGTCGGCGGTGCCGGCGCGCAGTTGCTGCTCGGAGAGATCGAAGGCGCGGCGTGAGGCGACGACGACGTCGCGCTGCAATTGCAGCTTGATCGTGGTCTGCTTGATCGAGAACAGCGCATTGTCGACGTCGGCGAACGACTGGATGATGGTCTTGCGGTAGGTCTGGAGCAATTCGTCCTGCCGCGCCTTGGCCAACTCGAAATTGCCGAGGATCTTGCCGCCGTCGAAGATCGGCTGCGTGGCGCTGCCGACGAGCTGGAAGAAGGCCGCATGCGGCTGGAACAGCGAGACCAAAGCCGAGCTCTGATAGCCGCCATTGCCGGTGAGCTGAATGGTCGGAAAGAACTGAGCACGGGCATTACCGATATTCGCCGTCGCCGAGGCGAGCTGCGCTTCCTGCCGGCGGATGTCGGGCCGCTGCGTCAGCAGCTCCGAAGGCAGGCCGGGCGTGACGCGCGGGATCGCGATCCGGTCCAGCGAGCCGCCGAGCACGCGCACGCTTTCCGGCGGGCGCGAAACCAGCACGGCGAGCGCGTTGACGTTCTGGTCCAGCGTCTGGCGCAGCGGCGGCACCAGGGCTTTCTGGTTGGCAAGCACGCTCTCCTGCTGGGCGACGTCGAGATCGGTGCCGGTGCCGGCCCTGCGCCGCTCCCTGACCGCATCGAGGATGCGCTGCGCGCTCGCAATGTTGCGCTGTGAGGTCCTGATGCGGTCCTGCGAGGCCAGCACCTGGAAATAGGCGTTGGCGACGGCCGCCAGCGTCGTCAGCGCGACGGTGTCGCGGTCAAAGCGATTGGCGTTCGCCGTCTCTTCCGCCGATTGCAGCGCATCGCGATTCTGGCCCCAGAAGTCGAGCTGGTAGCTCGCGCTCAGCGAGGCCGAATAATTGACGACTTCGCGGCCGCCGATGGAGAGGCCGGACGCGCTGGAGCCCGAGGTGCGCGAATAGGTTTCCGATCCGCCTGTCGAGACGGTCGGCAGCAGCGCAGCCCCCGCCTGCCGCGCCTGGGCGTCGGCCTGGACGATGCGCGCAACGGCGGCGGCGATGTCGAGGTTGACGGTTTGCGCCTCCTCCATCAGCTGCGTCAGCTCCGCGGAGCGGAACCCGCGCCACCAATCCAGTGACGGCGGCGCATCACCCTTGCCCGCGTATTTGTACTGCGTGGGAACGTCGAGGGCGGGATCGGGAAGATCCTGGGTCAGCACGCAAGCACCCGAACCGGCGGCAAGGCACATCACCGCAATCCAGCGCGCCGCGCGCAGCGTCCGGGATGCAGAACCTTCAGATCGCCGCATGGCGATCGCAGGAACATCCTCTGTCACATCCATCCCCCGCGGGGCAGATCGAACCGCCGCGCAGCCGGATTAGCCGATTCGCGGCGCGACAGTCGGGGGGCTTTGGACAACTCGTTCACAGCGGCGATGCTTTCTGCGGAACCTCGAAAATCATACTAGCCGGGCGCTGAACTGCGGGACAGTCCCGCAGTTGCGAGATGGCCACGCCGACGAAGTGGAAACGAACCGCTCGAAATTCAAAAGACGGCTGTCTCGCAGGGATTTTTCTCATTTTGAAACATTGGGATACACGATCAAGCTTACCAAGATTTCATGTGATATTGCTGCCACAGCGGCACTTGGGCGTTTCCATCCGACCGCACCACGCCCCGCCTCAGTCGCGCCCTGGCTGAGTAATCTCACAAGCCCGTCAATCGCCGAACAGAAAGCCGTTCCTCGGGCCGATATGATTCGACCATCCGGGCGTCATCCACGGCCCTCGATGGCGAGAAGCCTCGGCCTTGGAAAAAGTTTGTCGCGAGTTGGCTGGTCACGACTGTCATCTTCCCTGGCCTGACGGAGCGCAGGCGTTTCCTCCTATCGATATCCCGGCTTGCGGCCGAGCGCATCGCCGCCGGGCGCGCCTCTTGGGAATATTGCTGTTTGAGCAGAGGTTTCGCTCGGTTTCGCCGCAACGCAAAAGCCTTCCCCTTTGGCCTTCCAAGCACTACGTTCTCGCCAACCAGATCAACCCCCTTGGTAGCGATTTCCCTGACATGACCATTCGAAATGACGTTGTCGAAGCCATCGGCAACACCCCGCTGATCAAGCTGAAGCGCGCCTCGGAACTGACCGGCTGCACCATTCTCGGCAAGGCCGAGTTCATGAATCCCGGCCAGTCGGTCAAGGACCGCGCCGGCAAATGGATGATCCTGGAGGCCGAGAAGCGCGGCGAGCTCAAGCCGGGCGGTCTCGTGGTGGAATCGACCGCCGGCAATACCGGCATCGGCCTTGCGGTCGTCGCCAGCGCGCGCGGCTATCGCACCCTGATCGTGATCCCGGAAACGCAGAGCCAGGAGAAGAAAGACTTCCTGAAGCTGTGCGGCGCCGAGCTGATCGAGGTGCCGGCCTTGCCCTACGCCAACCCCAACAGCTACCAGCATGTCGGCCGCCGCCTCGCCGACGAGCTGCGCAAGACCGAACCCAATGGCGTGCTGTTCGCCGACCAGTGGAATAACCTCGACAATGCCAAGGCGCATTACGAGTCCACCGGACCCGAAATCTGGGAGCAGACCGGCGGTAAGGTCGACGGCTTCGTCTGCTCGGTCGGCAGCGGCGGCACGCTGGCTGGTGTTAGCCGTTACTTGAAAGAGCAGAACAAGAACGTGCGGATCGCATGCGCCGATCCGCACGGCGCCGGCATGTATGAATACTTCAGGACCGGCGATCCCAAGGCGACGCCGGGTGGCTCGATCACCGAGGGCATCGGCCTCAACCGGGCGACCGCCATCGTGGAGACCGCGAAGGTCGATGATGCCTATCTCATTCCCGATGCCGAAGCCGTCGGCGTGATCTACGAACTGCTGCAGCACGAGGGCCTGTGTCTCGGCGGCTCGACCGGTGTCAACATCGTGGGCGCAATGCGCCTCGCCAGGCAGCTCGGACCCGGCAAGACGATCGTCACCGTGCTGTGCGATTCCGGCAGCCGTTATCAGTCGAAGCTGTTCAACGCGGACTTCATGCGCGCCAAGAACCTGCCGGTGCCGGACTGGCTGGAGAAGCGCAGCAACATCAAGCCGCCCTTCGTGTGATCGTCACGCGCACCCTCGGGTCGGGGACGCGCGTCACAAAGCTCAGCGCGGTTCGTCCGGCTTATATGACCTCGCCGCGCTTCGCAGCAGCGGCACAATAGTCGCGCCAGAACCGGCGGTACCCCTCCTCGACCCTGCGCGTGTAAATCTCGACATTGCCGGCGGGCGAAGCTGCAATCCGGGCCGGCAGGCCCGCGCGCAACTTCGCCAGATAGTCGGGCTGCGACGCGAATTTGCGGGCGATCTCGACATAGCCGTCGTCATCCTCGGCGACCCAGTCGTTAAGCCCGACCGCCGCCACGATGGCGCCGCCGGCACGCGATGAGGCGCCGTGACCGAGCTTGGCCACGACAGGAACGCCCGCATAAAGGGATTCCCAGGTGCTCACGCCGCCATTTTGTGGGAACGTATCGAGCGAAATATCGACTCGCGCGAAGGCCCGCAGATGTTCCTCGCGCGCTGACGAGCCCAGGCAGGTGATGTTCTGTTCGGGGATGCCCTGGTTCACGAGCCGCGCAAGCAGGCCGTCGCGCAGCATGGGATCGTCAAGCAGCGTATGTTTGATGATGATCCTGGATCCGGGCACCTCGCGCATCACCCTCGACCACACGCGGATGGCCTCATCCGAGATCTTGGAGATGCGATTGAAAACGCCAAAGGTCACATGGCCGTTGCGGAGCATGGGAAGCTCCGAAGCAGGCACATCCAGGACGGGATCGATCGTGATCAGGCAAGGCAGATCGCAGACCTTTTCAGCCAGTAGACCACGGACCGATTCCGGAATGAAGATCGGATCGGCCGGCACGTAGTCCATGGTCTGAAGGCCGGTGCCCGTGGCATGTCCGAAGCCCGTGACCTGGATCGGGGCGGGCTTGCGGGCGAAGACCGGGAGCCTGTTGCCGGTCGTATGCCCTGACACGTCGATCAGGATATCGATCTTGTCAGCCTCGATACGATCGGCCAGTTCGTCGTCCGAAAGCTGCCAGGCGTCGACCCAGACGTCCGCCAGCGACTTGAACTTGGCGGTCATCTCATCTCGTACCGGCGAGCACGAATAGCAGACGATCTCGAACTTGGCGTGATCATGGTGGCGCAGCACCGGCAAAAGACCGAACGCCGCCGAGTGGTACCAGAACTCGGCCGCGACATACCCGACCACGATCCGCCTGTCAGGATCGAGTTGCCGGGGTGCGTGCGTCCTCTGCGCCAATCTGGCGCCGATCGCATCCCCCCAGGATTTGCGCGCCGCCTGCTGGATCGCGAAATCGGCGTCGGAGAGAAAGTCCAGAAAATAGATCTTCCGCGCGAGCAGGTCCGGCTGGTCCGGCGCGATTTCGAGCGCGGCGTCGAGATGTTCGATTGCGGCTGCGATTTCGCCCTGGTTGGCAAAACAGGAGCTCAGCAGCGCCAATGCGATCGCCGAGCGCGGATTTTCTTCGAGCAAAGCCGTGCAGGCCAGGATCGCCTGCGCGGTATTACCCATGCTCAACGCGACTTCCGCCTTCCCCCGCAACGCAACTTCGAGCTTCGGTGAAAGCGCAAGGGCTGCGTCAAAATCCGCCGCCGCCTGTTCCAGCCGCGACAGCGCAAGATTGAGCCGTCCGCGGTGCGCCAGGAGCTTCGCCGAACCTGGCCTGATCGTGAACGCCGCTGCGAGCGCGGCTTCCGCCTCGTCGTAATGCTTGAGCTCGATCCCGACCACGCCCTTGCCGATAAGGGCTTCGGCGTGACGCGGCTGAAACAACAGAGCGCGCTCGAAACTCTGCCTGGCGCGGTCAAATCGGCCCAGCGCCAGCTCGGCGAGGCCACGATTGCAGAGCGCATCGGCATTGTCGGGCTTCAGGGCGATGGCGCGGTCGTACAGCTCGATGGCCTGTTCGGGCAGGTTCATCTGAAGCAAGGTATTGCCAAGGCCGGCCAAGGCCGGCGCAAAGTTCGGCTTCAGCGCGATCGCCTTTTCCTGACAGGCGCGAGCGGCGTCAAATTTCTGAAGGGCCAGATGCACTGCCGCGAGATTATTGTGGGCCTCGTGCGAGCGTGGCTCGATCGCGATTGCGCGCTCCAGCAGCTGCTGCGCCTCCTGCAGGCGCCCGCTTTGTTGCACGCTCAAGCCGAGCAAATGCGTAGCGTCGAAATGATCCGGAACGGCTTGCACGATCTGGCGGCAAAGCGCCTCGCTCTCCGCATATCTACCCTGGCCATAGGCGCTCGCCGCTGCGGAGATGATACCGTCGGCCTGCTTCTTCAATTTCTTCTGCAACCGCGCATTCTGGAATGCGCGCGCGCCGGCGCTGCTCTGCAAGATGTCTCTCCGGGAGATGGTGCTCGGCGAGTCTAGCTGATTCGCGCAGTTAGCCTGACGGTCGGCGAGACCGGAAATTACCCGGGATATCCCGGGCCCGCGCTGGACTGTCCTGGCTCAGGAGCCGCTGGGCGCGCCCGCCTCGCCGGCGACGGCGTTGCCTCACCCCGCAGCGGCGGCACAATGGTCGCGCCAGAACTGACGATAACCCGCTTCGAGCTCACGCGTGTAGATCTCGACATTGCCGGCTGGCGAAGCCGCGATCCGAGCCGGTAGGCCCGCGCGCAATTTCGCCAGATGCTCGGGCTGCGAGGCAAATTTGCGGGCGATCTCGACATAGCCGTCGTCATCCTCGGCGACCCAGTCGTTAAGCCCGACCGCCGCCACGATGGCGCCGCCGGCACGCGATGAGGCGCCATGACCGAGCTTGGCCACGACAGGAACGCCCGCATAGAGGGATTCCCAGGTGCTGATGCCGCCATTCTGCGGGAATGGATCGAGCGAAATATCGACTTGCGCGAAGGTCCGCAGATGATCCGCCCGCCCTGACGAGCCCAGGCAGGTGATGTTCTGTTCGGGGATGCCTTGGTTCACGAGTCGCGCAAGCAGGCCGTCGCGGATCATGGGATCGTCAAGCAGCGTATGTTTGACGATGATCTTCGATCCGATCAACTCGTGCATCACGCTCGACCACACCCGGATCGCCTCGTCCGAGATCTTGTTGACACGGTTGAACACGCCGAAGGTCACATGGCCGTTGCGGAGCATGGGAAGGTCCGACGGCGGCACATCCAGGATCGGATCGATGGTGTTGAGGCACGGCAGGTCAAACACCTTTTCGGCCAGCAGATGCCGTGCCGATTGCGGAATGAAGACGGGGTCCGCGAGCACATAGTCCATGGTCTGCATGCCCGTGCCCGTCGCGTGTCCGAATCCGGTGGCCTGGATCGGAGCCGGCTTCCGCGCGAAGACCCGCAGCCTGTTGCCGGTCGTGTGTCCCGAAACGTCGATCAGAATGTCGACATTGTCGGCCTGAATGCGATCGGCGAGCTCGTCGTCCGAGAGCTGCCACGCATCGACCCAGACGTCCGCCAGCGACTTGAATTTGGCGGTCATCTCGTCTCGTGACGGCGAGCACGAATAGCAGATGATCTTGAAGTTGGTGTGATCATGATGGCGCAGCACCGGCAGCAAAGTTAGCCCCGCCGAGTGCTGTCGGAATTCGGTAGCGACATAGCCGACCACAATCTGCTTGTCCGGATCGAGCGGCCGCTTCGGCAGCGTCCGCCGCGGTATCCTGGAGCCGATCACGTCCCACCAATCCCGCCGCACCGCCTGCTGGAGCGCGAAATCGGCCTCGGCACGGAAGTCCTGCAAGAAGATCTTTCCCCGGATCGCATCTTCATAGTCCGGCCGGATCGCCAGGGCGCGATCGAGATATTCGATCGCGGCGTCCATGTCCCCGTGGTTCGAATGAGCAAAGCCCATCAGCGCCAGCCCTGTCTCCGAGCGCGGATTTCGCTCGATCAAGGCCGCTGCGGCCGCCATCGCCTGCGCTGTCTTTCCCATCACGAGGCAAGCCTGTGCCTTGCCTCGGAGAGCCAGTTCGAGCTTGGGCGAAATCGCAAGCGCCGCCTCGAAATCGGCAACCGCCGGTTCTAGACGCTGCAACTCGTAATTGAGCCGCCCGCGTTGCGCCAATATCTTCGCCGAACCGGGTCTGATCGCGAGCGCCGCTGCGAGAGCAGCTTCCGCATCATCGTAATGCTTGAGCTCGAGGCCGACCACCGCCTTGCCGACGAGCGCCTCGACATGGCGCGGCTGAAACAACAGCGCACGCTCGAAGCTTTGCATGGCAGGGGCAAACCGGCCCAGCGCCAGCTCGGCCAGACCACGATTGCAGAGCGCATCGGTATAATCGGGCTTCAGCTTGATGGCGCGATCGTACATTTCGATCGCCTGTTCGGGCAGGTTCATCTGAAGCGAGGTATTGCCGAGGCCTACCAGAGCCGGCAGAAAATTCGGCTTCAGTGCGATCGCCTTTTCCTGACATGCACGGGCGGCCTCGAATTTCTGAAGGGCCAAATGCACAGCCGCGAGATTGTTATGGGCCTCGTGCGAACGCGGATCGATCGCGATCGCGCGCTCGAGCAATTGTTGCGCCTCCTCCAGGCGCCCGCCCTGTTGCGCGCTCAGGCCGAGCAGATGCGTCGCGTCGAAATGATCCGGAATGGCTTGCAGGATCTGACGGCAGAGCGCCTCGGTCTCCGCATGTCTGCCCTGGCCATAGGCGCTCGCCGCGGCAGCGATGATGGCGTCGACCTGCTTCTTCAATTTCTTCTGCAACCGCGCATTCTGGAATGCGCGCGCGCCGGCGCTGCTCTGCAAGATGTCTCTCCGGAAGATGGCCCGTGGCGAGTCTAACTGATTCGCGTTCCGGGCCGGCCGGTCGGCCGGAGCCGAAATCCCTCCGGGCGTTCCGGGGCGTGTTGCAGGATCCGGCTCAGGAACCGCCGGATGCGTCCGCCCCGCTTACCGCAGCGTCGCCGCTTTCCGCGCCTGCGGCACAATAGTCGCGCCAGAACTGACGGTAACCCGCTTCGAGCTCACGCGTATAGATCTCGACATTGCCGGCGGGCGAGGCCGCGATCTGAGCCGGCAAACCCGCGCGCAACTTCACCAGATGCTCGGGCTGCGACGCATATTTGCGGGCGATCTCGACATAGCCGTCGTCATCCTCGGCGACCCAGTCGCCGAGACCGACGGCGGCCACGATGGAGGCGCCGGCACGCGAAGAAGCTCCAATGCCGAGCTTGGCGACGACGGGAACGCCCTTGTAGAGGGATTCCCAGGTGCTGATGCCGCCATTCTGCGGGAACGTGTCGAGCGAAATATCGATCTTGTCAAAGGCCATCAGGTGATCGTCGCGCGAGGTGGTGCCGAGGCACGTGATGTCCTCCTCGGCAATGCCCTGCGCGATGAAGCGTGCGATCAGGCTATCGCGCAGCAAGGCATCATCGAGCAAACCATGCTTGAGGATGATCTTCGATCCCGGCACCTCCCGCATGATGCGCGACCACACACGGATCGCATCATCCGAGATCTTGTAGATGCGGTTGAACACGCCGAAGGTGACGTAGCCGTTGCGGAGCATTGGCAGCTCGGAAGGCTGCAGATTGGTGACCGGCTCCATCGTGATCAGGCACGGCAGATCGTAGATCTTTTCCGGAAACAAATGTCGAGCCGATGGCGGAATGAAAATGGGATCCGCGAGCACGTAGTCCATGGTCTGCATGCCCGTGCCCGTTGCGTGTCCGAAGCCGGTTGCCTGGATCGGAGCCGGCTTCCGCGCGAAGCATTGCAGCCGGTTGCCGGTCGTGTGGCCCGAAACGTCGATCAGGATGTCGACATTGTCGGCCTGAATGCGATCGGCGAGTTCGTCGTCCGACATCTGCCAAGCGTCGACCCAGACGTCCGCCATTTGCTTGAACATGGCGGTGTACTCGTCCGCTCCCGGCCAGGAGTAGTAGCAGATGATCTTGAACTTGGCGTGATCATGATGGCGCAACACGGGCAGCAAAGTGAGTCCCGCCGAGTGTTGCCGGAATTCGGCCGCGACATATCCGACCACGATCTGCTTGTCCGGATCCAGCGGCCGCTTCGGCAGCTTCCTTTGCGGAATCTTCGAGCCGATCGCATCCCACCATGACTTTCGTACAGCCTGCTGGACCGCGAAATCGGCATCCGCGAGGTAGTCCAGCAGGAAGATCTTGCCTCTGATCGCGTCTCCATAGTCCGGCCGGAGCGCCAGCGCACGATCGAGATATTCGATCGCAGCGTCCATCTCTCCCTGGTTCGAATAAGCGAAGCCCATCAGCGCCAACCCCATCTCGGAGCGCGGGTTGCGCTCGATCAAGGTCGTCGCCGCCGCCATCGCCTGCGCGGTCTTTCCCATGACGAGGCAGACCTGCGCCTTGCCCCGAAGGGCCAGTTCGAGCTTGGGCGAAATCGCAAGCGCCGCATCGAAATCCGCCAGCGCCTCGTGGAGGCGCTGCAGCTCGTAACTGAGCCGCCCGCGCTGGGCCAGGATCCTCGGCGCGCCAGGCTTGATCGCAAGCGCCGTGGCTAACTTGGCTGCCGCCTCCTCGTGGTGCCGCAGCTCCATGCTGACCATGCCGCTGCCGACGATGGCCTCGGCGTGACGCGGCTGAAACAGCAGGGCGCGATCGAAGCTCTCCTTGGCGCGCAGGATCTGTCCAAGCACGATCTCGACCATGCCGCGATTGCAGAGCGCATCGGCATAATCCGGTTTGACCTTGATGGCGCGCTCGTGCATTTCGAGCGCCTGCTCGTACAGCCCCATATGCATCAGCGTGTTGCCGAGATTGGTCAGCGCCACCGCGAAATTGGGCTTCAGCGCGATCGCCCTCTCCTGGCAGCGCCGCGCGTCCTCGTAATTGCCGAGGTCGAAATGCACGGTCGCGAGGTTGTTATGGGCATCGTGCAGGCGCGGATCGAGCGCAATCACGCGCTCCAGCAGCTGCTGCGCCTCCTCGAAGCGCCGGCCGTCGTGGGCGCACATGCCGAGCAGGTGGATGGCGTCGACGTGATCCGGAAGGGCTTTCAGGATTTCGCGGCACAGCGCCTCGGTCTCGGCATATCGGCCCTGGCCATAGGCGTTCGCCGCAGCGGCGATGACGGCATCGGCCTGCTTCATCAATTTTTTCTGCAATCGCGCATTCTGGAATGCGCGCGCGCCGCCGCCGCTGTTCTGCAAGGTGTCTCTCCGGAGGATGCCCTGAGGCGAGTCTAACTGATTCGCAGCCATGGCCGGCCGGTCACCGGACCAGCAGCGACTCCGGGATTTCCCGGGGGGCAACGCAAGGTCGGGCTACGCCACCTCGCCGCGTTCCGAGGCCGCGGCACAATGATCGTGCCAGAACCGGCGATAGGCCGCTTCGACCTCACGCGTGTAAAGTTCGACGTTGCCGGCAGGCGCGGCTGCGATCCGAGCCGGCAGTTCCGCCCGCAATTTCGCCAGATGAGCGGGCTGTGCCGCATATTTGCACGCGATCGCGGCGTAGCCGTCGTCATCCTCGGCGACCCAGTCGTCGAGGCCGACGGCCGCCACGATGGAGCCGCCGGCGCGTGCCGAAGAGCCATTGCCGAGCTTGGCGACGACCGGAACGCCCGCATAGAGCGATTCCCAGGTGCTGATGCCGCCATTTTGCGGGAAGGTGTCGAGGGAGATGTCGACTTGCGCAAAGGCCAGCAGATGCTCGTGGCGCGTGGTCGAGCCCAGGCAGGTGATGTTGTCTTCGGCAATGCCCTGCGCCACGAACCGCGCGATCAGGCCGTCGCGCAGCAAGAGATCGTCGAGCAGCCCGTGCTTGATGATGATCTTCGACCCCCTCACCTCACGCATCACCTTCGACCACACCCGGATCGCATCATCCGAGATCTTGTAGATGCGGTTGAACACGCCGAAGGTCACATGGCCGTTCCGGAGCATGGGAAGCTCCGAGGGCGGCACGTCCAGGATGGGATCGATCGTGATCAGGCAGGGCAGATCATGGACATTTTCGGCCAGCAAATGGCGCGCCGATTGCGGAATGAAGATGGGATCGGCGAGCACGTAATCCATGGTCTGAAGGCCGGTGCCCGTGGCGTGTCCGAAACCCGTGACCTGGATCGGGGCCGGCTTGCGGGCAAAGACAGGCAGCCTGTTGCCGGCCGTATGCCCGGATACGTCGATCAGGATGTCGATCTTGTCCGCCTGGATGCGATCGGCAAGCTCGTCGTCCGAAAGCTGCGCGGCGTCGACCCAGACGTCCGCGAGAGGCTTGAATCTCTCGGTAATCTCGTCCTGCAGCGGCCAGCAGGAATAGCAGACGATCTCGAACCTCGTGTGATCGTGTTGGCGCAGCACCGGCAACAGCGCGAACGCGGCCGAGTGGTTCCTGAATTCCGACGCGACATAGCCGACGACGATCCGCCTGTCCGGATCGAGCGCCCGGGGCGGCAGTGTCCGTTGCGGCAGCCTGGCGCCGATCGCATCCCACCAGGATTTCCGCGCCGCCTGCTGGACCGCGAAATCGGCCTCGGGCAGATAATCCAGGATGAAGATCTTGCGTGCGATCGCATCCGCATAGTCAGGTGATATCTCGAGCGCCGCGTCGAGGTGCTCGAGCGCCGTCGCGACGTCTCCCTGGTTCGCGTAGCAGGCGCCGAGAAGCACGATTGCGTAATCGGACCGCGGATTGTCCTCGAGCAGGGTCTTGACGGCCGCAATCGCCTGCGTCGTGTTTCCCAAGAGAAGATTGACCTGCGCCTTGCCACGCAGCGCGAGCTCGAGCCGCGGCGATTGCGCCAGCGCCGCATCGAAGTCCGCCGCCGCCTGCTCCAGCCGATGCAGATCGAAATTGAGCCGTCCGCGCTGGGCCAGAATCCGCGGTGAACCCGGCTTGATCGCCAAGCCTGCGGCGAGGGCGGCTTCCGCCTCCTCGTAATGCCGGAGCTCGATGCACACCATGCCCTTGCCGGCGATCGCTTCCGCATGACGCGGCTGAAGCGACAGGGCGCGATCGAAACTCTCCTTGGCGCGCTCGGACCGGCCGATCATCAGCTCCGCCATGCCGCGGTTGCAAAATGCATCGGCGTAGTCGGGCCGCAACCCGATAGCGCGTTCGTGCAGCCTGATCGCCTGTTCGCCAAGGCCGACGTTCAGGAGCGTATTGCCGAGATTGGTGAGGGTGATCGGACAATTCGGCTTCAGCGCAATGGCCTTCTCCTGGCATGCGCGGGCGTCCTGGAACTTCTGGACATCGAAATACACAGCGCCGAGATTTCCATGGGCATCGGGCGAGCGCGGATCGAGCGCAATCGCGCGCTCGAACAGCTGTTGCGCCTCCTCCAGCCGCCCGCCCTCATAGGCGCGAAGGCCAAGCAGGTGCGTGGCATGGAAATGATCCGGAACCTCCTCCACAATGCCGCGGCAGAGCGTCTCGGCCTCGGCAAATCTGCCCTGCCGGAGCGCCTCGACGGCGAGCGACATGACGGCGTCCGCCTGCTTCCTCAACTTCTTTTGCAATCGCGCATTCTGGAATGCGCGCGCGCCGACACTGCTCTGCAAGGTCTCTCTCCGGAAGATGGCCCGGAAAGAGGCACAGCTGATTCGGATGGTGCCAGGCTGGCGGCCCGGTCAGACCGGCGCGGTCTCCGGATGGCAGGTGCTCAGCGCAAAATCTGGCTCAGGAACAGTTTCGTGCGGGCGTGCTGGGGCGCCGCAAAGAATTCGTTCGGCGTGTTGGCCTCGATGATCTGGCCGGCATCCATGAAGACCACGCGGTTGGCAACCTCGCGGGCAAAGCCCATTTCGTGGGTGACGACCAGCATGGTCATGCCCTCCTCGGCGAGGTCCACCATGGTGTCCAGCACCTCCTTGACCATCTCGGGGTCGAGCGCCGAGGTCGGCTCGTCGAACAGCATGACCTTCGGGTTCATCGTCAGGGCCCGCGCGATCGCGACGCGCTGCTGCTGGCCGCCGGACATCTGCCCCGGAAACTTGTTGGCCTGATGCGGGATCTTGACCCGCTCCAGGAACTTCATCGCGTTGATCTCGGCGTCCTTCTTCGGGATGTTGCGCACCCAGATTGGCGCCAGCGTGCAGTTCTCCAGCACGGTCAGATGCGGGAACAGGTTGAAGCTCTGGAACACCATGCCGACCTCGCGGCGGACCGCGTCGATGTGCTTGAGGTTGGGCCCGAGCGCGATGCCGTCTACGACGATCTCGCCCTCCTGGAATTCCTCCAGCGCGTTGATGCAGCGGATCAGGGTCGACTTGCCGGAGCCCGAGGGCCCGCAGATCACGATGCGCTCGCCCTTCGCGACCGCAAGGTCGATGTCGCGCAGCACGTGAAAGTCGCCGTACCATTTGTTGAGGCCGGAAATCTTGACGATGGGGTCGGACATGGTGACCTCGATCAGTTGCGACGGTGGGCGTTGAGGCGGTGCTCGACGAACAGCGAGTAGCGCGACATTCCAAAGCAGAAGATGAAGTAGATGATCCCGGCGAAGGCGAAGCCGGTGAACGCGGTCGAAGGCGTTGACCATTTCGGGTCCGAGAACGAGGCCCTGAGCGAGCCCAACAGGTCGAACAGCGCCACGATCGAGACCAGCGAGGTGTCCTTGAACAACGAGATGAAGCTGTTGACGAGGTTCGGAATGACGTGACGCAGCGCCTGCGGCAGCACGATCAGCGAGGTCGTCTTCCACCAGGACAGCCCCAGGGCCGCGGCCGCCTCGCCCTGCCCTCGCGGGATCGCAGCGAGCCCGCCGCGGACGTTCTCGGCCTGGTAGGCGCCCGTGAACAGCGCGATGCCGATCAGCGCGCGGACGAGACCGTCGACGGTGAAATTGCCCGGCAGGAACAGGGGCAGCATGTAGGTGGCGAAGAACAGCACCGTGATCAGCGGCACGCCGCGCCAGAACTCGATGAAGGCGATCGAGAAGATCCGGATCAGCGGAATGGTGGAGCGGCGGCCGAGCGCCAGCGCGATGCCGATCGGCAGCGAGGTGACGATGCCGGTGACGGAGACCACCAGCGTCACCAGGAGGCCGCCCCACAAATTCGTCGTCACGACCGGCAGTCCACCGCGATCGAGACCCATCAGCTTGATCACCGCGGCGATGGCGAAGAAGGCAGCAATGCTCGAGGCCAGAGCGCGCCAACCCGTGCGCAAGCCGCCGCCGAGGCCGAAGGCGATCAACGACACGACTGCGGTCGTGACGGCAAAATCGGCCCAGACCGACTGACCCGCTCCCTGGATCTGATCGCGCAACCAGGTCAGCGGAAGGATCAGCCAGGAGATCGCCGTGCCGACCAGCACGATGAAATTCCCGACCGCCCACAACAGCGGCGCGACGGCGGAAGTCTTGCTGAAACCGAGCACGGCCTGCCCGGCGCCGATGATGCTCTCGTCGAACAATTCCAGCAGGCCGGCGGTCCAACTGAGGCCAAAGCCCTTGATGCCGCCACCGTGCAGCAGAAAGAACGCGACCACTGGAAATGCGAAGAAGAACAGACTGGCGTTGAGCCCCTTTGCCGGCAGACGCGGCACGAGCAGTGGCACAAGCAGGACCGCCGCAAGGACAAACGCGAGGTTGACCCGCCAGCGCTCGGCCTCGGGATAAAAACCATAGATCAATTGCGGCAGCTTGGCCTGGATGTAGGGCCAGCAGGCGCCGACCGCAAAGCCGGCGTTCTCCGAGAGGCATGCCGTGCGGTCCTTGCCGCTCCAGACCGCATCGACCATCAGGAACCTGACCGAGGGAACGATGGTGAACCACAGCAGCAGGACGCCGACGATCGTGAGCAGGATGTTGGTCGGCGAGTTGAACAGGCGCGTGCGCATCAGCCCGACAAAGCCCGTGGTCTTCATCGGTGCGGGACGCTCGGTGAGCAGGTCGCGGCGGACGAAGCTGCTCGAGGCGATATCGCTCATGCGCCCAGACTCCGGCTGACGCGCCACCCGTAGACGCTCATGATCGCGCTGGTGAGCAGCGAGATCAGGAGATAGATGCCCATGGTCATCGCGATGATCTCGATCGCCTGCCCGGTCTGGCTCAGCGACGTGCCGGCGAACACCGAGACGAGGTCGGGATAGCCGATCGCGACCGCCAGCGACGAGTTCTTGGTGAGATTAAGGTACTGGTTGGTCAGCGGCGGCACGATGACCCGCATGGCCTGCGGCACCACGATCAGCCGCAGCGTGTTGCCGCGGCTGAGGCCGAGCGAGGCCCCCGCCTCCATCTGCCCCTTGTGGACGGACAAGATTCCGGCGCGCACAATCTCGGCGATGAAGGCGGCGGTATAGGTCGACAGCGCCAGCGTCAGCGCCACGAACTCCGGGATGATCCGCGATCCGCCGGCAAAATTGAATCCCTTCAGCTGCGGGAGCTCGAAGGTGAAGGGCAGACCGAACACCAACATCGTGGCAAGCGGCAGCCCGAACAGCAGGGTCAGCACGGTGGGCCAGATCCGGATCATCCGCCCTTCCTGAAACAGCGCGCGCCGCGCATAGAAGCGCAAGGCCAGTGATGCGGCGATACCGAGCGCCAGCATCGCCAGGAATGGCGCGAGGCCGCTCCCGCCGATCGGGCTAGGAATGACGAGGCCGCGATTGCTGATGAAGGCAACGCCGAGCAGCGAGATGCTCTGCCGAGGATTGGGCAAGGCAGCCAGCACCGCGAGGTACCAGAACAGGATCTGGAACAGCAGCGGCAGGTTGCGGATGATCTCGACATAGATCTCGCCGACGCGGGACAGCAGCCAATTGGGCGACAGCCGGCACAGCGCGACGATGAAGCCGATCAAGGTGGCGAAGACGATACCCACCACCGAGACCACGAGCGTATTCAGGAGCCCGACCACGAACACGCGCAGGAACGTGTCCGAACCGGTATAGGAGATCAGGGTCTGGTTGACGTCGAAGCCGGCATTATTCCTGAGGAAGCCGAAACCGGCGGCGATGTGCTGGTTTTCGAGATTGGCGCGGGCATTGGAGACGATCTCATAGCCGATCCAGCCCAGGATCGCCGCGAAGGCAAACTGGACGGCAATGCCGTTCCAGCCTGCCTTGCCACCCAGAACGCGCCTGATCTTCAGCGCGATCTGGGGTGGCGGTTTTCGGGCCTCGGTGCTCATGCCGCTGCCAGCGGATCAGGATGATCAGCGGATCGGCGGCGCGTACTGAAGACCGCCCTTGTTCCAGAGATTGTTGAGACCGCGATTGATGGCGAGCGGCGAGCCCGCGCCGACATTGCGATCGAACACCTCGCCGTAATTGCCGACCGCCTTCACGATCCGCACCACCCAGTCCTTGGTCAGGCCGAGTTGTTCGCCGAAATTGCCGTCGGTGCCGAGGACGCGCTTCAACTCGGGATTTTCCAGCTTCGCTTTCTCGTCGACGTTCTTCGAGCTCACGCCAAGCTCTTCGGCGGTGACCATCGCGAACAGCGTCCACTTCACGATGTCGAACCACTGATCGTCGCCGTGGCGCACCATGGGGCCGAGCGGCTCCTTCGAGATGATCTCGGGAAGCACCATGTGGTCGTTGGGATTGGCAAGCTTCAGGCGATTGGCGTACAGGCCCGACTGGTCGGTGGTGAAGACGTCGCAGCGTCCGGCCTCATAGGCCTTGACCGTTTCGTCGTTGGTGCCGAACGCGATCACCTCGTACTTCATGTTGTTGGCTTTGAAGTAGTCGGCCAGATTCTGCTCGGTGGTGGTGCCGGTCTGCACGCAGACCGAGGCGCTGTTGAGCTCGAGCGCCGAATTCACCTTGAGCGACTTCTTCACCATGAAGCCCTGCCCGTCATAATAGGTCACGCCGGTAAAATTGGCGCCGAGCGATGTATCACGCGAGATGGTCCAGGTGGTGTTGCGCGAGAGCACGTCGATTTCGCCGGATTGCAGCGCGGTGAAGCGATCCTTGGCGGACAGCGGCACGTACTTGACCTTGGTCGCGTCGTTGAAGATCGCCCCGGCGATCGCCTTGCAGACGTCGACGTCGAGGCCGGTCCAGTTGCCCTTGTCGTCGGGCGAGGAGAAGCCCGGCAGGCCCTGGCTGACGCCGCAGGACAGCATGCCCCGGTCCTTGACCGTCTTGAGCGTTTGCGCGTCGGCGGCTTGGGCGGAGAGGCCGGCGGCGAGAGCAAGGGTGAGAGCCAGGGTTACGCGTTTCATGGGCTTTGGGCCTTTCAAAGTCGTCTCAAGGAACGTTGTCTCAGGATCATCGCTGCCAGGGCCAGGCGTATCAAGGCCAGCCCTGCAAGAGTCATGCTGGAAAACCTTGCCGAACACCCGCCGATCCCGGGAGGCCATACCTTAATCCCCGCCGCAGGCGCCCGCCGATATGGCTGTGGCGCAAGGTCCGGTCAGACGATGGATCGAAGGTCGCGGCAGGCCCCTCAACATGCGGCGACTGAATAGCACCTGCGCATCACAGAACGACTGGCGTGCCGGGTCAAGGGGTTGACGGGACTCTTCTGTGTTCTGTTATTAACGACAGCGGCCTTTCGGCCAGCCCGTCAGGCGCCAAGCCCGAGCGGAAACGCGGTTTTGAAAGCAGACGCATGGATTCCTCGCACCCCCAAGAGCAGCAGGCCGAGACCCGGCTGGTCACCTCCGGCCGCGACACCAAGGCGCAGAAGGGGTTCGTCAATCCGCCGGTCTTTCACGGCTCGACCGTGCTCTACCCGACCGCCGAGGACCTGCACGCCCATCGCGGCGAGTTCACCTATGGCCGTCACGGTTCCCCCACCACCAAGGCGTTCCAGGAGACGCTGATGGCGCTGGAGGGACCGCAATGCGCCGGCGTCGGCATCGTGCCGTCGGGGCTGTCGGCGATCTCGACCACCCTGCTCTCGGTGCTCAAGGCCGGAGACCATCTCCTGGTCTGCGACAACGTCTATCGGCCCTCGCGCAATTTCTGCAACGGCATGCTCACCCGCTTTAGCGTCGAGACCAGCTATTTCGATCCGATGATCGGCGCCGGCATCGACAAGCTGTTCAAGCCCAACACCCGGGCGGTGCTGGTGGAGGCACCAGGCTCGCAGTCGTTCGAGATGCCGGACATCCGCGCCATCGCCGAGGTCGCGCATGGGCGCGGCGCGCTTGTCATCGACGACAACACCTGGGCGACGCCGCTCTATCACCGCTCGCTCGAACAGGGCGTCGACATCAGCATGCAGGCCGCAACCAAATATATCAGCGGCCATTCCGACATCATGTTCGGCACCATCTCGGCAAATGCCAAGGCCTGGCCGATGGTCGCAGAGGGCATCCGCCTGCTCGGCGTCTGCGCTGGACCCGACGACGTCTTCCTGGCGCTGCGCGGCCTGCGCACGCTGTCGGTGCGGCTGGCACAACATCACCGCTCAGGGCTCGACATGGCGCGCTGGCTGGCTAGCCGGCCCGAGGTCGCGCGTGTGCTGCATCCCGGCTTGGAGACCGATCCCGGCCACGCGATCTGGAAGCGCGACTTCACCGGCGCGTCCGGCCTGTTCAGCATCGTGCTGAAGCCGGCGCCGCAGAAGGCCGTCGACACCATGCTGAACACGCTCAAGCTGTTCGGCATGGGCTTTTCATGGGGCGGCTTCGAGAGCCTTGCGATTCCCTTCGATTGCGATGCCTATCGCACAGCGACCAAGTGGGCGCCCGGCGGCCCGACGCTGCGCCTGCATATCGGACTGGAAAGCGTCGACGACCTCAAGGCCGATCTCGACCGCGGCTTCGCTGCCCTCAAAGCGGCAATGTGAGCCTGCTCACAAGGCATCTCGACTGCGGACGCGCCAACGCGCGCCGCGGCGGACGCTCAACGCGCCGCGACGGACGCTCAACGCGCCGCGGGAACGTGCAGCTGGCGTAAACGTTAACGCCGACGCGCCAACAAAAGGTTTGAACCTCAAGCATTTGGCGCTAGCCTCACCAATCGACTCCAATCCGGACACGGAGCATGGGAACGTTGGTTCTGCTCGATCTGATGGGCGGCGTTGCGCTGTTGCTGTGGGGCCTGCATATGGTCCACAGCGGGATCTTGCGCGCCTTCGGTCCTGACCTGCGGCGGCTGCTCGGCAAGGCGCTGAGCAACCGCGGCAGCGCTTTCGCAGCCGGCCTCGGCCTCACCGCGCTGCTCCAGAGCAGCACCGCGACCGCCCTGATCACGAGCTCGTTCGCCGCCGAAGGCCTCGTCAGCCTCGCCGCGGCGCTCGCCATCGTGCTCGGGGCCAATGTCGGCACGACGCTGATCGTGCAGGTGCTGTCGTTCAACATCGCAGCCGTCGCGCCGGTCCTGTTCGTGCTCGGCCTCGTCGCCTTCCGCTCCGGCCCGCGATCGCGGATCAAGGACATCGGCCGCGTCTGCATCGGCCTCGGCCTGATGCTGCTCTCGCTGCACATCCTGCTCGACACGCTGGCGCCGGCTGAGAACGCACCGGGCGTCCGCATCGTGATGTCGGCCATCACGGGCGATCCCATATTGTGCATCGTCATCGCCGCCCTCGTCACCTGGGCCGTGCATTCGAGCGTCGCCAGCGTGCTGCTGATCATGTCGCTGGCCTATTCGCAGTTCATCACGCCCGACGCGGCGCTGGCGCTGGTGCTCGGGGCCAATCTCGGCAGTGCCATCAATCCCGTGTTCGAGGGCGCCAGGCGTGACGACCCCGCGAGCTACCGCCTGCCGGTCGGCAACCTCATCAACCGCGTCGTCGGGATTGCCCTCGTCCTGCCCTTCCTGGGCACGATCGCCGAGCACATGCACGCCTGGCAGCCAGATCTCGCCAGGATGACGGCGGCTTTCCACATCGCCTTCAATGTCGGCACCGCCGTCCTCTTCATCGGCCTGCTCGACACCATGTCGCGCCTCTTGACACGCCTCCTGCCCGATCGCGCGCAAGAGGCCGATCCGGCCCGCCCGCGCTATCTCGACGAGACCGCGCTGGAGACGCCGTCACTGGCGCTCGCCGACGCCGCCCGCGAGACGCTGCGCATGGGCGACCTCGTTGAAGTCATGCTGCGCAAGGTGATGGCGGCTATGATGACCGGCGACCGTGCCCTGGTCGACCAGGTCTCCAAGATGGACAATTTCGTCGACGGTCTCGACGAGGCCATCAAGCTCTACGTGACCAAGCTGATGCGGGGCAGCCTCGACGAGAGCGAAGGACGGCGTGCGATGGAGATCATCTCCTTCGCCATCAATCTCGAACATATCGGCGACATCATCGACAAGAGCCTGAGCGAGCTCGCCACCAAGAAGATCAAGCGGCGCTTCCAGTTCTCGGCGGAAGGGGCCGACGAACTCGCCGCCTTCCACAAGCGCACGATGGACTCGCTGCGGATCGCCTTCGGGGTCTTCATGTCCGGTGATGCCAACGAGGCGCGCAAGCTGCTGGTTGAGAAAACCGCGCTACGCAACACCGAGCTCGCCGCGGTCGAGCGACATCTCGACCGCCTGCGCGAGGGCCGCCCCGAAACCATCGAAACGACGTCGCTGCATCTCGACGTGCTGCGCGACCTCAGGCGCATCCACTCGCATATCTGCTCGGTCGCCTATCCCGTGCTCGACGCGGCCGGCGTGCCCTATCGCAGGACCGAGGCGGAGACAGCCGCCCTGCCAACCTCAGGCGCGGCCTCGGCCTTGCCGCACTAAAACCTGGGCTCAGCGATCGAGCGTCTTCGAGGCGCGGCCGCGGTTCTTGATGATCAGCATGATGTTGCGGATATAGATGATGGTCGCGAGCGATTGTCCGAGGATGATGACCGGCTCGCGCTTCACGACGCCGTAGACCAGCGTCATCAGTCCGCCGCCCATCGAGCAGAACCAGAACGCCATCGGCACCACGCTATTGCCGGCGCGCTCGCTCGCGATCCACTGCACCAGGAAGCGCGCGGTGAAGAACAGCTGCGCGACGAGGCCGAATGCCAGCCAGAAATCGAATTTGGCGACGAAGACGTCGTAAAGATAATTGCTCAGCGCCTGACCGTATTGAATGATCATGCGTTCACCTCAGTCACATCTGGTGTCGGCTTCTTGCGGCGGATCAGCCACCATACGCCGGCGAGATCCATGATGCCGATCCACAGCCGGTCGAAGAAGCCGTAGTTGGACACGCCGGAATGGCGCGGCCGGTCGATCACGTCGACGTAGGCGATGTCGTAGCCTTCGCGGCGGACCAGCGCCGGCAGGAAGCGATGCAGCCCGTCGAAATAGGGCATCATCAGGAAGACCTCGCGGCGGAATGCCTTGAGCCCGCAGCCGGTGTCCCGCGTGCCGTCCTTCAAGATGGAGTTGCGGACGCCGTTGGCCACGCGCGACTGGAATTTCTTGAAGCCGGTATCCTTGCGTCCGACGCGCTGCCCCGCAGCGAGGCCGACGCGCCCTGCTCCCTTCTCGACCGCCGCGATCAGGTCGGGCAGGAAGGCTGGATTGTTCTGGCCGTCGCCATCGAGCGTCGCCACGATCGCCCCGCGCGCCGCGCGCACGCCGCTGCGCACGGCCGCGGATTGGCCGCCTGATCTGGCGTGGCGAAGCTGGCGCAGATTGTCCCGCTGCGCCATGATCGCCGCGAGCCGTTCGCCGGTCGCATCGGTCGAGCCGTCGTTGACGTAGATGATCTCATAGGCCCAGCGGCCATCGAGCGCCGCGCCGATCTCCGCGATCAGCGGCGCGATGTTGTCGGCTTCGTTGCGCACGGGAACGACGATGGAAACCGAGGGCTGGGACGTCGACAAAGGCGGCTCGTGGTTGGAAGTGGGCCTGGGGACCCCTGGGAACCGGCGGTCCCGGCAGGCAGCCGCTTTTATGGGGCGGATGCCCCGCGGGCAACCCTTTTGAGATGGCCCGAGACTGTCCCCGGAAGAGGCACAATGGTGCCATCCGCGCGGATGGCAAAACCCAGCCGCCTGGCCGCGAACCAATAGCGGACCGCCATGGCGCCGACCGTGCCGACCAGGGCGCCGGCCACGACGTCGCTCGGGTGATGGGCGACCAGCACCAGCCGCGTCAACAGGATCACGATTGCGTAAGCGAACATGAACACGCGCAAGCGCGGCCACAATGCCGACACGGCAAACGCCAGCGCGAACGCTGCCACGGCATGGCCCGACGGCAGGCTGGCGTAGGCCCCCGTCCCCTCGAACGGCACGAAGTTGAACGGATTGGCCTTGCCGCCGACAAACGGACGTCCGCGGCCGATGACATATTTCAGGACCTCGGCAACGAATGCCGACACGGCAATCGACAGAAACACAAACTGCAGCCGTGTGCCGAGACCGAGGAGCAGCGCGCGGCTTGTGCCGTGAAGCCCCGCCGCAACGAACGCCAACACCACCAGCACGCCCCCGAGCACCGAGAGCAGGTACTCGTCCTTGCCGAAATCGGTGAGGATGCGGATCGGCCACAGGCTTGGCGTGCCGCGCGCCGGCATCAGCTGGATCTCGGTCTGGTCGAACGCGAGCATCAGCGCGATGACGAGAGCCGCGCCCGTCGCACTGAGCCACAGCGAATGCCGCGCCAGCTTTCGCGCGGCCTCTGCGCGGCGCGAATGCGAGGGCGTGCGGACGAGCTGCGCCAGCGCGCTCCGGGACACGGCGAGCAATTGCGCGGGATAGCCCGGACGGGGCGCGGGGCTGGTCGTAACAGGCATCCTATTCGGTGCCTTCCGAGCGGAAGATCGAGATCGAGATCGCGCGCCCTTGCGAGAAATTGTAGCCGTCGATGCGGGTGCCAACCTTGTAGCGCAGCCCGATCGCCTCGGCGCGCTGCACGAAGCTCCGCTCCGAACGCTGCTCGATCAGCGCAAAGCGGCAGCTGCCCTGCCTCAGGAAGTCGGCCGCGCCCGACCCGTCCGTGAGCAGGGTCTGGGTGCCCGTCAGGAAGACGAGGCTCGGCTCGTGATAGCCGGCCGCAGCCGCCTTTGGCCCGACACAGGTGACGTTGCGCAAGGCGCGCGCGATCTCGATGCTCGGAAACAGCGGCGTCAGCGACGGCAGCACGATGCCATACACCACCACCGCCAGCATCAAGGCCGCAACCAGCGCGTTGAGCAGCGAGCGCTCGGCGCGGTTGTTGTCGTAGAGCCACCAGGCGAACAGGCCGAAAATCAGCGATGCCGCGATAAACGGCCAAGCCACAAAAGCGGGCTGCCGCGTCAGCATCACGGCGCCGACCACCGCGATGATCGAGGTGGCCGCGGGGATCGCGAACCACCAGGCCGAACCGCGCATCAGCCAGGAGCGCGACAGCACGCGCCGCTCCACCGCACCGGCGGTGAGGATGGCGATCGCCGGGTACAGCGGCAGCACGTAATGCGGCAGCTTGGTCAGCACCGCCTCGAACACGATCCAGGACGGGATCAGCCAGGCCAGCAGAAACTGCGCGCCGGGCTCACGCCGCGCCCGCCACACCGCGGGTGCCGCCATCGCCGCGAGCGGTGCGCCCGGCCAGAACGTGATCCAGAACAGCGCCAGGTAAAGTCCAGGCGGCGCACCATGGGATTCCTGGGCGCCGATCTTGCTCAGCATGTCGCCGCCGACGGAATCGGCAAAGAAGGCATCGCCCGCGCGCCAGAAGATCGCGACGAACCAGGGCAGCACCAGCACCAGCATCCACATCAGGCCCCAGACCGGGCGCAGCTTCCACAGCCAGGAGGCATCGCGGTCCTGGATCGCGAGCGCGGCTATGGTCAGCCCTGCGAACATCAGGATCAGTGGGCCCTTGATCAGGATGCCGACCGCAAGCGCGGTCCAGAAGATCGCGGGCCAGCTCCACGGCGGATGCGTCTCGTCCTCGGCGCGCTGCCAGGACAGATAGGCTCGCGCCATCGCACCCATCGCGGCGGTCACGCAGAACAGCAGCATCGCGTCGGTCTTGGCGAGCCGCGCCTCGACGCCGAGCAGCACCGAAGCGCACATCATCAGGGCCGCCAGCACCGCGGCACGCCGCGTGACGAAGCCGAGCGCGGCCCAATAGGTCATGAGCACGGCGCCGATCGCCCCGAACAGGGACGGCAGCCGGTAGACCCAGATCCGCAATTCGGCCTTCGGCAGCTTGAGCATCGAGGCGGCTTCGACCGTCGCCGATTGCAACCAATAGATGCCGACCGGCTTCTTGTAGCGGACGTCCTCCTGAAAGCGGATATCGACATAGTCGCCGCTCTCGACCATCTGCTTGGTGGCCTGGGCGAACCGCGCCTCGTCGCGATCGATCGGCGGGATCGTGAAGAAGCCCGGCAGGAACAACAGCAGCGCGCACACGAGCAGGAAGGCAACGGCGCGGGCATGGCTGGCCGTGGCGACATCGAGCATGCGCACGAGCCCGCTGCCCGGATTTGCAGGCGATTTTGGCTCGCGGGGCGCTCCAAAACGGGGGGTTGGGTAGGTCTCGGCCATTGGTTCCGCTTACGCTGAAACCGCCATCGCCACAACCGCTTAAGGCAGGGTCATTGAATTCGAATGACGACTGTGTCCGCGGCGCCCGTGGCGTCGATCACGGTGAGCCGCGCAAAGCCCGGACCCGGCGGATCGATCAGGCGCTGGCGGCGTCCGTCGATCTCGCCGAGCGCCGTACCGTTGACCATGACGGTCATGGGAAGCACGCCGCCCGCGACCTTGACCGGCATCGCGGCGCTCTCCTGCCCCCCGGAGCGATCGACGTCGATCCGCGAGCCGTTCAGCGGAAACTGGATACGCAGCGCCTGCTCACGGCCGGTCCGCACCAGTTCCCCCACCGGACGGAACCGCTTCAGCGGCAACGGCAGCTTGGCGTTGCTGGCAACCAGGGTTCCCTTTGGCGGCTTCGGCAATGCGGTCAGCGTCTTGCCGCTGCGGGCGAAGGCATCGAACAGGATCGGTGCGGCGGCGACGCGCCCGATCAGGCCGGGAACCGGCGCGCCGTCGGGCCGGCCGACCCAGACCCCGATGGTCATCCGGCCGTCGAACCCGACCGACCAGGCGTCGCGATAGCCGTAGGAGGTGCCAGTCTTGAAGGCGATGCGGTTGTGAGCGGCGTTCTCCGGCGGCGGCGTTCCCAGCAGCACGTTGCCGACCTGCCAGGCCGCGACCTGATCCAGCAGCCGGAGCGGCTCGCGGTCGTCCTTGTCAGCGATCACCTCGCGCAGCGGCTTGGTGGTGCCGAGGCGGGCAAAGCCCGTATAGAGCTGGGCGAGATCCTGCAGCGTCACGCCGACGCCGCCCAGACCCATGGCAAGCCCCGGCGCTTCGTCCTTGGGCAGAACCAGATTGCCGCCGGCCTGCCGCAGTCGCGACGCCAGCCGGCTCGATCCGACGCGATCGAGCAGCACGATCGCCGGCACGTTCAGCGAGAGTTGCAGCGCCTTCCTCGCCGGCACCGTGCCCTGGAAGGTCATGTCGAAGTTTTCCGGCGCGTAGGAGCCGAAGCGGACCGGCCGATCGTCGATCAGGCTCTCCGGATGGACGAAACCGTCCTCGAAGGCGAGCCCGTAGATGAAAGGTTTCAGCGTCGAGCCCGGCGAGCGGATCGCACGGGTCATGTCGACCTGCCCTGCCCGGCTCTCGTCGAAATAATCCGCCGAGCCGACGCGCGCGAGCACGTCGCCGCTCTCATTGTCGACCACGATGATGCCGACCGAGATGTTCGGCCCGAGCGCAATGGCGCGGTCGCGCGCCAGCGGCTCCAGCACCTTCTGCAGGTTCGCGTCGAGCGTCAGCTTGATGACCGGCTTATCCTTGACGGTCGACAGTGCCGTGTCGGACGCATGCGGCGCCAGGATCGGCATCGGCTTGCGCAGCCTTGGTACGGGCACGGCCTTGGCCTGCCTTGCGTCGTCCACGCTGACCACATGCTCCTCGACCATGCGGTCGAGCACGCGATCGCGTGCCTTGCGCGCGGCCTCGGGATGGCGATCGAGGCGGCGCGTCTCCGGCGACTGCGGCAGCGCGACCAGCAGCGCGGCTTCGGCCAGCGACAACCGCTTCGGCTCCTTGCCGAGATAGCCAATCGAGGCGGCGCGGATGCCCTCGAGATTGCCGCCGTAAGGCGCGAGCGCGAGATAGAGGTCGAGGATCTGCTCCTTGCTCATGCTGCGCTCGATCTCGATCGCGCGCACCATCTGCCGCAGCTTGGCGTAGAGCGAGCGCTGCCGCCGCGGCTCCATCAGCCGCGCCAGCTGCATGCTGATGGTCGAGCCGCCAGAGACGATGTGGCCGCGCGTCGCAATCTGCAACGCGGCGCGACCGAGTGCGAGCGGGTCGAGCCCGTTGTGGGCATAGAAGCGCTGGTCCTCATAGGCGAACAGCAGCTTGAGATAGGTCGGGTCGACGCTGGATTTGGCATCGACCGGCAACCGCCAGCGGCCGTCGGCCATGGCGTAGGCGCGCAGCAGCTTGCCGTTGCGGTCGACGATGGTGGTGGAGACGTGCCGGGCTTCGTCGAGCGGGAGAGGTCCGAGCGAGTAGACCCAGCCGACGAAGCCGGTGATGGCGAGGATGAAAGAGAGTGCGAGGGCGGAGAGGATACGAAGGCCGCGGCCCCTTGCTGCGTCATGGCCGGGCTTGTCCAGGCCATCCACGTTCTTGCCCGCTGCGCCACAGTTCGTGGATGCCCGGGACATTTGCGCGAAGACGCGCTCCGCGCTTTTGCCCGGGCATGACGACTGAGTATGTGGCTCCGCTGCGCTCATTCAATCAGCACTCACTTCGCCGTCCGCACCTCGACCGTGCCCGTGCCCGTCCGGCCGTAGCGCGAGGGGTTGTACATGTCCTCGACATAGGCTTGCGGCAGCACGTATTTGCCGGGCGAGACCACGCGCACGATATAGGCGACGGTGAAGACCGACTTCGAATCCGAGGCGCGATCGACCGCCGCCGTGAAGCGATCGTCGCGGAACTCGGTATCCTCAGGCTCCTCGCCGTCCTCGATCCAGTCCAGCGTGCCGCTGTCGCCCGATGAGACCAGCTTCGGATTGTCGATCTCCAGGCCCGCCGGCAGATAGTCGGACACCATGACGTGGCCGTACTCGGGCTTGGCCTCGGTGATCTTCAGCACCACGGCAAAGCGCTGGTTCTGCTTGACCTTGCTGATGTCGGCCGGCTTGCCGTCGAGCGTGAAGTAATTGCGCTCGATCTTGAAGCCGTTGGACGCGGCCGGCTCCGGCGTCACCGGCGAGCCCGACACCGAGACCACCGCCTGCACCGGCGCATCGCCGGTGTTGGTGATCTTCAGCGGCTTGCCGCTCAACGTGTCCGCCTTGTAGCTGCGATAGAGCGCGGTCTTGACCGGCTGGCCATCCACTTCCATGGACAGGTTCTCCTTGGCCAGCGCTCGCGCCGCCAGCACCAGCCACGCATTCTCCTGCGTGGAGGTGTAGGGCGTCAGCCCGCGCGCGGTCTCGACCCGCGACACCGCCTGCGTCAGCGTCGCCTTCGGCGCATTGCCTTCGCTGGCAAGCGACACCAAAGCTGCGGCATCGCGAAGCTGCGAGCCGTAGTCGGTGCGGCCGAACTCCAGGACAGGCTTCGGCGCGAGGCTGTCGAGGGCGGCGCCATAGACCCGCTCGGCGCGATTGCGGTCGCCAACAAGGGCGAGAGCCGCCGCAAGCTGCGACTTCGCGATCGGCGTCGCGAGGTTGTTCAGCTTGGTGTCGGCGAGATAGCGGAGATCGCCGATCGGCGCTGCGCCGTTGCGTGCGAGCACGTAGAGGCCATAAGCGAGATCGCGCCCGCCGTCCTTCTCCGGCTCGTTGCCGTTGACGACGGAATTGCGGATACGGTCGAGCGCGTTCTTGAACAGCACGTCCGGCACCGCAAAACCCTTCTCACGGGCGCGGGTCAGGAAGTCCGTCACATAGGCGTCGAGCCATGCATCGTCGCCGCCGGCCGACCACAGGCCGAACGAGCCGTTCGAGCCCTGGCGGGCCAATAGCCGCTCGATCGCATCGCGGATGCGCTGGTCGACCTCGGTATCCATGGCGAGGTGCGCGCCGGCCGCGAGGTCGTTGACATAGAGCAGCGGCATCGCGCGGCTCGTGATCTGTTCCGAGCAGCCATAGGGATAGCGGTCGAGCGCCTTCAGGATCGTCGCCGCATCGAGCGCGGTCGACAGGCTCGCCGAGACCGAGACGCTGCCGGTGCCCGGCACCAGGTCGGAGAACATGTCCGAGGTCAGCGTCAGGCTCTCGCCCTTCGCCAGCGTCCGGATCGAACGCCGCGCCAGCACTTGCGTCGCCGCCTTGACGTCGAACGCGTAGTGGCGCGCCAGCGTCAGCCCGTTCGGTCCCTTGATGTCGACGTCGAGCGTCGCCTGCCCGGCCGCGGTCGCGTCGATCGCGAGCGTGAACGAGTTGCGCTGCTTGGCGGCGAGCTTGACCGTGGTCGCGGGATTGCCGGTCATCTTCACCGGTCCACCCGTTTTCACGTTGATGACGTAGTCGCCGGCCTGCCCCTCGACATTGTCGATCTCGAGGTTGACCGTGCCGTGGTCGCCGTTGAGCAGGAAGCGCGGCAGCGTCGTGGTCAGCACGACGGGGTCGCGGATCACGACGTCGGTGTTGGCGCGGCCCAGCTTGGTCGCGGTCCACGCCACCGCCATCACGCGTGCGGTGCCGGCGAACTCCGGAATGTCGAAGCTGACTTCCGCACTGCCATCGGCGCCAACCGTGACGATGCCGGAATAGAGCGCCAGCGGCTTTTGCGCGGGCGGCGAACCCTGCAGCTCACCAGCGCCGGCGTCACCGCCGGACTTGATCTGGCCGCGCGTACCGGACATGCCATCGATCAGCTGCCCGTAGAGATCGCGGATTTCGGCGCTCAGGCGGCGCTGGCCGAGATAGTAATCGTCCGGCGCCGGCGGCTTGTAATTGGTGAGGTTGAGGATACCGACATCGACCGCGGCGATGACGATCTTGGCGTCCTCGCCCGGATTGAGCCCGTCGAGCTTGACCGGGATTGTCAACGCTGCGTTCGGCCGGATCAGCGCCGGCGGCGACAGCTTGACCTGCAAGGTGCGGGCCTGCTTGTCGATGCCGAACCATTTCAGGCCGATCGCCCGGCCCGGCATGCGCTGGGCCGCGGCATCGAGCGGCCGGCGCAGCGTCGCCACCACGTAAGCGCCGGTGCCCCAGTCCTTGCCGACCGGGAGCTTCACCTGCGCGGTGCCTTCCTTGACGTCGATCGTCTGCGTCGTCAGCAGGCGGTCGCCGAGCACGTTGATGGTGAGCTTGCCGGCACTGCGGACATTGACCGACACCGTCATGGTGTCGCCGGAGGAATATTGCGGCTTGTCGATCGAGGTCTCCAGGAGGTCCGGCGTGTCGGCGCTGCCGTCGGAATACCAGCCGACGTCGAACTGCACCGAGGTCACCGGGCCATCGGCATCGTTCGACTTCACATCGAGCCGGTAGCGCCCAGGCTGGGGGTTGAGCGAAATCCGCGCCGGCTTGTCGGCGGCAACCGTCACATCACCGTCGGCGACGCGCGAGGTCGACTTGACCGGCTCGTACTCCCAGTAATTGTTCTGGCGGTACCATTGGTAGCGCGACTCCATCTTCAGGAGCTCGTAGCGCAGGCCGTCGCGGCGCAGCTTCTCGCCCTCGGGCGAGACGAACACGACATCGAACTCGGCCTTGTCGCCCTCGGCGACGTTCTTGTCACCGAACAGCGGCTTGACGCCGATCAGGGCGGTCGCGGGCGCAACCGGCAGCACGATCTTGCGCTCGACGGCGCGGCCGCCGGTCTCCACCATGCGGACGAAGATCTGTGCCTCCTGCGGACGGGTCGAGGCCGGCTGTTTGTCCAGCGTCACCGGGAAGGTCGCAACGCCGTTGGCGTCGGCCTCGGGCAGGTTCTCAAGCGGCGTGCGCTCGTTGGAGGTGGTCTCCTCATCGGCGACGCCGAACTGGTAGCCGGCAAAGCCCGGACGTTCGCTTGCGGGCGCGACCAGCATGTCGCCTTCAAGCTGCAGGCCGGACGCGGGCGCGCCATAGAGGAAATGGCCGTCCGCCTTAAGCTCCACTGGAGCGTTAGCTTTGATCAGCTTGTCCTTGGCGGACAAGTCGAATTCGATCCGATCGGGAACATAGTCCTCGACCATGAAGGTGGTCTCGCCAACCGAGGAGCCCTTCGGGTCGGTGAAGGCGCGCACCCGCCACGTCCCGGTCGGAACGGCCGAGTTGAGCGGCACGGACAGCGTACGGCCGCCGGCGCCCTGGTCGGCGAGCGCGGCACGTCGGTATTCGACGCCGTCAGGACGTTCGATCACCAGCGTCAGCGGTCCGCCGCTGACGGCATTGCCCTGCCCGTCGCGCAACAGCGCGGTGAGATAGACGGTCTCGCTGGAGCGGTAGACGCCACGCTCGGCATAGACGAAGGCATCGGCGCCTGCGGGCACCACGCGGCCGGAGACGCCGCGATCGGACAGATCGAAGGCGGAGGACTTCAGGCTTAGGAAGGCATAATCGGCCTTCTCGCCCGTGACCGTCAGCATCGCCGGCGACAGGCCGCCCTCGCCGCGCGCAAGCCCCGCCTCGAACAGCACGTGGCCACTGTCGTCGGTCTTGCGGGTCGCCAGGATCTCGTTGTTGCGGGCAACCAGCCGGACCTCAGCCTTGCCGACCGGATCGGTCGAGGCCAGCGAGTTCACGAACACATGGATACCGTCATTGCCGGAATAGGCGGACACCCCGAGATCGGAGACGATGAACCATTGCGTGGCGAGCTGGTAATCGTCGTCCGAGCCCGGGCCCTTGGCGGCGGCCGTCATCACGTAGACGCCGGGCTGGAGCTCACCCAGCGCCTGGTCGACCGGGAATGCCGTGGTGACGTCCTGGTTCAGCGTCATCGCGGTCGCGAGCTCGCCGGTCCAGACTTTTACGCCGCGCTCGTCGCCGAGATCGGAGAGCTGGTATTTCGACAGCGTCTTCTGGAAATCGCTGTCGACCACCGTGTTGATCAGATTGCGGTCGCCGATCCGGAACACGTTGATATTGACCGCGGGCGTGTTGACGCTGACCACGGGGATGCCGCGCTGGCCGGTTCGGGGCAGCACATAAGCCCGGCTGGTGAAGCGCACGAACGGCTTGCGGTCGCGCACATAGACGTTGAACTCGGCCGATTTCGGCAGCCCCTCCTTCACGGTGGACGGCAGGCCGGCGCGCAGATTGATGTTGTAGCGCTCGCCGTGCTTCAGCCCGTCGACGCAGAGCTGCTTGCCTTCGGCCGACAGCGCCGGCTTGTCCTGCCCCGCCAGCGCGAGGTACGGCGCGAAGTCGGTGCGTTTTGCCAATTCCTCGGAGAACTGGAAGCAGGCCCGCGGGCTCGCCGAATCCGAGTCCACGGTGTAGTCGAGCAGCCGGAAGCCATGCTCGTCCCGCATCTTCTCATATTGGCCGCGGACGTCGGCGACCTCGCGCAGGTCGAGCGCCAGGCGCAGCGAATCCAGCGCCGGCCGCCAAAGCTTGCGCTCCGACAGCGACTTGCCGAGCACCGCAAGCGCGTCGGCCTCCTCGCCCGGATTGCCGGCGCGCAGGTAGGCGATGTAGGCCGCGGTCGAGGCGCGTTCCAGCAGGAAGGTCCGCTCGCTCGAGCTTTTCGGCGATATCTGGAAGATGACTTTGGCAAGCCGCAGCCAGTTGCCAGCGTCTTCCGGCGTGGTCGCCGCGATCTGGCCGAGCACCGACAGACCGGTGCGGTAATCATTGCGCCGGAAGGCGGCGTCGGCGTCCGTCTTCAGCGTCGCATTGGTCTTGGCGACGGGCCCAGCCTCGCTCTTGATCTGGGCCTCCAGCTTGATCGCGGAATCGGCGAGGTCATCGCGCTTGAACGCCTTGTCGGCAGCGTGTGCTGCGCTGAAGCCGAGCGCCAGCGTGGCGCAGATTGTGACGGCGCGAACAAGACCGATCATCGTGGACTCCCGGAAATCGCGGACAGCCGCCCGCTGGCAGCATGAAATGCGCGGAAAGGTGACGGACTCAAGGCGATGGAACCAAAGGTGCAAATCGTCGCATTCGCCATGGAAAGGCAAGCCCAGAGGAGACCGATCAAGATACCGCCGCTCACGCCGTCCTGATGGCGCAGCGATACCCGACCCGTCGACCGGCGGCCACATCCCGGAAGCTGGCCAGCGTTCCCGGCGATGTGATCCATCGTCCGATGTGATCCATCGTCCAGTCCGCGGCCGCTCAACCCGGCACCCTGACATGCCACCGTCTCGCTTTGTCGCGGCTCTGAGGAAAAGGGTTCGGTTCAGACTTGGCGAAAGACGATATTTTTCATATTTGGCATGGTAGATGAACAGCCGGCCTCAAAAACCGAGGTCGGCGCAGCGACGGTCCCATAGCTCAACTGGATAGAGTAGCGGATTTCTACTCCGCGGGTTGCAGGTTCGAGTCCTGCTGGGATCGCCAGTCTCATTAAATCCACCGCCCTTCACGAACGCGTGGGTAACCATACGCCGGCCTTTGAACGGCGCAGATCAGCCCTATGTATGCGCCGGGCGGGTTGCGCCCGCGTTAAGGACTCCGATGCTTCCTACCGAATGGACGAGAATGGCTATCGCATCTGCGGTGGCGATCGTCGCGATGTCGTATCTGGCAATCGACGCAGGCGTGGTGAACACCAGTGTGGTCACAAGGCCCATCAAGGTAGCTCAGGCATCGATCGTTGGCGCTGGAATGGGCCAGCATCACCTTGCCTTCGCCGTTCAGGAGTGGGCGCGTCCCAGCCGCGACAACAACGAAAAGCCGGCCCTGGAGCATTGCCTGGCGATCGACTGATCGAGACGCCCTCGTCCGCGCAAGCGACGACATTCATCCTCTGCCACCAGTCGACTGACTAACCTGCCACCAGCGCGCAATCGCTGAGGTGAGATCGCCCCAGACCTCTGTCGGCAAATCCGAGACCGCCACCCGCACACTATATTGATCCGTGGTCGCGTCGTGAAACCACTCGGTCGCAGCAAAGTCGAAACCGAAGCTGCCGGCATGGCGAATCGGGAGGCCCTCGGCGCGCAGTTCGTTGCTCATGTCCTCGGCGGCCTGCCGCGCGCTCGCCTCGTCGAGAGGGCGCCTACCCCGCAAGGTGACGTAGAGACCGTGGGCGAAATGGAGCTCGGCCGAGAGCGCCGGGAGCTTTGCAGCGAAATGGCGGGCCATGCTTCGGCCGTTGCGCAGGATCGCCGCAACACGCCGTTTCGTGAGGGCCCAGTAGACCGCGCTGCCGACAAAGGGCGGGAAGTGCGCCGGCAACGCCGCGCCGCCGAGAAGCCGCACCGCGTTCCGGGTTTCGGCTGCGAGACGTGTCCAATCAGGCCGCCCTGCCCGCTGCCGGTTCTCATTCCCCTGCACGAAAACCGCCGAGCCGAGGCGGCCATATTCCGCCCCGAGCGAATCGAGCTTGTTGTGACTTCGCACCAGCACCAGTGGAGTTCCGTATCGCCGGGCCCAGCTCAGGACGCGCCGGATCCGGCCCGAGCTGCCCGCGAAGCATGTTGTATCGAAAATCACGAGATCGAGACCCGAGCCGTCGCTTCGGATCGCCGCCTCAAAAGCGCCGGCGCGGGAGCAGGAATCCAACAGAAGAATTTTCGGGGAATTCGCCGAAGCAAACGCATCGCTCAGCGGCAGACTCAAAGCCGCGAGCCGCAGATGAGGAACAAGACCCCGGATCAGCTCCAGTGTCTCGCCATAGGAGCCGGGAAGCACCAGCAAATCAGCCTTCTCGACGATTTGCGCGGAGGCGAGCAGCACGGCGGAGATCGCAGCCATGCCTGAGGCAGTATAGATCGCCGCGCTCATGCAGCCGCCGTCGAGCTCATAGAAGGAAGGACCGCGCACCGTAAGATCGGCACGCTGGTAATCGTAACTGAACTTGAAGGGCCCGCTGACGGGATCGGCGGTGTGCGACCAGGCTGTTTCCGTTGCCTTCCACTCGTGCAGCTCGTGCTCTGCCCTGAGCGCCGCAGTGATCTGGAATTTAGACCTGACGACCTCGTCGACCGATCGCGGACGCGTCAAATCGAGCCGATGCCTCAGGCAGTCATTCAACAGCCCGAGTTCCCAGTGCTTCCGTTCGAGATAGGCCTGAATGGTCTCCATGCGCGTCTTGGGCAGATCCGATCGGATGACAACGTGCGGAAATCGCCTTGGGTCCAACGCGCGCCCGCTGCAACGAACGTCCATCCTGGCCGTTGAGACGGTGCAAGGAGGACAACATGTCTGAGATCAGAGAGCACATGAAGATCATCGGCAAGGACGGCGTACATGTCGGCACGGTCGACCGAGTCGAGGGCAACCGCATCAAGCTGACGCGGAAGGACAGCCCGGAAGGTCACAAGGACCATCATCACTACATCGACACGAAATATGTGGGTGCCGTCGAAGGCGATGTCGTCAAGCTCTCAATGAATGCCGACGCCGTGCCGAAGACGGAAGCCGCCTGAACATTGAGCCCCTTCGGGGGCATTTTGTTTGTTCACGATCCGACTCCGCTTCGTTCCAAAAGCACGAATCGTAATCGCAAAATCGGCGCTGCGCCTTTCTTAACATCGCGTTTCGTCAGATCGATCACGTAGCCATGGGCACGAGCGTCGGCCGCAGCAGGTACGCGTCGATCGCAGCGTTCGACAACAACAGCCTGCGCCGCTCTCCTCGCAGCATCAACCTATCGATCCGGTTCAGGATGAAGCGAGCGGAGTCCTCGTGCTCGCCTGTGAGCAGGCCGGATCGGTCGAGATATTTCCAGGCAATGTCGAAGGATTGGGCGCGTAACTCGGGGTCGGTCATGGACGGCCAACGTCCGCGGGGAACGGAGGTTCCTGAGCGTGAGCGAGGCGTTGCCCCGCGCAACGCCAGGCGTATCAAGCAGAGCACAACAAAATGCACAGCGGCGGGGAACGAGATCACGACCTGCACGTTGGATGGCTTGAAATCAGGTGGTGCCGACCTGCCAGCCCCGGTCGGCTTTGAAGGGCTCCGTGCTTGTCCCCCGAGCACGGGGCTTTCTCATGCAGATCAACCTATCGGCCGGGCTCGGCCCGTCATCGTCTGACGCGAAATTCCCCTGCGTTTGCCCTCAGTCCGCCCGCTCGTCGCGCCGCTCGCGGGCCAGCTCGTGCCAGGCCAGCGCCAACTGGATCAGCCGTTGCCGATCGGCGCCTTCCGATGCCGCGGCCCGCTTCATCGCGGCCTCCGCTTCGTGCTGTGGGTCGTACTTGGTACACATGAGACCGACTCTAGCCGGCCATCTGGACAAGCCCATGGCAATTTCGTCCGTATGATTGCGGGGTAACGTCCGCGTCTGCCGGACTGAGGCAAACGGCCGGCACGACTGCTTCACTGCGTGCATGCGCTGATTGCGAAGCCATTTGGCTGGGCTTTCATCCAGGCGATCTGTGAATTGTGTCACAGTCCGCGACCTGCATCTCGGTTAGACCATGTCTCGACGCTCCAGCAGCCCGCGAAGGCATCGATGGTATTTCCCGTCATGACACAAGAAGCAGCAGCTCCGGCCAACGTCCCGACGCAACGAAAAAGGACCGACCTGCTCGGCATCGCCTATCTCGGGACCATCGGCATCGTGATGCTGGCCTGGATCGCCGGCCTGGTCTGGGGCGCGATTGCGTTCTTCAACTGGCTCGTGTGACGCAGGCCGATCCGTCGCGCTGGCGAGCAAGGCTCGCGGCAGCGATCGTGCGCTAAAGCATGATCCGGAAAAGTGCGAAGCGGTTTTCCGGAAAGATCATGCGCAAACAACAACCGAAAGCGCGATGACGATTCATCCAAATCTCATCGCGCTTTAGAACAGGCAGTGCACCACCTGCCCCAGCTTGATCCCGCCGCAAACGATCATGGCCCAAAGCGCCAAGCTGATCTGGATTGCATCCAGCATGTCCCACGTCCCCGCGAATCGTGTTCCCAACGTTTTTTCTTTTGAGAATCGCGTGAAGCGGCACCGGGAGCCAGTGCTATTTTGAGGCAGTTGTTGTGCGCCGCCGAACGTCGCGCCGACATGCGCATCGAGACAATCGGTTGGCGGCACCAGAACAAAAGAGGCGGGCTTTCGCCCGCCTCTTTCAGGTCAGGATGCGACCATTGCCTTAGCGGCACGCTCGCGGATCGGTCGCCACGTACTGCCCGTCCGGATAGCGGTAGTAGCAATTGCCCTGCGCCCAGTAGTAGCCCGGCTGGGATGCGGCGGTGGCACCGGCGATGGCTCCGGTCGCGCCGCCGAGAACCGCGCCCGCGGCAGCCCCTGTGGCGTTACCCGAGATCAGTCCGCCCAGCACGCCGCCGACGATGGCGCCGCCAAGCGCGCTCGCGCCGGGATCAGCCGGCGGCGGCGGAGGTGGCGGTGCATAGGCGACCGGAGGCGGCGGCGGGGCATAGGCCACCGGCACGTCGTCGTAATACTCCTCGGAGATGTAGGCCGGCGGACCGGCCATCCGCTGCGGATAATAATACCAGACGCCGCCAACGTCCCACCACCAGCCGGAGCGGCCGTTGTGGACTTCGTGGCGCCAGCGCCCACCATCCCATGAGCGATTGCCACGATAGGCCTGTCCGCCCCAGTCGCGCGTCGGAGCGGGACCACGGGCGACATGGCGTCCCGGCGGCGGGCCGCCGGCGCCGTGCGGACCGGGACCAGCATGGGGCTGGCCACCGGGCTGCGGCGCGGGTCGGGCCGCCTGCTGCGGCGGCGGGCCCCTGCGCATGTTCTGACTGTCCGGAGGCGGTGCCCCTGCGCCCGGGCGGGCCGGAGGCTGGCCGGCGTCCCTTGGTGGCCTTGCGTCCCTCGACGGCCCGGCGTCCTGGGCCTGTGCCGAAAGCGCGAGCAACGACATGGCCGAAACCAAGGAAATGATGATCTTCATGCGGCTGGACGCACTCATGCGTGCTTGACCCCTACTCTCTCGAATGCCGTGGTGCCTGGCGCGATAGACGATTCGGATCGCGCTCGGCTTGATGCCGGCTGACATAGCTGACCTGCTTTGGTCAGCTATGTCGCGTTACAAATGGTTAAGATCACGGCATTTTTTCGGCTCGACGGGCCGTGCTGGACCGCTTCTAGCGGGCCGGCTCGATCACGTTGCAATTGCTCCGCCCGGACATCAGGCAGTCCTGCATCTTGCTGGCCGCGGTGAGGTCCCGCGCGAGCCACCAGCCGACACCGAGGATCAGGATCGCGATGATCAAGCCGGCGATCGCGCCACGGCGGTTATCACCGGGTTGAGGCTTCGGCTGGGATTTTGGCTTTTCGCCCCGTTCGGGCTTGGACTCGAGCTTGGACGTGGACATGGCTACCTACCGCGCGGGCGTGCCGGCTTACCACCTCTGCGACGTCCCGTCACATCCCGATCAGCCCAGTTCGTCGGGTTCAGCCTCGGGTCGCCCGGATCGCATCCTTGCGCGAGGTTTCGACCGCCGGGATCGCCTGTTGGAGCCGCGGTGCACAGGTCGTGAGCACGAACGCGGTCTGGGTGCATTCCCAGTCGGCACCCAGGACGGCACTCTCGATGGGCTGCGGACGAGCGAGCAGCAGCGCCGCGCCGGCAACGGCTATCAGGGCCAAGGCGATTGCGAGCGCCTTTTGGTGGAAGCGGAAGAACGTCATGCCCGTGCTCCGTCTCGTATCGGGGCGGACGCTAGGCGTCGCCCGCGTGCTCCCTTATGAGGGACATCACAATTCGGCAGTTTTTCCGGGCTACGAGATCGTCGGGGCGGCGATTTTTCGTCTACCTGATCGGCTGCGATTATGGGTGGCTTCGCGACGCGCGCCGATGTACACGCTTCTGCGTCGCGTGGCGCCCGCTATGCCCAGCCGACGTACCAACACGCAGTGATGTAGGGCTGAAAGTGAGGAAGACAAGGTTCGTTCGATGAGTGGATTCAGGGAACCAGGCTTCTCCGACCGACAAAAGGCGGCGCAGGAAGCACGCAAAAATCTTTTGAACAAATTCAAGTCGCAGCCCGGTCACGACGATCCGGCGGTTGCGGCACGACGCGCCGAGCGCGAGGCCCTCGCGGCCAAGCGCGCCGAGACAAAGGCAGCGCGCGAGGCCGAAAAGGCCGAGCAGAAGCGTATCGCGGAAGAGGCCGCAGCGGCAGAGGCAGCCCGGATCGCCCGCGAGGCGGAGGAAGCGATCGCCAAGCAGGCTGAAATCGAGGCCGAGCAGAAGGCCAAGCGCGACGCCCGCTACGCCGCCCGCAAGGCCAAGCGCAAGTAGCATTCCCGGTCGCGTTCAACTGAAGTTGAACTGACTATTCCGGGGCGGTCAACGTGACCGCCCCTGGGTTTTCGACGCACGTCCGTCTGCTGCGGACGACAGTCGAAGATCAGTTCTTCTTCATCATCCCGTCGTCCTTCTTCATCCCGTCCTTCGACATGTGATCCTTCTTCATGCCGTCGTCCTTGGACATGGTGTCCTTCTTCATCATGCCGTCCTTGGACATCGTGTCCTTTTTCATCATGCCGTCATCCTTGCCCATCTTGTCCTGAGCAAAGGCGGCCGGCGCGAGCGCGAGGCCGAGCGAGAGTGCGGCAGCGGAGACGCCGAGCACGATACGGGTGCGAATGGTCATGGATCATCTTTCCTTCGAGATGGTGTTTGTCAGCGACGGACGCCGCTATTCAATCTCGACGGATGGACGCCTCGCATTGTTACCTCGCCGCGAGATAAATTTTTGACGAGCCTGCTGCGATCCGCCGTTCTAGGGAGGCCGGGGCCTGCGGTGGAAAGCGGATGTGTGCAGCGCAGCACGGTCACCACCCCCCTTGCCGCGGCATTCGGTCTCGAACTATCAGATGAGAGAATATCGGGTGAAAGACCGGCTAGGATGGGCCTACGTGCCGGTCAAATGACCCGCCCAAATCACGCCAACAAGAACCGTTCGAAGAAACGCTCAGAGGGATCACACCATGCTCACGCGCCGCCATCTGCTCGCGACCGCGGTCGCCGCACCCGCCATTCTCCGCTTCGGCACCGGCACCGCGCAGGCCGCGACCACGCTGAAGATCTCGCACCAGTTCCCGGGCGGCACCATCGACAAGGGTGATTTCCGGGACCGGCTTTGCCGTATGTTCGCTGCTGAAGTCGCTAAGCGCAGCAACGGCGACATCGCCGCCGAGATCTATCCGAACTCCTCGCTGATCAAGACCAACGCGCAGTTCTCCGCGATGCGCAAGGGCGCGCTCGACATCAGCCTCTATCCGATGCCCTACGCCGGCGGCGAGTTGCCGGAGACCAATATCGGCCTGATGCCCGGCCTCGTGACCACCTACGACCAGGGCCTGCGCTGGAAGAAGGAGCCGGTCGGCAAGGCGCTGACCGACTTTCTCGCCGACAAGGGCATCATCCTGCTGACCTGGGTGTGGCAGGCCGGCGGCGTCGCCAGCCGCTCCAAGCCAATCGTCGCGCCGGAAGACGCCAAGGGCCTGAAGGTGCGCGGCGGCTCGCGCGAGATGGACATGGTGCTGCAGACCGCCGGCGCCTCGGTGCTGTCGGTGCCCTCGAACGAAATCTACGCGGCGATGCAGACCGGCGCCTGCGATGCCGGCATCACCTCCTCGACCAGCCTGATCTCGTTCCGTCTGGAAGAGGTCGCCAAGTCCCTGACCTCGGGCGCGGGCGCCTCCTACTGGTTCATGCTCGAGCCGCTGATGATGTCGAAAGCGATCTTCGACAAGCTGCCGAAGAACCAGCAGGACATCCTGCTCGCGGTCGGCACCGAGCTCGAGGCCTTCGGCCGCAAGGGCGCGCAGGACGACGACGTCGAGGTCGCCAAGGTCTACGAGAAGGCCGGCGCCAAGGTCTCGGTGCTCGACGCCGCGACCGTCGGCAAGTGGCGTGACATCGCCCGCGACACCGCCTGGAAGGACTACAGCGCCAAGACCGCGACCGCGGCGAACCTGCTCAAGCTCGCCATCGACGTCGCCGCATGAGCCACGGTCCGCTTCCGGATCGTGACGATCAAACCATCGCTGCCGCAGGGACCGGCCTTGCGGCGGCGATCGATCGCGGTCTTGCCATCCTCAACAGCATCATCGTCGTGTTCGCCGCGATCGCACTGGTCGCGGCCTGCGCCATCCTGAGCTACAGCGTGCTCAGCCGCGCCTTGTTCAAGGCCGCCAATTACTGGCAGGACGAGGCCGCCGTGTTCCTGCTGGTCGGCGCGACCTTCATGACGGCCGCCTATGTGCAGCAGAACCGCGGCCATATCGGCATCGAGGCCTTTGTCGGCCTGCTCTCGCCGCTCGCGAACCGGATCAGGCTCTGGCTGGTCGACGCCTTCACGTTCCTGTTCTGCGCCTTCTTCACCTGGAAGTCCTGGACGCTGGCCCATGAGGCCTATGTCGACGGCCAGGTCTCCAACTCGATGTGGTCGCCGCCGCTCGCCATTCCCTATTCGCTGATGGCGTTCGGCATGAGCCTGCTCTGCATCCAGATCCTCGTGCAGCTTGCGCTGCCGTTTACCGGAGCCAAGCGTTCATGAGCGTGTTCGGTATCGGCGTTGCCTACGGCGTTGCGACGCTGCTCGTGATGTTCTCGGGCATGCCCATTGCGTTCGCGCTCGGCGCGGTCGCGGTCGTGTTCATGGGCATCTACATGCCGGCGGCGTCCCTCGATACGGTGACGCAAAACGTCTACGAGGAAATGGCCTCGATCACGCTGTTGTCGATCCCGCTCTTCATCCTGAAGGGCGCCGCGATCGGCAAGTCGCGCGCCGGCCAGGATCTCTATTCGGCCCTGCATGCCTGGCTGCATCGCGTGCCCGGCGGGCTCGGCGTCGCCAACGTGTTCGCCTGCGCGTTGTTCGCGGCGATGGCGGGCTCCTCGCCTGCGACTTGCTCGGCGATCGGTTCGGCCGGCATCCCCGAGATGCGCAAGCGCGGCTATTCCGGCGGCTTTGCCGCAGGGATCATCGCTGCCGGCGGCACGCTCGGCATCCTGCTGCCGCCTTCGATCACCATGATCCTGTTCGCAGTCGCCGCCGAAAAATCGCTCGGACGGCTGTTCCTCGCCGGCATCGGACCGGGCCTGCTGCTGGTCTCGCTGTTCGGCGCCTACGCCGTGATCCGCTTCCGTCAGGAATACGCCGCCGCAGAAGCGATCTACAAGAACGGTGGCCCGGAAGCTGCGATTCTCGCCCGCGACGAATACACGCTCGCCGAACGCTTCAGCGTGCTGCCGCGCGTGATCCCGTTCGTGCTGCTGCTCACCGGCGTCATGATCGCGCTCTATGGCGGCTACGCGACGCCGTCAGAGACCGCCGGCCTCGGCGGCCTGCTGGCGCTGGCGCTGATCGCGGCGATCTACAGCGTGTGGCGGCCGAGCGACCTTGCGCCCATCATGAAGTCGACGATCCGGGAATCGACCATGCTGATGATGATCATCGGCATGTCGCTGCTCTATTCCTACGTGATGAGCTATCTGCACATCTCGCAATCGGTCGCCGAATCCATCGTCGCGATGCACCTGCCGCGCTGGGAGCTGCTGTTCGCGATCCTCGTCATGGTCGTCGTGCTCGGCTTCTTCCTGCCGCCGGTCTCGATCATCCTGATGACGGCGCCGATCATCCTGCCGCCGCTGCGTGCCGCCAATTTCGACATCATCTGGTTCGGCGTGGTGATGACCATCGTGATGGAGATGGGGCTGATCCACCCGCCGGTCGGCCTCAACATCTTCGTCATCCGCAACGTCGCACCGGACATTCCCCTGCGCGAGGTGATCTGGGGCACGCTGCCGTTCGTGCTGCTGATGATGCTGGCGGTGCTGCTGCTGTGCTTCTTTCCGGCGATTTCGACCGGGCTGCCGGATCTGGTGATGGGGCCGGACGGGAGCAGGTAACAGCAATCACGGCTGCCGTAGGGTGGGCAAAGCGAAGCGTGCCCACCATTCGCGATTGCGGTCACGGAGAGATGGTGGGCATGGCGCCATGCGCCTTTGCCCACCCTACGAGCGCATTGATCATGGCTCGCTCTTCCGCCGAGATCGCGGCGCGATCGCCACCACCTGCAACAGATCCTTGCGCACGGCTTCGATGTGCCGCTCCAGAAAGCGGCAGGCCTCCTCGACCTTCTGTGCGCGGCAGAGCGCGATCATATGGGCGTGCTCCTTCTCGGCGGTCCCCATCGCCTTGGTGTTGGAGAGCTGGAGACGCGTGTAGCGGTCGCTGGTCTGGAGCAGCGACAGCACGATCGCGCGGGTGCGCGGCTGCGGGGCGTGCACGTAAAGCGCCATGTGGAAGTCGGCGTTGAGCTGTCCCCATTCGCTGACGTTCTTCGCCTTGATCGCCTTCTCGAAGCGCTTGTGGATGTCGTCGAGCCCGTCGAAATCGTCAGCGCAGAAACGCGGCGCCGACTGCGCCAGCAGCCGCGGCTCCAGGATGCAACGCAGATCGAACACGTCGTTGATCTCGTCCAGAGACAGCTCCGAGACGATGGCGCCCTTCTGCGGCACGATCCGCACCAGTCCCTCGGCCTCGAGCTGGAACAGCGCCTCGCGAACCGGAATGCGGCTGACGCCATAGGCCTCGCCGAGCGCATCCTGCCGCAACTGCGACCCGGCCGGATAGGTACCGTCGAGGATCGCCTGCCTGAGCTGGTCGACGATCGCGGCCGACAGGGTGCGATGCTTCAGAGGCTGTTTCATCTGACCTTCTGTTGTCCTTCCCGACTCGTCCGGCCGAAGCGGTCTCTCTCTTGCATGTCGGGCGCTCCAGCAAAAGCCGGGCGTCCCACAAAGCAGCGTGCCCAGCAAAAGCGCGGCCTGCCGCCGAAATGACCGCAATCTCCGTTTGACACTCAGATTGTATAAATTATACATTTGTCGATAGCACGACAATTTTCGGGGTGTGGGGCCTCTTTCATGATCGAGCAGACGATCCCGGCCAACCGCGCGTTCGGCGTTCGACGGATGGTCATTCGCGCCTCCAGCGCCCTGCTCGCCGTGGAGCGCCTTGCGCTGATGGGCCTGATGTATGTGCTGACCGGCCTGATCCTGGTGAACGTCGTCACTCGCTACGCGCGCTTTCCGATCTACTGGATCGACGAATCCGCTGTTTATTGCGTGGTCTGGCTGACCTTCATCGGTGCCTCCGCGATGACGCGGCTGCGGCTCGACTTCGCGGTCACCATGCTGACGGAGCGTCTTTCGGGGCGACACCAGAAAATCGCGAAGGTGATCTCGACCGGCCTCGTCGTCGTGTTCGGCGCCGCCCTGATCGTCACCTGTGTGCTCTGGATGGATCCGATCGGCCTTGCCCGCGCCGGCTTCGACGGGCGCAAGCTCGCGGCCGAAACCTTCAACTTCCTGTACACCGAGCACACCCAGACGCTGAACTGGCCGACCTGGGTGCTCTACCTGACGCTGCCGATCTTCGCGGTGTCGATGACCGTTCACGGCCTCGCCAATTTGCTGGAAGATCTCAGCCTGGTGCCGCGCGTGCCGCCAAAGGGCTTCCAGCTCTCCGAGCTCGACGGGGTCAACTGATGATCACGTCGGCGGCCTTTATGGTTTTCATGCTGGTCGGCGTGCCGATCGGCCTCTGCCTGTGCCTCGCCGGCCTCGTCTACATCGCGGCATCCGGCAATCCCGTGCTGTTCCAGTCCTATCCGCTGCAGCTGTTCGGCGGCGTCGACAGCTACGGCCTGATCGCGATTCCCCTCTTCATCCTGATCGGCGAGATCATGAATGGCGGCGGCATCACACGGCGCATCGTCGACATGGCGATGGCCTTCGTCGGCTCGCTCAAAGGCGGGCTCGCCTACGTCAACATCCTCGCCAACATGTTCATCTCCTCGATCCTGGGATCGGCGACCGCGCAGGTCGCGATCATGGCCCAGATCATGGTGCCGGAGATGGAGAAGAAGGGTTACGACAAGACGTTTGCTGCGGGGCTGACCGCCTACGGCGGCATGCTCGGCCCCATCATCCCGCCCTCGGTGATGTTCGTGGTCTACAGCGTGCTCGCGCAGGTCTCGGTCAGCGACATGCTGATCGCCGGCATCGTGCCGGGCGTCATCCTCACCGTGATGTTCTGCCTCGTCATCGCCTTGATGGGCTATGTCTACAATTATCCGCGCGCGGATTATCAGACGCCGCGCCAGCGCGTCATGACGATCCTGCGGACGTCGCCGACGCTGCTGATCCCGGTCGTCATCGTCGGCACGATTCTGAGCGGTCTCGCCAATGCGACGGAATCCGCCGCGGTCGGCGCTGTGGCCGCCGCACTCGTCGGAAAATACTGGACCCGGGAGTTCGAGTTCTCGCAGCTGCCGCAGATGATGCTGCGCAGCGCGATCTATTCGGCGATCGTGCTGTTCCTGGTCGCGGCCGCCGCGGTGTTCTCCTGGGTCCTGATCTTCGGCAAGGTGCCGCAGGAGACGGCTGCCTGGATCCAGACGGCCGCCAAGGACCCGGTCAGCTTCATGCTGATCTGCAACGTCATCCTGCTGGTGATCGGCACTGTCATCGACGGCATTCCCGGCCTGATCATGACGGTGCCAATCCTGCTGCCTGTTGCAACCGAGGTCTATCACATCGATCCCCGGCATTTCGGCGTCGTGGTGGTGATCAATCTCGTGCTCGGCCTGCTGTCGCCGCCGGTCGGGCTCTGCTTCTTCGTCGCGGCCGCCGTCACCGGCGCCAAGCCCGGCAAGATGTTCATGGTGACGCTGCCCTTCTTCGTCATCTCCTGCGTCCTGCTGGTGCTGCTCTCGCTCTATCCGTCGCTCTCGCTGATCCTCATCAAATAGTCCCGTTCAAAAGGAAGCCCGACCATGCCGCTTACACGCCGCCGCTTTCTCGCCGCCAGTGCCGCCGCATCGGTGTTTGCGCCGTCGCTGGCGCTCGCCCAGGCCAAGGAATTCCGCCTCGGCCTGATTACTCCGAACGGCCATTCCTGGAACAAGGCCGCGCTCAAATTCGGTGACGATCTCAAGGCCGCAACCAACGGCCGCCTGACCTTGACCGTCTTCCACTCCGGCCAGCTCGGCAACGAGCCCGCGATGATGCAGCAATTGCAATCCGGCGCGCTCGACATGGGCTTCATCCAGGCCGCCGAGCTCGGCTCGCGCGTGCCGCACATCGCCGCGATCAACGCGCCCTACATCGTGCGCTCGACGCCGGCGGTGGCGAAATTTGTGCGGCATCCGGCGGCCGTGAAGCTGTTCGAGGTGCTGCCGCAGGAGACCGGCACCATCGGCCTCGGCTGGGGCATCACCGGCATGCGCGCGGTGTTCTCGTCGAAGGATTTGACGACGCTCGCCGACATCAAGGGCATGAAGCTGCGCATCAACCCGACGCCGGTCTATCGTGATTTCTATTCCTCGCTCGGCGCGGCACCGACGCCGATCCCGACGCCGCAGGTGTTCGACGCCATGGCCAACGGCCAGGTCGACGGACTCGAGGCCGATCTCGAATTCTCCTGGAATCAACGCTTCGACAAGGTGTCGAAGGTGATCCTGCAGATGAATGCCGTCTTCATGCCGATGGCGGCCGTCGTTTCCGGCCGGGTCTGGCAGTCGCTCCCCGCCGCCGACCGCGAGCTGATCGCCAAGACTGTCAAGGCGACTCTGGATGCGCAGATCGACGAACTCGCCGGCAACGAGCCAGCGCTGATCGAGAACTTCAAGAACGCGCCGATCCCGATCCGCCAGGTCCCGGCGGGCGACACCGAGGCCGTCATCGCCGAATTCGACAAGATCTGGCTGCCCAAGGCACCGGTTCTCGCCGAGCTGCGCAAGGTCGGCGCGACGCTCTGATCCCACCCGCCATCCTCTTCACCGCGCCCGGCGGATCCAGCCCCCCGCCGGCAATCTTACTTGGAGTCAAATCAATGAGCCGCCGCGTTTCCTGGGAAGGCGTCTTCCCGGCCGTCACCACCCAATTCCATGACGATCTTTCGCTCGACATCGACGCAACCGCGAAGGTGATGGACGGTCTGATCCGCGACGGCGTCTCGGGCCTGATCGTCTGCGGCTCGGTCGGCGAGAACACCTCGCTGGAGCGCAAGGAGAAGGTCGCGATCATGGAGACGGCGAAGTCGGTCGCTGCCGGCCGCGTGCCCGTATTGTGCGGCATCGCCGAATTCACCACGGCGTTTGCGGTCGAGACGGCGAAGGAAGCCGCGCGCGTCGGCATCGACGGCGTGATGGTGATGCCGGCGCTGGTCTATTCGTCCAAGCCGCACGAGACCGCGGCGCATTTCCGCGCCGTCGCCTCCGCGACCGACCTGCCCGTGATGCTCTACAACAATCCGCCGATCTACAAGAACGACGTGACGCCTGACATCCTGGCTTCGCTCGCTGACGTCGAGACCGTGGTGTGCTTCAAGGATTCCTCCGGCGACACACGGCGCTTCATCGACACCAGGAACATGGTGGGCGACCGCTTCGTGCTGTTCGCAGGCCTCGACGACGTCATCGTCGAGAGCATCGCCATGGGCGCCGTGGGCTGGGTCTCCGGCATGTCGAACGCCTTTCCGCGCGAGGGCGAGACGCTGTTTCGTTTGGCCAAGGCCGGGCGTTTCGCCGAGGCGATGCCGATCTACGAATGGTTCATGCCGCTCCTGCATCTCGATGCGCGCCCCGACCTCGTCCAGTGCATCAAGCTGTGCGAGCACATCATGGGCCGCGGTACCGCACTGACCCGGCCGCCGCGCCTCGCGCTGCTGCCGCAGGAGAAGGCCGAGGTCGAGGCCATGATGGCCAAGGCACTCAAGAGCCGGCCGCGCCTGCCGGATGTGGGTCTGAAGGCTGCCTGAGCGCAGGTCTCGTAGGGTGGGCAAAGCGACTTGTCCGCCGTAGCTCGAAGAGCGAAGGCGGAAGCATGCCCACCACCTGTCTCAATCATAAAAAGATGGTGGGCACGGCGCTAGGCGCCTTTGCCCACCCTACGGCACCTGCGCTTACAATGGCGAAGACCTACGAAGCCGCCCGCTTCCTCTTCGCATTCAGTGCTGACGCCACCCGGCTCACCGGCGGCTTGCCCAACACGCCGCTGATCGCGTTCGTGGCCGCCAGCAGCTTGTCCATGTCGACGCCGGTCCTGATCCCCATGCCCTCGAGCATGTAGACGACGTCCTCGGTCGCGACATTGCCGGTCGCTCCCGGCGCGTAGGGGCAGCCGCCGAGGCCGCCGGCGGCAGCGTCGATGACGCGGACGCCCTCCTCCAGGCCGGCATAGAGATTGGCGAGCGCCTGTCCGTAGGTGTCGTGGAAATGCATTGCGAGATTGGCGGCGGGAATGTTGGCGGCAACCGCGCGCAGCATCGCCTTGGCCTTATCAGGCGTGCCGACGCCGATGGTGTCGCCGAGGGAGACCTCGTAGCAGCCGAGATCCCACAGCGTCTTGGCGAGATCCGCGACGGCCTTCGGTTTGATTTCACCGTCGAACGGACAGCCCAGCACGCAGGAGATATAGCCGCGCACCTTCACGCCATCGGCCTTGGCGCGCGCCAGCACCGGCTTGAACCGTTCGATGGACTCCGCGACCGTGCAATTGATGTTGGCGCGAGAAAATCCCTCGGAGGCCGCGGCGAACACCGAGACCACTCTCGCGCCCGCGGCGCGCGCTGCGTCATAGCCTTTCTCGTTGGGCACCAGCACGTGGAATTCGGCGCCCTTGATGTGGTTCACGCCGCGCAGCACGGCATCCGAGCTCGCCATTTGCGGGATCGCCTTGGGCGAGACAAACGCGCCGACCTCGACAGTATCGAGGCCGGCCGCGACCAGCGCCTCGACGAAGGCGATACGGGCTTCGACGCTGACGGGTGTCTTCTCGTTCTGGAGGCCGTCGCGCGGCCCCATTTCGATGATGCGGACGGGGTCGCTCATGTCACTCTCCCGCAGGTTCGACCACCGCGAGCTCGACGCCCTCCTGCACGATGTCGCCGACCTTGCACTTGATGGACTTCAAGACGCCGGCATAGGGCGCGCGCAGCGTCTGCTCCATCTTCATCACTTCCAGCGTCAGGATCGGCGCGCCCTTCTCGAGCTTGGCCCCCTCCTCGGCCAGCACGGCGACGACGGTGCCCGGCAGCGGCGCCGCGATCTTGTCCTCGCCGATATGCTCCTCGCTCTCGCCGCCGAACGGATCGACCCAATGCAGGTCGAAGCGGCCGTTGCGCGTGCGCAGGTAAAGCTCATGGCCGGCGACGACCGCGGCGACCGACGATTTGACGCCGTCAAGCGTCAGGTCGAAGCCGCCGTCGCGCGGCGCGATCGCAAATGCCAATTCGCGTTCGCCGATGATCAGCGTCGACGGACCGCTGCCGTAGTTCAGCACGATCTTCTGCTCGGGGCCGTGACCGACGCGAAAAGCAAAGCTGCGCTGGCGGCGGCCGACCGGCTGCCAGCCAAAGGTCCGCCAGGGCGAATTCGCCTCCGCCTGTGCCGCCTGTCGTTCGTCGCTGATAATAGCGGCCACCGCGGCGCACAGCTCGAGCTCACCCGGCGCCGGCGCGGCCTGTGTCAGCACCGCCAGCTCACGCTCGATGAAGCCGGTGTCGATCGCATTCGTCCGTACCTTCGGATGCGTCATCAGCGCCGACAGGAACGGGATGTTGGTGACGATGCCGCGGACGTCGGACTCTTCCAGCCCGCGGTTCAGGCGCTCGATCGCAACGTCCCGCGTTGGCGCCCATGCGATCATCTTTGCGAGCATGGCGTCGTAATACGGCGAGACGCTATCGCCCTCGCGGTAGCCGGCGTCGATGCGCAGGCCACCGGTCTCGGCGGGCAGCCGCCAGGTCGAGATCCTGCCGACCGACGGCATGAAGTTCTTGGTCGGATTCTCCGCGTAGACGCGCGCCTCGACCGCGTGGCCGTTGAGCTTGATCTCGTCCTGCTTCAACGGCAGCGCCTCGCCGAAGGCGACGCGCAGCTGCCATTCGACGAGGTCGACGCCTGATATCAGCTCGGTCACGGGATGCTCGACCTGCAGACGCGTGTTCATCTCGATGAAGAAAACGTCCTTGCCGTCGGAGACGAACTCGATGGTGCCGGCACCGACATAGTTCACCGCGCCTGCGGCCTTTCGCGCGGCGGCACAAACCGCCTCGCGCTGCGCGGGATTGAGCGTCGGCGACGGCGCTTCCTCGATCACCTTCTGGTGTCGGCGCTGCAACGTGCATTCGCGCTCGAACAGCGAGAGCAGATTGCCGTGGCTGTCGCCGATGATCTGCACCTCGATATGCCTGGGATTGTCGACATATTTCTCGATCAGCATGCGGTCGTCGCCGAACGCGGCCTTGGCCTCGCGCTTGGCGCTGACGATCGCGGGCGCGAGCTCGTCGGCCGAACGCACGATCCGCATGCCGCGGCCGCCGCCGCCGGCGGAGGCTTTCACCAGGATGGGAAAGCCGATCTTGTCGGCCGCCTTCGAAAGCGTCGCCTCGTCCTGGGCCTCGCCGTGATAGCCCGGCACCAGCGGCACGCCGGCCTTCTCCATCAGCTCTTTCGAGCCGGACTTCGAGCCCATCGCCGTCATCATCCCGGCGGTCGGGCCGACGAAGACCTGTCCTGCATCGAAGCAGGCCCGTGCGAATTCGGCATTCTCCGACAGGAAGCCGTAGCCGGGATGCACGGCTTCGGCGCCGGTCTTGCGCGCGGCCTCGATCAGCCGCTCGACATTGAGATAGCTGTCGCGAGCCCGCGCCGGCCCGAGCAGCACGGCTTCATCCGCAAGCGCGACATGCATCGCGTCGCGATCGGCCTCGGAATAGACCGCGACCGTGCGCAGCCCCATGGCGCGTGCGGTGCGGATGACGCGGCAGGCGATCTCGCCGCGGTTGGCGATCAGGAGGGTGCGAAAACGGCGGTAGAGCTTTGAGCGGTCCATCGCATCACATCCTGAACAGGCCGAATTTCGTCGGCTCGATCGGCGCATTCGACGCCGCCGAGAGGCCAAGGCCGAGCACGAGGCGGGTATCGGCCGGGTCGATCACGCCGTCGTCCCACAGCCGCGCCGTGGCATAATATGGGTGCCCCTGGCTTTCATATTGCGCCCGGATGGGCTCGCGGAATTTGTCTTCCTCTTCCCTGGACCAGCTATCGCCCTTGGCCTCGATATTGTCGCGGCGGACCTGGCTCAGCACCATCGAGGCCTGCTCGCCCCCCATCACCGAGATGCGCGCGTTCGGCCACATCCACAGGAAGCGCGGCGAGTAGGCGCGGCCGCACATGCCGTAATTGCCGGCGCCGTAGGAGCCGCCGATCACCACGGTGAATTTCGGCACCGATGCGGTCGCAACCGCGGTCACCAGCTTGGCGCCATCGCGCGCGATGCCGCCGGCCTCGTACTTCTTGCCGACCATGAAGCCGGTGATGTTCTGCAGGAACACCAGCGGAATGCCGCGCTGGCAGCACAGCTCGATGAAATGGGCGCCTTTCAGGGAACTCTCACTGAAGAGAATGCCGTTATTGGCGATGATGCCGACCGGATAGCCCCAGATATGGGCGAAGCCGCAGACCAGCGTCGTGCCGTAGAGCTTCTTGAATTCGTCGAACTCGGAGCCATCGACGACGCGGGCGATGATGTCGCGCACGTCGAACGGCTTTCTGCCGTCGACCGGCACCACGCCGTAAATCTCCTCCGCAGCAAACAGCGGCTCACGCGCCGGATGCATATTGAGGTTCGGCCGCACCGACGGCTTCAGCGTGCCGACGATGCGCCGCGCGATGCCGATCGCGTGCGCATCGTTCTGTGCGTAATGGTCCGTCACGCCCGACTGGCGCGAATGCACGTCGGCGCCGCCGAGCTCCTCGGCGCTGACGACCTCGCCGGTCGCGGCCTTCACCAGCGGCGGGCCGCCGAGGAAGATGGTGCCTTGGTTGCGCACGATGATGCTCTCGTCCGACATCGCGGGGACGTAGGCACCGCCGGCGGTGCAGGAGCCCATCACGATCGCGATCTGCGGGATGCCCTGGGAGGACATCTGCGCCTGGTTGTAGAAGATGCGGCCGAAATGCCGCTCGTCCGGGAAGATCTCATCCTGCAGCGGCAGGAAGGCGCCGCCGGAATCGACCATGTAGACGCAGGGCAGATTGTTCTGCCGCGCCACGTCCTGCGCACGCAGATGCTTCTTCACGGTCATGGGGTAATAGGTGCCACCCTTGATCGTGGCGTCGTTGGCGACGATCATGCATTCGCGCCCCGAAATGCGCCCCACGCCCGTCACGACGCTCGCCGAATGCACATCGCCGCCATAGAGGCCGTAGGCCGCGAGCGGTGACAGCTCCAGGAACGAGGTGCCGGGATCGACCAGCAGGTCGACGCGTTCGCGTGCCAGCATCTTGCCGCGCGAGGTGTGGCGGTTGCGCGAGGCCTCGCCGCCACCGCCGGCGACCTGGCTGAGCTTTTCACGCAAGTCCGCGACCAGGGTGCGCATGGCCTCGGAATTGCGCGCAAAGTCGGATGAAGACGGATCGATGCTGGAATGGAGCGGCATGTTGATTCCAATGAGGTGAAGGTTTTTAAGCCGTCTCGGACATCAGTTCGCGGCCGATCAGCATGCGGCGAACTTCGGACGTCCCCGCGCCGATCTCGTACAGCTTGGCGTCGCGCCACAGACGCCCCACAGGGAATTCGCTGGTATAGCCGACCCCGCCGAGCGCCTGGATCGCCTCGCCGGCCATCCACGTTGCCTTCTCCGCGGAATAGAGGATCGCCGCGGCCGCATCCTTGCGCAAGCTGCGGGCGTGGTCGGCGCGGTCGCAAGCGCGTCCCACCGCATAGACATAGGCGCGCGTGGCCTGCCACGTCGCGTACATGTCGGCGAGCTTGCCCTGCATCAGCTGGAAATCGCCGATCGGCTGACCGAACTGCTTGCGTTCGTGCATGTAGGGCACCACCGCGTCCATGCAGGCCGCCATGATCCCGAGCGGGCCGCCCGACAGCACCGCGCGCTCATAGTCGAGGCCGGACATCAGCACCTTGACGCCCTCACCCACCTTGCCCATCACATTCTCCTCCGGCACCTCGCAATCGTCGAAGAACAAGGGATAGGTGTTGGAGCCGCGCATGCCGAGCTTGTCGAGATGCTGGCCGTGGGTGAAACCCTTGAAGCCCTTCTCGACGAGGAAAGCCGTCATGCCGCGCGGCCCGGCCTCCGGATCGGTCTTGGCGTAGACCACCAGCACGTCGGCGTCGCCGCCATTGGTGATCCACATCTTCGAGCCGTTGAGGACGTAGCGGTCGCCGCGCTTGTCGGCGCGCAGCTTCATCGAGACCACGTCGGAGCCGGCGCCCGGCTCGGACATCGCGAGCGCGCCGACATAGTCGCCGGAGATCAGCTTCGGCAAATAGCGCTGGCGCTGCGCGTCATTGCCGTTGCGGCGGATCTGGTTGACGCAGAGGTTGGAATGGGCGCCGTAGGACAGCCCCACGGCAGCGGAGCCGCGCGAAATCTCCTCCATGGCGACGATGTGGGCGAGATAGCCCATGTTCGAGCCGCCATATTGCTCCGGCGCGGTCATGCCGAGCAGGCCAAGGTCGCCGAAGCGCTTCCAGAGGTCTGCGGGGAACAGATTGGCCTTCTCGATGTCGGCCGCGCGCGGGGTGATCTCGGCCTCCACGAAGGCGCGAAGCGTGTCGCGCAACATGCCGACGTCTTCGCCCAGATCGAAGTCGATGCTCGGGATGTTCAAGGCGATTCCTCCGTATTTTGGGGACCGAACCTAGCGGGGTCAGGGCCCTCTTGCGGTCGAAAAGGTTGCATTTTCCGCCAAACTTGGCGAGGATTTTCCCGAGGGAATTCCCAAAGGTTCGCAATGCCCTTTCAAGCCGCAACCGCGATCCCGCGCCGCGCCGTCACCCCCGCCGCCTTCGTGCGGGGCGTGGTTGCCGCCTATGCGCGATACGGACGGGATCCGGCCGAGGCGTTGCAGCGGGGTCAGGTAGCGCCAGACCTTGTCAATTCTCCGGACGGGCGGGTCACGGCCGCCCAGTTCGAGGCCCTGGCGGGCCATGCCATGCGCGAGCTCGACGACGAGGCGCTCGGCTGGTTCTCGCGCCGCCTGCCCTTCGGCACCTACGGCATGCTGTGCCGCGCCTCGATCACGGCGCCTACGCTGGAGGTGGCGCTCAAGCGGTGGTGCCGGCATCACCGCCTGCTCACCGAGGACGTGCTGCTCCATCTCGAGCTCAGTGAGGAGACCGCCGTGGTCTCCATCCGTGAGCTGCGCGATCTCGGGCCGCTGCGTGAATTCTGCCTGGTCACCCTGCTCCGCTACGTGCTCGGCTTCTCCTGCTGGGCCGTCGATTCCCAGATCGCGCTCCGCGCGGCGGAGTTCCCGTACGCGGAGCCCGGCCATGTCTCGGTCTATCCGACCATCTTTTGCCGGACCGTCCGCTTCGATGCGGACCGCGCCGCTATCATCTTCGACAAGCATTATCTCTCGCTGCCGCTGACGCGCAGCGCCGCCGATCTCGACAACATGCTCAAGGGCGCGCTCAGGCTGACCGTGCTGCCCTATCGGCGCGACCGGCTGCTGGTCGAGCGTGTCCGCCGCGTGCTCCGCAATGCGCGCGGACGCAGTCTTGGTGCCGAGGACGTCGCGAGCGAGCTTGCGCTCTCCACTCGCACCATGCATCGGCGCCTGCGGGAGGAGGCCACCTCGTTGCGCGACCTCAAGGAAGAGGCAAAATTCGAACTGGCAAAACAGGAGCTGATGCGAGGCCGCACGCCGATCAAACGCATCGCGGAGATCGCGGGCTTCCGCAACGAGAAGAGCTTTTCCCGCGCGTTCCGCACCTGGACCGGTGCCTCGCCGCGCGAGTTTCGCGGCCGGTATCGCTGAGACACGCCCGCCGTCGCATCACTGTCATGAATTTGCGGCCTCCGAGATGAATTCTCGGAGGCCGCAGTCTCGAAACCCGTATTCAGGCGTTAATTCGAGTTGGTCTGCGCGCCCGGGCGAAGCTTGGTGCGCGACTGCTTCGGCTGATAGGCCAGCGCGTCGTTCGAGGTCTTCGCGCCGCCGCTCTGCGAGCAGGTGCCCCCGATCCCGCCCGCCGCAGCCCGGCAAGCTTCCATCGTCGGATAGCCGCAGCCATGAGCGGCCTGGGCGCCGTTGGTGATGCAGTACTCTTCCGCCTGCGCGGCGGGCGCGGTCATCATGAGAAACGCCGATGCAAACAGCGTCGCAGCGGATGCGACAATCGTCTTCGAGGTCGAGATCATGGTGTCTTTTCCAGCTTCAGGGGTCCCACAAAAGAGTCCTCAGGATGCGACGCAGGCTGAGGTTCACCCCTTGCATCTAGGCGGCGCACCGAGACCGGCAATCTCGTCTCAGCGCATCGCAGGACTTCCGAAATCACATGTCACAGTTATGTGAGTTAATCAGCATTATAGTGCTGACGTCGACGACGCGTAGCGCCGTCCGATTTTTCGCGATCGTGGAGTAACGGCGCCTGGAACGTTCCGCTATCCCGCCGATACCGCCGCGACGTCCTGCAGAGGCAGCGGCACATCCTTCGCGACGCCCAACACCGGAAAGCTGCGGACGTTCTTCACGTCAGGCATTGCCGCGAAATGCAGCAGCTGCTGGCGCATGCTCTCGACGCTCGGCGCCACGCATCTCAGGAGATAGTCGGTGTCGCCCGAAATCCGCCAGCACTGCTGGATGCGCGGGATAGCAGCGATCGAACTCTCGAACGCCTCGAGCACCGGCTGGGCCTGGCTGCCGAGCTGGATCGAGACGAACGAGACCACCTCATAGCCGAGCCGCCGCTCGTCGATGACGGCCCGCACCGCCCGGATCACGCCGCGGCTGAACAGCGATTTCAGCCGCCGCAGGCAGTTGGGCGCGGACACGCCGACGCGCAGCGCCAGCTCGTTGTTGCGGATACGCCCGTCCTGCTGCAGCTCGGATAATATCTTCAGATCGACGCCGTCGAGCTGGTCACGCCCCGCCATACCCCACCCCGTCGTGGTCCCGATGTCAGGACCAGCGAAGCACGTGGCGGAATTGGTGCCAAGGGTCCGAACCCCGGGGCGCGACGCTATCGCGTTCGGGAGGAATGCCTCCCACGACCGTCATGGCCGGGTTGACCCGGCGATCCACATTCGTTCACGCCCACCCAAAACGTGGATGCCCGGGCCTCTGCCTCGCCGAAGCGGCTTCGGCCGCGCAGGCGGGACGAGCCCGGGCATGACGAGAACATCACGTCGTTTGAAGTCGAAGCAGCCGCCTTCTCAATGCGTCCAGGGCTCGCCGCGGCGGAACGAGAAGTTGTCGGCATAGGCGACCGGGCGGCGGATTGAATCCTGCGGTTCGATCACGTGGTAGGCGATGCCCTTGCGCTCGCAATAGGCGACCGCCTCTTCCTTGCTGTGGAAGCGCAGCGTGATCTGCTGCTTCATGTCGCCCGACGAGGTCCAGCCCATCAGCGGCTCGACCGCGCGGGGCTGCTCCGGCTCGTAGTCGAGCTGCCATTCCTTCGTCTTGGACCGGCCGGATTGCATCGCGTTCTTGGCGGGCTTGAAAATGCGTGCGGTCATTGGCGGTCCGGCCTCTTCGTCTTTTCGTTCGATTTCGATGCGTCACGGTAGCAGTTGGTGGAAACCTCAGGGATAGTATACAGACACCGATTGGGAACTGATCGGTGATTCCGGCCCCGGGCACCCCTCACCACCGGTATAGTCATTATGCTGCACCGTGACAATTGCGTACCCACCTTTCGCGCTGGGGGCCCGCCCGGCGGCACTGCTTCGACGACATCAGCGTAACCGCCCCTCCCGAAAGCTCCCGTCGCATGGCCTTCCTGAACATCAACGCCACGCTCCCTGAAAAAGGCCGTGACCTCAGGCTCGACCTGTTTCGCGGGGTCGCGAACTGGGCGATCTTCCTCGACCACATCCCCGACAATGTCGTGAACTGGGTCACGACGCGCAATTACGGCTTTTCCGACGCGGCCGACTTGTTCGTGTTCATCTCCGGCTATACCGCCTCGTTCGTCTATGCGCGGATGATGCTGGAGCGCGGCTTCCTGGTCGGCGCCACCCGGCTGACCAAGCGGGTCTGGCAGCTCTACGTCGCCCACATCATCCTGTTCGTGATCTATATCGCCTCGATCAGCTATCTGGCGCTGCGCTTCGGCGATAGCGAGATGATCAACGAGTTCAACGTCGCCGGCCTCGTCGACAACGCCACCGAGACGCTACGCCAGGGCCTGTTCCTGCGCTTCAAGCCGCTCAATCTCGACGTGCTGCCGCTCTACATCGTGCTGATGGGCCTGTTCCCGCCGGTGCTGTGGTTCATGCTGCGCAAGCCCGATTTGACTATGGTGCTGGCGATCGTGCTGTGGCTGGCGGCGCGTCACTTCGGCTGGAATCTGAACGCCTATCCGGCCGGCCAGTGGTACTTCAACCCGTATTGCTGGCAGGTGCTGTTCGTGTTCGGCGCCTGGTGCGCGATGGGTGGCGCACGGCGCTCGATGACGCTGATCAACGCGCCGATCACGCTCTATCTCTGTCTCGGCTATCTCTTGTTCGCGCTGGTCATGACCATGGCCGGCCGCTTCCCCACGTTCGGCGGCATGTTCCCGGAGTGGCTGTTCTCGGCCTTCAATCCGAACGACAAGACCAACCTCGCGCCCTACCGCTTCATCCACTTCGTCGTGATCGTGATCCTGGTGATCCGCTTCGTGCCGAAGGAATGGCCGGGGCTGGAATGGAAGGTGTTCGATCCCCTGATCGTCTGCGGCCAGCAGTCGCTCGCCGTGTTCTGCGTCGGCGTGTTCCTGTCGTTCGTCGGCCATTTCGAGCTGTCGATGAGCTCGGGCTCGCTGCTCGCACAGATCTTCGTCAGCGTCGCCGGCATCGCGATCATGACGACGGTGGCCTATTACATTTCGTGGTCGAAGAAGCAGGACAAGCCGCTGAAGCCACCGCCACCCAAGCCGGCGGCAAGCGCGGCGAAGGCGGCCTGATCCGGCAACGCCTGGCGGTTGAAGCGCGACCTTCAACCGCCATGGCCGAGATCGACGGCCTCAGCAATGGCCCAAGGCGCGATGATGGTTCATTCCGAGCTCGTCGCGCGTCAAGCGGCTTCTTCGCCGTCGAACTCGGTGAATTTCTTGTAGATCCAGTCGCGGCCGTCATGGCGGCGCCAGACCTTGCCGACCACGAGCTGCCCGTTGATCGAGCGACGGGGCACGATCACGGTCCAGAGGTGCCAGATCTCGCTCCAGCTCGATTGCGGACCGGCGGTTTTGAAGTTGCGATCGAAAGACATGACGCAGAACTCACAGGATATGCGCGCTGCGACGAACCGTGACCTTGTGTGAGCACGACTTGCAGGCAGCCCATCGCGAGCCGGAATCGATCTGATAACGATCGCCGAAGCGGCCGCAACAACCGCTCATCCTTAACCTAACCAGTCAACCTTACTTCGCGCGGCTTGGGGCCGAGATCGGTTGAAAGCCGGCGCCGATTTATCTACAATACGCGCGCGATTTGAGAATGACCGCGCCATCTTGGGCGCGTGGCGATTTGATTGAGCTGACGTCCAATTTTGTGAATTGAAATTTCGAGAATCTCGTCAGGGCGACACAATGAATTTGCAGTGTGAACGTCTGCGCCTGGCGCTGCGATCGACGCCTCCTGCGCCAATCGCAAGGATGCCGGGGCATGAGCTGCCGAAAGCCGCCAACGACAACCACGGGATATGGCCCCTGCTGCCGTTTCCGCTAGGCTGGTACGCCTCGAGCTGATGGGCAGGATCGAAAAAGCGACACCTGAAAAGCGCAACGCCGCGCAAGCGGAATATCATCGCTTGGCGGCGTCCGTTTAGACATTGGGCGCTGAAATCCCCAACACACTTATGTCTATGGCGACAGCCAAAGGTTCGATCCGGCCTCGGCAATTCTGTCTCGGTCCGCGAGGGCGCAGTGGCCTTGAAACATCGCGAAGAAATCGCGGGGGCGCCGTAAGCCCTGCCTGTCAGATCACGTCGGAGGTCGCAGGGAAAAAGCCTAGGAGATTCCCCCCAGAATTGGTCGGGGCAGCTGGATTCGAACCAACGACCTGCAGTACCCAAAACTGCCGCGCTACCAGGCTGCGCTATACCCCGAATGTCCGGCGAGCCCCGTCGATACACGCTTCCCAAGGCGCCAGCAAGGCTTCCAAGGCGCCAGCAAGGCTTCCAGGACGCCGTCAAGCCCCGAGGCGCCCGCCTGCCCGCCTATTTGCTGCCGAACAGCGGATGGCCGACGCGGTCGCCGGGGCGGATGCCGTATTTCTGCGCCGTTCCCGCCACCACCTCCAGCACGGCCCTGGCGGGCCCCCGGGACGAGATGATCTTGGTCGACATCGGTTCGGTATTCTCGGCGATGCGCAGGATGCGGCCGTCGGCGCGGATGAAGATCATGTCGAGCGAGACATAGGTGTTCTTCATCCACATCGACACCTCCTGCTCGGGATTGAAGTCGAACAGCATGCCTTTGCCGTCCGCCAGCTCCTTGCGGTACATCAGGCCGGTCTGCTTCTCCTCCTCGGTCGTGGCTACTTCCACCGAGAACACCTGCACGCCGTTCTTGGTGACGATCTCGAGCGGCTGGAAGCTGGCGGCGCCGGCCGGCGCGCCGGCAACGACACAGCCGGCGATAACGAGGACGGCGGCGAGCCAGCCCTTCAGAGCGGACCAGACAGCCTTACGATCAGGATTCATGGGGGCACTCGAGGCGTGGGACTGGACCAGTCCTTACGCGGCGGTCGCCGGAAAAGCCAGAGGCACACGGGTCTGCCGACGCGGCCCTGCTCACGATTGCGGGAAGGGGAAGCTTGGGCGATTTGAAGCTTGCAGGGACTTGGAGGCTAGAGCGCGAGTCTCCCCGCGCTTAGTGCGACTGCAATCCCGGCGATCCGGTCTCGGGATGGATCTCGGCCGCCATCATGCCCTTCGAGCCGGGCCCGAAGCGGACCAGGACATACTGGCCGGGCCTGAGCTCGGTCATGCCGAAGCGTCGCAAGGTCTCCATGTGCACGAAGATGTCGGGCGTGCCCTCGCCGCAGGTCAGGAAGCCGAAGCCGCGCAGCCGATTGAACCATTTGACCTGGGCCCGTTCCAGCCCGCTGGTCGCGGTGACGGTGACATGGGTACGCGGCGGCAGCATCTGCGCCGGATGGATCGCGGTCGACTCGTCCATCGAGACCACGCGGAACGCCTGGTAACCCTTGGCGCGCTGGATGCACTCGACGACGATGCGGGCGCCCTCGTACGCGGTCTGGAAGCCGTCGCGCCTAAGCACGGTGACGTGCAGCAGCACGTCCGGCCAACCATTGTCGGGAACGATGAAGCCATAGCCCTTGGAGGCGTCGAACCATTTGATGACGCCGTGGACTTCGACGAGATTGGCGCTGGTCTCGCCGAGCCCGCTGAACGGACTGAGCCCGCTCTCGCGACCGGCGCTGCCGTGCTCGCCCGGCGTAATCCGCCCGGGCGATGCCCCCTGCCCGGGAACCCCGAGCTTCTTGGACTCAAATCCGTCCGACGACCCCATAACCCCGGACCCCACACTGTCATGCGACCCGCCTCAGCAGCGGCATCGAATCACGCGTCTTTCGAGAACCTTCTCAACTGGACGCGACGCGAATCTTTCGACTCAAAAGATAACACTCCCGGTTGCGAGGCATAGACAAAAAAGAGATTCGCCGGAACCTATGAACAGCTTGCACAGCCGCGAATCAAATTGATGCCTCAATTGGCGACAAAGGGCCCGAGCGCTTCGCCGATGTCATGATGGATGACGAGATCGGCAATGTCGTCCTGTTCGGTCGCCTCGCGATTGATGATCACCAGGCGTGCACCGGCGTTCTTTGCCATCATCGGAAAGCCCGCCGCGGGCCAGACCACGAGTGAGGAACCGATCGCAATGAAGAGGTCGCAGGCTCGCGAGAGCGCGGTGGCGCGCTGCATTTCATCATCGGGCATCATCTGGCCGAAGGAGATCGTGGCGGTTTTCACCGGCTCGTCGCACGCGGTGCAATTAGGCGCGAGGCCGTCGTCGTCGAAGCGACGCCTCACCCAATCGAGCGGATAGGCCTGCCCGCATCCAATGCAGCGCGCATAAGTAGTATTGCCGTGAAGTTCAACTACGTCCTCGCCGGCGAAGCCGGAGACCTGGTGCAGATTGTCGATGTTCTGGGTGATGACGGCGGGAACCTTGCCGGCACGGTAGAGCGAGGCCAGCGCCCGATGGCCGCGGCCGGGTTTCGCCGCCGCGAAGACCTCCTCCATCGCAAAACGGCGGCGCCAGGATTCGTCCCGCGCTGACTGGCTCGCGACGAATTCGTCGAACGGGATTGGACGGTTGCGTGTCCAAATTCCGCCCGGCGAGCGGAAGTCGGGAATGCCGCATTCGGTCGAGATGCCGGCGCCGGTGAACGGCACGATGATCCTCGCCTCGGCAATCATGTCGCCGAGCCGTTCAACGCCGCTTTGAAGATCCGATGCAATCAATCGCGGCCTCCCGATTCGTCTTGCCTGACAGCGTCATGCGCAAGCGGCAAGACTGTTGACGCTCTTATCAAGCGCCAGCGCGAAGCGCTCGGCAATTTTTTCCGACCTTCGCATATCACAATCCTGCAATGCCTCCTCCCCATTGACGCCCCATTCAGGAGCCCCAATGGATGTGTCAATGCGACTCAAGATGATGCGGCGGCAGTGCTTGAGTTAAGTAAACCCGAGGGGATGGTCATGACCGAAGACGAAGAACGCAAAGCTCGTGAGCGCGATGAAATCGCAGCCCGTGTCGCCGCCTTCCGTGCCACGCAGGAAAAATTCAAGCGCGAGCGCGAAGAGTATTTCGTGTCGACCCTGGAGAACGCCCGCAAGGTCGAACGGCCCTCGCTCTGGCCGTAGTTCACGTCCCGATCAATGCACGTGAAAAAAGCCCGGAGCATCGCTCCGGGCTTTTCGCTTGAGAGTGGCTACCAATGGCGCCAGTGGTGATGGCGCCGGTAGTACGGTCCGCCGCCGTAATAGGCGTAGGAGCCCGGCCCGTAATAATAGTCGGGGCCGTCATAATAGCCGTAGCGCGGGCCGTAATAGCCGTACGGATGGGACGCTGCGACCGCACCCGCGGTGATCGCACCGGCGGCGAGGCCGAATGCGAGGCCCGGGCCGATGCCGCGCCCGCGCGCCTCGGCAGGCGCAGGGGCCGCAACCGCGGTCACGCCAACGGCTGCGACGGTGGCCAGAACTGCCAGTGTTTTCTTCATGCTCTCCTCCTTCGCGTCTCGCCGAGATAACCACGAGCGCCAGCGATGGTTGCGCGCAGGGCGCGGAACCGGGCGGGGCAAAAAAAGCCGATGCGGGCGGAACGAAATCGCCGGCCAGCGATTGCCTCCTTAAGTGCGGGAGCCTCCGCCATCCGGGTTGAGGCAACAGCACGAAGCCCCGTCAGCATCTCCGCGATGCTGGCGGGGTTTTCAGTTTCACGGGAGCAGATGGCAGCAGACGAAGATTGCTGCCAGCGGGGCGAACGACCGAGGAGGAGAGTTTGCCGCTATCCGCTTTGCTGGCCCGTATCCGGAAGCTGGTTCCCAGATCCGAAGATCAGCACTACGACGAGATCGTTCGCAGCTTCGGTGTCGGCACCCTGCATCCGCCGCCGACGCCGATGAGCGACGGCGAGCTGGCGCGGGCGATCGCCGAGTTCCTGAAAGAGCAGCCGTCGAGCGAATCCGTCGCGACCCTCGGCCGGCGGCTCGACCCCTCCTCTCCGCTTTGAAGTTCTTTCGAGTTCCTTCCGGGAGCACGGAACCAGAATTGCGCGCGGACGTTGAATCCCTCTTCGGAGAGCGGAAGAGGCCGACATGCCCGCGTGGCTCGAAGTTTTGCTCAATTTGTCCGGCTATGCCGGTTTCGTGGCGCTCGCCTCGCGCGGCACCGCGGGCCCGCAGGTGCCGGCCGACGATCGCATCCACAGCGACGATCGCTAGCGCCGCCTTTAATTGGCGTGCGCCGCCTGGCCCGCCGTGCGCACCAGCCGGTCGGCCTTGACCGCGACGCGCGTGTCCTCGAGCTGCGGCCGCAGCGAGAAGCTGATCACCACGAAAGCGAGACAGAACAGCGCGCCGACGATGGCGACGCGCCGGTAGGTCTGTCGGTCGCCTTGGTAAAAGGACGGCTCTGAAAAAGGTGTCATGATAAAAATGCTTCTTGGCAAAGGTCGTTTCTTGCTTGTCCTTGCCAGACACCTACCGCAACGAGCGCCAATCGCAACGCGATTAGGCTTTTAACCTAACCGAATAGGGTTATCGGCTTCCGCGCAAATGATCGTTAGGAGTTTGCGGAGTGCCTGGGATTTCCAGCGAGCCGCTTGCCATATCGCAGGAAGCCGAAGCGACCGCAGCCTGGCGACCGGCTTTGTTCCAGCTTCGACACCATTTCGTTCTCGAAGAACGAATCGGAATCGAAGAAATCGGCGCGGAGCAACTCTTAACAAAACGTGCGCGCAGGCACGACGATCGGCTCACGGCGCATCAGGAGACGAGGCCTCGGGAGATTTCGATCCCGGCGGCGGCACTTGCGGCACTGACGGTTTGCCTTTGCGCAAGCGCGGGTGCCGATCGTACCAGAACACTTTCGCGATCTCGGCGAGAAACCAGCACGCATTCATCTCGCTCTCCCTCGCCTCACTCCTTACGGAGAAGGCGCGGACGCGACTGTGCGAAGCATCACGCTGTCTCGTTTTGATGCGTGTGGCCGCATCGCGTGCGGTAGGCGCGACATGTTCTGCATCCGACTCCATTTCGTTCTCCAAGAACGAATCGGAATCGGAAAAATCAGTGCGAAGCGATTCCTAACGATCGATGAAAACGCGCGACGCAACCTCTTCAGCGACGTAGCTCGGCACAATTTTCGGCGGCAGGAATTTCGACACGACCGCAAACACGATGACGATCTCGCGGCAAGGTTCGCATCGAAAGCTGTTGGCGGAAGTCGCCATCATCGGCTTGGCGCATCGCGGGCAAGTCATGCAGGCCGAACGCTGACGGCACATGTTCGTTCCTGAATCATCAGCGGCGAATGCTCGCAGCAGCGACCACACCCCGCCAAGACGGACTTCAAGTTGGTCGCCCGTCGCCCCTACGAAGCCGCCCGACCAAGCGCGAGGCGTCAGACCAGACGGCGCTTGCCGGATCCCTGGCGTTGTCGGCGTCCGCCGGAGCAGATCAAGCCGCCCGCTTCACTTTTTCCTTTTCCGAGAAGCATTCCAGGATTTGGATCCGGAGCTCTTCCGCGGCCGGGCCCTCGAGCTTCCTGAGCTCGTTCCAGAGCCTGATCACTTCGCGCTGTTTTTCGACGGTCATGAGTCACCTCCCAAGCGGACCTTAAGGCGGCTCACTAGAACAAAATGAGAACAAAAAGTCCAGTCCCTCGCGTGCGATTTCCCGCCATATCGCGTTGAACCTTTTCAACGCCGCCTGGACCCATTGAAGCTGGGGATTTCAGCGCCCAGTCATATGGCAGCGCTGCGGTGAACGAACATATTCCGTCATCGCGGCGCTGTTGCTTTTTGGACTTTCAACTTTAAGTTAGAAATACGGCTGGCGGCCAGGCGCTGAAATCCCAACGCCGTCAGCCAGAAGAGCCCCGTGCGAAAGCGCGGGGTTTTTCTTTGAAGGCAACGGCTGCCTGCCAGGTGCAGCGGGTCGTAGCCACGGGAACGAATCTTCCAGCGTTCGCATTGACCGGCCGAATGAGGCGGTCCCGCGTTACCGCGTCTGGCTCCGGAGCCGGTGCCCTTCATCATCGAGGCGCCGATGATCTGCGAGTTCTGTGAGACCGAGATCTCGATCGGCCTTTCGGTCTGCCCGGCTTGCCGGAAACCGCAGAGCGCGCCGGGACGAACCGACCGGCGCGCTCTGTGGTTCGTCCTGATCGTCGTGGTGATGTTCGGCATCGCCGTCGCCGAGCATCACCTTGTCTTCAGCCATTGATCGTTGCGGCATCGGCTCGCCGCAACGACATCGCCGGCGCCTTAGACGGCGTCCTTGGCAACCTTCAGCGGCGAGGCCTTGACCGACTTGCTCGCCGGCTTGGCCGCGAACTGCATCGGCTCCTTGGTGAAGGGATTGACGCCCATGCGGGCTTCGGTCGCCGGCTTGTTCACGACCGACATCTTCACGAAACCGGGAATGACGAACTCACCGGACTCGTTGAGCTCCTTGTAACCGACCGTCGCCATGTACTCGATCACCGACTTCACGTCGTTCTTCGAAAGCTGCGTGCCCTCGGCAATTGCATCAATCAATTGAGTCTTCGTCATCTTCGCCATGTCTGAATTCCTTTTGTGCGCGCGAGCAACTCTGCTGGGGACGCGGCCTGAAGCGCGGGGGCGCGCTGATTTCATGCCAGAGGTCATGAAGTGACGGGGCTTAGAACCCATCGAGGCCGAAAACGCAAGCAGGGCTTCTGCGGGGTTCCCTACTTCCTGTGAAGATGCCGCAGGACCTTCCGATTTCCGTTTGAACCATTTTGCGGCCGGCGCGTCATATCATTGAAGTCCCTAAGCTTCACCCCACCAGAGAGCCCCGCTTCCCCCAGGCGGGGTTTTCGCTTTTGGGGGCATGGTAGAACGGCCCGGCTGCCTATAATGGTCTGTAGGTTGCTCGTGGGGTGCTCATGAAGTTCGCTATCGTCATCGCAGGTTTGATCGTTGTCGCCGTCGCAGCCCTCGTCGCGATCCAGCCGAGCTTCCTGAAGCCTGCGTCCCTCGCCCTCGTGAAGAAGTCCGACATCTTCGGCTTCTCGCCCGGGATGACATTCGACGAGACCAGCAAGCTCGTCAGTCAACGCCGCTATCTCTGCCGCCGGAGCCGAGACTCCTACACCTTCGAATGCGACATCAACGGCGCCAAGGTCACGGTCGACAGCGAGGAGGTCGACGCCAGGCACCCGATCTGGCGCGTCAAGGCGGAGTTGAACAATCCGGGGGCGCAGGACGCTGCCGTCAAATCGATCTCCGATCAGTTCAACGCGCAACCCATCAAGGAGCGAGAGGGATGGACATGGATCGTCGGCCGCGGGCTCAAGCTGAGTTATGACGGCCTCGCCTTGAACCTCGTGGACGAGGCCGCGGAGGCCCGGCTTCGCAAGGAGGAAGCAAAGCGCTAGAGCGTGAAGTCACCTCGTCGTGAAACTTGTGGCTCGGCACGCCTTGTTGACACTTCAGTAACCCAACGCCGCCAAGCTCCATTCAGTCTCGTTGCGTTTGGAGTATCCCCACAGTGCTGGATTTTGACGAGCTGCGTGAACTCGCGGCTGATGTTCGTGTTTTTGTCGACGTCGCCGAGGACAAGGCCGAGGCACTCAGGGCCGTCATCGCGGCCTATGACGTGGTGCTGGCGATCTTCCCCACTGACGAGGGCATGGGCCTTCACGTCATCAAGGGCAGCCAGATCCTGGACAAGATTGCAAAATCGCGCAGCCATGCGATCTACAGCCACACGGCGATCGCGGTCCCCGACCTGCAACACGCACAAGCACTCAAGCTGCTGACGGCCCCGGTCGAACAACGGATTGCAGCCTAGTTGCAGCCGGCGACGACGTCGGCGTCGCCCCAGGCAGCTCGCCCCCGCGCAAGAACGCACGCCTGCTGACATAAATCGCGGGCGGCGACTTCCGGCGTCGGAGAATTCTTTCCTCCTGAACGTCTAGCCGAGGAACATGGCTTCCGCGTTCCCGTTGGCCCATGCAACCAACGAGGAGCTTGCGATGAAGAAGTTCATGATCGCGACCGCCGCACTCGGTCTCATGTGCGGCTCCGCCTTTGCCCAGACAGGCCCCGCCCCGCAGTCCGACAACATGCAGAAGCCCGGCATGAAAAACCCGAACAAAGGCTCGATGACCAAGGGCACGACCGGGATGAGCAAGGACGGCATGAGCAAGGGCGGAATGGTGAAGCCCGACGCCTCCGGCCAGGGCGGCTCGGGCCCGGGTAGCGACCAGGGCGGCACGAAGACCCGCAGCAACATGAAGTAAGCCGGCGTTCTGCACGGCCGACTGCGTCGCTCCCCACGGAACGGCGCGGCCATCTCGTACCGATTGCTTCAGCGGCCGTTGCGGTCGAGTCCTGTCGAGGCAGGGCAATCGCATCCGAAGATCAACGTGGCGAGAAGCTCGCCTGCGGTGATCTCTCACGATTGCCCTAGTCAGTGCCCGAGCGACAAGACCGCAGTGCCGATCACGATACAGCCAAAGCCGAAGATCGCCGTCACGATCTCGACGACGTTTTCCAGACCGAAGAATCTGACGACGGCGCTCCATGCGGCTGACAGGAGGATATCCACGATCGCGCTGAGCACGGCTTGGAGCATATGGATGGGTCGCGCCGGCGGAGTTGGGGTTCAACCGCAACGTCGCAGAGCAGTCCAGAGGGACCTTGGCCGCGATAGGGCTGCTCAGGTCATTTGCCATCGCTAGCCCGCCTACTCCGCGGCTCCAGTCCATGCTCGGCTGGCTCGGTTCACCAACCTTTTCCCTTTCGCACACATTTGCCCCGCCCCCTGCCCCTCCTCCCACTTTCCTGCTATCTCCTACTCTCGCCGCCCCGTCCCAAAGCAAAACCCTCCGAACGTTAGGGAGCAACAACCATGCGATACCTCCACACCATGCTGCGCGTGCGCAATCTCGATGTCGCGCTGAAATTCTATGTTGATGCTTTCGGGTTGAAGGAGGTGCGGCGGATCGAGAACGACAAGGGGCGGTTCACGCTGGTATTCCTGTGCTCGGCGGACGATCTCGAGGCGCTGAAGAAGCAGCCGCAGACGCGTGGCGCGCCCCTGGTCGAGCTCACCTGGAATTGGGACGAGGAGAAGTATGGCGAGGATCGCTTCTTCGGCCATCTCGCCTATGAGGTCGACGACATCTACGCCACCTGCGCGCAGCTGATGAAGGCCGGCGTCACCATCAACCGTCCGCCGCGCGACGGCAACATGGCCTTCGTCCGCTCGCCCGATCTGCACTCGATCGAGCTGCTGCAGAAGGGCGAGCCGAAGCCGCCGCAGGAGCCCTGGGCATCGATGCCCAATACCGGCCATTGGTAAGGCCCCGGCAGGAACAAGCTTTCGCGCCCGACGTTCTCTCTTCAACGAAGCCGATTGGAGGAGGATGTGATGGCGAGAGGGCTGTTGCTGTGGATGCTTGGCGTGCCGATCCCGGTGATCATTCTGTTGTGGCTGTTCTTCGGCCGCTGACGACGGGTTCAAGTTTGCGAGTTGTTTTGCAACGAAAGCTTCGCCTCGGGCGGAGCTTTTTGCATGAGAGGCGCGCCGCAATCGTGCATCGCTCCGAACGGCGAATTCCGCTATCACCCGCGGCAAGCGACAACGCCGCGGGAGACGCCTCATGCCTGACACCAAGCTGACGATCTGGGGCCGCGCCAATTCGGTCAACGTGCAGAAGGTGCTGTGGTGCCTCACTGAGCTCGCTTTGCCCTATGAGCGTATCGACGCCGGCATGAGTTACGGCCGGACCCGCGAGGCCGACTATCTCGCGATGAACCCCAATGCGCGGATCCCCACACTGGTCGAGGGCGACTTCGTGCTGTGGGAGTCCAACTCGATCATGCGCTATCTCTGCCTCGCGCATGGAAGCGGCACGCCGATCTACCCGGAGGCGCCGAAGAGCCGCGCATCGGTCGACCGCTGGCTCGACTGGACGCTGTCGACGGTGCAGCCGGTCGACCGTCCGGTGTTCTGGGGCATCGTGCGCACGGCGCCCGCCGAGCGCGACATGATCCAGGTGCAACGCGATGCCGATGCCGCCGCCGAGGTCTGGGCGATCGCCGACCGCCTGCTCTCCTCGCGCCGCTTCATCGAGGGCGATGCGTTCACGCTCGCGGACATCGCGCTCGGCTCCTATGCGCGGCGCTGGCTCGGCGTCGAGGGCATCACCCGGCCGGCGCAGCCGCATCTGACGCGCTGGCTCGCCGAGCTCGGCAAACGGCCCGGTTTTGCACAGCATGTCGCACCGCCGATGTCGTGAGCCGGCAGCGCGGCGCAAGCTGCGGCGAGAGCGCGATGAATCCGCGTTTCGGCGCAATCCAGCGGCGTCAACTCAGCACTTGACGCTACTGTGCATGGGGTTGTTTTCGCGTTTTTTAGTTTTGGCTCTAAAGCGCGATGCGATCAGGATGGAGCGTCATCGCGCTTTAGGTTGTTGTTTAAGCGTGATCTTTTCGGAAAACCGCTGCGCACTTTTCCGGATCATGCTTTACCGCCAGCCGCGCTCAACCATCAGCACGCAGACGATCAGCACCAGGGTCACCGCCGCGGTCGCCAGCCGCGCCGTCCAGCTCAGGCCGCGGCCGACCCACCACAGCAGCGCGCAGTACATCAGCACGGGAACGACGAGGTCGAGGCGCAGCAGGTCCACCGGCATGGGCTCTAGCGCCTCACGGTGGTGTCGATGCTGATCGAGCCGCCGATCTTCACGCAGGTCCCGGTGCCCTCGACCATGACGAAGCGCGGGCCGTAAGTGGCGCAGGAGCCCGCCCGTGCCTTCCCGGCCGCGCCTTTCAGCGGCAGGGCCTTGCCGGCCTGCGGCCGCTCCGCAGGCGGCAGACGCAAGGCTTCTGCCGCGGCGGCGGATGTGGCCAGCAACGAGATCAGGATGAGAAGCGGCGTGCGCATGGCGGCGTTCTAGCCCGGAGCGGTGCCGGGCGCCATCGGGGCGGCCGCGGCCGCGATCAGATGAACTTGATGCCGGCTGATTTGCCGCGGCGCCAGACCACCTGGCAGCTCCGCCCGGTGCGGGCGTCGCGTGCGAAGGCGAGCCGGATCACGCCTGGGAGCTGGCTCGCGTCCTCGTCCAGCGTGATCTTGGCGCCGGAATCCGAGATGTCCTGGACCAGGCAATGCCGCGCGGCGAAGCCACCGTCGAGCGTGATCCAGGCATGCTGCGACAGCAGCTTGCGGGCTGCGCGCTTTTTCGGCGGTGGCATTGGCGAAAGATCTCCTATTCCAGCGCTACTCAGGGAACCCTAAGAAACCGTTGAAATCGCCTCCGGATCACCCCGGGGGCCGGCGCTGTCCACCGGGGCCAAAAGACCGGTCCCGGACGGCTTGCCGGAAGCCGGAAAGGCCACTATACGTTCGCCCGCTGCAAGCCGCCGGGCCCGACTCGGCCGGCCAGCGGCCGTGCCGGGAACAACGGCAGGGCCCTGCGTTTGCTCCCTTCGTCTATCGGTTAGGACGCCACCCTTTCACGGTGGAGAGAGCGGTTCGATTCCGCTAGGGAGCGCCAAAGCTTCCAACATTTTCAATATGTTAGTATCGATATTGGCTAACCCACTTTGAGGGTTAGCCAAACTATCCATGGCGATTTGTGCCAAGCGCTTCTGACTCACGGCCTTTGTGTAGGTCTCGATCTCAGCCAGGTTGTCGTGACCGGTGATGGCCTGAATCTGGTGCGGGGTGCACCCTGCTTCAGCCAGCCGAACACAGATGGCGTGACGCAGGCCATGGGGCGACGAGTCGGACGGCAGGCCGGCATCGTGGGCAGCGTCGCGGATCCAGTTCGTTGCACCCTTGGCACTACGGTCCCTGCCCCACTTCGTGTGCAGGAAGGTCCGCTGGTTGCGCGGGGTGTCTTTGATGTGGTGCCAGAGCGTCGGGTGGATCGGGATGTTAAGGGTCTTTCGGTGCCGCGACTTGACGGTGGTGATGGTGATCCAACCGTCCCTAACGTGGCTCCAGCCAAGCCGCACAGCGTCGCTGCGGCGCAGGCCGGTATGGATGAATACCTCCAGCCCGAGCCGCTGTGGCGTGCCCTCAGGCCACCGCTTGCGATAGGACTCAACGTCGGCATCCGTCCAAGCTCGGTGCGAGCGCTTAACGTACTTGACGCGCTTGGCCCGCTTGATCGGGTTCTCGGTGAGCATGCCGGCGCCAATGGCATACTCGAATACGATGTGCAGGAGCTTCCGCAGTTCGTTCGCTGCCGCGGGCTTATCGGCCTTTTTATCAATGATGGCGTTGATGTGCTTCGTCTCCAGCTTGGCCAGAGACTTCGTTCCGTGCTCCTTCCGGAAACGCTCCAGGATGCGCCTACGGTTGCTGCGCGAGCTATCGGCTAGTTGCTTGTATTCCGCGCTGCCATAGTAGCCCGCAATCGCCGCTGACACGCTACCGGGCGGGTTGCGGTCCTCTGGCTGGGTATCGGACTGGATGGCCGCAGAAACGCCCTGCGCGGCCCTGTGGTAGGCCTCCCAGAACTGGTAGCTGAACAGCGGTCCAGCCAGCGGAACGCGCTTCTCGCCCGGCTTTCGCAGGTAAATGCGCTCATGGCCGTGGCGATCAGTGTAGACGTGAAGGTGTCTCGGTCTCTTCGTCATGGCCCAGAACGCTGTCCCATTCGTTGTCGTTGACCGGCTGAGGCGCACCATCGAATAGAAGGTCCAGGGCCGCCCGGTCCCAGATGTTCACGCCGAATAGCTCCAGCGGCTTAGGAACGGCACCAGCCAAGACCTGCTTGTCGAAGTGCGTCGGGCTGATGCCCAAATAGCGCGCTGCAGCCGCGCGACGGAGGCCACGCGGCTGCACACGATTGTCGTTGGCGGGAACGGGCAAGAGCGTGCCCCTTGAAAAGATTGCTCTGCGAACCTCGCCGGCCAAAGCCGACGCACAAGCCGCCCGGAAAGCGTGCCACCGATCAGCATACATCGAGGCGACGCGGATCATAGTCAAAACCCGTAATTTTCTTCCGGTGATGGCGAAAAAGGCCCGCCCCAGCCGCCGAGTATCGAGCCATGACTGGCGGCCGAGTTCGGTTTTATAAGCAGGCCAGCTGATAAGCTGCATCAAGCCTTATGCGCTCCTGCTCCAAACGTTCGGCCGGCACGCCCGCACGCATCGCGTAGTCCAAGCAGACACGAACTCGCTCTCGACTGTACGGTGACTTCATTTCCTGAATCGCCTGGCCGACCGCTAAAATCAGGTCAAGCACCTGTTCGCGAATCCTTTCGACTATCCCCGCAAAGTCGCCCTCGGCATCCGCTGAGCCGTCGTAGAATCCAGCGCATGTATCGTAAAAGCGCACCATTTCGTCGATGTTGTCGGGTCCCGGTTCGCTAAGCGACTCCAGCATATAATATGCAGTATCGCGCCGTCCGTCTTTGCGAACCGTGGCAGCCTTGATGAAACCGCCCTTCCTAAAGCCAACAACAAGGCCGAGCGTTGCTCCTCCCAATATGGAGACCAAATCGCCCAACCGCGGCGTTTCACAGTTTGTATATGACATAGAACCCCAAATTCCCCTGCCGTAGCGGAATCGCTACACTGTAACCATAATGAGCTGTATTGCTACGTCAAGTCGTTTTCGCTACGGTGTAGCGGTATTTATTCAGGAGGACTCTTGTGATTTCCGCCTCTCAATCTCGGATGGCTCGGGCCGCGCTTAATCTTGGTGTGAGAGACGTCGCTGAAGCGGCCGGTGTATCCACCAACACCATCACGCGACTCGAACGCGGAGAGGAGTTGTTGCCGAGAACGGTGGCTGACATCCGCGCCGCGTTCGAAGCCGCTGGAGTCATCTTTTTGGAGGATGGACAGTCGACGGACGGTGGACCGGGCGTGAGATTGGCCCAACGTTGACGCTCCGCTGCCCTGCATCTCAATGGCCAAACGGCACACGAAGAGCGGCCCGCCATTTGCAGGGCCGAGCCGTGGCGGATCGGACCCGCCCGGCGACTCTTCGAGAAAAAGAGTGCCGGGCCCTTTATTTGCGCGGCTTGCACAATATTTCGGCGAGCCAACGAAGCCGGTTGCTTGTTTCAGTGATGCGGGTCCTTGGGGCGACACCTCATACGCGAGCCTCGCGCCATCCATCCGCGAGCCCCTGCTGTTAATCCAGCAGGGGCTTTGTCTTCGCATTTGCTCAGGCAAGCCCGATGCCTCTTTTTACCTACAAGCTCATTGATACGCATTTCGTTTCGGACTTTGGAGCGTATGATTTGCCTGGCGAAACGGAAGCCCAAATAGAGGCCATCAAACTCGCTCGTTCGATTCGCGAGACCCGACCAGAACTAATAGGCAAAGGGTACTCGATCTTTGTAATCGATGATGACGACGCCGCCATTTGTGCCATCCCGATCGACATCATTCTATGACTGTCATCCCCTGTAGCGTTGCGCAGCAATAACACTCGTCTATTTAGGTATTTGCACCATCTCGGGATGGGCCGCACCTGTCAAAATTGACAGGGCAGCTTGGCGCTCCCATACATCGGGGCGCGCGCTGGTGACGTCCACCCCAAGCTGCCTACTTTTGGCTCTTTTGCTGTCTACCGCGCCAGTTGCCTGCGTACAGCCCCTGGATAGTCTTCAAGTCCTCTTCGCGCTTCTTTCTGTCCTCCTCAGACTCTGCGCGAAGATCCAGGAACGGCGATCGAGCGTGCTCGCGCAACATTTCGTCTATCTCATGCTGCAGGCGGCTCTGTGTGTCCTGCGCTGTTCGGATCAGAGCCAACACGCGAGCGCGAATATTAGGCGGCAACTGATCCACGCGAACATTGCGCAACGCGAAAATGCCTTGAGCTACCTGGGCATGACAGGCCGTCAGGCGCTGGCGCAGCTCTCGCAGCTTGCGAAGTTGCGCACGATTGAGTGCAACTGCGTGGATTGTGTAATCCCCGGCATTGGACTTTGGACCGAGATTGAGCCCTTTGAGTTCAAAGTGATCGTCAAAAAGTTCTTCATCACAACGAAAGAAGCGGTGCCCAGCGGCGCGTGCAGCAGGAGGCGGAAAGCGATCTCCTTTGTAAAGATTGCACCAATTGCAGCAATACATCAGATTACCGTACTCGTCGGTCAAATCTGGTCGGCCGCTTCGCGGCTCGTAATGATCGATCGTGAAATTGATCGACTGCGCCTCAGCTTCGGTGATTGTGCAGTATGCACAAGAATGGATGAAATCGCGACGGAGATCGAGCGCGTACTCAGTGTATGGCCGCCCCGGCGTTACTGCCGACCGAACGACCATTGCCTGTGGAAGGCCAGATTTCGCCGGAGGCTGAGCCAAGGACTATTTCCGAGAACGTTGCAATTTCGAGTCGTGAATCTGCCGCTCTAGAGCAGATAGCTCGTTCGAGAACTGTTCGTAGCGTGCGACGGCCGTCTCCAAATCGTCCAGCGCCCCGCCCGATCTTGCATCCTCGATGCGGTCTAACGACCAACCCACGTAGGTAAGACGGTTCATCTCCGAGCGGGAAATCGTCCCGTCGAACTTTTTGTCCAAAAGTTGCTGACGCTCGGCTAGCAGGCTTTCAAGTTCTTCGTCAGAAGCGCTGGCGGCATTCAAGCGACCGGCTCGCCGGGCTGCCTGTGCGTAAACGCCGGTATGCGATTCAAACGTGGGCCACGGAACAGCAGTGGAGGAGGAAGACGAATCCTGCGTCCCCGAATCTCTGCTTGCCGTTGACTCAACGAGATCAGACTCTGGCGGTTGTGCCGTCGCGCGCGCGGTCATTGTACTCATCAAACATATTCCCTTCGGCAATGCGCTCAAAGTAGTCTAAAGCGTCCCGTTTGCAATGGGAGAGTAGCGACGAGAAATTGTCTCGGCTAATTTGATTCCCTGCGTTCAGACGACGATGGAAATCAAAAGTAAGATTTAGAAGCTTTTCGGGGTCGTCTTCTTTCACCGCTTGATGCAGGCACTTATCAGTCCACGCATCCGCGCGGTTCAGAACGGTTAAAACATTCACGTTGAAACTATCGGCTTCCCTGCCCCAGGGAGCTGAGATTCGCTTTATAAACTTGTCGACCCCGGGCGGAACGTCTTCTTCGGCCACATGAGTTGTCGTGATGACTCCGACACCGACCAATTTCCTTCCCTGCACCGGCGGCAACATGCAAGCGACCTCAATCAGGCGATCGGATACGTCCTCCAAGAGCTTCGTATAGGGTTTCGGAACCGACAGCATCTCCATTATTGGAGGCCCGCCGCTCACCGGTTTAGCCCGCATCTTATGATGGAAGGTGACGTGGACCCTCGTGTGATCGACCCCTATTTGAAATCCATCCTCGGTACTGATGGTTATATTGAAGGATGCGTGCTGATTGACCGTGAATGTTGGCTTACTCCGGGCGTCAACGAGGCCATCCAGCATCGGAGACAGAGCTTCAATGATAGTGTCACCGGAAAAAAAATGCGGCGTCAGCAAAAAGCCGACCCCGGGCACCGACGCCAACTTGTCACACCAACTCATCTAAGCGAAACTCCCCTCGGGACGGCCTACTATAAACCATGGATTGAATTCCGAAAGAGGCCCACTTGCCCAGGGGACAGCCTTGGGGGACCACCTTTTGGTCTAGCCCCCCTACAACATCCGCCCAGTCCTTGCCCGCTTCACGGTCGCGACAACACGTCCAGGCAGTTCGGCCTCAAGCTGAGCCAGTTGCGCCTGCACCCTTGCCAGGCCGGCCTCATCAGCGCCACGAGCGTCAATGCTGATTGTGACTGGCGCAGAGACGCCACCACCCATCCCGTTGCGCAATACGTCATTCGGAATAACCTGGGCTCCGCGCGGCAAGTTGACCAGCTCGGGACCGTTTTCGCCCACGATGGAAGGGCCACCCGGTGCGAAGTCCGTACCCTTCGCATATTTCGGAAAGAGCTGCGAGCCGACCTGGATGGTGTCCACGGATCCGCCACCGCCGAACAAGCTGCCAATGTTGAACCCGCCGCCACCCGACCCGCCGAACGCTGACGACCAAAGCTGGTCAGCCGCCATCTGGGCTAGCTTGTCGGAAATCTTGGTGAGTGCGTTAACTCCGGCGGACTTCAGGGCGTCCATTGCGGAGGCGCCGTTGCGGATCTGCTGAGTGAAGTCTGTGAAGATGCCGCGAGTGATGTCTTGACCGATGTCACCGATCCGCTGGAGTGCGTACGCACTACGCAATGCGGCTGCCTCCGTGGACTGGAGGGCGGCCGGAACATCGTTGCCGTAGATGCTCTTGAGCTGGCTGGCAATAGCAACATCTTCAGGCGTCAGAAATGCGGTCTTTACAGCGAAATCGGTTCTTGACGCGATGTTCGCGCGAGCCAATTTGTCAGCGGCGTCGCCCGCGGCGATAGAGACCTTCTCAATTTGAGCCGCAACATCAGGGGCGACTTTGCCGAATGCCTGTTGCGCGGCCTCAGTGAGTTTGTATTGAGTTTCGAGCCGCGTAAGCTCGCCTACGCCTTTGCCAACGGCTTCAAGGTCGCCACCGAGGCCAGCGGTTCTCTTGTTGGTCGAGTTAATCGTGCTCTGAAACTGTTTTACCGCCTGCTCTTGGGCCTTGGCAGCATCCTCAGCGGCTTTCTTGCGCTCGTTCGTAGAGAGGATCGACAATTGGTCGTTTCTTACGCGCGCGACGGCCAAGCGCTCCTCTGTGCTACCTGCTTTCTCCAGTGCATCGGTGTAATTTTTCATAATCTTCTGGCGATCGGTCAAGTCTGGCGAGACCGTCCCGGCCAGGGTTTTCATCGCTTTGGCAAAGGCCTCGCCCTGTTCTGCCGCGGCCAAAGCTTCAGCGCCGAAACCGCGCAGTGACTTCTGAGCGCTCTGGAGCGCAAGATCGATTTTGTTGGTGCTGTCGCTCATATCGAGGAGCGACTGACCAAGTTTTCGGACGTTCTGATCAGCCGAGCTGTCGACGACGTTGGAAACGGCCTCCCGGAACGCCCTGACATCAGGCTTGCCGGCCTTCACGGAGGCATTGAAATCATCAATTGCCTTTCGGAATGGAGCGAACTTGTCGGCCGCCTCGGCAAGGGGTCGCCCTAGATCGTCTACGAACTGCGCCATCGGCACCGCCGCCGAAAGCGCAGACTGCGAAAGTCGCTCTAGCTCCTTTTGAAGGCTATCAGTGGACAAGCTGAGCAATGTCTTGAAGACGGAGATACTTCCCTTGCTGAGAGTATCAACACCTTTGCCAGCTTCGCCGTAAGCATCCTTGAGCGATGCGATAAGTTCACCGTGCACTTTCAAGCGATCGTCAAGGTCACCAACGCCGCCAAGCGCCTTGCCGATGTACTGAGCCGCTGCACCGCCAAGCGCGATCACGCCGATCGTCGCTAGAGATGTCGGGGAAATCAGAGACTTAAAGGCCGCGCCAAGCAGGCTGACGGCGCCAGTTGCGCCGCCTGGCCCCAGGACTTGGCTGATTTGCGTGCCTTGCTGCAGGGCAACAGTAAACGGCGACTGGCCGCCCTGAAGCTGAACCGCAATGTCCTGAAACTGGGCAGCAAGATTAGCGGTCTGAAATTTTGCAGCGCCGAGCGACTTCGTGACGTCGTCAATCTTCTTGGGCGCCTTGGTGAAGGCTTCGGCCAAGCTGTTGTCGACCGTTCCAATTTGCCCTACCAACTTGTCGAGCTGACGTTGCATCGCTCGCGTGTCGGCCGAAATCGATAGAATTAGTTGTTCGTTATCAGCCAATTGGCTCTCCGAAATTGATTTTCAATGATTGTTGCGCATCGCGCGCCATGTGCTAAACGGCGCCTTCAACATCGAAGGAGCGCCGGTCTTGGCCAAGAAGACGAAGAAGCCTGTTCGCCGTGAGTGGACCAAGGAAGATATCAAAGAATTGAAGGCACACTCGAAAGCGCGGACACCGGTTGTCAAAATCGCTAAGATGACTAAGCGGACTGAGGGCGCGCTACGTCAGAAGGCTATCGTGCTGGGAATCGGGCTCGGACATCAGCGCTGATAGATCAATAAGCTCACCCCTCACGCTTATCGCTTGTGCTGGCGCCTTCGGCCAGCTTCATCCAATCAGCTGCAAGCCTCAACCAGGCTTCCTTATCCGGTCGTTTAATCGCCCTTTCGGCCAAGCGGCGGCATTCCTCAGCTTCGATTCGATAGCGGTCCGCTTCCTGCTCGCTCATCCTTCGACTCCCCAGCGAACCAACGCAGGATGGCCGATGACAGCATCGGAGGAAATGCGACGATAGGCCCATTAAGAGCAGGCCGGAGAGTTGGAACCGACGCGGGCCGCGACGAAGCCGCGAACCCGTTGGATCGGAAGGTAAGCGGATCAACCGACTCGTAAATTTTCCGCTGAGTCCTTGCCGCGATTGTTCACGACGTCAAAGCTGACTTTGGCGCCCTCGGCAAGAGAGCTAAAACCAGCCTTCTCGACTGCCGAGATGTGAACGAAGACGTCCTTGCCGCCGGAGTCCGGCTGAATGAACCCATAACCCTTTGTCGGGTTGAACCACTTAACTGTACCCATAGCCACTTTGAATTCTCCATTTCTAAAAGGCAAAGCTAGTGCTCGAATTTAGACGAAAGAAAGGCTAGCGCCCGCGCCGGCACCAGCGGCGCCGGTTGCTGCTCGAAAACAGGCAAAGCCAGCCTCATAGGAGCAGCGCCCTTATCCGACTACAGTGGTATGGGTCACGCCATAAGACGCACTGGCCGTTCCGCCGCCCAAAGCACGCAGGCCGAAATCCGAATAGTGATAACCCTCTGAGCTTGCGTTTACGTTGCAGGTCGCGGAAACGGGACAACGGAACGACGTGCCGCCTGGGTTGACGTCGACCTGCCCGCCGACAGTGACGCCGTCCAGCATGTTCATCAGGCCAACGGCGCCGTTGTTCACGGAATTGGTGACAATGCCGTAGGTGATCAGTTGCAGCAGCTCACCGGCCCAGCAAAGATACTCAACCTTCGAGACCGCTTTTTCGACATAAGAACCAGTTGAGGTCTCTGTCGACGTCCCATCGAGCGCGCCAGCCAATGAGCGTCGGTCACGGTTGAACCATGAGATTACAAAACGTTGCGTAGCACTGTCGGCCCAAGCCGGCCCCGTGACTACCCTGGCCATGCCGACGAGCGAACGCGCATCGTCGCCGCTCTTAATTTCGGTACCTTCGTTGCCACTGGTGGTCGACGTTGCGTGCGCGGTCGTCGATGCTTCAAGCGCGTTGACCACGCCGCCCGACTGCGTCGCATAAATAAAATAGCTCGTCCCCGGGGTGAGGCCGGTAGGCGCCAGCGACACGCCCGCATTCGGAACTGTGCAGACCTGGCCGTTGATTCTGATCGCGTTGCCGTTGAACTGTTGCAGGACAAGATTCGACCCGGATTTGACAAGCTTGCATTGTCCCGTCGCGCCCGCCCCCGCTGGTCCAGTCGCGCCAGTCGCACCATTGGAGCCAGCCGCACCCGTGTCGCCTTTGCTCGCGAGCAATTGCCAATAGGTCGTGTTCGGTGCGGTGTGCCCAGCGCTCGGAGTTTCGTTGATGTAGATATAGGACGATCCCGACGTCGTCTGGACATCGCCGTAGGAATAGACCGTGGCGTTATCGTAATCGCCTGTGAGGTTGAATCCTTTGTAGATACCCAAAAACGTCCAGACGCCCGCGACCCGCTCCCATGTCTTTCCGGTGGTTGGCTGGAACGCGAACTGCCCGTCGTCTCCAAGCGACGGATCAGGCACAGTCTCGTCAATGTCGACGAAAACAAAATAGCCGGACGTGTTGAAGGCCGCGACAAGCTGGCTCACCGTCGCCATTGCTTCGGCGCCGGCAAAGCGCTGCGGCGATACTTGCCAGATCGTATAGGCAACGCCACTCTGATTGCCGCCGCCCCACGGCGGAATTACCAAATGCGTCGCATCAGTCACATCCGAAATGATAGACTGAAAATTGCCGATCTGAAGAATGTCGCCGGGTTTGACGTTGCCGCCCGACCAGATAGTTCCGGAGCCGGTGACGGTCGTTCCGCCTGCGGATATGGAGGCTGTGCCGGTGGAGTATGAATTAAGTGCGGTCATTGGTTCACTTTCGGTTCGACACGTTCAGCCGCTTCATCGATCCGGATGAGCTGACCATTGATTGTTTGCCAGACTTGCCAGGACTCCGTGCCGGCCGGTTTGAAAACGAACCCGTCGACTACGCCCTGCGGCGGGGCGGTCAGGTCGTGAGATTTATCTTCCATGTCTGTCATCCTCTGTTTGCTGAGGTTTGGCGCGTCAATCGAGCAGGTCATCGGTCTCCTCCTCAGGCGCCCACGACACCTTGCTCGCATCAGTGGGCGTCATTCCCATCGAACCGAGACACAGCCTCAGTAGCCCCATTGCCTGAACGCCCACGTCTTGGCCTGAAGCAAGGCGCGCTCGTACGACGCTGGCAATCTCGACTAGGCCGCGGTGCGAATAATTGAGCCATGGCGCCTCAGCTTCGAACGTCTGCCATGCCGTTGTTTGTGCCGGCGTCATCCACTTCGGCGGTTTGCCTAGCGGCGCTGCGGTAGGTTCGTTGCGATGGAGGTGGCGCTCAGGGTGGATGATGTCACTGCCCTGAACTAGGGCCTTGGCCCTCGGCAGTCGTGGTCTGGCCAAAATTGACCCTCAACTTTTAAAACGGAGAAGCGCGTGAAACGGGGGGCCGCCGGTAGCTAGCGGCGAGGCCTGGAAACCCGCTCCACACCCCTCCCCACGGCCACTAGCCCGCGCTGATCGTCAACACGCCGCTGTTCGACCACAGCTGACCAGCGACATTGGGATTCGCGGTCGGCAGCCCGGTGACGATCAACTTGCCAGCTGCGTTGACGGAGAACGTGGCATTGCCGATTTGAATGCTTCCACCAGCGACGACGGTCATCTTGTCGCCGCCACTTTCGTGGTAGACCTTAGTTGCGTAGCTCATTGTACCTCACCAAACTTTCAGAATATCCACCACGCGCCCTTGATCGTCGCGCACGCATTCGAACCGATCGCCTGCGCGCATCTCAAACGGGCCTTGCCACTCTGGGCGACGGCGCGTCGCGTCCAAGTTGTTCGCATGAATTTGCACGGTGCTGCAGTCATCGAGTTCGGCAATGCCGCGGCGACGGCTGCGGTCCCATGAGTGCACCAGGCCGTTGATTGTCATTTCAAAATACCTCGCTTTCGTTGTGCTGCTTCAATACGGCGGCGTGCTGCATCGTTGTTACTAAGTGCTCGGCTGATCTGAGCTGAGGTGTCCTTGCCGTAGGCACCCCACAGAACGAGACTGATCTCGTAGAGCTTTGCTTCTGTGATCAATCGTTTTGGAATATCAGCACTATCGTCCCACTCCTCAACGACCGGAGTGAAGGAGACGCTTACCTCGTTGATCGTGCCGTTGCCGACTGTTGCTAGGGCTTCCTGACCGAGCGGCGCATCGGGATTGGGTCTTAGCGAGTAGTAGAGCCCGATGTTGTCGGACCGCAGCGACAGCGTACCGTTCGAAATTTTCCCCAGAGGCCTGCTTGGATCATGCGACCAGAGCGCGGCAACATCTGGATTTTTGGCGAGATGCTTATCGAACGCACCGCGTGCAAAGCGCTCCTCGAAGAGTCCCGCGATGATCGCCGGCCGGTTCCACGAGATTGCGTAACCTGAAATCGATTCAGCCATTACGCCGCGTCGCCCGCAATTTCTTCTCGCGCTTGGCTTGGATCAGCTTGCGCGCAATAACGGCTGGCGAATCCGCGCATTCGGAGTGGCGGCTCTCGCCAGGGAGTTTGACACTGCGACGGACCGGCTTTCGATCCGCGACGTCGGAGGTGCGCTCGGAGCCCTTAGACATTGTGTGCCTCCTTCACTTCCTTGAGGAAGTAGAACACCTTGCCTTCGCGCCTATCGCCCATGAAAAACGGATGAACCGGCCGCAGATAATCCTTGCGAACGTCTTCAGCGTCGAACTGATCAAGTAGTTCATCATGGCTCTGCCGAGCCGCTTCAAGCGCCTTTGCAGCCTCGCACAGCGCACCGAGGCGGCGCCGGTACTCGGGCATCACAGCACTACACACAAGCTTTGAAGCTGCATTGCGCGCCTCATCCGTGCGGCGGCGTAGGATCTCGATCGCGGCCTCGATGTTTGCCATCTCGGTCGAGACTTCGCGCAGCTGCCGCGATAATTCGACGATGCTGCCTTCCGTGGCGTCACCCAACAATTCGGCTACAGCGGGCGCAAGTCGCTTACCGCCGGCAGCTTTAGCCGCTTCGATCTCGCGACGCAGTTTTGCGCGCTTGACGTTCAGCGCTCCGTACTGCTCATCGAGCGACTGTCGTTTGACGATCAGGTCAGCGTACGCGTTGTCTGCTTCGGCGAGCGAAGGAATGCGATACGGCTCGGTAGCCGCGGGCTTTTTCAAAGGTGCCAAAATCTATTCTCCAAAAAGCTCGTCCAGCGCGTCTGCAAGCGCCACGACATTGATAGTGATTGATTTGTGATGGCCGTTAGTCTGCCAGTGAGCACAGTGCACACCCGGCTGACTGAAGCGCTTAACGGCACCGATAGGCCTATGAATGGCTACAGCTCGCCAATTGCACGAAACCTCGATCTTTGAGGCACGCGCATCTCCAACAGAGGACCGGGCATCCTCAACCAGGATAGAAACGGCAATGGGTGCATTCGGAATCGCTGACAGCGCATCGACTAAGCTCGTGCCTCCAGGGGTCATCTGGTGATAAGACCGAACCGCGTCCGGCGCCTCATGCAGGGTGACGTCGCAAGCCAGCGCAATAACGAGGTCGAGCACGTTATCCTCGTCCAATTCCGGCGAAACGCCCGGTGCGCCGATCGGCATGAGGTCGGCTTCTTGCAGTCGCCGGGCGATGCCGGCGCTCCGACTTCGCGGGAAATCAAGATGGCGCTCGATGCTATCGAGCACGTTATTCAAGCTGGCCACGGGGCCATTCTCCATCATTAAGAATTGCGATTGATCGGGCAAATAAAAAGCCGACTGGCGGCTTCACGGCGTTAGGCCGGAAAAAGAGGTGCGCCGGGATCGAACCGGCGCTGAAGTTTGCACGTCACGTCGGGGCAGAAAATCTGCCGCTAAGGGCGAAAGAGTTTGGGAGCCTTGCGAGCGTACACGCCCTAGCCTTCACGATTGAAGAGTCCCTGAGGGAGTGCACGAAACGGCTAATTTTGAGTAATCGCCTCCAACTACGCCGCTTTCGCCAGCGCTCAGCGGTAGGAACGCTCGACGCAACGCAACGTTGATGTGCATGCGCTTCTATTTCGACTATCAAGATCACGCCGGCACCATCCTCGACGACAACGGTGAGGAGCTTCCTGATCTCGCGGCTGCGCGTGATGCCGCGATGAGATACCTAGCCGAGGGAATACGGGACCATAGCCCTTCGGGATTGACCGACAAGCTTTCCGTCCACGTAAGGACAAAAGAATCGCCGGTCATGACCGTATCCGCAACCGTTGAGGTGGTCGCCGCGCCGTCCCGTGGCAGCAATCTCTCCTAAGGCGGCCGACCAGGGTGCGAGTTCACCAGGCAATGGGTGCCTAAAGTTTGGTCCAGACAGCGTCATCGGCTCAGTGCTAGCTTTCGGCATCATCGCGTGGTCCGTGGCCTCTATTGGTGACGGAGAGCCGAAATGCTCCCGCCTCCTAAGGAATGGAGACGGTTGATGGAAAACGGCGACAGACCTTTTTCGAAGACTGAGCTGGCACTCGTGGAGCGCCTCAGGCAAGCCGCGCGTGAGGACATGGATGGTCTCGAAATCCTCAAGCTCATCGAACAAATTGAGGATGAGATCAGACGACGGGGCTTTTCAGTCCCGGGAGGAGTAGACAGCTGCCCCTAGACGGAGTGAACGCACGGCGCTTAAGAAACTGCGCCAAAAGCTGAACTGAGCTTACTGCCCTGAGGAGTGAGCGGAAGTGAACGTCGGGTTTCTGGCTAAGACTAAGCCGCCGCCCTCGCACTGCCCTCAATAGCCGCGTTCAGCGCAGCGACGGCCGCACGAACCTCCTTGCCGGCCATCCTGGCGGCATATTGACCGCCAAAGCCGAGATATTCGCCTATTTCGGACAGAGTGTTGTCACCTGCCGCCATGTCAAGGATACTGGTGGCCTTGTGCCCCAGCGTGCCGCGCAGCTTCTCGGTGTCTAGGGCACGCGCCAACTCGGCCTGCGCGTCGGGCATCTCAGCGTCGAACTGTTCTGTATCCGCCTTGTCGCTTTTCCGCTGGCGGACCTTGCCGAACTCTGCATCTGGACTGGACCATTGGTGCCCGTTCCATACCTTGACCAACTTGTTTCCAACCCAACGTGCCCGCTTGTTCTTAACTGCCCAAATCAGCTGCTTCGCGCTAACGTCGACCAGCTCGCGGTCCATATTCGGAGCCATGGGCTGCTCGCCGGCCTCTGCGTCGTCCTCGGGCTCGTTGTCGTTCGCAGCCACGCGCGGCGGCTCGTTGAGCGTGCGCCAGAGCCGGAGGCCCATGAAGGTCGTTTCATCCTTCTCCCGCTTGGCCCAGGTCACGCACGGGGGCTGCTCGTGGTGTGGGGCATGTGTGGCCGGCGCCGACGCCAGCCAGGCGCGGCGGGCTGCTAGGTCAGTGAAGTCGCTGGCCTGGATAGGGCCATTGTCGTTTACGTGGTGCATTGATTTCTTTCGCAACGTGACGTTCTGGCCATTTGCTGGCTCTTGGCGTGGCCGGTTACCGGCTGCACACATTCGGAGTTCACTTTAGAACCAAGGTGCTTTGTGCTAGTTTGCCCCCATCACCGGCCGAGGCTCTGCCCGTAGGCGTCGGTGGCTGAGAGACCGATAGCGCTCCCGCCTGCACAGGACAGGGAGGACCGCTATGTCGGATCGTTCGATGCACCTTCGCCACTTGGAGCAAGCAGAACGACACATTGCTCAAGGCGAGCGGCACATTGCCAGCCAAGAGCAGATTGTGGAGGACATGACGCGCCTCGGGCAAGACACGATACAGGCGCGGCAGCTCCTGGAGAACTTCTACTTGAGTCAGACGCAGCACATTTCGCACCGCGACAGAATTCTCAGAGAGTTGGAGGAATAGGCTGTTCTGCGCGGCCTGGTGTGATTTTCTTGAAACTTACGGGATGACGCGTGCAAGGGGGCCGCCGGTAGCTAGTGGCGAAGGTGGCCGGGATTGCGGTGGCCCCCGACCCGTCAGGGTCACGCTGCTTCGGTTACATGGGTGGAGTCGCCCGTTCCAGGGCTTGCCACCAACAGGCGAAACTCCAGCGAGTCATCTGGCATCAACCTAAACCGCACGCGGGCACCGACAGCACCATCCTCGCCGCCGCATGCCTCAGTAAGTGCGGCTGTGTCCCGGGCCCCCAGTAGCCAGCGCCGCAGCGCTGGGCCCTCACCGTGGAACACCGCTTGAAGCGCCGCTCCACCATCATCAAGCGATTCACCGGATACAACCGTGAATTCCCTCCATGGCTCAGGTCGTGGCCGACAGAACGCTTTCGGGCCTTCGCGGTTGGTGCTCATGGCGACCTCCTTCCCAACCAGCCGCTCTGGTTCACCATCGATACCCATTGCGGATTCAAGGCTGTCGTAATCGTCGCTATCGACGTGGCAGCGAAGCGTGAACTTTCCGCCGCGCTGACTGCGCAGGTGTGCCAACAACGTGTCATACTCATCTTCCGATTGCCCCTTCGCGCCGACGTACTCAGCATGCGTAATACGCCAAACCGCATAACCTGGAGGCGGGCCTGTTGGGGCGGTGGTAACTCTAGTAAGTTCCCTCCCGCCCACGCGCGGGCCGTCAGGCCCCGCGCTCCCCGTAGGGGGCGGGATATCTATTTCTTTAGAAATAGGTTTGGGTGCCAACGTGGCACTTTGGGAAATTGAAAAATTTGGCACTTTGGGAAGTGCAGTTTTGGCACTTTGGGACTTGCGTCTTAGCGGTCTATCGAATGGCAGCGTCACCGGCGTTGCGAGCCAATCCAAGGTGTGCCTGCCGCCGTTGAGCAAGCGGAATTCATCAGAGCCGCGATAGCCGAACGGCAGGTCATAGCGGGTAGACCACGTCTCGGTGCCACGCCTGCCACCCTTGCGGACAATCGAGACGCGCCGGGTTTTCAACAATAGTTTGCGCCCGCGCTTCACTGAACGGAGCGAGGTGTCCATCTTCTGTGTGATGAAGTTATCCGAACACTCGGCGTAACCATTATCCCAATTATAACTCGCAATGATTTTCCGGTAGAGCTTGCGCGCTGCATCGGTGAGACGACCGTCCCCGTCTGCATCGTCGCCGAGGCGCCGCAACGCCAGTTCCGCAGGCTTACGCCGCCCTATTTTCAAGCTTCTGCTCCCGCTTCGGATAGGCGGGAGGAACGAACTCAGTATTCGCCCGCAACGCCTTGGCTTGCGCCTCGCACCGGGCCTTGTGCCACGTGCGATACGCCTCAGCGTGTTCCTGGATTTTTGCGATGTAGATCGGCGCGCCGTCTACGGTGTGCCCTGCGCAAGAGACAAAATCGTTTTCAAGCAATTCGCGAATTGCTTTTGCAACCGTGCGCGGGCTGCACCCGATTGCCTTGGCAAGATTGTTATGACCGACTCTGGAGCCGCCAAATTGCAGTGTCGCGTTCGCCAACTTCGAGGCGAGCCGAATAGACGTGCCCATTTTAACTGTATGAAGAACTGCGCCATCGAATGCGTTGGCAAGCGCCGCCTGGCGCTCAGTCTCACAATGTGAATCCCTGAACTGCTCAAGAGTCATTATTGCCTCTGTCGACGTTCGGTTGCGGTGTCATCATCACAACAAATACGTAATTCCACGAAAAATGGGGGCATCCGGTAAACACACCGCCATTGCCAATTAGTGCAACTCCCGAGCCCTCCCACTAAATGGGCACCCCAAAATCTGCGGGAGCTAGGAAGCCAGCGCTGGCCCGGTAAAGAGCTGGTCGCGAAAATGTGCCCATGACAAATGTGGTTGGCGCCGGGACGAAGTGTAAAGTTGAGGCGCGAGGAAAGGGCGGCGCAGGCGATCGGCAGTCTTACTTCTAGGTGTTCCGCTTATAAATACACGCAAGTGGAACAAATGCTGACCTATTATCATCGACTTTGTTCTTATCCGGAGAACTACGGGCCCCCGGGGCTTTGTTCTCCGGCCGGAGAACTACGGGCCGCCAATTGAGGCGGCTTTACCTTGTCAAAAAGTACAGGAAGAAGCCCGCCACGATGGCCAGCCAAATCAGCGACAGGCGGTAGTAGAGAAGGTCTCGGTCACCCACCCACCCCTCCTCCAGAGTCGGGCGGGATAAGCACCAAAGTGCACGCTTGTTCCGTAGTTTATTTGGGCGGTTGCAGACCGGGCGAGCTGATCCAGTCGTTGATGCGAGCGCCGGTCTCCGCGACGCTGGCCCGCTTAAGTAGGTCCTCCCGCTCTCTGCCGGCCGGCAACCGGTTGGCTCGTTCTTTGAGCTTGGCAGCCTGTTCGGCCATCCGCTCTTCAAGGGAGAGAGTTTGTTTCACCCTGCGACGGCGTTCTGTCATTGGCGATCCTCCCGCGCCTCTTCGGCAAAATAACGCTTCCGAAAGGGAGCGGTTCGACTGGCCCGCGTACGCCCCTCTCCAGTTCCGGCTTTGATGTTGTGGGTGTGCTTTGGGCCTATAGGGACGGTGCTAGGTTTCAACTTTGCCCTTTTCGGCGCCCGTTCGTTTCATCCGCCGTCGCTAGCCGGTCGGGTTGCCAAAAGTGGAATTTCGTCAACAATTACAGTGGACGAATTGTCGGCTAACCGACCGACTAAGTCGTTGAGAATACCCAGAAAGGTTGTTCCGCTAGGGAGCGCCAGTGCACGCGACGGCGATAGATGGCGCCGCAATGGGCCGCCACGACAGCTCGTCCGCAAGTTCCGCCGCCTTCGCATGAACCTCCGCGCTGCTCGCCACCGACCAATGTCAGTTGGAACCGGTCCAGGCCCATGGCGCAGCGTGACCCCCAGATAGAAAGTTCGTCCGGCGCGTCTGCAATGACGCCGGGCCTTCCGCTATGGCTGGGCCATCCCCGCCAGCATCCATCGGACCGGCGCGCCAAAATGCTGGAGCACATGGCGCGCGACAGATCGCTGTCGCAGCGTCACGCAGATTCTGCGCCGGCGGCGCTCGTGCCGTCAGGCAGCAGCGCCAAGAACGCAATCAGCGATATTCTCGGCGACGTCATCGGCCACGTAATCCTGTTCGGTATCCTCGCCCTGCTCTTCCAGTCGCGCATTCCGCTCTATCTCGGTGCGTTCGTCGTCCTGACCGACGGCGAGCGCATCGAAAGCGCGCTGGCAGCGATAGGTATCCGCCTTGAGCCCGAAACGATCGGCCCCGACATCGTCAAGCGCTCGGCATTCTGGTTCGGCTGGTTCGCGTTGCTCGCCGCCTTGAAAGGCTCCGTCCCCGCCTGGCTCGCGCCATGGATGCCGCCGGCCGAGACTTGGTCTTTCATCGCCGGCATCGCCCTCCTGCTCGCCGTCGTCGAAGCCTTCACGGCGCTGGCCATGCGGCGCGCGTTGCCGCCGCTGGGATTGGAGATCAGCCCGAACGGACTGGTCTGGACGACGATCCAGTTCGCGATGGCCATGGGCTCGCTGGCTTTGCTGGTGATGTTCGGATCTCTCTAGCCGCCGCGGCGCGTCGTTGCTTGACTGCGCCATCAATGACGATGTTGTGAGACGGCCTGCAGCATAACGGGTCCTTATGCCGCGCTTTCAGCCGGGCGAGCGAGGCGCACATTTACCGGAAATTTACCCCTGCTCCTGCGCGCTAGTATCATTTGCTTAGAATTTGACCGCTACCGTGGAATTACGGAAGCAATCCCGAACATCATTGGCACCTCATGTCCGTCGCAGAGTTCCTCAGGCAGCGTGCAGTGGACGTCACGGTCAGCGGCAGCTACTCGCTGCCCCGCTGGTATGATTGCGAGGGCAAGCTGCGCAGCTTCGCCTGCCGCACCAAGCGCGTCTCGCCCTTCCGCATGATCGTGGACGTGCCCGTCGTCGGCAAGGTCGGCGAGCGCCTCACATCCTACTTCCAGGATTTCGGCGAATTCCAGTGCACTATCAGCGCGACGCTGAAATCGGGCTTCCTGATGGAGCTCGACATGACGCGGGCGCGGCGCGCCTGGATGTCGGAAAAGCTGACCTGGCTCGAGAAGAAGCAGAAGGATGCCAGCGTCCAGGAGCTGCGGAACGACGCGCGTTTCGTACCGCAGGTCTCGCACACGTTCCTGACGCTCGCCAACGGCAGCAGCCATCCGTGCTTCATCATCGACGTCTCCACGGCTGGCGTCGCGATCTCCTGCGAATACGATCCGCCGGTCGGAACCCCGCTAGCGGTCGGCGCCTGCGTCGGGCGCGTGATCCGCAAGTTCGAGCACGGGTTTGCGGTCAAATTCGCCGAAAAACAGTCACGCGATGACCTCGTCCGCCTGATCGTCCGCACGCCCTTGCTGCAGTCGGCCTGAAGCCGGCCCGATCAATCTTAACTCTTTTTTAACTAAATACTGGAGAAGGCGACCCCTGCGCGGTAGGGTGTGACCCGGTACGTCCGCAATCACTGCGGGCCTTGAGTATTGGAAGCCCCGGAATGTCCATCGCCGACGCCGAGTTCGCCCCGGCAGAGATCGCGCTGAAGCCGCAGCTTCCACCCGGCGTCGTCACCGAAGGGCCGCTGGTCCAGGCCAAGCTGCGCGAGAGTTATCTCCTGCTCGGCATCCTCTATGTCGGCGCGGTCGCCGGCATCATCTGGGCCGTGACGCAAGGCGTCGGCAAGGTCGAGCTGTTCACGTTCGCCTGGATGTTCGCGCTGACGACGTTCGGCATCGGTGCCGGCATGCACCGCCTGTTCGTCCATCGCAGCTTCCGTACCGGTCCGATCATGCGTGTCTTCTTCTGCGCCATCGCCCAGATGGCTGTGCAGGGCTCGATCGCCAAATGGGTCGCCAACCACCGCCGCCACCATCTCTACGCCGATGACGTCGGCGATCCCCACAGCCCGCAATTCGACGGCTTCGGCAATCGCTATGTCAGCGCGTTCAAGGGCTTCCTGCACGCCCAGGGCAGCTGGGTGTTCGACCAGGCTACCACCGACAACGAATACTATGCCAAGGACATCCTCGCCGATCCGATCGCGATGTTCTTCGTGCGCACGCGCTGGGTCTGGTACGGGATGTCGGCAGTCTTCATCCCCGGCGTGATCGGCTACACATTCGGCGGCGTGCACGCCATGATCGGCTGCGTGCTGTTCTCCGGCCTGCTTCGCGCCTATCTGCTGATCCTCACCAGCCAGCTCACCGGGTCGGTCTGCCACGCCTACGGCTATCGCCGCTTCGACGTCGAAGACGCCTCGACCAACGAGTTCGTGACCACGATCCTCACCTTCGGCGAGGGTCTGCACAACAACCATCACCGCTTCCCGCGGGACGCCTACATCTCGCACGCCTGGTGGGAGATCGATCTCAACGGCCTGATCATCCTGGGCCTGGAAAAGATCGGCCTCGTCCACGACGTCTTCCACGCCTCGCACCGTCAATTGGAGCGGGCGGCCGAAGCAGAGGCGGCCTCGACGGCGCGCTGAATCGGCGGGCAGCGGCCTCCGACAGGCCGTCTTGCCTCCGCATCGCCGCCCTATCGCGGCCCCATTGCGGGATCAGCTTTTGAACGTCCGTGCCTCCAGGCCGGGCGTCATTTGCAGACTTGCGATCGGGGGACCGAATGGCAGTCGACAAAGTTACAGTGGACAAGATCACCTGGGACAGGGTCGGCCGGGTCACCGAGCCCGGACGCTACATGTACACGTTCGGCTGGCTCACCATCACCGCCGGCGATCTGGAGATCTGGAAGATCTACCCGCAGGCCGCGTTCACGCTGCTGGCGCAACCGGGCGAGACTGACACATCCGTCGGCGAGGAATTCCATCTCGGCGCCTTCGACGTGGCTCCCGGGGCGCCGCTGCCGTTCACCACGCACTGAGGGCGGAAAGCGCCGGCCGTTGCGGGAACGCATGGCATGGGCGTTGCTTTATCATCGCCATGCTACATATTCCCGCGGTCGACCAGGCTTTCCTGTTGTTGCTCATCGTCGTCTGTCTCGGCGCGTGCCTCGTCCGCGCCTTCTGGGAGCTCGAGCAGTCGCGGGCGCGCCGGATCGCCTCGCCGCCCCGCGAGGGCCCAACGAAGCGCAGCTAGCTGGCCTGCCCCGGCGCACGGCTACGCCGTGAATCGAAGAAACTCACGCATTTCCTTGATACGGCTTGTCAATCGCGCCTCAGCTCGGCGGCGCGAGCGTTATCATGGATGACGAACAGGTGCTGTCATGCAATTGATTACGCTTGCATTCTACGGCGGGGCGGGCGACGGCAGATGAACGAAGGCTGTCGCGCTCGTTAAGCGAGCCGACAGCAAGCGCATGACACATGGTCGCATCGGTGAATGTAGATAAGCGGATCAAGGGAACCTATTTTCGGCGCCGATGTACCTGATTGAAGCATTGCCCACCGTCATCGGAACGGCCGCCATCGCCCCGGCGCTGCTGATGCTGTGGCTTGTCATCGCCGCCGAGGAACGTCCGGGACCGCCGGCCCAGGTCTGGACCGCGTTCCTGTTAGGAGCGGCCAGCATCTCGCTGCTGGGCCTCGCCCGCGCCCCCTTCGCCAAGATGGTCGCCGCGCCCGACGACCCCTGGGCGGCGCTGGCCATGCATTCGATCTTCGGCGTCGCGCTGCCCGAGGAAGCCGTCAAGGTGATCGCCATCGTGGCGATCTCCTCGACCAAGCGGCGGACCTTTGCCAATCCGATGGACACCGTGGTCTATGGCGCCGCGGTCGGCCTCGGTTTCGCCGCTTACGAGAACCTCGCCTATCTGGTCCAGCACGCCGAGATGTGGCGCTCGCTGGCCGCCTTGCGCAGCGTGCTGACCGTGCCGTTCCACGGCGCGCTCGGCATCATCGCGGGCGCCTACCTGACGATCGCACGCGCCGGCACGGCGCTGGGCGCGAACCGCCACCATCGCGACTGGGCCCGCCTCTCCAGCCGCCTCCTGATGCTGGCCGGCCCGCTCGCGCTGCATTCGGCCTTCGACTTTCCGCTGCTGACCCTGCAAAGAATGCCCGATCTCGATCCGACGCTGCGGATGTGGCTGGGCGCCTCCAGTCTCTTGATCGGCTTCAGCTCGATCGCCTTCGCGATCCGCCTGGTCCGGCGCGTCGCCCGCCACCACGCACCTCGGACCGATATCGCGCGGGAGCGGCTCAGCCAGCTCCGCCGGATGTGGGCGCTGCTGCTCGCCGGCGGCGGCGTCGGCTTTCTCGGGCTCGCCTTCGTGCTGACCTCGATCCATCACTGGCTCAACCCCGAGCGCAATCTGACGCTGGCCCTGATCCCGATCGGCTTCGTCTCGATCCTGCTCGGCCTGGCGCTTCTGATTGTCACAACGGCGATCTATGTTCTCGGCCGCAACCGCATCCGCACCAGCGCGGAAGGTTTTTCCTCGGCGCCCGGCGGCGGGTGAGCCGCGGGATGGCGAGCGCGCCGCGTGCATACTAGATTGAGCGCTGACCTTTCGATCTGGAGCCTGCCGATGACGTCGCCCGAGGATTTTTCACGGCTGCAATCCATCATGAGCCAGACGGTCAAGGCGCACTGGAAGGCCTTTCTGTTCGAAGGCATCCTGCTCGCCATTCTCGGCGTCGCGGCGCTGATCCTGCCGCCGCTGGCAAGTCTTGCGATCACGATCTTCCTCGGCTGGATGTTCTTGATCAGCGGCATTGGCGGGCTGATCGTGACCTATTGGGCGCGCAGCACGCCGGGCTTCTGGTGGTCGCTGATCTCGGCTGCGCTCGCCGTGCTCGCCGGCATGCTGCTGCTGGCCCGGCCGATGCAGGCCGTGCTGACGCTGACCATCGTGGTCGGCGCCTACTTCCTTGCCGAGGGCGTCGCCACCATCATGTACGCACTGGAGCACCGCCGCGAGCTCAGCGGCCGCTGGTCGTGGCTGCTGATCTCGGGCCTCGTCGACATCGCGATCTCCTTCATGGTGATCACGGGACTGCCGAGCTCGGCTGAATGGGCCATCGGCGTCCTCGTCGGTATCAACCTCCTGTTCGGCGGCGCCAGCCTGATCGGCCTGGCGCTGGCGGCGCGCAACAGCAACACCTGACCTGCCTCGTCGCCTGCCGCGCCGATTGGGGGGTGACAATCCGCTGATGGCGCGCTATATGCCCTTCCATGATCACCGTCGCCACCAGCTATTTTTGGTACTTTAGCTACGACAGCTCGCTGGCGGCAGGAGGATCGCGCTCAATCTGAATATTGAAGCAAACGTCCGAACAAGCCGCCAGACCTGGCGGCTTTTTTATTGGCCGGCAGGTTCGAAACAAACAGGAGCCCGCCGTGCTGAGCACGACCGACGATCTTCGTATCCGCGAATTGAAAGAGCTGAGCACGCCGGAAGAGGTGATGCGGGAAGTCCCGCGCACGCTCACCGCGACGCGCGTGGTGATGGCGGCGCGCAACGCCATCCACGCCATCCTCAATGGCCAGGACGACCGCCTGCTGGTCGTGGTCGGCCCCTGCTCGGTGCATGACCCCAAGGCCGCGCTGGAATATGCCGAGCACCTCGCGAGCTTGCGCGAAGAGCTCGCCGACCAGCTCGAGATCGTGATGCGGGTCTATTTCGAGAAGCCGCGCACCACCGTCGGCTGGAAGGGCCTGATCAACGATCCTGATTTGGACGGCAGCTTCGATATCAACAAGGGGCTGCGGCTGGCGCGCAACGTGCTGTCGGCGGTGAACAATCTCGGCCTGCCCGCCGGCACGGAATTCCTCGACATGACGACGCCGCAATACATCGCCGACCTCGTATCCTGGGCCGCGATCGGTGCGCGCACGACCGAGAGCCAGATCCATCGCGAGCTGGCCTCGGGCCTGTCCTGCCCGGTCGGCTTCAAGAACGGCACCGATGGCAATGTGCGGATCGCAGCGGACGCCGTGAAGTCGGCCTCGCATCCGCATCACTTCATGGCGGTGACGAAGCTCGGCCGCTCGGCGATCGCTTCGACCGCGGGCAACGAGGACTGCCACATCATCCTGCGTGGCGGCAGCAAGCCGAACTATGATGCGGCAAGCGTCGCGGCCGCCTGCAACGAGCTGACCAAATCCGGGGTCGCGCCGCTGGTGATGGTGGATGCCAGCCACGCCAATTCGAGCAAGAAGCCCGAGAACCAGCCGCTGGTGGCGGCCGACATCGCCGGCCAGATCTCAGGCGGCGAAGGCCGCATCATGGGCGTGATGATCGAGAGCAACCTCGTTGCCGGCCGCCAGGACGTCGTGCCGGGCAAGCCGCTCACCTACGGCCAGAGCATCACCGACGGCTGCATCGATTGGCCGACTACGGCGACCGCGCTCGAGCAGCTCGCCGACGCGGTGGAAATCCGCCGCAACGCCCGGCGCGCCGGACTGCAGGAGCGCTCGGCCTAGCTCATGGCGAACACGCGTTCGCTCTCCTCACCTCTCCCCAACGGGGAGAGGTGAAAGGATCAGCAGCCGCGGCAGATGCTCTTGATCTTGCGATCGAGCTCCGCGTCTTCCTTGTTCGCGGGGGTGTTCGGATTGCTCAAATTCTTCTCGCTCGGCACGTCAGCCGCGCGCGGCTGGCGGTGACCGACCGGTGCCGGCAACACCGATCCGGAAGTTCCGCCGCTGCCGCCGGACGTCGATCCCTTGGAACCGCCGGTCTGTGCTGCCGCCGTGCCGCCAAGCAAGACCACGAGCGATGCTGCCACCATGATCTTCTTCATTCTTGCTTCTCCGTTCTCGAACCGGCGCGCTCTCCAACACCGCTCACGTCTCGGGCGGATAGAGATGAACGTCGCCGCAATAGTCCACGATACGATAGCGCGTTTCGGCTTCCGCATCACCCGCATGGGGTGCGGTATTATGCGGCGCCAGGACGTAGCTCGGCCCCACCGGGGATTTGCCGGCGCCCCCGGGAATGTCGATGACATAGTCCGGCTGACATAGCCCTGACACCCGCCCGCGCAACTGCCGCATCAACTCCTGCCCCTCCGCCAGCGTCGTGCGCAGATGCGCCGTGCCCGGCGCGAGGTCGCCGTGATGCAGATAATAGGGCTTGATCCGGCATTCGACGAAAGCTCGCATCAAATCCGACAGAGCGGCAATGTTGTCATTGACCCCGCGCAACAGCACCGACTGGCTCACCAGGGGAATTCCGGAATCGACGAGCCGCGCGCACGCGGCGCGCACCGGTCCCGTCAGTTCGCGCGCATGATTGGCGTGCAGCGCCACCCAGGTGGCCGCGCCCTCGACCTTGAGTGCCGCAACCAACTCGTCGCTGATGCGCGCGGGATCGGCCACGGGCACGCGGGTGTGAAGGCGAATGATCTTGACGTGATCGATTGCCGCGAGTTCGGCCATGATCTCGCCCATCCGGCGCGGCGACAGCATCAGGGGATCGCCGCCGGTCAGGATCACTTCCCAGATCTCGTGATGCGAACGGATGTAATCGATCGCCGCGCGATAGGCGCCGTCCGACAGCGCGCTGTCCTTGCCGGGGCCCACCATCTCGCGGCGGAAGCAGAAGCGGCAATAGACCGCGCAGACGTGAACGAGCTTGAACAGCACGCGATCGGGATAGCGATGCACAATCCCTGCTACCGGCGAGTGCGGATGATCGCCGATCGGATCGGCGTCCTCGCCCGGCTGCATCTCAAGCTCCGCGGCGCTCGGAACGAATTGCCGTGCGATGGGATCGTCGGGGTCAGATGTATCGATCAGTTCGACCAGCGCCGGCGTGATCGCCACAGCATAGCGTGCGGCAACGCGTTCGAGCGCCGGCAGCGCTGTTGCAGGCGCCAGACCTTCGGCGACGAGCTCAGCCGGCTCGCGCAAAGTGCGTGCAAGGTTCGTTTTCGTCATGTCTCACTAGACGCTTCATTTGCAGGTGGCGTCCAAACTACCTGATCGATCCGCGATGCGCCGCTTGCCAGCATCACCAGCCGGTCGAGGCCGAGGGCGACGCCGCTGGCCTCCGGCATTGCCGCAACTGCGGCCAGAAAGTCCTCGTCGAGCGGATAGGCCTCGCCGTAGCGGCGCTGCTTCTCCGTCATCGATTCCGTGAAGCGTTTTCGCTGCTCCTCGGCATCGGTCAGTTCCCCAAAGCCGTTGGCGAGTTCGACGCCGCAGGCGTAGACCTCGAACCGCTCGGCAACCCTGGGATCGTCAGCCTTCACCCGTGCCAGCGCCGCCTCTGGAGATGGGTATTCGAACAAAATGGTCAAACGCCCCTGCCCCAGATGCGGCTCGATGTGCTCGACGAGCACCTTGCTGAAGATGTCGGACCAGGTGTCGTCCCCGGCCACACGGACCTTGCTACTCGCCGCCTCGGCCAACGCGGCACGGTTACCCTCGCCGTCCCTGATTGTCGACAGCAGGTCGATGCCGGCGAACCGTTCAAAGGCCCCCGCTACGGTCAGCAGCTCGGGCTCGGCGAGGGGATCGGCGGTCCGCCCCCGGAACGAGAAGGTCCCGATGCCGGTCGCCTGCGCCGCACGGGCGATGACGACGACGCAATCGGCCATGATGGCGTCATAGGAGGCGCCTGCCCGATACCATTCCAGCATGGTGAATTCGGGTAGATGAAGGTCGCCGCGCTCACGGTCGCGGAACACCCGGGCGAGCTCGAAAATCCGCGTCTCGCCCGCCGCCAGCAGCTTCTTGCAGGCGAATTCGGGCGAAGTCCGCAGATACCGGAGGGCTCGGCTGCCGTCCGGCCGCATGATCTCGGTCCGGGGGGCGTGCAGATGGGTCTCATTGCCCGGGGAGACCTGGAGAACGGAGGTTTCGACCTCCACGAACCCCTGCTCGGCGAAAAAGCCCCGTAGAGACCCGGTAATGGCCCCCCTGGCCTGGAGGAACGGCCGACGGTCGAGATGTCGCCCGGGCGACCAGAACGGTGAGATGGGCTTGTCCCCAGCCATTACCTGACCGCCCCACGGCCGAGCAAAATGCTGGCATCTAACGGCAAAATCAGTATGTTGCGGCCCGAAACGGGCGCCGAGGTCCGATTTGAGACCCCAAGTCCCCCATCGAATTGATCACGTCCTGGCCGGTGCCGGGCCAAGCAAGCAGGAAATACAGCTTTGAGAGTCATCGCCAGTTCTATTCGCAAAGGCAACGTGATCGAGCAAGACGGCAAGCTCTATGTCGTCGTCAGCGCCGAAAACATCCACCCCGGCAAGGGCACCCCGGTCAGCCAGATCGAGATGCGCCGAATCTCGGACGGGGTAAAGATCTCCGAGCGCTACAAGACCACCGACCAGGTCGAAAAGGCCACCATCGAGGAGCGCAACTACACCTTCCTGTATGAAGATGGCGACGGCTTCCACTTCATGAATCCGGAGACCTACGACCAGGTCCAGGTCTCCAAGGACGTCGTCGGCGACGCGGCCTCGTATCTTCAACCGGACATGACCGTCAAGCTGTCGACCCACGACGTCAACGTGGTCTCGCTCGCGCTGCCCCAGCGCGTGACACTGGAAGTGGTCGAGACCGAGCCGGTGACCAAGGGCCAGACGGCCTCGTCCTCCTACAAGCCGGCGGTGCTTTCCAACGGCGTGCGCACCACCGTGCCGCCGCACATCGCAGTCGGCACCCGCATCGTCGTCATGACGGAGGACGGCTCCTACTCAGAACGCGCCAAGGACTGACGGGGAACAGAGCGATCGCAGCAGGTGCCGCCGGGGGGCGAGACAGTGGTTGGGAAGGGTTTCCGCTTCGTCTCGCTTCTTTTGGCGTCGCTTTCGCTCCTCATTGCCACTCCGCTCGCTGCGGATGAATTCCGCAGCCCCTCGCTCACGGCCCTGCGCGTCGACTGGCGCGCAGCGCTCGACCAGCTCCGCACCGAGATCAACAGCCGCCCCCGGGTCGCGGACGATTTCATCTTCGCCCCTCGCCGTTCGGTGCCGCGCTACGATCCCCGCGCGATGCCCGCATTGGTGCAGCTCAACGCGGTATCCTCGCGACTCTTCACCGGCATCACCCGCAGTCCCGTACCGGTGCTGCTGCCGTTCGACGCCGCCGCTTACCTCGAGGCGCAGCGCAGCGGCGCGACGGCGACGCTCGCGCTGTCGCGCTATCAGGCGGACTTCAATCCCGTCGACATGTTCGATGCCGGCCCCGCCGGTTACAGCGCGACCTTCTCGCTCGAGCCCGGCGCCGGCGACGGCATGCCGGGCCGGGTGTTCACAAGGCCGGTCGAAGTGCAGATCACGGGATCGGCGCTGGTCTACGACATCGCCGATCCCACCGGCGGCAAGGGCGAGCAGATCAAACCGCTCATAGCGCTCTATCCGGACCTGCGCAGGTTTATCCGGGAAGGCTATGTACGCTACGCTTTTACCCGTTTCGGCGTCGCCTATGTGGTGTCGATCCAGTGCCTCGACAGCGTCGCCAAGCCGCGGCGGCTGGCCTGCAAGGAAGCCTATCCGGTCGCCGAGCGCTTCCTGAAGGCCCTGCGCGTCGCCGGCGGCCAGCGCTTGCGACCATTGACGGACATCGCCTCCAACATCCTCGATCGCCCGACGGGCCGTTCACCGGATTTCAGCTACCGGCCGAGCGGCGATATCATCCCGAACACCGGCTACCGCAAGCAGGGCGGCCATCCCGATGCAATGGCCTATGCACAGATCCGCTTTCCGCTCGAAAAGGCTCCCGCCTTCGTCCGCTCGCAATCCTATGCCAAGCGGGACAGGACGGAGAGCACGACCGCCTATCCCTGGCGCGACAATTTCTGCGAGTCCCGCAGTTTCGAGGTCTGGCAATGCGCGGGCGGTTACGGCCACCAGGGCGAGGACATCCGCGCGGCCGACTGCCCACCGCCCGGCGAAGGCCGCGTGCCCTGCGATCCCAAGCAGCGCGGTGTCGTCGCGGTGCGCGATGCCATCGTGATCCGCGCGTCCAGGGACCAGGCCGCGACGCTTCAAGTCAACAGCCGCACCGAGCACATCCGCTTCCGCTACATGCACATGAATCCGCACGCAATGAACGCCGATGGCGTGCTCAATGGCCGCATCGTCACCGAAGGCGAGAAGATCGGCGTGATCTCGAATTATCTCGACCATCCCGCCGGTACCTCGATGCATCTGCATTTCGACGTGCAGGTGTTCACACGCGACGGCTGGATCTGGGTCAGCCCCTACGTCACCCTGGTCTCCGCCTACGAACGCCTGATCCACGCCCGCGGCCGCGAGGTCGGCCCGGAGATCGCCGTCACGTCGCAGCCGGTCGCCCATGCGCTGCCGGACGACGTCATCAAGCCGGATCTGCGCGAGGGATCGAGCGGCGAGGAGAATTGACGGCTTGCTCGCTCCAACGAAGGGCGGTGCAAGAGCTTGTTGTCGCGCGCACCGCCGGCTCAAACAAAAACAGGGATCGGGGTGATGAGTGTCGGACTGATCGGTCTTCTCGACGATATCGCGGCGATTGCAAAGGTGGCAGCGGCCTCGCTCGACGATGTGGCGAGCCAGGCTGCCAAAGCAGGCGCAAAGGCGGCTGGCGTGGTCATCGACGACGCGGCCGTCACGCCGAACTACGTCATCGGTTTTGCCTCGAAGCGCGAACTGCCGATCGTCGGCAAGATTGCAGTCGGATCGCTGCGCAACAAATTGCTGATTTTGCTTCCCGCTGCCCTGCTGCTTGGTTATTTCCTTCCCGCCGCGGTGACGCCGCTGCTCATGCTGGGCGGAGCCTTTCTCTGCTACGAGGGTACCGAGAAGGTGCTCGAAGCCGTAATGCCGCATCATGCGCACCACCATGAAGCCCAGCTCGAGCCGATCGCGCTGAATGCCCGGTCGGTCGAGGACGAGAAGGTCGCGAGCGCCATCAAGACGGATTTCATCCTGTCGGCGGAGATCATGGCGATCACGCTGGCGGCCCTTCCGGCAGGCAGCATCTGGACGCAGGCGCTGGTGCTGGCGCTGGTCGGCTTCGGTATCACGGTCGGGGTCTACGGCGTGGTGGCCCTGATCGTGAAGGCTGACGATGCCGGCGTGGCCCTTGCGGGCTACGACGGCGCCTCAGTCATTGGCGCCGCGATCCGCTCGCTTGGACGCGCGCTGGTCCGCGGTATGCCCACGTTCCTGACGGTGCTGAGCACCATCGGCACCGCCGCCATGATCTGGGTTGGCGGCGGCATCATCCTGCACGGCATCGAAAAATACGGCCCGCCCGTGGTCGGCCGCACGGTCCATGCCGCAACCGAGGCGGCCGCACACGCCCTTCCATCCATTGCCGGCATCATCGAATGGTCGGTCGAGGCAGCCATCTCAGGCGTGCTTGGACTGCTTGTCGGCGCGGTTGCGATTCCGGCAGTCCAATACGGTCTCTCGCCGGCATGGAAACGGCTGAGGCGATCGCGGGATCGCGCCTCCTAGCCGTGCTCTACTCCAAGAACGTTGTGAGCTGCGCGCCCTCGTCCGCCACGAACACCGCGATCAATTCCGCAGGCTCCGTCAGGCTGGCATTGGCCGAGACCAGATGCGTCGAGCCCGGCGGCTCGAAGAAGGACTGGCCAACGCCAAACGTCGCGACAGGACCGCCGCCAAGCTGGGAGCGGATCTCGCCCTTTGTGATGTAGGCGGTCACGGATCCTGCGTGACGATGCGGGCGCGAGAATCCGCCCGGACCATAGGTGACGCGCACGATGGTGACGCGCTTGCCCGGCACGTTCGGCAATGCGTAGGAGCCGATCGGTTCGACCTTGTCGAGCGGCGAGCTCTCCGGCGCGCTGGCGCAGAGCGGCGCCAGCGCGCCGGAGACGGCATCCATCGTCACCGGCAGCGCCTTGCCGATCGCCAGCGCACAGGCCAGCCCTGCGACGACGGCGAGCGCCGTTGAACGTGACGGCCCCGGACGCTGTACGGCAGTTAAGCTCATTGCTGTCATCATGACCTCCCTCGTGCCGATCAGGATGCCGCAGCATTCGCGGCCACCGGCCGCGGCGCCGGCGTCCAGCGAAACGCAGCCCCAAAGCGGTTCCAGACGTTGATCGAGGCGACCGCCGAGGTCAGGTACATCAGTTCGGTCTCGGAGAACTCCCGGGCCGCTTCGGCATAGACGTCCTCGCTGACGCCGTCGGGCAGGACGGTCAGCGCCTCAGCCCAGGCCAACGCGGCGCGCTCGCGCGGCGAAAAGATCGGCGCCTCGCGCCAGACCGCGACCAAATGGAGCTTGTCGACGGGAACGCCGATCCGTTCCGACAGCAGGACATGATGCTGAACGCAGAAGGCGCAGCCGTTGATCTGCGAGGCGCGCAGCTTGACGAGCTCGATGAGCTGCTTGTCCAGGCCGGCCTTGGCCGCAAGCTGACCCAGCGCCAGCACCAGATCATAAGCGTCGGGCGCGATCTTCTTGAAATCCTCGTATTCGCTACGGGCATGTGACATTGCGGTTCACCTCGTCTTATTATAAGTGTGCTTACATCTTATAAGAGCTCTGACATGTCACGCAAGACCGATGCCGTCACCAGATCGAAAACCCGCCCGGTGCCCGAACCTGCCGGCGACGCGGCGGTGCGTGTTCCCGCTGCCGGCGAAGGCAAGCGCGGCGAGCAGGGCTATCTCGGCTATCTCTTGCGCCAGGCTCACGCCGCAGTCCGTCTGACGACCGAGCGGACGCTCGCCGATCTCGGCGTGACCTCGCCGCAATTCGCGGTGCTGACGATGCTGAATGCCTATCCCGGACTATCAGGCGCCGATGTCGCCCGCCTCACCTTCCTCACGCCGCAGACGGTCGGGGTCATCATCCGCAACCTCGAACGCGACGGCGCGATTCTGATGACGCCTCATCCCGTCCATGGCCGCATCCAGCAATGGACACTGACCAAGCGCGGAACGACGTTGTTGAAGGCGTGCCGGGAACGGGTGATGGTGCTGGAGAAGCGTCTTGCCGATGGCCTCGATGCCAAGGCCGAAGCGAGCATTCGGCGGTGGCTCGCCAACGTCGCGACCGAGCTGCAGGGGGACTAGGCGAGGCCTAGTCGCCGCCTCCCCCGTCGCCGCCGTCACAGCCGGCGGCATCCCAGAAATCGCCACCCGCACCGCCGTCGCCGCCCTGAATACCGCGGCCAAAGTTCTCGGCGATGATCATCAGAACGACGACGAAGAGCCCGGCGCCGAAGGGCCAGGGATTGGCACGGATGATGTCGAACAGCTCCCGCATGCCGCATCTTACGCAGGCGGAAGCGAACCGACCGTAAAACGACAGGCCTAAAGTCAGGGATATCGGGAAGCGCGGGAGCCGACTACCCGCCCTTCAACAGTTTCTTAACCTCACCGTCGACCCAGGTCTCGTCCGCCGCGATCACCCGTACGCGGCTGTTGTCGGCAGCATTCACCAGCACATGCGAGCTCACGCGGTCGGCGCTTTGCTCGAGGTGCAAATCGGTCTCGGGCTTCCAACTCAGCGTGGTTGCGAGATCGCCGGGAAAGATCTGCCATTGCGATCCGTCGTCGAGTTCGACGACATGGCTTTCCGCATGCGTGTGTATCTTCATTCCACCCCGAATGTTCGATGAACGGACTGCATGCGCAAGGCGGGCCCCGACGCTCCGCCGGGGCCCTGCTCCGTCAGTCGTTGTCGTGATGAATCACGGTCTTGCTGCGATTGCCGAATTCATCCTGCTTCTTGATCACCGTGGTGCGATCAGAGGGCTCGCGCTCCCTGATGACGGTGGTGCGGTCGCGATCGCGATCCCGCTCACGATACTCGTGGGACTGACCGACCGTCACGCCGGCGCCGACCGGGCCGACGTGAACGCCGACTTCATCAGCGAACGCAGGCGTCGCAACGGCGGTGATCATGGCGGCGGCAAACAGATATGTCCTCATCATCTCTTCCTCCTTCCGGATACGGAGGGAATGCAGGACTGCGACAGTTTGTTCCGACAGAAGCATGATCCCGGGCCGCGCAGAATCAGCCGCGCGGCTGTTCCAGGAACCGACGCACACCGGCCATGTTTCGGGCTACAATGTGCCCATGACGCACGCTGATTCCTCCCCCCATCCGACTCGCCGCAGCCTGCTGCAATCGACGTTCGGTGCAGCCGCTTTGCTCGCATTCCCGACACACGTGCTCGCCGCGCCTCCAGGCTTCGACGAATGGCGCGAGAGCTTTCGCGCACGCGCGATGGCCAAGGGCATCTCGGCCGCGACCTGGCAGCGCGCGATGGGACGGGTCGAGCCCGACATGAGCGTGTTCAAGCAGATGCGGAGCCAGCCCGAATTCCACGAGCAGGTCTGGCAATATATCAACCGCCGCGTCTCCGACTGGCGCATCATCAACGGCAAGATCGCGCTGAAGAACAACGAGGCGCTGCTGGCGCGCATTGAGCGGGATTTCGGTGTCGAGCGGGGCACGCTGCTGGCGCTGTGGGGCGTCGAGTCCGCTTATGGCGATCCCCTGGTGCAGCAGAACCACATGACGCCGGTGTTTCCCTCGCTCGCCGCGCTCGCCTGGAACGAGCCGCGCCGCAAGACCTATTGGGAGACCGAGCTGATCAATGCGCTGCGCATCGTCGACAAGGGCTGGAGCACGCCCGAGCAGATGCAGGGATCCTGGGCCGGCGCGATGGGCCATTCGCAATGGATGCCGGAAGTCTGGCTCAATGTCGGCATCGATTATGACGGCGACGGCAAGGTCTCGCCCTTCGGCAAGCCCGACGACGCGCTGGGCTCGACCGCAAAATATCTCGTCAACCGCGGCAAATGGCATCGCGGCGAGCATTGGGGCTATGAGGTGCGCGCCGCCGGCAATATGAGCGGCAGCCGCACCTATGCGGCCTGGGCGTCAGCCGGCGTCACCCGCGCCGACGGCCAGCCGTTCCCGCAGCCGAACGCATCCGCACAAATGTGGACGCCGGTTGCGGGCGGACCGACCTTCCTGCTCGGACCGAATTTCTACTCGGTGAAGAGCTACAACCCTTCCATGAACTATGCGCTTGCGATCTGCCATCTCGGCGACCGCTGCCTCGGGGCGCCGCCCTTCATCCAGCCCTTCCCCGGCTCCGAGCGCGCGCTGACGCTTGCCGAGGTGCAGGAGATGCAGACGCGATTGACGAAAGCCGGTTTCGACACCGGCGGCACCGACGGCCGGGTCGGCAACGACACCATGAAGGCGATCAAGGATTTCCAGCAGCGCGCGGGGATTGCGCCAGCGGACGGCTATGGCGGGCTGAAGGTGCTGGCCAAGCTGCGGCAGGGGTCGTAGGCCTCGCGTTGGCCCGTAGCCCGGATGGAGCGCAGCGTAATCCGGGACAATACCTCCGCTGTTGAAGTCCCCGGATTTCGCTGCGCTTCATCCGGGCTACGCACTCATCGCTAATGCCGGTACTGCGGCTCTTCGGCGTCGAGCTGCCTGCGGATCGCGGCGAGATGGAGCCGGGCGGATTCGGAATCGCCTTCGCGCATCTGCCTGTAGGTCTCGGCCGCGATCGCGGGATCGACGGGCAGCACCTTCCGTCCCGTCGACATCGCCAGCACCTGCACCTCGGCGGCGCGCTCAAGATAATAGAGATCGTCCCAGGCTTCCGCGATGGTCGGCGCCAGCACCATCACGCCGTGGTGCTTCATGAAGACGATGTCGGCATCGCCGACGGCGGATGCGATGCGCGCACCTTCCTGGTTGTCGAGCGCAAGGCCGTTGTAGTCGCGATCGACCGCGGTGCGGCCGTAGAATTTCAGCGCGGTCTGGCCGGCCCAGATCAAGGGATCGCCTTCGGTCATCGACAGCGCCGTCGCATAGGGCATGTGGGTGTGGAATGCGACCTTGGCGCGCGGCAGGCGCTTGTGCATCTCGGCATGGATGTAGAACGCGGTCGCCTCCGGCACGCCCTCGCCGTCGAGCACATTGCCGTGGAAATCGCAGATCAGTAGCTTTGAGGCCGTGATCTCGCGAAAGGCATAGCCATAGGGATTGACGAGAAACAGATCGTCATGCCCAGGCACGACGGCCGAGAAGTGGTTGCAGATGCCTTCCTCAAAACCGTTGCGCGCGGCCATGCGGAAGCAGGCGGCGAGATCCTCGCGCGCGGTGCGGATTGCATCGGTGGCGAGGTCCGGCCGGTTCGAGCGGAATGGCGCTGACGCGGGTGAGGAAGCGTGAAGGCTGTGCGCCATGGCGAAGGACACCTCTGTCGGTCGAAAGCTGCCGTCTTGTACAGGGGCTGCGCCTGCGCGTCAGCCCCTGCGACCGCCACCCTGCCCTGCGCGGCTCAGGCCCGCCGCGGCACGCCGCCGGCATTCATGCCGCCGTCGATGACGAGCTCGCTGCCGGTGACGTAGCGCGAGGCATCGGAGGCCAGATACAGCACGCCTGAGGCGATCTCCGCCGCCTGCCCCGCGCGGGCGAGCGGCGTGACGACCTTGGCACGCTCCTCGGGATCGATTGGCGCGTTCTGGCCGGCGCCGGTCGCACCCGTCGGGATCTTGCCCCAGATCGGGGTATCGATGATGCCGGGATGCACGGAATTGACCCGGATGCCGTCGCCGGCCGCCGCGCATTCCATTGCGATCGATTTGGCGAACAGCCGCACGCCGCCCTTGGTCGCCGAATAAGCCGACAGGCCCGGCGCCCCGCGCAGGCCCGCGAGCGAGGACATCATGACGATCGAACCGCCGCCATGCTTTCGCATCAGCGGCAGGCAATGCTTGACCGAGAGAAACACGCCGTCGAGATTGATCGCATTCTGCTTGCGCCAGTCGGCGAGGGTCATGTCGACGATCGATGGCACGGAGATGCCGATGCCGGCATTGGAGACGAGAATATCGAGCCGACCATAGCGCTTGGCGATTTCGGCGACGATATCGATCCAGCGCTCCTCGCTGGTGACGTCCTGCTCCAGGAACATCGCCTTGCCGCCGGCTTTCGTCACGCGCTTGGCGAGCTCGGGCCCGCGCAGCTCATCGATGTCGGTGATGACAACAGTCGCGCCCTCGCGCGCGAACAACTCGACGATGGCCTCGCCGATACCCGAGGCGCCGCCGGTCACCAGCGCGACCTTGCCCTCAACCTGCCCTGCCATGTTCACTCCCTTTTTTGTTGTTTGAGCGACGTACTTTGTGTCGTCTGAGCTGGTCAGATCTTGCGTTATCTAATCACGGATGGCCCCTGGTCCGGTAGCGCAACGTCGATGACGCGGAATTGCACCCGCTCGACACCCTGGTAGCGGTCGACCGAGAGCGAGCCGGCGACATGCAGCTGCTGGCCGCGGTTGGCCAGCAGCGCGTTGCCGAGCTTCTGGCCGACCGAGCGGAACGCGATGCCGTTGACGATGGCGCCATCGCCCGACTTGAAGCGCAGTCGCAGATGCGCCTGCCCGACCTCGTCGGCAAAGACCAGCTGGTGCGCCGGCAGCGCCAGCACGGCTTCCGGATTGCCGCTGCCGAACGGACCGGCACGGTTCAGCGTCGCCGCAAGCTCCGTCGTCACGGCGCGCGCGGAGACCGCGCCGTCGATATAGAGCTCGTTGACGTGGCGCGCCTCGGCGACGTCCTGCGCCAGCGCATTTTCGAGATAGGCGCGAAACTCGGCGAGCTTCTCTTTCCGCAACGTCACGCCCGCGGCCATCGCGTGGCCGCCGCCCTTCAGCAGAATGCCGTCAGTGACCGCCTGCCGCACCGCCTTGCCGATATCGACGCCCGCGATCGAGCGGCCCGATCCGGTACCGATGCCGCCGGGCTCGAGCGCTATGGCGAAAGCGGGCCGCGAAAACTTTTCCTTCAGCCGGGAGGCAACGAGGCCGACCACGCCGGGATGCCAGCCTTCGGACGCCGTGACGATGACGCCGAGCTTGTCCTCGAGCCCGATCGAGGCCAGCGCCTCGGCTTCGGCTTGCGCTTCCGCGGCCTGCTCGATGACGCGCCGCTCGCCGTTGAGGCGGTCGAGCTCGGCGGCGATCCGCGCGGCCTCGACGCCGTCGCCTTCCAGCAATAGCCGCACGCCGAGATCGGCGCGGCCGATGCGGCCGCCGGCATTGATGCGAGGCCCCAGCATGAAGCCGAGATGCCAGGCCTCCGGCGGCCCGTTGAGCCGCGCCACGTCCATCAGCGCGGTATGACCGACATGGTCGCGCCGCCGCATCGCGATCAGCCCCTTGGCGACGAAAGCGCGGTTGAGGCCGATCAGGGGCGCGACGTCGGCAACCGTCCCGAGCGCGACGTGATGCAGCATGCCGAGCAGATCGGGCTCGGGCATCTCCGCACTCCAGAAGCCGCGCTGCCGCAGCTCGCGATTGACCGCGACCAGCGTCACCAGCACGAGACCGACCGCGGCGAGATGGCCGAGACCGGAGAGATCGTCGAGCCGGTTCGGATTGACCAGCGCGTCAACCTCCGGCAGCTCGGTGCCGGCCTGGTGATGGTCGATCACGACCACGGACATGCCGAGCCGCCTGGCTTCGGCGAGCGGCTCGATGCTGGTGGTGCCGCAATCGACGGTGACGAGCAGCGTGGCGCCCTTGGCCGCCAGCCCACGAACCGCTTCGACATTGGGCCCATAGCCTTCGAAAATGCGGTCGGGAATGTGGATCAGCGGATCGAGTCCGCAATGGCGCAGGTGCCAGGCGAGCAGCGCCGCCGAGGTCGCGCCGTCGACGTCGTAATCGCCGAAAATCGCGACCTTCTCGCCCTTCGCCGCCGCATCCGCGATCCGCTTCGCCGCCGCCTCCATCTCCGTCACCGTGAACGGGTCCGGCATGAGCTTGCGGATGGTCGGATCGAGAAAGTCGGGCACCGCGTCGATATCGACGCCGCGGCCGGCCACCACCCGCGCCAGCAATTCGGGAAGCTGGTGCCGCTGCACGATGGCGAGCGCCTGGGCCGCCCCGCGGGGATCCAGCCGGTCGCGCCAGAGCTTGTCGGTCAGCGAGCGGGCGACGCCGAGAAAGGCCTGGGGCGCTTCGACAGGCAAGGCAGTGGCGGGCGGCGTCATGATGAGGGGCTGGCTAGAGGGACCCGGAAGTCGGAGCTGTCGCATCGGTTCGGCTGGCGACGACGATTGACCCGGAATCGCCTGGGATTTGCAATCTCCGCGTCGCACAAAGCGGTGGATTGCCGATTTGCTGCGCCGACTGACTATCATTTGGGCATTCGGCGGAACAGCAAATTAAGCAGGCGTTAGGCGGAATCCTCGAAAAAGAATCGTATTCGATCTGTAAGCGATTGTTCCGGGTTCATTGCAGATCAGACCTCATTGCCAAGGGAAATCCCCGATGTCTGCTGCGCTGGGTCTGAAGGCCAAGCCGATCGCCACCGAACCCGCTGACGACGATTCCGACATCTCCGCGCTGATCAACCGCCTCACTGCGGAGGTCAACCAGATCGCGGTCGACAAGACCAAGTCGATCCAGCAGATCACCAACCAGATGAAGATGCTGGCGCTGAACGCGCTGATCGAGAGCTCGCGCGCCGGCGCGCAAGGCGCAGGCTTTGCGGTGGTGGCACAGGAGGTACGCGGCGTCGGCCAGCAGGTCGAGACCATCGCGCGCGAGCTCGAAAGCCAATTGACCAAACGCACCGGCGATCTCGTCGCCTCGATCGACCGCATGAGCCAGCGCTCGCGCGGCGAGCGCATGGTCGACCTGTCGCTCAACGCTATCGAGCTGATCGACCGCAACCTCTATGAGCGCACCTGCGACGTGCGCTGGTGGGCGACCGATTCCGCCGTGGTCGATTGCGCGGCCTCGCCGACCGCCGCAGCGGTGTCGCACGCCTCGCAGCGCCTGGGCGTGATCCTCGGCGCCTACACCGTCTATCTCGATCTCTGGCTCTGCGACCTCGACGGCAACGTCATCGCCAACGGCCGCGCCGATCGCTTTCGCGTGGTCGGCCAGAACGTCGCCCACACCAAGTGGTTTCGCGAGGCGCGAACCTTGCGCTCCGGTGACGACTACGTCGCCGGCGACGTCGAGAACCAGCCGCTGCTCGGCAACGCGCAGGTGGCGACCTATTGCGCCAGCGTTCGCGCCGGCGGCCAGGCCCACGGCGCCCCGATCGGCGTGCTCGCCATCCACTTCGACTGGGAGGCGCAGGCCCGCGCCATCGTGCAGGGCGTGCGCGTCGGCGACAGCGACAAGGCCCGCGTGCTGCTGGTCGATTCGAATTTCCGCATCATCGCGGCGTCCGACGGCCAGGGCATCCTCAGCGAGCGCATCTCGATCTCGCTGAACGGCCAGCGCTCCGGCTTCTACCATGACCGCTCGGGTGCCCTGGTCGCGTTCCATGCGACGCCGGGCTATGAGACCTATCGCGGGCTCGGCTGGTACGGCGTGATCGTCTGCGGGGCGTGAGACAGCCGGCCGATCTAGAAAACGCGAAAACAACCCCATGCACAGTAGCCAAAGGGCTGCTTTCATTGGTGTTTTCAGCCGAGCTTGCGTCCTCGTTCTCTCAAACATTTTGACAAGTCGGGCAAAACACTGGCACTCTGCGATCATCGCAGAGTGTGTTTGCGGCGCGAGGGAATGACCCTAGCGGTTTTGTGAAATCGCACTCCGGCTTCTGAAGCATTTTCCGGCAAGCCGCGCCCGTAACAGGCAAGAGCCCCGCGCCCTTGATCGATAGAGTCTCTTCGCATCACGTTGATCGACGTGAGCGCGCGAGTCCGCCCTGGCTAATCATCTCGCGCTCGTTACATGCCAAGGAGACCTGCCATGAAGATCGTCGTGATCGGCGGAACCGGATTGATCGGATCCAAGCTCGTGGCGAAGCTCAAACAGCAGGGCCACGACGCGGTAGCGGCCTCGCCGAAATCAGGCGTGAACGCCGTGACCGGGGAAGGCCTCGCGGCGGCGCTGGCCGGCGCGGATGTCGTGGTCGACGTGGCCAACGCGCCGTCCTGGGAGCCCGCCGCCGTGCTCGAATTCTTCGAGCGCTCGAGCCGAAATCTCGCCGCGACCGAGGCCGCCGCAGCCGTCAAGCATCACGTCGCGCTCTCGATCGTGGGGACCGATCGTTCGCCCGACATCGCGTATTTCCGTGCCAAGCTCGCCCAGGAGACCATCGTCAAGGCCTCCGCGGTCCCCTACTCCATCGTCCGCGCCACGCAGTTCTTCGAATTCCTCGGCGCCATTGGCGAGGCCGGAGCGGCCGGCGACAAGATCGTCGTTCCGTCGGCGCTGTTTCAGCCGATCGCCGCCGACGACGTGGTCGATTGCCTCGCAGAGATCGCGACGGGGCGGCCGCTGAATGGCACCATCGACATCGCAGGCCCCGAGAAGGCTCCCTTCAATGAGTTCGTCGCGCGCCGCCAGAAAGCCTCCGGCGACAGCCGTACGGTGGTCGGCGACCCAAAAGCGCAATATTACGGCGCTTCCATTCAGGACACATCGCTGAACCCGCTCGGCGAGGCTCGGCTCGGGAAGACGCCGCTCGCAACATGGCTCGCGCGCCTCTGAGGGGCCGCCAGTCCCGCAGTCAACACAGAAACGGCAATGAAGGAAATCCCATGCGCAGATTGCTGATCGCAACGGCGGTTTACGCCGCGTCTGTCCTGACGGTCCATGCGGCCGAGACGGCAGCACCATCGGCCAAGGTCACGGTCGTATTTGACCAGGCGCTGCCCAATGTCCCCGGCAAGAGCATGAAGGGCGTGCTGGTCGAGTATGGTCCTGGGGGCTCGTCGCCGGCCCACATCCACGCGCCCTCCGCCTTCATCTATGCCACCGTCCTGGAAGGCGCGATCCGCAGTCAGGTCAATGACGGCCCGGCCCAGGTCTTTCGCAAGGGGGAGAACTTTTCCGGAAGACCCGGCGACCGCCACGGCATCAGCGCGAACGCCAGCGATACCGAGCCTGCCAAGCTGCTTGCCGTGTTCGTGGTGGATACGGCCGACAAGGAGCTGACAATGCCTATGCCGAAATAGCCTGCAGACGCACTCCCGCCAGGGTCGGGTTCTATTCGAGAGGGTCCTCTTCGATGGCTGGGCGGAATTGACGGCATCCGCGGTGATCTCGGCCGCGAATGCTGGCGAGATCGCCAGGGCGAAGACAAAGATGCGAACCCGCCCCGCCTTTGTCGGCGACATCGCCGTCTTCTTTCATGTTTCCGTCCGTTGCGCGGTGAATTCTCGATCTTTGGCAATCAGCGCGCGATACCGATCTTCGTACTGTCGCGCCATTCGGCATGCGGTGAAGCGTTCCTCGAAGCCGGCGCGCACCCTCTTTCGATCCAGCTTGCTCAATTCGCCGACCGCCTTGACCGCCTGATCCTCGTTCTCGACGATGAAGCCGGTCACACCGTGCTCGATCACCTCAGGGACGGAGCCGGAGCGGTAAGCGATCACAGGCGTTCCGCAGGCCATCGCCTCGATCATGACCAGCCCGAAAGGCTCCGGCCAATCGATCGGAAATAGCAGCGCGGCGGCCCTGTCGAGGAAGGCCTGCTTTTTCACGTCATCGACTTCGCCGACAAGCTGGATCTTCTCGCCATCGATTTGAGGCTCGAGGTGCTTCCTGAAGTAGGCAGTCTCGGCGCGCGGAATCTTCGCAGCGATGCGCAGAGGCATCCGGGCCGCGTGCGCGATACGGATTGCGTCCTCCGGCCCCTTCTCGGCCGTCAGGCGGCCGAGAAACGCCAGATAGTCCCCCTTCTCATAGGAGGGGCGCAACAGCTCCGACGGCAATCCGTGCTGGATCGTTCCCATCCACTTCGCATCCGGAAGCGGCAGGCGCTGGTGATCGGAGATCGACACGAAACCAGCCTCGGGGAATTGCCGAACCAATTCGGGCAACCCAGGCAAGTCGAGGCGACCGTGCATGGTCGTCATGAACGGCACGCCAAGCCGACTGAGCAACGGCAGTTGCAGCCAGTCGATATGCGCGTGGATCACATCGAAATCCCTCGCCCGCTTCGCGATCGCTTCCAGCAGCATTGCGTTGGCCGCACCCGGATCCGCGCCCTTTCGGCCGAGTCGCAGCGCGCGTGGCCATACCGGGTGAAGCTTGCCGGTCGTGCGGGAGTCGCCGCTCGCAAACAGCGTGACGTCGTGTCCAAGCTTGACGAGCTCATCCACCAGCCAGGCCACCACCCGCTCGGTGCCGCCATAGAGCTTTGGAGGGACGCTTTCGGCCAGGGGAGCAAGCTGAGCGATGCGCATGACAGCCCGCCGCTATACCGCTGACCGGACGATCAGCACGATGGCCGCGGACAGAAGGTTCGAGATCGCGAGCAGCGTCCACTGCGGCCTCGCGCTTGCGCTCGCCAGGCGGCACACGAGGCTCTCAATCAGGCTCAGCATGAGTCGTCCGAAAGCCGCTCGAGATAGGCAAGCCCGAAACCCGTGAGCTCCTGGGCATCGCCGTTACTCTCGCGCGCTTCCCATCTCCCTCGCAAATGACGCTCGAGCAGGCATCGACGGCCGTCTGCAGCATCGACACCGCCATGGCGGGCGCGGTACACGCACCAAGCGGTATCGACCGCCGTTCGTAGCGGGTCGTCGTCGACCATCTTCCCAGCTCCCACTGGAGATATCCATGGGACGCCAACTCGTCGCGACGGCGGAAGTTTCCAGTTTTTCCCGAAAGTCTAATCCTGCCCGCAAGGCGAGCGCAGCAAGCGCTCACTGCCAGTGCGTGCAAATCAGGCGGCGCGGCGGGCGGCCATCTCCGCGGCGAGGAGCAACGCGGCGCGACTGGCGCCGATCGATGCGATTCCCTGCCCGGCAATGTCGTAGGCGGTGCCGTGCGCGGGCGTGCAGATCGGGAAAGGGAAGCCGCCGAGCATGGTCACGCCGCGATCGAAGCCCATCAGCTTCATCGCGATCTGGCCCTGGTCGTGATACATCGTCAGTACCGCATCGAAGGCGCCGCCCTTGGCGCGCAGGAAGACGGTGTCGGCCGGGAACGGCCCCTCCGCGGCGATGCCGTCGCGCTGGCCGGCCGCGACCACGGGCGCGATGATATCGATCTCCTCGCGGCCGAAATTTCCGCCATCGCCCGCGTGCGGATTGAGACCAGCGACCGCGATGCGCGGCCGCGCGAAGCCGGCGTTGCGCATGCAGGAATCGGTCAGCTTGAGCGCGCGATGGATGCGTTCGCTGGACAGGTTTGCAGCAACGTCCCTCAGCGGGATGTGCGAGGTCACCCGCGCGTTCCACAGCCGGTCCAGCACGTTGAACTCGCTCGCCGCCGACTTGAGTCCGACCACCTCCGCAGAGAATGCGATCTCGTCGTCGTACTCGGCGCGGGCGAGCCGCATCGCCTGCTTGTTGAAGGGAGTGAAGCAGACCGCGTCAACATGGCCGTCGCGGCCGAGCTCGAGCGCGTGTTTGTAGTTGGCAAGCGCGAACCTGCCGCCAGCAAGGCTCGCGGTCTTCGGCTCGACCTCTTTGGGATCAAGGTGACGAAGATCGAGAAACAGCGCCTCGGCCTCCGCCGCGCGAAGATCGGCCCCCTGCTCCACCATCTTCAGCACTGGCTTGACGCCGGCAATGCGCGCGCCCTCCTCGAAGATGCGGCGGTCGCCGATCACGACGAGCCGGCAGCTCGCGCGGACGTCGTCCTGCGCCACCAGCTTGGCCGTCAGCTCCGGGCTGATGCCGGCGGGATCTCCCATGGCCAATGCAATCAGCGGCTTTGCGGTCATATGATCACCTTCTCCTGGGCCGTCGGTTCGGTCGCGGGGGATGCGGGTTTGCGCCAGAGGCGCGCGAGCTGCAGCACGAGCGGAAGCAGCAACAGCGCGATGCCGGCCATGATCAGGCATGTCACCAGCTTGTTCGCGAAGAATATCCCGAGCGATCCCTTCGACATCAGCATCGACTGCCGGAACGCATCCTCGGCCTTGTCGCCGATGACGATCGCGAGCACGAGCGGCGCCAAGGGATAGAACAGCTTCTTGAAGAGATAGCCGACGATTCCGAAGCCGAGCATCATGACGACGTCGAGATAGGAGTTCGACACCGAATACGCGCCGACGACGCAGATGATCACGATCAGCGGGGCGATGACCACGAAGGGAATCCGCATCAGGGCGGCAAACACCGGAACGGTCAGCAGCACCAAGGCAACGGCGACGATGTTGCCGACATACATCGAGGCGATCAGGCCCCAGACGAAGTCCTTCTGGTCGACGAACAGCATCGGCCCCGGATTGAGACCCCAGATCATCAGCCCGCCCATCATGACGGCCGCGGTCGCCGAGCCGGGAATGCCGAGCGAGAGCATCGGCAGCAGCGCGCTGGTGCCGGCGGCATGGTCAGCCGTCTCCGGCGAGATGATGCCTTCGACCTCGCCGGTGCCGAAATAGCGGCCCCGGCGCGAGAAGCGGCGGGCAATGCCATAGCTCATGAAGGATGCCGCGGTCGGCCCGCCCGGGGTGATGCCCATCCAGCAGCCGATTGCGGCGCTGCGCAGCAACGCAATGCCATGTCGCGGCAGGCGGCCGACGGCGCGGAACACCTCGCGCCAGTCGATCTTCGAGGACACCGCGCGGGCATGGAATTCCTCTTCGACCGCAACCAGCAGTTCGCCGATGCCGAACAGGCCCATCACCGCGACGACGAAGCTCACGCCCTTGACCAGCTCGTCGACGCCCATGGTGAGGCGGACGCTGCCGGACACCGTGTCGATGCCGATCGCGGCGATGGCAAAGCCGATCGCGAGCGCCACGACGGTCTTGATCGGCGCGGCGCCGCCCATGCCGACGAAGCTGGCAAAGGCCAGGAAATAAACCGCAAAATATTCCGCAGGGCCAAAGGCGAGCGCGACCTGCGCCACCCAGGATGCGAGGAAAGTGATCAGGATGACGCCGATTAGCGCGCCGAAGGCGGCCGAGCCGAAGGCGGTGGCAAGCGCCGTGGTCGGCCTTCCGTCACGCGCCATCGGATAGCCGTCGAAAGTGGTCGCGACCGACGACGGCTCGCCGGGGATGTTGAACAGAATCGAGGTGACCGAGCCGCCGAACAACGCCCCCCAATACATGCTGGAGAGCAGGATGATCGCCGACACCGGCTGCATGCCGAAGGTCAGCGGCAGGAGCAGCGACACGCCATTTGGCGCACCCAGCCCCGGCAGCACGCCGACGAGAATGCCGAGCAGCACGCCGACGACCATCAGCACCAGGTGCGGCACGGTGACCGCGATGGTGAAGCCGTGGAGGAGTTCGCCAAGATTGTCCATCGGCCCTCCGTCAGAACCCGAGGGCGGCTGCGAGCGCGCCGTGCGGCAAGCTCACCTGGAACATGCGCTCGAACACGACGTAGAGCGCGAGTGCTGTCGCAGCCGCCATCCCCAGCGCGCGCGGCACGGATTGATGTTTTGGGATCGCCAGCACCGCAAAGACATAAAGCGACGAGGCGACGTACATCCCGGCGAGCGGGATCGCGGCCACGAAGATCGCGGCCGGCACGAACAGGCCGGCGAGCCGGCGCAGCTCGAAAGGCGTGATCGCGATGGGAACGTTTGCCAGGGACGCAACCGGCAACACGCCCCGCACCAGGTTGTAGAGGCTTCCGAGCACGATGATGATGCCGGTCAGGAACGGAAACGTGCCGGCGTCCACGCCCGCGCTCGACCAGCCAATGCCGTTGTCGAGGCTGGAGATGACGACGGACACCCCGAAGCCGCCGGTGAGCACGGCAGTCGCAAGTTCAAGAGCGCGGCGTGAGATCATGGGGGGCTCCGCTCTGGCGTCGGACAAGGGTCGGTAGTGGCGCATGCGTCTTTGCCCAGCCCTCGCTGTCGTCCCTGCGAACGCAGGGACCCATAACCCCAGGGAGACGTTTGACGAAGACTTGACGTCACATCCACGCCGGTACCACCACCAGCACTCCTAGAGAGATCACGCGGTATGGGTCCCTGCGTTCGCAGGGACGACAGCGGAGTTGGTGGCGCGCCCCACCTCACTTGACGAGCCAGCCCTGCTCGCCCGCGACCTGTTTGACGTGTTCGAGATCCTGCTTGATGAACTTGTCGAACTCGGCGCCCGTCAGGAAGGTGTCGACCTGGGACGTCTTCTCGATGTAGTCTTTCCACTCGGGTGTGGCCTGCACCTTCTTCATGAGGTCGACATAGAACGCGGCCTGGTCCGGCGTGACCTTGCCGGGCAACCACACCGTGCGCGGCTGCTCATATTGCTTGATGTCGAGCCCCTGCTCGACGCAGGTCGGAACGTCGCCCCAGCCCTCGGTCGCGGTGACCTTGGCGCCCTGTGGCAGCCGCTTCGGGCTGAAAACGCAGAGCGGCCGCTGCGTGCCGCCGCGCCATTGCCCGAGGCTTTCGCTGGGATTGTTGACGTGGGAATCGAGATGTCCGCCGGCGAGCTGCACGGCGGTCTCCGCGCCGCTCTTGAAGGGGATGTAGGTCAGCTTGACCTTGCCGGCCTTCTCGATCATGCGCGTCAGCACCTCGTCGGTGTCCTTTGACTGGGCGCCGCCCATCTTGAACTCGCCCGATGCGGCCGCCTTCAGATAGTCGCCCGCCGTCTTGTAAGGCGCGTCCTGCTTGACCCAGAGCAAAAACTCGTCCTGCGCCATCGCCGCGATCGGAGTGAGATCGGTGTAGTTGAAGGCGACCTTGGAGACGAGCGGTTGCTGCCACGCGTTCGAGGTGCCGAAGATCACCTTGTAGGGATCGCCAGCGGAGGCCTTGCCATAGACATAGCCTTCGGCGCCGCTGCCGCCGCCCTTGTTGACGACGACGATCGGCTGCTCCGTCAGCTTGTGCTTGGTGATGATGTTCTGCACCGCGCGCGCCAGGTTGTCGGTCCCGCCGCCGGGCCCGGCGGTGGCGATGAACTCGATCGGCTTTTGCGGTTGCCAGGCGCTAAGCGCCGGCATCGTGCCGGCGAGCATCGTCGCGGCTGCGGAGAGCATAAATATCGACGTCCGACCCATGATTTCCTCCAGCTGATTTTTGTCTCTTATTGTTGTCTGTCCTATCGACGTCCGATCAGGCGACGCGTTCCTCGCGCCTTCCCGATGCCAGGACGATTGCGCCTTCTTTTTCGAGCGCTTCGATCTGCTTCTGGTCGAACCCGTACTCGGCCAGCACCTCGCTTGTATGCTCACCATAGACCGGCGCGCCCGATAGCACTTTGCCTGGGGTCTCCGAAAACTTGACCGGAAGACCGATCGTCTTGACCGGGCCGAGCGTGGAATGCTCGACCTCGACGACCATCTCGCGCGCCAGAGTCTGGGGATCGCTGAGCGCCTCCAGCATGTCGTGCACGGGTCCGCACGGCACACCCTTCTCGTCCAGCGCCGCGAGCCAGTGCGCCCGCGACTTCGTGCGGAAGCGTTCGCTCAGCACCGCTTCGAGCACTTTGAGATTGGCCATGCGGTCGGCGCCGGTGACGAAGCGCGGATCGGCGGCGAGCTCACTTGCTCCGAGCGCTTCCAGCATCAACAACCAATGCTTCTTGTTGGCGCCGCCGACCACGAGCCAACCGTCGGAAGCTTCAAATGCTTGATACGGCGCGTTGAGCGGATGGGCCGAGCCCATCGCGCGCGGCGCCGTGCCCGCGGCTAGCGCAATGGTCGATTGCCAATAGGTCTGCACCAGGGCGGCTTCATAGAGCGAGGTTTCGACCCACTGCCCCTCGCCGGTCTTGAGGCGGTGCGTATAGGCCGCGAGGATGCCCATGCTGGCGAGCAGGCCGGCGGTGATGTCGGACAGCGGCGGGCCGCATTTGACGGGCGGCCCATCCGGGCGTTCGCCAGTGAAGCTCATGATGCCGCTCATGGCCTGGGCGACGAGATCGAATCCCCTGCGGTGCTTGTAGGGACCGGTGCGGCCGAAGCCCGACAGCGAGCAGTATATCAGCGCCGGGAATTGCGCGTGCAGCGCCTCGTAGCCGAAGCCGAGGCGCTCCATCGCGCCCGGCGCAAAGTTCTCGACCAGCACGTCGGCGTCCGCAATCAACCGCCGCAGCACCTGCTTGCCGCCCTCGGTCTTGAGGTCCAGCACGATGCCGCGCTTGTTGCGGTTCATCATCAGGAAGGAGGCCGCCTCCTCGCCGATCTTCGGCGGCACCGAATGACGGGTGTCGTCGCCGTTCGGCGATTTCTCGATCTTGATGACGTCGGCACCCATGTCGGCGAGCATCAGAGTGCAGGTCGGCCCGGCCATGACATGGGTGAGGTCGACGACCCTAAGGCCGGCCAGCGGTCCCGAACGGCGAGAGTTGGATTGCGATCGATCGCTTTGCATCGGGCCTGTCCTATTGGCCGCGCCATTGCGGGGCGCGCTTGTTGAGGAAAGCATCGAGCCCTTCGCGAAAATCCTGGCTCGTGTAGCACATCAGGATGAGGTCCTCGCCTTCGTCCCGGGTCAGCCGCCGTTGCAGGCGTGCCACCGCCTGCTTGGTCGCATTCAACGTTAGCGGCGCATGGCTGGCGACGAGCCGGGCCACCTCGTCGGCGCGCTTGTCCAGCGCGGCAATGTCCTCGACCACCTCGCCGAGCAGCCCGACGCTCGCAGCCTCCGTGGCGTCGACGAGGCGTGCGGTGAAGATCAGGTCCTTGACGCGCGCAGCGCCAATCAGCGCGGTAAGACGGCTGACGTTGGACATCGACAGGCAATTGCCGAGCGTCCGGGCAATGGGGAATCCGATCTTCGCGCTTGCCGTGCCGATGCGGAGGTCGCAGGCCGCGGCGATGCCGGCGCCGCCGCCGGTGCAAAAGCCGTTAATCGCCGCGATGGTCGGCACGCGGCACTGCTCGAGCGTGGTCAGCACGCGATCAATCCGGTTCTCGTAGTCGATCGCATCCTGCGGCGTCTTGAACTCGCGGAACTGATTGATGTCGGTGCCGGACGCAAAGGCCTTGTCGCCGGCTCCGCGCAGCACCAGCACCTTGATCGCATGATCGCTGTTGGCCTGCTCGCAGATCGCGGCGAGCCGCTCGTACATGGCGAAGGTGAAGGCGTTGCGAGCCTGCGGGCGGTTGAAGGTGATCCGCCCGATGCCGTCTTTGCATTCAAAAACGAGGTCGTCTGCCTCTACTGCCAGGTCCATTTCCTCATATCCTCTTGTTTTTTACATTTTTGAATGCAAAATCTGGGATTAGCAAGCTGGAACTTCGAAGTTTCGATCGAATATCCAAGTTTTGCATTCAAATTGGAGCGCTGGTCCCCATGCTTCACGAGGAAGTCGTCGGCCGTATCCGGGCCATCCTGCTCGATGGCGAAATCCCGCCGGGCGCGCGGATTCCCGAGCGCGAGCTGTGTGAGCGGCTTGAAATCTCGCGCACGCCGCTGCGCGAGGCGCTCAAGGTGCTGGCCGCCGAAGGCCTCGTGCAGCTGCTGCCGCATCGCGGCTCGCGCGCGGCAAAACTGACCGACAAGGACATGCGCGACCTGTTCGAGGTCTGCCAGGGCCTGGAGGCCCTCGCCGGCGAGCTCGCCTGTGAACGCATCACGGACGCCGAGATCGACGAGGTCGCCGCCGTGCACGCGGCCATGGTGCTGCATTATCGCGATGGCGATCTGATCCAGTACTACCGCGGCAATCGCGCCATCCACGAGGCCATCGTCACCGCAGCCGGAAATCCCGTGCTCGCGGGGCTCTACACATCAGTAACGGCGCGCATCCGGCGCGCGCGCTACGTCACGCCGATGACGCCGCAGCGCTGGGCGCTCGCCGTGAAGGAGCACGACGCCATCCTGAACGCGCTCCAGCGCCGCGACGGCGCCGGCCTCTCCCACATTTTGCGCGCGCATCTCCGCCACAAGCGCGAAGAGGTGTTGCAGGCGGGCTTTGCCGAGACGGAAGGGACCGATCTCACGCTTAGAATTGCGTAGGGCGCAATTCGCGTTGTCCTGGCCGGCGGAGCGCGCGTCCACACGCGGCCGGCCCGCTGCCGCGGCTCGTTCGCGCTCCGCGTGAATCTGCGCACTAATTCCACTTGCTAGCTTGTCGCGGCCGGAGCAGCATACTTCTCTGCCGACCAGCGGCCGCGCGGCCGATCAGGCCGGTGCCAACGCGCGAACAATCGCGCAAAATAAAAGACAAAAGCGAGGAACGCATGACAATCGATGTCTCACGTCGGTCCCTTCTCACGCTCGGAGCGGGCCTTGGTGCCAGCGCCATGCTCGGCACCAGCGCGATGGCGCGGGCACCCAAGCTCGGCACCCAGACGCCCTACTGGCACCGCTTCGTTCTCGGCGATGCCGAGGTCACCGTCGTGTCCGACGGGCCGCTGCCGCTCGGCGATCCCTCCGGAACCTTCACCGGCGTTCCCAAGGAAGAGGTGAAGAAGATGCTGGCGGACAATTTCCTGTCGCCGGACAACGTCGTGCTCGAACAGAACTCCCCGATCGTGAACACCGGCGACAAGCTCATCCTGTTCGATACCGGCATGGGCTCATCGAAGATGTTCGGCGCCAGCACCGGCCGGCAACAGAAGAGCATGACCGAGGCCGGCATCAAGCCGGGGGACATCGATGCCGTGGTGTGTTCGCATGCCCATATCGACCATATCGGAGGCATCGTCGACGAAGGCGGCAAGCCGCTGTTTCCGAACGCGCAGATCTACATCTCGCAGACCGATTTCGACTTCTGGACCGACGAAGGCAAGCTCGGCAGCCCGGCCAAGGACTTCGTCGTTCACGCCCGCAAGAATCTGCTGCCGGTCCGTGACCGGATCGTATTCTTCAAGGACGGCCAGGAATTCCTGCCGGGGGTCCAGGCGATCGCCGCGCCCGGTCACACCGTCGGCCACACCATCTTCATGGTGTCGTCGGCCGGCAAATCCTTTGCCTTCCTCGGCGACCTCTCGCACCATTCCGTGCTGCTGCTCGAGCGGCCGCGCATGGAATTCTCCTACGACACCGACCCGAAGCAGGCGGCGGAATCGCGGGTGAAGTTGCTCACGATGCTCGCGGCAAACAAGGTCCCGGTGATGTCGTATCACTTCGCCTGGCCGGGCTACGGCCATGTCGCCAAGGCCGGCGACGGCTTCCACTATTATCCCCAGCCGATGCAGATGACGTTGTAGGTTCTCGCGATCAGGTCCGGACGGCGCGCGCCGTCCGGACCATTGATGCGCCCTATTCCGCGGGCTCGGCAACCGCGCCGGCGCCTGAGGCCGCAGCGTCCGCCCGGGCACCTGGGAATATCCGCTTCACCAGCACGAACAGCGCGGGCACGAAGAAGATGCCGAGCACGGTTGCCGCGATCATGCCGCCGGCGACGCCGATGCCGACCGCGTTCTGGCTGGCCGAGCCCGCGCCCGTCGCCACCGCCAGCGGCAGCACGCCGAGGATGAAGGCGAGCGACGTCATCAGGATCGGGCGCAGGCGCTGGCGCGATGCGTGCAGGGTGGCATCGACCAGGCTGCGGCCGGAAGCGATCTGCTCCAGCGCGAATTCGACGATCAGGATCGCGTTCTTCGAGGCCAGCCCGATCGTCGTGAGCAGTCCGACCTGGAAATAGACGTCGTTGGCCTGATCAAACAGCGTCGCCGCGAGCAGCGCGCCGAGCACGCCGATCGGCACCGTTAGCATCACCGCGAACGGGACCGACCAGCTCTCGTACAGTGCGGCAAGGCTCAGGAAGACGATCAGCAGCGAAATCGAATACAGATACAGCGTCTGGCTGCCGGTGAGCCGTTCCTGGAACGACAATCCGGTCCATTCATGGCCGTAGCCCTTGGGCAACTTGGCCATCTGCTCCTCCACAGCCTGCATGGCGACACCCGAGCTGATGCCCTGCCCTGCCTGCCCCTGCAGCTCGACGGCGGCGACGCCGTTGTAGCGCTCGAGGCGCGGCGAACCAAAACTCCAGCGATCGGTCGCGACCGCCGAGAACGGCACCATCGAGCCCGAGGCGTTGCGCACATACCAGCGGCCGATGTCGCTGGTATCCATGCGGAACGGCGCATCGCTTTGCACATAGACCTGCTTGACGCGGCCGCGGTCGATGAAGTCGTTGACATAGGCGCCGCCCCACGCTGCCGACAGCGTGGTGTTGAGATCGCTGAGGTTGACGCCGAGCGCGGTGGCCTTGGCCTGGTCGACGTCGAGGTTGAATTGCGGCGTGTCGTCCTGTCCGTTCGGCCGGGCCTGTGCCACGCGCTTGTCCGCCGCGAGCTGCCCGAGCAGCTGGTTGCGCGCCTGGATCAGCGCCTCGTGACCGTTGCCGCCGGTGTCCTGGAGATAGAGGTCGAAGCCGCCGGCATTGCCGAAGCCGGGAATCGACGGCGGCAGCACCGCGAACACCATGGCGTCGCGGATTTTCATGAACGCCCCCATGGCACGGCCGGCCACGGCCTGCGCCGAGGCTGCAGGACTCTTGCGCTCGTCGAACGGCTTCAGGCTGACGAAGGCAAGGCCAACGTTCTGTCCCTGCCCTGCGAAGCTGAAGCCACTGACTGCGAACACGCCGTCCACGGCGTCCTTCTCGTTGTCGAGATATTGATGCTCGACTTGCTTGATGACATCGAGCGTGCGCGTCGAGGTGGCGCCGACCGGAAGCTGGATCAGCGTCATGATCGTGCCCTGGTCCTCTTCGGGCAGGAACGAGCTCGGCAGCCGCTGGAACAGGACGACCATGGCGGCGAGGATCGCCGCGAAGGCGATCATCACTCCCGCGATGCGCCTGATCGCACCGCCCGCGGTGCGCTGATAGCCGTCCGCCATGCGGTCGAAGCCGCGGTTGAACAGGCCGAAGAAGCCGCGCTGCGCGCCATGATGCTTCGGCGGCTTCAGGATCGTGACGCACAGCGCCGGCGTCAGCACCAGCGCCACGAGCACCGACAGCAGCATCGCCGTGACGATGGTGAGCGCGAACTGCCGGTAGATGATTCCGACCGAGCCGTTGAAGAACGCCATCGGAATGAACACGGCCGAGAGCACGACGCCGATCCCGACCAGGGCCCCGGTAATCTCGCGCATCGATTTCTCGGTCGCCTCGCGCGGGCCGAGCTTCTCCTCGGCCATCACGCGCTCGACGTTCTCGACCACGACGATGGCATCGTCGACCAGGAGGCCGATCGCCAGCACCATCGCGAACATCGTCAGCGTGTTGATCGAATAGCCGGCAAGCGAGAGCACGCCGAAGGTCCCGAGCAGCACCACCGGCACGGCAATGGTCGGGATGATGGTCGCCCGCCAGCTCTGCAGGAACACGAACATCACGACGAAGACCAGCGCGATCGCCTCGAACAGCGTGTGAATCACCTTTTCGATCGACAGCTTGACGAAGGGCGTGGTGTCGTAGGGGTAGACGACGCGGAGCCCCTCCGGCATCGCGGCGCTGAGCTGGGCGACACGTGCCTTCACCGCCTCCGAGGTCGCGACCGCATTGGCGCCGGTCGCAAGACTGATGCCCATGCCCGCGGCGGGCTTGCCGTTGTAGCGCGCGGCGGAATCATAGGACTTCGAGCCGAGCTCGACCCGCGCGACGTCGCCGATGCGGACCGTCTGACCGGTCGTGGCCGTGCGCAGGATGATGTCCTTGAACTGCTCGACCGTCTGCAGGCGGCTCTGCGAGGTGATGGTGGCATTGAGCTGCTGGCCGCCGACGGACGGCAGGCCGCCGAGCTGGCCGGCGGTCACCTGGGTGTTCTGAGTCTGGATCGCCGCAGTCACGTCTCCAGGCATGAGGTTGTATTTCGCCAGCTTGTCGGGATCGAGCCAGATTCGCATGGCGTATTCGGCGCCAAACAACGTCACCTGGCCGACGCCAGCGACGCGGCTGATGGGATCGTTGACCGAGGACGCCACGTAATCGGCGATGTCGCTGGCGGCGAGCCGGCCGTCCTCGGAGACGAAGCCGAGCACCATCAGGAAGCTTGCCGAGGACTTCACGACCTTGATGCCCTGCTGCTGCACCACCTGCGGCAGCAGCGGCGTCGCGAGCTGCAGCTTGTTCTGCACCTGCACCTGGGCGATGTCGGCATCGGCTTCGTTGGTGAAGGTCAGCGAGATCTGCACTTGGCCCGTCGAGGTGCTCGACGACGACATGTATTGCAGATAGTCGAGGCCGGTCATGTTCTGCTCGATGACCTTGGTCACCGAGTTCTCCGCGGTCTCGGCATTGGCGCCGGGATAGGTCGCCGTGATCGTGACCACAGTCGGCGCGATCTGCGGATATTGCGCGATCGGCAAGCGCATGATCGCGAGAACGCCGCCCAGCATGATCAGGATGGCGATGACCCAGGCGAAGATCGGCCGCTTGATGAAGAAATGGGACATGACGGTTACTGCTCGGCTGCGGCTGCTGCAGGCCGCGCATCGGCCTGCCGCGTCGGATTCACGGTGAGGCCGGTTGCGGGATCGACCGCGACCTCCACGGACTTGACGGGCGCCCCGGGGCGGGCCTTCTGCGTGCCCTCGACGACCAGGCGATCGCCGGCCTTGGCGCCGGAGCGCACTAGCCAGTTGCTGCCGACATCCTCGCCGAGCTCCAGCATCCGCTGCTCGACCTTGCCGTCCTTGTCGACGAACATCGCCACTGCCTGCCCCAGCGGATTGCGCGAGACGGCGCGCTGCGGCACGAGGATCGCAGCCGGATCGACGCCGGCGACGACGCGGGCGCGCACATACATGCCCGGCAGCAGCGCCCGCTCGGGATTGGCGAAGACTGCGCGCGAGGAAACCGAGCCGGTGCTCTCGTTGACGCTGGCATCGGTGAAACCGTACTTGCCCTTGTGGCCGTAGGTCTTGCCGCTCTCCATCAGGAGCTCGACCTGCACACCCTCGGCGGGACGCTTGAGCTTTCCGCTCGCGATCTGGCTGCGCAGGCGCTCCATCTCCGAGGTCGACTGATCGAGGTCGACATAGACAGGGTCGAGCTGCTGGATCGTCGTCATCGCCGTCGCCTGGCTCGCGGTGACCAGCGCGCCGGGTGTGATGCTCGACTTGCCGATCCGGCCTGAGATCGACGCGGTGACCTTGGTGCGATCCAGCGAGATCGCGGCGGTGTCGCGGTTGGCTTGCGCCGCCTTCACGTCGGCCTCGCCCTGCTTGTAGGCGGCAACGGCATCATCGACGTCCTGCTGGCTCGCCGCGTTGGTCTGCAGAAGCTGGGTCTTGCGCGCAGCCTTCAGCTTGACGCTGACGAGCGTTGCCTCCGACCTCTGCACCGCGGCCTCGGCGCTCGCCAGACCCGCCTTGTACTGCACCGGATCGATCTCATAGAGCAGGTCGCCTTCCCTCACCTCGGCGCCTTCCACGAAGTCGCGCTTGAGCAGAATGCCCGTGACCTGCGGACGGACCTCGGAAACCTGATAGGCGACGACGCGGCCCGGCAGCAACGTCGAGATCTTCGCTTCCTGCGGTTTCAGGGACATGATGCCGACCTCCGGCACCATCTGCGGCAATGCCGCTTGCGGGTTCTGCTCCCCGCAAGCGGCAAGCAGCAGGGCAATCAAGGGAACAGCGCGGACGATCGGGGGGCGCATGATGACGATCCATGGGTGAGTTGCGGCCCCTCGAGGAGGATCGCGCACGGAAACATTCGGAAACTATTCAGTTTCCATCTGGAAACTTGATAGTTTCCTTCCCCGAAGTCAAGTGCTAGGCTGCCTGCGCAGCGGCGTTCAAGCAGTCGTGAAACAGCTCAGATTCAACGGCGGGTGTGTCCATGGCGAGAGAATCCAGAAATCAGAGACGTATTGCTCCGCCGTCGGAGCGGACCAAGCCGGCCGTCATCCTTCCCGCCCCCGACGCTCGCATGACGCAACTGCTGGCGGCGGCGAAGGACACCTTCACCAGCAAGGGATTTGCCGCGACCACGATGGACGACATCGCCGGTGCCGCCGGAATGTCGAAGAAGACGCTCTACAAATTGTTCGAGAGCAAGACCGAACTGTTTCGCGCCATGCTGCTGCGCAGCCTGCCGGAAGCAGACTTCGCCGATGCCCCTTCGGAAGGATCACCAGTGATCCGACTTCGAAACATGCTGCGCGAGGCGGCCGACGTGGCGCTGTCGCCTGGCGAGATCGCCCTGCAGCGTCTGATCATCGGTGAACGTCAGGCCTCGCCGGAGCTGGGGCGCATGTTCGCCGAGGTCATCATGGAGAGCGGCACAGAGCATATCGTCGAGCTACTGAAGGCCGTTCGCCTGGAGCCTCGTTTCGCAGCTGTGCCGCTCCGCCTCATCGCCGAAATGCTGTTCGGCATGGTGTTCAGCCACGATCATTTCAGGCTGCTGACCGACACCGGATTCAAGCTCAATCGCCGCGTGCTGGACCGGCGGATCGACCTTGCGATCGCGACGTTCTGTGCAACCGAAGAGGCGCAAGCCTCGTAATATTCTGGCCCTCCGCAACCCCGGAGTCGGACCAAACAGGTTCGAGGGAGCCCGAGCGTTGCTTGACGCAAATCAACATCCGACCGCTCGCGGCAACAATGCTGGCCTACGGAAACTCGGGCGAGCCGCGTCATGGACGATCTCTCGAAAATGGGGATTGATGCCGCCAGGCTGCCGGGCTGGCTGCGCTTCGTGGTGGTGATCGTGATCGTAGCGCTTGCCGCCGGCGCGAGCCTCGCTGCCTATCGCTGGTACGCCCGGCCCGTGACACTGTCGATCGCAGTCGGATCCCTGGATGGCGACGCTCCCAGGATCGTCTCGGCGCTCGCGAGCAGGCTTGCCGTCAACAACGCGCCAGTGCGCCTCAAGCTGGTCGAGACCGGCGGGCCCATCGAATCCGCCGCGGCGTTCTCGTCGGGCAAGACCGACCTCGCCGTCGTGCGCGGCGATGTCGGCGATCTCTCTCAAGCGCAAGCGATCGTCGTGCTCACCGAAGCCGTCGCCTTGCTGGTGGCTCCGCCGGGATCGGCGATCTCGGATATCGCCGGCCTGAAACGCACGACGGTAGGGGTTGTCGCCGGCGACACGAACCAGAAGGTGGTCCGCGTCCTCACCAGCGCATACGACCTTGGCCGCGCCAATGTCGTCTTCAAGAACATCGCGATGGACGACGTTCGCCGCGCGCTGGACGCGAAAGAGGTGCGCACGGTGCTTTTCGTCATGCCGCTCAGCGAGCGGTATCTGTCGTTGCTACGCCGCCTGTTCTCACAGACTGCCAAGACCGCGCCGATTCTGATCCCGATCGAAAATGCAGGCGCGATTGCGGAGAAGGAGCGCGCCTATGAGAGCTTCGACATCCCCAAGGGAGCGCTGCGCGGGTCCCCGCCAGTTCCCGCGGACGACGTCACAAGCTTGCGCGTCGCCGTCTATGTGGTCGCCAAGAAGAGCCTCGACAACGACGTCGTCGCCAGCTTCACGCAGGCCATCACTGCCGCGCGCAGGGACATCCTGTCGGAATGGCCGGTCCTCGCCCAGTTCAAGGCGCCGGATACCGATGCCGGAGCATATCTCCCGGTCCATGCCGGCGCCGCCGAGTTCTACAATGGCAGCCAGCTAGGCTTCCTCGACAAGTGGAGCAACGTGATTTTTCTGGCGCCGATGGCGCTGGGCGCGCTTGCATCGATCGCGGCGGCGCTGTGGCGGTTTCTCCGGTCGAGCGAACACCAGCCGCGCGAACCGGCACTCGACGCGCTGTACACGCTCGGCCGACAGATCCGCGAGGCCAAAAACGAAACCGACCTGCTGGCGATCGAAGACCAGATCGACAATGTGCTTCGTAGCCAGCGCGCGAGATTGGACGGCGACGACAACCCGCTGGATGCTGCCACCCTCAACGTGGCGGCCCACCGCCTCGAGAACCTCATTCACGAGCGCAGGGCCGTGCTGACTGCAGCACCCGCCGAGTCGCGGTAGCAGCGCGCTGTCAGCAGCCGAGCCTGTCGGCGATCCCGCCAAAGTCCTTGGCGACGATGTCCCAATTGCCGGTGGCTTCGAAGTCGACCTTCTGGAGCGGACCGTACTCCGTCGGCCTCGCGACGAACGCGGTCTTCAGGCCGTTCTTCTGGGCGGCCGCGAGATCGCCGTTGTGGGCGGCGACCATCATCACCTCCTCCGGCTTGAGGCAAAGCAGCTTTGCTGCGCCGAGATAGGTCTCGGGATCGGGCTTGTAGTGCTCGAACAGCTCGGCCGACATGATGAGGTCCCACGGCAGGCCGGCGAACTTCGCCATGTTGGTGAGCAATGCGACATTGCCGTTCGATAGCGGCGAGATCACGAATTTCGACTTCAGCCGCGTCAGGCCCACCACGCTGTCCGGCCAGGGATTGAGGCGATGCCAGCCCTTGGTGAGATAATCGAGATCGGCGTCGGTGAGGCCATTGATCGAAAACTGCGCGACCAGCTTCTCCAGCGAGCGGCGGTGCAGATCATCCAGCATGACATAGCCGCGCTCGGGATGTTTGCGCACATCGTCCATCGAGGCCATGTACATGCCGCGCCAGCCATCGACCAGAGCGGTCCAGTCGGCGCTGATGCCGCGCTGCCTGCTCCACCACATGAAGTCTGAGATCAGGCTGGTGCGCCAATCCACGACGGTGCCGAACACGTCGAACACCAGGGCTTTGACGGCGGAGAGATCGGACATGGCGCTTCCTGATTATTCTTATTGTCATTCCGGGATGCGCTGTTAGGCGCAGGCCCGGAATCCATACTCCCGATCGTGGTTATGGGTTCCGGGCTCGACGCTTTGCGTCGCCCCGGAATGACGGGCAGTTGTTATGCCCTACTCAGTCCAGATGGAACTTCGCGAGCTCACGATGCTCGGCCTTGATGTAGCGCACGGTGCCGGTGACCGAGCGCATCACCACAGTCTCGGTCTCGATCACGCCGTCCTTGCGGAATTTGACGCCCGAGAGCAGCGAACCCGTGGTGACGCCGGTGGCGGCGAACAGGCAGTCGCCGCGCGCCATGTCCTCGATGCCGTAGATCATCTTGGGATCGTTGACGCCCATCTTGGCCGCGCGCTCGCGCTTCTCGTCGGAATCGAGGATGAGACGGCACTGCATCTGGCCGCCGATGCAACGCAGCGCCACGGCCGCGAGCACGCCTTCCGGCGCGCCGCCGGTGCCGAGATACATGTCGACGCCGGTATTGTCGGGGTCGGCGCAATGGATCACGCCGGCGACGTCGCCGTCGGTGATCAGGCGCACGGCAGCGCCGGTCGAGCGTACGCTCTCGATGATGCTGGCATGGCGCGGACGATCGAGCACGAGAACCGTGATGCCGTCGGGCTGGACACCCTTGGCCTTGGCGAGACGGCGGACGTTGTCGGCCGGCGTTGCATCGAGATCGACGACGCCCTTGTTGTAGCCCGGCCCGATCGCGAGCTTCTGCATGTAGACGTCGGGCGCGTGCAGCAGCGTGCCGCCGTCGGCCATCGCCATCGTGGCGATCGAGCCCGGCATGTTCTTGGCGCACAGCGTGGTGCCTTCGAGCGGATCGACCGCGATGTCGACCTGCGGACCGGCGTTCAGGCCGACCTTCTCGCCGATGAAGAGCATCGGCGCCTCGTCGCGCTCGCCCTCGCCGATCACGATGGTACCCTCGATCGGGAGCTTGTTGAGCTCGCGGCGCATCGCATCCACCGCAGCCTGATCGGCCGCTTTCTCGTTACCGTGCCCGCGCAGCCGCGCCGACGACACCGCCGCCCGCTCCGTCACGCGTACGATCTCCAACGTGAGGATGCGCTCGAGCAATGCGTGCGGGGGGACTGAAATATGGGTCGACATCGGCTTACTCCTTCGAAACGGTTTTGGACAGAAGTCTCTGCCCGCATCAACTCTCAACGCCCACGGTTCGTTCGCTCAAACCGCCTCATTGTTTCAGCATGACCTTTCCGGAAAACCGCTTCAACGCTTTGCGCTGGCGCGGCCCTCTGGGCCGGGGGGCACGCTCTAGTTCTTCTCGATCCGGATCACCTGCGGCCGTCCGCTGATCACCTTGTCCTTCTGCACGGCGGCTAGCGCGCGGCGCACCGCATCCTCATGCGTCGCATAGGTGATCAGGATGACGGGCACGGGGACCGCCTTGCCGTCGGCTGGCGCAGCGCCGCCATTGGGATGACGCTGCACGATCGACTCGATCGAAATCTTCTGCTCTGCCAGCCGCGTCGCGATCGCAGCCGCGGTGCCGGGGAAATCGCGCGCCAGAAGGCGGATGTAATAGCCGCCCTCGTGCCGCTCCATCGGCGCCTTCTTGGTGTCGCGCAAATGAGAAATCGGCCGGCCGAACGGATTGGCGCGGATGCCGCGCGCGGCATCGGCGATATCGGCGACGACGGCGGATGCCGTCGCGGCACCGCCGGCGCCGGGGCCGACCAGCGTGATCGGCGGAATGCCCTCGCCGTCGATCGTGACCGCATTGGTGACGCCCATCACCTGCGCGATCGAGGAGGATTTCGGAACCATGGTCGGATGCACGCGCTGCTCGATGCCCTTGGCGGTGCGCACCGCAACGCCGAGCAGCTTGACGCGGTAGCCGAGATCGGCGGCCGCGCGCAGATCTTCCGGCGCGATGGAGGAGATGCCTTCGACATACACCGCGCTTTGAGCAACTTTCGTGCCGAAAGCGAGGCTGGCGAGAATGGCGAGTTTTTGCGCGGTGTCGTGGCCGTCGACGTCGAAGGACGGGTTGGCCTCGGCATAGCCGAGCCGCTGCGCATCCGCGAGGCATTCGGCGAAGGACAGGCCCTCCTGCTCCATCCGGGTCAGGATGTAGTTGCAGGTGCCGTTGAGGATGCCATAGACGCGGTTGATGCCGGTTCCGGCAAGTCCCTCGCGCAACGTCTTGATGACGGGGATCGCGGCGCCGACGGCTGCCTCGTAATTCAGCGCGCCGCCGTGCTTTTCAGCGGCTTTCGCCAGTTTCAAACCGTGCTTCGCGAGCAGCGCCTTGTTGGCGGTGACCACTGACTTGCCGGCGCTGAGCGCGGCCTCGACCGCCGACAGCGCGGGATCGCCGGCGCCGCCCATCAGCTCGACGAAGCAATCGATGCCGGGATGCGTGGCCAGCGCCATGGGATCCTTGACCCATTCGACGCCGCGCAGGTCGATGCCGCGCTTCTTCGCCTTGGAGCGCGCGGTGACGGCAACGACGCGGATGCCGCGGCCGCTGCGGCCTGTAAGCACGCGGGCCTGCGTTTCAATCAGACGGACAACTTCGGCGCCCACGGTGCCGAGCCCCGCTATGCCCACTTTCAGGGGTGCAACCATGATGACTTAGAAAACCTGCCGAAGAGAACTTAACGCCGATTGGCGAGCGGAACGACGTTGTGCAACGTTTCGATGCCGCTTTCAAGGAAGCGTCGCACGCCGCGCGCGGCCTGCCTGATCCGTTGCTCGTTTTCCACCATGGCGATGCGGACATATCCTTCACCATGCTCGCCGAAGCCGACGCCGGGCGAGACCGCAACGCCGGATTTCTCCACCATCAGGGTCGCGAATTGCATGCTGCCGACGCTGCGGAAGGCTTCCGGCAGCGGCACCCAGGCGAACATCGAGGCCTCCGGCGGCGGGATCTCCCAGCCGGCGCGGCCGAACGATTCCACCAGCGCATCGCGGCGCTTGCGGTAGGTGTCGCGCATCTCCTTGATGCAATCGTCCGGGCCGTTCAGTGCGGCAGTCGCCGCGACCTGCACCGGCGTGAAGGCGCCGTAATCGAGGTAGGATTTGACGCGGGCGAGCGCTGCGATCACGCGCTCATTGCCGACCGCAAAGCCCATGCGCCAGCCGGCCATCGAATAGGTCTTCGACATCGAGGTGAACTCGACCGTGACGTCCATCGCGCCCGGCACCTGGAGCACCGAGGGCGGCGGATTGTTCTCGTCGAAATAGACCTCGGCATAGGCGAGATCGGACAGGATGAGGATCTCGTGCTTCTTCGCGAACGCGACGAGGTCCTTGTAGAAGTCGAGGCTCGCCACATAGGCGGTCGGGTTCGAGGGATAGCAGACGACGAGCGCCAGCGGCTTGGGGATCGAATGCACGATCGCCCGCTCCACCGCCTCGAAGAACTGCGGCGTCGGCTCCGACGGCACCGAGCGGATTACGCCGCCTGCCATCAAAAAGCCGAAGGCGTGAATCGGGTAGCTCGGGTTCGGACAGAGGATGACGTCGCCGGGCGCGGTGATCGCCTGCGCCACGTTGGCAAAGCCTTCCTTCGAGCCGAGCGTCGCGACGATCTGGGTGTCGGGGTTGAGCTTCACGCCGAAGCGGCGGGCGTAGTAGCCGGCCTGGGCGCGGCGCAGTCCGGGGATGCCGCGCGACGCCGAGTAGCGATCGGTGCGCGGCTTTCCCAGCGTCTCCTTCAGCTTTTCCAGCACATGCGAGGGGGCCGGCAGATCCGGATTGCCCATGCCGAGGTCGATGATATCGGCGCCGGCATTCCGCGCGGCCGCCTTGGCCCGATTGACCTGCTCGAACACATAAGGCGGAAGGCGGCGGATGCGGTAAAATTCTTCCATGGCTCTCTGGGCTCCGGGGCAACCGGTCAGGACAGAATCGACAGGCCTGGACGGCGCTTCGGAAACGCGTCCATTTCCGTCGTGAAAATTACTCAAAATCAAATGCTTAGAGCAATCATCGACGACGAAGACTGAAGTCGTTCGCCCTGACTCTCGGCTGAACTGTGGTCTTTTAGCACGGCAAGGCGGGGGCGCCAGCGATTACCTTGGAGCGGCTCATTTCGCATCCTTGCCGGCGACGGCCTGGCGATCGCGCGCGGCGGCGAGCTCAGCCTCGATCTTGGCACGTTGCTCCGGCGGGATGACCGCTTGATCGCGATCCGGCGGCAGGTCGTGCACCGGCAGATAGGTGCCGGGCTCCCGGGGATGCGCCTGCGCGTCCGTGGGCGTCATATCCGCGAGCTGGCTCGAGCAGCCGCCGACGGCAAGCGCCGCGATCAGCAGCGCGCCGCGGATCGGCAGCGTCTTTTGCAGGTCCCACAACGCCAACACTTGGGAAATCCCCTACTCGTCCCAAAGCACGGCCCCGGGCAACCTTACCCAAGACCGCGCCCAAGCTCAAACCATTGCTGCCCAAATGGTGCGAGCCAGAAAACAGCCATTGCCCACCAAGCCGAGCGGTGCGGCCCGAATGTGACGGAACCAAGAAGATTTGTCGCAGTGCAACACATCTTCGAGAGTGTTTAACGTCAAACATGCGAGCTTCGCGGTGACGAATACGGAATGAATCGTTACTGTTCTGCTCATGAGTATGGCCACGACCGATACGCCCAAACCCGAGACGAAGTTCGATGCGGAAGCCTTCGCGATGAATGTCGCGCGGGCGATGGAGAGCGGCGGCAAGGCGCTGGCCGCTTACCTCAAGCCGCGCGAGAGCGGCGAGGTGCAGGATCGCCCGCCGCCCGAGCTCACCGAGGTCGTCAAGACCTTCACCTCGGTTGCCGAATACTGGCTCTCGGATACGTCCCGCTCTTCCGATCTGCAGACCAAGCTCGCCAAGGACTATCTCGACCTCTGGGGCTCGGCGGTGCGCCGCATGGCCGGCCAGGACGCGCCGCCCGCGATCGCGCCCTCGCCGCGCGACAAGCGCTTTGCCGACCCGGAATGGAAATCGAACCAGTTCTTCGATTTCGTGATGCAGCTCTATCTGCTCACGACCAAATGGGCGCAGGAGCTGGTGCGCGATGCCGAGGGGCTCGATCCGCAGACCCGCCGCAAGGCGGAGTTCTACGTCCAGCAGGTCATCAACGCGATCTCGCCGTCCAACTTCGTGCTGACCAACCCCGAGGTGCTGCGCGAGACCGTGACCAGCAGCGGCGAGAACCTCGCCCGCGGCCTGAAGATGCTGGCCGAGGACATCGCAGCCGGCAAGGGCATGCTGAAGATCCGCCAGTCCAATCCGGACAACCTCGTCGTCGGCGTCAACATGGCGACGACGCCGGGCAAGGTGATCTACCAGAACGAGATGATGCAGCTGATCCAGTATTCGCCGACCACGGAGACGGTGCTGCGCACCCCGCTCCTGATCGTGCCGCCCTGGATCAACAAGTTCTACATCCTCGATCTCAAGCCGGAGAAATCCTACATCAAGTGGTGCGTCGACCAGGGCATCACCGTGTTCGTGATCTCATGGGTCAATCCCGACAAGCGGCTCGGCAACAAGAGCTGGGAAGACTACATGAAGGAAGGTCCGCTCACGGCGATGGACGTGATCGAGAGGGTCACGGGCGAGATGAAGGTGCATACCGCCGGCTATTGCGTCGGCGGCACCATGCTCGCGACCACGCTGGCCTGGCTCGCCGAGAAGCGCCGCCAGCGCGTGTCGTCCGCGACGTTCTTCGCGGCCCAGGTCGATTTCACCCATGCCGGCGACCTCCTGGTGTTCGTCGACGAGGAGCAGATCACGGCGCTCGAGCAGGACATGAGGGCGGCCGGCGTGCTCGAAGGCTCGAAGATGGCGATGGCCTTCAACATGCTGCGCTCCAACGATCTGATCTGGTCCTACGTCGTCAGCAACTATCTGAAGGGGCAGCAGCCGAGCGCGTTCGACCTTTTGCACTGGAATTCGGACGCGACGCGGATGACCGCGTCGAACCATTCCTATTACTTGCGCAATTGCTATCTGGAGAACCGCCTCTCCACCGGCACGATGGTGCTCGACAACACGCTGCTCGATCTCTCCAAGGTCAAGGTGCCCGTCTACAACCTCGCCACCCGCGAGGACCACATCGCACCTGCTGAATCGGTGCTGTATGGCTCGCAGTTCTTCGGCGGCCCGGTGAAATACGTGCTGTCGGGCTCGGGTCACATCGCCGGCGTCGTCAATCCGCCCGCCTCGAACAAGTACCAGTACTGGACCAACGACAACATCAAGGACGTCAACGTCGCGCAATGGATGAAGGAAGCCGTCGAGCACAAGGGCTCGTGGTGGCCGGACTGGCGCCAATGGCTGGGCGAGCTCGATCCGGAGCAAGTCCCGGCGCGCAGCGTCGGCAGCGACGCCCTGCCCCCGATCGAGGACGCGCCCGGCAGCTATGTCAGGGTTCGCGCATAGCGGACTCTGCCGCGCTCTTGTATAGACTCGCTCTCAAGGCAGCAGCGACGACAGAGGGGACCGGACTATGACGCGCGAATTGTTCTGGCTGACACTGACGGTGATCCTGACCGGCATCCTCTGGATTCCCTACACCATCAACCGGTGCCAGGTCCGCGGTCTCAGTGGCGCGCTGGCCAATCCCTCGCGCGGCGACAAGCCGCAGGCGGAATGGGCGAACCGCCTGATGTTCGCGCACGACAATGCGGTCGAGAACCTCGTGCTCTTTGCGCCGCTGGTGCTGATCCTCAACGCGATCGACTATTCGACAAAATGGACCGTGCTCGCCTGCGCCGTCTATTTCTGGTCCCGCGTCGCGCATCTCATCGTCTACGCGATCGGCATCCCGGTGTTCCGCACGCTGGCCTTCACCGTCGGCTTCCTCGCCCAGGCCGTGCTGGTGCTGGCGATCTTCAAGGTGGTTTGATTTCGTGTCCCGGACGCGCGAAGCGCGAGCCGGGACCCAGATGGCCGCAAACGAAGCTGAAAACATGGGCCCTCGGCTCAGCAGCGCACCGCCAAGCGGCGCTGCGCTGCGTCCGGGGCACGAGACTGCCCTACTCCTCCGGCAATCCCAGCATCAGCCGCATGTTCTGCACGGCTGCGCCCGAGGCGCCCTTGCCGAGATTGTCGAGCCGGGCGACCAGCACGGCCTGGTGATATTTGTCGCTGGCGAAGACGTAGAGCTCGAGCATGTTGGTCTCGTTGACCGCCTCCGGCTCGATCCGGCCGCCCTTTGACGCTTCGTTCTGCAGCGGCATCACCGAGACGTATTTCGAGCCGGCATAACGCTTGGCGAGCGCGGCCTGGAGCGCCGCACCATCCGGCTTGCCGGGCAGCGTGTCGAGCTGCAGCGGCACCGAGACCAGCATGCCCTGCCGATAGTTGCCGACCGACGGAATGAAGATCGGCCGCCGCGTCAGGTTCGAATAGAGCTGCATCTCCGGCAAATGCTTGTGCTCGAAGCCAAGGCCGTAGAGCTCGAAGGACGGTGCGCTGCCGTCCTCGAAGCTCGCGATCATCGACTTGCCGCCGCCGGAATAGCCGCTCACCGCGTTGACGGTGACGGGATAATCGGGCGGCAACAGGCCGGCATCGACGATGGGCCGCAGCAGCGCGATCGCGCCGGTGGGATAGCAGCCGGGATTGGAGACCTTCTTAGCGGCCTTGATCTTGCCGGCCTGATCCGCCGTCAGCTCGGGAAAACCGTAAGCCCAGTCAGGCGCGACCCGGTACGCGGTCGAGGCATCCAGCACCTTCGGGCCCGCAACGCCCATGCTGTCGACCAGCGCAACCGTTTCCTTGGCGGCATCGTCGGGCAGGCAGAGGATGACGAGATCCACCTCCTCCATCAGCGCCTTCTTGGCCGCGGGGTCCTTGCGCTTGTCGTCGGCAATCGTCTTCACGACGACGTCGTTCTGGAGTTTCAGCCGCTCGTTGATGCCGAGCCCGGTGGTACCGGAGCCGCCGTCGACGAAGACGGTCGCGGGCTTCTTCGCCGCGCTGGTGGTCGGAGCTTTGGTGGTGTCAGCGAGGCTCATGATGCGCTCCCTTCGAGCATGTTCGTGTCGTCTGCAAAAACCTGCGGCCTTGCCTGCCGCATCAAATCTGAGATCTGCTTGGCGTCGGCATCGCCGGCGCTGAGCGCATTGGCGATCGCCGCATAGTCGGCGTCCGATTTGTGCTGGTTGAGCTTGAAGCTGCCTTCGACCTCCTCAACCGTCATCACCAGACCCACGATCGCCTTCTTCATCGTCTCGAGCCGTCCGGCCGTCATCTTGTCCGATGTCCACGGCTTCTTCGGCAGCAGCCAGTTCTCGAACTTGTCGCTGAGCGTGGCGATCTGCACCGCCAGCTCGTCGTCCGACAACATCCGCACCGGCCCGCTCAGATGCACCGACTGGTAGAGCCAGGTCGGCACCTGGTCCGGCGAGACGTACCAGTCCGGCGATACATAGGCATCGGGGCCATTGACCGCGAGCAGCCAGGACGCTGCGCCGTCCGCAAGCTTTAACAGCGGATTGTGACGGGCGACATGAAAGGCGGCCTGCGGCGTGCCGTCGGCGGCATAGGTCAAATAGAACGGCAGCGGGGAAGCGACCGGTTTCTTGCCGTCAAAGGCGCACATGGTGCCGAAGCCGCGCTCTTCGGCGAACTTCAGGTTTGCGGCGCGGTCCTGCTTGAAAAAGGGTGGCGTGTACATCGTGGTCTCCTGCTGGGCCTCCTTGGGGGGCCGCCGGATCAGATCGCGCTGACAGGAGAGAGAGTGCCGCGGATCGGATCCAGCGGCAAAGACGATGATCTCAAACGCGATCGACCGCCCAAACCGCTAAAGAGCGGCGGCGGCGACGGGCGAACAGGATGGTCGCAGCGTTGATCATGGCGCGCGGCTATAAGGCCAGATCGGGTTTCCGTCAAGGTTTCGGCGTCAGATGACCCGCCAGATCCATTCCATGATCTTGGCGAGCACGTCGCCGAACATCAGGAGCACGGCCGACCAGATCAGGGCCGAGACGAAATTGGCGGCCTGGAAGCTCCAATAGGGCATCTCGAAGATGCCGGCCGCGAGCGGCACCGAGGCGCGCAAGGGTCCGAAGAAGCGGCCGATGAAGATGCTGGGGATGCCCCAGCTGCGCACGAAAGCCTCGCCCCTGGGCAGGAGTTCCGGATAGCGCGAGAGCGGCCACATCTGGGCGACCTTCTCCTTGTAGCGGTAGCCGAACCAGTACGAAACCCAGTCGCCGAGCGCCGCGCCGAGGCCGCCGGCGATCCAGACCGGATAGAAGCTGATCCCGCTCGCCCCGATCAGCGCACCGATCGCGACCAGCGCGCCCCAGGCCGGGACCAAGAGCGAAATGAAAGCGAGCGACTCTCCGAAGGCGAGCACGAACACGATCGGGGCCGCCCAGGCCTGGTGAGCGCGCACGAATTCGGCCAGGGCGTGCGCATACTGCTCCATCAAAAAAAAGCCTTCCCGCCCCGTCTCAAGGTGCTGCTCGATGAAAAAGACTGGTAAGCCAAGGGCTTGTGTGACATCAAGTCACAAAACTCGCCTCGCCGCGGACTGGCCGGTCAAATTGCCGGGAATTGCAGGGGCTGCGGCGTAAAATCGCCGGGATTGGCTCCCAACGACACCGCCGGGCCTGCCCTGCGGTAACCTTTCCAAGTCAGAAGTGGCATAGTCGGCCTAACCGATTCGCCGCTTATGCGGCCCTCAAAGCGCATCAAGATATATGTCCAAGCAGTTGAAACCCAAAGCAAAAGACGATTTTTTCGGCGGCGACGAGCCGAAACCCCGGGCGCCTGCCAAGGCGGCTTCGCGCGGAACCGGCGGGGAAGCCGACTACACCGCAGCCGACATCGAGGTGCTCGAAGGCCTGGAACCGGTGCGGCGCCGGCCCGGCATGTATATCGGCGGCACCGACGAGAAGGCGCTGCATCATCTGTTCGCCGAGGTCATCGACAACTCGATGGACGAGGCGCTGGCGGGACATGCGACCTTCATCGGCGTCGAGCTCTCCGCGGATGGTTTCCTGACCGTCACCGACAACGGCCGCGGCATCCCGATCGATCCGCATCCAAAATTCCCGAAGAAGTCGGCGCTCGAAGTTATCATGTGCACGCTGCATTCGGGCGGCAAATTCGACTCCAAGGTCTACGAGACCTCCGGCGGCTTGCACGGCGTCGGCATCTCCGTGGTGAACGCCCTCTCCTCGTTGCTCGAGGTCGAGGTCGCGCGCAGCCAGAAGCTCTACCGCATGACGTTCGAGCGCGGACACCCCAAGGGCAAGCTCGAGGATCTCGGCAAGATCAACAACCGCCGCGGCACGCGCGTCCGCTTCAAGCCCGATACCGACATCTTCGGCGCCAAGGCTGCGTTCAAGCCGCAGCGCCTGTTCAAGATGACGCGCTCGAAGGCGTATCTGTTCGGCGGCGTCGAGATCCGCTGGAATTGCGCGCCCGAGCTGCTCAAGGGCGTCGAGGACGTCCCGGCGGAGGCGACGTTCCACTTCCCCGGCGGCCTCAAGGATTATCTGGCGGCAGCAATTCACGCCGACACGCTGGTGCACCCGGATATCTTCTCCGGCAAGTCCGGCCGCAATGGCGCGCATGGCGCCTGCGAATGGGCGGTGGCCTGGACCGCAGATGCCGACGGCTTCCTCTCTTCCTATACCAACACCGTCCCGACACCCGATGGCGGCACGCACGAATCCGGCCTGCGCAGCGCACTGCTGCGCGGCCTGAAGGATCACGCCGAGCGCGTGGGCCAGGGCAAGCGCGCCTCGTCAATAACGTCGGAAGACGTGATGGTCGGTGCCGCCGTGATGCTCTCGGTGTTCGTGCGCGAGCCTGAATTCCAGGGCCAGACCAAGGATCGTCTCGCCACCGCGGAGGCGCAGCGCATCGTCGAGCAGGCGATGAAGGATCCGTTCGATCACTGGCTGTCGGGCAATCCGAACATGGCCAACCGGCTGCTCGATTTCGTGATCGACCGCGCCGAAGAGCGGCTGCGGCGGCGGCAGGAGAAAGAGACCGCGCGGAAAACCGCCGGCAAGAAGCTGCGCCTGCCCGGCAAGCTCGCCGACTGCACCGACGCCGGCACCGAAGGCTCCGAACTCTTCATCGTCGAAGGCGACTCGGCCGGCGGCAGCGCCAAGCAGGCGCGCGACCGCAAGACCCAGGCCGTGCTGCCACTGCGCGGCAAGATCCTCAACGTCGCATCGGCCGGCAAGGACAAGCTGACGGCCAACGCCCAGCTCTCCGACCTCGTGCAGGCGATCGGTTGCGGCCAGCTCCTGCAATACCGCGAAGAGGATCTGCGCTATCAGCGCATCATCATCATGACCGACGCCGACGTCGACGGCGCGCACATCGCCTCGCTGCTGATCACCTTCTTCTATCGGCAGATGCCGCGGCTGATCGACGAAGGGCACCTCTTCCTCGCGGTGCCGCCGCTCTACAAGCTCACGCACGGCACCAAGTCGGTCTACGCGCGCGACGACAAGCACAAGGAAGAGCTGATCAAGAGCGCGTTCAACGCCAACGCCAAGGTCGAGGTGAACCGGTTCAAAGGCCTCGGCGAGATGATGCCGGCGCAGCTCAAGGAGACCACCATGGATCCGAGCAAGCGCACGCTGCTCAAGGTGGTACTGCTCGCCGACGATCGCGACACCACGGCGGATTCGGTGGAACGGCTGATGGGCACCAAGGCCGAGGCGCGCTTCGCGTTCATCTCGGACAAGGCCGAGTTTGCCAGCGAAGAGCTGCTGGACGTTTGAGTCCTCGGCGCTGCAGCGCTTCATCGAGAGCCCCGGCGAAAAGCCGGGGCTCTTTTGCTTTGCGGGGCGATGACGTCGCTGCGGTGCCTACGGCTTTGAGCGATTCCCGGCATCGTCGTTGCGACTCGGCCAACGACTCACGGCGCTCAGGCGGAGGCACGACTGCCTCCATTTCGGACAAGGCGGGATTTGCTAACGAAACCTTACCCGAGGTTGAATTCCAAAAATCTCAGTAAGGCTTTGAATTTATGGGGTTATTCCAGATCTCGACAACCGCGACCGAAATGCCCGCGTATCGGCGTTTTCCGGCGACTGTGCCTGCCCGGCAACAGCATTCCGGCGGGAAACGTCTATAGTCCGGACATCAGATGACACGAACTTCAGTGCGCTCGCGCTGCTACACAGACCAAGGTTGGGGATTTTTATCATGAAGAAGGTTTTGCTCGCTCTGACCGCGGTTGCCGCGATGACCGGTTCGGCCTCGGCGGCCGATCTCGGTGCCCGTCCCTACGTGAAGGCCCCGATGCCGGCGCCCGTCGCCAACTGGACCGGTTTCTACGTCTTCGGCGGCGGCGGCGGCGGCCTCTCCAATGCCGACCAGCACGTCCAGACCACTGTTGGTGCGGTTCCGCTGACGATCGACCAGCGCCAGGGCGGCTCCGGTTGGTTCGGCACCGTCGGCGCCGGTTACGACTGGCAGTTCAGCGGCACCTGGGTCGCCGGTGTGTTCGCTGACGGCCAGTTCGGCAGCATCCGCGCCACCATCCAGGATCCGATCGTCGGCATCACCGGCAACCAGAAGCTGGAAACCTCCTGGGCCGCGGGCGTGCGCCTCGGCTGGCTGGTCGCCCCGAATGTTCTCTCCTACGTCAACGGCGGTTACTCGGGCGCCCACTTCGGCCAGACCAACTTCACCACGCTGGGCGGCACCCCGGCCGGCATCCACCTCAACAGCTACAACCGCAACGGCTGGTTCGTCGGCGGCGGTGTCGAGAACAGCCTGAACATCTTCGGCGTCTCTTCGCCCGGCTGGTTCATGAAGACCGAGTACCGTTCGGCCTTCTACAACGCCAAGACCTCGAACGAGCTCTTCGACGGTACCAACGCGCTGGTCGGCCGCGACATCCGCGCCAACAGCTGGAACCAGACGATCTCGACCTCGCTGGTCTACCGCTTCAACTGGACCGGTCCGGTCGTCGCGAAGTACTGATCCGAACGCAAATTCAGACGTCAAAGCCCCGGCATCGCCGGGGCTTTTTCGTTATGGGGCTCCCCTCGCGCGCTAGCCTGCAGCAGATCCGCCGGGCGCGGAATCGCATCACAGTCCGCAACCAGCGCGGCCAAGATTAGCTGCGGCCGGAATCATTCCTGCCCCGGACATGCGTCCTGCTGCGGCCCTGCATCGGCGGCCATTGTATCTGAACTGAAGCTACGGCTAGTCTGGTGCCAAGCTTTCCTGACCGTGGCGATTGATGCCGCGGGTCGCGACGGAAGCGGACCGACGGGGAGGAATGCATGCGCAGATTTCTGCTTGTAGCAGGCCTGTTTGCCCTCGCCGTCGGGCTGCTCTGGATTGGACAGGGCACGGGTACGGTTCCGTGGCCGCGATCGAGCTTCATGGTCAACCAGCTGCATTGGGCCGGCTATGGCGCCGCCATGGCCGGCTTCGGGCTGGTGCTGATCTGGCAGAGCAATCAATAAAAGAAACCAGGGAATACAAGCATGACATCCAGCCGGTTCGAGCTCCGCGGCAAGGTCGCGGTCGTAACAGGAGGTAATGGCGGCATCGGGCTCGGCATGGCGCGCGGCCTTGCCGATGCCGGCGCCGACATCGCCGTGGTCGGCCGCAACGAAGCGAAGTCCAAAGCAGCGGTCGAAGATCTCAGGCAGCGCGGCGTCAAGGCGATCGCAGTTGCGACCGATGTCACCGAAAGGGCCGCGATCGAAGCCATGATCGCGCGCGTGGTGAAGGATCTCGGCCGCATCGACATCCTCGTCAACAATGCCGGCATGAGCATCCGCAAGCCGCCGCACGAGCTCGAGCTCGACGAGTGGAACAAGGTGATCGACACCAACCTCACCAGCGCCTTCCTGTGCTCGAAGCTCGCTTATCCGGCCTTGAAGGCGTCAGGAAACGGCAAGGTGATCAACATCGGCTCGATGATGTCGATCTTCGGTGCGAGCTTCGCCACCGCCTACGCGGCAAGCAAGGGCGGCATCGTGCAGTACACGCGTGCCTGCGCCAATGCCTGGGCGCCCGACAACATCCAGGTCAATGCGATCCTGCCGGGCTGGATCGATACCGACCTCACCCGCGGCGCGCGGCAGCAGGTATCGGGATTGCACGAGCGGGTGCTGGCGCGCACGCCTGCGGGGCGCTGGGGCGACATCGACGATTTCGCCGGCATCGCCGTGTTCCTGGCCTCGCCCGCATCGAACTTTGTCACGGGCACCGCGATCCCCGTCGATGGCGGCTTCTCGGTGATGGCCTGAGGCCACACCTTCCGGCCATTCAGCAACGCAAAAAAGAAGCCCCGGACAAGTCCGGGGCTTTTGAATTTATGCAGTGCTTTTTTTGATCGTTGGTCGCGTTGCGTCGTCGACGTGCTCAGTAACGGGCAATGACCGGTGCGTCGAACTTGTAGCTCGCGCGCACGACGGCCCATTGGATGTCGCGCGGCTTGGCGTCGAAGGTGTAATTCCCCGAGGTGCCGCCGAGCTGATAGGTCTGGCTGCCGAAGGCCGCGTAATTGTATTCGAGGCCGACGATCCAGTTGCGGGTGACGCCGTATTCCCAGCCCGCGCCGACAGTCCAGCCGTTGGCCCAGTGGGTCTGTCCGCCCGAGCCCGACACACCGACGGTGTCGCTGACCGACAGACGGTTGTTCGCGCCGGCATAGCCGCCCTTGACGTAGAAGAGGTTGTTCTGCACGGCGAAGCCGGCGCGGCCGACCACGGTCGCGAGCACGTTGGTGCGCCAGGAGAACACGTCGTCGCCCGCACCGAACGCGGTGTTCGTGAACGAGCCCTTGTTGTCGAGGCCGGAGATCGTGCCTTCCATGCCGAACACGTAGTTGTTGGCCTGCCAGTTGTAGCCGATCTGGGCGCCGCCCATGATGCCCGCGCTGCGCTGACGATAGCCTTCGCCCGGGACGAGATCGCCGAACGGCGCACCGATCCCATTGTTGATGAACTGCTGGTTGGTCCAGGCGCCGCCGATGTGGCCGCCGACATAGAAGCCGGTCCAGTTGAACAGCGGCTCGACATAAGCGGGCGCCTTCGCGTAGCGCGCGCCGAGATCGGCGGCAGAGGCCACGCCCGTCGAAACCAGAGCGGTCGTGCAGGCGAAGGCGGCAATCAATTTGTTACGCATGGTACAACCCCGTGTCCTTTGATGGACGCACGGTCACAGACGGGTGTTACTAAAATTCGAATCAACAGAGTTAACGTGGCGGATGGGCACGCGCAGGTCCGTGAATCCGTTGGCGCTGTTGCACGCCCGCAACGCCACTTGCGCGATTTAACGCGAAATTATCCCTGCCGAACTCCTGCGCTACGATGCCGGCGTGGCTTTCGAATGCACGTGCTCAGGCCGCACGCCGAGCGCAAGCAGGCGCGCCGGGATGCCCTGCAGCCATGGCAGCGCAGTGATGAGACGCACGATCAGCGGCACTTTGAGTGGCCTATCGCTCCCCTGCAAGGCGCCGCTGATGATGTTGTTCTGCACGATCACCTGCATGCGCTGCGTCATCTTCACCGGGAACTCGCGGCGACGGCGCACGGCATCGAGCTCATCCTCGGACGGGCAGCCGTGCTGCATCTTGTCCGCCAGCAGATTGGCGGTTGCGACTGCATCCTGCACGGCGAGATTGACACCAACTCCGCCGACCGGAGACATCGCATGCGCGGCATCGCCAATGCAAAGCAGACCCGGCCGCGTCCAGCGCGCCATGCGGTTGATCGCGACGGTCAGCAGCTTGACGTCGTCGAAGCTTTTCACGTCGGCGATGCCGGAGCGAAGGATCGGCGCCATGCGCACGACGTCGTCGAGCAGCGCCTGCAGTCCCCTCGCCTTCACCGCCTCATGCTGTCCCTTGGCGATGACATAGGCGCACTGCCAATAGTCGCCGCGGTCGAAAGTGATCATCATCTTGCCGGGCTCGACGCGCGCGAACACGCTTTCCGTCTCGTCGGCCTTGCGGCCGGCGCGGAACCACAGCACGTCCATCGGCGCGCCGATTTCCTCGACGACGAGGCCGGCGCGCTCGCGCACCGTCGAATGCCGGCCGTCGCAGGCGATGGTGAGATCGGCTTCGATGTCGATGATGCCGTCGGGCGTTTTCGCCCGCACGCCGGCGATCGTCTCGCCGCGGCGGATCAGATCGACCGCCTCAGTGCTCATCATCACCTCGAGCGAGGCGAAGCGCCGGCCGGCCTCGCGCAGGAAATTCAGAAAGTCCCATTGCGGCATGAAGGCGATGAAGGGGTATTTGGTGTGGAGCCGGCTGAGATCGGCGATGCGCACCGGTGTGCCGCCGAACAGGCCGTCCATCTTCTGTAGGCGCTGGTGCGGCAGCTTCAGGAAGCCGTCGATCAGACCGAGTTCGTCCATCACCTGAAGCGTCGAGGGATGCACGGTGTCGCCGCGGAAATCGCGGAAGAAGTCGGCATGCTTCTCCAGCACCGCGACTTCGATGCCGGCGCGCCCCAGGAGATAGCCGAGCATCATCCCGGCCGGCCCGCCGCCGACGATGCAGCAACGGACTTTTTTCGTCCGGTTCGGTTGTTGGTCGGATGTCATTGCAGCCACGATCCGCGATGCGAGTCTCGATCAAGATATGGCGGGCAATGTAACGCCGATTCCGGTCGAATGGCGCTTGAATTTGGCTGTGCGATCTCCAACGCCGGCCGCTCAGATCGCACCAATCCTTGCGATCCGGAATAAGCGGCACCCCCTGCTGTTTTCAGCAGATAAGACCCTGAAGGGCATCAGAGGCCCGCACTGCGCGGGCCCTTTCATGGACGGAAGCCAAACTATTTCTGATCCTCATTGCTGGTCCCGGTGCCGGGACTGCCGATCGGCAACCCGTTCGGTGCATGACCGACACCTGCGTTCCGTCCAGCTTGCGCGGCCGCTGGCGAGGTGCCGTTTGCAGTCGGGGACTGAACGTTCGGATTGTTCAGGCCGGTGTTGGTGTTGACGTTGGCCCCGGTGGTGGTGCCATGAACCCCCATTCCCGAAGGAGCCGACGGCCCCGAATTGGCGCTGCTGGATGAGGTACCCATTCCGGCACCTGAGCTGGCCGCAGATCCCGCGCCGCCGGTCCCTGTACCGGCCGCGGCACTGCCACCGCCAGCAGCACCACCGCCGCCTCCGCCAGCACCGCCGCCACCCTGAGCAAAAGCGGTCGTCGAAAGCGCAGCGCATGCGAAAGCTACGAGGATGGACTTGCGGATCATGGATTGTCTCCCTGGTTTGGTGGACAATCCAACGACCCAATGAGTTGTTCCCTCGCCTGGGTGAACACGGGTCCGCCGTCCTTGGGGAACGCCCACAATCCCGCCGTGTATTGGTCCCCTTGGGGGCCTAGACGTACCAAGTCACCCCCCAATCTCCTTGAGCAAGGCACGGCGTTTGTCGTGAAGTTCGCGGAGATATTGCTTATTCGAACGCTGCGTCTCCTGCCACTCGATGCGATCTTCAGCGGTCCAAAGGAAGGACTCGCGTTCGAAGCGAGCTATCTCGGCCTCATCGAATTCCTTATAAAGCTTGATATCACGCTCCACCTCTTCCAGTTGTTCCTGGATCGTTTTTGGCATCAGCCGTTCCCCCGGCCTAGCCTCCAGCCTGATCCAGTCTTCGGCTCAAATTACGGGGTTAGCAACAGAGGTTTGCTCGGTTCGGTGAGCTCACGCATTGATTAAAGGCTATTGCGTAAGATTTTCTGTATTTTGCCGGATCCGAGCCTCGCTGCGAGAAATCCGCTCCCTCGGGTCACCACCCTGCTTTGACGGCTGCGCTCCGGCCAGCGAACGCCGTCAATCACTACTGCCGGTTCGCACTCCGAAAGCTCTTGATCTCCGAGACGCTGCCGTCGCGATAGGTCAGCTCCACCGAGACGGACTGCGTGGCGGGGGCAAGCTTCATGTAGAGCGGCATGCCGGCGGTAATCGCACTGGGGTCGCGCATGTCGCAAGCAGGCATCTTCAGCACCTGGTTGGGCACGGCAGTGTCGATGCCGATGCGCACCTCGCGGATGGCGCAGCGATAGGACACGAGGTGCGTGTAGTAGACCAGCAGCCCGTTGAACTCGCGGAACGACAGCCAGCTCGTCGACGTCATGTCGAGGATCTTGCGCTGGTCGCGGATCAGCGCGGCCTCGGGATCGAACCGGATCGGGAACGGCCCCTGCATGTCGCCGGATTGATCGACATAGCGGACCTCGATGGTGCCGGCCGCAGCGTCCGGCGGCAATTCGATCGACGGGTTAGGCATCCGCTTGCGCGTGCGCGGATCGAGCGTATCGATGAAGCCGGTCTCGCGGAAATCGCCCTTGCCGGCCATGCGCCAGGAAATGCCGAGCGTCGGGTCGGCGAACGAGAACACCACGCTCCAGCCGCCATTGTGCCGCGAGAAGCTCGCGATCGGCGCGTTGAGGGTCTCCTCCTTCGGCAGTTGCGGCACTGACACCGGCGGCAGCGCCGCGAGCTTCTGCGGCGGCGGATCAGCCGGCCGCGCGACGGCGTCCTTCGCCATGCCGCTGAGGAAGACGTCGTCGACCATCTGGTCGAAATAGACCGGCACCTGCCTGTGCTTGACGGTATCGGCCATCTCGCTGACGGCACGGCGGGTGCGCTGCGCCACCTGCACGAGGTTCTCGCCGGGCTGCAGCAGCTCCTTGGCGAAGGTGCGCGTGAACACCGAATTGGGATTGGCGTCGTCGTTGGAGAGGCGGTCGAGCGCGGTCTGGCGGGGACCGGCCGAAAACACCGAGAACACGCCTTCAGGCAGCTGCACCATCGGAGCAAGCCCGCCGCCACCGGCCACCGCGCGGGTGCCCTTGCGCTCGAACGGGTTGTTGCGGCAGGCATCGAACACCAGGATCGAGGTCCGCGCCTTCTTGTTCTGGAGGCGCTCGACGATTCGGTCGGCCAGGATCGATGCGTCACGCACCAGCTCTTCCTGCCCTTCGGTCGCTGCCGGCACGTCCGTCGGCAGCAGGTAGTTCTGGCCCGCGATCTCGAAGCCGTGGCCGGCGTAGAAGAAGAACGCGGTATCGCCCGGCTCGATCGCCTTGTCGAAGGCGAGCAGGGTCTCGGAGAATTGCTGCCGGCTCTGGTTCTCTGCGACCATCACCGAGAAGCCGAGCTGCTTCAGCGTATCGCCCATGGTGCGGGCGTCGTTGACCGCCTTGAGCAGCTTCGGCACGTTCCTGTAGTCGTTATTACCAATGACGAGCGCGACACGCTTCTCGGCATAGGCGGGAGCTACGAAGCCGCTCAGGCTCGCCGCCAGGCCAAGGGCCGCCAGAATTCCGAAAAGCCGACGCGTCATCGCAAAATTCCCGTTGCAGAACGGCGCTAGGCCGCTTCCCTCGAACAGCAGTTCATTGGACCCCCTGCCGCTGTGTGATAGTCGGCCCAGACGTAACGAGGGTTCAAGGGCCCGGGCCCCGGTTCCACGATCTGCCTATGGCAGATTGCGCTGGAATCTGCTTTTTCTTTGGCATCAGGCAAACGCGCTCGAAGCGAGGGGGCTGCCGTGTATCGCTGGTGTACCGACGAAGTCGAGCCGCACGATCGCTTCGATTATTGGCGCGAGGTGCGCTCCAAGGGATTGTTCGGCGTCACCGCCGAACTCGAGCGCGAACGGCGCGCGGACTTTTTCGGCGAATTCTCGCTGCGCCAGCTTGGCGGCGCCGGCCTCGTCGAGCTGAAGGCCTCGCAATATACGGTCGAGCGCAGCAGCTCCGACATCGCCTACGCACCCGGCGACAGCATCTGCGTCTACCAGCAGCTCGGCAGCGGCGGCTGGTTCGGCGGCATGCGCGGAAACGACTTCGCGATCGCCCCGGGCAGTTTCGCCACCAGCCATACTGACCTGCCTTACCGCACGGCGCCGCTGGGTGCCGGGGGCTTCCATTTGCGGATCCTGAAGATTCCGGTCAGCAGCATCCCGGCGCAGGACAAACGCATGCGCGAGCTTGCGCCCCGGACGTTCAGCGATCCCACCCTGGCGCCCCTGCTCGGTGCCTGCTTTGCCGAGCTCGGCGAAGCCTCCGCGGATCAGGGCGCCAGCGATGCGACCTCCCTCGTCCAGGCTCTGGCCCATCTGGCGCTGATCGAGCGCGGCATCGTCAGGCCCGGCAGCCGGCGCGGACAGGCCGCGCTGCGGACGGCCCGTCTCTCGCGGGCCCGGCGCCTGATCGCGGGCCACCTGCAAAACCCGGATCTGGCGCCGACGATGGTGGCCGACGAGCTCGGCGTGTCGGTGCGCCACCTGCACATGCTGTTCGAGACCGCGGCGAAGAGCTTCTCGCAGACTGTGACGGACGAACGCCTGAAACAGAGCCGCCGCCTGATGCGCGAGGCACCGGAGCGGCTGATCGCCGACATCGCGACCTCCTGCGGCTTCGAGAGCCTGGCAACCTACTACCGGGTCTTCAATGCCGCTTATGGCATGGCCCCGGGTGACTTCCGGGCGCAGGGCTCGGATGGGGGTTAGCCGTCGTTTTGGCGGCTCCGGCCGGAGCGCGGGACTGGGGCGGAAAAACCCCAGTTGCACCCGCTATTTGGTAAAAACCTCAGGTTTTTTAGGACCTTCCCGCGCCCGCTCCATTGACTTTGGCCGATTCCCGCCTATGTTCCGGGGCGACGCGGCTCAGATCGAAGACCGATTCCTGAGCCTGGCGCTTTGTTCGCGTGAGTCAGCACCCCCAGCTTCTTTGAGAGCGCGCCGTTTCGGGGTGGAACGCGACAGCCTTATTACCCTCGATTCCGAACGGCGGTTTCGACCAGAGGCTCAATGTCCTTTTCAGATCTCGGACTGTCCGAAAAAGTCCTCGCCGCAGTGGCGGCCACCGGTTACACCACCCCCACCCCCATTCAGGAACAGGCGATCCCCCACGTCCTCGCACGCAAGGACGTGCTCGGCATCGCCCAGACCGGCACCGGCAAGACCGCGGCCTTCGTGCTGCCGATGCTCACCATCCTCGAAAAGGGCCGGGCCCGGGCGCGGATGCCGCGCACGCTGATCCTCGAGCCGACCCGCGAGCTCGCGGCCCAGGTCAAGGAAAACTTCGACCGCTACGGCGCCGGCCAGAAACTCAACGTCGCGCTACTGATCGGCGGCGTTTCCTTCGGTGACCAGGATGCCAAGCTGACGCGCGGCGTCGACGTGCTGATCGCCACCCCCGGCCGCCTGCTCGACCATACCGAGCGCGGCGGCTTGCTCCTTACCGGGGTCGAGCTGCTCGTCATCGACGAAGCCGATCGCATGCTGGACATGGGCTTCATCCCCGACATCGAACGCGTCTGCAAGCTCGTCCCGTTCACGCGACAGACCCTGTTCTTCACCGCGACGATGCCGCCGGAAATCCGGCGCATCACCGAAGCCTTCCTGCACAATCCGCAGAAGGTCGAAGTGTCCAAGCCTGCCACGACTGCCGTGACGGTCACGCAGTCGCAGGTGCCCGCGGGACGCGAGGCGCACGAGAAGCGCGAGTTGCTTCGCCGCCTGCTGCGCGAGGCCAAGGACCTCAAGAACGCGATCATTTTCTGCAATCGCAAGCGCGAAGTCGCCATCGTTCACAAATCGCTCCAGAAGCATGGTTTCAGCGTCGGCGCACTGCACGGCGACATGGACCAGCCGGCCCGCATGGCGGCGCTCGAACAGTTCCGCAAGGGTGAGCTCCCCCTCCTCGTCGCCTCGGACGTTGCCGCCCGCGGCCTCGACATTCCCGAGGTCAGCCACGTCTTCAATTTCGACGTCCCCCACCATCCCGATGACTACGTCCATCGCGTCGGCCGCACCGGCCGCGCCGGCCGCACCGGCACCGCGATCTCGATCGTGACGCCGCTCGACCAGAAGTCGATGGTGGCCATCGAGAAGCTGATCGGCCAGAGCATTCCGCGCGCCGAAGGCGACTTTGAAATCCACGCCGAAGCCTCCGATGGGGCCGAGCGTCCGCGCGAGTCGCGTGGCCGCGAACGTTCACGCGGCGGACGCGGCAAGCCGCAGCGCGGCCGTGATCGTGAGCGCAGCCATGAGCCGCGCGAGGCCCGTGGCGAAACGCGACATGCTTCCGAAGCAAAGAGTTCTTCGGAGGCAAGACAGCCCGCTGAAGCAAGGCATCGTTCCGACGACAAGCGCAGGGCCGAGCCGCGTCACGACGCGCGACAGCAGTCCAATAATTCGCATGTGCCGTCGATCGGCCGTCCCGAGCCCCGCCGTCAGCGCGAGGCCGACAGCGAGCCGGGCGATCACTCGCATCTGCCGGCGTTTCTGCTGCGGCCGGTTCGCTCCTCCCCCGCCGGGGCCTGAGGCGCGAGGCGCCCCAGGTTTCGGTTGAGCAAAGCCGCCCCACAATTTTTTAGATGCATTCGTGAACGTATATTTACGGGGTGTTCACGATCGTCCGTTAGCCTACGAACATAATTTAAGCATTGCTGCGGTCGACGGCGCACCGACCGCTGTGGGGTATGTTCCGTGGTCAAGGTTCTCGACGAACACGAACGCACGATGGCGTTCGCCGAGGTAGCGCTCGGGCAGATCCGATCGCTGCGGCAGACGGCAATTCCTCGCAACTATGAGATTTGGTACGTCTACGCCACCGGCTACAACGCGCCTCTCAACAAGATCGTCAACGAGACGCTGGCGCGCAGCGGCAAGCTGACTGAAGCCGATCTCGAGCAGATCTACGAGACCTATCTCTCCCACATCAAGACCACCGACCGCATCGACAAGGTCGGCGCGCGCGTCATCGGCGAGATCGACGACGTGATGAAGGTCTTGAGCGATGCACTCGGCATGACCGGCTCCTACGATGCCAGCCTGTCGGGAGCCACCGAGAAACTGGCGTCGGCCAAGAACCGCGAGCAGATCAAGGCGATCGTCGAGACGCTGCTGCGTTCGACCAGCGAGATGCGCGAGACCAACAAGACGCTGGAAGACCGGCTGACGCTGTCGAAGAACGAGATCAGCAATCTCCAGCAGAGCCTTGAGGCGATCCGCGCCGAGAGCCTGACCGATCCGCTCACGGGCCTTGGCAACCGCAAATATTTCGACCGCATGATCGACATGGCGGTGCAGAGCGCCCTCGCCTCGGGCGAGCCGCTGTCGCTGCTGCTGTTCGACATCGATCATTTCAAGTCGTTCAACGATTCCTACGGCCATCTCACCGGCGACCAGGTGCTGCGGCTCGTCGGTCTGTCGCTGAAGCAGACCATCAAGGGCCAGGACATCACCGCGCGCTATGGCGGCGAGGAATTCGCGGTCGTGCTGCCCAACACCGCGCTGCGTCAGGCTCTCACGGTGGCCGACCATATCCGCCGCGCGGTGATGGCGAAGGAATTGAAGAAGAAGTCCACCGGCGAGATCCTCGGCCGCGTCACCATCTCCGTCGGCGTCTCCATGCTCAAGCCGGGCGACGACACCGACGCGCTGATCGAGCGTGCGGATGCCTGCCTCTACGCCGCCAAGCGCAACGGCCGCAATCGCGTGATCTGCGAAGCCGATCCGGAATACGCGGTCGAAACCCACAGCCGGGTGGCGTAGATTTTCAAAGAGCTGCCGTAGGGTGGGCAAAGGCGCGTGAGCGCCGTGCCCACGATCTCGGCATGATTATTTCGAACCGTGGGCGCGCTTCGCTTTGCCCACCCTACAGCATCGCCGCTTGACATTATTCCGTGGCGAACAAAATCTGACAAGACAACATTGGCCGTCTGCACCCGAGCCCCCAAAGGACTTGTCGTCGTGCCCAATCCCCATGATTTTCACACGCCGCAATCGTCCTACACCAGGGATGAGCTGCTGAGATCGAGCGACGGCGGCTATTTCGGCCCCGGCAATGCGCAATTGCCCGCGCCGCCGATGCTGATGATGGACCGCATCACGGAAATCAGCCTGGACGGCGGCGAATTCGGCAAGGGCCATATCGTCGGCGAGCTGGACATCGCGCCGGACCACTGGTTCTTCGATGCCCATTATTGCGGTGACGCGATGATGCCGCCGACGCTCGCACTGGACGCCATGTGGCAGATGGTGGGCTATTGGCTCGGCTGGTCAGGTTCACCGGGCAAGGGCCGCGCCATCGGCGTCGGCGAAGTCGAGTGCACGGGCACCGTCACGCCGGAGACGCGATGCGTGCGTTACGAGGTCGCCATGAGGATGGTCAGGCGCGGCAAGCTGGTGCTCGGGATAGCCGACGGCCGCGTGCTCGCCGACGGCATCTGCATGTTTACGGCGAAGGACATGAGGGTCGGCCTGACCAAGGCCGCAGACTGAGCTCTCGTAGGGTGGGCATAGGCGCGCACAGCGCCGCGCCCACGATCTGCGCATGATTATTTCGAACGGTGGGCACGCTTCGCTTTGCCCACCCTACGGACCGTCTTCTTGACTGGCTTCTTTGCCAACCGCTTCTTGGCAACGGACTTCTTCGATGCAACCTTCTTCGGCCGCGTCTTCACCTTGGCGCGCTGGGCGGCGGCGAGCGCCGCCCTCGCCCATTGCGCGAGCTCGGCGGAATCGTCGAACAGGCGCGCCGGCAGCTCCCAATAGGAGTTGACCACCACGGTCTTGGCGCGGGTCGAATATTGAAACGGTTTTGAGCCTTCGGCTTCAAAGTCCGGGATCGTCACCTCGTCTGCGCGCAAGAACAGGCCGGCACGCAGTGACAGCGCGAAGTTGATGCCGTCGGCGGAGATGCCGTAGCCGGAGAACATTTTTCGGATGGTGACGGGGCCGAAATCGGCGAACAGGTCGATCAGGAATTCGCGGTCCATGGCCCAACTAACTCCCTAGTGTCGTCCCTGCGAACGCAGCGACCCCAGCGCGAGCGCTTCGCGCTCGTCGCGATAATCACAGGGAGGAGTTTAGCGAAGACTGTTAGTCGTGCCAGCTCCGGTACTGGCACCTTCCGCTCAAGATAGATCCACGCAGTATGGGTCCCCGCGTTCGCGGGGACGACAGCGGAGCGCTTGGCGTGAGCCGGGCCTACCCGTCGATCTTGGCCGGCCGCAGCTCGACCGACTCGCCGCAGCCACAGGCGGAGATCTGGTTCGGATTGTTGAAGACGAACTGGGCCTGCATCTTGTCGGCCTTGTAGTCCATCTCGGTGCCCAGCAGGAACAGCACGGCTTTGGGATCGACCAGGATCTTGACGCCCTTGTCCTCCACGACCTCGTCGGTCGGGCGGACATCATGGGCATATTCGACCGTGTAGGACTGGCCGGCGCAGCCGCCGTTCTTCACGCCGACGCGCAAGCCGACGATCTCGGAATCGGCGCGCTGGGTCAGCTCGGTGATGCGCTGGGCAGCAGCGTCCGTCAGCCGCATCACCTGCGGGCGCGGCCGCCGCGGCTTCGGAGTGGATGCTGGTGTCGCCTGGGTCATCTTATCTATCTGGTCCGTTGCGGAGCAAATTCAATGCTGAGGTTACGCGTCACCACATGTTGAGCACGAGGCGCGCCTCGTCGCTCATGCGTTCCGGCGACCACGGCGGCTCCCAGACGACCTTGACGTCGACCACGCCGACGCCCGGGACGCTGGCAACCGCGTTCTCGACCATGGTCGGCAGCTCGCCGGCGGCCGGGCAGTTCGGCGTCGTCAGCGTCATCTGGACGTCGACGGAGCGGTCGTCCTTGATCTCGACCTTGTAGATCAGGCCGAGCTCGTAGATGTCGGCCGGGATTTCCGGGTCGAACACGGTCTTCAGCCCGGCGATGATCTCCGTGGTCAGCCGCTCGGTTTCCTCCGGCGGCAGCGCCGAATGGGTCTCCATCGGACTAGCTTTGATTTCGGCCGTGTCACTCATGCGAACAAATCCCGCGCCTTCAAAAGCGCCTGTGCCAGATGATCGACTTCTTCCCGCGTATTATACATGCCGAACGAGGCCCGGCAGGTGGCCGTTACGTTGAACCGCTCTAAAAGCGGCATCACGCAATGGGTGCCGGCGCGCACCGCGATGCCCTGGCGGTCGATCACGGTGGCGACGTCGTGGGCGTGCGCGCCCTTCAGCTCGAACGAGATCACCGGGCCCTTGCCCCGTGCCGTGCCGATCAGCCGCAGCGAATTGATCTCGCGGAGCCGATCCTGGGCATAGGTCGTGAGATCGTGCTCGTGCGCGGCGATGCGCTCCTTGCCGATCGAATTGACGTAGTCGATGGCCGCGCCAAGGCCGACGGCCTCGACAATCGCCGGCGTGCCCGCCTCGAATTTGTGCGGAGGATCGCCATAGGTGACGACATCGCGCGAGACCTCGCGGATCATCTCGCCGCCGCCGTTGAAGGGACGCATCGCGACGAGGTGGTCGTACTTGGCCCAGAGAATACCGATTCCGGTCGGCCCATACACCTTGTGACCGGTGAAGACGTAGAAATCGCAGCCGATGTCCTGGACGTCGACGGGCAGATGCACCGCGCCCTGGCTGCCGTCGACCAGCACGGGAATGCCGCGCGCGTGGGCGATCTTCACGACCTCCTTGACCGGCACGATGGTGCCGAGCGCGTTCGACATCTGCGTGATCGCGACCAGCTTGGTCCTGGCCGTCAGCAGCTTCTCGAACTCGTCGATGAGGAAATTGCCCTCGTCGTCGACCGGCGCCCATTTGATCACGGCGCCCTGGCGTTCCCTGAGGAAGTGCCACGGCACGATGTTGGAATGGTGCTCCATGATCGAGAGGACGATCTCGTCGCCCTCTTTGATGTTCGGCCCGCCCCAGGACGAGGCGACCAGATTGATCGCCTCGGTCGCGTTGCGGGTGAAGATCACTTCTTCCGTACGGGGCGCGTTGATGAACTGCGCCACCTTGGTGCGGCCACCCTCATAGGCTTCGGTCGCGGCATTGGCGAGGTAATGCAGGCCGCGATGCACGTTGGCGTATTCGCTCGTATAGGCCCGCGTCATGCGGTCGAGCACGGCGCTCGGCTTCTGCGCCGAAGCGGCGTTGTCGAGATAGACCAGCTTCTTGCCGTAGACCTGCATCGCGAGCGCCGGAAAATCCTGGCGCACGCGCGCGACGTCGTAGGCACCGTTCTTGACCGCCGGATGCGTGCTCATGACCGCCGCTCCAGCCAGCGCTCGGCAATGCCGATCACGTGCTCGCGCAAACCGTCATCCGCAATCTGCTCGATCGCCTCGCCGACGAAAGCCTGGATCAGCAGCGCCTGAGCCTGCTTCTCGGGCAGGCCGCGCGCCTTCAGGTAGAACAACAGGCTGTCGTCGAGCGCACCGGCGGTCGCGCCGTGGCCGCAGGAGACGTCGTCGGCAAAAATCTCGAGCTCGGGCTTGTTGTCGGCCTCGGCTTCATCCGAGAGCAGCAACGCGCGGGTCATCATCTTGCCGTCGGTCTTCTGCGCATCGGGACGGACGATGATGCGGCCCTGGAACACCGAATGGGCGCGATCGTCGATCACCGCGCGGAAAACTTCGCGGCTGACGCAGTTCGGCACCGCATGGTCGACCACCAGCGTGGTGTCGCCATGCTCGGTCTTCTGCAACAGGTTGACGCCGTTGGCGGAGAGCTCGCTGCCCTCGCCCGCCAGCGTGATGAAGCCCTGGAGGCGGCTGACAGCAGCCCCGGTCGTCATGTTGAAGAAATTGAACTTCACATTGGCGCCGACGGTGACGAAGTGCGACGAGACGTTCAAGGCGTCGGGTGCATCGTCCATCAGGCGAATGTGTGCAACGTCGGCGTCATCGCCGACAGAAACGATCACGGCGTCATTGACCTGGTAGGCCGCAGCGCCTGCCGCAACGAAGCTCTCGACGATGGTGGCGTGCGCGCCCTTGCCGATCGTGACCTGCGAGCGGGTGAAGGCCGACGCCGATGTGGCGGTGGCGATGTGGATGATCTGGATCGGAGCGGACAGCTGCGCACCGTCGGCAATCGACAGCACCACGCCATCCGTCGCCATCGCCGCGTTGAGCGAGATCACGGCATCGGCGGACGCGGTCTTCAACAGACCGGAATCCTTCTCCAGCGTCTCCCGCAACGTCTTGAAGCCGGCCTCGGAGGCGAGCACCTTCACGTCGGAAAGATCGGCTACGAACACGCCGTCGACCAGCACCAGCTTGCGCGCGCCTGCGATCGCATGCGTCTTCACCGTGTCCGCGGCGCGCTGCAGCGCGGCCGCATCGGGCGCGGCTGCCAGCGGCAGCACCTCGCCGACCAGCGCACGCAGGTCGGTGTATTTCCATTCCTCGATCCGGCGGTGCGGAAGGCCGAGACGCTCATAGGTCTCGAACGCCTCGCGGCGCACAGCGGTGACCGCGGACGAACCCGGCAGCCGGCCCTCGGCGCTGGTGAAGAGATCGCTCACCGCGCGGCCCTTTCCGGTCTTTGCCACAGCAACGTTCATCGCAAAATTCCTTACGCGGCATCCTCGAACTGGGCGTAGCCGGATGCTTCCAGCTCCAGCGCCAATTCCTTACCGCCGCTCTTCACGACACGGCCCTTCGACATCACGTGCACGACGTCGGGCACGATGTAGTTCAGCAGCCGCTGATAATGGGTGATGACGACCATCGCGCGCCCCGGCGAACGCAGCGCGTTGACGCCGTCGGCCGCGATGCGCAGCGCATCGATGTCGAGGCCGGAATCCATCTCGTCGAGGATGCACAGGCTCGGCTCGAACAGCGCCATCTGCAGCACCTCGTTGCGCTTCTTCTCACCGCCGGAGAAGCCGACATTGACGCCGCGCTTGAGCATGTCCTGCGGGATGTTCAACGACTTCGAGACCTCGCGGACCTTCTTCAGGAAGTCCGGCGTCGAATATTCATCCTCGCCGCGCGCCTTGCGCTGCGCATTCAGCGCGGTGCGCAGGAAGTTCATGGTGGCGACGCCGGGAATCTCGACCGGATACTGGAACGCCAGGAACACGCCCTTGGCGGCGCGCTCGTCCGGCGACATCTCGAGCAGATCCTCACCCTTGAACAGGATCTGGCCGTCGGTGACCTCGTAGCCGGGCTTGCCGGCGATGACGTGGGAGAGCGTCGATTTGCCGGAGCCGTTCGGCCCCATGATCGCATGGACCTCGCCCTCGTTCACGGTCAGCGTCAGCCCGTGGAGGATCTCACGCTCCTCGACACGAACCTTGAGGTCTTTCACTTCAAGCAAAGCCATTTTGGTGTCCAGTCTATTCAAATGATGCATGGAGCGCCTAAGCGCACCGCGAGGGTCGGCGATCAGCCGACCGACCCTTCAAGCGAGATCGAGATCAGCTTCTGCGCTTCCACCGCGAACTCCATCGGCAGTTGCTGCAGCACGTCCTTGACGAAGCCGTTGACGACGAGGCCGACCGCCTCCTCCTGCGAGAGACCGCGCTGGATGCAGTAGAACAGCACGTCCTCGGAGATCTTCGAGGTCGTCGCTTCGTGCTCGAACGTCGCCGAGGAGTTCTTGGCCTCGATGTACGGCACGGTGTGCGCGCCGCATTTGTCGCCGATCAGCAGGGAATCGCAGGCGGTGAAGTTGCGCGCGCCGGTCGCTTTCCGGTGCGCGGTGACGAGGCCGCGATAGGTGTTCTGCGACTTGCCGGCCGCGATGCCCTTGGAGATGATGCGGCTCGACGTGTTCTTGCCGAGATGGATCATCTTGGTGCCCGAATCGACCTGCTGGAAGCCGTTCGAGATCGCGATCGAGTAGAACTCGCCGCTCGAATTATCACCGCGGAGAATGCAGCTCGGATACTTCCAGGTGATCGCCGAACCCGTTTCGACCTGGGTCCAGGAGATCTTCGAACGGTTGCCGCGGCAGTCGCCACGCTTGGTGACGAAATTGTAGATGCCGCCCTTGCCTTCCGAATTGCCGGGGTACCAGTTCTGCACCGTCGAATATTTGATCTCGGCATCGTCATGCGCGACGAGCTCGACCACGGCGGCGTGCAGCTGGTTCTCATCGCGCTGCGGCGCGGTGCAGCCCTCGAGATAGGAGACGTAGGCGCCCTTGTCCGCGATGATCAGCGTGCGCTCGAACTGGCCGGTGTTGCGCTCGTTGATGCGGAAATAGGTCGACAGCTCCATCGGGCAGCGCACGCCCGGCGGCACGTAGACGAACGAGCCGTCGGAGAACACCGCCGAGTTCAGTGTCGCGTAGAAATTGTCCGAGGTCGGAACCACCGAGCCCAGATATTTCTGCACCAGTTCAGGGTGCTCGCGGATCGCCTCAGAGATCGGCATGAAGATCACGCCGGCTTTCTTCAACTCCGCCTTGAAGGTGGTCGCAACCGACACCGAATCGAAGACCGCGTCGACCGCGATCTTCCGGCGGGCGGGATCTTCTTCGCCTACCTTCGGCTCGACGCCTTCGAGCATGGCAACTTCCCGCAAGGGGATGCCGAGCTTCTCGTAGGTCTTCAGGATCTCCGGATCGATCTCGTCCAGCGAGGTGACCGTCTTCTTCGGCTTCGGCGCCGCGTAGTAATAGAGGTCCTGGAAGTCGATCTTGGGATAGTCGACGCGCGCCCAGGTCGGCTCGGTCATGGTCAGCCAGCGCCGATAGGCCTCAAGCCGCCACTGGAGCATCCAGTCGGGTTCGTTCTTCTTCTGCGAGATGAATTTTACGATCTCTTCCGAAAGCCCCTTGGGGGCCTTCTCGGAGTCGATCAGGGTCTCAAACCCATAACGATACTGGTCGACGTCGATGCGCTTCACGCGCTCGACCGTCTCTTGTACGGCTGGCATTCCATCCTCCGCTCGCGGTTTCAAGGACCGCGGTGGATCAAACTCGAACGATTATTACGGTGTCTATTACGATGTTTTTTGGCGGAAAGCACGCGCTTAGAACCGTTCAAGCCGTGTTTCATCGCTTAGCTCTTAAGTAGGGTATTACCGAGCTTTCGCCAAGCCTCTAACGCCCTATTGATGTCTTCGAGTTCCGTGGACCAGCCCAGACTGAGGCGCACCGCTCCCTGGGCCACGGCGGGATCGTACCCCATAGCCGACAGCACGTGGGACGGCTGGACCCTACCCGAGGAACAGGCCGAACCCGAGGAGACTGCGATGCCTTCGAGGTCGAAGCCGATCACGGCGGTTTCAGCCTTGAGGCCGGGCGCGGTGAAAAGGACGGTATTTGGCAACCGCGTCACCTCGTTCGAGAAGATCGTTGCGCCGGCGATTGCTCGGATGCCGTTTTCCAAGCGAATTCTGAGGGTTGCCATCTGTTCCGCATCTTCGGAAAGAGTTTGAAGCGCGGCCTTCACCGCTGCGCCAAAGCCGGCGATTCCCGCAACATTCTCGGTTCCCGCGCGTCGATTCAGCTCTTGGCCGCCTCCCCGCAACAACGGCTCCAGTCCCGTCAGTCCCTCCGCCACGACCAGAGCGCCGACGCCCTTGGGGCCGCCGACCTTATGCGCAGAAAAAGTCGCAAGATCCGCGCCCATAGCGTTGATTTCAAATGGAATTTTGCCAAGCGCCTGGATTGCATCGACGTGCAGGAGGCCGCCGGCCTCGTGGACGATCCGGGCGATCTCGGCGACCGGCTGGAGCGCGCCGGTTTCGTTGTTCGCGGCCATGACGGAAACCAGTGCCGGAGCGCCGTCACCGAGCAGACTCGTGAGATGGTCGAGGTCAACCACACCGGAACGCGTCACCGGGATCGGGCTGACCCTGTCCGCCGGGAATCGGCCACCGGCCAGCACCGAAGCGTGCTCCACGGCCGAGACGAGCAGCCGCTCGACCGGGCCGCCGGATGACCGCCGCAGGCCAGGCGACAGCGCCAGTGCGTTGGCTTCCGTGCCTGCGGAGGTGAAGACGACGTTCCGCGGCAGCGCCCCTACCGCCACCGCGAGCGCGGCGCGGGCCTCCTCGACCAGCCGTCGCGCCTCCCGCCCCTCGGCATGGACTGAGGACGGGTTGCCGACCAGGTCCCAGGCGGCGAGCATCGCGCGTCGCGCTTCGGCGCGCAGCGGTGTGGTCGCATTCCAGTCGAGATAAACGCGGTTCCGCATCTAGTATTATATTACCTTGCTTGGGAAACTTGGCCCGTGGGGCCCCTCCAGCTCGACATGGCGCCCCGACATGCGCTTGGCAACGGGCGATTCCAGATCCGCGGCAGCCGATGACGCGACCATGACACGCTAACGCCTTGAGCCCATTGGGTGATGTTCAAGATGCTTGCTTTTTGACCCTCTGCCTATGTTAGAACCCGCACCGTCAAGTCACCGCACGCCTTCAGCGCATCACCGCAAGGCGCGCCTTCTCACCCTTCATTCGCGCTTCCGTCGGCACCTGCCGATGAGGCCACAATCGGTTGATTGCCGAGGATCGTCTCTCCAGCAAGTCAATCAAGAGATCATCGATGCCTGAAGTTATTTTCACTGGCCCTGCCGGCCGTCTCGAAGGCCGCTATCACCCGGCCAAGCAGAAGAACGCGCCGATCGCGATGATCCTGCATCCGCATCCGCAGTTTCACGGCACGATGAATCATCAGATCGTGTACCAGTGCTATTATGCGTTCGCGCATCGTGGCTTCTCGGTGCTGCGCTTCAATTTCCGCGGCGTCGGCCGCAGCCAGGGCTCGTTCGACCACGGCACCGGCGAATTGTCGGACGCCGCCGCAGCCCTCGACTGGGCGCAGACCATCAATCCCGAAGCACGCGCCTGCTGGGTCGCCGGATTCTCCTTCGGCGCCTGGATCGGCATGCAGCTTCTGATGCGCCGCCCCGAGGTCGAGGGCTTCATCTCGATTGCGCCGCCGGCCAACCTCTACGACTTCTCGTTCCTTGCGCCCTGCCCGTCGTCGGGCCTGATCGTGCATGGCGAGAAGGACGCGGTGGTGCCGCCGAAGGACGTCAACACGCTGGTCGAGAAGCTGAAGACGCAGAAGGGCATCGTGATCGACCAGCAGGTCATCCCCGGCGCCAACCATTTCTTCGACGCCAAGCTTGAGCCGCTGATGGAAACCATCACCGCCTATCTCGACATGCGGCTCGCGAACGTGCGCTGAGATTTTGTAGCCCGGATGGAGCGAAGCGAAATCCGGGAAACTCCATCCGCGGATACACGGCCCCGGATTGCGCTCCGCTCCATCCGGGCTACGAAGCCAAGGCTCGCAGCTCAAGCCAGCTTGAGCGCGGCGATCCCTGTCAAGACGAGCGCGATGCCGGCAAGCTTCATCGCGCTCAAGGTCTCGCCGAACAGCACCACGCCCATGACGAAGGTTCCGGCAGCCCCGATGCCGGTCCACACCGAATAGGCAACGCCGACCTCGAGCACCTTCAAGGCGCGCCCGAGCAGGAAGACGAAGGCCGCGAGCAGCACGAGCGAAGCAATGCTCCAGCCCACCCGCGTGTAGCCTTCCGCGTACTTCATCGAGATCGCCCAGCCGACATCGAGCGCGCCGGCGATCACCAGCATCAGCCAGGCCATGGATTGTGACATCGGCTCGCCTCAGGCGGCGAGCTTGAGCAGATGCGCGTCGTGCCGCACCAGGAAGGCGCGCAGTAATTGCGGATAGTCGGCGCCGACCGCGGTGCGTACGCTCGGACGCTTCGCCAGCTCCGCACGCCACGCCCGCACCTTCGGCAGATCGCTGAAGATGCCGAGCTCGGTCAGTTCGTCGAACACATCGAAATAGCGGAAGACGGGTGCGAACACCGCATCGACCAGGCTGAACGCATCGCCTGCGAAATACGGGCCCGCGCCAAGCGCTGCCTCGACGCGCGCGAATTTCGCGGCGAGCGCCTGGCGCTTGGTTTCGAAGGTCGCCGGATCCGTCGTCGTCTCCAGTCCCCAGAGGTCGCCGAGGATCGCCGAGCCGAACTCCATCCAGGCGCGATGCTCGGCACGCTTCAGCGCATCCGCCGGATGCAGCTTGAGGCCTGCTTGCGTCTCCTCGATGTATTCACAGATCACGTTGCTCTCGAACAGCGCGACCTCGCCCTTGTCGGTCGTCACAACCAGCACCGGCACCTTGCCGAGCGGCGAGAGCTTCAAGAACCAGTCCGGCTTGTTGGCGAGATCGATATCGACCCGCTCGAACGGAACGCCCTTCTCCGTCAGCGCGATCACGGCGCGCTGCACGTAGGGACAAAGCTTGTGGCTGATCAGTTTCAGTGAAGCGGTCATGGCGCGATCCCGGCGGTTCGATGCAACTGCATCCAATATAAATGCACTTGCATGTACACGTCAAGATCAATGCAACTGCATTGAACTGGCGTTACGGCCGAACCGGGAGTGGGTTGATCGCCATTCCGATCGCGATAAAGGCGACGCAGGCCGCCAGAATGGCCAGCAGGACACGGGGACGAAACAGCCTTGGGGCCCTGCGGTGCAGCCAGCTAAAATAGAGATTGTCGGTCATCCACATGGCCGTCATTCCGACCGCCAAGAGCAGAACGAACAGCCAGACCGGCCGGTCCGCCAGAAATGGAAAATCCGGCGGAAGACGATCATCCAGTTTCATGGTCAGGCCCCGTGCCTAGCTCGTAGGATGGGTTGAGCCCTTGCGAACCCATCATGTCTCAACTCCGTTCTCCGTACTCGCTACCGTCGCCCATTGTAGTGGAAGCTAAGCAAATGACGGCGTGGCGACACGTCGGGCAAAACACCCAAAACCCGTCAACCCCTTCCGGCAGAAATATATCGCTTTTCCGAATTTCGGATTTATGGCATATGCGCGCTATCCCGGCCCTGCCAGAGGGGCGCTTCGCGATCGTCACGAGATGCGGGCCGGGGTGCGGTGGACGCGGTAGCGCCGGCGCGATGTGTGAGGACAGGGCGGGCAACCGTGAGTCCCGGCGCAACGTGCATACGACACGGCGCGGTCACAGCGGCCACGTTGGACATCGGGCGCGAGCACGCGTCAGCCCCTGATGATCTGGCGGGGACGTCCGCGGACGGAGAAGTCGTGTGGTCCCGGCGCCCGGGGTTCTGGCGTCAAGGCTCGCGGTGATGCGGCGGCCCGACCGGGTCCCACATCGATCAGCCGTGAGGCGACGGGGGCAATAGTGCAACGCTCCCCGAGGAGAGCACGAAGGACACCGTTAAAACCATCCGCGCAGGGAAGGCCGGGCGACCGGCACGCCTGTGGTCCACCCCGTGTGCGTTCTTATCGCCCACGGACCTGCGGGTGCCGCCGGCGCCCGGCCTTCCCTGCGCCCTCTGGTCCGATTGAGGGCGCCGAACGACAGCAAGGCTCGGGCGAAACCTGCCGCGAGACTGCAAAGGCGTGTCTGCAATCTGGAAAGCCAATTGAAAGGGCGATGCAGTTGCCCCAATTCGAAAAGCCGCGCTCAGGGCCGCGCGATCACCCCGCCCGTCATCGGCATCGGCACGCCCGTGGTGGTCGGATAGGACAATGGCAGGCCCTTCAGCCCACGCGCCGCGAGGAAGCCGAAGGCCTGGGCTTCGATGGCGTCGGAGGCCCAGCCGAGCGTCTCGGCGGCCTCGACTGTCGCCGATCCCACCCGCTCCCGCAGCATGCGGAGCATGGTGAGGTTGCGGGCGCCGCCGCCGCAGACGATCCAGCTGCGCGGCCGACGCGGGAGCAACGGGATGATGCGGGTGATCGCCGTCGCGGTGAAGGCGGTCAGGGTCGCCGCACCGTCGGCCGGCGCCACGTCGCCGAGCCTCAAGGCGGCAAAATCGTTGCGATCGAGCGATTTCGGCGGAGGCAGCGCAAAGAACGGCAGCTCCAGCGCGCGAGCGATCCAGACCTCATCGACCTTCCCGAGGGCTGCGAACTTTCCTTCCGCATCGAACGCCTGGTTCATGGTGCGGTACATGAAATCGTCCAGCAGCGCGTTGCCGGGGCCGGTGTCGCAGGCGATCAGCGTATCGTTGCCGTCGATATAGGTGATGTTGGAGACGCCGCCGATATTGACCACGACGATCGGCCCCTCGCGATCCAGCGAGTTGGCGAGCGCGCGGTGGTAGACTGGTACGAAGGGCGCCCCCTGCCCGCCGGCCTCGACGTCGGCGGCGCGGAAATCATGCATCACTGGGATATGGATCGCCTTCGCCAGCGCCGCGGCGTCACCGATCTGCACCGTCAGGCGCCGCTCGGGGCGGTGCAGCACGGTCTGGCCGTGGAAGCCGACGATGTCGACATCCTCGGGCTTCATGCGGTTCTGGGCGAAGAAGGCGGCAACCGCCTCGGCGTGGGCCCGTGTTACCGCGCGCTCGGCCTCGGCCAGGATGCCTGGCCGGGCGTCACGTTGCGCCAGGTGCACAGCCTCGGAGAGGGCCTGACGCAGCAGATTGCGCTCCGCAGGGCTATAGGCCCGGTAGCCGGACGGCCCAAATGCCTTCACCTGTTTTCCATCGGTTTCGATCAGCGCGACATCCACCCCGTCCAGCGAGGTGCCGCTCATCAAACCGAGTGCCGTCAACATCATGGATCAGCGTCCTCAAGAGACCCCCTCCGGCATGCCGATCTTGTGCCAGAGGGACACATCTTATAATGCCACAGCGCCAAGTGGCGGGCAGCAATCGGGTTCCCACGGAAGACCCTTAAATTGCTCCCGAAACAGTAAACCAAGAATTGTTGGGCATGCCGACAGATGACTGCATTTAAATCGGATTTCCTCAATATCCTGCAGGAACGTGGTTTCATCCACCAATGCTCCGATTTCGAGGGGCTGGACGCGCTCGCCGCCAAGGGCGAGGCGACCGCCTATGTCGGCTACGATTGCACCGCCCGCTCGCTGCATATCGGCAATTACCTGACCATGATGATGCTGCACTGGCTGCAGCAGTCCGGCAACAAGCCGATCACGCTGATGGGCGGTGGCACCACCATGGTGGGCGATCCCTCCGGCAAGGACGAGACGCGCGCGATGCGCACCATTGCCGAGATCGAGGCCAACAAGGAATCGATCCGCGGCGTGTTCGCGAAAGTGCTGCGCTACGGCAGCGGCGCAAGCGACGCCGTCATGCTCGACAATGCGGAGTGGCTGACCAAGCTGAACTGGATCGAGATGCTGCGCGACGTCGGCCGGCACTTCTCGGTCAACCGCATGCTGACGATGGACTCCGTCCGGCTGCGCCTCGAGCGCGAGCAGGAGATGAGCTTCATCGAGTTCAACTACATGGTCTGCCAGGCCTACGACTTCGTCGAGCTTGCCAAGCGCACCGGCTGCAAATTGCAGATGGGCGGCTCGGACCAGTGGGGCAACATCATCATGGGCGTCGATCTCGGCCGCCGCATGGGCACGCACCAGCTGTTCGCGCTGACGACGCCGCTGCTGACGACCGCATCGGGCGCCAAGATGGGCAAGACCGCGCAAGGCGCAGTCTGGCTCAACGCCGACGCGTTCTCGCCCTATGATTTCTGGCAGTACTGGCGCAACACCGAGGATGCCGACGTCGGCAAATTCCTGAAGCTGTTCACGACGCTGCCGATGGCTGAGATCAGGAAGCTCGAAGCGCTCGGCGGCTCGGAGATCAACGAGGCCAAGAAGGTGCTCGCCACTGAAGCGACCGCGCTGCTGCATGGCCGCGAGGCCGCGAAGGAGGCAGCGGAGACCGCCCGCCGCACCTTCGAGGAAGGTGCGCTGGCCGAAACCCTGCCGACGGTGGAAATTCCGCGGGGCGAGATCGACGCCGGCTTCGGCGTGCTCAACGCCTTCGTCAAGGCGGGCCTCGTTGCTTCCAACGGCGAAGCCCGGCGCCAGATCAAGGGCGGCGGCCTTCGCGTCAACGACGAGCCGGTCACTGACGAAAAGATGGCACTGTCGACAAACAATCTGACGCCCGAGGGCGTGATCAAGCTCTCCTTCGGCAAGAAGAAGCACGTCCTGCTTAAGCCTGCATAGGCGTATGAGCTTTTCGCTGCTTGTCAGGGCGCACGGATGCGCGCTCCCTGACGGGCAATGGATCAGAACACGCCCAGGGAGAACGTCGCGAGCGATCAGCGGGACGCTGTTCGCACCGCGCTCGTCGTGCTCGCGCTGTGCTTTACGCTGGCCGTGCTCGGCCGCGGGCTCGGCGACAGCTTTACGGTGTTCCTGAAACCGATTTCGGAAAGTTTCGGCTGGGACCGCGCGCAGATCGTCTCGGTCTATTCACTGACCTGGCTCGCGAGCGGTCTCACTGCGCCCTTCGTCGGACGCCTGTTCGACCATTCCGGACCACGCATCGTCTATGCGCTCGGGCTGTTGCTGCTGGGCGCGGCGTTCCTGGTCGCAGCCCACGCGCAACATCTCTGGCAGTTCCAACTCTCGATCGGCCTCTGCGTCGGCATCGGCGTTGCCTTCATCGGCATCGTGCCGAACTCGATCCTGCTCGGCCGTTGGTTCGGACCCCGTCTGCCGACTGCAATGTCGGTGGTGTATTCGGCGATGGGCGGCGGCGTGCTGGCGCTGCTGCCGGCCTCGCAGCTCCTGATCGATCACGTCGGCTGGCGCGACACCTACCAGCTGTTCGGCTTTACGGCACTCGGCCTGTTGCTCCCGCTGATGCTGCTGCCGTGGCGGCTGTTCGCTGCGGGCTCGCCGCATGTCGTGAAAAGGACCGACCCCGATTTCGTCGACAATGGCTGGACGCTGCTCCGTGCCATGCGCCATCACGCCTTCTGGGCGCTGTTCTGGACCTTCTTCTTCACTGCCGTCGGCATGTACTCAATTGCCGCGCAGATCGTGGCCTATCTGATCGACGCCGGCTTTCCGCCGCTGCAGGCCGCAACCGCCTGGGGCTTCTCCGGCGTCGTGCTTGTGTTTGGCATGCTCGGCGTGTCCGCGCTCGACGGCCTGATCGGGCGCCGGCCGTCGGTGCTGCTGAGCTACGCGATCTCGATCCTCGGCATCGTCCTGCTGTGGCTGTTGCAGTATTCTCCGAACATCCTGCTGCTCACCGGTTTCGTCGTCTGCTTCGGCAGCATGATGGGCTCGCGCGGCCCGCTGATCAGCGCCACGGCGATGAGGATTTTCCAGGGCAAGCGGGTCGGCACCATCTACGGCACCATCTCGATCGGCAGTGGACTCGGCTCGGCGTTCGGCTCCTGGAGCGGCGGCCTGATCCATGACGCGACCCACGGGTATAACGCGCTGCTTGCTTTCGCACTTGCGAGCGTGGTGCTCGGGATGATCCCGTTCCTGATCGTGCCCGCCTTGCGGCGGTAAGTTTCCTGGAGGTTACTTGCGCGCATCCGCGTCACCGGCAAATTACGGATGGGCGCGACGGGGAACACGCGCAAAAAGTGCGGTCGCACGGGGCTGAAATCCTGGCCTGCGGTGTTTTGTCCGACATGACGAAAATGTCAGGACGAATCGAGTGTGCACGGCTTGCAGGGCGAAACCGAATGCGGTCCAAGTCGCAGCATTGGATGGAGGGCACAAACCAATGAACTTTCCGTATCTCACTCGCTTTCAACCGGTTCTCTTGAGCCTGTTTCGCTTCGTCACCGGACTGCTGCTGTTCCAGTACGGCATCGCAAAGATCTTCAAGTTTCCGGTGCTCCCCTACTTCGCGAACATCCCGCCGCTGATCTGGACGGCCGGTGCGCTCGAGCTCGTGCTCGGCGCGCTTCTGATGCTCGGCTTGTTCACCCGCCTCACCGCTTTCATTCTCTCGGGCGAAATGGCCTTCGCTTACTTCATGGGCCACATGCTCAAAGGCGAAGCGCCTGTGTTCCTGCCGCTGCTCAATGGCGGCACCGCAGCAATCCTGTTCTGCTTCGCCTGCCTCTACCTCGCGGCCGCCGGCGGCGGTTCGGTCAGCGTCGATGCGCTGATGGGCAAGGAGAGCGACGCGGCGGGCGACGCCTACGCACGGCGCTGAGGCGCTCGCTAGTTAACCTGAAAGCAAGTCGGCACTGGCGGATCTGCCGGTGCCGACTCAGCGCGCGCCCAGCACGTTCCAGATCAGGACGAGGGCAGCCACGAGCAGCACGGCCATGACGATGCGGTGAACGAATCGGTTCATTGCCGCTCCGGCCCGGCTCGGTCACCACCAAATTCCGACATCATCTGTCTCGACGACCGGACGCGCCACGCACTGGCAAAGCGCGATTCCGCCTGCATGCTTGCGCATCCGGCTGCGAACGCTGCGCGCGCGGCAGCACGTCGCACGCGTCCATTCATGATTGGTAAGAACTTCATGCTACCGACGCGAGCAATAACAACCATTTCTTTCGAGGCCGCGATGAAGCTGATGAGTCATCTCAAGATCCGGACCAAGCTCGCCAGCATGGTCTGTCTTTCAGCTCTCACAGTCACGGCCATCATCGGCGTATCGTCCGTCCTCAGCAAGAGTCGCATGATGGAGGATCGCGTCCAGCAGATGCGGACTGCGGTCGAGCTGCTCTACAACTACGCGCAATCGCTTCAGGAAGAGGTTGCCGCCGGCAAGCTGACGCCGGCCGACGCCAAGGCCCAGTTCCACCAGCGTGGCCGCCGCATGAACTTCAACGGCAACCAAGGCTACCCCGTTGTCTACAACCCCGACACCTCCATCCTGGTGAACGGCGCCAACCAGCAGCTGGAAGGCAAGATCACTGGGGCCAAGGACTCTAACGGCGTCTTGATCGCCGACGCCATCATCAAGGCCGGCGGCGAGACCGCACAGGGCGGAGTGACCTCCTATCTCTACCCCCGCCCCGGCCAGACCGAGCCCGTGCGCAAGACCGTCTTTGCGCGCAAATTCGCGCCCTGGAACGCGACCATCAGCTACGGTCTCTATGTCGACGACATCGACGCCGATGTGCGCGCCCTGACGCTGGAGCTTGCCGCGATCGGCATCGGCCTGATGCTGCTGATGGCGACGCTGTCCTGGCTGATCGCCCGCGACGTGCTCGGCGCGCTCGACCGCCAGAAGAACCGCATGCAGGAGATTTCGGAAGGCGCCATCGACAAGCCGGTCGAGGAGACCGACCGCGGCGACGAGATCGGCCGCATGGCCGAGACGCTTGAAGTCCTGCGTCAGACCGCACTGACGGCGCGTAACCTGGAAGCCGAGCAGGTCGCCACCAAGACCCGCAGCGAGCAGGAGAAGCGCGACGCCCTGATCGCCCTCGCCGATCGCTTCGATGCCTCCGTCGGTCAGCTCGTCGGCCTGATGGCTTCCGGCTCCGGCGAGCTCGAGACCACCGCCAAGTCGATGTCATCCACGGCCGAAGGCACCAACCGCCGCGCCGCCGTGGTCGGCACGGCCGCCACCGAGGCGAGCCAGCGCGTCCAGACCGTCGCGGCTGCCGCCGAGGAGCTCTCCTCCTCCATCACCGAGATCAGCCGCCAGGTCGCTCAGTCCGCAGAAGTCACGGGCCGCGCGGTCGACAGCGCGCGCCGCACCGACACCATCGTGCGTGCGCTCTCGGACGGCGCCCAGCAGATCGAGCACGTCGCCGAGCTGATCTCCAGCATTGCCGCGCAGACCAACCTGCTCGCACTCAACGCCACCATCGAGGCCGCGCGCGCCGGTGAAGCCGGCCGCGGCTTTGCCGTTGTCGCTTCCGAGGTGAAGTCGCTGGCGAGCCAGACCGCCGAAGCCACCCGCGAGATCGGCGACAAGATCGCGCAGATCCAGGGCGCGACCAAGGAGGCCGTGGACGCCATCGGCGGCATCACCGCCACCATCGAGGAGGTCAGCCGCATCGCCACCTCGATCGGTGCCGCCATCGAGGAGCAAGGCGCCGCCACCGCCGAGATCGCCCGCAGCGTCTCGCAGACCGCGGAAGCCACCAAGGAAGTCACCACCAATATCGGCGGCGTCTCGACCGCCGCAAACGAGACCGGCAACGCCGCCGGCATGGTGCTCGCGGCCGCCTCGAACCTGTCCAAGCAGGCCGAGCAGCTCTCCGGTGAAGTCGGGACATTCCTCGCAGGCGTGCGCGCCGCCTAACGCGGCACTCCAGAATCAAGACATTTGGCGCGAGAGCGTCGCCACATTCGTCATGGCCGGGCTTGTCCCGGCCATCTACGTTTTTGGCCGCGACGAAGAATGTGGATGCCCGGCCTTCGCCGAGCCGAAGCCGCTCCGGTCGCGCAGGCGGGACAAGCCCGGGCATGACGGGCACTTGGGACTATGGGTGGTTACCGCCGTGTCAGGCTACAGCCGCTCGAGAGCTGGCGCGTCGACCCGGTCGAACCGTCGTTCGACTGCGAGGGGAATTCCTCGAACGGCGAGTTCTGCTTGCCGGTGTTGAACTCGAAGATCTTGCGGAACAGGCCGGGGGCCATCGCCGAGATCGGATTGACGCGCATCACGGGCGCAGCCGGCGTGCCGACGACCTCATAGGTCACGCCGATCAGCCCTTCATTGTTGCCGCCGCCGAGGAAGATGCCGAACAACGGGATCTGGCCGAAGATGTTGTTGACGCCATACATCGGCACGAAGGTGCCGCTCATGCAGACCTGGTTGCCGGGATAGTCGATCGAGCCCTCGATGGTGGCGCCGATCATGGGACCCTTGACCACGCCGTCGCGGACCGTCAGTGCGCCGTTCTGCCGCGTGAACTCGGCGCGGAGCGCACTGAACGAGACGCCGTTGCCGGTGCCGTTGGGCGCGCCAGCGGCGACGCGTTCGAGCTGCGCCTCGCCCTTCACCGTGAAGTCGCGGACGTTGATGAGGCCCTCGCGCGAGGTGTTCGGCTCGGATGTCGGCGGCTCCATCGCCACCACCATCTGGCCGCCGACCGCCTTGGTGTAGGTGTCGGTGAACCGCAGCAGCGCGCCGGCATCGTTGGTCTGGAGGTAGATCACCTCGCGGTTGCCCTGCGCACGGCCGCCGCGCAGGTCAGCCGCCACCGGCGTGTCCTTGCCGACCTTGCCGCTCAGCGTGAACGCCTTGATGGCACCATTGCGTTTCGACATCTTGGCATCGACACTGCGCATCGCCTCGCCGTTGAAACCGGCGACGGCGCCGAGCTTCACGTCGATGTCGAAATCGACGTTCTTCATCTTGTTCTTGTCGTCCTTGGAATTGCCGGAGATCGCCGACTTCAGGAAGCCGCGACCGTCGAACACGTCGCCGCGCATCGTGCCCTTGATGACGCCATCCTGGCTGCGCTCCACCTTCAGCGACGCCTTGTCGCCATCGGACGGCGAATAGGTCGGGAAGTTCGCGTTCATGAGATCGCCGTTCGCGTCGACCTCGAGCGAGCCCTTGATCGAGGCGCCACCGCCTTCGATGACGATGTCTTCCAGACGCGTCGATTGCGCGGTCGGCACGACCTTGAAGCTGGCCTTGCCCGACTTGCCGGGCAGCTTGACCCAGCCGGGCAGGATGTTGTCGAGCTTGACCGAGGTCAGGTCGGCCTCAACGCCGAGCTTCGTCGTCTGATCGGGGCTGCCGGCGATCTTGCCCGACAGCTTGATCGGCAACGATCCGCTGACGGCGGGGCTGAGATCGAATCCCAGGCGCGCCCGGCTCGCATCGTCCAGCGTCGCCTGCAACCTGACATCCGCGTCGCCCTCGGCGGGCTTGCGATAGTCGAGCGAGGCCGCCTGCCCGTTGATCTTGACGTCGCCCTTGACCTGATAACCCGTGTTGCTCGCGACGATCTTGAGGCTGTTGGCCTCCAGCTTCTGGTTCATCACCAGCTTGTCGGCGGCAAAACCGTTGAGATCGGCGGTGACGGCGTAGGTCGTGTCCGCCTTGGTCAGCTCGCCCTTGACCGGCAGGCCGAGCTGGATGTTCGCCGTGAACGTCCCCTTGCTGGTGTTGGGATCGACGACGGTCGATGACAGATCACTCAGGCGATCATTCGAGAGCATCTCGGCCGCCGCAGGCACGGGTCCGTCGACGCGGAACCTGGTCCGCGACGGCGACGGCTTGGGCGCCATATCCGGCACCTCGAAGACGAAATCGGAAATCGTGACCTTACGGCCGGCGGGCGTATCGGCAATGCCCTGCCCGATGGTCACGGTCGCGGTGCGGCCGGTCACGCGCGCCTTCAGATCGGCATCGTGCACAACGGGCATGCCGTCCACGGGACGGACCGCGACGCCGCTCGCGACGATGTTGACCGAGAGGCCGTCGTCGGGAATGGGCGGGCCCTTGCGCGGCAAGTTCTTCGTCGGCGAATTGACGCCGATCTCGATGCGCTGGAGCGTACCGCGCTCGATCCGCTCGATCACCCATTCGCGCAACTCGGGAACGACCAGCGTCGGCCACATCCGCTTCAGCGCGGAGGCCGACATCGGCGTTCCCGCAAAGCCCAGCGTCAGCCGCGGCTCGCCGGAATAGTCGATCGCACCCGTGCCGGCAACGCCGATCTCGCCATTGCTGATGTCGGCCTGCGTCAGCAAGAGGCGCTTGTGGTCGGTGTCGAAGCGGAAGCCGATCGCGATGCGGTTGAAGACGAGCGGCGGCTCGTTGTCGATGCCGCCGAGCAGGATCGAACCGCCGCTGAAGCCGAGCTGCCAGTCATTGATGGTGCCGTTGGGCGGCTCCAGATGAGCCAGAAGCGTCAGGCGGTTCGCGCCCGACAGGATTTTGAACGGTGCCACCAGCACCCGCCGATTGGCGTCCCACTCGACGTTGATCTCGGCCTGGTCGATCGCCATCGGATAGTCCGGCGTGTCGGTGTCGATGATATTGCCGGCGCCGACCGCGATCTTGCCGCGGAAGAAGGTCGGCACGCCATCGCGGCCGAGTTCGCCCTTGAGCTCGCCCGTCAGCGGCAGGTCGGCGGTGTAGGTGAGATCCTTGACCCGCAGTGCCAGGAGGATGTTGGAGGTCGAGACCTTGTCGGCCTTGATGTCGACCGAGCGCACGCCGTTCTCGGCAGGCCCGATCGTGGCGCGCAGCATCCACGGACGCGCGCCCTCTTCGCCCAGGCTGAGCGTGACGCCACCCCGGCTCGGCCGACGCAGGCTGAGCGTGATGTTCTCAAACGACCATTTGCTGCCGCGCTGCTGATCGTCGACGATCAGATTGCCGTTCTTCAGGCCGATCTCGTTGAGATTCTGGCCGTCGAGGCCGGTCATGCTCAGACTGTCGAGCCAGTCGAGGCCCTGAAGGATGCCGCTTTGTGCCGTCGCCTGAGGCGGGCCTTGAGAGGCGGCTTGGGATGGATCCTGGCTCGCGGGCCCCGTGGCGAATGGCGGCGGCGGGACACCGTTGCGCGGGAATGTCGGCGGCAGACCCGCGTCCTTCTTCGAGGCGACGCCGGTTGCCAGCGGCTTTGCGGTATCGCCGGCGGACACGGTGACGGTACCGTCGGGCGCGATGCGGATCGCGAGTTCAGCATCGACCAGATTGAGACTCTCGGCGCGCAGGTGACCCATCAAGAGGCCCGCACCCGATAGCTTCACTTCAGCCTTCGGCGCGCTGGCAACGATGGCGTGATCGCGATCGCGGACGATGATGTCTCGGATGCGGACGGCGATGCGGACCCGGCCGGCGCGCTCGATCTGGGTGCCTCCGATCTCAACCGTGTTGCCGTGACCGATATTGTCTTCGATCGCGGCCGCCAGCCATGGCGTTGCAATGTCGAGATTGATGGGGCCGGCACCGAGCCGCCACCACAGCGCGCCGAAGCAGCCGATGAAGATGACGGCGAGAGTCCCGACGACAAGGACGACGCGCTTTAGCCAGCGATCGGCAGCCAGCCAGCGGCGTAGCGCCCCAAACCCGTCACCGAAGCGATGAAAGCCCGAATTGGAACGCGACAGCAGCCGGCGCGCGCGATGGCCCGCGGCCGCCTCCTGATCCGGATCCCAATCGGCGTCGTCCCATTCCTGCGGCTGTTGCTGAACGCCGCGCCGATCGAAGTCCCGATTATAATCCTGGGGCGACTTATTCCTTGCCATTGCCTCTCGATACAGGCGCCCGTCATAGGATTGAGCGCCGCCGGGACCGCAGCCGTCCGCGGGAAGCGAAGCTCCCTGCGCCGGCATTGCCGCCATACCTCGAATATTCCTGCTGTTCGTCATTTCGCCCCGGGAGCGCGTTCAACGAGCAGTGGGGTGGTGCGTGGAATTCCTTGTAACCATACTCCGGCGCCGCCAGACTTGCCCAGCCGAGGGCGCGATTCCGGCACACCGGACGAGAGCTGCAATACCGTTTCGGTTGACCCGCCGAAAGCGTCGAAAGGAAGGCGTATGTCCAAGAAATCCCGAACGAAATCGTCCAAAACGCCCTCCGGCAGTCCGACGGCTAAAAAGCAGACCCCGAAAACGCGGGCCTCTACTCCGACAAAGTCCGCGAAAACGCCGCGGACACCGGCGAGCAAATCAACCGGGACCTTAGCAAAAGCAGGATCACATACGGCCGCATCGAAACAGTTAAATTCCTCCAAATCGGTGTCTCCGCCCGCCAAGGCGAAGTCGGGCCTGACCGAGGGCCAGAAGGCCCCCGCCTTCCGCCTGCCCCGCGACGGCGGCGAGGTCGTCACATTGGCGGACTATGCCGGCCGAAAGCTCGTCCTGTTCTTCTACCCCCGCGCCGACACCCCGGGGTGCACCCGGGAGGCGATCGACTTCACTCGCCTCGCCGGTGCCTTCGCGGCTGCCGACACTGCCGTGCTCGGCGTCTCCGCCGATCCGTTAAAGGCTCAGGAGAAATTTCGCGACAAGCACAAGCTCGGTATCCCCCTGATCTCGGATGAGACGCACCAGTTGCTGGAAGCCTATGGCGCCTGGGGCGAAAGGTCCATGTATGGCAAGAGCTTCCTTGGGATTCTTCGCACCACGATACTGGTCGGGGCCGATGGCAAACTGGCCAGGATCTGGCGCAATGTCCGGGTCGACGGTCATGCCGACGAGGTGCTGGAAGCGGCAAGAAGTCTTTAACCAGTCCTTTAAATTCGCGCGTTCCCGTTTCCGGAAAATTAACCATGACCGCCCAGATTGCTGCGGCAATTAGGCCGTACGGACTCATCCGACCGGCGCGGGAGTGCCGATGTCGAAAAGTTCTGCCCAATACTCGCAGTACGCCCAACATCATCCTCACGACCGCGGACGGGCCTCCCAACGCCGTCCTGCCCCCGCGGCAACCGCAGCGATTCCCCTTCCCGCGACCGACGACGCCTACACCATCGTCCATGCCGGCAAGCAGGTTCGCTTCGGGCCCGTGGTGTTCTGGATCGTGGTTGGCACGGTGGTGCTGCTCGGTCTCTGGTCGGCGGCAACCGCTACCTATTTCGCTTTCCGTGACGACGTCCTGACCCGGCTGATCGCCCGCCAGGCCGAGATGCAATACGCCTATGAGGACCGTATCGCCGAGCTGCGCGCCAAGGTCGACCGCACCACCAGCCGCCAGTTGCTCGACCAGGAACAGTTCGACCAGAAACTCGACCAGATCATGAAGCGCCAGACGGCGCTGGAGTCCCGGGCGACGGCGCTCGGAGCCATGCCTGATGTAACCGGCTCGATTCCGCGTGCGACGCCCCAGCGCGGCGATTCGAGCCAGAGCACGCCTAAACCCTCGCCGATCAGCGACACCGTGATCTTCGTGGCGCCTCCGGACCGTGAGGCCCGCCTGGAATCGCGCGCACCCACTGTCGCAGCGCCCCCGACCAGCCAATTCGCCAAGAATCAGGGTTTCGACAACGTCCTGGTCCGGCTCACGACCTCGCTCGACCAGGTTGAACGGCGCCAGATGGCGGCGCTCAGCGCCGTCGAGGAAGGCATGGATTCACGGATGCGCCGGATGCGCGGCGTCGTCAGCGATCTCGGCCTGAATCTCGCCAATCTCGAATCCGCCGTGCCGCGCACCGCGATGGGTGGTCCGTTCGTGCCGGTCAAACTGACGGCCAACGCCGGACCGTTCGAGAAGCAGCTCTATCGCATCAACACCACGCGCGCCGAGATGGACCGTCTCAACCGCACGCTGGCGCTGGTGCCCTACCGCAAGCCCGTCATCGGCGAGGTCGAGTTCACCTCCGGCTTCGGCGTCCGCAGCGATCCCTTCCTCGGCCGGCCCGCGATGCATACCGGGCTCGATTTCCGCGCTGCCACCGGCGATCCGGTTCGCGTCACCGCCAACGGCAAGGTGGTGTCGGCCGGCTGGTCCGGCGGTTACGGCCGCATGGTCGAGGTCGACCACGGCAACGGACTTTCGACCCGTTACGGCCATCTCTCCGAGATCAACGTCAGGGTCGGCGAGACCGTGAAGATCGGCCAGGTCGTCGGTCTGGTCGGGTCGACCGGTCGCTCCACCGGTCCGCATCTGCACTACGAGACCCGCATCGAGGGCGAAGCGGTCGATCCGCAGAAGTTCCTCCGCGCCGGCGTGCGTCTCAGCGCGGGCTAAGCCCGCGACAAAAGGCGACTGTACATCATCACTGGCTGCGCTCGTGGCCGACCTCGCCGGTGATGACGTCGCCGAACAGCTCCCAGGCTTGCCCGTTGAAGCGCATCAGCTGCATCTGCTCGATCGGGAAATAATCGTCCGGTGAGGTGTTGACCATGATGCCCGGCAGCATCAGGTCGGTGTGATAGTCCTTCAGGTTTGCCGCCTGCTTCATGACGTTTTCGCGGGTGAGATTATCGCCGCATTGCTTCAGCACCTGCGCCATCGCCTCGGCCTGGACATAACCGTAGACGTTGTTGGAATTGGTCTTGTCGCCATCGGGATAATATTTGTCCATGAACTCCCGCCATTTCACCACGGCCGGATCCTTGTCCCAGGCCGGGTCGGTCGGATCTTTCAGATAGATGGTCGAGATGATGTCCTTGGAGTAGTCGAGCCCGGCCGGCTTGAGTACCGAGGCGACGGAGGTCGCGGTGTTGGCCAGGAAGAATTTTGGCTTCCAGCCGAGCTCGCCGACCTTCCGGATCGCCTGCGCCGAGCCTTTCGGCGCGGCCCATGAGAAGAAGATGTCCGCACCGGAATCGTGCAGGGCGACGATCTGCGAGTCGATCGAGGGATCGCTGACCTCGTAGGACTTGTCGGCGATGATCATGCTGGCCTTGTCGCCGAGCCCGTCCTTCAGGCCCTTGAACTGGTCCTTGCCGGCGTCGTCATTCTGCCAGAAGACGGCGATCTTGCTGCTCGGGAAATGATCGCGAATGTACTTGGCGTAGATGCGTCCTTCGCTCTGGTAGTTGGGCTGGAAGCCCATGGTCCACGGGAAGTTCTTGGGGTCGCCGAACTTGGTGCCGCCGGACGCGACGAACAGCTGCGGCACCTTCTTGGCGTTCATGTATTTCATGATCGCGGAATTCGAGGGCGTGCCGAGCGGCTGGAAGATCAGCAGCACCTCGTCGCTCTCGACCAGCTTGCGCGCCTGCTCGATCGCCTTCGGCGGCGAATAGGCGTCGTCATAACTGATGAAGTTGATCTTGCGGCCGTTGATCCCGCCCTGATCGTTGATCATCCTGAAATAGGCGGCCTCGGTCTTGCCGATCACACCGTAGGACGACGCCGGCCCGCTATAGGGCATGATGTTGCCGATCTTGATTTCGGTGTCGCTGGCGCCGGGGTCGTATTTTTTCTGCGCCGAGACCGGTGTCGTGATGAGCACTCCGGCAGCAAGCATGACGAGGGCAGCAAGGTTTTTGCGACGACCCGGCATCGGTCTCTCCCCTGTTTTATAGTCTTGTTTTGTGGGGAGTGTCGCAAGGCCGTTCGCGGCTGGCAAGCGCTTCGATTTTCCGCGAGATGAAACCGCGAATCCGGAATTTACTCGCTGCGCCGCAGCAGGTTCAAAATGCGTCCGTCGATCACGAGCAGCGCGCTGCCAATGACGATGGCGCCTGCGATCTCGCGCATCGAGATCGGCTCCCCCAGCACCAGCCATCCCAGCAGGATGGCGGTGACGGGAATGAGCAGCGTCACCAGCATGACATTGGTCGCACCGGAGCGCCGTATGATCTGAAAGAAGACGATGTAGGCGAGCGCCGTCGACAGGGCCGCAAGGCCAAGCACCGCGGACCATGTCGCGACACCCGGCACTGCGAGGCGCCATGGCTGCTCCACCACGCCAGCGATGATTGCCATCATCACCGTCGATGCCATCAGCTGAAACGTCGCCGTGCCCAGCGGCGGAGAGTCCTTCAGCATTCGCCGCGCTGCCAGTGCGGCGAATCCATAGCTGAAGGCTCCGCCAAGGCAGAGCAGGATGCCAAGCCCCTGCCCCGACCTCGTCTCGATTCCCCATCCGCGCAGGATGATCACACCCGCAAGGCCGAGCCCCACACCGGCCACGCGCAGCAGCTGCAAGGCCTCTTCGCCCGCCGCGGCCATCACGACCACCGTAAACAGCGGTGTCGTCGCATTCAGGATCGACGCGAGTCCGCTCGGGATGAAAGTCTGCCCGGCCACGATCAGCGAGAATGGAATGACATTGTTGAGCAACCCGATAGCAACGAACGGCTTCCAGCCCGTCGTGCCTCTGGGAAAGCTGATCCCCTGCATGCGCAGCAGCGGCAGCAGAATGGCCGCCCCGAGCGCGACCCGCAAAAACACCAGCGTCAACGGCGGCAATTCACGCAAGGCGGCACCGTTGAAGAAGAACGAGCCGCCCCAGAGAACGGAGAGCACCGCGAGCAGCGACCAGTCGCGCGCGTCGATCCTGTTGTCGGTTGGGGGCATGCGTTTCACCTCGGCGCGGCTGCTCGCCTAGGACAAAGCGGAAAATCTCGCCACCCGGTTTCCGACAAAATTGCTCGAGATCATCCCCGTGACTGGCGATCGCCCGCGATATCCGCAACTACCGCCCCAATCACCAACGCGCCGCCAATGAGCGCGTGGACGGCGGGTATCTCGCGGAAGGCAACCCAGATCCAGAACGGCATCAGCGGCGTTTCCAGCGTCGCGATCAGGGAAGCCTGCCCTGACGGCAGCAGTCGCGAGCCGAGCATGTAGAAGGTCAAGCCCAGCGCGACCTGAAGGCAGCCGAACATCGCAAGGATCGCGAGGCCGTTGCCGCCGACATGAGCGATGTCATGGGCGAATGGAAGGCTGACGAGGCTTCCGATGAAATTCGACAGCGCGGCTGCCGCCACCATCGACGTCTCGCGATGGCGCCGGACCACCACCGTCATGGTGGAGATGGCGAGCACCATCAGGCAACTGAGCGCGATGCCACCGCGATCGGCACCGGCTTGCACACCGCCGACCGTGATCACCACGCCGGCAAAGGCAATCAGGCTCGCGATCAGCGTGCGCCATGTCGCGGCCTCATTGAGCCACAGCCAAGCCAGCGCGGCTGCGACGAACGGCTGTGTTGCGATCAGCACCGCCACGTTCATGACGTCGGTCATCTGCAGCGCGGGAATGAACGAAATCATGCCGATCGCGGACAATGAGGCCACGAGCAGGCCTGCCTTCCCCGGCACTAGCAACTGCCGCAGCCCGGCGCGGCCTTGCATCACGACGAGGAGCATGGTGACCAGGCTGCCGGCGAACAGGCCGCGCCAGAACAGAATGGTCCAGGGATCAAACGGCAGAAGGCGCGTGAAGAACGGCGCCGTGCTCCACGCAATCGCAGCGGCGACGACGAGGGCAATGCCGAGACCGCGTTCCGAACGAGGCTGCCCCATGTGGATGCGACCGGCTAGGACGGCTTCTTCGGCCGCGACACCAGCTCGATCATCTTGCCTTCGTCGTCGTCAGGCATCGCGGCCTTGGCCTGCGCGTAGGCTTCCACCGCCGCGCGCGAGACCAGCGGCTTGTCGGCCAGGAGGCTTTCGGCGAGCCGCACGGCGTAAGCGGCGTCCTTGTGCCGCAGCGCTGCCGTGAACGTCGCGCCGCTGAAGTCGCGGGCGACCATGCGCTTCGAATGCCGCTGCACCTGCGGGCTTGCGGCAACGCCCGCCTGGATCGAGTCCAGCACGAGCTTCATGTCGAGCCCGGCCTGCTCGGCGATCGCGAGCCCCTCGGCAAGGCCGGCGATCTGGATCGCGCCCATGAGATTGTTGATGAGCTTGTAGACGGTGCCGGATCCGACCGCGCCGAAATGGCGGATGGTCGCGCCGATCGGCTCGAGGAACGGGCGGGCACGCTCGAGATCGGCGCCATCTGCGCCGACCAGCAACGTCAGCTTTCCCGCGGCCGCCGCATCCGGCAGGCCCGTCACCGGGCAGTCGAGATAGATCAGGCCGCGCGCGTTGAGCTCGCGGCCCATCTCGCGGGCATGGTCATAGGAGACCGTCGAACATTCGATCGCGATGGTGCCTGATTTCGCCGTCTTGGCGGCGCCTTGCGGCCCGAGCCAGACCGCGCGCGAAGCCTCGTCGTCGGCCACCATGGTGACGACCGCGTCGGCGTCGATCGCGGCGTCCTCCGGAGAGGTCGCCCAATGCGCGCCGCGCGCGATCAGATCTTCCGCCTTGGCCTTGCTGCGATTCCACAGCGTCACCGTGAAGCCGGCATCGAGATAGCGGCCGGCCATGCCGTGGCCCATCCGTCCAAGCCCGATGAAGGCGACGCGGGGCATGGCTAGTCCACGTCCTCGATGTCGCCGCTCGTGGTGCCGAAGGCGCGCTGCGCCAGCGTCGCGGCCATGAAGTCGTCGAGGTCGCCGCCGAGCACGCCCGATGTGTCGGAGGTCTGCACCCCCGTGCGCAGATCCTTCACCATCTGGTAGGGCTGCAGCACGTAGGAGCGGATCTGGTGGCCCCAGCCGATATCGGTCTTGGCGGCCTGATCGGCGGCAGCCTTCTCCTCGCGCTTCTTCAGCTCGATTTCGTAAAGGCGTGCGCGCAGCATGTCCCACGCCTGCGCCCGGTTCTTGTGCTGGGAGCGGCCGGCCTGGCAGACCACGGCAACGCCGGTCGGGATGTGCGTCAGGCGCACCGCGGATTCGGTCTTGTTGACGTGCTGACCGCCGGCGCCGCCGGAGCGCATGGTGTCGACGCGGACGTCGGCTTCCTTGATGTCGATCTTGATGCTGTCGTCGATGACGGGAAACACCTGCACGCTCGAGAACGAAGTGTGCCGCCGCGCGTTGGAATCGAACGGCGAGATGCGCACCAGGCGATGCACGCCCGCTTCCGTCTTCAGCCAGCCATAGGCGTTGTGGCCCGAGACCTGGATCGTCGCGGACTTGATGCCGGCCTCTTCGCCCTCGGACTCTTCCAGCACCTCGACCTTGAAGCCGTGGGTGTCGGCCCAGCGCGTGTACATCCGCAGCAGCATCTGCGCCCAGTCCTGGCTCTCGGTGCCGCCGGCGCCGGCGTGGACTTCGAGATAGGAATCGAACCGGTCGGCCTCGCCCGACAGCAGCGCCTCGAGCTCGCGCCGCGCCACTTCCTTCTTGAGATTCTTGAGAGCCGCTTCGGCTTCCGCGACGACGCCGGCATCGCCCTCGGCCTCGCCGAGCTCGATCATGCCGATGTCGTCTTCGAGCTCCTGCTCGACCTTGCCGATGCCCGAGAGCGAATCCTCCAGCGAGGTCCGCTCCTGCATCAGCTTCTGGGCTTTCTGGGGATCATTCCAGAGATTGGGATCTTCTGCGAGCTTGTTCAGCTCAGCGAGGCGCGCCGTCGATTTCTCGACGTCAAAGATGCCTCCTCAGCAGCCCGACTGACTGCTTGATCTCTTCTACCAACCGTTCGATTTCGGCGCGCATGTCGTTCTCTGGTCTCGCGGAATCCCGCGTGCAATTGAGTGGGGGATGTAGCGGCGGCGGCTGCAAAGCGCAACCGCTGACGCGAATAACGTCCCTATTGTTCTAGCCTCAGTACAGCCTGCCGGTGCCCGGCTGCATGAAGAAGCCGGAATCCGGCTGCTGCTGCTGCGAGGCCGGCATGCCGCCGCCACGCCCGTCAGCGTCGGCAACGCCAATGACCGAATAATTATCCGGCGGCGCCGTGCCCGGCTTGAAGGCCTCCAAAATGGTTCCGCCGGTCTCGCCGGGGCCGGCGCGCATGCCGGTTTTGGAGACGACGCGCACGAGCTTGATGCCGGCAGGCACCTTGAACGGAACGGCGGGCTTGTCGGCGAGCGCGAGCTTGAGGAAATCGCGCGCGATGGGAGCGGCCAGATGGCCGCCGGTGGCGGCATTGCCTTTACCCAGCGGACGCGGCTTGTCGTAGCCCATATAGATGGCGACGGCGACGTCGGGAGAGAAGCCGACGAACCAGGCGTCCTTGGCCTCGTTGGTGGTGCCGGTCTTGCCGGCGACGGGTTTGCCGACTTCCTTGATGACCGTGGCCGTACCGGCCTGCACCACGCCTTCCATCAGCTCGGTGATCTGATAGGCCGTCATGGAGTCCAGCACCTGCTCGCGGCGGTCGATCAGCTGCGGCTCGGCCTGGTTCTTCCAGCCGCCCGGCGCGTCGCAGCCGCGGCATTCACGCTGGTCGTGCTTGAAGATGGTGTGTCCGTAGCGGTCCTGGATGCGATCGATCAGCGTCGGCTTCACCCGGCGGCCGCCATTGGCGAGCATCGAGTACGCCGTGACCATACGCATCGCCGTCGTCTCGCCGGCGCCCAGCGCATAGGAGAGATAGTTCGGCAGTTCGTCATAGACACCGAAACGGCGGGCATATTCGCCGATCAGGGGCATGCCGATGTCCTGCGCCAGCCGCACCGTCACGGTGTTGAGCGACTGCCGCAGCGCGTTGCGCAGCGTCACCGGTCCCTGGAATTTGCCCGAAGAGAAGTTCTCAGGCCGCCACACGCCAGCGCCCTGCCCCTGGTCGATTTCGATGGGGGCGTCGAGCACGACGGTCGAGGGTGTATAGCCGTTGTCGAGGGCGGCCGAATAGACGATCGGCTTGAACGACGAACCCGGCTGCCGATAGGCCTGAGTGGCGCGGTTGAACTGGCTCTGGTCGAACGAGAAGCCGCCGACCATGGCGAGCACGCGGCCGGTCCAGGGATCCATCGCCACCATTGCGCCGGACACTTCGGGGATCTGGCGCAACCGGTACTGGCCCTCGACCGGCTGGCCATCCTTGTAGAGCGGATCGGCATAGATGACGTCGCCGGGCTGCAGCACCTGCGACACCGCCGTCGGCGTCTTGCCTTTGGTTCCGCCCTGCACGGCTCGCGCCCACCGCACGCCGTCAACCGTGACGATGCCGGTCTCGCGCTGCTTGCTCACGGCGCCGCCAAGCTCGCGGTTCGGCTGGAAGCCGATCCGCGCCGACTGGTCGCTGGTCTCCAGCACCACCGCCATGCGCCACGGCGAGATGTCGGACAGCGACTTGATCTCGGCGAGCTTGACGCCCCAATCGCCCGAAATATCGAGCTTGCTCATGGCGCCGCGATAGCCCTGCTGCTCGTCATAGTTCACGAGGCCCGAGACCATGGCCTTGCGCGCCATGACCTGGATCTTCGGATCCAGCGTGGTGCGGACGGACAGACCGCCCTCATACAGCTTCTTCTCGCCGTAGCGCTCGAAGATGTCGCGGCGGACTTCCTCGGCAAAATATTCGCCGGCGAAGGTGTGGGCGCCGTTGGACCGGTTGGTGACGGCCAGCGGCTCCTTGCGGGCCTTGTCGGCGTCGGCCTGCTTGATCCAGCCGTTCTCCACCAGACGGTCGATGACGTAGTTGCGGCGCTCGATGGCGCGGTCGCGGTTGCGGACCGGATGCAGCGTCGCCGGCATCTTCGGCAGCGCGGCCAGATAGGACGCTTCCGCCACAGTCAGCTCGTTCACCGACTTGTCGAAATAGACCAGCGAGGCGGCTGCAATGCCGTAGGCACCCAGACCGAGATAGATTTCGTTCAGATACAGCTCGAGAATCTTGTCCTTCGAGTAGGTCTTCTCGATCCGCATCGCGAGCAAGGCTTCCTTGATCTTGCGGGCGAAGGAGACCTCATTGGTCAGAAGGAAGTTCTTGGCGACCTGCTGGGTGATGGTGGAGGCGCCCTGCGGACGCCGGTTCGAGCCGTAATTCTGGATGTAGACCACGCCCGCGCGCGCCATGCCGGTGTAGTCGATGCCGCCATGCTCGTAGAAATTCTTGTCCTCGGCCGCGAGGAACGCGTTGATCACGAGCTTCGGCACCGCCTGGATCGGCAAATACAGCCGCCGCTCCTTGGCGTACTCGCCGAGCAGCGAGCCGTCGACCGCGTGCACGCGGGTCATCACCGGCGGCTCGTAATCCTGAAGCTGAGAGTAGTCGGGCAAGTCCTTGGAGAAATGCCAGATCAGGCCTGCCACGGCCCCGACACCAACAAGGAACACCACCGTTCCCGCGGCGAACAGGAAGCCCATGAACCGCACCAGCAAGCGCATTATGTGTTTATCCGTTCAATCTCTGGATCAGCTCAGTATCAGCCCCTTGGCACCCAAACAGGGGCCAATCTTCACGTCACGAATTCACCGGCTTACGCAATACCATCAGTGCCGGACTTTAGACGCTTGCCGAGCGGGATTCTCTCCGATTCCGGAACCCCCTGCGGCATTTTTATAAAGCGCCGGCTGTGGCCAAACTAGGGCTTTTGCGGCGGGACGGAAAAACCCTTTCACTGCGACGATCCCCCGGTCGTCGATTTGACGATCCCCCGGTCGTCGATTTGACGATCCCCCGGTCGTCGATTTGACGATCCGGCGGTCGTCAATTTGACGATCCCGCCGTGGCCATCCGCTTGGTCAAGAACCCGTCGATCGCCTGCGCCATCGAGCCCACGGCACGCGACCGCCAGCCCTCGGAGACCAAATGCTCGAGGTCGCCCTTATTTGAGACATAACCGATCTCGACCAGCACCGAGGGGACGTCGGGCGCCTTCAGCACCCGGAAACCCGCCGACTTCAGGGGATGCTTGTGCATCCGCACCGTCGACTTCATCTCGCCCATCAGAAGACGGGCGAAACGGTTTGAAAAGGTGCGGGTTTCCCGCTGCGTGAGGTCGATCAGGATGTCGGCGACGTCGGTCGGCTCCTCGGCGAGGTTGAAGCCTGCGATCGCGTCCGCCCGGTTTTCCGCGTCCGCCAGCCGCTGGGCTTCGGCGTCAGACGCCTTGTCGGACAGCGTATAGATGGTCGCGCCCTGCGCATCGCCCTCGGCACGGGGCAGCGCATCAGCGTGAATAGAGACGAACAAGGCGGCCTTCAGATTCCGGGCGATCTTGGTGCGGTCATTGAGGGGAATGAAGGTGTCGTCGTCCCGCGTCATGACCACACGGTATTTGCCGGCCTTCTCCAGCTTGTCGCGGAGCGCCAGTCCAAAGGCCAGCACCAGGTTCTTCTCGCTCTCACCGCTCGACTGCGTGCCGTTGTCGATGCCGCCATGGCCGGGATCGATCACGACCACCGGGCGGCCATCGGCCTTCTGCTGCGCCGTGTCCGGGGTTGTCGTCGCGGGAGCCGTTGCAGGCTGCGCCTCGGCGATCGTGGGTCGCAGCTCGGGGCGGTTCTCAGGTGCGAGCGACTGCACGAAGGCGGTCCGGTCGACCTCCTCCAGCTCCAGCACGAGCCGGGCCGGCTGGCCGTTGGCCGCCTCCAGCACATAGGAATTGGCGATCCGGGCCGGTCCCGTCAGGTCGAACACGATTCGCGAGCCGCCGGGCATGACGAGCCCGTAGCGGAAAGCCTTGACGAGGCCGCGCCCCCCGACCCCCGTGCCCGCGGGCAGCTGAAAATTGACCTGCGGCACGTCAACGACGACCCGGTACGGGTCTGCGAGCGTGACCGCACGGAAGATAACGGTCTGGTCGATGTCGAGAATGAAGCGGGTCTGCTTGCCGTCGCCGGCCAGCCGGGCGGCGGAGGCGACTGGAAAATTCGCTACCGCAACAGTGGGTTGCGGCTGGCTTTCCGCAGCGCTCAGGCGCGAGGAATCAGCGCACGGCAACGCTGCGGCGCACAGAAGTGCGCATCCCAGCAAAACCCGTTGATTTGTGCGGCTCGCCACCGATTCCGTGCCTCCGAGCAGCCCTTTTAACGCAATAGAACCACAGGGTTAATTGATCCTTAATGACAGAAACGCGAAACTCGCTGACTGTGACCGCCGTGCGACGCTCCCTTGCACCGATGGCTCATTCCTCGTATGTACGGAATGCTGACGGCCGATATTTCCGGTTGTGTCGCATTCAGCCTCCCGGTGCAGCGCCGGAACTCTCAAGGTTTGGGAATTCCAGCGTTTTTCCGTTCCCCTCTAAGACCAGCGCGGTGCGCGGCAGCGAGGTGGAGCGGGTCAAGCGCCGGCGGCGGACGGTCCTGGGTTACCTCTCGCGTTACCGGGACAGTTCTGACAGCGACGTAACCCATTACCCGGTCCCTTGATCCCAAGGGAGCGGTTCGTGATCCTCAAGGCGAGCGCGCTCGCGCCATGCCTGGCCAGCAGCAACTGATTGAAGGGCGGCCTCGCCGCCCAATGTTTCATACGGGCCGACGCTTGATGCGCCAGACTGTGCCGACGAATTCTGAAGGATCATTCGCGACGCTGCGGAGTGAAAATCCCGCGCGCCGCCTTGGTCCTGAAGCTTCCGGTTCGGCAAGGCGCGAGAGACGGCGTTTCGGCCTTCCCCTCACCCCCGAATCAGGTGGACCGTCGCGTCACCCGGCAGCGCAGCTAGCGCCCACGGTGAATCGCGCCCGCCGCCGCCAAGAGTTAAGACATGCCCAACAAGATGTTGATCGATGCCACCCACCCGGAAGAGACCCGGGTCGTCGTGGTCCGCGGCAATCGCGTCGAAGAGTTTGATTTCGAGACCGCGCAACGCAAGCAACTGCGCGGGAATATCTACCTCGCCAAGGTCACAAGGGTCGAACCCTCGCTCCAGGCCGCCTTCGTCGAATATGGCGGCAACCGCCACGGCTTCCTCGCCTTCAGCGAAATCCATCCCGACTACTACCAGATCCCGGTCGCCGACCGTCAGGCACTGATCGAGGCCGAGGAACAGGCCCATCGCGAGGCCGAGGAAGAGAGCGAGAACCGCTCCCACGGCCGTCGCCGTTCGCGCCACCGCAACGCCCGCCGCCGCGGTCATGGCGAGCGCGTGCGCAGCGACATCGTCGAAGGCGCAGATCCCGCGGCCCAGCCGATCGAAGGCGCGGCGCTGCCGGAGCACGCCGAGGGCGCCCTGCACGAAGGCGAGCATCTGCACGCCGACACAGAGCATCACGGCGAGCACGAAGCTCACGATCACCACGATCATGATCATGGCGAGCATGATCACGACGATCATCATGCCCATGATGACGGGCACCTTCACGCTCACGATCATGACCATGGTCACGATGGCGAGCATGATCATCACGACCACGATCACGCCGACGAGACGCCCGCGCCTGTCGCAACGATTGGCGCCGAGCCTGTGGTCGCCGCCGAGCTGCAGGAGACTGCCGCCCCCGAAGCGCATGCGGAAGCTCTGGCTGAGGCCGTGACCTCCGCCGCTGAACCTGCCGATGCCGTGTATGCTGCGGTCGAGAGCGCCGAGGCGCCGCATGCCGAGGCTGCGGAAACAACCGGCGAAGACGACGAGGACGAGGACGAAGACGGCGAGGAAGCCGAAGAGGAAGTCGTCGAATCCGTCGGCGGCGACGACGTGCTGGAGGAAGTGCCGGAGCGCACCTTCCGCCCGCGCCGCCAGTACAAGATCCAGGAAGTCATCAAGCGCCGCCAGGTGATGCTGGTGCAGGTCGTCAAGGAAGAGCGCGGCAACAAGGGCGCGGCGCTGACCACCTACCTCTCGCTCGCCGGCCGCTATGCCGTGTTGATGCCGAACACCGCCCGCGGTGGCGGCATCAGCCGCAAGATCACCAGCGCTCAGGATCGCTCGCGCCTGAAGGAAGTGGTGCAGGATCTCGACGTGCCCGAGGGCATGGGCATCATCCTGCGCACCGCCGGCGCCGCCCGCACCAAGCCCGAGATCAAGCGCGACTTCGAATACCTGATCCGGATGTGGGAGACTGTGCGCGACCTGACGCTGAAGTCGCAGGCCCCGACCCTCGTCTACGAGGAAGGCTCGCTGATCAAGCGCTCGCTGCGCGACCTCTACAACAAGGAGATCGACGAGATCTCGGTTGCCGGTGAAGCCGGTTACCGCGAAGCCCGCGACTTCATGAAGATGCTGATGCCCGCCAATGTCAGTGCGGTGAAGCAGTATCGCGACGGCCAGCCGCTGTTCTCGCGCATGGGCGTCGAGAGCCAGCTCGACGCGATGTTCTCGCCGACCGTGCAGCTGCGCTCCGGCGGCTACATCGTGATCAACCAGACCGAGGCGCTGGTCTCGATCGACGTCAACTCGGGACGATCGACCCGCGAGCACCATATCGAGGACACCGCGCTCAAGACCAATCTGGAGGCGGCCGAAGAGGTCGCCCGCCAGCTTCGCCTGCGCGACCTCGCCGGCCTGATCGTCATCGACTTCATCGACATGGACGAGAAGCGCAACAACCGTGCGGTCGAGCGCAAGCTGTCCGATTGCCTGCGGCAGGACCGCGCGCGCATCCAGGTCGGCCGCATCTCGCATTTCGGCCTGCTCGAGATGTCGCGCCAGCGCATCCGCGCCAGCGTGCTCGAGAGCTCGACCGATCCGTGCCCGCATTGCGGCGGCACCGGCCATGTCCGCTCGGTGTCCTCGGTGGCGCTGCAGCTGCTGCGCGGCCTCGAAGAGATCCTGATGAAGGGCGCGACCCACAATCTCGTGGTCCGCACCCGCACCGACGTCGCGCTGTATGTGCTGAACCACAAGCGCGGCCATCTGCGCGATCTCGAGAACGGCTTCAAGGTGACGCTGTCGGTCATCGCCGACGCAAGCGTCAGCGGGCCGCAGGCCTATCTCATCGACCGCGGCGAGCAGGTCCATACGCTGGAAGCCGCCAAGGCGCTGCTGGCGGCGCAGGCGGCAGCAAGCCCGCCGCCAATCGTTGAAGACGCCTATGACGACGAGGAATTCGATTCCGAACTCGAATCCGAGGTCGAAACCGAGGAGACCGAAGGTCTCACCGAGGAGCAGGCTGCGGGCGAGGCAGCTTCCGAGCAGGACGGCCAGCGCCGCAAGCGCCGCCGTCGCCGGCGCGGCCGCGGTGGCCAGCGCGATGGCGAGTTGCGTGAGGATAGCCCTGCCGCCCTCCCCGAGGCGGCCGTTGCGGCCGGCGAAGGCGAAGAGGATGCCGAGTCCGAGCAGGACGGCGAAGAAGGCGAGGAACAGGCGGCCCGCGGCGAGCAGCAGGGCAGCGGTGACCGTCGCCGCCGGCGTGGTCGCCGCGGCGGACGCCGTCGGCGTGGTGGCGGCGAGGACGGTCTCGCCGGCTCCATCAGCGACGAGCTCGCGGCAAATGCGCCGTCGGAAGCTTCCGACGCAGTCGCCGATTTCGACGGCTTCGGCGGCGAGGCTGCGCCCTCGATTGCCCAGGCCGAACACACGGCTGAGCCTGAGGTCTCGCAGCCTGAGCGGCGCGCCGAGGTGCAGACCGAGGCGGTGCCGGCCCAGCCTCAGGCGGTTGCCGCGGAGGAAGAGCCCGCCGACGACAAGACCGCGCGGCGCCGCTCCACGGTCCGGGAAAAGGTGAGCTTCCTGTCGAGCAGCCCGATCGAGCCCGCAGCCCCGGTTGCGCAGGCGCCTGAGCCGGCCGCCCCGCCGGCAGCTGAACCCGTGCCGGAACCGGCAAGCGAAACACCGGCGGCGCCACGCCGCGCCGGCTGGTGGTCGCGCCGCTTCGGCGGCGGTGAATAAAGCCGAACACTCAAGAGAAAACGCCCGGGTCAAGCCGGGCGTTTTTTGATTTGGCGAGGTCAGTTCCAATGCAAAGCGCAATTGTTCTCGGCGGCGGCATGATCGGCGTGAGCGCGGCGCTGCACCTCCAGCAGCGCGGCTGGGCCGTCAGGCTCGTCGACCGCAGGGAGCCGGGCCGCGAGACCAGCTACGGCAACGCCGGGATGATCCAGGCCGAAGCGGTCCGCCCCTATCCGATGCCGCGCGACCTTGCGACGCTGCTGAAGATCGCGACCGGCCGCACCAACGATGTGCGCTACAGCCTGTCGTCGCTTCATCTCCATATCGAGCCCCTGCTCCGCTACTGGTGGCATTCGGCCCCGAAGCGCCATCGCGAGGCCGTCGATGCATGGGCGCGGCTGATCGCCTACGCGACGAGCGAGCACGACATCCTCATTCGCGAAGCCCATGCCGACAATCTCATCCGCCGCGCCGGCTATCGCATGCTGCATCGCGATGCCGCTTCATTCGATCTGGCGATCAAGACGGCGGAGGAAGACCGCCGCGAGTTCGGCGTGAATTTTCGCGTGCTCTCCGGCAGCGAGCTTGCCAGGGTCGAGCCGGTCCTGCGCGACGATCTTCCCGGCGCGATCCATTGGCTCGACACCTGGACCGTGTCCGATCCCGGCGCACTGGTCACGGCCTATGCCGAGCTATTCGAGCGCCGCGGCGGCGCCATTGTGCTTGGCGATGCGCAGTCGCTGCGGCAAACCGCGACCGGCTGGTCGGTCGATACGGACCAGGGGCGTCTCGACGCCGCCAACGCCGTCGTGACCCTCGGGCCGTGGTCGCCCGATCTCCTCCACAAATTCGGCTATCGCATTCCCCTGGTGCGCAAGCGCGGCTACCACATGCATTACAGCGGCGGCGCTTCGCTCGACCTGCCGCTGATCGACAAGGCCGGCGGTTATGCCATGGGGCCGATGGCCAAGGGCATTCGCATCACCACCGGAGCCGAGCTGACGAGCCCGGATGCACTCGCGACGCCCGTTCAGCTAGCCAGCGCCGAAGCATCCGCACGCGAGCTGATCGACCTCGGCAAGCGCGTCGAGCCGGATCCGTGGTTTGGCACCCGCCCCTGCACGCCCGACATGCTGCCGGTGCTCGGGCAAGCTCCGCAGCATCCCGGCCTCTGGATGAATTTCGGCCACGGCCACCAGGGCTTTACCCTCGGACCCGCGACCGGGCGCCTGCTCGCCGAGATGATGAGCGGCGAGACGCCTGCGATCGATCCGATGCCGTACCGGCCGGAGCGGTTCTAGCCGAAAGAAAAAGGGCTGATCGAGCATCTCGACCAGCCCTATGACTTCAAGGTCTGACAGCGCAGCTCGCGCCGTCAGGTCCAGATCAGTCCGTCGTGATCGCCGTCTCCATGTCGGTCGGATCGATCTGCTTGGAGAGGTTGGCGTTGAGCTTGTCGCGGTCGAGCTCACCCTCCCACCAGGCGACGATCACGCAGGCGACGCCGTTGCCGCACAGATTGGTCAGCGCGCGGCACTCGCTCATGAACTTGTCGATGCCGAGCACGATCGCCATGCCCGGCACGAGGCGCGGATCGACCACGGCCAGCGTCGCCGCCAGCGTGATGAAGCCCGCGCCGGTGATGCCGGAGGCGCCCTTCGAGGTCAGCATCGCCACGACCAGGATGGTGAGCTGCTGGCTGAAGCTGAGATCGACGCCGAGCGCCTGTGCGATGAACAGCGTCGCCAGCGTCATGTAGATGTTGGTGCCGTCGAGGTTGAACGAGTAGCCCGTGGGCACTACCAGACCGACCACCGACTTGGAGCAGCCGAGCCGCTCCAGCTTCTCCATCATGGACGGTAGCGCGCTCTCCGAGGAGGAGGTGCCGAGCACGATCAGCAGCTCGTCCTTGATGTAGGCCAGGAACTTGAAGATCGAGAAGCCGGCCAGGCGCGCGATGATGCCGAGCACGACGAACACGAACAGCGCCGCGGTGGCATAGAAGGTCGCGATCAGACCGATCAGGTTGAGGATCGCACCGGTCCCGAACTTGCCGATGGTGTAGGCCATCGCACCGAACGCACCGATCGGTGCCGCGCGCATCACGATCGAGATGACGCCGAACACCGCATGCGCGGCATCGTCGATGAAGCTGCGGATGGTGTGGCCGCGCTCACCTAAGCTCATGATGGCGAAGCCGAACAGCACCGAGAACAGCAGCACCTGCAGGATCTCGCCCTGCGCGAAGGCGCCGACCACGGTGTCCGGAATGATGTGCAGCACGAAGTCGACGGACTTCTGGCCGGCGGCCTGCTTGGCGTAGTTCGCAACGGCCGCCTCGCTCGCCGCAGCATTGCCGAAGCCTGCGCCCGGCTTGACGAGATTGCCGACGACGAGGCCGATCACCAGGGCGAAGGTCGAGACGACCTCGAAATAGACCAGCGCCTTGACGCCGATGCGGCCGACCTTCTTGGCGTCCTGGATGTGGGCAATGCCGGAGACCACGGTGCAGAAGATGATCGGGGCGATCACCATCTTGATCAGCTTGATGAAACCGTCACCGAGCGCCTTGATCCATTCGTTGGTTGCGAACTGTGGCCACAGCCAGCCGACGATGGCGCCGAGCACGATGGCGATCAGCACCTGGACGTAGAGAACCTTGTACCACGGCTTTGCTGCGGGCGGCGCGATCGGCGCCTCCGCCATCGTTGTCGTCGTCATTGTTTCACTCCCCCTCAAAACGCTGGGCCAGCCAAGATCAACTTGGCCGGCCCTGTCAATTGGAACCGCGAACTCTTTGCGCGCTTTACCGGCGACGCTCGATCAGCCTGCGCGCCGCCGGCATCAACGTCGCGCCAAGCGCATTCTTGACCAGCGAAGCTGCAATGAACGGCACGATGCCGACCTGCCAGGCTTTTCCAACGCCCAGCCCGAGGCCGAACGCCAGCCAGCCGAACCCGGCGGCCAGAATGACGATATGGCCAACCGCCATCGCTGCAAACAGCAGCGCCACGCTGCGATCCCAGCCGCGCTCGGCGAGCCAGCCGGTCACGAAAGCGGCAGCGACGAAGCCGAACAGATAGCCCGCGGTCGGGCCAACCAGCGGTGCAATCCCACCCACCGGTCCGGCGAATACCGGCACGCCAAGCGCGCCCTCGGCGAGGTAGGCGATCATGGTTGCGCTGCCAAGGCGCCAGCCATAGGCCGCGCCGATCATCAGCACGACCAGCGTCTGTAATGTCATCGGGACATAGGGCAGCGGCAGGCTGACCTTGGCTGATAGCGCCATCAAAGCGGTGCCGAGCGCAACCAGCACGACGGCACGCATCGCGCCGACGGTTTCGCCCGGCCGGGTCGGCCACATCAATGCGGCGAGAGAAGAATGTGGCGCAGCAGCGGTCGAGACAGATCGGGCAGACAAGTTGAACTCCGGTGGTGGTCGAAAACTGGCGGCTATTTAAGCCAGTGAGCGATCCGGTCAACTGCCTCGCGCATCTCCCCGGGCGAGCGTGCATAAGAAAAGCGAATGAACGATCGGCCGTGAACGGGATCGAAATCGACGCCGGGCGTGGCCGCAACGCGTGCCTGTTCCAGCATCTGCTTGGCGAACTCGAAACTGTCGGAGGTGAAGTCCGAGACGTCGGCATACAGATAAAATGCACCATCGGCCGGCAAGAACTTGCTCAGGCCGGCTTTCGGCAATCCCTCGATCAGAATTCGCCGGTTTTCCTGATAGCCGTGCTTGATCGTTTCCATCTCGGCTGCGCCGTCGAAGGCGGCTTCTGCCGCGATCTGTGACAGCGACGGCACCGAGATCGATAGGTTCTGCTGCAGCCGCTCGATCGGCCGCACCAGAATTTCGGGCACGACCATCCAGCCAACACGCCAGCCGGTCATGCAAAAATATTTCGAGAACGAGTTGATCACGAGTGCGTGCTTGGAGAGCGCGGCCGCGGTGACCGCCGGAAACGCATAATCGAGCCCGTGATAAATCTCGTCCGAGATGAAGCGGATGCCTGCGTCTTCGGCCGCCGCCATCAAGCCGGCGAGCGCTTCGCGGGACATCATCGTCCCCGTCGGATTGGCGGGGCTTCCGACCAGCACGCCCTTCAACGGCGCCTTGCGATGCGCCGCGAGCAACGCCTCGCCGGTGAGCGCATGGCGCGTCTCGTTTGTGGTCTCGATCAGCACCGGCTCGCAACCGAGCGCGGTGAGGATATGGCGATAAGGCGGATAGCCCGGCACCGTCACCGCGACGCGGTCGCCCGGCTCGAACATCGACAGGAAGGCCAGGATGAACCCGCCGGAGGAGCCGGTGGTCACGACGATCCTGTCAGGGCTGACGTCGCAGCCATAGGCATCGCGATAATGGCGCGCGATGCGCTCGCGCAGACCGGGAATACCGAGTGCGGAGGTATAATCGATCCGCCCGGCCTCGAGCGCCGCGTGGGCGGCCGCAATCGCGGTGCTGGGCGCCCTGGCCGCGGGCTGGCCGACCTCCATGTGGATGACATGGCCGCCGGCGGCCTCGATTCGGGCTGCCGCGGCCATGACGTCCATCACCATGAACGGGGGAACATCACTGCGGCGGGAGGGCTCGAGCCACTGCCCCAACCGGTTCCTCAATGTCGCATCGTGCATCGATTTCTGCTATTTCGCTGGCGGGCCGGTGCGTCCGGTCCGGGAAACGGGGCGCTTGCGCCCCAGACTGGCCGCATTGTGCGGCTCATAAGGGGTAAGGCTCATAAGGGCATATCGCGTATCCGGTCCGCCGCCAATCGCCAAAACCAATCACGAAACTGCTCTCCAGACCGTTTGATGTTGCTTCAGATCGCATTGCGCAAGAAGGCCACCGCCCTCACCGCCCTCGTCACGGCTGCGGCGATCGCGCTGCTGCCGCTCCCGGCGGCGCGGGCGCAGCAAAAGGGGCCGCCTGTCCTGCGCGACACCGAGACCGAGCAGCTGCTGCGCGAATATACGCGCCCGATCCTGCGCGCCGCCGGTCTGGAGAAGCAGAACATCCAGATGGTGATCCTGAACGACAGCTCGTTCAACGCGTTCGTCGCCGACGGCCGCCGCATCTTCGTCAATTACGGCGCGATCCTTCAATCGGAAACGCCGAACCAGATCATCGGCGTGCTCGCGCACGAGACCGGGCATCTGGCCGGCGGCCATCTGTCCAAGCTGCGCGAGCAGCTCGCCGCCGCCCAGACCCAGATGATCATTGCGATGCTGCTCGGCGCCGGCGCGATCGCCGCAGGCAGCACCCAGCGCAGCAGCGCAGGCAACAACGGGCTCGCCAATGCAGGCGCGGCCGCGATCTCCGCTCCGCAGGAGGTGATCCGCCGGACGCTGCTGTCCTACCAGCGCCAGCAGGAGGAGAACGCCGACCGCGCCGGCGTGAAATTCCTGACCGCGACCCAGCAATCGCCGAAAGGCATGTACGAGACCTTCAAGCGCTTCACCAGTGAGAGCCTGTTCGCCGCGCGCGGCGCCGATCCCTATCTCCAGTCGCATCCAATGCCGGCCGAGCGCGTCGCCGCGCTTCAGGAATTCGCCAGCTCCAGCCCCTACTGGAACAAGAAGGACGATCCCGCGCTCCAGCTCCGCCACGACATGGTGCGCGCCAAGATCTCCGCGTTCATGGAGCGGCCCGAGACGGTGTACCGACGCTATCCCCAGACCAACGACAGCATGCCGGCGCGCTATGCCCGCGCCATCAGCACCTATCTGCACGGCGATCTGCGCAGCGCGCTGGCCCAGATCGACGCGCTGATCCAGGTGCAGCCCAACAACCCGTACTTTTACGAGGTGCGCGGCCAGGCCCTGTTGGAGAGCGGCAAGCCGGCCGATGCGGTCGCTCCGCTGCGCAAGGCCGCGCAGCTTTCCAACAACGCGCCCCTCATCGAGATGTTACTTGGGCAAGCTCTGGTTGGAACCGATAATAAGGCCTACACCGACGACGCCGTTCGGATTCTCCGCGCCGCGGTGGCGCGAGAACCGGAAGCGGTGCTCGGCTATACCCAGCTCGCGATGGCCTATGGCCGGAAGGGCGACTATGCCGAAGCGGATCTCGCCTCGGCGCAAGCCGCTTACCTACGCGGCGACAACAAGACCGCCCGCGAGCTCGCCACGCGCGCGAAAACCCGTTTCGCCGTCGGCACGCCCGGATGGGTCAAGGCCGACGACATCGTGGCGGCGAAGCCGCCGCGCAACTGAACGACGCCCGATACCACGACGTCACGACACCGAGCTTAAGTCCGCCGGGACGTATTCCGAAACCTGCTTTGGATAAGAGGATTTACCTATGCCTTCGCTGCGCCTGCTTGCTCCCGCGTTGTTTGCGCTCGCCCTGTTCGGCGCAGCCGTGCCCGCGTCGGCCGACAGTTTCTCCGACACCCAGCGCACCGACATCGAGAAGATCATCAAGAACTATCTCATCAGCCATCCCGAGGTGCTCGAGGAGGCGATGGCCGAGCTCAGCAAGCGGCAGGCCGCGGCCGAGACGCAGAAGCACGAGGCCAGCATCGCGCAGAATGCGGACGCGATCTTCAACTCGCCGCGCCAGGTCGTGCTCGGCAACAAGGACGGCGACGTCACCTTCGTCGAGTTCTTCGATTACAATTGCGGCTACTGCAAGCGCGCGATGGACGACATGCTCACCATCATGAAGGCCGATCCGAAGCTGAAGGTGGTGCTGAAGGAATTTCCGGTGCTGAGCCAGGGCTCGGTGGAGGCTGCGCAGGTCGCGGTCGCCGTGCGCATGCAGGACCCCTCCGGCAAGAAATATCTCGACTTCCACCAGAAGCTGCTCGGCGGCCGCGGCGCGGCCGACAAGGCGCGCGCGCTTCAAGCCGCCAAGGATGCCGGCCTCGACACCGCAAAGATCGAGAAGGACATCGCCAGCCCCGAGGTGCGCGCCACCATCGAGGAGAACTTCAAGCTCGCCGAAGCGATGGGCATGAACGGCACGCCGAGCTATGTCATCGGCAAGCAGATCGTGATCGGCGCGGTCGGCGTCGAAAGCCTCAAGGAAAAGATCGGCATTGCCCGCTGCGGCAAGGCAACCTGCTGATCATACGTTTTACGATCCTGAAAACCCGAAAAGGCCGGCTGACAAGCCGGCCTTTTTCTTGCGCCGAACGTTGGCGTCTTCGTGCAAAATCATTCATCTGGCATTCAACAAACAAATGCCGCGGAACAGGCGAAGTTCCGGAACAACTCAAATCTCCTTTCGTTGTCGGCGCGGGCAATGACGCAAAGAAACACGTGAGGAGAATTCGATGTTGAACCGCTTTATGATTTCGGTTGCCACGCTCGCGCTCGTCGCCGGCGCCGGTCTGGCGAACGCACAGAACACCATGGGCCGTGACAGCGGCGGCGGCGCCGGTGGCGCGCAGATGCAGCATTCGCAGCCTTCCGGCGGCGCCGCGGAGCGCGGCGCGACCGGCCGCGATTCCATGAGCCATGACAAGGGCACCGTCGGCCAGGCCGGTGGCGCTGGCACCATGAAGTCCGATCGGGCTTCCGAAGACAAATCCGGCGCGATGAAGGACGAGCGCTCCCCGGGCGGCGCGATGAACAAGAACGCGGCCGAGGACAAGGCCGGCGCCACCAAGGGCCAGCGCACCGACGAACGTGCGCAGGACAAGTCCCAGCAGGACAAGTCGAAGAGCATGAGCTCGGACTCGACGACAAAGTCGGACCCCGCCAAGTCTGCCAAGGACATGAAGGCTGAGGACAACAAGGCGGGCGGCGCTGCCAAGACCAACAATGCGGCTACGACCGACAAGTCCCAGACCACGACCGGCACCGCCTCCGCGACGGCTTCCGCGCCGCCGGCCGAAAAGCGGTCTGAAATCTCGACGGCGATCAAGTCGACCAAGATCGAAGAGACGACGAACGTCAACTTCAACATCTCGGTCGGCACCGCGATCCCGGCCTCCGTCAGAGTCCATCCGCTTCCGCCCCGGATCGTGGAGATCTACCCGGAGTGGCGTGGCTATGAGGTGATCTTCGTCCGCGGTCAGTACGTGATCGTCCGTCCGCAGACGCGCGAGATCGTCTACATCATCGAAGGCTAAGCTGCTTCGCTGATACCCAAATGGGCCCTTGCCGAGAGATCGGCAGGGGCCTTTGGCCTATGCGTCGCCCTCCCCTGCGAGCCTCCCTCCGGCAGCCACGATTAGAACTGGTTAACAAGCGATTTCCGTAGCTTCCGCACAGGTTTTTGCACCGGGGATGAGGTACTTGAAGGCCCCTGGGAGGCCCTTCAAGGCTTCCCCTAGGCCGCTTTGTTACCTATAACCCCGCCACGCCGAGCACCTCTTCCCGGGATTGGAATGGCAGAACCTGCAACCGATACGATCCTCGTCCTGAACGGGCCGAACCTCAACATGTTGGGAACGCGCGAGCCCGAGAAGTATGGCCACGCCACGCTGGCCGACGTCGAGGCACTGTGCCGGGAGACCGCGGCAACGTTCGGCCTCAAGGCCGATTGCCGGCAGTCCAACCGCGAGGGCGAGTTGATCGACTTCATCCACGAGGCGCATGCGCGCAAGATGAAGGGCATCATCGTCAATGCCGGCGGCTATTCGCACACCTCGATCGCGCTGCACGACGCGCTGCTCGCGGTGCAGATCCCGACGGTCGAAGTGCATGTGACCAACATCCACGCCCGCGAGAGCTTTCGTCACCACTCCTACACCGCACGCGCCGCTTTCGCCTCGCTCTGCGGTTTCGGCATCGAGGGCTACCGCCTCGCCATCCAGGGCCTTGCCGCCAAGCTTGCCATCAAGCCCAAAGCCTGAAGCCCCCTCATCAAACAGAACATTCGGATCAAACAACATGGCGCGCCAGCCAGACGACAAAGCAGCCGCAAAGTTTTCCAGCGAGGATTCCGCGCTCGTCCGCGAGCTCGCTTTGCTGCTCGATGAGACCAGTCTCACCGAGATCGAGATCGAACGTGCGGGCCTGCGCCTGCGCGTTGCCCGCAACGTCAGCGTTGCTGCGACCATGCCGATGCAGATGGCAGCCGCTCCCGCCGCCCTGCCGGTCGCCTCCGCCGCGCCTGTCGCCGCCGGACCCGACCTGTCGAAGCATCCTGGCGCGGTCAGCTCGCCGATGGTCGGCACCGCCTATTGGGCACCGGAGCCCGGCGCCAAGCCGTTCATCGAGGTCGGCAGCAAGGTCTCGGTTGGACAGACCCTGCTGATCATCGAAGCCATGAAGACCATGAACCAGATCCCCTCGCCGCGCGCCGGCACGGTGACGCAGATCCTGGTCGAGGACGGCCAGCCGGTCGAGTACGGCGAGCCGCTGGTGATTATTGAGTAAGCGAATGGGGAATAGCGAATAGCGAATGGTCCACCCCTTCCCTACTCGCCATTCGCCACTCGCCATTCGCGACAGGACACCATGTTCGACAAGATCCTCATAGCCAATCGCGGCGAGATCGCCCTTCGCATCCTCAGGGCCTGCAAGGAGCTCGGCATCGCGACTGTCGCCGTGCACTCCACCGCCGACGCCGATGCCATGCATGTGCGCCTGTCGGACGAGAGCGTCTGCATCGGACCGCCGGCATCCAAGGACAGCTACCTCAACGTGCCCGCGCTGCTCGCGGCCTGCGAGATCACCGGCGCCGATGCCGTGCATCCCGGTTACGGCTTCTTGTCCGAGAATGCCCGCTTTGCGGAGATCCTCGCCGAGCACAATCTGCATTTCATCGGCCCCAAGGCCGAGCACATCCGCCTGATGGGCGACAAGATCGAGGCGAAGAAGACCGCCAAGCGGCTCGGCATCCCCGTGGTGCCCGGCTCCGACGGCGCGGTCGGTCCCGATGACGACGCGCTGGCGATCGCCAGGAAGATCGGCTTTCCGGTGCTGGTGAAGGCGGCGGCCGGCGGCGGCGGCCGCGGCATGAAGGTGGCGCACAGCGAGGCCGACCTGCAGGTGGCGCTGTCGACGGCGGCCAACGAGGCCAAATCGGCCTTCGGCGATGCCTCGGTCTATCTGGAAAAATACCTCCAGAAGCCGCGTCACATCGAGATTCAGATTCTCGGCGACGGCCGCGGCGGCGCGATCCATCTCGGCGAACGCGACTGTTCGCTGCAACGCCGCCACCAGAAGGTCTGGGAAGAGGGCCCCTCGCCTGTCCTTGCCGCGGCCGCGCGCGCCAAGATCGGCGAGACCTGTGCGAAAGCCATGCGCGAGATGAAATATCTCGGCGTCGGCACCATCGAGTTCCTGTTCGAGGACGGCGAGTTCTACTTCATCGAGATGAACACCCGCATCCAGGTCGAGCATCCCGTCACCGAGAGCATCACCGACATCGACCTCGTGCTGGAGCAGATCCGCATCGCCGCCGGCGGCGATTTGCCGGCCAGGCAGGAAGAGGTCCAGGTCATCGGCCATGCGATCGAGTGCCGCATCAACGCCGAGAATCCCCAGACCTTCCGTCCCTCGCCCGGCCGCATCCTGCAATACCATCCGCCCGGCGGACTCGGGGTCCGGATCGATTCCGCGGTCTACCAGGGCTACACGATCCCGCCCTATTACGATTCCCTGGTCGGCAAGCTGATCGTGCACGGCAAGACACGCGCCGAATGCCTGATGCGGCTGCGCCGGGCGCTGGACGAGATGGTCGTGGAAGGCATCGAGACCACGCTGCCGCTGTTCCGCGCGCTGGTGCGTGAAGACGACATCATCAACGGCGATTATCACATCCACTGGCTGGAACAGTATCTGGCCGGCAAGACGGAACCCGCTCCGCGATAAATCCACTTTCGTCGTGGAACCCTTTGGCCCCCATCGCGTTCTCGACGCGGGGACAGTTCCAAGGGGGCGTTTTGACTTCCGCTGAACGTGACAGAGCGAGGCCGTCGTGACGGCCGAGGCCCATCGACGGCGCGCATTTTGGCAGATCCTGCTGATTTCGGCGGGTCTTCTGATTCTGACCGTGATCAGCGCCGGCTCGGTCTATCTCGTCAACAAGGCGAGGGAAGACAGCACATGGGTGCTTCACACGATCGAGGCGGAGAGCCAGATCAACGCCCTACTGCTTGAAATCCGCCGCGCCGAGAGCAGCGCCCGCGGCTTTCTGCTGACGCAGGGACCGGATTTCCAGTCGGACCACGAGAAGGCCGTCGCAGCGATCATTCCGGCGCTCGACAAGCTCACGCGCCAGATCGGCGACAATCCGGCGCAACGCGACAGCATCGAAAAACTGAGCGCGGCGATCGAGACCCGACTCGACCAGTTCTCGCGCGAAATGAAGTTCGTGAAGGACGGCCAACCGGACCGGGCCACGGCGCTGATCCGCGAGGCCGCGGCCGGCAACACCACAACCACCATCAGCAATTTGGCCAACGCGATGATCCGCGAGGAGGAGCGGCTGTTCCGGGTCCGAACGGCCAACTCCGACCGGAGCCAGACCCTGGCTGCATCGATGACCGGCATCGGCTCCGGCCTCGTCGTGCTGCTGGCCCTGATCTCGACCTGGCTGGTGCGGCGCTCGGCCCGCGCTCGTGACGAGGCCGAAGCGCGCCTGCGCGATGCCAACGTCAATCTGGAGTCCGTCGTCGACGAGCGCACTGCGGATCTGCGCGAAGCCAACGCAGAGATCCAGCGCTTTGCCTATATCGTCAGCCACGATCTGCGCTCGCCGCTCGTCAACATCATGGGCTTCACCAGCGAGCTCGAAGAGCTCAGCGGCGATGTCTTCCGCCGCATCGGCAGCCTCACCCAAGTCCCCGCCGGCGGGCCGCCGCTGGCGCCAGGCGCGCCCGGCGAGATCGTGCTCGAAGGCGCCGACAAGCAGCTCTCGGAGGATTTTTCCGAGGCGCTCGGCTTCATCAAGACGTCGATCGCCAAGATGGACCGGCTGATCTCGGCCATCCTCAACCTCACCCGCGAGGGCCGACGCGAATTCCAGCCGGTGAAGATCGACACCAGCGAGCTGATCGAGGCCATCGTGTCGACACTGGCGCACCAGGCGGCCGAGGCGCAGGCCGAGATCCACCTCGAGCCGCTGCCTGACATCGTCAGCGACCGGCTCGCACTCGAGCAGATCTTCTCCAATCTGATCGACAATGCGATCAAGTACCTGAAGCGCGGGGTGCCCGGCGAAATTAGAATCCGCGGGCGCACCAAGCTCGGCTACGCTATCTTCGAGATCAGCGACAATGGCCGCGGCATCGATCCGAAGGACCATCAGCGGATATTTGACCTGTTCCGCCGTGCGGGAACCCAGGACAAGCCCGGCCAGGGCATTGGTCTTGCGCATGTGCGTGCACTTGTGCGTCGCCTCGGCGGCACCATGTCGGTATCGTCGGAACTGGACGCGGGCAGCACCTTCACGATCACGCTGCCGATCGCCTGGAATGTGAGCAACCGGAACTGAGATCGATGACCCAGCCTGTCACCATCATCATGATCGAGGACGATGAGGGCCACGCCCGCCTGATCGAGCGCAACATCCGCCGCTCGGGAGTCAACAACGAGATCGTCTCGTTCCCCAACGGCACGGACGCAATGCAGCATTTGTTCGGCGCCGACGGCTCAGGGCTCGTGCAGAAGGGCAATGCGCTGCTGATCCTGCTCGACCTCAACCTGCCCGACATGACCGGGATCGACATCCTGAGGCAGATCAAGGAAAACAAATATCTGAAGGCTTCGCCCGTGGTGGTGCTGACCACCACCGACGATTCCCAGGAAATCAAGCGTTGCTACGAGCTCGGCTGCAACGTCTACATCACCAAGCCCGTCAACTACGAGAATTTCGCCAATGCCATCCGGCAGCTCGGCCTGTTCTTCTCGGTCATCCAGGTCCCTCCCGCCGCCCCATGAACCAGCGCACGCCAACACTGCTCTACATCGACGACGACAGTGCGCTGGCGCGCCTGGTCGATCGCGGCCTGACGCGGCGCGGCTACAGGGTCGTCCATGCCGCGAGCGGCGAGGAAGGCCTGGAGCGCATCCGCCGCGCTGCGGCCGAGGGCGGCATCGACGTGGTGGCGCTCGACCAGTACATGCCCGGCCTCGACGGGCTGGAGACGCTGGAGCAAATCATGGCGATCCCGGGTGCGCCGCCCGTGGTGTTCGTCACGGCCTCGCAGGATTCCAGCATCGCGGTGACCGCGCTGAAGGCCGGCGCGGCCGACTATCTCGTCAAGGACGTCACGGGCGATTTCATCCCCCTGCTCCACGTCGCAATCGAGGGCGCGCTGCGCCAGGCCGAACTGCAGAAGGCGCGCGAGGAAGCCGAGGCCGAGATTCATGCCTCGCGCGACCGCTACGCCGCCCTTGCCGCCGAACGCGAGCTGCTGCTGCGCGAGGTCAACCATCGCGTCGGCAACTCGCTCCAGATCATCGCCTCGCTGCTGCACCTTCAGGCAAGCTCCGCCGCGCAGGACGAGGTCAAGGCGGCACTGACCAACGCGATGGGCCGCGTCGCCGCGGTCGCGCAAGTGCACCGCCGCCTCTACACCTCGCAGGATCTGAAGAGCGTGGTCCTGAACCAGTATCTGGACTCGCTGCTCGAGGATCTCCGCCGCTCGGCCGAAGGCAACCGGATGTCGCGCCTGACGCTGAAGGCCGAGCCGATCGAGATCGATCCCGACCGCGCGGTCGCCGTCGGCATCATCGTCAACGAGCTGGTGATGAACGCGGTGAAATACGCCTATCCCGACGGCGCCGGCCCGATCCATGTCGAGCTGCACGCGCAGGGCGAGGATGTCCTGCTGTCGATCACCGACAACGGCGTCGGCGACAACGTCAAGGCCGATCCGCGCTCAACCGGCATGGGCCAGCGCATCGTCGCGGCCATGGCCTCGAAGCTCGACGCCACGGTCGAGCGCGATCCCGCCCATTCCGGAACCCGGATCGTGCTGAAATTCGCGCGCATGCCGGCAGCCTCCGGCAGGACCAGCACCGCCGCCGCGAGCTGATCTCGCTGCCCTGCTCACCCCCATCGCAACCGCGTCGCGATCCTGCTATGGTTGCGAACCATGACTTCGCGCGACTCCGCCCCGTCTGAAATCACACCGGCCGTGCTGCTGCGCGCCTATGCCTGCGGCATCTTTCCGATGGCCGAAAGCGCCGAAGACCCGACCCTGTTCTGGGTCGAGCCGGAGCTGCGCGGCGTCATCCCCCTCGACGGATTTCGCGTCGCCTCGCGGCTCGCGCGCACCGTGCGCTCGGATGTGTTTCGCGTAACCGTCAACACCGCGTTCAAGGCGACGATCGCCGGCTGCGCCGCGCCGCAGGCCGGACGCGAGGACACCTGGATCAACAAGCGCATCCGTGACCTCTATGGCGGCCTATTCGAGCTCGGCCATTGCCACAGCGTCGAGGCCTGGCAGGGCGAGGACCTCGTCGGCGGGCTGTACGGCGTCAGCCTCGGACGGGCCTTCTTCGGCGAGAGCATGTTCCACACCGCGCGCGATGCCTCGAAGGTCGCTCTGGTGCATCTGGTCGCGCGGCTCATCCATGGCGGCTTCGAGCTGCTCGACACCCAATATGTCACCGAACATCTGAAGAGCTTTGGTGCGGCCGAGATCTCGCGGCGGCGCTACACCGCGCTGCTCGACAAGGCGCTCGCGGGCGAGCCGGGCGATTTCCTGAAGCTCTCGGCGGGTGAGGTGATCCCAGGCGCACGCGCGCTCGAGATCATCGCCGCGCGGCAATAATCTAGCCAGGCCTAGCGGCCAAACCCCGGGATACCGAACAGACCTGGTCGCTGCTCCGGCGGCGGAGGCGGCGGCGGTGCCGATTGCTGCTGCTGGATCGGCGGCAGAGGCTGCGGCGGACGCTGCTGCACCTGCTTCGGCGCGGCCTTCTTCTGCGCGGGCGGCGGCGGCGGTGCAGGCTTGGTCGCGGGATCCGGCGCTGCGGTCGCAATGGTCTGCTGCGGCTCTTTGCAGTCGGTGAGCCAGATGTCGTAGATCGGATGCTCGACGCCGTGCAGGCCCGGGCTTGCCGCGTACATCCAGCCCGAGAAGATCCGCTTCACCTCGCCCTGCAAGGTGATCTCGTCGACCTCGACGAAGGCGTCGGTGTTGGTGGCCTCGGTCGCCGGTCGCGTGTAGCAGGCGTCGGTCTTGACCCTGAGCGCGCCGAACTGGACGGTCTCGCCGATCTCCTCGTCGAAATTGATGATGCGCCCGGTGATCTTGTCGAGCCCCGAGAAGGTCGCCTTCTTGTTCACGATCTTCTGGGCCGGCGGCTCGGTGACGACCTCGTCGCCCGGCTGCAGGCTTGCCGGGGTCTGCGGCACGGCGCCGCCCGGCCCGCCCTTCTGCTGCGGCTGGCGACCCGGCGCACCCGGCTGGCCCGGCGGCGCGACCGCCACAGGCGGCGGCTGGTTTGGCGGGGCGACGGTGGAGCCCGGCGGCGGCGCCAGCGGCTGGGTCTCGACCGGCCCCGGCATCACATTGCCCTGCCGGCCCGGCGGCGGAGGCATCGGGCGCGACGGCAGCACGCGGCCCTGCGGCGGCAACTCCGGCACCTCTTCGTCGTCATCGGGGATCTGCTGCGGCTGGGGCTGGCCGCGCGGAATGTTGCCGGGCGGCCGCAGCGGCGGCGGATCGGAAAAAATCGTGCCGATCTGCGCCTGAGCCGGCGTCGCAACCGTCAGTGCGGTGGCGGCCAAAAGCGCCGCAAGACCTGTCAGGGTAATGGTTCGAAACATCTCGCGCGGCTTCAACAGCGAATCGGGCTTGTTGGACATTCTACAGGGGATACCGCCGCTCGCAGGCCCTCCGGTTAACACGGGGAATACGGCGGGGGAAGGGCGGCATCCCTGCCCTGCCCGCCGCCCGCTGGCCAGGGCGGCTGACGGGTGGGATAGTCGGAAAGCCCCTCCTTGGGGCGCGCGGCGGGCATCGCCCCGAAAATCACATTCAACGATAACCGGAAACCCCGAGGTGCGCCGTTCCATGCCCGTTATGCTCGATCCCGATGCCGCCGCCGTCTATAGGGCGTTCCAGGAGGCCGGCCGCCCCGCCTACGAGACCCTGACCGCGCCGGAAGCGCGCGCCTATTATGCGCAGGCCCGCTTTGCCACCAACCCCAAGCCGCCGGAGCTCGCGCGGGCCACGCCGCTATCGATCCCGGCGCCGCACGGCGCGATCCCCGCGCGCCTCTACGTGCCGAAGGAGCCGCGCCGACACGACGGCCTGTCGCCGGCGCTGGTGTTCTTCCATGGCGGCGGCTGGGTGATCGGCGATCTCGACTCCCACGACGTCGTCTGCCGCCAGCTCGCGGTTGAGGGCGCGCTGATCGTGATCTCGGTCGACTACCGTCTCGCACCGGAGCACAAGTTTCCCGCGGCCATTGAGGACGCCATTGCCGCGACCCAATGGATCGCCGCAAACGCGCGCGAGCTCGGCATCGACGCCTCGCGCCTGTCGATCGGCGGCGACAGCGCCGGCGGCAACCTCACCGCGGTCGTCGCGCTCGCCGCGCGCGAGGCTGGCGGTCCCGCACTCGCAGGCCAGGTGTTGATCTACCCGGCGACCGATTTCGCCATGACGCACGGCTCTCACAGCGAGCCCGAGACCAGCGTGCTGCTGACGCATTCGGTGATCCGCTGGTTTCGCGACCACTACCTCAATGGCGCCGCCGACATCCATGACTGGCGCGCTTCACCGGCACGTGCGCAAAACCTGGCCGGCCTGCCGCCCGCCTATGTGCTGACCGCCGGCGCCGATCCGCTGCGCGACGAAGGCGACGAATATGCCGCGCGGCTCAAGCAGGCCGGCGTACCCGTCACGCACAAGCACTATCCCGGCCAATTCCATGGCTTCTTCACGATGGGCAAGTTGTTGCAGCAGGCCAATGTCGCCGTCGGCGAGATCGGCGCATGGTTGAAGGGATTGGGATGACAGTCCCATAGCCCGACGCATCAACGATACCGATGCCTGTCCTTCTCCAAACCATCATCACCTTCCCGCTGCGCGTCCTGACATGGCTCGGCAGCCAGGGCACGCGCGGAGTCGCGGCTGTCGTGTTCATCGCGGCTGCGGTGCCACCGCTCGGCGCGCTGCTGCGTCCCTATCTCACCGAGGCAATCCTCTGCCTGCTCTGCATCTCCTTCATGCGGGTCGATCTGGCCGCCCTTTACAGCCATCTGCGCCGACCGGCGCTGGTTGCAACCGCCACGGCCTGGACCACGATCGGCGTGCCGCTGATCGTCGGATTGATCGCCCACGCAACCGGCCTCACGGCTCGCGCCCCCGGGCTTTCGCTCGCGCTGATGCTCCAGAGCATGGCCTCGCCGATGATGGCCTCTCCGGCACTGGCCGCACTGATGGGTCTCGATGCCACGCTCGTGCTGATCACGCTGGTGACCTCGACCGCGCTGGTGCCCTTCACGGCCTCGCTATTCGCCGGCCTCTTTCTCGGCGACATGCTGAGCGTCACACCGCTGACGCTGGGCCTGAAACTGCTCGGCATCCTCGCAGCATCGCTGCTGGCCGCCACAGCGATCCGATGGATCTTCGGCGCGGAGGCGATCCAGCGTCACAAGACGCCGATCGACGGCCTCAACATCATCATCCTCTTCATCTTCGCTGCTGCGATCATGGGCGATGTCGTCAGCGACCTTCTCGCACAGCCGCTGTTCACCCTCGGCCTCGCAGCTCTCTCATTCGCGATCTATTTCACGCTGCTCGCGATCACCACGCTGCTATTCCGCCGCATCGGCACCGAGCGCGCGCTCGCACTCGGGCTGATGGTGTCACAGCGCAATCTCGGCTTGATGCTGGCGGCTACGGCCGGCGCATTGCCGCCTACCACCTGGCTCTATTTCGCGATGACGCAGTTTCCGATCCATCTCGCGCCCTACATGCTGATGCCGATCGCGCGGCGCCTGACGGCACGCGCGAACACCTCCAGCTCTGCTGCGACGAGCATCCCCTAACCCGCCCGCGCCGCGCGCCGCAGCGCCTGCGGCGGCTGGCCGAAAGCGCGGATGAAGGCGCGGCGCATTCTTTCGGGATCGCCAAACCCGGTCGCCTCGGCGACGAGCTCGATCGCTTCGCGCGAGGACTGCACGCGCTCGCGCGCGACTTCGAGCCGCAGCCGCTCGATCGCTTTCGACGGCGTCGCGCCGGTTTCGGCGGCGAACGCGCGGGCGAAATGCCGTGCGCTCATGCCGGCGCGATCGGCGAGGTCCTCCACCGTCAGCGGCGCGTCGAGATTTTCGCGCGCCCAGGACAACAGCGCGCCGAAGCGGCCGTTCGGTGTCTTCAGCTCCAGCAGCGAGGAGAACTGCGACTGGCCGCCGCTGCGGCGATGGTAGAGCACGAGCTGCCGCGCGGCCTGCTGCGCGATCTCCTCGCCATGGTCCTCGGTGACCATCGCGAGCGCCAGATCGATGCCCGCGGTGATGCCGGCTGACGTCCAGACATTGCCGTCGCGGGTGAAGATCTGGTCCGGCTCGAACTTCACCTTCGGATACCGCGCGACGAAATCGCGCGTCCGCCCCCAATGCGTGGTGGCGCGGAGGCCGTCGAGCAGTCCCGCCTCGGCAAGCACATAGGCGCCCGAGCAGACGCTTGCGACTCGCACGCCGCGCCGCGCCAGCCGCTGCACGAAGGCGCGCGTGACCTCGCAGCGCGCGGCATCCGCAACGCCCGCGCCGCCCGCGATCACCAGCGTCGTGATCGCATTCGCCGACTTGAAATCACGCGCCATCATCTCGACGCCCGACGAGCTGCGCACCAGTCCCGCGCCCGCGGCCAGCACGCGTAGCGCAAGCGTCTTGCCGGTGCAGCGCGCCGCGACCTCGAACACCGAGATCGGGCCGGCCGCATCGAGCAGCTGGAAATCCGGGAAGATCAGGATGCCGATCATAGGACATGTCCGAAATAGAGGGAATTACGCCATTTCAGACACAACCGCACCATGCCAATCTTCGCCCGTCAAGCTCATCTTTGGAGGATCTGCCGATGTCGTCACCGCTCCAGATTGGACTTTTGGTGTTCCCGCGCGTCACCCAGCTCGACTTCACCGGTCCCTTGCAGGTGTTCGCCATGGTGCCCGGCGCACAGCTGCATTTGATCTGGAAGCGGATCGAGCCGGTGCCGAGCGATTCCGTGCTGACGCTGACGCCGACCACGACATTCGCCGACTGCCCGCAACTGGACGTGATCTGCGTACCCGGCGGCCGCGGCACTGACGACCTGCTCAATGACGAGGAGGTGCTCGACTTCCTGCGCCGGCAGGCCGAGGGCGCAAAATACGTCACCTCCGTCTGCACGGGATCGCTGGCGCTCGGCGCTGCCGGTCTGCTCAAGGGCTACCGCGCCGCCACCCATTGGAGCGCGATGGAGATGCTGGCCCAATTTGGCGCCACGCCGACCAAGGCACGTGTCTGCATCGACCGCAACCGCATCACCGGCGGCGGCGTCACCGCAGGAATCGATTTCGCGCTGACGCTGGTGTCGATCCTCGTCAATCGCACCACCGCGGAAGCGATCCAGCTCCAGATGGAATATAACCCCGCCCCGCCGTTCAATTCGGGCTCGCCCGATACGGCGCCGGCCGAAGTGATGACCTTGCTCCGGGAGCGCGGCGCGCAAAACCATGCACGGCGGCTCGAGGCGGTGAAGCGCGCTGCGGACCGGGTGGTGTAGACGTTCCACTTTCGGCGACGGAACCGAGGTTTCGGGGAACGAGTTGAATGCGCACGAAACTCACAGCATCCGGAGCGCAATCATGGAGCATCTCCACTACCCCAATGAAAGCACTGAGTATCGTGCCGCGCGAAATGCATTGCTGGATGAGGAGATTGCCCTCCGGGCTCAGATTGAGGTCGTTTCTGCCAGGCGTCGCGCGCTGCCGCTCGGTGGCGAGGTGCCCCAGGATTACGTCTTCGAGCGCATCGGCAAAACGAGCATGCCGGAACAGGTCAGGATGTCGGAGCTGTTCGGCCCGCATGACACGCTGATCCTGTACAGCTTCATGTATGGGCCGGAGCGCGAGCTGCCGTGCCCCGGCTGCACCCATTTGCTTGACGGGCTCGACGGCGCCGCAAGGCATGTCGGCGAGCGTGCCGCGCTTCACATCGTTGCAAAATCGCCGATCGCGCGTCTCGCCGCTTGGGCCCACGAACGCGGTTGGGAGCATCTGTCGCTGCTGTCCACCGCTGGCAACTCCTTTGACGCGGATTACTTCGGCGACACCTCGAAGTTCTCCAAGGGTATGCGCGCGCAGCACCACGTTCCCGACGGGCAGAATTGGGACGAGACGATCTTCAACGTCTTCAAGAGAGCGAACGGCAAGATCAGGCACTTCTGGGGCTCGGAGATGAGTTTCGCGCCGCCCGCGCCGAAGCAGCATCATCGCGCCGGTGATCTGGTCGATCCGCTCTGGGGCCTGCTCGACATGACACCTGAAGGCCGCGGCGACTTCTTCCCGAAGGTGCGCTACGACTGAGGCGCACAAACCGGCCGACGAAGCGCCTCAAAGAAAAAGGCCGCTCGGTTTCCCAAGCGGCCTTTCCTGTCTTACGGCGGCTGCACATTCACATCGGGCGATTTCGGACCTTCCAGACCGGGGGCCTATCTCCCGATCGAGTCCTTGTCGGCGGCCGCTGCATTTCGGGACAGTCGCGAGCTGTTGCCCGAACCGAACGCGATGGTTTCCCATCTCCGTAAGATGGGATCATTGAGCCACATGGCTTGCGCGGCTGCAACGCCCACGCAGAAGGCATCCCCGCTGTTCCCGTTGTCCACAGCAGGGTGAGGCGGATGCGCGTGCATCCAACCGAACGATCGAGATTCGAGGAAGGACCGAAAGCCTAGCCAGGCGTCCAGGGCTGATAATCGCCGGTCGCCTTCGGACGCCTGCCGCTGGCAAGGGTCGAGCCCGAGGGCCGATAGGCCTTTGCCGTGCCGGTGAGATTCGGCTGGTGCGGCTTTTCCCATTCGCGCGGCTGATAGTTGGCCTCGGTCGGCGGCACATCGACAACGTGATGAATCCAGCCGTGCCAGGACGGCGGGATCCGGCTGGCTTCCGCATAGCCGTTATAGACCACCCAGCGTCGCTCGAAGCCGAGCGTGAGATCGACAGCGCCGCCGCGGGTGCGATAGTAGAGATTGCCCTGCTCGTCCTGGCCGACCAGCTCTCCGTACCGCTTGGTCCAGAGTTGGGTGCCAAAAGTCTGGCCGTTCCACCAGGTGAAGAACTTGAGGAAGAATTGTTTCATGCGGCAAGGGCCCTGCTTCGTCGGGTCCTGATGCCATCCGGGCGGCGAAATGTCCAGTTCGGCGGGGCGGCGGTGCCCTCGGCAAATGCGCCGGCCTCGCCATGAACGCTGCCGCAAATCGGACGCGATCCGTTCATGCGGGGTACAGCCATTGAGAGCGAGGCTCCGTTCACGCGCAAACCGGCGTGATCCCAGGAACTCCAGCCCTTTCATAGGGTTTGCTTCCGGGAAAGGAGTTTTATCATGAAAAGTCTGAAAGTCTTGAGTGCCGCCGCAGCGCTGGCGCTCGTTCTACCCATGACTTCACCGAGCTTTGCACAGGGGCCCGGCGGCGGTGGCCGTGGCGGCGGTGGTGGCGGCCACGTCGGCGGTGGCGGTGGTGGTGGTGGTGCTCACATCGGCGGTGGCGGTGGCGGCGGCGCTCACTTCGGTGGTGGCGGCGGCGCGCGCATGGGTGGCGGCGGCTTCGGTGGCGGAGCACGGGTTGGCGGCGGCCCTGCGTTGCAGGGAGGTGGCGGCAGCTTCGCGGCCGGCCCAGCGGTCCGTCCGGGCGGCGGCACGTCCTTTACCGGTGGCGTCAGCCGTAACTTTGCAGCCGCCAACAGCGGCACCTGGCAAGGCCGCGGCGGCAACTGGAGCGGCGGAGGCTGGCATCATCATCATCATCGTCGCGGCGGCTTCTGGCCGGGCTTCGCGGCCGGTGCGGCGATCGGCGGGCTCGGCTCGTATGCCTATTACGGCGGCGGCTATTACGATGACCCCTACTACTATGGCGACAGCTACTATGATGAGCCGACCGTGGCGGTGGTGCCGGATAGCGGCGGCGACTCTGCCTATTGCGCGCGGCGCTACAAGTCATACGACCCGGCTTCGGGCACCTATCTCGGTTATGACGGCCAGCGGCATCCCTGCCCGTAAGACGGTCTGAATCGACGATGCAACAAACCCCATGGGCGGCGCCGGTGATGGCCGGGCGCCGCCCATGTCTGTTCTGCGAGCCGCTGCAGTTTCGCCAGTCGTCTTGCCGATCGCGTTCGGCCTCGTGATCCCCTCGACTTTGCTTCAACCTTTCATCGAAGCTGCTCCCACTTCGCGTGCCGCGTGCGCTCCCGCGCGAACCATGGCGCATAGATGACCCGTGGCCCAAGATAAGGCACGGAACACGCGCCGCAGCCTATGCACCGCACCGTGCATATCTACCCCGATCCAATCCAAAATTGACCCGAGGCACGATTCGCGGATATCACCAATCACAGTGGGGACTTCGATTACTGGGAAGTGTCATGCCGCGTATTCTCGTGGTTGATGACGATCCGATGGTCGGCGCGACCATCGAGGTCCTCCTCCAACGTCAGGGCTTCGACGTCACGCTGGCCGACGGCGGCGAAACAGGACTGGCTGCGCTGGAAGCGCAGGCCTTTGAGGTGATGCTCGTTGATATCTTCATGCCGCATATGCGCGGCTTCGAATCCATCCGCATCTTTCACGAGCGCGCGCCGGCTACTCCGCTGATCGCGATGTCCGGCTATGCCTTCGCCTCATCCGCCTCGCCCTCTCCCGATTTCCTCCGCATGGCGCTGGAGCTCGGGGCAACGCGCTGCCTGCGCAAGCCGTTCACGCCGGAAGCGCTGCTGACCACGATCCGGGAATGCCTCGCCGGTCCGGGCGAGAGCGCACAGCCGAAGGACAAGAAAGAAGCCCCTTGATCCCAACGCAGCGCGTCATTCTCGGTGCTGGACTTGCCATCCTCCTGATCATCACCGCGGCCTCGATCGCCCTCGACGTCAAGTCGCGGTCCGACGCGGCGTGGGTCAACCACACCGTCCAGGTGCAGAAGAAGATCTCCGATCTGCGCGTGCTGCTGCGCCGCGCCGAGAGCGCCGCCCGCGGCTATGAACTCTATCGCAGCCAAACGCTCGCCGACGAGTTTCAGGGCGTGCGGGTCCAGATCGCACCGGCGCTGGCCGAGCTGAAGCGCGGCGTGCGCGACAATCCCGATCAGGTCACGCTGCTGGAGGGCACCGAACCGCTGGCGCTGCGCCGGGTCGAGATCGCCGCCGAAGCGATGCGCCTGCGCGCGGCGAATGACCAGGCCGGCATTGCCGCGCTCAACAGCAAGGCCGAGGGCCGCGGCCTGATGGACACGGTGATGGGCAATCTCGACCATCTGAGCGCGGATGAAGAACGCCTGCTCACCGCGCGCTCCCAGGACTCACGCCGCACCGGCATCGTGCTGCTCGGCATCGACGTCGCCGGCGCCGTGCTGATCCTGCTGCTGGTGGCGCTGGTGATGCGCGAGAGCCAGCGCGCCACGGTGCAGCTGCAGAGCACGCTCGAGCAAACACAAGCCGCCAAGCACGCCCTCGAAGCGGCGGTGGCCGAGCGGACCGAGCATCTGGTGACCGCGCATGACGAGCTGCGCCTGTCGGTCAACGTGCTGCAAAGCACGTTTCACAGCATGGCGGAGGCGGTGCTGGTCATCGACGCCGAGGGCAACGTCCTGCTGTCCAATCCGGCCGCGGAGCGCATGCTGCTGCATCGCGCCGGCATGAACCTGCGCAATCTGCGCGCGCTGTCAGATGTGTTTCACGGCGACGGGGTCACGCCGATGAAGGCCGACGAGCTGCCCTCGGTGCGCGTGCTGCGCGGCGAGAAGTTCGAGGATCTGGAGATGATCGTCCGCCCGCACAGCGGCAATGCTCCCCGCCATCTCATGATCAGCGGCCGGCCGATGCTGGACGGGCAAGGCGACATCACGGGCGCGGTGCTGGTCTATCACGACGCCACCATGTCGCGCGAGACCGAGCGGCAGCTGTACCAGTCGCAGAAGCTGGACGCGATCGGCAAGCTGACCGGCGGCGTCGCGCACGACTTCAACAACATGCTGACCGTGATCTCCGGCAACACCGAGACGCTGGTGGCGAGCCTGAAGCAGCAGCCCGAGCTCCAGCGCGCGGCGCGGCTGATCGACGATGCTGCCGAGCGCTGCGCCGAGCTGATCCAGCATCTGCTCGCGTTTGCGCGCAGGCAGCCGCTGCAGCCGCGCAACGTCGAGATCAACGCCGCGATCGCGGACATCGCGAAACTTCTGCGTCCCACCCTCGGCGAGCAGATCCAGATCGAGACCGTGCTTGAACAGGGGCCGATGACCGCGCATATCGATCCGTCCCGGCTCACCAACGCCGTGCTCAACATGGCGATCAACGCGCGCGACGCCATGCCGAACGGTGGCAAGCTGCTGCTGGAGACCCACCGCGTCGTGCTGGATGAGGCCTATGCACAGGCCCATGCGGACGTGGTGGCCGGCCCCTACGTCATGCTCGCGGTGAGCGACACCGGCACCGGCATGTCGCCCGACATCCAGCAGAAGGCGTTCGAGCCCTTCTTCACCACCAAGGAAGTCGGCAAGGGATCAGGCCTCGGCCTTTCCATGGTCTACGGCTTCGTCAAGCAGTCCGGCGGCCACATCAAGATCTACAGCGAAGAAAACCACGGCACCACGATCAAGCTCTATCTGCCGCCGGGCGAAGGCACGGCGGACGTCGTCGCAGCCCACGCCCCGCAGGCCGAAGGCGGCGCCGAGACCATCTTCGTCGTCGAGGACGACAATCTCGTGCGCAACTTCGTCACTGCGCAGCTCGAGAGCCTCGGCTACAAGACGGTTGCCGCGCCCGACGGCAAATCCGCGCTGGAATTGATCGCGGCCGGCCAGCCGTTCGATCTCCTCTTCACCGACGTCGTCATCCCCGGCGGCATGAGCGGACGCGACCTTGCCGACGAGGTGGCCAAACTGCGGCCGGGTGTGAAGGTGCTCTACACCTCCGGTTACACCGACAACGCCATCGTCCATCACGGCAAGTTAGATGACGGCGTGATGCTGCTGACCAAGCCCTATCGGAGAAACCAGCTCGCCGAGATGATCAGGAAGGCGCTGGGCGGCGGGACGATGACGGCGAGCTAGCGCGTGCACTCATAAATCCGCGATGTCCGCCTATCCCCCAAACAACGGCGCAGTAGCGGACGTAGCAGGAGGTCCAAGAAGGGCCATAAGCAATCATTCCGGCCGCGGGCCGGATGCGGTGCCGTTGCCGCGCGGCAGGGTAATGATAAACTCAGTAAAAGCGCCAGGCTCGGTCTCGACGTCGATCCTGCCGCCGTGTTGTTTGACAATGATGTCATGGGTCATTGAGAGGCCGAGCCCCGTTCCTTCTCCGGCCGGTTTAGTGGTGAAGAAGGGATCGAAAATCTTTTCTCTGACTTCGGGTGAAATGCCGACACCATTGTCGCGAATCCGGATTTCGACTGTCTTGCCAAGGTTCTTGGTGGCAGCGCTAAGGACAGGCTCAAAGGTATCGTCGGCTGCTTCGGCCTTTCGCCTAGTCGCGGCATAGAAACCGTTCGAGATCAGATTAAGCAACGCGCGCGTGATCTCCTGCGGAAACAGCTCGGCCGCACCCGCATTCGCATCGAAGTCGCGCTGCAGCGTGATGCTGAAGCCGGGCTTTTCGGCGCGTGCGCCGTGGTAGGCAAGATTGAGGCTTTCATCCACCAGCGAATTGATGTCGGCGGGCCGCTGCTCACCCGGCCCCTCGCGGGAATGCAGCAGCATGTTCTTGACGATGGAGTCGGCGCGCTTGCCGTGCTGCCCGACCTTTTCCAGATTCTCCTTGAGCAACTTCGTCAGTTCGTTGACTTCCTCGCGGAGCTTGTCGTTCAGAGCGGCGGCTTTCAGCATATCGTTCAGCTCGTCGATGAGCTCGGCAGAGAGCGCGGAGAAATTGTTGACGAAGTTGAGCGGATTCTTGATCTCGTGGGCGATGCCGGCGGTGAGTTGACCGAGCGACGCCAGCTTCTCGGTCTGCACCAGGCGGTCCTGCGCGGCGCGCAGGTCGTCGAGGGAACGAGTCAAATCGTCAGTGCGCTCGCGCAGCTCGCGGAGCAGCCGCGTGTTCTCGATGGCGATCACCGCTTGTGCCGCAAAATGTTCTAGCAACTCGACCTGCTTGTCGCTGAACTCTTGCACCTCCTTGCGGTAGACGGCAAAGGCGCCGATAAGCTCGCTCTCCTTGAGCATCGGCACAATCAGAACGGTGCGGGCTGCGGCGACCTTGTAGATCAGATCGTCGGGATACTCGATGGCAATATCGGCAATGTGAACCAGCGCCTTGGTCTCGACGAGGCGCCCCAGCGAAGGCGTCCCATCAAACGGCGCGATGAAGTGTGGCGGCGTTTCCTGGTCGGGCGCATACAATTGCGGCACGTTTTGCGCGGCCATTCGCGCCACCCGCCGGAACCTGTCGCCTTCGTATAGGAGCAGCGTCCCTAAACTGGCGCTGCAGATGCGCACGGCATTTTCCAGCATGGCCTCGAACACGGGCCCAAGCTCACCAGGCGAACTGGATATGACTTGCAGCACTTCCGAAGTCGCGGTCTGCTGCTCCAGCGATTGATCCAGCTCCACAGTCCGTCGTTCAAGCTGCGCCTGTAGATCGGCAACCGAAGCTGCCTCGCGACGAGTGACAGATGGGGCTATCCCGCGCTTGGTCTTGGCCGATTTGCGACCTTTTGGCGAACTTCTCCTGCGGGCTCTCGCCTTGGCTGCCTTGTTGCCCGTCTTTACCACGCGCGTCATTTCCGGCCCCTGGGTCGAGCGCGGGCATCTTATCTGTCTTGGCCATCGGAACGGAAGGGCGGTTCGCCCAGGTCAGCCGCAGACTAGCCACTTAACGTCCGGCTTGGGTCACAAGCCGTAGTACTCCGGCCGATCGGAATATCTCCGCTCGTCCCTCTGGAGCGGACATTGCCTTGATGAGTACTCTAGGGCGTGAACTGCCGAAGGCGCGCTGCAATCACACCATATAAGAGGTCGAGGGCACTGGCTCCTGATGTGAGTTCCGGTTGTCCTCTTAAGACGCGGAGCCCGCCCGGATCCGCCGCCGAGGTGTTCTGACACCGCGCTATGCACCAAGTAAGGCCGTTTTGATCTCGATCGGGCCGGTCTCAAGCAAAACTCAAGCGCACCTCAAGGACAAATCGTCTCACCAACCCAATCCCTGAGCATGCTCTCAGCGACACATGTTGGAGCCGGTGTCGCGACAGTCCGCTTGCGGAGCGCGATACCGAGCGCAGTCATCAGATGCACAGCTAGGATCTTGGTCTGCGGCCGGAATTGACGGCGCAGCTTCGACAGGTGCTCGCATGAGAAGACGAGAGTTCATCTTGTTGATTGGTGGCGGACTGGCCTGGCCTGCGATCGCACGGGCGCAGGGCGGAGCCAAGCTGCATCGGATCTTCTGGGTCTCCACCGAGTCCCAACCAGATCCCTTCCTGGACGGCTTTCGCGAGGGAATACGCGCGCTGGGATACGTCGAGGGCAAGACCGTCACCTTCGAGACGCATTATGCCCCTGGAAATCCGCAGGCACTGCGCAAGATCGTCTCCGAGTTGCAGCGAGGGGATATCGACCTTGTGGTCTCGAGCGGTCCGGCGACACGCGTCATGACTGCGGTCACCGACATCCCCGTGCTGTTTGCATTGAGCGGCGACCCCGTCGCCTTGGGTGTGGTGAAGAGCCTTGCTCACCCCGGCACCAATTTCACCGGCAGCACATTCCTGTCGCTCGAGCTGGCAGGAAAGCGCGTTGAGCTGCTCAAGGACATTTATCCAAAGCTGCGAAAACTGGCGGTTCTCTCCAACACGGATCATCCGGGAGAGCCATTGGAATGGCGTGCGACTTTGGAGTCGTGCCGGAAGCTCGGCATTGAGGCAGCCTACGTTCCGTTCTGTGGCGCTCGCGAAATCGAGAATGGGTTGATGGCTGCCGGCAAGGTGGACGCGGATGCTCTCCTCGTGTTTCCCGATGTCGTGACGCTGGTGCATCGTGCGAAGATTGCGGAGTTTGCAATCGCGCACCGGCTGCCTTCGATGTTTGGCTGGTCTGAATATTGTGACGCTGGAGGTCTCTTGAGTTACGGCGCAAACCAGCGCACGACCTATTTTCGGCTTGCCACTTATGCCGATCGCATCCTGCGCGGTGAAAATCCGTCAGATCTTCCGGTGATGCGCCCCGAGAAGTTTGAACTGGCAGTCAATCTGAAGACAGCCAGGCTTCTGGGTATCGACCTGGATGTGTCGTCAATCCTGTTTCGCGCCAGCAAGGTGATCTCCTGAGAGTAGTTATGACGGACGGTGCTGCGCAGTCCTCTTCGTGTGCGATGCCCCCGCGTCGCTCGCTGTTCTGCAAGTACTTCGCGACGTTGTTTGTCGCTGCGGTCGTGCCTCTGATACTCGGCGCTGCCGTCGAGGCTTCTTTCGGTTACCGAGACCAGCGCCGCCAGATCAGCGCGGTGCTGCAGGCCGATGCCCGCGCGGCGTCCGACAGGATCGAGGCGTTCACCGATGGCATCCGAGATCAGCTGGGTTGGATGGTACAGCTTCCCTGGTCTGCCGGAGACGATGCGCAACACAAGATCGATGCCTTGCGCCTCCTCCAGCAGGTGCCCGCAATCGTTTCGGTTTCGCTGCTGGATGAGACCGGTACCGAACGGGTCTTTGTTTCCAGGCTGCATCTGAACAGGACCGGGCGCGGCATTGATATGTCTACGGATCCCGCTGTTCTGGGCGCACGCGCCAACAAGGTTTGGTATGGACCGGTTCAGTACCAGCGAGATTCAGAGCCCTACATGAGGATCGCGGTTGCCGGGAGCCTGCCGGCCGCGGGGGTTGCGATCGCCGAGGTCAATCTGAAGCTGATCTGGGATGTCATCGCAGCCATTAGAATTGGCGAGACCGGCTACGCCATTGTTGTCGATGATTCCGGTCATCTGATCGCACATCCCGATATCAGTCTGGTCCTGCGCGGCCGCGCCAGCTCGGGCAGCTTCGGCCGGATCAAGCATCTCGCCGGCGCGGGGAGCGGAGCGGCGGTGATAACCGGGGACCGAGGCAACCCGGTGGTGGCGCTATCAGTTCAGGCCGCCGATGTGGGATGGACGGTGATCGCGATGCAGCCGGTCTCGGAAGCCTTTGCATCAATTCGCGCGGCGTTGTGGCGCTCGTCAATTCTCATTGCCTTTGGTGTTCTCATCGCGCTAGCGCTCGCCTATTGGCGCGCGCACAGAATGTCCGGCCCGATCAAGCAACTGGAAGAGGGCGTGGAGCGGATCAGAACTGGACAATTCGAGCATCGCATCAAAATCTTCAGCGGTGACGAGTTGCAGCAACTGGCGTTGCGCTTCAATGAAATGGCTTCTGAACTGGCGATCTCGCAGCAGAAATCCGCGCGGATCGAACGGCTGAAGCAGTTCCTGCCGTCACAGGTCGCCGAACTGGTCGAGCATTCTCATGAGCTGCTCGAAGGGCAGCGACGCGAAGTGGCTGTCATTTTTGGCGACTTGCGCGGCTTCACGGCGTTCTCCACCCGCAATGAGCCCGATGTCATCATGGCCGTCATGCGAGAGTACTACGAGGCCGTCGGCGCCGTGACGACTCGTCACGAGGCAACGCTCATCGGCTTTGACGGCGACGGAGTCATGCTCCTGGTCAATGCCCCGGTCGCATGCGATCAGCCGGCAACTCAAGCGGTCCGACTCGCGATCGACCTGCAAATGACGGTGCAGTCCCTTGCCGGCAAATGGTGCGACGCCGGCCACGCGATCGGCTTTGGTGTGGGCGTTGCGATGGGACCGGCAACGGTAGGAACGGTTGGTTATAACGGTCGGCTGGACTACACGGCGATGGGAGCCGTGGTGAATTTGGCGTCGCGGCTCTGCAATCTCGCGAAGGACGCGCAGATCCTGGCTGATCCCACTATCGCTGGAAGGGTAAGGGATAGCGTTCCGTTGGCATCGCTCGGACAGCGGACCATCAAAGGCTACGACCAGGCCCTCGAAGTCTTTGCTGTCGCACCTGCTGACCTGCGGTTGAAATCGCCGGGCTCCGGACAACGCCGGCGGGAGAAAGAGCCTCAGGACCACTGATACCCCGGCGGCCGGACGGCTAACGCGTCGCCAGCACCACCGCCGCCAGCGTGAAGATCAGCGCCGCGATCTGCCCTGCCCCCAGCGGCTCGCCGAGCGCGATCGCGGAGGCGACGACGCCGATGACGGGCACCGCCATGGTGCCGATCGCGGCAACCGAGGCCGGCAGGCGGGCGAGTGCTGCGAACCAGCTGACATAGGCGATGCAGAACTGCACCACGGTCGAATAGACCAGGAGCCACCAGCCGATCGGCGTCACCTGGGACAGATGCGTGGTCTCGACCAGGAGGCCAATGATCGAGATCGGCAGGCAGCCGATCCCGATCTGCCAGGCCGCGGCCGTGATCGGCGGCAGATGGATCGGGTACTTCTTCGAGAACACCGTGCCGACGGCAAAGCCCAGCGCGCCGCACAGCGCCATGATGATGCCAGGCAGCTTCTCGACGCTGGCGGCGATGCCGTTGCCGCCCATGATCGAGGCGAGGCCGACGAAGGCCATGACCAGCCCCAGCGTGCGCGGCACGGTCGGCCGCTCGCCGAGCACCGGCCAGGCGATGATCGAGGCCCAGACCGGCATCGTATAGGCGATCAGCGCCGCCTCGCTCGCCGGCAGCCAGAGCAGCGCCAGGCCCATCAGCACCATCCAGCCGGTGACGTTGAGCACGGCGGCGGTGAGGAGGCGCGGCCAGATCGCGGGGTCCACCGTGAGGCTCTGCCGGCGGATGACCGCCAGCGCCGCCAGCAGCACCGCCCCCAGCACGCCGGTCACCCCGCGCAGCGTCAGCGGCGGCAGCTCGGAGAGCAGGAATTTCGTCACCGGCCAATTGAAGCCCCAGCCGATCGAGGTGATGGCAAGGAACATCAGGCCGGCCGGGGCGATGCGCGGCCGCGCATCCCGGCGGGTCGAATCAAGCATGTGGGTGGTCCGGCAAAATCGACCCTCAGCTTGGCCCGGATTCGCCGCTCTCACCACCACCTCGGCGGGCATGCCTGCCCTCACCTTCCGTAGGGCTACGTGAGTCCCGCTGACGCAATCCCATTGCTCAAAAATATACCTGCCCTGTGAACAGCGGGATGAAGCATCCGCAGCACCACGGGATGCAAATTTTTTCGGTTGGGAATCTCTGAGGACTCACTGATACTTGCCTCCACAACAGGCGCGGGCTTGCCCCCTGTTATCCCCCGCAATCCACCATATTTAGTATTTGATTCAGGAACTCGCACTAGTTCTTGACGGGCGCAACGGAGAGTCCTAGCTTTCGGTCCGTTCGGCGCGAGTGAGTTTGCGTCCCGCCGGCACTCCCCCAAAGGGTCTCGCAAATCTCAACTCCGCCAAGCCAGCCAAAGGCAGCGGATGAGGGCTTGTCTGCCCGCGATAAGCGGACTTTTCGGGCGCCAGAACGGGCCGGCAAAAGGCTCGAATGGCATCGGTAGAAGTGACGTTGTGGGGCGTTGAACGCATGTCGGGCTCATCCCCTTGGGGGCGGATGTGTCTGGACATGCCGGCGGATGATCGGTGCGCGCATCGAGCCATCGCGTCGGGAGAACAAGAGCCGGATCCACCGGCTGAACTGCGGTGCCAAAGGCCGAATGGCTGACAGCGCCGCGAAACGAAATGTCGACCGGCACGCCTGAACGGAGGCGGGACCGGTCAAAACTTAAGGACGGGGCAAGACGATGCGGATTGAGCGGCGCCACACCACGGCAGGACAGTCACCTTACGCGGGAATCGATTTCCGCCAGACCACGTCGGAGATCAGGAATCCCGACGGCTCGGTCGTGTTTAAACTTGATGGCGTCGAGGTCCCGACCGAGTGGTCGCAGGTCGCCTCCGACGTGCTCGCCCAGAAGTATTTCCGCAAAGCCGGCGTCGCCGCGCGCCTGAAGAAGGTCGAGGAGGAATCCGTCCCCTCCTTCCTGTGGCGCTCCGTGCCCGATACTGACGCACTCGCCGCGCTGCCCGAGAAGGAGCGCTATGTCAGCGAGCTCAGCGCAAAGCAGGTGTTCGACCGCCTCGCCGGCTGCTGGACCTATTGGGGCTGGAAGGGCAAGTACTTCTCGACCGACGAGGACGCCCAGGCGTTCTACGACGAGCTCCGCTACATGCTCGCCATGCAGATGGTCGCGCCGAACTCGCCGCAATGGTTCAACACCGGCCTGCACTGGGCCTATGGCATCGACGGCCCCGGCCAGGGCCACTATTACGTCGACCCCTTCACCGGCAAGCTGACCCGCTCGAAATCCTCCTACGAGCATCCGCAGCCGCACGCCTGCTTCATCCAGGGCGTCGGTGACGACCTCGTCAACGAGGGCGGCATCATGGACCTCTGGGTCCGCGAAGCCCGTCTGTTCAAATACGGCTCCGGCACCGGCTCCAACTTCTCGCGCCTGCGCGGTGAAGGCGAAAAGCTCTCCGGCGGCGGCCGCTCGTCCGGCCTGATGAGCTTCCTCAAGATCGGCGACCGCGCCGCCGGCGCGATCAAGTCGGGCGGCACCACCCGCCGCGCCGCCAAGATGGTCGTGGTCGACGTCGATCACCCCGACATCGAGACCTATATCGACTGGAAGGTGAAGGAGGAGCAGAAGGTCGCAGCCCTCGTCACGGGATCCAAGATCAACCAGAAGCACCTCAAGCTGGTGCTCAAGGCCTGCGTCAACTGCGAAGGCTCGGGCGACGACTGCTTCGACCCCGAGAAGAACCCTGCCCTCCGCCGCGAGATCAAGCTGGCGCGCCGCAGCCTCGTGCCTGACAATTACATCAAGCGCGTCATCCAGTTTGCCAAGCAGGGCTACAAGGACATCCAGTTCGACACCTACGACACCGACTGGGATAGCGAAGCCTACCTCACCGTCTCCGGTCAGAACTCCAACAATTCGGTCTCGCTGAAGGACGATTTCCTGCGCGCCGTGGAAACCGATGGCGACTGGAATCTGAACGCCCGCACCTCCAAGAAGGTGACGAAGACGCTGAAGGCGCGCGACCTCTGGGAGAAGATCGGCTACGCCGCCTGGGCCTCGGCCGACCCGGGCCTGCACTTCAACACCACCATGAACGACTGGCACACCTGCAAGTCGTCGGGCGACATCCGCGCCTCCAATCCGTGCTCGGAATACATGTTCCTGGACGACACGGCGTGCAACCTCGCCTCCGCGAACCTGCTGACGTTCTACAACACCGAGACCAAGCAGTTCGACGTCAGGGGTTATGAGCACCTCTGCCAGCTCTGGACCATCGTGCTCGAAATCTCGGTGATGATGGCGCAGTTCCCGTCCAAGGCCATCGCCGAGCTCTCCTACGAGTTCCGCACGCTCGGCCTCGGCTACGCCAATATCGGCGGCCTCCTGATGACCATGGGCCTGTCCTATGACAGCAAGGAAGGCCGCGCGCTCTGCGGTGCCCTCACCGCTGTGATGACCGGCATCACCTACAAGACCTCCGCGGAGATGGCGGCCGAGCTCGGCACCTTCCCCGGCTACAAGAAGAACGCCGCGCACATGCTGCGCGTCATCCGCAACCACCGCCGCGCCGCGCACGGCGAGGCCTCCGGTTACGAGGCGCTCAGCGTCAACCCGGTGCCGCTCGACCACGCCTCCTGCCCGCAACAGGACCTCGTCACCCATGCCAAGGCGGCCTGGGATGCGGCGCTCGCGCTCGGCGAGCAGCACGGCTATCGCAACGCCCAGACCACGGTGATCGCGCCGACCGGCACGATCGGCCTGGTGATGGATTGCGACACCACCGGCATCGAGCCCGACTTCGCGCTGGTGAAGTTCAAGAAGCTCGCCGGCGGCGGCTACTTCAAGATCATCAACCGCGCGGTCCCCGCAGCGCTCCGCGCGCTCGGCTATCGCGAAGCTGATATCGCGGAGATCGAGGCCTACGCCGTCGGCCACGGCTCGCTCTCCAACGCGCCCGGCATCAACGCCTCGACCCTCAAGGCAAAAGGCTTCACCGATGAAGCCATCGCCAAGGTCGAGAAGGCCCTGCCGACCGCCTTCGACATCAAGTTCGCCTTCAACAAGTGGACCTTTGGCGAGGATTTTATTCGCGACCAGCTCGGCATCGGCGCGGAAGCCATCGCGGCCCCCGGCTTCGACCTGCTCCAGGCCGTCGGCTTCACCAAGCGCGAGATCGAGGCGGCCAACGTCCACATCTGCGGCGCCATGACGGTGGAAGGTGCCCCGCACCTCAAGGCCGAGCACTATGCGGTGTTCGACTGCGCCAACCCCTGCGGCAAGATCGGCAAGCGCTATCTGTCGGTCGAGAGCCACATCCGCATGATGGCCGCTGCCCAGCCCTTCATCTCGGGTGCGATCTCCAAGACCATCAACATGCCGAACGACGCAACTGTAGAGGACTGCAAGTCCGCCTACATGCTGTCGTGGAAGCTGGCGCTGAAAGCCAACGCGCTCTATCGCGACGGCTCGAAACTCTCCCAGCCGCTGAACTCGCAGCTCATCAGCGACGATGAGGACGAGGACGATGCGGTCGAGAGCCTCTACGAGAAGCCGATGGCGGCGCGCACCGCCCAGGTCTCGGAGAAGATCGTCGAGAAGCTGGTCGAGCGCATCATCGTGATGCGCGAGCGCGAGAAGATGCCGGATCGCCGCAAGGGCTACACCCAGAAGGCGGTCGTCGGCGGCCACAAGGTGTACTTGCGCACCGGCGAATATGACGACGGCCGTCTCGGCGAGATCTTCATCGACATGCACAAGGAAGGCGCGGCGCTCCGCTCCTTCATCAACAACTTCGCCATCGCGGTGTCGCTCGGCCTGCAATACGGCGTGCCGCTGGACGAATATGTCGACGCCTTCACCTTCACCCGCTTCGAGCCGGCGGGCCCCGTGCAGGGCAACGACAGCATCAAGTACGCGACCTCGATCCTCGACTACGTCTTCCGCGAGCTGGCGGTGAGCTACATGTCGCGCTTCGATCTCGCCCATGTCGATCCCAACGAGACCGGCTTCGACGCGCTCGGCAAGGGCGTCGAGGAAGGCAAGGAGCCGGACGAGGACGGCGGCCACCACGCGACCCGGCTGGTCTCGCGCGGCCTCACCCGCTCCCGCACCGACAACCTCGTCGTGATGCGCGGCGGCTCCGCCGCCATCGCGCCGGGCAATGACGGCGCCCCCACCGGCGGCAGCAAGGTCACCGCGCTCGCCGCGCACGGCACCAGCGCCCGCGTCGGCGACGCCCTCGAAGGCGCCGTCGCCCTGAAGCAGGAAGCCGCCCACGACCTCTCGCCCACGGAGAAGCTCGAGGCGCTGCAGTGGAGCAAGGCCGGCAGCACCGCCCAAACCCTCGTCCCCACCAAGGCCGAGCGCCGCGCGGAGGCCAAGGCCAAGGGCTACGAAGGCGAGATGTGCTCGGAGTGCGGCAACTTCACGCTGGTGCGGAATGGGACTTGTATGAAGTGCGATACGTGCGGCAGCACGACGGGGTGTTCTTGAAGGCCTGAAAGCCTTTATAAAATAACGCCTTTTCCTCTTCGGCACACTGGCTGGGTCGCATTTGGGTGGCCCAGCCAAGCCCATTTCTTCTCCACGAAATCAATTGACTCGAACCGCTTTCCTGTGAATAAAGTTCGCTGTCAGCGAATTTTATTTGCTGAAGGAGCGCGAATCAGAAATGGTGGGCCCAGTTAGGTGCCATCATGCCTCCTACACCGAGTGGCGTTACAACCACTCTAGGGGTTCGAAAGAACCCTCCAATGTCCGGCTCATTCGGCGTGCGTTGCGCGCTGCGTGCCCCGCGAACATCGGCGCGCATCGATCAGGCTCGATGCGCGCCTGGGAAGCTTAGAGGTCCTTTCGCTCGAGATGCTCTTTGTTCACAGGCACCGGGGCAATTCCGCTCTGGGGAACAGGGAGATGGTCAATGGTGCATACCTGCGATCCACCTAACTACGAGCGAAAGCGTTCTGTGTTCTGGAAGCGGGTTCGCGGCTTCGGTCGAAACCTTGTTAACAGGCAGACGTTCATGATTGCGATGCGCCTCATCGTCTTGGTGGAGCGAATTGCAAAACTTCTGAACAGGCTGTTCGGCGACTTCTAAGCTAATTTTCCCAATTCTCGTGAAGTTGAGGAAGTGATGTACGACCGGGCTCTCAAGCTAATCCGGCAATATCATCGAATGTCGCAAGCCGAACTTGCTGACGCCCTCGATCTTTCGCGCTCGTTCGTCTCCGAACTCGAAAAGCCGGGAGGCAAAAAACCCAGCATTGACGTGCTTGAGCGATACTCGACGTTCTTCAAAATTCCCTTGTCGTCGCTCCTTCTCTTTGCCGAGAGATCGGGATCCGACTTCCCTGAAAGATCGCGCTCATTTGCGGCAAACAAGGTCTTAAAGATGCTGGAGTGGCTTGAGGAGACAACTCACGATACCGCCTCGGGGCGCAAATGACGCGCAAGAAGGCTCGACGCGATTTAGAGCCCGAGCAGTGTTGGCTCTATGCCATTTCCTCGCCGGCTGACCTTGCGCACCGATTATCCACCCCCCGACACAAGCTCAAAGCAAGCGATCTCTCACCATTGGCGCGCGACACCGGGAACTACCGGCTATTTCAAATTGAAGACGGCAATGGAAAGTCGCGTGCAATACAATGGCCGAAACGCCGGCTGCAAACGCTTCACGCGAGAGTGCATACCCTGTTGTCGCGGGTCGCAGTACCGGCATATCTTTATTCGGCCGTCCGCGGAAAATCTTACGTCGACAACGCATCAGCGCACAATCCGCTAGTTCCTACGATTAAGATCGACGTAAAGAAATTTTTCCCGTCAGTCTCGCGTGCAGTGATATTCGACTTTTTCTTTCAGCGAATGCGGTGCCGTCGAGATGTGGCAGGGCTGCTTGCTGACATTCTCACCTTTGACGCTCACCTGCCAACCGGCGGCGCCGCAAGTCCAATTATTGCTTACTATTCCTTCAAACCTATGTTTGACGAGATTCATAAATTTGCTTTGTCGCAAGGCTTGATCATGACCTGCTACGTTGACGATTTGACGCTAAGCGGCGTGCGGGCATCAAAGAATACGCTGCACGAAATCGGAAAGATAATATCGCGGTCGGGCTTGAAATCTCACAAAGCTCGCGCATTTGCGGCTTCGCAACCCAAAGTCATAACAGGCGTCTGCAATACCAAATCAGGGCGACGCGTGCCCAATAAATTGCACCTGAAAATCAAGAAGGGATTCGATGATCTGACGGCAGCCAAGACGCCGCTAGAAATCAACCGAATTGCTCAGCCACTGTTAGGTCGCTTAAGAGCAGCAGGTCAAATCGATCCGAAATTCCGTGCGCGCGCCGACACGGTCAGCGCGAATATCGCGGCATCTAGCGTCCAAACCAAAACTAGCCCGTAGGATGGGTGGAGCACTTGCGAAACCCATCCAGCGCAGCGAGCTACTCAGAGATAGCTTCGGTCGCGTCGAAGTCAGGCCCGGGCACGCCGGCTCCTTGAGTGCGCGAGCCAATTTCGCGTAAAGGTTTGGGTTACCCCGGACGCTCTTTGGATCGTCAGTAACGGTGGTATGAAACCAGCCGGTGCCCGGGATTGTCAGGTATATGTGTCCGGTCTTCTGATCGTACCAAGCGCGCATTTGAAGATAGGCGGAGTTGCCGCCGCGCTCCGACTTGCTGATACCGCTGCTCATCGTCCCTCCTGGTTGCAATCTAAGCTATCACGTTGGATGGGCCGCGCGAAACGAGACACGCCATTGGGGATTTCGGTGACAGTGCACTAAATTCACTCGCTCCGATCTGCGACTTCGGCTCGCCTTTGGTGGACGGCGCAAATCTAGGACTCTCGCCCTCATCGCAGATCGGTTCCGGCATCGCTGCTCATAGTACCCTGCCGGCCGAAATTGCCTTTGCGGCCGAGCCCTTCCCCCCTAAACTCCCTCTACCACCGGCATGGGTTCCGACGGGCCCGGTAGAAGCGGAGTCGAGTTATGCCCAAACCGGAAAGCTTCCCGATCGTGAAGATCTTCGTTTCCACGAAGCAGAAGAAAGCTATCAAGCCCGAGACCGTCGCGGAGGTCGCGGAGAGTATTATGGAGATCGGACAACAGGAGCCCATTTCTATCAGGCTCGACGGAGACCGCCTCGTTCTGGTCGAGGGACTGCATCGGTTAGAGGCCTGCAAGGCGCTCGGCGAGACGACCATTCTCGGTGTGCTGGTCCCGGCCGAGCTTGCTCAATCCAAGCCGCTGCTGGCCGAGCGACCCGAAGTCGAGGCGGAGCGCATCAAGATGGCGCGATTGAAACAGTTGCGCCTCGAGAAGGAAGCCGCAGAGGCATCGACGGCTAGCTTGAAGGGCGCTGGCGCAACGGAATCGCCGCGCACCCGTCTGGCGAAAGGCGTCCGCGACAATCCGAAGGCATCACCGGGCCGGACTGCGAAGGCGGCACCGAAATCATTGTCGGCCTGGATCACGCAGCAAAAGGGCAGCGGCGGCCGCTATTGATTGTCGGCAATTAGCACATGGAGCGCGTAGCCCGGATGGAGCGCAGCGAAATCCGGGGCGGTATACCCTGCGGCAACATCCCGGATTGCGCTGCGCTCCATCCGGGCTACCAAATTTCAGTGACAGTGCACTCAACTCTTTTGGCCTGATCTTTGGGGATTAATCTCCGAACTCACGCCTCCCCCAACCCGAGAATAAAGCTCTCAAGATCAGGCGCCAGTTCGTTCGTATTCGCGAAATCGGCGAACTCTTCGCCACCGTCCGGCGGCTCACGCTCGTGCTCCCAGTAGAACACCTGGCCATAGCTGTCCGGCTCGAGGCTCAGCAGGAACAGGTCGCCGCCGGGATCGGGCGCGAAGGGGCAGCTCAGGCGGGGGATTCGGTTCATGCTCCGATACATGTCGTAATTGTCGATGACGCCGTAGCTGTCGGTCGGATGGGTCGTGAAGAGCAGATCCAGGACGGTGCGGTCGTTGCGCCAGGGCAGCTCGACGCCGCAGGGCTCGAAGCCGCCGCCGTCGGATTGCGCCAGCAGCGCCTTGTAGGGCGCGGGCAGCGGCGCGCCGATATGTTGTTCCAGCGCGCGGATGGCGTCGGCGGACGCCGGTGGGCGTCGGTTGTCCATGAGATCGAGATAGTTCATGGGCCTAGGCGTCCTGTCCCGTGGTCATGCAGTCGCCGCCACTGGGGCCGAGCGCTCTGTCTATGCTACGTGATCCCAGCTGCATGGTCTTCATGTCTTGATGGTGGCGCCATGCATCATTGTCTCCGCGATTTACGCCCACAGCGCCCATGCCAAGGAAAAGCAAGCTCCTCCTCCGCCTGCGCAGTGTCCGGCGGAGCGTCCAGTGGGCGCGAAAGAAGTTTGCGCGCGCGCCGCGGACGGTCCGGATCACGGGCAGCGTATTGATCCTTCTGGCAGCCCTCGCGCTCCTCAACATCGCCTATCAGATCTTCCGCAAGCCAACCGAACTCTTCGTCGTCGTCGGTCACGCCCTCGACAAGGAGCCGGCCGAGACCTGGGCGAGATACGGGCCGCTCTTCCACACCTATTCCACGGCTGCGATCACGCCGGAATTGCTGGCCGCGCTGGCGCAGGTCGAGAGTTCGGGCAATCCGGTGGCGCGCACCTATTGGCGCTGGCGGTGGAGTCTTAATCCGCTGGCGATTTACAAGCCCGCCTCCAGCGCCGTCGGGCTCTTCCAGATGACCGATCCGGCCTTCATGGAAGCCGCGCGGTTCTGTGTCCGCGGCAACGCGGTCACGCAAACCGGCTGCGGGTATCCCTTCCTCTACGTCCGCGCGATCCCGAGCCACGCCATCGAGCTGGCTTCGGTATATCTGGACCGCCAAGTAACCATGGTTCTCACGCTCGCCGGCGATGTGAAGCCGAGCGCGCAGCAGAAGCAGGATCTGGCCGCCTTCATCCATCTCTGCGGCGCAGGTCCCGCCGCGGCCTATGCGCGGCGCAAGTTTGTGATGATCGCTGGGACACGCTGCGGCGATCATCTCGTCGCGGGCTATGTCGGCAGGGTCAATGCGATGAAGCGGCAGTTTGCGCGGCTGGCGGCGGACCAGGATCATTGAAGAGCACAGCCCCGCTCCCGTCCCGCCATAATTTTTCCTTTGCGTGCGCGTTGTGTCGGACAGCGGCGAGACCTATCCTTCTTGATCGGACTGCCTCCCATTGACGCCCGACCGGATGGAGAGCGCATCGGTGCCTGACACGAACGACCCCAAACCTGATACCAGCAAGCCTGACGCCCCCAAGCCGGACGAGGCGCGCGCCGATAGCGGGTTCGCGCAGGCCTACGACCGGATCAAGAGCGCGGAGCAGGACCTGGCGCGGTTGGACCGACTGGTTTCCGGAATGGAACGCGAGAGCGAGACCCCGCGGGCCTCACGTGCAAGCGCCGCGCCGACAGCAGCCGCCACTCCCGGAGACGAGGCGCCGAAACCCGATGCCAGGGTTCCGAGCCCCTACGTTCCGAATACCGGGGGTCGCGATCGCGGCTTGAAGAACGATCCGGCCATGATGCGCGCCTTGGTCATTCTCGTGCTGGCGATCGCCCTGCTCGGTGCCGCCGTCGCTTCGCAATATCGCGATGAGGCCCAATCGATCGGCCAGTCGATCATGGCGCGATGGGCTCCGCCGGCCGCGAGCACGCCCCCGCAGGCGTCCGCGGTGGAAAACCCGGTGCAGCCGCCCGTCGTGCTGCTGGCTGCTGCGGATGAACCGAGCCCGGTGGCCGCGCCGCCAGTGCCCAAGGAAACGGACAGCGCTCCAAAGTCCGGCGCCGCGGCGCCTGAGGCGTCGTCATCGGAGCTGGCGCAATCGCTCAAGGCCATCACGAGCGAGCTTGCGAGCATCAACGGCAAGCTCGAGCAACTGAAAAGCCGGAGCGAGCAGACCCTGCGCGAGCAGGCCGACACCATTCAACAGCTCAAGACAGCGCAAGAGAAGGATGCGGCGGACAATGCGCGCCTCGCCGCACAGGTCCAGGCGCTGCAAACGCAACTGACCGCGTCACCGGCGTCATCCGCCTCTGCAGCCGCCAAGCCGGTCGCGCGCAGCGTGGTGAACAACGATTCGGCTGCGCGTGCCCGGGCGCACGTACCAGACGCCGCGCCACGGCGGCCGAGGCCGCCGCCGCGAGGCCCGTGGATGCCGCCGCCCTACGACCCTTATTACGGCGATCCGGATTGGTGAGCGAGCTGCCGTAGGGTGGGCAAAGCGACTTGTCCGCCGTAGCTCGAAGAGCGAAGGCGGAAGCGTGCCCACGTCTTGGCTGATCGAGGAGAAGACGTGGGCACGGCGCAAGTGCGCGTTTGCCCACCCTACGAAGCTACTATGCTCTCCGCTCGCCTTACCGTATCTCGCTCATCGTCACCTTGGCCGCGATCCCCGTCAGCTCGGGATCTTGCGGCGCAAGCTCCTCATCGGAAGATGGGCCAAACGAGACTCCAGCCATTCTGCGTTTGACCTGTTCGCAGGTCTTGCGCACGTCTTCGGTGAACAGCGCGCATTCTTCGATGCGTTGGAAGATCTTCCGTCCCTCTTCACGATACCCCGCCGCCGTTTCTCGCATGAAGGCGATCGCATCATGAACCTGAGCCGTCAGCGCCTCGCATTTTCGCGCGGCGTCGATCAACTCGGTGCCCATGGCCTCGATCTCTTTTGCAGCGGACTCATAGTCGCGAACGACCGCCTCTGCACTGAGCGCACCGACGCGCGACACGCCCGCGGTGTGCTCGACGTAATCAGGCAAATTAATTGAAGTAATGGAGCTTCCCGAGCGGATCGACGTGATGTCCGCTTCGAGTTGGACCAAGTTCACTCCCTCTCGTCTGTGCAATTGTTCAACACTTGCCACGACTGATCCTCCCGATACGCCCAGAACCCCAAACAGCATCGGGTTTATTACGGGGATAAGTGTCGTTCTACCTCGATGTACTCTTGACAGCCTCCACTTTGCCATTTTTTCCCAATCGTCACCTCTGCACGCAGAGATGACGAGCAATCAAACTTCAACTTATCGGCGTATCAGTTGGAGGAGATGTCGTTTTCTCAAGCTCCGGACCTGTCAAACACAAATGAACCGGTCCGAATTGCTGAACGAGCCCGGCCCCAATCGAGCATGGCGGATCGAGGGCCGCCGCAAGCGCAGTGCCGTAGGGTGGGCAAAGCGACTTGTCCGCCGTAGCTCGAAGAGCGAAGGCGGAAGCGTGCCCACGTCTTGGCTGATCGAGGAGAAGACGTGGGGCACGGCGCAAGTGCGCCTTTGCCCACTCTACGAAGCTCCGAACGGCGAAGCGTCGATCACTACCACCAATACGGCCAGCGCCATCCCTCATAGCGAACATAGGACGGCACCAGCGGCGGGCCGTAGGGATCGACCTTGTCGTCCTCGGGGCGATAGCGATAGCGCGGAACGACATTGTAATCCCACGGCGTCGGCCTCAGCACCGGCGCCGTGACGATGAGCCGCTCTTGTGGGGCTCGAACGACGACGGCTTTCCGCGTCCGCGCTTCCGCGCCTGATGTTGCAAGGCTGCTCAGCACCAGGGCAGTTCCGAGCGCGCAGGCGGCGGTCATTTTTGTCATGCGGTGGTCTCCTTCGCGGCAAGAGTGCAAAAGGACTCGGGGCAAGGCAAGCAAATTTCGCGCGACTTTTTCTGCGGCCATGCTTCGAGACGCCCGCCTTGAGCGGGCTCCTCAGCGACGAGGCGCGCGCTTGGGCGCTTCAGCGCGCGTAGCCCGGATGGAGCGCAGCGTAATCCGGGACCAGTGAATCCGGTGGCAACATCCCGGATTGCGCTTCGCTCCATCCGGGCTACGGGAGGCTTGCGAAACCCTACCCCGCGTCGACATCCTCAGGCACCGGCCCCGCGACGAGCCCGTCGAGACTGACCATCAGCAGATCGGCGATGTGCATCAGCTGGTACAGCGGAATGTCCGCCTCGCCCTGCTCTGCCTGCGACACGAAGGCGGGGGTGACGCTGAGGCGCTCGGCGAGCTGGGCCGCAGTATAGCCGCGGGTCTCGCGTGCGGCCTTGACGCGCGCGCCGATCCCCAGCCTATGCCGGGCCTGCTCGTCCGCGGTCATCATGGCCACCTGCTCGTCCACGCTCGCATAGCCGTCCGCGAACGCGCCGCCGATCAGCCGCTCCTTGCGCCAGGCGAGCCGGCAGCCCTTGCGCAGACCGTTCGAGAAGATCAGCGAAAACTGCTCCGGCACCCATGCCGAGCTGTTCAGAGCCACGCGCGCGCCGGTGCCGGAGACATCGCGGATCGTGCAGGGCACGCTGACGATGCTGCCGGTGCCGTTGTCGAATTCGACCATGCCGGTGCGCAACGTGTGATGCCTGACTGCGGCGCGATGATCGCTCATGACAGCTCCCGAAAACTTGCGGCAGCGTTTCCAACGCTGCCGAAATCGGGACGAAGATAGCGCAGAACTTTCCTGCAACTCCTAACCGGCAGCCGCCTCAGCCGGGACTGGATGGCATGGTAAAGGAATTGCTCTCGCGATCTCTTGGATCGTAGCAAGGCCCTACTCCCGCGCGCGGCGCAGGGTCTGCTCCAGCTTCGCCCGCTGCTTGTCCCAACGCGCCTCCTCCGCCGCGGCGCGCTCATCCAGTGCGGCCCGCTCGGCGTCGATCTCCTCCGCCTTGGCATCGTGCTCCCGTCTCGCTTTGTCCAGCGCCGCCTCGGCGAGGGCGACCGCCTTGTCGCGGCGCGCGCGCTCTTTGGCACGGGCGGCCTCCTCCTTGCGGCGCTCGGCCTCGCGCCGCCGCTCCTCCTTCTCGAATGCCGCAGCCGCCTTGCGGGCGGCCTGAGCGTCGATCTTGCCGGATGATTTGTTGGCGGCCTTGGAGGGAGCCTTCGTCGATCGCGTCTTGCCCTTGGCCTTGCGTCTGGGCCTGGCGTCGTCATCGACGAGATCGGTGGGCAGCTCGGCGCTCTCGGTGAACCGCCCGTCCGATCCCACGGGGCGCCTGAGCACGACGCCTGGCTTTGCCATGGTCGCCGCGACGATATCGGGATCGTCAGTCTCCTTCGCCGCGCCCTGATGGAACAGGTTGGAGCTGGCGCCCCAGGCCTCCAGCGCCGCCTTCATCGAAGGCGCGGCGATGGCCTGGTCATAGAAGCCGAGCGAGGTCTGGTAGGTCTTCAGTTTTCGTTTCGGTTTTGCCGGCATGTGGTCCCGTTATCTCGACTGCCGGCGCAGCGTAGCCCGGATGGAGCGAAGCGCAATCCGGGTCTTGTCTCGGAAGGATGAAATCCCGGATTACGCTTGCGCTCCATCCGTGCTGCGCACTCCGCTCAAAGCGCCTCGCGGACGAGCGGCACCATCGCATCATGCCACTGTTTTGCCCGACGCATCAGAACATTATTCGGCACAACCGAAAACACGAGCCTTATCAAGGCTGTCTCTACTGTGCATGGGGTTGTTTTCGCGATTCGATGTGTCGGAGGTGTTGAGGCAGTCAACTCGCAAGGGCGACATTGCCTCATGGATCAAGCCGGTCGCCAGGATCGCGGCAACCGCATAGGCTCGCGCCCGTCAACGACTCACGGAGGCATCACCATGAACGGCAATCGCTCTTACGGCGTCCGCGTCGAGGGCGCGAAATACGGCGTCGGCTTCGGCTCGGCGCTCGCCATCGCGATCTCCTACACCAACAACCATTCCATCCTGTGGGCGATCATCCACGGCATCCTGGGCTGGTTCTATGTGATCTTCGTCGCGCTGTTTCGGTGATATCGCACCGGCAGGCGACGGCGATTGCGAGCAGGCCGCAGCTTTCCCTTGCTTTCCCGAATCCTGCCCCTACGGTCGCGCCGCGAACGAAGCATGAGACCAGACTTGCCATGACCGACACGATGAAATGCCCCGCCTGCAGCTCCGAGCACGCCTATCAGGACCGCGATCTCTGGGTCTGCCCGGAATGCGGCCATGAATGGAGCGGTGCGGCGGAGGCGGCGGCGGACACCGCGCAGGACGCGGGCGTGCGCGATGCCAACGGCAATGTGCTCGCGGACGGCGACAGCGTCATCGTGATCAAGGATCTCAAGATCAAGGGCTCCTCCTCGGTGGTCAAGGGCGGCACCAAGGTGCGCAACATCCGCCTGCAGGACGCCAGCGACGGTCACAACATCGCCTGCAAGATCGACGGCATCGGCGCGATGAACCTGAAGTCGGAGTTCGTGAAGAAGGCGTAGCTCGCGCTTACCTTTGCCGCTGCGCCAGATAGAACCCGCACAGCACCGTCACCAGTCCCGCCGCCTGCAGCATCGTCGGCGGCTCGCCGAGCAGCAGCCAGCCGGTGAGCAGTGTCAGCGCCGGCACGCAGGCCGGAAACACCGCCGCGCGGGCAACGCCGAGGCGCTGGACCGAGACGGCGTAGAGATAGAGCGCGGCGGGGCCGGCGAGCACGCCCTGCGCCAGCGCCTGGATCGCATTCTCGGTCACGCCGATCGCCGCGACATGGCCGAGCCCGACGGTTGCGATGTAGACCGGCAGCAGCAGCAGCGACAGCACGTTGATCACCAGCGCAGCCGACACGGCCGAGACGCGCCAGTGGCGCAGAGCTGCGCCGAAGCCGGCGAACATCAATCCGGTGAGCACGAAGATCAAATCGCCGAGCACGCCGTCGGCCCCGATATGGCCGATCGATTCCGCCCCGATCACACCGAGGCCGCCGACGATGACGACCGCGCCGGCAAGGCGCGAGGCGGAGATGTGCTCCTTCAGCACGACCGCCGCGAGCAGCAGGCCGCCGAGCGTCGCGCAGGAGGGCTGGATCACGCTGCCATGGCCGAGCGGCACGAACAGGAAGCCGGTGTAGGAGATCAGCGACATCACGGGGCCGCCGAGCACCATCAGCACAAGGCCCCTGCTCCAGCCGATGCCGCAGAGATCGGAGATGCCGGCGCGGAACACCAGCGGCAGGAACGCGATCCCCGACCAGACATAGCGATGCACCAGGAGATCGACCGGCGTGAAGCCGAGCTTGAGGCCATGCCGCGTGGCGGCAAAGCCGAGCGCCCAGAACAGCGCCGCGGCAAGGCCGCAAGTGACGCCGAGCAGTGCCGGCGCCGCATCCTTGTTCTGAGATAGAGCGTCGGCGCCGCTCGTTCGCTGGTCCATGGGGTCAAGCCTTATGTCAGCGCGTATATCGGCTCAACCCACGCGGCTGCAGGGCTGGCACGCGGCGGTGATTGTGGGGCTCACGCATCAGCCTCCTGTTCGAAGACCATCTGCCATCCCTTGCGCGTATCCATGTATTCCCGCACCTGCCGGATCCGGTCGCCCGCCACCGTGAACACGAAGCAATAGTCGTTCTCGTAGGGCTTGCCGCCGACCAGCGTGGCGCGCATCCGTTCCTCCACGATCACGACATCGCCGTCGGCATAGACGCCGCGGAACGCGATATCGATGTTCGAGAACATCCTGTGCATCTCCTGCGCGATGAAGCGCGCGATCTGGTGCGGTCCCACCATGTGGTCGGTGTGATCGAGCGCGACGGCGGTGGCATTGCCCTTCGGCGCGATCCATTCGGCGTCATCGGTGAACAATGCGGCGATGCGCTCGGCATCGCGCGTCGAAAAGATCTTCCACGCGTTCAGGACGATATCTTTTGGGCAGGACATGATGCGCTTCCTCGTTTTCGTTGAGGGGCGCCTTCTAGGCCGCGATGCGCCTTGCAGCTCGCCACAATCGGACTCGGTCATCCCGCAGCCCTTTCGCCCCTGCCCTCATGCGTTATGATCCGGCCATGCTGAGCTTCGATGTCTGCAACGCCGCCCGCCTCCGCCGTGATCCCCGGTATGACGGCCGTTTCTTCACGGCGGTGAAGACCACGGGCATCTATTGCCGCCCGGTCTGTCCGGCCAAGCAGCCGCTGACGCGCAACGTCGCCTATTATCCGACGGCAGCGGCGGCCGAAGCCGCCGGCTTCCGGCCCTGCCTGCGCTGCCGGCCCGAAACCGCGCCGTTCTGCCCGGCCTGGAACGGCACGCGCTCCACGGTGGCGCGGGCCATGAAGCTGATCGATGACGGCGCGCTCGACGAAGGCTCGGTGGTCGATCTGGCGATGCGGCTCGGCATCTCCTCGCGTCACCTGGCGCGCCTGTTCGAGCGCCACGTCGGCGCCACGCCGCATCAGCTCGCCAGGACGCTGCGGGTCCAGCGCGCCAAGCGCCTGCTCGATGCCGGCGACGACAGCATGACCGATATCGCATTCCAGGCCGGCTTCGGCAGTCTGCGCAGATTCAACGCCGCCTTCGCCGAGCTCTACGGCCGCGCGCCGTCAAGCCTGCGCGCGCGGAGAGCTTAGCGCGCGGCGGAAGATCGCTCAGAAAAATCCGGGGCTGAGATCGAGGCCGTAGGTCAGGCTCAGCACGAACACGAACAAAGCGGCGGCGGCGAACAAAGCTGTCTGCTTGAGAATGAACGCACGCGGCGACGTGGTGGGGGCAACGACTTTCTGCGCAACGGGCATAATGGCCTCCATTATGATTTCAAAATTGGCCGCAACAATGCGGCGGCCGCATCAAGCAACCCGACGTGCAAAGCAACTGTTAAAAGGATCAAGCCCGTTATGAACGGGCATACATCACCGGCACATTCACGCGAACTTGTTCGCGGCCGGATTCTCAATCAGCGCATCGGTGTCAATTCATCGTGCCGAGACCTTGCACGATGCGATGCGCGAGCAGCGTCGACTTCGATCACGTGATGCAGATGGGTCCCGCCTCTCCGCGGAACCCATCTGCCGGTCACGATGTCAGCTTAGTGGGCCACGCCAACGGTCGCGGTCTTCACCTTGCGCGGGCTGAGCGCCTTCGCCTGGTGGACCGAGGCCAGCGTGGTCGGCGCAGCGGTCTGCTGCTCGACATGCGCGGCGCCGAGGACGCGAACCTGCAAGGGCGAGACCGGAAATCCGTTGGTCTCGTAAGTCGGCAGTTCGGCGGCGAAAGCCGCGGTGCTGCCCGCGATCGTCAGGATGGCGGCGGCGATCGACAGAGTCTTCTTGTTCATTGGTGATGCTCCTGAGTGGAAGAGTCGGAGCATATTTAGGCGCGTTTTGCTGCAATGCGACATGCTTTGTTGCATTGCAACAGCGCGTGTTATGCATGGCGATATGTTTAATGCGTACAAGGCGTTGGCCGAATCACCGCCGGCCGCGACATGACGGTTTTATGGACGGTGCTCAGCCACCGAGCACATTGCCCCAGCCATCGAACAGATAGGCCTTCCAGGCCACGGTTCCGTCCTCGCCCGGGCGGCTGGCCTGGCGGTAATCGTCGGCCTGGTCAGCGGTCCAGGTGATGATCGTATCCGTCAGGCGATCGTGCAGGATGGCGGGTTCGGTGGGATCGAAGGCGTCCATGGGACGAAGCGAGGAATGCGTCATGGCCCACCAAACGCGCCAGCCGCAACAAAGTTGCGGCAACGCGTCAGGCAAGACGCCCTCATCAAGCGGAGGATGCCCGCTCCGCACCCCGTCATCGATGCCGTGGCGCGACGCCCTATTTCAACGCCGTCGCCAGCGCTTGCAGCTTTCCGACGAGGTCGGTGCCGAGCGCATAGATGATCTCGATGATCGCGAGCGCGATGCCGGCTGCGATCAGGCCGTATTCGATCGCGGTGGCGCCGGATTCATCGGCGGCGAATTCAGCCCATTTGCATTTCAACTTCACAATCGTGTCCTTCCCAACTCTGCCGGAACGGCCGGCAGGCGAGAAATGCACGACCACAATCCAAGATTGAGTAAACCCAATGGCTTCAAGTTGACGACAATGAACGCCGCATTTGCCGACGATTCCCTTGAAAACTGCGGTGGGAACTCGCGTTGCAGCTTGGCAACACCTCCGCGAAAAGCCCGATTTCACCGAATTACGCCATTGCGTCGCCACACGGTCCTCCGAACAATCGAGGCGCTGCGTGCCTTTCCGTGCAAGATTGTTTTTGCATCATGACTGTTCCGACAGAGCGTGTCCGAACAGAACCGTTTGGAGGCAGGGATCATGAACGATCGGCGGTCTCTTCTGGTGGCGGTCGCGTGCCCCTCGGCCGTTCTCGCCGGCTGGCTGGCACTTTCCCTCTCCGCCTATGCCCCTGCCCTCATCGAGAACAGCGGCGCCAATGCCGCTGCCGTGTCGCGCGCGAAAGATCTCAGCCGGCTCGACCTCGCGGACGTGCCGCACGCTGCGACGATCGAGGACGGCATCGCCTTGACCGCCGACATCGCGGCTGCCGTCGCTGCGGCCCCGGCCCCGATGATCACTGAAGCGGTGCCCGAGCCTCCCGCCATGAAGCTCGCCTCGGCAGATCCGGCGCTGATCCTTCCGACGGAGACGGCGCCCGCGCCGCAGATATCGCCTGAACCAGAGCCCGTCATCAGCGAGACTGCTCCAGTTGCAGCGCCGGCGCCCGTCAAGCTCGCATCTGCCGATCCTACCGAGATCGTGACGACCGACGCGCTGTCCCCCGCGGCGATCGCGAGCGGCCCCGTTACGCCTGCGAGCAAGGCATCGCCGCCGGCCGACACCGTCGCCGTGCTCGACGAATGCTTCGTCATGGATGCCTGCATCGACCGCTACCTCTGGGCGCTCTATCAGCGCACCGCAAAAGAGGACTCGATCAAGGTCCAGGAGCGCCGCGCCGTCACCATCAAGCGCAAGGGCAAGACGGTCACGGTGATGCGCAGCTTCACCAAGCTGGTCGACCAGGATTTCACATGGAAGGATCCGAAGGCCGCCGAGCACGCCGGCATGTCGATGATGGACTACGTCATCGGCGGCATGGACAAGAGCTTCAAGCGGAAGCTGTTCCGCACGCTGCTCGCTGCGGAAGCCGCCGGACTCTCGCCCGGCATCACCAGCGCGTTCCGTGACGATTATCGCCAGTCGATCGCGAGCGGCCTGAAGGCCGCCTCCGACCGCTCCTATCACGGTGGCAGCACGCGCGGCGGCTACGGCCACGGCATGGCGGCGGATATTGTCAGCACCCAGGGCAACAACCGCGCGCAGCGCTGGGTCTCGACGGAAATTCTGTGGAAGTGGGTCGACGCCAACGGCAAGGCCTACGGCATCGGCCGGCCCTATCTCGGCCGCGATCCGCCGCATGTCGGCCCGGTCGACGGCGCTGAATACATCTCAAAGCGTGGCACGAGCGAGCGCAAGGAAGTCGCCAGCGCCAAATCGAAGAAGACGCGGACTGTTGCGAGCGCCAAGCCGTCAAAGGCCCAAAAGGCACAGGCCGCGCGTGAGCAGAAGAGCCTGGCCAAGCCGCAGAAGTCGGCGCAATCGACCGGCAAGCGCGCGACCTGAGGCCTACGGCTGGTGTCGCGGCGTCGGCAGCGGCACGAGCCGCATCTCGGCTGTGCCGGCGTCCTGCGTGCGCACGAGCACCGCAAAGATGGTCTCGACCGCGAGCCGTACCGCGGCCTCGGTCGCCTGGCCCTTGGCCAGATGCGCGGCGATCAGGCCGGTGAGGAGATCACCGGTGCCGTAGGGACGGATCGGCAGGCGCGACGTCGCAAAGCGCGACAATTGCCCGTCAGCGCACAGGATCGTCTCCACCTGCCCTTCGGGCGTATCGGTGAGCGTACAGCCGGTGGCGACGATTTCGATGCGGCCGGTCCCCGCCAACGCCGCACACGCCGCGCGCAGGCCCCGCGCATCCGCAGTTCTGAGGCCTGAGAGCAGCTCGAGCTCGAACTGGTTCGGCGTCGCCAGCTTCGCTGCCGGCAGCAGCCGGTGCCGGACCACGTCCAAAATGCCGTCGGCGACATAGACGCGGCCATCATCGCCGATCACGGGATCGCAGAGATAGACGAGCTTGGAATTCCGCGTGAGCGCCCGCTCGACGAAATCGGCGATGACGGCAGCGTTGCCCGGCGAGCCGAGATAGCCGGTGACGAGCACGGCGGCCTCATCGACCAGACCGCGCTCCTCCACGCCCGTCAGAAGATCGGCAATGAGCTCGGTCTCCAGCACCCGCCCGCGCAGGCTCGGATAGCGCGGATGATTGGACAGCAGCGTCGTCGGCACCGCCGCAACGTTCACGCCCTCCGCCTGGATGGCGTAGGCGGCCGCGCTGTTGCCGACATGGCCGTGGACCACCTGGCTTTGAATGGAGATCACGAGCATGAAAGAGGTCCGTAAGGTCAAACGTCGTGTGTGGCAAGAGTAGCCTCAGCGTCGCGCCAGCTCGCCGAGGTAAGCGCAGAACATGTCGGCGAGCCCGTCAGCATGACGCGCGATCTCGGCCTCGCTGCGCGGCGTCTCCGAAAACCGCTTGCCGACCTCACTCAGCGTCGTCTTGATCAACTCGCCGGCAAGCGCGCGGGTCGCCTCGGAGGCTTTGGGCAACGCTTCCCGCATGAACGCCGCGATGATCCCCTCGCCGGCGGCGCGCGCGTCCTGCGCCTCGGGCGCGTCGCGATAGAGCGGCGCGGCATCGCTGAGCGCGCCGCGGATCGCGGCCTCATCGCACTCGGACAGAATAAAGGCATGGACCAGCGCGCGCAGCCGCGCCGGCGGCGGCTTCACCCGGTCTTCGAGGATGCCGCGCAAAAGGTCACTCGTGCGCCGCCACTCATCGCTTTGCAGGCGGAACAGGATCGCGGCCTTGTTCGGAAAATATTGATAGAGCGAGCCGACGCTCACCCCGGCCCGCTCCGCCACCCGCGCCGTGGTGAAACGCTGCGCGCCCTCCTTGGTCAGGACCTGAACAGCAGCATCGAGAATGGCCGCGACAAGCTCGCTGGAGCGGGCCTGTTGCGGCTGTTTTCGTGAAGAAATTGAACGGCTTCGACGATCGGCCATGGCTCACTCAGGCAATGCGAATAGGAAATGCGACGAATTAGTCGTATTTCACTCGGCACGCAAGCGCGCGTTTCTTCGCCAACTCTGGAGACCTCATATGACCACCCCGACCATCACATCGCTTGCGCCGCTGCTGGACCGCCTGTTCGACGAGGCCGAGGCGGCAAATGGCGCAACGCGCGTCGCCGTCGCAGATTTGTCCGACGCAGATCGGGCGCGCTTGATGCGAAGCAAGACCGACTATCGCGACCTCTACGGACGCCTGAAGGACGCGCCGCTCGCGGTCTCGCGCGAGACGGGCCACCTGCTCTACATGCTGGCACGCAGCTCCCGCGCCCGGGTGATCGTCGAGTTCGGCACGTCGTTCGGCATCTCGACGCTGCACCTCGCCGCAGGCCTGCGCGACAATGGCGGCGGCCACCTCATCACGAGCGAGTTCGAGCCGTCCAAGGCGGCGCGGGCGCGGGAGAACCTGATCGCCGGCGGCTTGATCGATCTGGTCGAAGTCCGTGAAGGCGACGCGCTGAAGACGCTCAGCACCGATCTGCCCGACAATGCCGACGACAGCCCGGACTATCTGGCGCGCGTGCGCGCGCCCGGCAGCGGCTACATGTCCACGCCCTTCGCCGAAGACGTCGAACTCTCGATGCGGATCAGCTGAACACCGGCCGAAACGCCACGAAATTTTTCGAGCCGCCGCTTGTTCACCACGCGGCGGCTTCATGCTGCGTTGCCGGGTGTCGCAGCCGCGTCACGCACACGTGATACCTCGTCCTGGTCAAAGCCGGACACGGCGTGCTAAACATACCTACCGCGCGGTATCTTTCTATCGCCCCCGCCGGAGCTGACCATGACCTCCGCCTTCAGTGCCTACGCAGCGCTCGCCCTCGCCATCGTTCTCGAGGTCACGGCGTCCGCCTTCCTGCAGCAATCCGCCCAGTTCAGCCGCCCGTGGCCGACGCTGGCGATGGTGCTGTTCTATGTCGCCTCGTTCTATGCGCTGTCGGTGGCGATCCGCGTCATCCCCTTGAGCATCGCCTACGCGATCTGGGGCGGGGTCGGCATCATCCTGACGGCGACCGTCTCCTTCGTGCTGTTCCGCCAGATGCTGGACTCCGCGGCCTTCGTCGGCATCGCGCTGATCGTGTCAGGGGTCGTGGTCATCAACCTGTTCTCGCAGACCACGGCGCATTGATGCCGGAGAACCGCTACACCCGCGCCAAGCAGCCCGAGCAGGTCCGGCGCGCCCTGCTCGACTGTGCCGCGGCGATCGCCATGGACCACGGCGTCGCCGGCGTCACGGTGCAGGCGGTCGCAGTGGCGGCGGGCGTCACCAAGGGCGGGCTGTTTCACCACTTTGGCAGCAAGCAGGCGTTGATCGAGGGCCTGTTTGCCGACCTGCTCGCGCGCGTCGATGCCGAGATCGACGCCGCGATTGAAGCCGATCCGAAGCCGCGCGGCCGCTTCACGCGGGCCTATGTGAATGCCGTGTTCACCGGCAAGGCCTTCGGCTTCGCGACCCCATGGGCAGCGTTGAGCATGGTCGTCGTCACCGATCCGCCGCTGCGCCGGCTCTGGAACGACTGGATCAAGGCGCGCCTGAAGCGTCATCGCACGACCGACGACGCGCCCGATCTGCAAATCGTGCGTCTGGCCGCCGACGGCGCATGGCTCTCCTATGTCACGACGGGACAGACGCGGATGAGCGCCGAGCTACGCGCCGTGCACGCACGGCTGCTCGCGCAGACCAATCGGCGCAGATAGCGGCCTCGCACGCCCTACTGGCTCTGCACCGGCTTGGGCGGATGCGGTGCGGACCGGGTGGGCTTCTTGGCGGGTTTGGCAGCAGCGCGCGGCGGCGGAGTATCGACTGACTCAAGATACGCCGCGAGCGCCTTGGCCGAGTCCGAGCTGGTCGCGTAATGGTCCTTCAGGAACCAGGTTAACGTCAGGCTGAAGCGACCCTTGGCCAGGCCGCGCGGACTGCGATGGCAGGTCGCACAGCCCTCAGCGAAGAGCTTTGCGGGCGGCTTGCCGGCGTCGAGATTTTGCGCGGCGGCGACCGTCACCGTCAGAACAGCGGCGGCTGCAAAAGTCATCACGGGCACGATCCGATCGCGCCCCAGTCGAAACAGCGATCCCAAATGCCGTCCCCTCGCCCGCCCTTCGGTCACGCCGCCGACAGCTGATCGAACTCCGGCGGTGCGTAGGCCTTGCCGTCCTGGTCGGTGATGACGACCCGCCATCCCTCGCTCGCCCACACCTTCGCCTTCGCCACGATGAGCAGCCGGCTCTCGCGAGCGAAACTGTACTTCTCGTTGTCGCGTTCTGCGACCATCTTGTAGGCCAATTCGCATCCCCTTGCGTCGCCCTGCACCCGGCCTCCTCGTGGCAGCGGGCTTTGGCGGCAATTCGCCGGGAGCATGGCAATTTGGTGCCAACCGCAGGCATGGCTCCGATGATCGGCGCCGGCGACCGGCGTCGAGCCGTGCCCCGCTGGGATGCGATTCCGGCCCGCCGCAGGTTTTCCCTGCGACGACGGGGCCGTCTACCAGCCGTGCTGGACCATGGCGTGCCGGATCGACCGCCGGGGGCGGCCCGTCACGGCAGCAACGGAACCGCACGTCCCATGGCCGAGCCCCCGCTAGTGCACGCGGATGATGTGGGGTCGGCCGAGATCGATCAGCCCCTGCACCGCGGAGAGGCGGTCGTCGAGGGCTGCGATGGTGAGCAGCAGGTTGTTGCGACGCTCGTCGAGCATGCCCATCTCGGCGCCGGTGAGCTTTGTGCTCGTCCGTTCCTTGTGGATCCCTTCGAGGGATTCGCGCAGCCCGGCAATCAGGCCGGTCAGCTGTTTGGCCTCCTTCGTCATCGAACGCTTCGCGACATTTTGGCGGCGCGTCTCCGCCTGGCTCTGTCTCATATCATCCTCCCGTGCCCCGCTGCCCCGAGTGGATGCTTACACCTTTGGGTAGACATGTTACGATCGATGAAATCTGCCCGCGAAGATCTGACTTAAATTGTAAAGGCCTCGGCACGGCGAAGAAAAAGCCCGGCATCAGGGCCGGGCTTTTCCTTGCAAAGCTAGTGCTTCTGATGTCCGCCGGCGGGCCCGCCCGCCGGGGCGCCGCCGCCACGCGGGGCGGCATTGATATGCGGAGCACCACCCCCGCCGCCGTGCGGCATGGCAGGCGCGGCCGCGCGCGGCGCCGGCATCTGCGCACGGGCATTCATCGGCGAACCATGGCTCACGCTTGGCTGGGCGACATGCGGCGTCGCGGGACGTGCTGAAGGCGCGGCCGACGCACGCGGCGCTTCATGCGTGCGGGCCATCGGCTGCGCGCGCACCGGGGCGCGGGTCGCGGCCTGCTCACGCATCATGCGGGCTTGTGCATCACGCGGATTGCGGGTCTGCACATTGGTCCGCTCATGCGCGATGCGCTCACTTGGTCCAACGCGGGTCCGGTCGGGCGTAACCGCAGCGCCGCGCTTGGCGACCGCAGCGTCCCGCCTCGCGATCGCAGCGTCGCGCTTCGCGATCGCCGCATCGCGCTGTGTAGTCGCGGCGTCGCGCGTTGAGATCGCGGCGGCTCCCTTGCCGCGCACACCGCTGCGTTCGAGTGCGATCGCCCCGTCGCGCGTTGCCGCGCGGCCGATGCGGGCCGCGCGCGGATCAATCGTCATCCGCGTCGCGACGCTCTGATGAGAGGTCCAGTAATTACTCCAATAGGCATGGCGTCGATACCAGGGACGTCCCCCATAGTAACTCGACCAATACGAGGTCAGCACGAAGGGAACGACGGGCACATCGATCTGGTCGACATAGTCGGGGAGATAGACGTAGTGATTGCGATAGAGATATTCGAGATATTGCGACGACACCCAGCCGCGATCATCGGAGAAGCTGACGTCGCACCAGGCATTGCCGCGCAGGCAGCCATGGATGTTGACGCGGGCGCCCCCGGGGATGCGATCGACCAGGGGAAAGCCTGAACCCGGCCCGGCGCGCAGGCCGGTCGAGACGGTGACGATGCCCGGCGCGGCCAATGCGGCTGTTGGCGCGAGCAGCAATGCGGCAACCAAAACGCTCTTGAATGTCATGGCGTGTTCCTCCTCTTTCGAGTCGGAACGCGCGGGCAGAACAGGTGTTCCGCACATGGCGCGCCCATCCATCGAAAGATTGAAACGCGTGCCGCGCGCGGTTCAATATTCATCCGCCATTCATCGGCGCAACGCGTAAGCGGCGCTGGCGGACCGTCAGTCGACCTGCAATCAGTTGGCCTGCAACATGAACGCGTCGAAGTACGACGCAAGCCCGGCGAAGTCAGAGAGCGGCAGCACGTTCGCGACATACTGGTCCGGCCGCACCACGACCATGCAGCCGGCTTTCCGATCGATGCCGCGCATGGCGAAAACGTCCTGGCCGCTCTTGAGGTCCGGACAGAACATCTTCTCGTAGTCGTACAAGCCGTAACGGCCTTTGCTCGGAAGCAACATGGGCGGCATCGCCTCGATCGCGAGTTCTCGATGATCCTGCTGAAACACCACCCGCAGATCGATCACGCTGTCGATGTCGGAGCTTCGGGTCGTGTATCGCCGGATCGGAGATTTCGGGGATTCCGCGAGAAAATTGCACAATTTACGAATGGCCGAGTCCGATGCTGCGGGATTTTCAGCAGGCGAAAACGCATAGATCCGGAAGCGGCCATCAGCCTGCGCGGCGTGGCCGAGATGAAACGGCTTGGCATCCGCCAGCCGTATCACCGGGGCGGAATGGAAGCGCTTGCCGATGACGAGGCCTTGCGCGAGGTGCTGATGCGAGGCTGCACCAGTGAGGATCGATGGCGCGTAATGTGTCGCCGTGCCCGCGGTGTAGCGGCCATGCCTGACAAAATAGTCCTGCGTCCTGGCGGCGTCGGCGCCGCCCGCTTTTGCTGACGAAGCCAGAATCCCCGCCCACTCGCGATCAAAATCGATCAGCTCTTTCGCAACCGCCTGACGCTCCGCCGAATAGGAATGCAGCAGGTGTGGGGCGCACTGCTTCCGGAGGACGGCGGCAAGCTTCCAGCCGAGATTGAAGGCATCCTGCATCGAGACGTTCATGCCCTGCCCGGCTTTCGGACTGTGGGTATGGCAGGCATCGCCGGCGATGAAGATGCGCGGCAGGCGCGTTGCGATCTCGGCTTCCGGCACGTCGTCGAACTTGTCGGTGAGACGCTGGCCGATCTCGTAGACCGACCACCAGGCGATCTCCTTCACGTCCAGCGTATGGGGCTTCAGGATCCTCTGCGCTTTCGCAATCACGTCATGGGCGGTGATGTTGCGGCTGGCGACGCGCTCGCCGACATCGAGCTTGGCGAGCTCGACATAGATGCGGACCATGTAGCCGCCTTCGCGCGGAATGATCAGCAGGCTGCCGTCCTTCGCCGATTGGATCAGCGACTTGAAGCGGATGTCCGGAAAATCGGTCACCGCCAGCACGTCCATCACGCCCCAGGCGTGGTTGGCGGAATCGCCATGCAGCTCGCGCCCGATCGACTTGCGCACGGTGCTGCGCGCGCCATCGCAGCCGACGACATAGCGCGCCTTGATCGTCTCGACCTTGCCCTCGCTTCCGACATCAACGCGTTCGAGGCGCGCGGTCACGGCATGGTCGGCTGGACCCGCGTCCGGATCGATCTCGAGGTCGAGCAGGCGGCGGCTGTAATGTGGGGCGAGCTTGGCCGGCGATTTGCGCATCACGTCCAGAAAGCCGTCATGGATGCGCGCTTGGTTGAGGATGACATGCGGGAATTCGGACAGGCCGTCCTCGACGTCCTGCACCCTTCCGCTGCGGACGATGGTCTCGGGCAGGCGCTCGTCCGGCTTCCAGAATGTCGTCTCGTTGACCCAATAGGCCTCCTTCAGCACGCGCTCGCTGAAGCCGTAGGCGTGAAACATTTCCATGGTGCGGCAGGCGATGCCGTCGGCCTGCCCGACCAGCAAGCGATCCGGCTTCTGCTCGACGATGCAGGTCTTGATGTCGGGGAATTGCGCGAGCTGGGCAGCGAGCGTGAGGCCCGCAGGACCGCAGCCGACGATGAGGACATCGACCTCGCTAGGCACGGCGCCCGCCGCGCCCGGGGCCTGAACGCGCTCGGCGGGGTCGGCAATGTCAGGGTCGCCCGGCTGAAATCCATTCAGATGGAATTGCATGAGCCTCTCCCGTCAACCTGTTTTGATATTGCTCAGTATGCTGACTATCAGTATACTTGTCAACGATCGCGCACCGCCCCGCCTTCGAGGAGAATTCGGTGAAAGACAACAACGACATGCCCGGGCATCTGGCACGCCGGTTCCAGCAGATCGCCGTCGCGGTGTTCCTGGCCGAGGTCGAGGATGCCGGCTTCGATCTCACGCCGGTGCAATACGCCGCGCTCGCGACCATCAAGGCCAATCCGGGGCTCGACCAGGTGACGCTGGCAGGCTTGATCGCCTATGACCGCACCACCATCACCGGCGTGATCGACCGCCTCGTGCAGAAGGGACTGGCCGAGCGCCGCGCTTCCAGCCGCGATCGCCGCGCCCGCGAGCTCGAGATCACCGACGAAGGCCGGCGCACGCTGCGCAAGATCACCCCAGCCGTGGAATCGGCCCAGCGCATCCTGCTGCGTGGTCTCAGCGCAAAAGAGGGCGAGGATCTGATGCGGCTGCTGCGCAAGGCGATTGCCGCCGGCAACGATCTGAGCCGCGCACCGCTGCGCGAAACTCCGGTATGATACGGTATGTTTGCCCGCAATTGTCGCAGGGCTGCGAAACCTTGAACTAACCTTCGGCTGCTACGGTCCGCAACATTCTGCGCTTAACGCGCGATTAACTTTGCGCTTCGGGGGTTCGGATGTTCAGGTTTCTCATCGCGGCCGCAGCCATCGCACTCACGTCCGGCCATGCGCTCGCAAACGGCCATGGCGGCGGCGACCCTCCTCCGCCCAAGCCTGAAGCGACGGTCGCGCCGGCGAAGGTTGTTCTGACCAAGCAGGGACCCAAGCTCGTCGATCTCAAGGGCATGACGCTCTACACTTACGAGCGCGACACCACGGGAAAGACGTCGAACTGCAACGGCAAGTGCACCGAGAGCTGGGTGCCGCTCGCCGCGACGGCCGACGCCAAGGCGGTCGGCGACTTCACCGTGATCAGCCGCGACGACGGCAGCAGGATGTGGGCGTATCGCTATCGCCCGCTCTACACCTCCCCCGCCGACAAGACGCCGGGTGAAGCCAACGGCAATGCGACGACGCTGCAATGGCGCGTTGCCCGGCCTGAGAACTAGAGCGAGATCGTCACCGGTTGTCGCGACCGGTCGGGCCGGCCAGTTCGTTCGGAACGGGCCTGAAGGCCGGCATATCTGCGCTCGGCTGAAGCGGCTTGATCTCGGCATCCACCACCACGGGCCCGGTCGCGAACCAGAGCACCGCCACGGCCGCGATTGCCAATCCCGCGCCAAGCGCCGCAAGCTCTTTCATGTCTCCGTCCCAGGCGATCAGTTGCTGAGGATGACGCCATGTTGGTGGCGCGACGGATGATCGGCATCGACCAGCGTGTTCGGATCGGTCGCGATCACGGCTTCCGGTAGCGGCATCGGCTCGAGGCCGGCGAAGCGGCGGTAGATCGCGCCCATGACAGCCCCGCAGAATGCTGCCGGCACCACGAGAAAGGCAAGCAGTGGCACCGCGAACGCAAGCAACAGCATGCAGGCGAACGCCGCAACGCCGCCAATCGCCGCGTACTCCCATGCGTTGCGGCGGCTCATCGCTCGCGCGGCGTGGTGAACGCAGAGCATGAAGATGCTCGAAGGAATGACAGAGATTACCATCATGACCATGAAGGTCTGCGCCGGGATCACCGCCGCGAAGATATGTGCGGTGCTCTTGTCGCCGAAACCGTTCATCAGCAGCGGCACCAACGTGTAGGGCAGCAGAGTTGCGAGCACCGTCGGTATCAGCGCGGCGATGATGATGCCCGCGAAGGACGTGCGGACGCGAACCGGCCCGTTGAACGCCAGCGGCGGCCGCTTTCCTGACGCGTCGGCAGCGGAAGCATCCACGGCTACGCGCGCAACAGGGCTCAGCCCGGCGAACTGGCCGTAGAGGAAGCCACCGATCATTCCCGCAATGGTCGGCAACAGTCCGATCGTCATCACTGTGCCGTCGCCGGGCGCCGTCAGCTGGATGTGGTTGCGGATCGCAATGCCGTAGCTCACCGCCGCCATGACGCCGCCCATCAGGCCGTAGGCGAGCCGGCTGGAGACCGTCCATTGCCGCAGCACAATATGTCCGGCGAACAGCAAGGCGGCGTTCATCGCCATGCGGCCAGCATACAGCACCAGGATCTGATCCGGCGCGGGCACCCCCACCGGATCGTTCACCTGTCCGCCCGCGAGGGCATAGACCAGCAGCACGGCTTCGACGATGGCCAGCGGAATCAGCGCTGCGAACAATGCGCGCGGCGAATTCTTCACGAGATACATGCGAGCAACCCCTTGCTCGCTGCACGCTAGGCGCGAGACGTTAGAGACCGCGCAAGACAATGGCTAAAATTGTCCGCAAGCAGCGCGCCGGACGTGCACGCCCTGCGAGCCTTCACCCGCGCCAGCGCGCGCCCGTCTCGGCCTGCGCGTTCTGTCCGGGCGGCAGCACCACGACCATCGAATTGAGCTTCACCCGGTCGTAGAGATCGATCACGTCCTCGTTGCGCATCCGGATGCAGCCGGACGAGATCGCCTGCCCGATATATTCCGGCTGGTTGGTGCCGTGGATGCGGTAGAGCGTGTCCTTGTTGCCGGAATAGAGATAGATGCCCCGCGCGCCCAAGGGATTGGCGGGACCGCCGGGAACGCGCGCCGGATACGGCCCGAGCCGCGCCTGGATATCTGCCGTCGGAACCCAATCCGGCCATTCCGCCAGACGGCCGACCCGCGCGACGCCGGAGAACGCCATGGCTTCCTCGCCGACCGCGACCCCGTAGCGGATCGCCTTGCCCCCAGGCAGCACGTAATAGAGGTAGCGCGCGTCGGTATCGACCAGAATGGTACCTGGTTGCTCCTTGCGCTGGTAGTCGACGACGTGACGGAGATATTGCTCGGGCACATTCGCTTGCGCGTAAGGCGTGTGCGCAAGCAACTGCCGGTCGCGCGGCGTCATGCTCGCGTCGGTCGACGGCGAAAGCGTGGCCTGCATGCAGCCGCCCAGCGGCAGCAAGGCAATGACGAACAAAGCGATTAAAGATCTTGGCACCGCCGGCCCCCGATAGCGGATAGCAGCGCCCCCAGCATCCCCAGATGCTGCCAAAATCGTGCTGAAAACAAGGCAGCGCGGAACACGTGCGCGTGTTCAACAAAAGGGGTTCCATCACCACAAACGGCAGAAGACAGTCGCATCATCTCCATCCCCTCGCCTTGCTTTGGTCAAACCCGGCTGGACTCGTGCGTCATCGTGCGAGGCTCACCCGGTTGGGATGGGCTCGCCCCAATAGATCGGCTCGCACCAATGCGGACGACCAGTATTTCAAGCGCCCGGCTTTCGAACACCGGGCTTCAAAGGAGCTGCGATGCTCGCGACGCTGAACCCCAAGCAAATCGTCGATGAGATCGTGAAGGACACGGTCAAGGACAACGATCCGCACGACGCGATTCAGATTTCGCCCGACATTGTGCTGGCTTCGCGCCCCGTCAGCGTTGCGCCCGCGCTCGCGCCTGACATCGCGACGCGTCCGGAGCCGAAATTCGCCCCGGAGCCCAAACCCTTGCTCGATCGCAAAATCTCCATTGAGCCCAAATTCAGTCCCGTCTCGGAGCCGCAGGCGGCGCCTCCGCCCTCTGTCGACACGGCCGTCCGCGTCGCGGCGAGCGATGGTCTCGGTCCGCGGAAGCGATCCGCCGCGGGCAAGTGGCTGCGCGGCGCTTTCGTCACGTTTCTGTTTGCAGGCGGCAGTGCCGCCGCCACCATCGCGTGGGAGAAGCACGGCGACACCGCCAAACAGATGCTCGCCGAATGGACACCGGCATTGACGTCGCTGCTGCCGTCGACATCGCAGACCGCGCCGGTCGCTGCCGCACAGGCCGCGCCGCCCGCGGAACAGGCCGCCCCGCCCGTAGCGCAACCGGCAACCGATCAAACCGCCGATCAATCTGCGACGCCACCCGCAGTCCAGGTCGCGGCCGCCACGCCCTCCGCCACGCAGCCCGATGCAGCACAGTCGGTGCAAGCGATGACGCGCGACCTCGCCGCGATGGCGCAGCAGATCGAAGCGCTCAAGGCCAACATCGCCGAGTTGAAGGCCGGACAGGAGCAGATGGCGCGCGAGATGGCAAAACCGCCTGCGCCGAAGCCGGTCGCTGAGGTCAAGCCTGTTGATCCGCGCGCACGTGCTGCTGCGGTCCCACCGCGAGCTCCGTCACCGCCGCCGGTTCGCAAACCGAAGCCGGTCGTGTCGCACACCTACATGCCGGCCTATTCGCCCGCGCCGCTCGCAGCTCCGCCGCCGCCTTCGCAGGCTGCCGCGATGCCGCCGCCGGCCGCACCTGTTACCACGACCCAAGCAGTTGCCGATGACGACGGACCGGTCGTGCGTCCGCCGATGCCGTTGCGCTAGACTGAGACCGCGCAAGCAGCGCGCTGCGACCACTCGCGTACGCTGTCCGAGTCGATGTGACGCGTTGAGTCCGGACAATTACGGAAAGCGATTTTTCTCGCTCAAGAGAAAAGGCCGTCGGGATCTATGCCGGCGGCCTTCTCTTGCAGCTGCCGGTTCCCGGAGCCCGGTTCTGCTGCAATTCCATGCCTTATGATCACGCCAACATATTTAATTAAATGTTAAGGCCGTCACACGTTGCACATCATTTCTGCGCCATAAGCACAGAGATTGCGCGGTCCGTTCATCGGTAGATGTCGACTCAGTGGTACCATCCGACATGTGTTGAGACTTCCACTGAAGCTCATCTCGTCACACCGGGGAATTCGGATGCCGTACTACTCTTTCGATCTTGTGGTTGGTGGAGAGTTCAGGAACCAGGGCGGAATCATCCTCGAAGACATCGAGGTTGCCTCCGATCGTGCCGACCAGCTCGCCACCGAGCTGTCGCAGGTGAAGCCGGAGCTGCAGCAGAAGGGTTGCGCGGTGCGCGTCACCGATCGCGACGACAACGAGCTTTACCGCACGCCGCTCGATCCCGTGCCGGCCTGGCGCCGCTGACTACTCGTCAAGCGCGGGCGGTTCGAACCAGTTCGTCAGCGACAATCCTCCGTCGACGACGAAGGCTGCGCCGGTGACGTAAGCGGAGAGCTTGTTCGACAATACGGTGAGCGCCATCGGCGCAAGGTCATTGGCCTCGCCGAGACGCCCGAGTGGAATGTGCCGCGCCAGCGCGGGGTCCGCAACGAACCCACCGGCGGCGATCGCGCCGGGCACCAGCGCATTGACGCGGATGTCGTGGCGGCCGAACGTCTTGGCCAACTCCTTCACCAGCATCGCCATCGCCGCCTTCGCCGTCGAATAATGCGGCAGGTTGCGCGGCGTGCCCGCATGCAGCGAGGTGAGGAACAGGAACGAGCCCGGCCGCTTCGCCGCGATCAGCCGCTTTGCGAGTTCGCGCGCCAGGTGAAAGCCGGCATCGAGATTGACGGCATGCATCTGCTGCCAGATCCTGCGATCGACCGCGAGCGCATGATCGGCCTCTCGCCGCGGCGGCGAAGCGCTGTGGACGAAATGCGTGATCCCGCCCAACGCTGCGTCCGCGGCGGCAAGCAGCGCGTCGCACGCATCCAATTCGGCGAGATCGCCGACCCAGGGCACCGCCAGCTCGGGCCTCTTGCTCGCGCCGATCGCGGCTTTCACCCGCTCCGCGCTGATGTCGGCGAACACGGTCCGGACGCCCTCGCCGACCAGGGCCTGCGCGATGGCGCGCCCGATGCCGTTGCCCGCGCCGGTGACGAGCGCTGTGTCACTGGCAGGATCGAATGGCGTGCTGAACAGGCTCATGTCCCTCTCCGAGGCCGGGATGCGGGCCACGATAGCGCACCGCGCCGGGGCGCGACAAATTCGCCCCGGCACCATTGCGGAGCAGCCCGCCGGACGCTAGCCTTCCAAAAAATGGAGGAGATACCAAGGATGCGCTACGGTTTCCTGATGGCTGGCCTGTTGCTGATCGCCGCTCCGGCCCAGGCCGAGGACCATCTACGCTCGACCTATGTGACCCTGGTCCTGCAAGCCTTTGCCACCAAGGTCGAATGTCCGGGCACGGACGTCGTCTACCAGGATCTCGTGCAGAAGGCGCAGCAGATGAAGCTGCCTGATGGCACCACCGAGAAGGTGCGCAAGGCGATTGCCTGGATGCATACCGGCGGCAAGATGGGCGAGAAGCAGGACGACGATCTGATGGCCGAGGTCGCGGTGGCGACCCAGGCGACCGATCTCAACCAGCGCCGCCTCGGCATGCCCAACTGGTGCGAGGCCCAGAAGACCAACCTCGCCGGCCTGATCCGGGCCAAGGGCGGCTAGCAAGCGGCTGTCGTGGCGTTAAGCACACCGCGGCGGAACCCTCGTTTCGGCCAATAATCGTCACATTCCTCGCCAGCATGCGGGCTCCTTTCGCACAGGAGAAGCCCAATGCGGATGACGCATCTCATGGTCGCCGGCGTGCTCGCGATGAGCGCAACGCTGGGCGCCCCGGCACAGGCAAAGAATTCCGACGCCCAAAAGGGCGAGGACAAATCGACCTCGTCGTCCTCGTGCAGCGCCTATCAGCAGGCGCCGGACGGATCGTGGGAACAGCTCCCCTGCAGGGAGGCGGGCGAGCGCGGCCAGCCGCAGACGCAGCATCGATCCCCGTCACGAGGGCCGGATCGAGAGGAACGCTGAAGTGATTCCGGTCCAGCGATCAGCTGTGGGCCGGCCCGCGGATGATCCTCATGGCGTCGGCGATGTGACGCCATTCCTTGGCCTCATCGGCCTCGCCGCGGCCCTCGCAGGCCTGGGCCTGCTCAGCGGCCTTCGCAATCGCAGCAAAACCATGCCGTTCGAGCATCTGCCGCGCGACGGTGTGGACCTGGACCTCGGACATCATGGGCGCTCTCCCGTCTGACCAGACCGCAGGCCGCATCGCTCCCGCGGTCGTTGACAACGATTGAGGGCGGGACCTCGTTCCGCACCGTCCCTATGGTCCCAAAACAAAGGCGGCCCGCTATGCCCAGCGGACCGCCTTCTCACCCACCCCAAAGCTGGAGTTCGTCGGCCGCGTCCCCTATGCGACCGCCGCTTTCTTGCGATCGAAGTCGTTGGGCACCTCGATATCGACCTCCAGGGTCGATACGTCGTCGCCCCGCTCGAGCCGGACGATGACCTTGGTCGGGTCAAGCGTGACATGCTTGGACACGACGGCGAGAATTTCCTCACGCAGCACCCCGAGCAGATCGGGTTGGCCACGCATTCCGCGTTCATGGGCAAGCAGGATCTGCAGCCGCTCGCGAGCGACGGGTGCAGAGGCCTTTTTGCCGCGGAGAAGCCGAAGCAGACCCATGCTCATGCAGCCCTCCGTCGCAGCAGACGATCCATAAAACGCTTGCGCTCAGTCGGAACCTGCATCGGCACGGTGTCGCCGCACAGCCGGCGCGCCGCGTCGATATAGGCCCGCGCCGGTGCGCCGTCCGCGTTCGACAGCGTCACCGGTGTGCCGACATTGGAGGCCTTCAAAACGTCCTGGCTCTCGGGGATGATGCCGAGCAAGGGCGTTGCGAGGATTTCCAGGATGTCGTCGATGGTCAGCATCTCGCCGCGCGCGGCCCGCGAGGGGTCGTAGCGGGTGATGAGAATGTGCTTCTCGACGCGCTCGCCCTTCTCGGCCCGCACCGTCTTGGAATCGAGCATGCCGATGATGCGGTCGGAATCGCGCACCGAAGAGACTTCCGGATTGGTGACGATCACGGCCTCGTCGGCAAAGCGCATCGCCATGGAGGCGCCGCGCTCGATGCCGGCGGGGCTGTCGCAGATCACCCAGTCGAAACGGCTGCGCAGATCGTCGATGACCTTGCCGACGCCCTCTTCCGTCAGCGCATCCTTATCGCGGGTTTGCGAGGCTGGGAGCAGCCAGAGGTTTTCCAGCCGCTTGTCCTTGATCAGCGCCTGCGGCAGCTTTGCAACGCCCTGCACCACGTTGATGAGGTCGAACACGACGCGGCGTTCGGCGCCCATCACGAGGTCGAGGTTGCGCAGGCCGACGTCGAAGTCGACGACGACGACCTTGTCGCCGCGTTGCGCCAACGCGGCCCCCAGCGCGGCGGTCGTCGTGGTCTTGCCGACGCCCCCCTTGCCTGATGTCACGACCAGTACCTTTGCCATTTCTGAAATCTCCTTCTGGTCAGTTCAGCGCGGTAATTCGCATGGTGTTGCCCTGCAGCCAGGCCTGGGCCGGCTTGCCGCGCAGGGCCTCGTCGATATCGTCGGCGGTCTGATAAAACCCATCGATTGCAAGCAGTTCGGCTTCGATCTTCTGGCAATAGATGCGCGCGCTCGTGCGACCGTTCACGCCCGCCATGGCGCGGCCGCGTAGCGCGCCATAGACGTGGATGGAACCGCCGGCGACGACTTCGGCACCCGAGCCGACCGAGCCGAGGATGGTGACGTCGCCTTCGGGAAAGATCACGGTCTGGCCCGATCGAATTGGGTTCTCCAGCAGCAGCGATGTCGGCTTGGCCTCGGACTTCGTCTCGGCCTTCTTCGGCGCGTTCGGCTCGATCACGCAGCTGCGCCCGCCTGAGAGCAGCGGCGGCATCATCGGGGTCAGCCTCGCCTCCTCAACACCCTCGATGCCGAGCACGCGGATGTTGCGGTCCTGAAGGCTCGTGAGCAAATGGCCGATCCCGGACTGGCTGAGATCGACCGAGGACAGGTCGATCACCACGGGCCGGCCGGCAAAGAAGCCCGGCGAGCGCGCAATGGTGGCATCGATCTCGTGCAGCCAGTCCTGCACCGGAACCGTCGGCGTAAACACGAAGGCCACATAAGAGCGCCCGCGCAGGCGCACCATTTGGCGTTGAGGTTTGACTGCAGCCTCCATATCGGCCGACTCGTTCCCTGTTATTGAATGGTTAACGATGCGGCGGATATGGTTAACGGCCGGTTAATTTCTCCGTGGGTTACCCGTCCCAAACTGTCATCGCCCGCGAAGGCGGGCGATCCAGTACTCAGACACCCTATGGGTTCGTCGAAAGGCCGCGGCGTACTGGATGCCCCGGTCAAGCCGGGGCATGACACCGCTGTGTGGGGGCCAAGATGCCCTCCCTACTTCCTCACCTTGCTCGCATCCATCTTGATGTTCGGATCCAGCATCTTGGTCGTGAACGCCGTCGTCACATCGAACGGCTTTTCCATGCCGAGATAGGTCTGGACCAGCTCGTAGTCCTTCTTCATCCGCTCGCCATCGATCCAGCCGAGACCCTTGGTGGTGGTGAACTCGTCCGTCATCAGGAACTTGATGCGCTCCCACTGGCGCTCCTGGTTCGCCTGGTCGAGACCGGAGACCTGGTCGAGCAGCGCTTTCAGGCACGGCGCGACGTCGGCAACGCAGGCCGCAAAGGCCTTCTGCGTGACGCGCACGAACTCTTCGACGACCTTCGGATTCTTCTGCAAGTAGGCGCCGTTGACGATCAGCGAATTGCCGTAAGGGTTGAGCCCGATGTCCTTCCAGTTGACGTAGCCAAGGTCCTGGCCGAACTCGATCACCTTCAGATCGTGCTCGTTGTAGAAGTCGCTGATGATGTCGACGGTGTGGCTCTTCAATGCCGCGATCTTCGCGGTCGGCCCGACATTGACGAAGCCGACGGCATCGGGCGCAAGCCCGGCGGCCTTGGCAAAAGCCGGCCACATCACGCGCGAGGCATCGCCGGGCGGATTGCCGATCTTGTGGCCGGCAAAGTCCTTGACGCCGTTCACGCCGTAGCTCTTCAGCCAGTAGAAGGTTTGCCCGGTATTGGCATAGACGCTCATCACCGCGACCGTGTCGGCGCCCTTGCTCTTGGCCACCAGCATGGTGGCGAGATCGGCGACGCCGAAGGGCGAGCCGCCGGAGCCGACCTTGGCGGCGGAAACGCCCGAGCCCTTGCCGGTCTCGATCGTGAGGTCGATGCCCGCCTTCTCGTACCAGCCCTGCGCCTTGGCATAATAATACGGCGCGTGATCGGCCGTCGGCGTCCAGTTCAGGATCAGATTGACCGCTTCGCCCGCATGCGCGGGCGCCGCGGCTGCACCGAGCATCAGGGTCAAGACCAGGGCCGAGCCCGCCGCCTGCAAACGCTTCATCGCATCTCTCCTCATTGCCGCGACCCGGCTTGTCGCTCTCCCCTTGTGAGGATACCAATGCAACAAGCCCGCCCTCAACTTGTCAACTGTTTGGTTGGAAATGCCCGCAAAACGATCTGGCGACACCGTGCCGCAGCGCCGCGACCCCGTCGCCACCCGCAACAAGCTGCTGACCGCGGCGCGCCTGGAATTTGCCCGGCACGGCTTTGCGGGCGCCCGCGTCGACGAGATCGCCGAGCGCGCCGGCGTCAACAAGCAGCTCGTCTACCACTATTTCGGCGACAAGGACGCGCTTTACCTCGCCGTACTCGAATGGGTCTATGAGGACATCCGCGAGCAGGAGCGCAAGCTCAATCTCGAAGGCCTGCCGCCGGAGAAGGCGATCCGCAAGCTGATCGAGGCTTCGTTCGACCATCTGGCCGCACACCCTGATTTCATCGTGCTTTTGAACGACGAGAACCGCGGCGGCGCCCGCCACGTCCGCGGCTCGACGCGGCTGGAAGCGATGCACTCCCCGCTGGTGAAGAGCGTCTCCCACATTCTCAACGAGGGGGTGCGCGCGGGCGTGTTCCGCAAGGGCGTCGACCCCGTCCAGCTCTATATCTCCATTGCGGGCCTCAGCTATTTCTTCTTCTCCAACACGCCGACGCTGTCGGCGATCTTCGGCAAGGACCTGTCGAGCCGCACCGCACGGCGCGCCCGCCGCCGCCATGTCGCCGACCTGGTGCTGCAGTCGCTCCGGCCCTAATCAACCAACTGGTTGAAACTTCCCCGGAAGGCGGCTAGGCTTGCGACCTGCGGCATCGCCGCCGCGCCAACAGGGAGCAATCGGTGGCAGGAGACAGCGCACGCGCCTCGCGCAGCTTTGCGATCATCCTGATCGTGCACCTCGCCGTGCTCGTGCTCTGGCAGGTCGCGGTCGATGCCTTTCACGTGCCGAAATTCATCCTGCCCTCCCCGCTGGCGACGGTGCAGACGCTGGGAACCGCGAGCTACGCCTGGGGCGCCAATACGCTGGTGACAGCGGTCGAGATCCTCGGCGGCTTCGCGCTCGGCGCCTTCGTCGGCGTCGCGCTGGCCGTGATTTTCAGCTGGGCGCCGCTGCTCAGCCTCGTGCTGTTGCCGCTGTTTGTGACGCTGAACATGATCCCGAAGGTCGCGCTCGGCCCGCTCTTCATCGTCTGGTTCTCCTACGGCATCATCCCGAACATCCTGATCGCCTTCAGCATCTGCTTCTTTCCGATCCTGCTCACCACCGCGCGGGGCCTGCGCGAGGTCGAGCCGGATCTGCTCGATCTCGTCAAATCCCTGCGCGGCTCGCGCTGGACGCTGTTCCGCAAGATCCAGCTGCCGGGATCGCTGCCTTACGTGTTCTCCGGCATGAAGGTCGGCGCCATCCTGGCGGTCGCCGGCGCCATCGTCGGCGAGTTCATCGCCTCCGAGCGCGGGCTCGGCTACCTCATGATCCAGGTGCAGTCGGCGCTCGACACGCCCGCGATGGTGATGGCCGTCGTGCTGCTGACGCTGCTCGGGGTCGCTCTCTACGGCCTCGTCCTGATCCTCGAACGCATGTTCGTGGTCGGTGACGCAAGGCAAACCTGACAACGGCAGAACCAAGGGACAAATCCATGCTGCTCACCCGCCAGACGCTGCCGAAGACCATCCCCGATATCGCAGCCCTCGACGAGTTGCTGTGCCGTCCGACGCAAGCGCTGATCGACGACCTCGCCAAGGTCGAGGGCGACATCATGATCCTCGGCGTCGGCGGCAAGATGGGCCCGACGCTGGCCGGGCTCGCCAAGGCCGCCGCGCCCGATCGCCGGATCATCGGCGTGGCCCGCTTCAGCGACGCCGGCGTGAAGGACTGGCTGCACGCGCGCGGCGTCGAAACCATCAATTGCGACCTGATGGACGAGAAGGCAATTGCGGCGCTGCCGAAGGCGCCCAACATCGTCTTCATGGCCGGCCGCAAGTTCGGCGCCGAGGGCGATCTGTCGCTGACCTGGGCGATGAACGCGCATGTGCCGGCGCTGGTGGCACAGGCCTTCCCGTCCTCGCGCATCGTGGCGTTCTCGACCGGCTGCATCTATCCCTTCGTCCCCGTCGACGGCAAAGGCTCGACCGAGGAGATGGCGCCGAACCCGCCCGGCGAATACGCCCAGTCCTGCGTCGGCCGCGAGCGGATGTTCGAGTATTTCTCGCACAAATTCGCAACGCCGGGCCGGCTATTCCGTCTCAATTACGCGATCGACATGCGCTATGGCGTGCTGCACGACATCGCGACGAAGGTGCTCACGGGCACGCCGATCGACGTCAGCCTCGGCCATGTCAATTTCATCTGGCAGGGCGATGCCTCGGCGCAGGCGCTGCGCTGCCTCGCTCATTGCACGACACCGACCTCGCCGATCAATGTCAGCGGCCACGAGATTCTGGCGGTGCGCGATCTCGCCCAAAGTTTCGGCGCAAGGTTCGGCCGCGCGCCGGTGCTGACCGGCAAGGAAGAGCCGACGGCATGGCTGACCGACACGTCGAAGGCGGTCGAGCTGTTCGGCCTTCCGGTCGTCGACACCGAGCAGCTGATCGGCTGGACCGCCGATTGGGTCTCGCGCGCCATGCCGAGCCTCGGCAAGCCCACCAAATACGAGGTGCGCGATGGCCGTTACTGACGCCCCGCACATCGTCCAGCTCGGCGTCGACGACGCGACCGCGGGGCTGGCGTTGTCGACGGAAGCGCACTGGAACCAGACCGACGAGGATTGGCGCATCTTCCTGCGCGACGGCGTCGTGTTCGGCATTCGCGACGGCATGCGGCTGGTCGCAACCGCAGCACTGCTGCCCTATTCCGGCAACAACGCCTGGATCAGCATGGTGCTGGTATCAGGCACGCATCGCCGCCGTGGCCTTGCCACCCGTCTGGTCGACGCCTGCCTGGAGACGGCGCGTCAGAACGGCCTGACCAGCTGGCTCGATGCCACGCCGGACGGCGCCGCCGTTTACGGACCGCTGGGGTTTACTCCGACCCTGCAATTGCGCCGCCTGAAGCTGATGAAGCCTGCGCGGGCCGAAGCGCCGCCATCGTCATCCGCGACGCTCGATGCGCTTCGTATACGGGACCGGCGGGCCATCGGTTTCGACCGGACCGCCCTCCTCTCCGCCTTCGCACAGCGTTCCGGCTCGCGCATCGTCGGTGCGAACGGCGCCATCGCACTGGTTCGCGACGGCCGGACCGCCCGCCATATTGGCCCGTTGTTGGCCGACAATGCCGCGGCAGCTCTGGCGCTCGTTGACGCGATCGTGCGTTCCGAGACCAGCCCGCTCCTACTCGACGCCGTCGCGTCGCAAGCAGCGTTCCTGGAAGGCTTGACCGCCTCCAGCTGGACCATCGAGCGGCCGTTCCAGCGCATGCGGTTCGGCCCCGCCACCGTCACGGGCGAGGAAATGCCATTCGCCGTCGCCGGCCCTGAATTCGGATAGGACATCATGCATCACAGCCAGATCAACAGCGACATCCGCAACCTGATCACTGAGGGCACCGTGCTACCGGCGCATCCGCTCGCGCTCACCGCCGAGCGCCAGCTCGACAAGACGCATCAGCGTGCGCTGACGCGCTATTACATCGACGCCGGCTCTGGCGGCCTTGCCGTCGGCGTGCACACGACGCAGTTCGCGATCCGCGACGTCGGTCTCTACCGTCCGGTGCTCGAGCTCGCCGCCGAGACCGCGGCGAGCTGGACCAGGCGACCGCTGGCGATGGTCGCAGGCCTCGCGGGTCCGACAAACCAGGCGGTCACCGAAGCCCGCACCGCGCGCGACATCGGCTATCATGCCGGCCTGCTCAGCCTCGCCGCGATGAAGAGCGCCTCCGAGGACGAGATCATCGCGCACTGCACGGCAGTCGCCGCCGAGATCCCGCTGGTCGGCTTCTATCTTCAGCCGGCCGTCGGCGGCGTCATCCTCTCCGCCCGGTTCTGGCAGCGCTTCGCCTCGATCGACAATGTCATCGCGATCAAGATCGCGCCGTTCAACCGCTATCGTACCCTCGACGTCCTGCGCGGCGTCGCGGCCGCCGGCGCGCTCGACCGCGTCGCGCTCTACACCGGCAATGACGACCACATCCTGCTCGATCTGATGCTGCCGTTCGATCTGCGCGACAACGGCGTCACCACGCGCACCTACTTCAAGGGCGGCCTGCTCGGCCATTGGTCGGTGTGGACGGCCAGTGCGATCAAGCAGTTCGAGCGCTGCAAGGCGGCGCGGCACAAGGACAGCGTGCCGGCCGACCTGCTGGCACTCGATGCCCGCGTCACCGACTGCAACAGCGCCTTCTTCGACGTCGCCAACAACTTCCACGGCTGCATCGCCGGCTGCCATGAGGTGCTGCGGCGCCAGGGCCTGATGCAAGGCCTGTGGTGCCTCGATCCGAACGAGGGCCTCAGCCCGGGCCAGAAAGAGGAGATCGACCGCGTCACGCGCGAGCACGCCGATCTCAGCGACGATGCCTTCGTTGCCGCCAATCGGGACAAGTGGCTGGCATGAGCCCTGCCCCCTTCATCAGCCTGCAGGGCGTCCGCAAGGTCTATCGCAGCGGCGGCGCCGAATTCCTGGCGGTGTCCGACGTCACCATGGACGTGCAGGAAGGCGAGCTGGTGTCGCTGGTCGGCCCGTCCGGCTGCGGCAAGACCACGGTGATGAAGATCCTGGCCGGCCTGCACGGCGCCGACGGCGGCACGGTGAAGATCGGCAACGCCAACAGCCCGTTCGATCCGACCCGCGACATCGGCATGGTGTTCCAGCAGGCCTTGCTGCTGAAATGGCGGACGATCCTGGACAATGTGCTGCTGCCGGCCGAGATCGTCGGCCTGCCGATGAAGGCCGCCCGCGAGCGGGCGCGCGATCTTCTCAACCTCGTGGGCCTTGCCGGCTTTGAGCAGAAATATCCGCAGCAGCTCTCCGGCGGCATGCAGCAGCGCACCGCGATCGCACGCGCCTTCATTCACGACCCAAAGCTGATCCTGATGGATGAGCCGTTCGGCGCGCTGGACGCGCTGACGCGTGAGCAGATGAATCTGGAGATGCTGCGGATCTGGCGGGAGAGCGGCAAGACCATCATCTTCGTCACGCATTCGATCCAGGAAGCCGTATTCCTGTCCTCGCATTGCGCGGTGCTGACGGCGGGACCTGCGAAGATGGCCGACTATTTCCCGATCGACCTGCCCTTCCCGCGCGATCTGCCGCTCAAGACGACCGATGCGTTCGGCGCCTATGCAAGGCGGATCTACGCGAAGCTGGGGCTTGGGGCGTAATTCGCCACACCAAAGGTCTCGTAGGGTGGGCAAAGCGAAGCGTGCCCACCATTGCAAGCGGCACAAAGAACGTGGGCACGGCGCAAGTGCGCCTTTGCCCACCCTACGAGAGCGCGGCGCGATCGCGGCACCGCGCCCTCCTCACAATCAGCTCTTGTTGCGCATCTTGCTGAGCAGATAGTTGTCGTAGAAGTTCTCCGCGATCTGCGTATAGAACAGCAGCTCCTTCATATACGCGTCGTGGCTTTCCTTGGTCCGCTTGAACAGGTCGCTCTTGGCGGCGAGCTCGTTCAGATGCTCCTGGGTGGCGTTGTAGCAAGCCTCCAACACCGGTTGCGGGAACGCCCTCAGCTCCGCGCCGTTCGCGATCAGCCGCTTCAGCGCCGCCGGATTCACGCTGTCGTATTTCTCGAGCATCCAGGCGCCGGCCGCCGCGCCGGCCTGGTTGACGATCGCCTGGTACTGCTTGGGCAGCGACGCCCATTTCTCGTCGTTGACGATCATGTGCAGCATCGCGCCGCCTTCCCACCAGCCCGGGAAGTAATAGTACTTGGCGACCTTCTGGAAGCCGAGCTTCTCGTCGTCATAGGGGCCGACAAATTCGACCGCGTCGATCGTGCCCTTCTCCAGCGCCGGATAGATGTCGCCGCCTGCGATCTGCTGCGGCACGACGCCGAGCTTGGCAAGCACGTGGCCGCCCATGCCCGCGATGCGGAATTTGAGGCCCTTGAGATCGTCGACGGTCTTGATCTCCTTGCGGAACCAGCCGCCCATCTGGGTGCCGGAATTGCCGCAGAGGATGGCGTGCGCCTTGAACGGTTTCAGCGCCTCGTTGGTGAGATCGGCGCCGCCGCCGAAGTGCCACCACGATTCCTGATGGCGGTGATTCATGCCGAACGGCGCGCCGGTGGCGTAGGCCAGCGCCGGCTCCTTGCCGATGTAGAAATAGAGCGGGGTCTGCGCCATCTCCACCGAGGCCGTGCTGACGGCATCGAGCGCCTGCAGGCCCGGAACGATCTCGCCGGCGCCGAAGGTCTGGATCTGGAATTTGTTGTCGGTGGCCTCAGCGACGTATTTCGCGAAGGTCTGCGCCGTGCCGTAGATGGTGTCGAGCGACTTCGGGAAGCTCGACGTCAGGCGCCATTTGATCTCGGGCGCGCTCTGCGCGATCGCAGGTGCGGCAACCAGCGTCGTCGCGCCGGCGACCGCGCCGCCCTGCAGAAATGTACGGCGTTTCATGATGGGGTCTCTCCCTGAACTAAATTTCAAACATATGGCTTGCGGCGGCGATCTTCGCGGACCGTTTGCCCGTTCCCGTAGCGGAGTTCAAGATGCGCGAGGAGATGGCCCTGTAGCCTGGATGGAGCGGAGCGAAATCCAGGAATCGTGCCACAAGCGACAGGGGTCCCGGACTACGCTGCGCTCCATCCGGGCTACGAGACTATGAGCTGAAGGGCTTCAGAGCAGCTTGGCGCTGACGAACAGCGCGCGCACGGCGTTGGTTGCCTGCACCGCCAGCATCGCGTTACCGGCTGCGCCTTCCAGAGCCTCGACGGCGTCCTCGTGCAGGGAGCGGAATTCCATCCATTCGACCGACTTGAAGTTGGTCAGGAATTGATAGGCCTGACCGACGGTCGCGATCGCCAACGTGTCGCCGTTCAGCTTGATCTTGAACGTCGTACGCAGCGGGGTCTCGGAACTTGATGGATCACTCATGGGCTGCTTCTGGACGATGACGGCTTAACGAAGGGGAAACGGCAGCCCCGCCGCAGCAGGCGAATATCAGGAGTCGGTGCTGGCGCGCTGCGAGGCAGTCGCAGATCCGCTCAGGCTCGGCACCACGACCAGACGGTTGAACTCGCCATTGTCGTAAGCCTTGAGGAAGCGATCATAGTCCTTGATCGAAACGCAGCCGTTGGAATCGCCGCGCGGCCCGAGCATGTAATTGTGGGTGAGAAGGCCGACGCGGCCGAGCGCGCTGGTGCCATCGGTGGGCGTCAGGCGCAGCGCGCGGACACCGTGGAACAGCTTCTCGCGCGGCTTCAGGTCGTAGGTTGCGGGCGGGGTCGCGCCGACCATGCGCTGGTCGACATGATTGGGGTCGTCCATCAGCGCGCCCATGCCGGAATGGGCTTCCAGCGCGACGCCGCTCGGCAGGTAAAGCGCCTTGGCCTTGATGTCATAGACCGCCGTCCGCGAATCGTAGCCGAGGGCGGCCAGATCTGGCGCCTTGCCGAACAGGCCGTCGCTGGGCGTCAGCGAGGCGAGCCTGATCTTGTCGGTGAATTTTTCGAAGAAGTTGCGGTTGTCGACCTTGGGGTTGGTCTCCGCATAGGCCTGGCTGGAGGCGATCTGGGCGGAGAAGTCCGCCTGGGTCGGGCGCGAGCGCGGCATCGGGATGGCGTCGGCACGCTGCGAGGGCCTCGTCTCGTCGACCACGTGCCGGTCATCATCGGTCAGGGTCGTGCGCCAATCGTCGCCCTGGAGCTTCTGGGCGAGCATCGCCTTGGCGTCGCGGAGCTTGAGCTGGACCGCACTCAGGGCGGAACGCTCCATCGTCCGCAGGCCAAGGTCGCGGGCGGGCGGGTTGCCGGACGCCGACGCGAAACGGTCCTCGAAAGAAGGGGCATTGGCCGGCGGCAGCGCAGCAGTGATTAGCGGGGTCGAATTGCCAAAATTCGAATTCCCGATGTCAGTGACCCAGGCGGCGGCGCCAAGCGCCATCGCGACGGCGGCCAGAGACAGCAGAACTCTCTCGGCTCGCCCGACACGGCGGCGCGACAACAGCCTCTCGGCATGTGCTGCGTCGGAAACCATCAGATCCCCAAATCGACCCCCGGGGGGCCCAACCCCCGCCCGGAGACTCTATACCAGTTACCACATTGGGGGCCAAAAGTTAGGCATAATCGCGGCCGGCAAGCCCTCCTAAGGTATCCAATGACCGATCCTTTCGATCTAGAGCGCTTCGTAACGGCTCAGAATCCGGTTTTTCGCGACGTCCAGGGGGAGCTGGCCCGGGGCCGGAAGCAGACTCACTGGATGTGGTTCGTCTTCCCTCAGATCGCCGGCCTCGGCTTCAGCGCCATGTCGCAGCGCTACGACATCGGCTCCCCCGCGGAGGCCAAGGCCTATCTCGCCCATCCCGTGCTCGGGGCGCGCCTGATCGAATGCACCGGGCTGGTGCTCGCGGTTCAGGGCCGGAGCATCAACGCGATCCTCGGCGCGCCGGACGATTCCAAATTCCGCTCGTCGATGACGCTGTTCGGCGCGGTCTCCGATGAGCCCGTGTTCGGCGAGGCGCTCGCCCGCTATTTCGCAGGCGAACGCGACGCCGCGACGCTGGAAATCCTTGCCACCCTCGGTCGCTAAGCCAGGCGCGCACCCGCGGCATCCACCAGCGTAAACCCGCGATTAATACGGTCTGTCTATTTTCCGGAGAATATCTTTCTCCCCGCGCCAATTGCCGGACAGATCATGAAAATCGGAACGCTGCTGACCACCGCCATCGTCTCACTCTCGACCGTGGGCGGTGGCCTCGCCGTCTACGTCGCCGTGACCAAGTACCAGACGATGGAGCGGATCGGCGAGGCGCAAGGCCGCCTGGCGATCGTCCGCGCAGCCAGCGACATCCCGCGCTATCTCAACCCCGAGCGCGGCTTTTCCACCAACATCCTCTACGGCCCCGCCACGATCGACCCTGCACTGCTCGCCGAACAGAACAAGCTGCGCAAGCAGACCGACGGCGCCCGCGACAGGATGAACGCGCTGCGCAAGGAGCTGCCCGGCTCGTTCGACGACGGCAACAGCGTCGGCAGCAACATCGATGGCATCAATGCGAAATTCACCGCCTTGCGCGAGGCCATCGACAAGGCGCTCACCGGGCCGGCGGAGACCCGCAAGGACGCAGCCAAGAAGATCGTCGCAGACAATGCCGTGCTCAACAGCGGCGTGACCGCGCTGCTGAACGAGCAGGTCCGCCGCATGGCGATCCTGAACGGCGACGCCTACCGGCAGGCCAGCTACGCCAATACCGCCATGACGTTGCGCGACGTCGGCGGCTTCAACTCGAGCCTGCACAAGAACCTCGTCGGCGGCAAGAAGCCGGCGACCGATGCCGAGAAGGCTGACATCGGCCGCTCGCAGGGCCGCAACGACCAACTCGTGATGGCCCTTCTGGAATTGCGCGGCAATCCGGCAACGCCGGCGAACGTCGCGACCGCGCTGGAAAAGTTGAATTCGATCTATGTCGAGGAATTCGGCCGCGAGCTCAAGCTCGTTAAGGACGGCGCCGTCAGCGGCAAGTACGAACACGATATGGACACCTATTACGCCGCCACGCAGCGCGGCCTCGGCACCATCATCGAGGTCCGCGACGCGTTCTATGACAATGCCGAGCAGATCCTCGCCGGCGCCTCCTCGGCCGCGCGCACCAGCTTCACCATCGCGCTTGCAGGCCTTGCCGCCGTGCTCGTCGCGAGCGTCGGCCTCATCGTGATGGTTCGCCGCCGCGTCTGCGCGCCGATCGTCGGCCTGACGAACCGGATGTCGCGGCTTGCCGAGGGCGAGGTTGCGGACAGCATCCCGGGCGCCGAGCGCTCCGACGAGATCGGGGCGATGGCTGCCGCCGTCCAGGTCTTCAAGGACAACATGATCCGGGCCGACCGGCTCGCGGCCGAGAAGCAGGCCGAGAACGACGGCAAGATGCGCCGCGCCCAGGCGCTCGACGAACTCACCCGCGCGTTCGAGGCCAAGGTCACCGAGCTCGTCGGCGGCCTGTCCCGGGCCTCCTCGACCATGGAAAGCACGGCCCAGTCGATGACTTCGACGGCGGCCCAGACCAACAGCCAGGCCGCGGTCGTCGCCACAGCCTCGGAGCAGACCTCGACCAACGTGCAGACCGTCGCCAGCGCCACCGAGGAGCTGACCTCCTCGATCTCCGAGATTGGTCGTCAGGTCGCTCAATCCACCGAGATCGCGGCCCGCGCCGTCGAGAACGCCCGCCGCACCGGCGACACCGCACGCACCCTCGCCGAGGGCGCGCAGAAGATCGGCGACGTCGTCACGCTGATCCAGAGCATTGCCGAGCAGACCAATCTGCTCGCGCTGAACGCGACCATCGAGGCCGCCCGCGCCGGTGAGGCCGGCCGCGGCTTTGCCGTGGTCGCCTCCGAGGTGAAATCGCTGGCGGGCCAGACCGCCAAGGCCACCACCGAAATCTCCGAGCAGATCACGGCGATCCAGACCGCGAGCGACGAGACAGTGGCCGCGATCCGCAACGTGGCCGACGTCATCGGCGAGATCGACCAGATCGGCACCGCGATCGCCGCAGCGATCGAGGAGCAGGGCTCGGCGACCAAGGAGATCGCCCGCAGCGTCCAGGAGGCCGCCCGCGGCACCCAGGAGGTGAACACCAACATCGCAGGCGTGCAGCGGGCCGCCGACGATACCGGCGCGGCCGCAAGGGAAGTGCTCGGCGCCGCCGAGCAGCTCTCGACCCAGTCGCGCGATCTCGCCGGCCAGTTCGACCGCTTCCTCGGCGAAGTCAGGGCGGCGTAGACAAGTTCAATAAGGCGGCGCCTTGCGCGCCCGCTGCGCCTTCGCCGCCTCGATCCACCAGGCGAGATCGTCGGCAAAGCGCGGGAACGCGCGCTCCAGGGCCTTGCCGCCATCACCGATCGGCTCGCCGTCGGCCGACAATGTCTGTGCGATCGGGCCGACCCCGATGGTGCTCGACACCACCACCATGCCCATCTCCGACAGCGTGCCGTGCCAGGCGGTCGCGGCGCGCGCGCCCGAGAAGCGGCCGGCGGAATAGCTCACGATCGCGGCCGGTCGCCAGAACCACTCTTCGAGGAAGTGGTCGGTGAGATTCTTCAGGCCGGGCTGGATGCCCCAATTGTACTCGCCGGTGACGAAGACGAATCCGTCGGCGTCGCGGATCTGTCCGGCCAGAATCTCCAACGCTTCGGGTGCCGACCCCTTCGGATACTCCTTGTACATGCGATCGAGCATCGGCAGGCCGATCGCCTTGGCGTCGATCAAGGTGACATCGTCGCCCCGCGCGCGCAGCCGATTGATGACGAAATTCGCAAGGCGGATGCCCATGCGGTCGGAACGGTAGGAACCGTAGAGGACGAGGATGCGATTGCTCATGGCCGGATGGTAGCACAAAACCGGCGTCCGGCCCTACTCGATCCGTCAACTATCGCCCGCGTCCGCGCTCCAGCGTTTGCGACGGAGTCTCGCCAAACTGGTCGCGGTAACTTCGGGAGAAATCGCTGAGATGCCAGAAGCCGAACGCAAGCGCCACCGCCTTGACGCTGTCGGCGCCGGCGAGCAGCCGTCGGCGCACCAGCCACAGCCGGCGCAGGCGCAAGTAACGGTGCAGGCTCATGCCGCGATAGCGGCGGACGACGTCGTGCATGGTGCGGACGGACAGTCCGAGCTTGCGGGCAATCTCCTCGCTGTAGATCGGCTGCGAGAGGTCATCGGACAGTAGCGCACTGATATCCCGGAACATCCTGAAGTTCCGCTCGTCATTGGGGCGCAGCGTCCAGCGGACCGAAACGACATCTCCCAACACGTGGTCGACGGCCGCGAGCAGGGATTCCTTCATTGCTCTTGCCTTGACCGGGAGATCTGACGCCTCGACGGGCTCTGAGGCCGCGGCCAGCACCTCACGCACCACACGGCGCAGCCGGTCCAGGCCAGCGGCACTCGTTTCGAAAATCTTGAAGGTCTGGGAAGCTCTGGGCCAGCCGCGGTCCCTCACCTCCGGGCTGAAAACCACTGAGGCGATTTGCCGCTGCACCTCCTCGATGACGGTGTAGGCCGCGCCGCCGCTGCCGATGACCACGGCCGGGCGCGCACGTTGCGAGCCATTGAAGCGAATGGGGACGTTGAGGTCGTCCATCGTGAAGCCGATCGCCGTGCAATTCCCGACGAGCTGTGCATCAACGACCCGGGGAAACGCGCACGTCAAATTCACGTCGCACCCGGGCAACGACAGAATTGTCTGCTCAGACGAAATCTTCCGTACGAAAGGCGTGAACTCGAAATTCAGCCCGCGTATGGCGCTTCGAAATTCGTCGACGTCTGAAAAACGAAATGTCTTGAGTGCCAGCCTGGGCACGTCATCAATGCTGTTCATGAAAATACGAAACCCGGTGTCGCAATCGACGCGCATCCGGCAACGGTGCCGATCCGCTTCCCCTTTTTGGTTTCTCGTCGGACCTGAAGAATCAATCCTAACGTGTCCTGATCAATTGGGAAGGGTCCAACTGAAAGGACAAGCCGGGACGTCGAGCCTTGCCGATTTTCGATAGCATTTCCCGAAATGCCGCGGTGTATAATACTCTGGGATTTAATTCTCAAAATTAAAAATTAACATCTTTGAGGCCCAATAAAGCTCGTTAAATCGTATAGCTATTTTATTTCAGGCTCCTGCCATGATGGCAAATTCGCCTGCTGATATTTTGGTCGAGTTGGAGGATGCGGTCGCAACTTGCCCGCTGGACCGCTGCGCTCGCATCCTCGAAGGCATTTTGCAGCTGCTCACCGGCAGCCGCGACCGGCCTCAGGAATTGCTGGCCAGTGTGGTCGACGGCGTCCTGCTTCGATTGACGGAGCGGGTCGAGGCCAGCGCATTGATTCAACTCGGCGCGGCGCTTGCCGAGCTCAAAGTGGCTCCGCCGAAGACCCTGCAACGTCTTGCCTTACACGACGATCCCGGCGTGGCCTGCCCCGTTCTGCTCAAATCGCAGGCGCTCTCCACGTCCGATCTCGAAACAATCGCGATTTCGAGCGGCGAACCGCAGCAACTCGCGATCGCTGTCCGAGCGCGCATCGAACCCCGATTGACCGAGACGCTCATCAAGCGCGGCGGCCGCGCCGTTCACCTTGCGCTGATCAGCAACGCAGGGGCGCGGTTCTCCGATGCCGCCTACGTCGCGCTCGTTGAAACGTGCGCAAGCGATGACGAACTCACGAAGGCCCTGGCGCTCAGACCAGGCACGCCAGATCCGGTCCTGCGGAAATTGCTGCCGGCCTCGCCGGCCCCCGATGCTCGCGCGGAGCCAAAGGCTTCCACCGTCTCGTGTCCTCGAGCGGCAGCGCCGATCGTGCCCAAGCTGCCCAGCGCGGCCGCCTATGCAAGCGCACGGCCGGAGATCGTCGCGCTCAACCGCATCGGCAAGCTCAACGATTCTGCGGTGAACCGCTTCGCGATCCGCGGCGAGACCGCCAATTTGTTCACCGCCTTGTCGGTGCTTTCGGGGACCCCCATCGAGATCGTCGAGCACGTCATGACCGACGGCGATTGCGAAGGCCTGGTGATGGCCTGCCGGGCGTCGCGGCTGAACTGGCAGACCACGCTTGCCATCCTGAGCAACCGCAGCGGCACCAGGCTTTCCTTTGCCGAGCGCGAACGCGCACAACACGTTTTCGAGACTCTGCTTCTGTCGACCAGTCAATGGACGGTGCGTTGGGGGGAAATCGCCGCAAGCGTCAAGGAGAGCAGTCGGCGAGATCGCGGCGCAAAAACGGGGGGTAGCCGATGAAGTTCGACGGCCGCAAGGCGGCGCGCGTGCGGATGGACCACAGGCAGGCCGTCAATCTGATGGGCTCTGACGGCACATGGCGGCGCAGCTGCGTTCTGCTCGACGTGTCGCAGACAGGCGCAAAGGTCGAGGTCGAGGGCACGCTGGACGTGCTGCAGGCCAAGGAATTCTTCATGCTGCTGTCGTCGACCGGGCTCGCCTATCGGCGCTGCGAGTTGGTCTGGATCGATGGCACCACGGCCGGCATTCACTTCGTCACCGCTGACGGCAAAAAGAAGCCGGCGAGCGCACCCTCGGCTGCTACGCAGACCGTCGCCCGAAGCAAATAGGCCAACAATTCATCCCAATTATTGCAATCCACGATAGTCCAGGTCGAGCCGTGCAGAACGCGCGAACCATCCTCAGCCCCGTCAACGCGGACGGCATCCGCGAGAAGGAAGCGGCCCGCTCCTTCGTGCATGTGCTGGCGGATACGTCCGACAGGCTGGCCGGCGTCTGCACGATCCTTGAGGACCGTTTCGCCATCGCCGGCGAACGGCTGGACGCCGAAGCCAAGCTGTCGCAGGTGCCCGCCGCCATCGTCATCCGCGCGGACCTGCGCGACGTCGACAATATCGCCGCCCTCAAGAGACGGGCTGGCAAGCTCGCCAAGGCGAAGAAGCGGATATTTCTCCTCGAGCACAGCTCTCACGTCGGTATCTCGCAAGCCTACGCGCTCGGGGCGACGCACGTCCTGTCCGGTACGATCAACCGGCCCAAACTACTGTCTGCGCTGTGCGATCCGGCGAATCCGTCCTCCGCCGCGCCGGGCGGGATGTCACGGTCCGACAACGCCGTCGAGGCGGCGGCGACCGCTGTCGCATCGATGTTCACGGCTGTGACCCTGGGCCAACCTCTTGACATAGACGGCACCAAGGAGGCCGGCCGCCAGATCGCCGATCGCATAACCGAGCGAGGTCTTTCGGAATGGCTCTCGACGGTACGGCGCCACCACGAGGGAACCTATCAGCACTGCCTGCTCGTGACCGGCCTCGCCATCGACTTCGGCCTGAGCCTCGGTGTCGGAAGAGCCGATCTGGAGCGTCTGTACTCGGCAGCCATGTTCCACGACATCGGCAAGGCGCAGATTCCGCTGGCCATTCTCGACAAGCCGGGCCGCCTCGATGCGGAGGAACGTGGCCTGATCGAGACCCATCCGGCCGCTGGCCATGAGTTTCTAAAGGGCCACGACAAGATTTCACCGGAAATTCTCGATGCCGTTCGTCATCATCACGAGTACCTCGACGGCAGCGGCTATCCCGATGCGCTCTGCGCCGAGAGCATCGGCGACGTCGTAAGGATTCTCACGATCTCCGACATCTTCGCAGCGCTGATCGAGCACCGGCATTACAAGCCCACCATGCCTCGTGCGGAAGCCTACGACGTCCTCTGCGGGATGAGCGGAAAATTGGAGAAAGCGCTGGTGACCTCGTTCAAGGAGGTCGCGCTCACGCGATAAGGCCGGCTGGCCTATGGCGATGGCCGCGAAGCGAGCCCGGCTAGTGCGTGGCGCGATGGCTGGCGCGGTGCGGGATGGACCGGCAGGCCAGCCCGTCGGCCAGCAGCTTCATGTCCTCATGCCTGCCGCTGCGTATCAGCCGGCCGAACTCTTCGGGTGTGAAAGGAAGACTTGGATCAGCATCGATGGGGCGCCGCAGCCGCGGGCCGAAGAACCATCGAACCAGGCTAGCCAGCCGCCGCATGTCAATTCCCTCGCGCCAGCAACAAACCTCTCAGTCTGCATATTGTTCCTCCCGCATCTTCGAGATTGCAAGAGGCCGCGAACGACTCCGCACCAAAAAAATTTTGCGAGAGAATAATCTCCTCTTCATCGTGCTAATCGGCAAAACCCACGTAGCGCACGAACTCTTCGTTATGCTCGCGGTCCGAGCGAACGGCGTTCGCGGCGAGTCGTCGTCGGGATAGCCCATCGCGACGCAGGTCATGATCATCTCGTCCTCCGGAATTTCTCGCGACCTCGCGCACGATGTCGGAGCGCATGATGCCCTGCCCGTTGGTGACAGAGCCGAGACCGCGGTCCGTGCCGCGAGCACGATGCCGTAGCAGGGCGCACCGAGATCGACCCGGCTCGTTCTTGAAGCCACGCACGCTGCGGCATGACTAGACCAGCGTTTCGAATTCCACCCTCTAAAGCCTCCCCGCCCTTCATCCACCGGCCTGACGACACGGCCGGTTGCCGATGCGGCGCGCAAAATCTATGCTAAGCGGCAAGCAAGACCAAGAACCCTGGAGGACCGCAACCATGGCCGCGCCACTCGATCCCGTCATCGCCCAGATCATTCCGCTCATGCCGATGCGCGATCCCACGGTCATGACGCCACAGAGCGCCCGCGATTCCTTGCGCGCACTGGCTGCCTCGCGCGCCGCCATCCCGCCGCCGCCCGTCGCCAGCGTCGAGGACATCAAGGTGAAAGGTGGCGCCGGCCCGCTTCCTGCACGCGTCTACCGGATCGGCAGCACGCCCGCGCCAACCGTGGTGTTCTTCCACGGCGGCGGCTGGGTCGCGGGCGACCTCGATACCCATGACCGGCAGGCGCGCAACCTCGCGATCGAGACCGGCGCCGTCGTCATCTCCGTCGACTATCGCCGCCCGCCGGAGACGCGCTTTCCGGGCGCGTTCGAGGACGCCTTCGCCGCCGTGAGTGATATCTTCGACCGCGTCGCGGAATTTGGCGGCGACGCAAAACGCCTCGGCGTTGCCGGCGACAGCGCCGGCGGCAATCTCGCCGCGACCACTGCGATCGCCTGCCGCGATGCTGGCATCAAGCTCGCCGCGCAATTGCTGGTCTACCCCGTGACCGACCGACGTCCTCGGCGCTTACGCCGACGTGCGCGAGAACGCGCGCTATCCCTCACGCGCCGAGAATGCCGAGGGCTACTTTCTGACGCGTGCCACGATGGAATGGTTTTGCGGCCATTATCTCGCCGAGCCCGATCACGCCCTTGATTGGCGCGTCTCGCCGCTGCGGGCCGCCTCACTTGCGGGCCTTGCACCCGCGGTCGTGACCACCGCCTGGTTCGATCCCCTGCGCGACGAGGGCGCTGCCTATGCGCGGGCGCTGGAGGCCGCAGGCGTGCGGGTCAAGCATCACGAGGGCCCCGGCCTGATCCACGGCTATTTCGGCATGGGCGACGCCTCGGACGTGGCGCGTGCCGAGGCGCAGCGCGCGCGAGCCGACTTCAAGGCCCTGCTGGCGCGCGGGACCTGACGCAGAGCCGAGACACGGCGGACCCGATCTCAAGCGGCAGCGGACGGTCAGCCGTTGGCCGCCGCCACCTCAAAGAAGCCCGTCGCCTGAACCAGGCGACCATCTTCGCCAAAGCGGCCGAAGCTCTCGCCCTTGACGAAGACGCGGCCGGCGCCGTCGTACATGGTCCAGCGGAAAAGCGCCTGCTCGTGGTGTTCGAGGAAGCTGTCGTTCCTGAAGTAGGCGCCCGGAAATTTTTGCTGCGTCTGCCCGATGCGGGCCATCAAGGCTTCCCGCCCCGCCACCTGCGAGCCCGGATCCGTGTACACGCAATCGGCGGCCACGCTCTGTTCGAGCAGCCGACGCCGTTCGCTCTCCTCAACGGGCCCCCATGCGGCCTGATAGGCGTTCCACGTCCTCAGTCGCGCTTCGTCGTTCATCTCGCAACACCCTCTGGCTTTTCCTAATCATGACAAATTGACAATTATCGAAATTTTGTCAAGATGTGAACGATTGATGGGGAGATCATGGTTCAATCCCGCGCCTCGAAAGAACAGCTTGCCGTCGCGGCTGCGACCACGGTCTTTTCGCGCTACGGCTATGCCCGAACGACGATGGGCGACATCGCCTCCGAGGCGGGGATATCGCGGCCCGCGCTCTACCTGCTCTTCCCCGACAAGGACGCGGTGTTCGCGGCAGTCATCCAGGGAATGGACGAGCAGAAGCATCGCGAGATCAGGGCCGCGATCGCCCGCCTCGACGGGCTTCACGCCAAGCTGCTCCACGCTTGCAAATCCTGGGGATGTCATGGCTTCGACCTGGTCGAGGCGCATCCGGATTCGGCCGATCTCTTCGACCTCGGCTTCCCCGCAGTCCGACAGGTCTATGACAATTTCCAGTCCCTGGTCGTCGAGCTCATCGGCGATCAGGTGCGGTCCGCAAGGGGAGCGGACGAGCCCGAAGTTTTGGCGCGCTGCCTCGTGTTCGGCATGCGCGGACTGCGGGAAACAGCCAGGAGCGGCAAGGAGATGCGGCGCTTGATCGCCGTTCAGGTCGCCATGCTCATCAGAAGCATCGGCGGCAAGGTTTAGACTGTGCAGAGCGGCCTATCGCGCGCTCCGCGTTCCCTCTGCGCCGGTGTGCCCCCAAGTCTCGTCCCAATCCTGGCCGGCGGCGTCGACCACGCGGCCGTCGGCTTCGAAGAACTTGTTCGGCACCTGGAAGATCGCGAGGATCAGGGCCCCGTCCGGACACCAGGCGGCATGCCGGCTGCCTGCCTCGCGCCAGATGAATTCGCCGGCCTTGCAGGCGATGCCCTTGGCCGGCCCCTCCTTGTCGACGAGTGCGCCTTCGATCACCCAGCTCTGCTCGATGCCGACATGCTCGTGATCCGGCAGCACCGATCCCGGCGCAAATCGCATCAAGGCGGTCATCAGGCCGGTGCGGCGATCGAACAGCAGTGTCTTGGCCTCGCAGCCGGGAAAGCGCGTCGTCTGCCAATCCATGTCTTGCGGCCGAACCAGGTGCGAATGCTGATCGGCGGCTTCCCAGTGTTTCGGGATCACGGCGTCCATCACGATGCTCCATCCAGCTGAGCTGGCCAAGCCTAGCAGCATTGCCCGCCGCGGTCAGCGAGCAGTGCAACAGGAAGCGAGCCTGTTGCCAACTCCCACTCGAAAAAATCGCCAGCCGGACCGGACGGCAGGCCCTCATCCAGCTTGATTGCGCCACGATTCCCGGCTCCAATCTCTCCGCCATTTCTGGTTTTACGGAGACACCCATGATGAAGCGGATTTTCCTGGCTGCAATCGTTGCCACCTTTGCGGCAGGCTCGGCCTTCGCGCAAGAAACCTGCGAGAGCAAGGCGGTCGGCAAGGACGGCAAGCCGCTTGCCGGCGCCGCCAAGACCTCGTTCCTGAAGAAGTGCAAGGCCGACGCCTGCACGCCCAAGGCCGTGAGCGCCGACGGCAAGCCGCTCGCCGGCGCTGCCAAGAACAGCTTTATGAAGAAGTGCGAGGTCAGCGCGTAAGGCGCGCTCGATCTACCCCCTCGCCCCGAGAGGGTTGGGGTGAGGGGAGTCTCCGTGGGGCGGTGACAGCTGAGCCCGAGGAGAGTCCCCCTCACCCGAATTTGCGCTTCGCGCAAATTCGACCTCTCCCCGCAAGCGGGGCGAGCTGAAGAGGTTCACTCCCGCTTGAACTTATAATCAAACGCGTCGCCCAGCGGCTTGATCAGCCCCGCCGTCGGCGCCGGGAAATGAACCGGTAAAATCAGCGTGTCGGTGTCCGCCACGGAGGCGAAGAATTTTCGCCGCGAGAGAGCCGACTGCTTCGGGTCCCAATCCGGCTTCGCCGACCAGTCCGGCTCGCGGCACTGGATCTGGTGATGCATGAGGTCGCCCGCGACCACCGCGCGCTGGCCCTTCGAAAAGATGTTCACACAGCAATGACAGGGCGAATGTCCCGGCGTCGGCGTCAGCGTGATGGTGTCGTCGAGCGCGTAATCATCGTCGACCAAGAGCGCCTGCCCCGCTTCGACGATCGGCAGGCAATTGTCGCGAAACACGGTGCCGGGCGGATTGCTGCCCTTGGCGTTCTCCGCTTCCCAGGCCGCGTATTCACCCTTGTGAAAGACGTATTTCGCATTCGGAAATGTCGGCACCCAGCGGCCGTCGCGCAAACTCGTGTTCCAGCCGGTGTGATCGATATGCAGATGCGTGCAGAACACGTAGTCGATCTGCTCAAAACCGATGCCGAGCGCGAACAGCTCGTTGCGCCAGCGCTCCTTGCCCGGAAAATCGAACGGCGGCGGATGGCCCTTGTCCTCGCCGGTGCAGGTATCGACCAAAATGGTGTAGCGCGGCGTGCGCACCACAAAGGTCTGGTAGGTGATGACCAGCATGCCGCGCGCGGCGTCGAACACCTCGGCCTCCATCGTCGGCAGATGACGGCCGAACACGCCCTCGTCATAGGCCGGGAAGAAATCCCGCGGCCGCCGCCACGGCCCCTCCCGCTCGATCACGGCGTCGATGGTGATCTCGCCGATCCGGAGTTGCTTCATCGCCGTTTCACTCCCTTTTTTTCAAAAGCGTAGCGAGGGCGGCCGGGGCGTTCAAGCGAGCGAATTGATTGCAAATCTCTCGATCTGGTTGTAGCCCGGATGAAGCGAAGCGTAATCCGGGACGGTCTGCATGGTTCGCTATCGGCGCAATCTTCTTCCCGGCGGCACCTTCTTCTTCACCGTGACGCTGGACGATCGAACATCGTCCGCGCTGATCGATCATGTCGACCAACTGCGCGGCGCATTCCGCGTCACACGGGCCGAACGACCATTCGAGATCGACGCGATCGTGATCCTGCCCGATCACCTGCACGTCATCATGACGCTCCCGGACGAAGACGCTGACTTCTCCGGGAGATGGCGGCGGATCAAGAGCCTATTCACTCACCGGCTGGCGTCGTCCGGCGCCCCGATCTCCCGCAACGACCGTGGCGAATTCGCTTTGTGGCAAAAGCGTTTCTGGGAGCACACCGTCCGCGACGATGCGGATTTCGAACGATGCGCCGATTACATTCATTATAATCCGGTCAAGCACGGGCTCGTCGCGTCACCGGTCGATTGGCCGTACTCATCGCTCCATCGCTACGTTCGGGCTGGTATGCTCGCTCCCGATTGGGGAGGCGTTGGCGAGATCACAGGCAATTTCGGCGAACGTGGAGACTGATCCCGGATTGCGCTGCGCTTCATCCGGGCTACGGGTCCAACGACCTGCACTTCGTAGCCTGGATGGAGCGAAGCGTAATCCGGGGCGACCATCCGCATCGCACGACTGCCCGTGTGGCACGAATCCCGGATTGCGCTGCGCTCCATCCGGGCTACCCGCCCCCCAATTACGACCGCAACCCCGGCGCCTCCTGCCCGGTGCGCGCAACATATTCCGTGTAGCCGCCGCCGAACTGATGGATGCCTTCCGGCGTCAGCTCCAGCACCCGGTTCGACAATGTCGCCAGAAAATGCCGGTCATGCGAGACGAACAGCATGGTGCCCTCGAAATCGGAAAGCGCCGTGATCAGCATCTCCTTGGTGGCGAGGTCGAGATGGTTGGTCGGCTCGTCCAGCACCAGGAAGTTCGGCGGGTCGAACAGCATCTTGGCCATCACCAGCCGCGCCTTCTCGCCGCCTGACAGCACGCGGCAGCGCTTCTCGACGTCGTCGCCGGAGAAGCCGAAGCAGCCGGCGAGCGCGCGCAGGCTTCCCTGTCCCGCGGTCGGAAACGCGTATTCGAGCGATTGAAACACCGTCTGCTCGCCGTCAAGCAGGTCCATCGCGTGCTGGGCGAAATAGCCCATCTTCACGCTGCCGCCGACCGTCACCGTGCCCTGGTCCGGCTCGCTCGCGCCCGCAACGAGCTTGAGCAGCGTCGACTTGCCGGCGCCGTTGACGCCCATCACGCACCAGCGCTCCCTGCGCCGGATCATGAAATCGAGCCCGTCATAGATGCGCTTGGCTCCGTAGCCCTTGTGCACGTTCTTGAGCGCCACGACGTCCTCGCCCGAACGCGGTGCCGGCGGAAAATCGAATGCCACGCTCTGGCGGCGGCGCGGCGGCTCGACCCGCTCGATCTTGTCGAGCTTCTTCACCCGGCTCTGCACCTGGGCGGCATGCGAGGCCCGCGCCTTGAAGCGCTCGATGAACTTGATTTCCTTGGCGAGCATCGCCTGCTGGCGCTCGAACTGCGCCTGCTGCTGCTTCTCGTTCTGCGCGCGCTGCTGCTCGTAGAATTCGTAGTCGCCGGTATAGGTGGTGAGCGAGCCGCTATCGATCTCGATCACTTTTGAGATCACGCGGTTGATGAACTCGCGGTCATGCGAAGTCATCAGCAGCGTGCCTTCGTAATCGTGCAGGAATTTTTCCAGCCAGATCAGGCTTTCGAGGTCGAGATGGTTGCTCGGCTCGTCGAGCAGCATCACGTCCGGGCGCATCAAAAGAATACGCGCCAGCGCTACGCGCATCTTCCAGCCGCCGGAGAGTTTTCCGACGTCGCCGTCCATCATCTCCTGGCTGAAGCCGAGGCCGGACAGCGCTTCGCGCGCGCGGCCGTCGAGCGCGTAGCCGTCGAGCTCCTCGAAACGGTGCTGCACCTCGCCGTAGCGGGTGATGATCTCGTCCATCTGGTCGGCTTTGTCAGGATCGGCCATGGCGGCCTCGAGCTCGCGCAGCTCGGCCGCGACCTCGCTGACGGGGCCGGCCCCGTCCATTACCTCGGCCACGGCGCTGCGGCCCGACATCTCGCCGACGTCCTGGTTGAAATAGCCGATGGTGATACCGCGATCGGTCGAAACCTGCCCCTCGTCGGGCAGTTCCTCACCGGCGATCATCCGGAACAGCGTGGTCTTGCCGGCGCCGTTCGGCCCGACCAGGCCGATCTTCTCCCCCTTGTTGAGGGCCGCGGAGGCTTCAATGAAAAGGATCTGGTGGCCGGCTTGCTTGCTGACGTTGTCGAGGCGGATCATGACTGTCTTTTGGGGGATTTTTGCGTTGCAGCGTCATAGGGCATGCCGGCGCGGAGGGGAAGCCCGGCGGGGTACGAAATCGGACTAGGCCGATACCGCCTCATGTCAGGGGCCCGACCGCTCACGGCAACTAAACCGCGACCGACAGCCCAGGAGCGGGCTGCTGGCGGCCAGCCCCGCTGTCACTCGCGGCTTGTGCTCCACATCATGCGGGAGCTTGCGCCGATCGTTTCCGCCTCCTCCGATCTTTGGAAGGTCATTGGCCTATGCCGTGGTCTAGATGACTTCCACACATCCGGCGACTGGAGTTGGCATGGTCTCGTGACGGTCAGCCGGCTCGGCCACAACATTCCTGTCGAGACTCAACATGCGAACGCCGCGATGCAGACGTTCGCCTTCATCTTTGCTGCGCCGCGACAGGCCCGTGAGTATCTCACTACTGAACGCTCGAATGGGATCGCCTAAGACTAAGGAATGCGACATCGGGTAGCTTGTCGGATGCCGGCAATACGTCCAAACTTCGATCAAAGTCGCTGGAATGCGGCCTACCTCCAGCGGTTATCGACGCGCACCGAAACGCGTTCGAACAACGAAGCCGCCAGGGAGGACGTCCATGACTGTAAAGTCTGAAAAGACCAGAACCACTCGTCGCAGATTCTTGCTGACGGCCGGCGCCGCCGGCGCTGCCACCATCGCCATGCCGCAAGTCAGCCGCGCGCAAACGGCGACCCTGAAGATGCAGGGCTCGTGGGGCAAGGCCGATGTCTTCAACGAAATGGCCGAAGACTATGTGAAGCGCGTCAACGAGATGGCCGGAGGTCGACTGCGCATCGACTATCTGGTCGGCGGCTCGGTCGTGCATCCGTTCCAGGTATTCGATGGCGTTCATGGCGGCCAGATCGACGCCGCACACACGGTCACTGTCTACTGGTACGGCAAGCACAAGGCCGCCTCGCTGTTCGGTACAGGCCCCGTGTTCGGCTTCAACGCCAACGAAGGCCTCGGCTGGATCCACAACGGCGGCGGCAAGGAGCTGTTTGAGGAGCTCCAGACCAAGATCATGAACGTCAACATCAAGAGCTTCTTCGCCATGCCGATGCCGACCCAGCCGCTCGGTTGGTTCAAGAAGCCCATCACCAGCGCGGATGACCTCAAGGGCTTGAAGTATCGCACGGTGGGCCTGGCCGCCGATCTCTTCCAGGCGATGGGTGCATCCGTCGCGCAGCTACCCGGTGGCGAGATCGTGCCCGCGATGGAGCGCGGCGTGATCGACGGGTTCGAATTCAACAATCCGACCTCGGACCGGCGCTTCGGCGCGCAGGATGTCGCCAAGAACTACATGATGGGCAGCCATCATCAGGCGACGGAATATTTCGAGATCATGTTCAACCGGACGAAATTCAACGCGCTGCCGAAGGAACAGCAGGCGATCCTGCAATACGCAGCCGAAGCTGTGTCCTCCGCCAACGAATGGAAAGCCATGGATTATTATTCGAAGGACCTGCAGGAGCTGATTAACAAGGACAAGGTCAACGTCGCGCGGACGCCGAAGTCGGTGTTCGACGCGCAGATCAAGGCGTGGGACGGTCTGATCGCCCAGCTCGGCTCGGATCCGTTCATGAAGAAAGTCATGGACTCGCAGAAGGAATGGGTGCGCCGCGTGGTCTACTACAACACGAATAACGCGACGGACTACCGCGGCGCCTTCGAGCATCACTTTCCTGGCGTGCTCAAGGTCTGAGGGCTGTCGCGGCGCGATTGGCGTGAGGCCGTATAGAGGGGCGGCGCGATCGAAGCGCCGCCCACGAATTAGGGGGACGTCCGGATGTATTGCTCGCAGCGAGTTCGGCTCGCATGACGAAATTTCTGTTCTTCATCGACGAGCTGAGCACGTGGGTCGGCAAGGCGTTTGCATGGCTGATTCTCGTCCTTACGCTGGGTGTCAGCTACGAGGTGTTCGTGCGCTACGTGCTGCGTGCGCCGACCACTTGGGCTTTCGACATCAGCTACATCACCTATGGCGCGATGTTTCTGATGGCCGGCGCATATACGCTCTCGCGCAACGGCCATGTCCGCGCCGACGTGGTCTACCGCCTCTGGTCGCCGCGCACCCAGGCAACGATGGACCTCGTCCTGTATATCCTGTTCTTCCTGCCGGCGATCGGGGCGCTGATGTATGCGGGCTGGAATTACGCCCATATGTCGGTGCGGTTCCGCGAGGTCAGCATCTTCAGTCCGGCCGGCGTGCCGGTGTTTCCGCTGAAGGCGCTGATCCCGCTCACCGGCTTCCTTCTGTTCCTGCAAGGGATCGCCGAAATCATTCGCTGTGTGCTTTGCATCCGCACCGGCCGATGGCCGCAACGCCTGCACGACGTGGAAGAAACCGAGAGCCTCGTCATCCGCGAGCATCAGCAGCAGGCGGTTGAGCCGCAGCGCGAGAAGGGACCAGGCGCATGACCGATCCTCAACTCGGCATGCTGATGTTGGGCCTCTTCATCTTCATCATCATGCTCGGATTCCCGATAGCCTTCACGCTGATGGCGATGGGCGTCTCGTTCGGCTACTATGCCTACTACACCCCCGGTCAGGACTTCTTCCAGAATCGCATCTTCACGCTGCTGGTGCAGAAGACGTTCGAGGTCACGTCCAGCGACGTTCTGGTTGCGGTTCCGCTCTTCCTGTTCATGGGCTATCTGGTCGAGCGCGCAAACATTCTCGACCGCCTGTTCTACTCGCTGCAATTGTCGATGAAGAACGTGCCGGGCGCGCTTGCGGTGGCCACGCTGATCACCTGCGCGATGTTCGCGACCGCCACCGGCATTGTCGGCGCCGTTGTCACGCTGATGGGCCTGCTGGCCCTGCCCGCGATGTTGCGAGCGGGCTACGACACCAAGCTGTCGGCAGGCGTGGTCTGCGCCGGTGGCTGCCTCGGCATCCTGATTCCGCCGAGCATTCTCCTGATTGTCTATGCGGCGACCGCCGGCGTTTCAGCGGTCAAGCTTTATGCGGCCGCGTTCTTTCCGGGATTCTTGCTCGCTGGCTTCTACGTCCTCTATGCGATGACCCGCGCGATCATCAATCCCGCGCTCGCGCCGAAGCTGCCGCGCGAGCAGACCGACGTGCCGACGTCCAAGGTCGTCTGGGCACTTGCCACGTCATTCCTGCCACTTGCGTTGCTTATCGTTTCGGTGCTCGGCGCGATTCTGTTTGGCTTGGCAACGCCATCCGAGGCGGCCGCGGTGGGTGCCCTCATGAGCATGGTTCTGGCGGCCGCCTATCGTTCGCTCAACTACGAGATGCTGCGCGAATCCGTGTATCTGACCGTGCGCGCCACCGCGATGGTTTGCTACCTGTTCATCGGGTCGTGGACGTTTTCCGCGGTGTTTGCCGTCCTTGGCGGACAGTCGGTGGTGGAGCAGTTCTTCACCTCGATGGACCTTTCGCCGATCCAGTTCCTGCTGCTGACCCAGCTGATCATCTTTCTGCTCGGTTGGCCACTGGAATGGACCGAGATCATCATCATCTTCGTGCCGATTTTCCTGCCGCTGCTTCCCCAGTACGGCATCGATCCGATCTTCTTCGGCATCCTGGTGGCACTGAACACGCAGACGGCGTTCAACACGCCGCCGGTCGCGATGGCCGCCTTCTATCTGAAGGGCGTGGCGCCGCCTCAGGTGAAGCTAACCGACATCTTCTCCGGCGCGCTTCCCTTTGTCGGCCTCGTCTTCCTCACCATGGCGTTGGTTTACATCTTCCCGGAGATCGCATTGTGGCTGCCCACCTATCTCTATGGATCCCGATGAGCGGACCCGGTAAACCGCAGAAAGTCGGCGCATGAGTCTCAACGCGCTCGGTCTCACGGAAGCTGCGACCGGCATCCGCGATGGCCGCCTCAGTTCGACCGAGCTTGTCGGCGACTGCCTCAGGCGCATCGATGAGGTCGATCGCGATATCCATGCGTGGGCATTCCTCGATCCCGACCACGCGATGCGGCAGGCAGAGGCAGCCGACGATCATCGCAAGCACGGCAAGGCTTTAGGCCCGCTGCATGGCGTGCCCGTCGGCATCAAGGATATCTTCGACACCGGCGACATGCCGACGGAATTCGGCTCAGATCTGTGGACCGGACGCACGCCGCGCCGCGATGCGGCGGCCGTGGCGCGTCTGCGGGCGGCTGGCGCTGTGATCCTCGGCAAGACGGTGACCACCGAGTACGCGTACTACAATCCCGGCAAGACCCGAAATCCGCACGACACGGCTCACACGCCCGGCGGATCGTCCTCGGGCTCCGCCGCGGCCGTTGCGGCGCTGATGGTGCCAGGTGCCATCGGCTCGCAGACCAACGGCTCGGTAATCCGTCCTGCCGCCTTCTGCGGCGTGGTCGGTTTCAAGCCCACGCACGGCATCATTCCGCGCACCGGCGCGCTTGAATTGTCGCGCACGCTCGATCATGTCGGCGTGTTTGGGCGCAGCGTCGAGGACGTGGCCCTGCTCGCCGAGGCCCTCGCCGGCTTCGACCAGGAGGATCCGGACACCCGGTCTGTTGCGTGTCCGCCATTCTCCACGGTCGCGGCGAGCGAGCCGCCGTTACCGCCGCGATTTGCCTTCGTACGCTCTCCGGTCTGGGATCAGGCCGAGCCGGTGACGCATGATGCCTTTGCCGAGCTCGTCGAGGTTTTGGGTGACGCCTCGAGCGAAGTCGAGCTTGGGCCCAGCTTCGACATGGCCGTCGATATGCACCGCATCATCATGGAAGTCGATATGGCGCACAATCTGCGGCGCGACTACCAGCGGGGCGCCGACAGGCTGAGCACACCGCTGCGTCAGGCGATCGAGCGCGGCCGCACGCATCTCGCGCTGGATTATCGCAACGCACTGTCCGGCATTGCGCCGCTCAATCAGGCGCTGGACCATATCTTTGACGAATATGACGCGATCCTGACGCCCGCAGCGCCGGGCCCGGCGCCCGGAATTGAGACGACGGGCAACCCGATTTTCTGCACGCTTTGGACCTATCTCGGCGTGCCCGCCATCAGCCTGCCGTTGATGAGCTCCGAAACCGGCCTTCCGCTCGGCGTTCAGCTCGTCGGCCGCCGCGACAACGATGCCCGCCTCCTGCGCACGGCGCACTGGCTTGTCAGGACCATCGGACGCACCGGTCGTGGCACTCGGCGCAAACTCGCGAGCGCCGGGGCGAAATCGGCTCCCGGTGCGGAGAAAAGGAACGTGCGATGACCAATGCGATCACCGGACTCATCGGCCTCGCGCTCGTGGTGACATTTCTTGGAATCCTGGTGGTTTGGATCAAGGCCATCCCGCTCATCATCATTGTTGTCAGCGTCATGATTCTGGCAGTGATCGATTTCGTGCGATCCCTGCGGACGAACGGCGGGCTTCGCTGACTGCCGGGCTGGCAAGACCGCCGCGTCTCCATCGATTCACCAGAAATCCAGGCGCTTGCAGGCCATCGGCCTGCATCATGGCCACCTATTGCGCGCCAACTATTCCACGGTGTATCTCGCCGTCAGCGAATGACCGTGCAAACTCGCGGAAAACACCACAATGGCCTTTGGCGACAGCTCGGCCTGCAGCTTTCCCGCCATCAGGTTGGGGTTGGCCGGCGCGAGCGGAACGGTGACGGTCTTGCCGCCGTCCTGAATCGTTGCGCGCCCCCGCATGTCCTTGGTCGACAGCGGAGAACCATCGTCGTCGCCCACATAAAAGACAATTTCCGTGCCCTTGCGGACAAACTCGATCGGATGTCCTTGCGACTTGACGACGGGACCGCCGTTGCTGCCTTTAGCCTGCGCCGTGGCAGAACTCGGGGCAGCGGCGATCACAGCGATCAAGGCAAGGAACGCATATTTTCTCATCGGTAGCTCCTCGGGGCTTGTGCGGAGTTCAATAGGCTTCCGCGGGGGTGAAGGTTGCGGCATGTCCGGCCGCCAGGCGGTCCAACGGCGGCTGGCCGAACATCAGAAACAAAATTGGGGTCACGATGGTGTCGAGGATCGTGGCGCTGAGCAGGCCGCCGAAGATCGTCACGGCCACGGGGTGCAGGATTTCCCTGCCCGGTTGATCCGCGCCGATCAAAAGCGGCGTCAGGGCAAGTCCTGCGCAGAGCGCCGTCATCAGAACGGGGCTGAGGCGCTCCATGCTGCCGCGAACGACAAGCCCGGTTCCAAAACGCTCCCCCTCATGAATGGCGAGATTGATGTAGTGCGAGATCTTCAGGATCCCATTACGCGCCGAAATGCCGGCAAGCGTGATGAAGCCGATCATCGACGCAACCGACAAGGGTTGGCCGGAGATCTTCAGCGCCGCAACGCTGCCGATCAGGGCGAGCGGTATGCCGCCCATGATGATCAGCGACAGAGCGGTTGATCGGTAACGACTGTAGAGGACGATGAAGATCAGGGTCAGGGATGCCAGCGACAGAATGCCGATGCGCCACGAGGCCTGCTGCTGGGCTTGAAAGGCACCTTCGAGGTTGGTGGTGTAGCCTTGCGGAAAATCGAGCTCCCGAACCGCCTTCTGGATGTCGGCAGCGATATCGGCGATGTCGCGGCGCCCGTCCCCATTGCCGTAGACGACGATCCTGCGCTGGGTTCCCTCCCGCTGAATCTGGTTCGGTCCATCTGTCTCGACGACTTCAGCTAAAGCGCTCAGCGGAACGAATTCCAGGCCCGTCGGAATGAGCAGGTTTTGCAGCCCGGTTGTCGAACGGTCTTGCTCCGACAGGCGCATGACGACGTCGAAGCGGCGGTTACCGTCGACGATCTGGGAGACCTTCCGGCCATTGGAAAGCGTGTCGAGTGCCTGGATGATCGCGGCCGGCGTCAGGCCATGAAGTGCGGCGCGAGCATGGTCGACCTGAACCCGCACCTGCGGAATGAGCACCTGCTTTTCGACCTGGAGATCGACCAGACCGGGGATCGCCGATAGACGTTGCCGCACGGTTTCGGACAGGCGGCGCAACATCTCGATGTCCTGTCCAAAGATCTTGAGCACGATCTGGGCACGAATACCCGACTGGAGATGATCCAGGCGGTGGCTGATCGGCTGTCCGATGGTGACCGCCGCCGGCAGCGCGGACAGGGCCTCTCGGATGCTCGCATAAATGTCCACCTTCTGCCGGCCGGACGAAACGAGATCGACATCGATCTCGCTGTAGTGCACGCCTTCGGCGTGCTCATCGAGCTCCGCGCGGCCGGTGCGGCGCCCGACCGATTTCACCTCGGGCACCTTTGCGAGCAACTGCTCAGCCAGGAGTCCAAGACGGTTCGACTCCGCGAGCGAGATTCCCGGATTGAATTGCAGCGACAGCACCAGCGTCCCTTCATTGAAGGGGGGAAGAAAACTGCGGGGCATCTGGCTCGCGGCGTAGCCTGCCACGACGACCGCCGCCGCGACTGAGCTCAGCACGAGACCCGGCCGCTCGAAAGCCCATCCGAGCACCAGCCGATTGGCCTGCTTCAGCCTGGTGACAACAAGGCTTTCGCGGTCGCCTGAATGGGTCCGCCCCGAAAGCAGATAGTAGGACAGAACCGGCGTCACCGTGATCGACGTCAGCAGCGAAGCGAGGATCGAGACCACATAGGCCACACCAAGCGGCGTGAACAGCCGTCCTTCGATGCCCGGCAGGGCGAATAGCGGCACAAAGACGAGAACGATGATCATCGTTGCATAGACGATGCTGGAACGAACCTCCTGGCTCGCCCCGGAGATCACGTCCAGAACATGACGCGGCGTGCTCGACGCGGCGTTCTCCCGCAAGCGCCGCAGGATGTTTTCAACATCCACCACGGCATCGTCGACCAGTTCGCCGATGGCGATGGCAAGGCCACCCAGCGTCATCGTGTTGATCGTGAGCCCGAAGGCGCGGAACACCAGGATCGTCACGAGGATCGAGATTGGAATAGCCGTCAGCGAAACGAGCGCGGCGCGTCCGTTCATCAGGAAGACGAACAGGACCATGGCGACCACGATGGCGGCCTCGACCAGAACGCGCTCAACGTTGCTTATCGATGTCTCGATGAAGGTGGCCTGGCGGAATTGCACGTTGGTGACGTTAATCCCACTGCGCATGGTGCGTTGCAGGTCCCTGAGCACGGCTTCAATGTTGCGCGTCAATGCCACGGTATCCGCGGCTGGCTGCTTCATGACGCTGACGATGACGGCGGGCTTGCCATTGTAGCCGGCGTCGCCCCGCTTGGTGCGCGCGGCGAAATCAACGGCGGAGACCTGCTTCAGCAGGATCGGTTGCCGGTCGCGGGTGGCAACGACGGTGTTGCCGAGGTCCTCGATTTTCCTGGTGAGTCCGACATTGCGGATCAAATATTCGCGGCCATGCTGGTCAACAAAGCCGCCGCCGCTGTTGGTGCCGAACTTTGCGACCGCCTGCTCGATTTGGTCGTGAGTGACGCCGAGCGCCTGCATCGTCGCAACGTTCGGCGTCACCCGGTATTGCCGGACCTCGCCGCCGATGGGTATCACCTGGGCGACACCGGGAATGGCAAGGAGCTGCGGCCTGACGACGAAGTCGGCGATCTCGCGCACTTCCATGGGCGAAGCTGTGCCATCGCTCGTCAGCGCGATGAGCATGATCTCGCCCATGATCGACGTCACCGGCCCCATCTGGGGATTGACCGAAGAGGGCAATTGTTCGCGGATCAGCGCCAGCCGCTCCGAGACGAATTGCCGGGCGCGGTAAACGTCGATACCCCAGTCGAATTCGACATAGACGACTGATAGCCCAACGCCCGAGACCGAGCGCACCCGGATCACGCCGGGCATGCCGTTCATCGACGTCTCGATCGGAAACGTCACCAGCTGTTCGACCTCCTGGGGCGCCAGTCCCTCTGCCTCGGTCAGAATGTTGACGGTCGGGCGATTGATATCCGGCAGGACGTCAACAGAAACGCTCGGCAGGACAAACAGGCCGTAGCCGACCAGCACGGCGGCTACTGCCAGCACGAACAGGCGATTGCGCAGACTTGCTTGCACGATGAGCTTGAACATGAGCGGTCTACCGGATCTGGTTGATGAGGTCGGTGCCGCGAACGACGATGCGTTCGCCCTCGTTGAGGCCGACCGCCACAATCACGTGGGCCGCGTCGACCGGCAGCACGCGAACGGGCTTCGGCTCGAAGCGCTCGGGTCCGGAGTGCTGCCAGACGATATTCTCGCCGTTACCGCTCCGAACGACGGCATTGCGCGGAAAGAGCAGGCCCGTTACGGGTGCGCCGGTCTGGACCATCACATTGAGCGGCTGACCGATATTGAGGCCCGTTGGCGGCTCGGGCATCGCAAACTGAACGACGGATGCGTGTTGGCGCAGGGCCCGGCTCGTTCCAACGAAGGTCAGCGCAATCTGCTGCCCATTCGGGGCCATCGCCGTTGCAGCTTCCGGCTGCTTCAAACCGATATCGTCATAGGCCAATGCCTCGACCCAAAGGCTCCTTGGGTCCGCGATCTGAAACAGGATGTCTTGCGGCTGAATGACCTGGCCCGGCACGACCTTGGCGGAGGTGATGATGCCGTCGGTTGATGCCCGCAGCTCCTCGAAGCCGGTGCGGGAATTTCGGACCGTTTCGCGGCGCGCCCGCAGACCCTCCAATTCACTTTCGAGGTCGTTGACCTGCCCTTGCGGTACCGCGCCGCGTTCGGCCAACGGCCTCAGCCGTCGCAGCTTGTTTTCCGTGACCGCCATCAACTGTTCGATCTCACCCACCTTCTCGAGGATCGTCGTGCGGTCTGCGACCGGCAGATGCGGCTCGATCTGGATGAGCAGATCGCCCTTGCGAACGGTCTGTCCAATGCGAGGTATGCCTCCATTGCTCGGAACGACGCGGCCCCCGTAGACGCTCTGCACGATGCTGCTCCGGTTGGGGTCGGCCATGACGCGGCCGATCAGCGTGACCGCGGGATGAATCGTCTGCGGCTCGGCTGCGGCGGTCCGTACATCGAGTAACCGCTGCGTCGGCTTGGCCGCGAAGACGGTGCCGTCTTGCAGGCGCCGCGGCGCATCGCTCAGTGCGGGAGCATCCGGCGGATTCGGTGGCGTTGGGTTCGTCCGGCCCTCGCCGAACATGATGGCAGCCAGAACGACGAAAGCCCCTGCCATCGCGGCGGAAATGGAAGCGGCCATGCTGCGGCCACGTCGCCTCCAATAGGCGAAGAGAAGGCCGAGACCCAAGGCAGCTAGCGCGGAGGCAGCGATGGCAGTTCGGCTTGAGAAAAGCCAGCCACGCTCATGCTTCTGTTGCGGGAGTCGGGCATCGCCGGCACGCGTCCGTATGAAGGAGTCGACCAGCAGATCATTCCCCTTCCTGGCGCTAACCGAGAAGATGACATCAACCGATCCAGGCGGTGTGCCATTCGGGATCGTCGCCGTGTAGATACCCTCTCCGTTGCTTGGAGCCTCGATTGGGGCGGAATCGCCGATCGTGACTTGCAAGCCAGCATCCGAAACCGGTTCGTTCGTAACTGCATCGTCAATGAAAACGGAAAGCTTGCCGTCTTTCACGATGCCGACGATCTCATAAAGCTCGGAGCGCGCGACAACCCTCGGATAGGCTGATGAGACAGCCGCCGGTTTGTCAGCATCGCCGTGATCGTGCCCCTCATGGGCAAAGGCGCCTGATAGACCAAAGAACAGGCTTGCCAACCAGCCAAGACCAGCCAGCCAAAGAGTTGTTGGCCGCCCTTTCGGGCAGCGCTGATTCATGAACATGGAAAGATCCTTCAGACATGCAAAAGGCGGCGGCCGAGGGCCGCCGGGATCACGCGATGCTGAAGGTACTTGGTGGCCGGATGAGTGCCTCGGGACTTACCCCGATAATGACCCGCGCAACCGGCAGTTCGACAGCGCCGAGCACTTCAAAGGAACCGAGCAGGTCGATGAACTGCGGTGAGGCGATGGAGGTGCCAAACATGTCCCAAACCACGCCTGGAGCGCCCTCGTCGTCGTGATCGGGCCCATCATGAACGTGGCCTTCGGCGTCGTCACCGCCATGGGAATGCACATGGCCCGCCAGCTGATCGTGAAAATGCAGGGAACCACTTAACGTGACCGAAGGTGCAGGCATCGCGCCAACGGCCGCCTGCACCTGCGAAACCGAGATCAGGGTCACCTGAATCACAAAGGCCCATATCGCCACGAACATGGCCGTTCTGGCGAGTTGACGAAGTCGTTGGACAACACCGTGCTGCACGGCAAAGACCTAGGCCATCCGCGCCGCGATTTCAAGGCGACGGTGCGCGCGCATCGTCCATCGGCGAGAGCTTGCCGGCGTCTCGGTCCATCATCTCTCGGCTCAATCCGAGGCCGCCAGCGCCGCGTGCGGCCAGAAGCGGCCTCGAACATCACTCGGCCGATTTGTCTTGCTTGTGCCGGAAGGGATCGGCGCTGTCATCGTGACCGCTGCGGCTGCTGAAGAACATCAGCGCCATCAGTCCGCATCCGATCAGCAAGGAGAAAAATGTGCCAAGGCCTAGCGCGATCCAGCCGTGCCTGCCGATCTCGACCCCGCTGCTGGCATTCCATACCGAAACGGCCCAGACACCGGTCAAGATCAGGATCATGGCCAAAACGGCGAGCAGGAGGATCTGGCCCTTGCTGATGCGTTCCATAGTCACGCCTCCTGGTGCTTGGCGGACCAACAAGCTGCGCCGGAGGCCGTTCCTCGACCGTCGAGAGCAATTACCGTTTCAGGCATCGGTCGCGGATGGCCCAAAGGCGTTCTGGTGACTCCCCTTTCGTATTTTTTACGCATCAACGGCGCCACCATGTCGGCATGGGCCAGTCTCGATCGTCCTCCGGTGGACACTGCTCGGAAGGGCCGTGTATGGACCCGTGCACGTGAAGTGATGTCATCACCTCAAGCCGTCAAAACGAACCTGGAGCAATGCCCATGAGAATTACCGTCGAGACCAACGTAGCCGCCCCCGTCGATCAGGTCTGGCGTGCCTATACGACACCTGCCGACATCGTGAAGTGGAACGCCGCCTCCGACGACTGGCATACGACCAGGGCTACGGTTGACCTGCGTGACGGCGGCGCCTTCTCGTCGCGCATGGAAGCCAAGGACGGCAGCATGGGTTTCGACTTCGCCGGCACCTACACGAAGATCGTTGAACACAAGCGGATCGAATACGCGTTCGGCGATCGAAAGGCCGAAGTCGAGTTCGTGCCCGGCCCAAAAGCCGTTGTCGTCCGCGTCGTCTTCGACAGCGAACCGACGCACTCGGTCGAGCAGCAGCAAAGCGGTTGGCAGGCGATCCTCGACAGCTTCGCGCGATATGTGGAGGCAAAGCAGAATAAGTCGTGACGTCGTGTGTAGGCAGGAGAAGGCGGCCCTGACGGGCGTGGTCGGATTTCCGCGGAGCACCTGACGGAAATTTAGTCCGCTTAGGGTCGCTTGCCGACATCCGACAGACGGCGACCGAGGTCAGCCACGGGCCAAAACCGGACATCAACAGGACGATGCCAAGGTCATGGCAGCTTGTCGGCGGTCAATCAATCCAGCCAATGATGCCAAGAAACCAACCACCAAAGAAAGAGGTGATAAGCAGGAGAAGCATGAGGAGATAGTCCGTTTCGAGGGGACCGGATTCTTGCCAGCCTCGAACATGGTGAAGTCCGAGCAGCCCCAGTGCGCAAGTTCCTGCGCACATAGCGGGCCACATCGCCGCACGCCGCTGCTGACGGTCGAGCCGTCCCTGAAGGTTTCGTGGTAGAGATCCAGCTCGACGGTACGCCACTGCGGCACTCAAGACGACCACCATCAGGCAAGCAGTGAGGAAGTACATGGCCACAATCCTTTGCTCCCTAGTTTGTGCTGGCTAGGTCCTAGAGAAGGGCTTGCCGAGCAGATCGAAGTTTATCGATTGCGATATTGGTTCCCTAACTGGGCGCGATGCGCACGAAGTCTGCTGAGGGTCAAAAGCTGCCGTGGCGCACCATGTTGCGATTGGTCCGCTGAGGGTCAAAGCGGAAGTCGCCACTGCTCGGTCGTCGCAGCCCCGCGAGCGCTGGCTGCGACGATCTTTCGGGCAGCCCAAATTTCCGCAATCCTCCGTATCGGCGAATATCAATCCCCGACTCTGGAAGCGCGGATGATCATGCCGGTATCAGGTCGATAATGCGCATGATCGCGACAGTTGAGCCGACATTCTCGAGATCTTCGCCGATGCCTTTCTTGCAAGTCCAAACATCACCCTTCTTCGCAACAAATTCCATGCCGTCGGTTTGTTTCACCCGGAGTTCGCCCTCGGGTACGTGGCAAACCATGTCATTGGGCATGGACGGGTTGGAAGTCTTCGCACCTGGCTGATAAACGACATCGCGCATTGAGACTGTTTTGTAGCCCGGGATCATCGACCCGCGTTTACCCCAAGGTTGGATGCTTACGCCTTGTGGTGGCTTAGTTTGTGCGGAGGCTGATGTTCCCGCCGCGAGCACCGCAGCGGTTGCAAAACCCAGTGATAGCGCTGATCTTCTGTTGATCTTCGTCATCGCTGCTCCTTTGGGCGTTTCGGCCCGCAGGCCTATCCTTAGGGCCTTGGTGTGCAAACTACACTGGATGTTCAGCCGAAGCGCAACCAAAGACTTGCAGGCGGGTGGCTAGCGCAAATTAATGCCCGTTTTGGGTCAGAAGCTGCCATCACGCAACATGCCGAGATTGGTCAGCTAAGGGCCAACAGCGGAAGTCGCGCTCATTCGATCATCTCGTTGCGCAGATAAGTCCTTGGCTCAGATTTCATTTCGGCAGCCCGGGGCAATGTGCCAGCACGCCGGTTGATGGAAACTCGGCGCAGCGGAGTTGATACCGCACGGGATCACCACAGTGGTACCCTGACCTTCCGCCGCCACTGTGGGGCCAAGTCGCTCGGGCGGGGGTCGCACGGTGGTCGGCGCACGAGACGGAAAGGTCCACTCCGGCGGCCTGCCTGTGACTGCGTCCGTATAGGCAAATCGCGGAGCGACGCTCCGACGTCGGCTTTCGGGGAGCACACGCGTCATGGATGAAATCCTGCGTTGGGTGGCGACAGTCGGCACGATCGGCGCCGGGCTGATCCTAGCTGCCCGGGCGCGGCCACTCATTACCGGCTGGGCCTTCGTCGTACTGAGCGGTGCATCGGTGATCTGGATCGTCGTCGGCTATCTAACGGCGGAATATGCGCTGATGGTGCAAAACGTGGTGGTGACACTTATCAACGTGTTCGGCGTCTACCGATGGCTGATCTGGAAAGGAAATGTATGAAAGCGCTCTGCCTGCGCGCTCTGCCGCCCTCGCGCGCACAGGTCAAGCTTAGCTCGGCGGCCTCTGTCCGGTCTTACTTCACGTCCATTGGGAGATTTGCGGGTTAGCGCCAATAACCTACCAGCGCGCGCCACTCGAATATGAGGACTATGCTGCCGACCAGCACGGTCCCGACCCCGAACATTATCAAAATCATTTGGAGCATCGAAACACCGCGTGCTCTGTCAATGCCGCTAAGTATCAAATTGGACGGTTTTCCCGAAACCTTTACTTGGGTGGCTGCAAGCCCGGCGAGGTCAACCAATCGCTTAGATGCGCGCCGGTCTCAGCAATCCTGACTCGCTTAAGCAAGCCCTCACGTTCCGCACCAGCGGGCAAGTGGCTGGCCCGCTCTTTGAGCTTAATGGCCTGTTCGGCCATTCGTTCTTCAAGGGAGCGGGTTTGCTTCACTCTTTTGCGGCGATCTCCCATGGCGCGGCTCCTCGAAAAGTTTCCGACCACTCCAAACTGGAAAAGGTAAGATCGGTTCCCCTACCGGGTAAGCCTAGTCCATCGGATATACAAATTGAGAACGCCAGTAAGTCCGATATGGGTCAGAAGCGGCCTAAGCAGGCGTCGTCGTGAAGGTCAGCTACGGGCTAAAATCGGACTCATGCATCGCAGCAAATACCATCTCTATTCGATCACCTCATCGGCACGAACGAGTAACGAGGGGCGGCACAGTGAGGTCGAGCGCTTTGGCCGTTTTCATGTTGATGACTAGCTCGAACTTGGTCGGCTGCTCTACCGGCAGATCGGCAGGCTTGGTGCCCTTGAGGATCTTATCGACGTAGCCGCCTGCACGGCGGAATAGATCGGCTATATCGGGGCCGTAGACGACCAATCCGCCATCGGCGAATTGTCGGAAGAAGTAAATCGCGGGCAAATGGTACTCCGCCGCGAGCCCGACAACTCGTGTGGCTTGGCGAATGGTCAGAATGTCGCCAAAAACAATCATTGCATCGGCGCGCTGGGCAGCTGCTGAAGCAAAGGCGGTGTCGAGTTCCTCGGTCTTAGTCGCCTCGACTATAGACAGAGCGACCCCGCGCTTCCGGGCTGTGCTTGGTACCTCCTCAGCTAACAGCAGCCTGTGCATTGGGTTGTCGCGATTGACTAAGAGCGGCGGATGTCTCGACAGGTCAGCTTTGGTGTCAAAAGCGAATATGACGGCCCAATCGCTTTAGCAGCCTCAGCGGCGCTGAATCTGGAAGATTGACCTAAACCACTCAACTGAAGGCCGCACCAGCAGCCATCCTCGCAACCCAAGAGCCTTCTTGCAGGCGAGAAACCACCACCGCCGCGTTCGTTGAACGCTCGGATCGATACTCACCGCAAGCTTAGAAAGGCGTGCTGAGCTTTCCATCGCTCCTTCATTGAAGGCGGCGCTTGCGCAGCCGATCGCTTCAAGAGCCGACATGTGGATCAACCAGGCACGAAGATCATCAGCGTTCGTCAACCTGGCGGCGCAACTATTCAGGAAGTGATCTATCGCCGCCTTGCGTTGGAGCAGGTCTAGCTCCCGCGAAGGCTCGCTTGACATATTGGCCGAGTGCGATCGATACACAGCTTGATCAGCAGCAATGACCCCCACGTCGCCATGTGCGGCGAGCCGTAACCACATCTCCATGTCAGAGGCGTAGGGCAAGTCAGCCAAATACCCGCCTACTCTTTTCTGCAGGCTCGTGCGGACCACTACGGTGGGTGACAGCACGATATTTCTTGCGCCGCTAAGCGCAATGAAATCAAGTCCGGACAAAACGTGGGTTCTGGATCCCACTCCTGTTCTATGGCGCGAACGCTCCCCCCGTTGATCCACGACAACCGCGCCTCCGAAGGTGAAAGCGACAGAAGGATGATCGTCCATCAGATCCGCCGATCTGTTGAGGGCACCGGGCAGCAGGTAATCGTCCGCAGACAACAAAAGCATGTAGTTGGCCTTCACCCAGGCGATGCCTTCGTTGGCGGTAGCGATGAGACCTTGATTCGAGGTGTGCCTGCGGTAATTGACGCGGAGATCGGAGCCAACCAACTCTTTCGCAACTTCCGCAGTATTGTCGGGCGACGCATCATCGATGATGAGCACGCGCAATTCGGGACCGGATTGCGTCAAAACGCTCTCGACGCACTCTCGCAGGAAGTGCCCGTACCGGAAGCAGGGAACAACGACGTCTACGGAGCTCATTTTGTCGGATTCCACCGACTTACAAAAAGCGTCGAGATCTATCTGTTCAACAAAATACGGATTGAATGGGTTCCTGCCGGCTTCCATGGCCGGTAGTTCATCGGCTCCCTTCAACGCTGCCGATCAAATCCGCTCCTTAACTCCCCGAGTCCGCAACGGGTCAAAAGCTGCGCTCGGCAGTCAGCATGACCTTGGTCAGGTCATCTCTGGGAAGCGGACATCGCCGCGCTCTGGGCTGAGGTCGCCCACGGGCCAATCACGTCGATTTGGACCGCTCTAGGCAAGTCCGATCTACCCTTCAAAGGCGACATGAGGCGACAGGCGGATTCAGTCGCATCCGCAAACGTCGAACTATTGGCCCCGGCTGCCCATCACCTTGGGTCAGTTCGGGCGCAGCTTCGGGGGCATCGTAGCCAAAGTGGATGATGACCTTGCTTTCGCCGAAAGGTGGTGGTGAAGCTGGGTTATGTGATGGGGATCCTGCGCGAGCGGGCGTGACTCGCTCGCATCACGCTGTGAAGCATGAACGCTGCTAGCGGCCACTTCAATTCGTCGTGGTCTTGCCGCCGCGCATGGACACGAGCTTTTCCTCACGAAATCGGAGAATGAGCCATGCGGTCTCATCGAAACCGTCTGCGAGCTTTCCGTGGTGAGAATACACCATCTGAGCAGCTTTCGACTTCGACGGCGGTCCCAGCGCCGTGACTACCTCCGAACGCGACATGCCTAAATGCAGCTTGCCGTCGAAGACGAGGGGCGCGAACCTTTCCGGGATGATGGCGCAATCGGTCGAGGTTTCGGCGTCTTTCTCGGTGTGCTCTTCAACGATCTCTGTGACGAGATGGTCCGGGCCGCCTATCTCTCCGCTGGATACGACCCATAATCGATGCTGCGCGCGCCTATAACACAGCCAATAGATGCTACCTCCAGCGTCTCCCTGGTGTTGGATGGTCCCTTCGCCCACGGCTTCGCGAACCGCGCCGAGCCGCGTCTCCTCGAAGCGGCCGGCGAATGCGCCTAGCGAAAAGCGGGTCGCCAATCTCTTCACGACCGTCGGCGGCACGCGCTCGAACGCATGTTCGTCGAACGGCGGCGGCGGTGTCTGCGCGGAGCAGTCGTTCGCGGGGATCGCGAAAAGGAGAAGCAGCAAGAGAAGCGTCTTTCGACCATCAACTCCGAATTGCCTTACATTGGAGGTTGAGCGCTTCTCCATAGCTCGATTGCTCATCATTTTGTGCTCAGAGCTTTCTTCATTCGCCTGATCGCTTCTGGGGCGTCGGAAGCGGCCGGGGATAGCCTCTCGCTAGTTCCCCGAACCCTCTTCCGACCCTTGGTCGGGATCACAATTCAAATGGTTCATACACGAACTCGGTCAGCTTCCGGTCCGGGTGACTTGCTGAGCTCGCCGGGCCGACGCGTGAGGGCTGCTTCAGCGCAGCAACCGGACTCCGCCCTTGCGAGCACTAGTCCTTAAGCCCTTCTCATCAGCCTCAGCGAGGCCGCAAGGCGCAGACTGCGCTTGCCGGCGAGTGCGATGCCTTCGAGCTCACCGCTGTCCTCGTTGCAGGTCCCGGAGAAGCCGATCCCGACCTCATAGCCGCCGAACACGGGGTTCTCGCCTTTGGCCGGCGTGTGCTCCTGGTTGAGCATCTCTCCCTTCCAGCGGCCGTCTGCCGAAGAGTAAGAGCCGAGATAGTAGAAGAACGCATCGCCGCCGAGGATGCGGCCGTCGATCAGCAGCATCACGCCGGAGAGCCCAGCATCGACGCCGTCGAGCGCGCGCAGACCCATCCCGTAAAGCCCGTTGGCGATGCCGCCCTGCCCGATCGTGCCGCGTGGCGGCAGCGCCCCGTCATCGAGCCGCGTCAGGTTGGCCCAGAAGCCGGCGCCCGGCATGGTGTCCGCGCCGCCCGTAAGACGGATCTGGTTGCCGTGCAGCCGGCCGCGTGCGCCGATCCTGGCGACGTCGGCGCCCATCAGCGGCTTGTAATGGGGATCGTCGTTATGCCGTTCGGTGATCACCTCGGCGATGATCTCGCCATCGCGCTCGGCATAGGTGCCGAGATGCGCGAACGCCGAATTGCCGCCCAGCATCTTGCCGTCATGCAGGCACATGATGCTGCGCCCGAACGCATCGTTGACGCCGTATTCAACCTTGTAGAGTCCGTCCAGCAACGCAATGAACCCGTAAAATCGGAAAAGAATCGCGGGCTACCTAGCATTGCCGCCGCCGCTCGGCCATCCGGCTTTTCCGCGCAGGGCCTTGCGGAACCTCCGCGACCGCGATGCCACCATGCCCCCGATTTGCCCGACGGGTCAATCATCATTTCGCTTAATCCGCAAGCGAACGATTTCATTGATCTGTTATTTCAAAGGCTTGGCTACTGTGCATGGGGTTGTTTTCGCGTTTCTTGGTTGCCGCTGGGCTCATCAGGCGTCAGTGACGCTTGAAATACTGCACCTCGCGCTCGTGTTTCTCGGCGGCCGCGCGGCTCCGGAAGGTCCCGAGGTTACGACGCTTGCCGGTCTTCGGATTCACCTTGCGTGAATAGAGGCGGTATTCGCCGGATGCCAGTTTGCGGATCATGATCGCGCTCCGTTGTGTCTTGAGATCAACGGCGTCCACGCGGTTGAGGTTCCGTCGCGTGCGGCTCTGCTCAGAAGCACAGCGTGGTGACGAGCTTGCCCTGCTTGTCCTTGATCGCATAGGGGCAGCGCAGCCGCTCCAGCGCCTTCTTGGCGTCCTCGTCGCCGAGCGCGGTGGCGCGCTCGTAATAGGCCTTGGCGGCGTCCTTGTCCTTTGCGCCGCCGCGGCCGCCTTCCGCGAAGGCCCCCATCCGCTCCAGCGCGCCGGGATGGTTTTGCGCCGCCGCCTTCTCGAACAGCCCACGCGCCGCGACGTCGTCCTTCGCGCCGCCCGTGCCTTCGGAGAGCATCAGGCCGAGCTGGTACTGCGCCTCCGCATTGGTCTCGGCAGCCTTGCCGAGCAGCGCGCGCGCCTGCGCGGGATCGGCCGGCGCGGCGCCACCTGCGCCGCCGAGCGCAGCGAGGTTGCTGACGCCGCGGGGATTGCCTGATTGCGCCGCCTTCTCGAACAGTTTTCGCGCCTGCGCCTCGTCCTTGGCGATGCCGGAGCCGGTGCCATAGGCAACACCGAGCTCGACCATGGCCGCGCTTGATCCCTTGTCGGCGGCCTTGCGCCAGGCGGCGATCGCCTCCGCCGTCTGCCGGTTGGCGGCGTAGGCGCGGCCGAGCGCGAACATCGCACGGCGCGAGGACGGCGCGGCCTGCTTGCAGAACCTGATCGCCGTCGCGACGTCGGAGGCAGCGACCTCCGCGACGCCCCTCACGTCAGCCGGCTTGTCGGGGTCGCTGGGATCGGCCGCGACCCGGTCGCACAACACGAGATCGGCCGATTGCGCGCGCGCTGCCAAGGGCGCAGCGAGCATCAGGACGATGGCAAGGAGACAAGTCCGCATGGTCGTCACGTTGCGTCCCCGCCTCGGCAAATTCAAGGCTCGAGTCCCGATTGGCTCAGGACGGGTACGACCTCGGGCGATGCCAGATAGCGCAGCAGCCGGTCCGCGGCCTCGGCATGCTTCGCCCCTGCCATGCGGCCGGCGGAGAACACCGCCGGTGTCTGCAGCTCGTGCGGGATCGGACCAACCACCTCGATGCCGCTAACCTGCTTCAGCTCGCTGATCTGCTGCACAGCGAGGTCGGCCTCGCCGCTGACGAGACGCTCTGCCGTAAACCCCTGCTCGACGATGGTCGCCTTGGCGTTGATCTCGGCTGCGATCCCCATCCGCACGATCAGCTGGGCGAAGTAGACACCGCTCGCGCCCAGCCGCGAATAGGCGATGGACCGCGCTGCGAGCAGCGTCCTGCGCAGCGCCGCTTCGCTTCCGATATCGGGATGCGCCTGCCCTGCCCGCACGGCAATGCCGACATAGGAGCGCGCCAAATCGGCCGCGCTCCCGGCGAGCACGTGGCCCTCCGCGATCACCTCGTCCAGCCCTTCGCGCGTGAGGATCACGAGATCGGCGGCCTCGCCGTCGCGCAGGCGCTTCAGCAAAGCGAGGGTCGGCGCGAAGTCGGCGTCGATACGGACGCCGGTTGCGGCCTCATACGCGGACGACAGGCTGCGCATCGCGCCCATCAGGCCGAGCGTCGAGAGCATGCGAAGGTTTTTCATGAGCGATTTCCGTCGCGATCAGGCGCGATGCATCAGCTTGAGCGCCGCAGTCAGGCGCAGGCTGCGCTTGCCGGCAAGCGCGGTCGCCTCCAGTACCGCCTCTTCCGCGTCGTAGCGGCCCGAGAAGCCGATACCGACCTCGTGGCCGCCGAAGATCGGGTCGTCCTTGGCCGGCGTGTGCTCCTGGTTGAGAATCTGGCCCTTCCAGCGCCCGTTCGCGGCGGTGTAGCTGCCGAGATAGTAGAATGCCGCATCGCCGCCGAGGATGCAGCCCCGGTTCAGCAGCATCACGCCGGTGAGGCCGCCATCGAGACCGTCGAGCATCCGCAGATGGATGGAGTAGAGGCCGTCGGCGATGCCGGCTTCGCCGATGCCGCCGGCGATCGGCACCTCGTCTTCCGTGATCGGCGTCATCACCGACTGGAAGGGAATGCCGGGCAACTCCTTCAGTTCGCCCTTGAAGCGATAGAGATCGCCATCCGCCCAGCCCTTGGCGAGCAAGGTCGCATCATCGGTGCCCGCCATGGCGCGATAGTTCGGATCGGGGTTATGGCGGACGGTGCTGATCACGACGTCGACGCCGCTGTCGGTCTTCTCGTAGGTGCCGATATGGGCGAAGGCCGAATTGCCGCCGAGCATCTTGCCGTTGCCGGCATGCATCACGCTCCGGCCGACGGCGTCGCCGAGCTGAAATTTCACCTTGTAGAAGCCTTCAAACACCAGCCGTCCCCGGCCCTGCGCGCATCCTGTGGGCACTCTATCTCGCTTTGGGCCGACATGGACAGGCTTCACGCAACGCAACCCTGCTGCATCGCGGGAATGGCTGTCATCAAGATGCTAAAAATCCGCCGGCGCCTTTCAGCTCCGGCGGATTGAAAGCCAACCCGGGCCAGCCCCCCAGCCCGGGCCGGGAGGATCTTAGGCTGCGGCCTTCTTGTCGGCCGGCACGGAGGCGATCGTCTTCAGGATCTGCGAAGCGATCTGGTATGGGTCGCCTTGCGAATTCGGACGACGGTCTTCCAGATAGCCCTTGTAGCCGTTGTTGACGAAGGAGTGCGGCACGCGGATCGAAGCGCCGCGGTCGGCAACGCCGTAGCTGAACTTGTTCCACGGCGCGGTCTCGTGCTTGCCGGTCAGACGCTTGTCGTTGTCCGGGCCGTAGACGGCGATGTGGTCCATCAGGTTCTTGTCGAAGGCGGCCATCAGGGCCTCGAAATACTCCTTGCCGCCGACCGTGCGCATGTACTCGGTCGAGAAGTTGGCGTGCATGCCGGAGCCGTTCCAGTCGGTGTCGCCGAGCGGCTTGCAGTGGAATTCGATGTCGATGCCGTACTTCTCGGTGAGGCGCAGCATCAGATAGCGGGCCATCCACATCTGGTCAGCGGCGGTCTTGGAGCCCTTGCCGAAGATCTGGAATTCCCACTGGCCCTTGGCGACTTCCGCGTTGATGCCTTCATGGTTGATGCCGGCAGCGAGGCAAAGGTCGAGATGCTCTTCGACGATCTTGCGGGCGACGTCGCCGACGTTCGAGAAGCCGACGCCGGTGTAGTACGGGCCCTGCGGCGCCGGATAACCCGAGGTCGGGAAGCCGAGCGGACGGCCGTCCTTGTAGAAGAAGTATTCCTGCTCGAAGCCGAACCAGGCGCCGGCATCGTCGAGAATGGTGGCGCGCTTGTTGGAGGCGTGCGGGGTCTTGCCATCGGGCATCATGACTTCGCACATCACGAGCACGCCGTTGGTGCGCGCAGCGTCCGGGAAGACGGCGACCGGCTTCAGCACGCAATCGGAGCTGTGGCCTTCGGCCTGCTGGGTGGAGGAGCCATCGAAGCCCCAGAGCGGAAGCTGCTCGAGCGTCGGGAACGACGCGAATTCCTTGATCTGAGTTTTGCCGCGCAGGTTCGGAGTCGGCGTATATCCGTCGAGCCAGATGTACTCGAGCTTATACTTGGTCATTGAGCCTCTCTGTAGATGATGCGAAAGGTTGGGGGCCTGGCGGCCCCCGAACGTTTTGTACCCGGCCATCATCGGCCGGCCCCTTACAAGCATTTAACGTGCCAAAAGGCCGCAGCGCGGGAGGTTCTCCACCGCGCCTGTCCCCTGCCCGGGGTCCACGCGATGTCGACGGCGTCGTGCGTCATAGCGGCGCACCATTGCGTGTAGCTGCACCGCAAAAATCCCGCGAAAAACGCCCGATTCTGAAGCAGGCCGGCCCGCGCCCGAGGTTGCCGATGAAACGCGCATCAACGTCCAGCAATTTTCGCAAAGCTTCACGCCCCTGCCTAGCAACCTTTGGAATGGCCTAGCCGTTAGCCACCGACACCATGCCTTAGGGGATGCAGTAGGCCACATGCCTACAAATTGGGCGGAAACTGATTTCGTTTTCAGCACTTTGCAATTCGGGACGCGCGGCCGATATGGGGATTCCAGTAACCACAATCGAACGAGTCGGGCGCACCATGGAGGCCAAGGCGCTTCGACCAAGGAGAAATCGCAATGATGAACAATGGTCTGAGTCACGGATCGGCAACGATCTACCAATTCCCGGTCGGGGGCCGCGCGGCTCTCGCGGGACGCCGCTATGGCGAGACCCGCCTTCCTGCCGATCACGCTTCGCTTCCGGCGAATGTCTCGATCTGCAGCGACAGCTGGTACCACCAGGAGGCGGTCGACGACGCCAAGCCGAAATGGGATCGCTGATGCCTATGGTTGGTTTGAAACCGCCGCGCGCTCGCAGGCGCCCGGCGGCCGTTCGAAAAGGGTCGAAACAGCGATGTTTCGGCCCTTTTTGATTCTCGGATGAACCACGCCGTTCAGATCACCGCGCAGGCCGTCACCGGCCGCTTCAGATGCTTGACCGTGGTGGCCCCGGTCTTGCCGATGGTCAGCGTGATACCCGCGCCCGAATAGCGTTTTCCGGCGACCGACAGCCGCCTGGCGAGCGTGACCGGCTCGCCGTCGATCTGGAGAAAGGCCCGCTTGTCGGCGTCATAAAATGCAACGATGAACTGCGTACCATCGGCGCAGCGATAGGTCTGGAACGTCTGCGCTTCAGTCTGTCGCGCACTGGTCATTCCAGCTGCCAGCATGGCGGTCGTCAAAAGAATGGCCTTGTACCGGCCCATGATCGCCCCCTGTAATAGCTTTCAAGGACGCCCCTCGTGCGTCCAATGGAACCATAACCGAAGCCGATCCCATGTCAGATTCCCCTGCCCGTCACCTCGCCTTGCAAGGCGCCAGCAATTTTCGCGATCTCGGCGGCTACCCGACCATCGATGGCCGCACCACGCGCTGGCGGCACATCTTCCGCTCCAACCATCTCGGCCAGCTCACCGCTGCCGATATCGAGATCGTCAGGGCGCTGGGGGTGCGAAGCGCTTTCGATTTCCGTGGGGTTGAGGAGCGCGCGGCCGGCGTCTGCGTCGTCAGCGAGATCACGGTGCATTCGCTGCCGATCGAGCCGAGCGTCGTGGCTGCGCTGCGTACCGAACTCGCAAGCGGCACGCTGACGGCACCGGTCGCGCTGGAGCTCATGCGCGAATCCTATCGCAACTACGTTCGCTACCACACGAACAGCTTTCGCAACCTGTTCGGCCATCTCCTCGAAGATCGCGCGCCGCTGGTGATCCATTGCACGGCGGGCAAGGACCGCACCGGCTTTGCCAGCGCGCTGATCCTGCATGCGCTCGGCGTACCCGATGAAATCATCGCCGAGGACTACCTGCTCACCAACCAGCATTACAAGCGCGATGCGACGGCCGCCTTCGACCTGCCGGAGGACGTACGCAACGCCATCGGCAGCGTCGAAGCCTCGTACCTTGCCGCTGCATTCGAAGCCATCGGCAGTGAATATGGCGATCTCGAAACCTATCTGCGCGACGCCCTCAAGCTTGGCACGGCGGAGCGAGCCGCGCTGCAGGCGCGCTATCTGCAAGCATAGGCCGCAGCGCCCGGAGAGTGATGATGCAAGACAGGATCCTGATCGTGACAGGCGCACTCGGCGCGCTCGGCAAGGTGGTTGCGGAGATCGCACGATCGCGCGGCGCGCGCGTGGCCGGCATCGATCACGCTCCATCGCAGATTCCCGCAACGCCCGAGAGCATCGAGATCGGCGGCGTCGACCTCTCCGACGCGGCCCAGGCGAAGACGGCGGTTGACGCGGCGGCCAAGCATTTCGGCCGGCTCGATGCGCTGATCAACATCGCCGGCGGCTTCGCCTTCGAAACCGTGGGCGATGGCGACGTCAAGACCTGGCAGCGCATGTACGCACTGAATGTCCTCACCGCGCTCAACACCTCGCGCGCGGCGCTGCCGCATTTCGCAGCGTCCAAGGCCGGCCGCATCGTCAATATCGGCGCCATGGGCGCGCTCCAGGCAGGCTCCGGCATGGGGCCCTACGCGGCCTCGAAAGCGGGTGTGCATCGGCTTACCGAGTCGCTGGCCAGCGAGTGGAAAGGCAAGGTCACGGTGAATGCCGTGCTGCCGTCGATCATCGACACCGCCGCCAACCGCGCCGATATGCCGAAGGCGGATTTCTCCAAATGGGTGACGCCGCGGGAACTCGCCGAGGTCATCCTGTTCCTGGCCGGCGACGCGGCCAGCGGCATCACCGGCGCGCTGATCCCGGTCGGAGGACGGGTGTAAACGCGTTGCGTTCGAATCCTCCTGCGCGGGAGCTCTGATTCAATCGGACCCCAGAACGCTCTAGACTGCCCGCAACTGATTCTCCGACCGGACGTCCCCTTGGAAACTACGCTCTACCTGCCCGTCAAACGCTTCCTCGAAGAGCTCGGCTTCACCGTGAAGGGCGAGATCGGCGGCTGCGATCTCGTGGGCCTCAGCGCCGGCGATCCGCCCGTGGTGGTGATCGGCGAGCTCAAGCTCGCCTTCAATCTCGAGCTGATCCTACAGGCGGTCGACCGCGCGCCGGCCGGCGACGAGGTCTGGATCGCGGCCAAGATGTCGATCCGGGGCAAGGGGCGCGAGAGCGACGCGCGCTATCGCAATCTCTGCCGCCGTCTCGGCTTCGGCATGCTCGGCGTGACCGACCGCGGCCAGGTCGAGGTGCTGGTGAAGCCGCCGACCGCAGCGCCCCGCCGCGAGCCGAAGGTGCGGTCGCGCCTCGTTGCCGAACACCAGCGCCGCCAGGGCGATCCCGTGCTCGGCGGCAGCACGCGCGCCCCGATCATGACGGCCTATCGGCAGCAGGCTCTGGCCTGCGCCTCAGCGCTCGCCGACGGGCCGCGGCCCGTGCGCGAATTGCGCGAGCGCTGCCCTGACGCCGGCAAGATCTTGCTTAACAATGTGTATGGCTGGTTCGAACGGGCCGACCGGGGAATCTACGGGCTCACCGAGGCCGGGCATGCCGCCCTGAAGCGCTGGCCGCAACAACGGATCGAGACCGATGCCGGTGTCGCGTCACCGCCCTGACACCCCGACCGGTGCATAGCTGAGATGCCATACCAATTTCATATTGCAATGCAACATTTGGGGCACTAGGTATCCCGGCATCAAAACGAGGCCGTTATGAGCGCAGACTGGAATACCAAATATGGCACGCGGCGCGTCCGCCACGATCCGCCCACCCTGGACGAGGCGATCTTCGCCGCCATCGGCATTACCGACGATCATGAGCAGCAGGCCGAGATCGCCGCAGCCTTGATGGGGATGCCGCTCGATGTCGTGCAGGCCGAAGTGAAGAAGCAGGCGCGCACCAATAGCCGCATCACCGCCACCCGCGTGATCGCCGGCGAACAGGGCGCACAGCGCTCCGTGGTGGTCGAGCGCCGCGTCGTCCGCCGTTTCGGCAACGACAAGCGCACCGGCACCTGAGCGTTCATTTCGCGCCCCCAGAATACGAAAGCGGACCGGCCACGCCGGTCCGCTTTTTGATTCAATCCGCTATTTGAGGTCAGGCGGCGCGGTTGTCGTACATGCTGGAGATGATCTTCCAGCAGGTCGAGTTGAGGCTGAGCAAAGCGCGGCCGGCCCTGAACGGCGAGGCCGCGAGATCGGCAAGTTCGGCCTCAGGCGTCTTGGCGAGGTCGATAGTGCCAGTCGATTCGCCGTGACGGAAAGCCAGATGCGCGCCGAACTTCCTGGCGAGCGCCCGCATGGCGTGATTCTCGGCGCCCGTGGTGATGCGCAGGCTCTTATAGCCTTTCCAGCGCGCTTCAGCGATCAGGCGGCTGAACAAGACCGTGCCGACGCCCTGGCGGCGCGCGGAGGCTTCCACACTGAAGGCAACTTCAGGCAGCGAACCATCTTCCGGCGGATGCAGCTCGGCAGCACCACGGACCACGCCGTCGACGATATAGGCGACGATCACGGTGCCGTCCTCGGCGCAGCGGGCGGCGTAACGCTCGATAAATGAGTCGTCGAGAAAGCCGTTGAAACGGTCGTGCCGGCTTCCGGCATCGAGTCTGAGCAGATGATCGCGCAGGAGCGGCAATTCTTCCTGCTGGCTCAAGGTCCGCACATAGCCCGGAACGGACGGCGCGCGAACGGTGTCTTCAAGTACCACGTCAAAACTCCTCTTGGTGTCCCTCGAGGAGGCGTTCGAATCCCTAGGCCCCCTATATTGTGCATCGCACCATTCTTTTCAAGGAGGGAACCTGCCTAACTTAGCGGCACCGGGAACAACTAATTCGTTAACAAACTCAAGGCGCCGTAGTCTTACAGAACCAGCTGAGTCTGGGTCACCACCGCCACTAGCTTGCCATCCTCGGTTTCCAGCCGCGTGGTCCAGACCTGGGTCTTTCGGCCCCGATGGACTGGGGTCGCCGTGGCAATCACCGTGGTTCCCTCCTTGGCCCCGCCGATGAAATTGGTCTTGCTCTCCAGCGTGGTCGTGCCCTTGGCGTCTTCAGGCAGATTGATCACGGTCGCGGCCGCACCGACGGAATCGGCCAGTGCCATCACCGCGCCGCCATGGATAGTGTGGTGCAGCGTGCAGAGATCGGGGCGGACCATCATCCGCGCCACCACGCGGTCCTTCCCGGCCTCGACGAACTCGACGCCCTTGAGCTCGGCGAACGGCATCTTCATCGCTTTAAGTTTCTCGAGCGGCGTCATCAAAAGTCCTCCCAATCGATTGTTGTCCCAGCGTGAATTGCTTCGGGCGGCAAAGCAATGACGTCGGAGGTAATGGCGGCCGTGACATCGCCCCCGCATTTGCGCATATGAAACGCCATGCGCCACTTCCCGCCCCGCCGCATCGTCTGTCTGACCGAAGAGACGGTCGAAACGCTCTACCTGCTTGGCGAGCAGGACCGCATCGTCGGCGTCTCCGGCTACGCGGTTCGTCCGCCGCAGGTGCGGCGCGAGAAGCCACGGGTGTCAGCCTTTGTCTCCGCGGACATCCCGAAAATTCTGACGCTGGAACCGGACCTCATGCTGGCCTTCTCCGATCTCCAGGCCGGCATCGTCGCCGATCTGGTCCGCGCAGGCATCGACGTCCACGTCTTCAACCAGCGCGACGTCGCCGGGATCTTGGCGATGATCCGCACGCTCGGTGCGCTGGTCGGCGCGACGGAACGCGCAGCGGAACTTGCGCAAGGTTTTGAGCGGCGGTTGGCCGCGATTGCCGCGACACCCCGCCCCTCGCCGCGGCCGAGAGTTTATTTCGAGGAATGGGATGACCCGCTGATCTCCGGGATCGGCTGGGTGTCCGAGTTGATCGAGATCGCCGGTGGTGAGGATGTGTTTGCGGAGCTGCGCCATCGGCAGGCCGCGAAGGATCGCATCGTCTCGGCGGAGGCAGTATGCAAGACCGCGCCCGATGTCATTCTCGCATCATGGTGCGGCAAGAAGGTCGTGCCGGCCCGCATCAAGCAGCGTGAGGGTTGGAGTGAAATTCCGGCCGTCCGCAACAACCGCATCGTCGAGATCAAGTCGCCGATCATCCTCCAGCCTGGACCGGCCGCACTTACGGATGGGCTTGAAGCGATCGTGACGACGTTGTGGGGAAAGGACTCGAAACTGCCTACCCCGTCATCTTGAGGTGCGAGGCATGGGACGCAACGCGTTCCATGGGGAGCCTCGAAGGATGAACGGCCCCGATGGAGCCGGGCCGTCGCCCTTCGAGGCTCGCCCAGAGACGCTTCGCGCCGCCAGGCTCGCGCCTCAGGGTGACGGTGATAGAAGGCGGCATGGATTTTCACGTCACCGCATTCACCACCTGATATTCCGGCTGCCGCCAGATCTCGCCCGCGATCACCTCCTCGATGATCGCGGCCGCCCGGACGATCTCGCTCTCGCCAATGTACAGCGGCGTAATCCCGAACCGCATGATGTCAGGCGCGCGGAAGTCGCCGATGACGCCGCGAGCGATCAGGGCTTGCATCGCTGCGTAGCCGCCATCGAAGGCGAAGGAAACTTGCGAGCCGCGGCGCTCATGGGCGAGCGGGGTAACGAGCTTGAGCTGCGGACAACGGCGTTCGACCTCCGCAATGAGGCGATCACCGAGCGCCAACGAACGCGCACGGACCTCTGCCATTTCGACGCGATCCCAGATGTCGAGCGAGGCCTCCAGCGCCGCCATTGCCAGCACCGGCGGTGTCCCGACGCGCATGCGTTCGACGCCACCTGCGGCCGCATAGCCAAGCTCGAATGCGAACGGCTTTGCGTGGCCCATCCAACCCGACAGCGCGGCGCGCGCGCTGTCGGCATGGCGCGGGGCGACGTAGAGGAACGCTGGCGCGCCTGGGCCGGCGTTGAGATATTTGTAGGTGCACCCCGCCGCGAAATCGGCGCCGCAGCCGGCAAGATCGACCGGCAGCGCGCCGGCGGAATGCGCGAGATCCCAGACCGTGACGATGCCGAGCGCATGCGCCTTTGCGGTGAGCTTCGCCATGTCGTGACGCCGGCCGGTGCGGTAATCGACCTCTGTGATGTAGAGCACCGCGACCTCCTCCGAGAGTGCGGCGTCGATCTCCTCCGGCGCCACCAGACGCAATTGATGGCCGCGCCCGAGCGTGGCGATCAGGCCTTCGGCCATGTAGAGGTCGGTCGGGAAATTGCCGGTGTCGGACAGGACGACCTTGCGGGACGCGTTCATGTCGAGCGCGGCGGCAAGGGCCTGATAGACCTTGAGTGACAACGTATCACCCACCATCACCGAGCCGGCTTCCGCGCCGATCAGCCGCGCGATGCGATCGCCGACGTGGCGCGGCTGGGCGTACCAGCCGGCGGTGTTCCAGGCCCGGATCAACTCATTGCCCCACTCGGTCGTGATGACGCGGTTGACGCGCTCGGCCACGCCCGCCGGCAGCGCGCCGAGCGAATTGCCGTCGAGATAGATCACGCCGTCAGGCAGATGGAACAGCGCTTTGGTGTCGTCATAGACGCGATATCTGGTCATAGACATTTCTTTGGGCGTTCCTACAGAATGGTGCGGACGCGCCAGAGTTCGGGGAATAGCTCGACCTCCAGCATGCGCTTGAGATAGCTGACGCCCCCAGTGCCGCCAGTGCCGCGCTTGAAGCCGATGACGCGCTCGACCGTCGTCACGTGGTTGAAGCGCCAGCGGCGGAAGTAATCCTCGAAATCGACCAGCTTCTCGGCGAGCTCGTAGAGCATCCAATGCGTCTCCGGCGCCTCGTAGACGACGCGCCACGCCTGCAGTACGCCTTCGTTGAAGCTGTGGGTCTCGCGAACATCGCGCGCGAGCACCGCCGCCGGCATCTTCAGCCCGTTGCGGTCGGCGAGCCTGAGCACTTCGTCATAGAGGCTTGGGGTCGCAAGCTCGGCTTCCAGCAGTTTCGTCGTCTCCACGTCGTGCGCGTGCGGCTTGAGCATGGCGTGGTTGCGGTTGCCGAGCAGGAATTCGATCAGCCGGTATTGGCGCGACTGGAAACCGGAGGACTGTCCGAGCTGCGAGCGGAAGCGCGTATACTCGCTCGGCGTCATCGTGCGCAGAACGTCCCAGGCGTTGTTGAGCTGCTCGAAGATCCGCGACATCCGCGCCAGCATCTTCATGGCGGGCTGCACCTCGTCCCCGGCGATGGCACGGCGTGCGGCGCTCAGCTCGTGGATGGCCAGGCGCATCCACAGCTCCGTGGTCTGATGCTGGATGATGAACAGCATCTCGTCATGCGCTTCCGACAACGGATGCTGCGCGCCCAGGATCGCATCCAGCGCCAGGTAGTCGCCGTACGACATCCGCCGGGCGAAATCGGTCTCGGCGCCTTCTCTCGTGGGATCGTAATCGCTGGACGTCATGGACAGGCCCTTTCGATCGATCTTTCCCGGCTTTGCTCAATCGAGCCCGATCAGGCGCGCGGTGATCGGCGATGACGGATCCTTCAGTCCGTCGATCACGGTAAAATGGTTCAGTCCGGGATCGACGACGAGGCGGGTCGGCACGTCGAAGCCGGTCCAGACATTGGCCATCAGATCGGACTGGCGGATGAATTCCGGCCGCTCGCTGCCGCCGACCCAGGCGGTGACGGGTGAATGCCCGCGTGGCAGATGCAGGGCCGCGCTTTCGAGCGTCGCCTCCTCCATCGTCATGCGCAGCGTCTCGTTCATCTTCGTCTTGAGCAGCGGACGCAAATCATGCAGGCCGCTGATCGAGAGCGTGCCGGCGATGCGGTTATAGACAACGGGCTCCAGCCGGCTGTCGTCGCACAGCATGCGCGTGACGAGATGGCCGCCAGCGGAGTGGCCGGCGAGCCGGATCGGCCCGGGGACGAGCGAGGCCGCCTTGGCGATCGCCGCAGCGATCTCGGCGGTGATGTCGCAGATCCGTGCGGCCGGCGTCAGCGTGTAGCTCGGCAACGCCACCGCCCAGCCATGGTGGCGGGCGCCTGCGGCGAGATCGGTCCAGGTCGATTTGTCGAAGCGCATCCAGTAGCCGCCGTGGACGAAGACGACGAGGCCCTTGCTGTCGCCGTCGGGCAGGATCAGGTCGAGGCGCTGACGCACGCCGGCCCCATAGGCGATGTCGGCGCGAAAGTCCTTCAGCCCGGCGCGGTAAGCCGCCGCCCGCTCCGCCCATCGTCCAGGCATCTTTTCCGAGCCGGGGATATGGGCCGAATTGGCGTAGGCATCATCCCAATCGCGCATTGTCGCTCCCACGGACTCGTCCACCGAACCGGACGCCAGTCTGCCACCGGGAGGCCCGGCAGCCTAGTCTTTCTTTTAAGCTTAAAGGATTTGAGAGTCAGTGTTTCGGGCAGATCGCGCTCCAGCCGAGACGCCGTAGGGTGGGCAAAGCGGAGCGTGCCCACGATCTTTATCATGTCGGGGAAAACTGGTGGGCACGGCGCAAGGGCGCCTTTGCCCACCCTACGAAAGCAGCGATGGGGCGACGACTACCCCTTCTCCACCCCGCACCATTCCGCGATGAACAACGCCATCGCCTTGGTGGTCTTCTTCAGCGACTCCAGCTCGACATATTCGTTGAAGCCGTGCATCTCGCCGCCGCTGGCGCCAAAGCACAGGCTGGGGATGCCGTGGTTGAGGCCATAAAATCGGGTGTCGGTGAGCGCGGTGAAGACCAGATCCTCAGGCGTGCCGCCGTAGACTTTGCCGAACGCCCTGCCGAACGCGGCTTCCGGTGCCGCCGCGTCGGTCAGCTCATAGCCCTCCGACAGGAAGCCCGACCATTCAATCTCCGGCGGATTGTTGGCGAGGAAGCGGTGGTTGCGCGCGGCAGCGGCGACGCAGGCCGTGATCTCCTTCTGGTGATCGGCAATCGACCAGCCCGGCAGCACCGCGATCCGGCAATCGACATCGCACCAGGCCGGCACGCTGGAGGCCCAATCACCACCCTTGATGATGCCGGGGTTGAAGTTGATGGGATGGTTCAGCGTCTTGAAGTGCCTGTCAGCCTTGGCCCGCTCGTTCCACTCGATCTCGAGCTTTTGCAGCGCCTGGATCAAATGATAGGCGGCCATGATCGCGTTCGCGCCGGAGCCGGCAAAGGCGACATGGGTCGGGTGCCCCTTCACCCGCAGGCGAAACCAGATCACGCCGACCTGCGAGCGCACCATCTTGCCGCCGGTCGGCTCCGGAATGAAGCAGGCGTCCGCGCGATAGCCGCGCTGCAGCGTCGACAGCGCACCGACCCCCGTGCTCTCCTCCTCGATCACTGACTGGAAGTGGATCCGTGCCGTCGGCTTGAAGCCCGCGGCCTTGATCGCATCGAGCGCATAGAGCGCGCCGATGGTGCCCGACTTCATGTCGCAGGCTCCGCGGCCGAACATCTTGCCGTCCTTGATGACGGGCGAGAACGGCGGCGTGTCCCACAGTTCCAGGGGGCCGGCGGGCACCACGTCGCAGTGGCCCTGCAGGATCAGCGATTTGCCGCCATTCGTTTGCGGACGGTAGGTGCCCACCACCGAACGCGCCTTGGAGAAGTCATGCTCGATCGGACCGAAGCCGCGCAGATCCTTGAGGTCGTCGACATCGATGTGCCAGTCGTCGACCTCGTAGCCGCGCGCGCGCAGGAGGTCGCCGATCATGTCCTGGCACGGCCCCTCCGCCCCGCGGGTCGAAGGGATTGCGACAAAATCGCGTGTGGTGGCGAGCTGGGCCTCGAAGCCGGCATCGACGGCGTCAAGAATCCTCTGCTGCGTTTCGGCATTCATCAGGCAACTCCCGGCATTCCAATGGTTCCCAAGGAGCGCGCAAGCTAGCCGATTTCAGCCGTTCGGGTACTCCACAAAATAAGCATCCCGCAATGCATCTTCGAGCAGGCGGCCTTCCGAATAGCCATTCAGCGTCGCAGGCCGGCTGACGCCGTCGAGCAGGCGCGGGCATGGCTCCGGCGCGCCGAGCACGGTGCGCACCGGGATGCGCTCGGCATAGATCGGCAACGCATAGTCCTCGTCGTCGTCAGCAACACCCTTGGCGCGGACCTTGGCCGAGGCTTCCTCGATCTCCATCGCAATGAAAGACGTCGCCTTGATCTCCTGCGTATTACTGGCCCGCAGGCTCGCCGTGCGGTCCGGAAAGAAGCGGTCGACCATCGCGATCACCGCACGCTCTTTCTCCTCGGGGTCGGTGACGAGATAGGCGGTGCCGAACGCCATCACCGCACGGTAATCGGCGGAGTGATTGAAGCCACAGCGCGCCAGCACGAGGCTGTCGAGATGGGCGACCGTGAGACACACGCGCTCGCCTTTGGTCTGGCTGCGCAGCATCCGGCTCGCGCTCGATCCGTGCCAGTACAGCTTGGTGCCCTCGCGCCAGAAGAACGTCGGTGTGCAATAGGGCTGGCCGTCGATCACGTAGGAGACGTGGCACAGCATCGAGGAATCCAGGATGCGATGAACCGTGGCGTGGTCGTAGAAGCCGCGGTCGTGCCGGCGCTTCACCTGGTTGCGCACTGAGGTCGGATAGGAATTCGAGGTCTCGGTCTGGCTCACGGCCGCTCCTGCTCGGATTGGAAGAAATCTGGAAGCAGTTGTAGCGGCGCATTTGGTCTGCGATAGTTCCAATTCCATGCGAAATATTCCGACCAATTCTCTCCCCGCACCGGCCAAGCCTTCTTTGCCGACAAAGGCCGAGCTGCCGCTCGACCTCACCGGACCGCATGTCACGCCAGGCGCCTCCGCCGCGCACCGGCTCTACCAGGCGCTGTGCGAGATGATCGTCTCCGGCCTCGTCAAGCCCGGCGAGCCGCTGCCGCCGTCGCGCACGCTGGCCAAGCAGACCGGCTTTCGGCGCAACGCTGTCGTCATCGCCTATGAGCGCCTGATCACCGACGGCTTCGCCGAGGCGACCGTCGGCTCCGGAACGTTCGTCGCCGCGCGCATTCCTGCGCGCACGGCCGAGCCGAACAAGCCGAAGGTCATTGTCGAAACGCCGGGGCAAGGCGCGTTCGCGCTCGGCTGCACCCATATTGACGAGCGCGCGGTGCAGCGCTTCCGCGCCTTCGTCGGCCGGCGCATGCGCGCCTTCGGGCCTGAGCATTTGCATTATGGCGACCCCCGCGGCAGCCGCGAGCTGCGCGCGGCAATCGCCGATCACCTGTTGTCGGCGCGAGGCCTGCGCTGCGACCCCGATCAGATCATGCTCACATCAGGCACGCTGCATGCGCTGCGCATCGTGCTGAGCGCGATCCTGAAGCCGAACGACCAGGTCTGGTGCGAGGACCCTGGCTACCCCGCCGCGCGAAAAACCATCGCGCATTGCGGCTATCGCGCCGTGCCTGTTCCGGTCGACGAGCAAGGGATGCAGGTCGCCAAGGGACGCTCTGCCGGCCCCAACGCGCGCGCGGCCTATGTCACGCCGTCGCACCAGTTTCCGCTGGGCGTGCAGATGTCGATGCCGCGGCGGCTCGAGCTTCTTGACTGGGCCAAGCAGGCCGGCGCTTTCGTGCTGGAGGACGATTACGACAGCGAGTTTCGTTATGACGGCGCACCGCTGATGTCGCTCGCCGGCATCGATCGCCTCCAGCGCGTGATCTACCTCGGCACGTTCGCCAAGACGCTGTTTCCCGGCCTGCGCATCGGCTATTGCGCCCTGCCCGAACGCCTGATCGAGGACGTGACGGCTGCGCGCGCGGCGCTCGACCGATTCCCCGGCACGCTGATGGAAGGCGCGGTGGCCGACATGCTCAACTCGGGCGCGTTCGCCGCAAACCTCAAGCGCGTACGAAAACTCTATCGCGAGGCCCGCGACGTGCTGGCCGAAACGCTGGAAGCCGCATCCGATGGCGCGCTATCAGTACCGGTGCCATCGCAAGGCCTGCATCTCGTCGCCCGGTTCGATCCCTCGGTCGACCTGTCGGTGGCAGCGCGGGCCAAGCAGGCGGCCGGCGCGGAAGGCTGGTTATTGGCCGACACCTATTCGCGCGCGCGCCCTCTGCCCGGCTTCGTGCTGGGATTTTCCGGCCATGCGGTTCCACAGCTCGTCGCCTCCGCCGAACGGCTCGCGCGGGAATCGCGCGCCGCGCTGCGCACGAGGAAGAGATCGGCCCGGCGGCCCTGACAAAGGTTCACTATCAGAATCGCGGGCCCGTCCTTACATTGCGGTATCAATGCCGGGATCTTTCACCATGCTTTTCCGCCGTGCAGCTTGCCTCTCGCTCCTGATCTCCGCCGCGCTCGTGACGACGGCGCACGCCGTCACGGTCGGACGCGAGCAGGACATTACCGATCTCAAGCTGGGCCAGCGCGTGCAGGTGGATGACGGAACCTGTCCCGCCGGACAGGTCAAGGAAGTCCGCGGAACAAAGATGACCGACAAGGGCGTCGCGCGCACCGCCGCCTGCGTGCCGCGCTACGGTCCGAAGACGAAATAGTTACTGCTTGGCCGGATCGAACATGCACTGCAAGGTCGGCTTGGCGATCTTGGTGAAGGTCGGGCCGATCTCGCCCTGCTTGGACGCCGGCACCCAGTCGGTCTCGATGGTGGGCACGCCGGTCTCGCTGATGCCGCGCAACAGCGCTTCGCGCAGATCGCGGTCCTCGACGGCGGCTGCGGCGTGATCGTGCAGGCAGCCGCAGACTTCCTCGGGATGTTCCCACCGCCCGAGCATCCGCGGCGCGCATTGGCGCACGAACTCAGTGCGGGGATCCGGTAACCTTGAGGGCGCACGCACCTGCGCCTGGGCGGCATCGATCGTCAGAACGGACACGAAGGCAGCGGCGCAAAATCGAACGATCATGATGGCCTTTATCGGCTGATTTTCTTGTTATCGATTAGAAGCGCGCGGCAACCACGATCGACTGCGACGTCGTGGGGGTGATCGGCGAACCGCTGTACTGGAAGGTGCCGACACCGGGGAGATTGCCGTCCGGCGCGCCCGCGAACGAAGAGCCGGCGATCACGAAACCGAAGGCAAGGATGAAGCTCAGCGCGCGCATGGTCTTGTCTCCGAATTCGTGGCCGGCGGTGCGCCGTTCGTCGTTGTGAAGCTGATAACCATGGGCGGTTTCGCGCGTGATGCGCCAAAAGCGCAAAATGGTTTCATCTTGCGTGAGAATTGTTTCGTCCGGCCCGAGACGACGACACAATTCTCCGAAAAGACCAATCATTTCAGGTAGGTCTCGCCGCAGCTCAAAGTCGCCTGCCAAGTTCCGTTTGCAGTGCGCGAACACACCGGACGCTGCCGCCGTCATGCTCCCGCCTCACCTGCTTCACACGCATTTTACGTTTTTCTGCTGAATGGAGCGGCAAACGAGGGCTGGGTCGAACCGAGGTCACATCGGCTGCGACCCAAGCCATCGAAGCCAGGACGCCCGGATCACCGGGCGCGTTCACTTGAGGGATGGCCATTATGGCGGCGCAAGATCGCGCAATGCCGCGCGAGGCGGACCAACGGACGGACCGCGGAGATCAACAGTCGAATCGCGTCGCCGCAGCCGGCGCAATGTCGTTGCAGTCTGGCCGCGGCTTTGAAGCCGCGCCACAAGCGTTCGTGCGGCTGACCGGCTCGCACCTTGTCAAACCGCGGGCCAGTCGCGCTGAGTGAAACGCTGACGCGTCACTGCGTGAACGCAAGCGCGTCACTGAGTGAAGAACTCGCCGCACTTCTGGACAGTTGCGTCCGCCGGTCCCCACGGCATGATCGGCACGGTCGATGTCGAGTTCTTCGGCGAGCCCTCGATCAGCCTGTCCGAATAGACCATGTAGACCAGCACGTTGCGCTTGGTGTCACAGCCGCGCACGATCTGCATCTTCTTGAAGAACAGCGAGCGGCGCTGGCGGAACATGTCGTCGCCCTGCTCCATCTTGCTCTTGAACTTGATCGGGCCGACCTGGCGGCACGCCAGTGAGATATCCGAGACCTCCTCGGCAAGGCCCAGCCAGCCCTTGAAGCCGCCCTTTTCCGGCACGGTGAAATGACAGGCGACGCCCTCGACTTCGGGATCGTCGAGACCATAGGTCGCAAGCTTGTCGTTCGGGCTCATCCATTTGAACACGGTGGACCGGCGAAAGATCAGATCGGGCTCGTCGGCGGCCGAAACGGACGCCGCCGGCACGACCAGGGCCAGGAGGAAGAAAGCAAAGCCTTTCAAGTGGATGCTGGAAAGACCGAGGAAACGAGTTGACATGAAGTTCTCCGGTAACAAGTCGCCACAATGTAGGCATGTGGCAGCCGCTCAGGAAGACGACGGACATACGGGCGCGGCCGCCGTTTACCGCTCCGTGAGGCTTTTTTGCTACGGCTTGGACAAATGTAGCTGATGGCAGAACCGCCTTGCTGGTGAACGCGTATCCCCTCTGCGAGACTAACGTCTGATTTGGATTATGGATTCGAGGATGAACAGCGTGAACGGGTCGGGTTTTTCTGCCAAGCCGGCGCGACTGTGGCAGGTCGCCATTTTGACGGCGGCGGGTGTGATCGGCGCGACCAGCCAGGCAGACGCAGCGTATTATTATTGGACGGATTATTCCGACGGGTCCTATTACGCCCGGCCCGACCGGCATCCCGAAATACCGCGCCAGAAGCCGCAGAAGCGCGGCGCTGCGGTCAAGAAGGAAGCTGTCGCCGGGAAGGAAGCCGGGACCAAGCCACAAGGGCCGCTGGTCATCGTCGTCTCGATCGACCGGCAGAAGGTCACGGTCTACGACACCAACGGCGTGTTCGCGGAATCTCCGGTGTCGACAGGCATGAAGGGCCATTCGACGCCGATGGGTGTGTTCAGCGTCATCCAGAAGCACAAATTCCACCACTCCAACATCTATAGCGGCGCGCCGATGCCGTACATGCAGCGGATCACCTGGTCCGGTGTCGCCATGCACGCCGGCGTGCTGCCGGGCTATCCGGCTTCGCATGGCTGCATCCGGATGCCGATGGCGTTCGCGGTGAAGATGTGGAACTGGACCAGGATGGGCGCGCGCGTCATCGTCGCGCCCGGCGAGATGACGCCGCACAGCTTCTCCCATCCCCTGCTCGCCTCCGTGCGCGTGCCGCCGCAGCCTGCGGCCAGCCTCGAGCCGCAGACCAATGTCGGCGACAAGGCCGACAAGGGCGCCGCGCTGACCAAAGCCGAAACCAAAACTGCCAGCGCCGACAGCGTGCTCGAGCTGCGCACGTCCGTCGGACACGTCGTGATGTCGGATGTGACCACGGGCAATGCGTCAGCCCGCGAGGAAGCCGCCGTACCGGCCGACAAGACCAAGACGGCCGAGGCATCCGACGCGGCCAAGCCTCAATCGGAGGAAGCCGCCAAGCCGGCTAGCGACGACAAGCCGGCTGCCGACAAGGTCGAAGCTATCAAGACCGAGCCGGTCAAGACGGAAGCCGCGGACTCCGCGAAGACACCCGATGCGCCGGCCACTGCAGCTGCGCTCGCCGCCTCGCCCGACGCGAAGAAGGATGACGGCCGCGTTGCCGAACCGGCGCCGGCCGTCAAGCCGGAAGCGCCCAAGCGGGCCGGCCAGATCGCCGTCTTCATCAGCCGCAAGGATTCCAAGCTCTACGTGCGGCAGAATTTTGCGCCGCTGTTCGAGGTCCCGGTCACGATCGCCACGAGCGACCGTCCGCTCGGCACGCACATATTCACCGCCGAGCTCGACAAGACCGATTCCAATGCGCTGCGTTGGTCGGTGGTGTCGCTGCCGGTCTCCGCCCGTTCCGCGGCCCGCGAGGACGACAGCCGCCTCACGCGCCGCAAGGGTGGCGCTGCGGTGATCCCCGTCGCCGCCAAGCCTGTGCCTGCCAAGCCCGTGGTCACGCCGGACAGCCCGGCCGCGGCCCTCGACCGCATCTCGATCCCCGCCGACACCATGGCGAAGATCAACGAGATGCTGACATCAGGCGGCTCGATCATCATCTCGGACCAGGGCATCAACCAGGGCGAGACCGGCGAAGGCACCGATTTCATCGTCCGCCTGTACTGACCTGTTTCACGGCGCCCCGATAACGCGGTGTTGACGAGGCAGGTCGCACCGGCAGAGTAACATGCGGCCCGGATCATTTCGGGGGACGCCGTCATGATGAATCGCAGAACCATGCTCACCGCGGCGCTTGCAGGCATGCTCGCGCCGGCAACACGCGCGCTCGCCGATGGCGGCATGAGCCGGATCTCGGCCTATGCCTTCTCCTTCCCCGCTTTGTCCGGTGACGACATCCGCCTTGCCGCTTTCACCGGCAAGCCACTGCTGGTGGTCAACACCGCCTCGCTCTGTGGCTACACGCCGCAATATGCCGGCCTGCAGGAGATCTGGAACGAGTTTCGCGCGCGCGGGCTCACCGTGATCGGCGTGCCCTCCAACGATTTCGGCGGCCAGGAGCCGGGCGGCACTAGCGAGATCACGGAGACCGCGCACCACCAATATGGTGTTACCTTCCCGGTCGCGGCCAAGGCGAACGTCGTCGGCGCGAAGGCGCATCCCTTCTACAAATGGGCCGCCGACGCGCGGCCGCGGGAAGTTCCGCGCTGGAACTTCCACAAATACCTGATCGGCCGCGACGGTTATATCGCCGAGGTCTTTCCGTCCGCGGTCGAACCCGCTGACACGCGGATCAAGACCGCCATTGCCAGGACGCTGGCCGACAGTTGACGCGCGACGCCCCAATCCGGCTGGGCACAATTGTGGCGGGATGCCAAACAGCCGTTGCAATGGCGATGGCCCACCATCTAGGCTAGGATCGTTTGGGGCAGGATGGGTTTTGCTCGCGGCGAAAAAGCCGCGGCGGAACAACGGGATCAATCTCGAGGACAACACCATGCGTGTGGCGGCAGGACTGATTTTGGCAAGCGCAATGTCGGTTGCGATGACCGGCGCAGCATGGTCGCAGACCCCGGCCGCAAAGCCCGCGGCTGCGACGCAAGCCGCACCCGCGGCGACGCCGGCCGCGGCCGCGCCTGCTGCGGCTCCGCCAGCAGCTCCCGCGGCAGCCGCCGCGCCGGCAGGCTTCGTCAATCCGCCTCCGCCCAAGCAGGCGCCGCAGCCGGCCCGCGCGGCCTGCAACACGCCGGGCGCGCTCGGTGTCGCCCGCACCGTCGAGATCGACACCACGGGCGGTCCCGGCTTCGGCTTCGAGCACTTTAAGGACCTCGACTTCCTGCGCGACAAGGAGGTGGTGCTGACCTTCGACGATGGCCCCTGGCCGAAGAACACGCCCGCCGTGCTGAAGGCGCTCGCCGACGAATGCACCACCGGCATCTTCTTCTCGATCGGCAAGCACGCGACCTATGAGCCGGAGATCCTGAAGCAGGTCTACAACGCCGGCCACACCGTCGGCACTCACACCTGGTCGCACGCCAATCTCAACAACAAGAAGCTCACCGAAGCGCAGCGCAAGGAAGAGATCGAGAAGGGCCTGTCCGCGGTGAAGTGGGCGCTCGGCGGCATCTCGCCCTCGCCGTTCTTCCGCTTCCCGGCGCTTCAGCATCCGCCGGAGATGGTCACCTATCTCGGCAACCGCAACACCGCGATCTTCTCCTGCGATATCGACTCCTTCGACTTCAAGGCTTCAAAGCCCGAGAAGGTGGTCGAGACCGTGATGAAGAAGCTCGACACCAAGGGCAAGGGCATCATCCTCATGCACGACTTCCAGAAGCATACTGCGGAAGCCCTGCCCGAGCTGCTCAAGCGCCTGAAGGCCGGCGGCTACAAGGTGGTGGCGATGCGCGCCAAATTCCCGGCCTCGTCGCTGCCCGAATACGACCAGGAGCTGCTCAAGGACGCCAAGCTGCCGACCGTGAGCCAGCGCCCGGTCAATTCCGTGGTGACGACCGTTTCCGAATAGACGGCCATTGTCTTTCCGTATCGAAGGCTACGTCATCGTCTCAGCGGACGGCATGCTCGCCGACGCCGGCCACGTCATGCCCGACAGCCTGAAGTTCGACGGCGACAAGCTGTTCTTCGAGCAGGCGCTCGATCGCGCCGCGCTGACCGTGCATGGCCGCCACTCGCACGAGCAGCAGCCGAACTCGCCGAAGCGCAAGCGGCTGATCCTGACCCGCAAGATCAAGGCGCTCACCGTCGATCCGGAGATGCCGAACGCGACGCTGTGGAATCCGGAACAGGCGAGCTTCGAGGAGGCCTGTGCCTTTGCCGATGTCGCCTCCGGCATGGTCGCCATCATCGGCGGCCCAGCCGTGTTCGAGATGTTCATGGGCCGCTACGATACGTTCTGGCTGTCGGAAGCCCCGCATGTGCGCCTGCCCGGCGGCGAAGGCTGTTTCGTCGGCGTGCCGGCACGGTCGCCGCAGCAGGTGCTGGCGTCGCACGGCCTGAAGCCGGGCACACCGTATCTGCTCGATGCGGCGCATGAGGTGACCGTGACACCCTGGCGCCGAACGTAGGCCCTCAGACGTCCCCGTACGCCGCTTCGGCCGGACGCGTGGTGCGGCCGTATCCCATGATCATGAACAAGGCGCCGATGATCGAGAGGTTCTTCAGCGCGTCGACCACCATCTTCGCGTTGTCGGGCGGCGCCTGGTTCCAGAAATCGTCGAACAGCACGGTCGCGACCGCGACGTAGATGATCAGCAGCATCGCGAAGAACCGCGCGCCGAAATTCAGTGCGATCATCAGCCCCGCGATGATCTCGAGCGCGCCGACGGCGATCGCCAGCAGCTGCGGCGTGGTCATGGCGGTGGCCGTCTCCACCTGCTTGGTGTAGGGCGCGACGATGTCGGGCACCACGACCTTGGTGGCGATGAAGTCGGCGGTCGCCTGAATGGCAAAGAGCTTGGTCGCGCCCGTGTAGATGAACAGAACGGCGAACAGGATTCGCCCGAAAGTCACGAACGCTGGCATGATCGGCCTCTTGGCAAAGCGCTAAGCACGGAACGCGTGAGGATTATGAAGAGTCGCGCGCCGCTTTACAAACGGGGAAATGGCGAACTGAAAGTAATTCAAGATTTGCGGCCTCTTCCCTTCTCCCCTCGTGGGAGAAGGTGGCTCGCCGCAAAGCGGCGAGACGGATGAGGGGTATCTATCGGCGCGGAAACTCGCGAGATCCCGAGGCGCGGAAACAACCCCTCATCCGGCGCTTCGCGCCACCTTCTCCCACAGGGGGAGAAGAGATGGCAGCGCCGATGACGCTAGAAGCCTACGTGAACAACGTCGGCTGCCGTGCGGCGCGCTCCTGCGCTTCGACGACCGCGACGGCCGTCATGTTGAGGATGCCGCGCGCCGTCACCGAGGGGGTGAGGATATGCGCCGGGCGCGCCGGGCCGACCAGGATCGGGCCGACGGGCAGCGCGTCCGCAAGCGACTTGATCATCTGATAGGCGACGTTGGCGGTGTCCAGCGTCGGCATGATCAGGATGTTGGCCTCGCCCTCGAGATTGGAGTGCGGCAGCACCATTTTTCGCGCCGCAGCCGAAAGTGCCGTGTCACCCTGCATCTCGCCGTCGGCCTCGATCTCCGGATGCTTATCCTTCAACAGCTGGGTCGCCCGGCGCATCTTGCGCGAGGAATCGGTGTCGTAGCTGCCGAAATCCGAGTGCGAGACGAAGGCGATCTTCGGCTTGATGTTGAAGCGCTGGACGTGGACCGCGGCGAGCGATGCGATCTCGGCCAGCTCCTCCGCGCTCGGATTGGGGCGAACCTGCGTGTCGGCGATGAAGAAGGCGCCCTTGCTGGTGATCAGCAGCGCCAGCGCCGCGTAGTCGCTAATGCCCGGACAAAAACCGACGATCTCGCGGACATGGCGCAGATGGCTCATGTAGCGGCCCTCGACGCCGCAGAGCATGGCATCCGCCTCCCCGCGCGTCACCGCGAGCGCAGCGATCACCGTGTTGTTGGTGCGCACCACCGTGCGCGCCGCATCCGGCGTCACGCCGCGGCGACCGGCGACCTCGACATAGGACTGCACATAGGAGCGATAGCGCGGATCGTCCTCGGGATTGACCAGGTCGAAATCCTTGCCGGCGCGGATCGAAAGACCGAAGCGCTTGATGCGCGCCTCGACGACCGAAGGACGGCCGACCAGGATCGGCCGCGCCAAATTCTCCTCCAGCACCACCTGCGTGGCGCGCAGCACGCGCTCGTCCTCGCCTTCGGCATAGATCACGCGCACCGGCTGGGTCTTGGCCTTGGCGAACATCGGCTTCATGACGAGGCCGGAGCGGAAGGCGAAGCGCTCGAGCAGCGCGGTGTATTCGTCGAAATTGGTGATGGGCCGCGTCGCCACGCCCGACTCCATCGCCGCCTTCGCCACCGCCGGCGCGATGCGTAGAATCAACCGGGGATCAAAGGGACTCGGGATCAGCGAGCCCGGGCCGAACCCCTGCGTCTCGCCAGTGTCAAAACCCTGCGCGACCGCATCCGAGGGCGCCTCGCGCGCGAGCTGCGCGATGGCCTCGACGGCAGCGTGCTTCATCTCCTCGTTGATGGCGCTGGCGCCGACATCGAGCGCGCCGCGGAAGATGAACGGAAAGCACAGGACGTTGTTGACCTGGTTCGGATAGTCGGAGCGGCCGGTGCAGATCATGGCGTCAGGGCGTACCTTGCGCGCTTCCTCCGGCATGATCTCAGGGGTCGGGTTGGCGAGCGCCATGATCAGCGGCTTGTCGGCCATCGCCTTGGCCATCTCGGGCTTGAGCACGCCCGGCGCCGAGAGACCGATGAAGATGTCGGCGCCGCCGATGACGTCGCCGAGCGTGCGCTTGTCGGTCTTCTGCGCATAGACCGCCTTCCAGCGGTCCATCGTGGTGTTGCGGCCCTCATGCACGAGGCCGTCGATGTCGCAGACCCAGATGTTCTTGCGCTGCGCGCCCATCGAGACCAGCAGGTTCAGCGTGGCGATGGCCGCGGCCCCTGCGCCGGAGGCGACGATCTTGACGTCCGACAGCTTCTTGCCGTTCAGCCGGAGCCCGTTGGTGATGGCGGCGGCGACGATGATCGCGGTGCCGTGCTGGTCATCATGGAAGACCGGGATCTTCATGCGCTCCTTGAGCTGCGCCTCGATCTCGAAGCACTCCGGTCCACGGATGTCCTCCAGATTGATGCCGCCGAAGGTCGGTTCGAGCGCCGCCACGGTCTCGACCACGCGGTCGATGGTGTCGGCGGCGATCTCGATGTCGAACACGTCGATGCCGGCGAATTTCTTGAACAGGACGGCCTTGCCCTCCATCACCGGCTTGGAGGCCAGCGGTCCGATATTGCCGAGGCCGAGCACGGCGGTACCGTTGGAGACCACGGCGACCAGATTGGCGCGGGTGGTCAGCGTGGCGGCTTCCGCCGGGTTCTTGGCGATCTCGGTGCAGGCCGCGGCGACGCCCGGCGAATAGGCCAGCGCGAGGTCACGCTGGTTGGCAAGCGGCTTGCTTGCCTGGATCTCGAGCTTCCCAGGGCGCGGCAGACGATGGTAGGCGAGCGCCGCCTGGTGGAGATCATCAGAATAGGACGACATGCGGTGTCTCGCCTCGCGTTACCGGCCTCAAAAATGCACGATCCGAAGCCGCGGTCCAAGCGGACCGTATTTCCGGGTCATGGAAACGGGATGAAGCACGCCGGGCGCCCCGGTGGCAACATCCGATTGCGCGCCCATCAACAGGGCGCGCGGTCAAATATTTGAAAACCATAGCTTTCCCTGGACCGCGCGGCGTTTCGCGAATATGGCAGGTTGCGCGGCGCAAAACGAGCAACTGGAGCTGGGAATGAAGCGAATCCTGATCGGTCTGATCGTGGCAGCCGTACTCGGCGCGGGCGGATGGTTCGGCTTCAACCTCTATGTCCAGCATCGGATGACCAGCGAGGTCGAGGCGGCGTTCGAGCGGCTTCGCACCGGCGGCAGCAAAGCCAGCCACGGCAAGATCGCCTTCGAGCGGTCGAGCCGGACGCTGACGATCGAGGACATTGCAATCGATCCCGGCAACCCGTTGCAGGGGCACGTCAAGATCGGCGCCTTCAAGAGCTCGGGCGTCCGCCAGATCGGCGAGACTCGCTTTGCCGCTGACGGCATCGACATCTCGGGTGTCGAGATTGCGTTGGATGAAGTCGGCCCCGGCAAGCTGAAAGTGGCCTACAAGATCCCGCAGGTGACGCTGCGCGACTATGCGGGCCCCCTGCGCGTTGAAAACGTGCCGGCATCGAGCTCCTTGAGCGACATGTACCGGTTCGTGCTCGACCAGTTCGCGAGCCTGACGGCAACGTCCGTGATGATCCCGTCCATCAACATCAGTTTCGACGCCGGCAGCAGCGGCGGCAGCGGTGAAGTGGTCTATTCGGGCCTCGCGCTCCAAAACCTCGGCCGCGGCAAAGTCGATGCAATGAAGATGGACCGCGCCACCTTCACGATCAACGTTACGCAGCCGGGCAAGGCGGACAAGCTGACTGGCGAGATCTCCGGCATGATCGTCAATGATTTCGACTCGACCCCGATCCTCGCCGCACTCGATCCGCAGACGAGCGGTGACGACAGCTACCGCCGGGTCTACCGACAAATCTCCGCCGGCCCTTCTGTACTCAAGTCCGCGCTGGGCCTGCGTATGGATATCGACGGCATCGCCATGGAAGACATCGACGTGCAGCCGTCGAAGCTCCATTTGTTCGAGATGTTTGCCATGCTGCCGCAGGATAAGTCGGCCTCGCCAACGCCGACGCAAACGCGCGAGCTGATGGAGAAGGTCGCCGGATTCTACGACGCTATTCGCATCGGCAAGGCCGAGATCGGCCAGACCTCGATTGGCACACCGCAGGGAACAGGGAAGATCAACGCGATCCGCTACCGGCAGGGCGAATTCGCGATCGAGGGCGTCGATGCACCTTCGCCGCAGGGTCAGTTCAAGATGGAGCGCTTCGCGCTCAAATCCTTCAGCATGCCGAACCTGATGCGCTGGGCTTCGGGTCTCACCAATCCCGGGCAACCGCCCTCGCCCGATCAGATGCTCGGACTGTTCCGCGTGCTCGAAGGCGCCGAGATCAAGGGCGTGGTTGCGCCGCATAACAACTCGCGGCAGCCGATCACCGTCGACACGATCAGCCTGAACTGGGGCCAGCTGGTGGGATCGATCCCGAGCAAGGCCAGTCTGGTCGTGAAGATGGTCACGCCGACCGATCCCGCCAATCCGGCGCTGCAGCCGCTGATCGTGGCAGGCGTGGACAAGCTCGCGATCGACCTCGATCTCGGCGCGGCCTGGACGGAAGCGTCAGGCGCATTCGCGCTGGCGCCGGCCACGCTCGATCTCGGCAACCTCGCCAAAGCGCAGGTAAGCGTGGCGCTCGCCAAGGTGCCGCGCGACCTCTTCACCACGACGGACCCGCTCGAGGCCATGGGCCAGTTGGCGCAGGTCGAGACCGGCGCAATCGAGCTGTCGTTGCGCGATCGCGGCGTTGTCGATCTTGTCGTGGCCCAGTTTGCGCGCGTGCAGAATGTCAGCCGTGATGCCGCGCGCAGCGCCCTCGTTGCGATGATCCGGGCGCAGGGCGAGAAGATCGCCGCCTCAAATCTCGATGCCAAGGCCGCGGTCGATGCGCTGGCCGGCTTCGTCGAGGCATCAGGCCAGACGCTGACCATCAAGCTGACGCCGCTCGGCAAGCTGCCGGTACTTCAGCTCATGGACGTCCTCGACAACGAGCCGATCATCGCGCTGGCGCAGTTCAGGATCGAGGCGTCGACGGGGCTGTAGGTGACGGCGGCGGTGCGCGCTCCCTCGCCCCGTTCTTACGGAGAGAGGGTTGGGGTAAGGGGCCGCCTCCGCAATCACGGTGAGAGTTAGACTCGCGGAGAGTCCCCCTCACCCGCCTCGCATCTTCGATGCAAGGCGGCCTCTCCCCGCATGCGGGGAGAGGCAAAGCACACTCACTTCTGCGGCAGGTTCACCCGCACATGCAGCTCGCGAAGCTGCTTGGTCGTCGCTTCCGACGGGGCGCCCATCAGGAGGTCCATGGCCTGCTGGTTCATCGGGAACAGCGAGATCTCGCGCAGATTCGTGGTGCCACACAGCAGCATCACGATGCGGTCGACGCCGGCGGCCATGCCGCCGTGCGGCGGCGCGCCGTACTGGAACGCGCGGTACATGCCGCCGAAGCGGTCGACCACTTCCTGCTCGCCGTAGCCTGCGATCTCGAACGCCTTCACCATCGCTTCCGGCACGTGGTTGCGGATGCCGCCCGAGGCGATCTCGTAGCCGTTGCAGGTGATGTCGTACTGGAACGCCTTGATGGTGAGCGGGTCCTGGCCCTTCAGCGCATCGAGGCCGCCCTGCGGCATCGAGAACGGGTTGTGCGAGAAGTCGACCTTCTTGTCGTCCTCATTGTACTCGTACATCGGGAAGTCGACGATCCAGGCGAGCTCGAACCGCTCCTTATCGGTGAGGTTCAATTCCTCGCCGACCTTGTTGCGGGCGAGCCCTGAGAACTTCCAGAACTTGTCGGGATCGCCGGCGACGAAGAAGGCGGCATCGCCTTCCTTCACGCCGATCTGCGCACGGATCGCCGCGGTGCGCTCGGGACCGATGTTGTTCGCAAGGGGACCTGCCCCCTCGCCGCCCTCGCGCCACATGATGTAGCCGAGTCCGGGCTGGCCTTCGCCCTGCGCCCACGAATTCATGCGATCGCAGAAGGCGCGGCTGCCGCCGCCCGGCGCGGGGATCGCCCAGACCTGGTTCTTGGGGTCTTCGAGCATGCGCGCAAAGACCTTGAAGCCGGAGCCGCGGAAATGCTCGGAGACGTCCTGCATCTCGATGGGATTGCGCAGATCCGGCTTGTCGCTGCCGTATTTGCGCAGCGCCTCGGCGAACGGAATCCGGCGCCAGCCTTTGGTGACCGGCTTGCCCTTGGCGAACTCCTCGAACACGCCCGTGATCACGGGCTCCATCGCCGCAAAGACGTCTTCCTGCGTCACAAAGCTCATCTCGACGTCGAGCTGGTAGAACTCGCCCGGCAGACGGTCGGCACGCGGGTCCTCGTCGCGGAAGCACGGCGCGATCTGGAAGTAGCGGTCGAAGCCCGACATCATCAGCAGCTGCTTGTACTGCTGCGGCGCCTGCGGCAACGCGTAGAACTTGCCGGGATGGATGCGCGAGGGCACCAGGAAGTCGCGCGCGCCTTCCGGCGAGGACGCGGTCAGGATCGGGGTGTTGAACTCGAAGAAGCCCTGCCCCTCCATGCGCCGGCGCATCGACTTGATGATCTCGACGCGCGTCATGATGTTCTGGTGCAGCTTTTCGCGACGCAGGTCGAGGAAGCGGTACTTCAGGCGGATGTCTTCAGGATATTCCTGGTCGCCGAACACAGGCAGCGGCAAATCACCGGCCGGGCCCAGCACCTCGATCTCGGTGACATAGATCTCGATCTTGCCGGTCGGCAGATCGTCATTGTCGGTGCCTTCGGGGCGGCGGCGGGCCTTGCCGTCCATCCGCACCACGAATTCCGAGCGCAGCTTTTCGGCCAGCGAGAACGCCGGCGAGTCCGGGTCGACCACGCACTGGGTCAGGCCGTAATGGTCGCGCAGGTCGATGAACAGCACGCCGCCATGGTCGCGGACGCGATGGACCCAGCCTGACAGGCGGACCGTCTCGCCGATGTTGCTCTCGCGGAGCGCGCCGCATGTATGTGACCGGTAGCGATGCATGGTCGTCCCAAAAATGATGTCGGTGGAAGCGAATCGGACCGCCTGTCACGGCCGGTCCGAGATTGCGGCAGGGTTTACCCGACGAGGCCGGGGGCGGCAACCAAGGGAACGGCCTGTTTTGGGCCGGAAGCGCCCATTTTTGCCCGATCTGGGCCCATCCCTTTGCCATCAGCCGTTCCAGCCCTATCTTGAGGGCATGACGGTGCATTTCCCCTTCCAGAACTCCTATTCGGCGCTGCCCGACAGCTTCTTTGCCCGCGTCGCGCCGACCCCTGTCGCCGCCCCCCGGCTGATCAAGCTGAACCGGCCGCTGGCGGTCCAGCTCGGGCTCGATCCTGACCTGCTGGAGACGGCGGAAGGCGCGGCGATCCTGGCGGGGAAGACGGTTCCCGACGGCGCCGATCCGATCGCCATGGCCTATGCCGGCCACCAGTTCGGGCAGTTCGTCCCGCAGCTCGGCGACGGCCGCGCCATCCTGCTCGGCGAGGTCATCGACAAAGACGGCGTCCGCCGGGACATCCAGCTCAAGGGCAGCGGCCCCACCCCGTTCTCCCGCCGCGGCGACGGCCGCGCCGCACTCGGACCGGTCTTGCGCGAATACATCGTCAGCGAAGCGATGTATGCACTGGGCATCCCGACCACCCGCTCGCTTGCCGCCGTCGTCACCGGCGAGCACGTCATCCGCGAGACCGCGCTGCCGGGCGCGGTGCTGACGCGTATCGCCTCCAGCCATATCCGCGTCGGCACCTTCCAGTTCTTCGCCGTGCGGCGTGACACCGAGGCGATCCGCCGGCTCGCCGACCACGTCATCGCCAGGCACTATCCGGAGCTGCGCGATGCAGAGCGGCCCTATCACGAACTGCTCGCCGGCGTCGTCGCCCGCCAGGCCGAGCTCATCGCGCGCTGGCTGCTGGTCGGCTTCATCCACGGCGTGATGAACACCGACAACAGCTCTATCTCGGGCGAGACCATCGACTACGGCCCCTGCGCCTTCATGGACGCCTACAACCCCGCACAGGTGTTCTCCTCGATCGACGAGATGGGCCGCTATGCCTATGCCAATCAGCCGCGCATCGCGCTGTGGAATTTGACCCGCCTCGCCGAGTGCCTGCTGCCGTTGTTCTCCGACGAGCAGGAGAAGGCGGTGGCCGAAGCCCAGGACATTCTCGGCGCCTTCTCCGAGATTTTCAGCACGGCTTATCAAGCCGGCTTGCGCAAAAAGGTCGGCCTGTTCACGGGGCGTGAAGGCGACGACGCCCTGATCCAGGACCTGCTCGAAGCCATGGCCAAGAACCAGGCCGACTTCACCCTCACCTTCCGCAAGCTCGGCGATTCCGCCGTTGATGACAGCGCGGATGCGCGTGCGCAGTTCATGGAGCCCGCAGCCTTCGACGAGTGGTCCGGCCGCTGGCGCGCACGCATCGCGCTGGAGCCGCAGAGCGCAGCCGAGCGGCAAGCCGCGATGCACGCCGTCAATCCGGCCTTCATCCCGCGCAACCACCGCGTCGAGGCTGTGATCCAGGCTGCGGTCAACGACGACGACTACGCCCCGTTCGAGGAGCTGGTGCAAGTGTTGGCCAAGCCGTTCGAGGACCAGCCGGAGTTTGCCGCCTACGCCGATCCGCCGCTGCCGGACCAGCGGGTGTTGCGGACGTTTTGTGGGACGTAAACCTGTTCTGGATTGCAAGATGACGCAGCTCTCGGCCCTGAAAGATGACGAGATCGAAGCGATCAAGGCGCGCTGCGAGCAGGCGACCGCGGGTCCTTGGAAATCGTTCATCGAGAAGCGCGATGAACTAAGCGGATCGGACTTCGTCCAGACCGGAGGCGAAGACATCTACCTCACTGGCGCGACGCTCGCCGATCAGGAATTCATCGCCAACGCGCGACAGGACATTCCGAGATTGATCGCCGAGATCAAGCGCCTGCGCGCGATCGACCGTTAGCTAGATCCGCGGGACAAGAACCAAGTTTGCGCGCTTAGATTAGCTCTGCTCCGCGCAGCACCGCAACTCAAGGTAAGCCGGAACTTTGAATTACCCCTTCGGCTAATCCACCGTGCGCAGCGCGCTGCTGTGGACACGGGAACCACTGTCATCAAACTGAAACACACGCGCTCTAACCGCCTGTCAGGGTCGTCCTGCCGGAGGCACCCATCCTCCAACCGTCCCGACAAAGCGCGCCATGCCCTTCAAATTCATCCACCTCACCGACACGCATCTGGCGAACCCCGGCTTGACGCTCTATGGCCTCGATCCGCGCGCGCGGCTGGATGCGGCGATCGCCGACATCAACACGCACCAGTCCGACGCCGCCTTCGCTGTCGTGACCGGCGACCTCACCCATTGGGGCGAGGCTGAATCCTACGCCAATTTCGCCGACGCGATGGCCGCGCTGAAGATTCCCTACATAGCCATGGTCGGCAATCACGACCGCCGCGTCACCTGCCTCGACGCGCTGAAGGCCGCGCCGCGCGATTCAAACGGCTTCGTGCAGGGCACGCGCACCACCGACCATGGCCTGTTCGTCTTCCTCGACACGCTGGACGAGACCAGCCACGCCGGCGAGATGTGCGCCAAGCGCTTCGACTGGCTCGCGAAGACGCTCGCGGCTGCACCCGCCGACCAGCAGTTCGTCGTGTTCATGCATCACCCGCCCTTCCCGATCGGCGTCCATGCGATGGACGAGATCGCGCTGAAACAGAGCGCGGAGTTCGCCGAGGTGATCGCGCCCTATCGCGCGCGCATCCGTCACCTCTTCTTCGGCCACGTCCACCGCCCGATCTTCGGCAGCTACGGCAAGATCCCGTTCTCCACCTTGCGCGGCACCAACCACCAGGTCTGGTTCGAGCTCGACGCTGACGCGCCGCACCTCGCAAGCCACGAGCCGCCCGCCTATGGCGTCGTGCTGATCGACGACGAGAACCTCGTCGTGCACAGCCACGACTTCCTCGACACCAGTCTGCGCTTTCCCTTCGAACCACCCGTGGGAACGGACGGCCGCGACTATGCGCTCAATTTCCCGGCGCGGTGAGATGAGCCTCGCCGAACCCGCGGCTCTTCCGGTCGCGACCTCGGCAGCGCCGCGCCTGGACGTCCTGAAGCGCCTCGGCACGCGTTTCAAAGCTTCGCTGCCCGCCTATCTCCTATTGCTGCCCTCGCTGGTCTTTCTCGCGCTGTTCACCTATGGCGCGATGGGCCGCGTGTTCATCGATGCGCTCTACCAGCGCGCCACGCCGAAGGCGCCGGTCCGCTTCGTCGGCCTCGACAATATCAGCGCGGTGCTGGCCGACCCCGCCTTCACCGGCGCCGTCGTCAACAATCTCGTCTATGCCATCGGCACGACGATCCCGAGCATCGGCCTCGCGCTGCTGTTTGCGCTCGCGCTGTCGCGCACCAACGCCGTCAGCAGCGCGCTGCGGGCGGCGCTGTTCCTGCCGGTGCTGATCCCGATGGTCGCGGCCTCGGCGCTGTTCATGTTCATCTTCCTGCCCAATGTCGGCCTGCTCGACTTCTATATCGGCCGCCTGCTTCCGGTGCTGCCGAACTGGCTCGGCGATCCCGACATCGCGCTGTATGCGATCATGATCATCACGATCTGGAAGAACGCCGGCTATTACATGCTGTTCTTCCTCGCCGGCCTTCAGGCCGTGCCTGAGGACGTCATGGAGGCCGCGCATCTCGACGGCGCCGGGCCTTACATGCGCTTCCGCCACATCATCTTGCCCGAGCTCAAGCCCACCTTCCTGTTCGTCATCGTGATCGCCACGCTCAACGCGGTGACGCAGGTCGACCACGTCTTCGTCATGACCCAGGGCGGGCCGTCCAATTCGACCAACCTCGTGCTGTTCTACATCTACCAGCAGGCGGTCGAGCATTACGACGTCGGCAAGGCCTCGGCCGCGACGCTGCTGACGCTCGCCGCGCTGATGGGCCTCACCGCGCTTTCCTTCCGCACCATGGCCAACCGCGAGGGCGGGCCATGAAGCTGATCGACGCCCTCTACAAGGACGCCCCGCTCGCCACACGGGGCGAGATCACGCCCAAGCTCGGCTTCCTGCTGACCGTGCTGCTCGCGATCGTCTGGCTCATTCCGTTCCTGTGGATGGTCGTGGCGACGCTGCGCCCGGCCTCCGACGGCATCAATGCCATGGCCGAGCTGATGCCGAGCCTGAAGCCGACGCTCGACAATGTCAGGGATGCCTGGGAGATCGGCGATTTCCCGCGCTACACGCTCAACACCACGATCATCTGTGCCGGCATTTTGCTGGTGCAGTTCGTCACGATCACGCTGGCGGGCTTTGCCTTTGCGCGCCTCGACTTCGTCGGCAAGACGCCGATCTTCTATCTGTTCCTGATGCAGCTGATGCTGGTGCCGGTGCTGCTGATCGTGCCGAACCTGTCGCTGGTGGCGCAACTCGGCCTCTACGACACGCTCACCGGCGTGATGATGCCGTTCTTCGCCTCCGCCTTCGGCACCTTCCTGATGCGCCAGGCGTTCGAGGCGATTCCGACCGAGCTGGAAGACGCAGCCCTGATCGACGGCGCCAGCCTGATCCAGCGCATCCGCCACATCTACGTGCCGCTGTCGATGCCGAGCTTCTCCGCCTTCGCCATCATCTCCGTAACCAGCCACTGGAACGACTTCCTGTGGCCGCTGATGGTGATCAACTCGCCGGACAAGCGGCCGCTCACGGTCGGGCTCTCCGTCTTCACCAAGACCGCCGAAGGCACGCAGGCCTGGGGCACCATCGCCGCCGGCACGCTGATGGTGATCGGCCCGCTGCTCATCACCTTCCTGATCTTCCAGAAGCGTTTCATCAGCTCTTTCGTCACCTCAGGCATCAAATAGGAGATTCTTCGATGCTGTTTTCCCGCAGGCTCATGCTCGGCCTTGCCATGGCAGGCTCCATGGCAAGTGCCCTCGCCCTTCCGGCGCTCGCCGGCGAAGGCCCGACCGAGATCGATCTGTTTTTCCCCGTCCCCGTCGACGGCAAGCTCGCCCGCGACATGGGCACCTTGATCAAGGAGTTCAACGAGACCCATCCGGACGTCAAGGCGACCGCGGTCTACACCGGCTCCTATGACGACACGCTGATCAAGACGCGCGCCGCAATCAAGGCCGGCAAGCCGCCGTCCTCCGTGATCATGTCGGCGAACTTCCTGCTCGACATGCAGATCGAGAACGAGCTCACCAATCTCGATGCCCTGATCAAGGCCGACGGCACCACCAAGGAGCAGTTCCTCGGCCAGTTCTTCCCGGCGCTGCAGGGCAACGCGGTGATCAACCGCTCGGTCTACGGCGTGCCCTTCCATAATTCGACGCCGCTGCTCTACATCAACGCCGACAAGGCCAAGGAAGCCGGCCTCGATCCGAGCAAGCCGCCGCAGACCTGGGCCGAGCTCACCGACTGGGCCAAGAAGCTCACCAAGCGCGAGGGCGACAAGGTGACCCAATGGGGCATCGCGATCCCCTGCGCCTACGACTATTGCGGCTGGATGATGGAAACGCTCACCATGAGCAATGGCGGGCGCTACTACAACGAGGAGTTCGGCGGCGAGGTCTATTACGACACGCCTTCGATGCTCGGCGCACTGAGCTGGTGGAATGACCTCGTCTACAAGCACAAGGTCCACGCCCCCGGCGCCACGCCTGGCCCTGCCGTCAGCACTTCCTTCATCTCCGGCAACGCCGCGATGATGATGCTGTCGACGGGCTCGCTCACTTACGTGCGCGACAACGCCAAGTTCGCCTACAAGGTCGCCTTCATCCCGCGCAACGTCCGCAACGCCGTGCCGATCGGCGGCGCCTCGCTGATCGTTCCGGCCGGCCTCGAGGCCGACAAGCAGAAGGCTGCATGGACGCTGATCAAGTGGATGACCTCGCCCGAGAAGAGCGGCTGGTGGAGCCGCGCCACCGGCTATTTCGCGCCGAACATGGCCGCCTACAAAACGCCCGAGATGGTCGACTTCCTCAACAAGAACCCCGACGCCAAGACTGCAGTCGAGCAACTCGACGTCGCAAAGCCCTGGTTCGCGACCTACAAGACCGTGCCGGTGCGCAAGAACCTCGAGGACGAGGTGATGCTGGTCCTCAACGGCAAGAAGCAGCCGAAGGAAGCCCTGGTCGCCGCGCAGAAGGCCGCGGATGAGACGCTGAAGCCGTACAATGCAGAGACGTCGCTGAAGCTGCCGTAAGAACGGTTGCAAACGGCCCTCGGCGCTCCGCCATATGGGGCGCCGGAAGGACTGTGCGCTAGCAATCGAACGATGCCGGCCGCGCAGAGTGTAGTGGCGGCCAAGCATCTGCTGGACAGCAGCAGGCGATGACGTCGTCAGCATAGGTTAGCTCAGTACCGCAGTGATACCGTTATTGTGCGCGAGGTCGTCGGTGTACGCGATGATAGCGTCAAACTCGCCTAAACGCCGCGCGACATCTGGAACGGATGCCGGCTCGCCCTGTTGTTCTGTGGACGAGGTCGCGAGTTAGGTCATCGATTTCGGCCTTCGCGGACATCCTTATCTCTGCCTTCAGAACTTGAAATAGATCGGTTTCCGGACAGGCCAGCGATTTGGATCGCAGCGAGGCAACATACGCATCTAGGTAGCCGATCTGGCTTTGACGAAGGCGAAGGAATCCTCACCGTTGCAACTGACTCTGGCGCCTAGCAACTCTATAGGCGGCCTGTTCTAGGCGCCTCGCCCTCGACCAGCACCCGCGCAATGCTGATTTCGACTATATGGACTTGTCTTCAGAGGTGAGGTGCGTCGGACGCGCTTATGCATCTCCGCCTGCTTCTTCGCCGACCTAACATGCGACACTTTGGCGTGGTGCAATTTTGACGTCACACAACCTTTGGTATTGACTCGCTCAAAAGTTGTTGGCCTCCTATGACCATTTTCAACAGAGGAGGTATTTTGTGATTAGGCTCTTCGCCATTTTTCTCGCTGCTGCGGCCTTCGCAACATCAGCTCGCGCGGAAGATCAGATTGCAGCACAACAAGCGCCCACAACTAAGGCGTTGCCGGAATTTCTGAAAGAATTCGGCTTCGATGTTCGCCAGCAGCGGCAAGACAACCAAACATTTTATGTGATCGGCAAAGCGGCAATGCCATCGCAGATCGTAACAGAGGTGCTAGCAACCCCGCTCCGAGATTTGCTCACGGTAACTGGCAATAGATCGGTCACAGAACCCATCCTTCGCTTCAACGAAGTCGTCTTTAATCCTAAGGGTGTACTCACCTGGAGTATACCGGACCGGAGCAACGACGGAAACTACGTGGTGCTAGCGGCCAAGAAGCTTGTTCTCAATACACCAGCACAGCTCTCTGAGCTTGCACGCTTGGTCGTAAACCCTCATCTTTCGTCTGCGGACCTAAAAGGGTCCGACAGCCGTCCCGGTCCGCAAGGCTGGACTTCTGGGACCGACGATGGAGCCAACGGCGGCCGAGGAGGAAATGGTCCTACCGGAGGTAACGGGGGAGCGTATACCTTTCCCGCGATCTATATCGTTTTCCAAAGCTTGGAGATCAACACGGCCAACCCAGCCATTACCTCGGCCCTCCGAATTGAATCAGTAGGTCTAGCGGGCGGTGCCGGCGGTCGAGGCGGAGACGGGGGACCGGGAGGCCCGGGCAGTCGCGGTACGCCGGGAGATCGAAATTGCCCGCTGCCGGGCGTTTGCTATTGCACTGCTGGACCTGGAAATGGCGGCAACGGCGGAGATGGCGGTTCGGGAGGTAAAGGCGGAGACAGCGGAAGAGGCGGCGCAGGTGGATCGATTTTCTTTCTTGGGCCACTAGCTGAGCTGAACAAGACGCCTAGGATCGAGATATCCCAAACTGGGGGCAAGAGTGGTGCAGTTGGAATGCCGGGCTCTCCGGGAGGCGGCGGGCCAGGTGGAGGCGGCGGCTCGAAGCCTTTCGAGTGCGTGAACGGAGGTGGATCAGGCTCAGGTGGGTCAGCCGGATCGCCTCCTAATCTGGGGCCAGGATTGAAAAAGCCTGATGGACTCGACGGCGCAGCTTTCAAGTCCGAGCGAGACAATTCCGATCTTTTCTAAAATCCCTAGCTGCACCGGTCTCGGTAATCGGTGCAGCTCCGAATCGGGCACCACGGTCACGCGCGGCATTGCCGGTTTACTCTTGAGCATTGCGGATGGCCGCGTTTTCTCGGCGGGACATACTCTGTCGACGAGCCCCGGCGCATCCATCTCGTCCTTGATCGGCACAGCCGCGGCGACGGTTTCGACGGCGGCAGATCGACCAAGTCGGGCGCGATCGTCGACTACGCCGCCGAATTCATTAGATGACGCTGATGCATCGCTCCAGCATATGGGAGCAGCCGAGTTGCCGGGTTTGTTGGCGCCCAGTTTCACTGTTTATCCTTGGTCCCAAAGAGGGCGAGGTTGTTCAATTGCTCCAGTACCAGTTTTGTCGGAGCAACCTTCGGGCAGATAGAAGGCGAACATGCGGCCGCGCAGTTCAACAGTCGAGCCACCGTTCACCTGCCACGTTAACCCGCCGTCCACCATCCAGCCCGCCCCGGCCGCCGGTAACCATCGCAATTAACAGACCCTCAACGCACCCCCGACAAATCTATCAATGTTTCTGGAGATTTCGCCGTGGATCTGTTGGTTTTCGAGTTCCTGGGGCTGGCGCTGGTCGCCATGTGCGTGGTCGTGGTGGCGTTGCCCTGCGCCCGCAAATCCTCGCACCGGGTCCGCTACGAATAGGAATTTCGTCGGAAAAAGCGATTTCCGTTCAAATACAAGGCTCGAATTCGCATCGAGCCCCTTGACATCACAGCGCTTTCGGCAGAACGGCTGATATCAAGTGTCATGGGCCGTTCATGGATTTGATTACCACCACCGCTGACCTCGCGGCTGCCTGCAGCCGGCTGGCCAAGCACCCCGTCATTACCGTCGATACCGAGTTCCTGCGCGAGACCACCTACTACCCGCTGCTATGCGTGGTGCAGATGGCCAGCGCCGAGGAAGCCGTCGTCGTCGATACCCTGGCCGAGGGGATCGACCTCAAGCCGTTCTTCGAGCTGATGGCCAATGAGAGCGTGCTGAAGGTCTTCCACGCCGCCCGTCAGGACATCGAGATCATCTGGCACCAGGCCAACATCATCCCGCATCCGGTGTTCGACACCCAGGTTGCTGCGATGGTGCTCGGATACGGCGACAGCATCGCCTACGACGCGCTGGTCGAGAAAGTCACCGGCCACCGCCCGGACAAGACCCACCGCTTCACCGACTGGTCGCGCCGGCCGCTGACCAAGGAGCAGATGCACTACGCCGTGTCCGACGTCACGCATTTGCGCGACGTGTTCGCAGCGCTCGATGCCGACCTCAAGAAGCGCCGCCGCAGCGAATGGGTCTCCATCGAGATGGAGGTCCTGACCTCCCCCCGGACCTACGACTTCCACCCCGAGCGGGCCTGGGAGCGGCTCAAGACGCGCGTGCGCAAGCCGAAGGATCTCGCGGTCCTGATGGAGGTCGCCGCCTGGCGCGAGCAGGAGGCGCAGAGCCGCGACGTGCCGCGCGGCCGCGTGCTGCGCGACGAGGCCATCAGCGATATCGCGACCCACGCGCCGAACACTCTGGAAAAGCTCGCCCATCTGCGCTCGGTGCCGAAGGGTTTTGAGAAATCCAAATGGGGCGCGGACATCGTCGCCGCGGTCGAGCGCGGGCTGGCGCGGGATTTTTCGACGCTCCCGAAGCTGGAGAAGCCGCGCAACAACAACAACGGCGCCGCCATCGTCGAGCTCTTGAAGGTGTTGCTGCGCATGACCGCCGAGAAGCATGCGGTCGCCAGCAAGGTGATCGCGACCGTCGACGATCTCGAGGAGATCGCGGCCGACGACGAAGCCGACGTGCCGGCACTGCGCGGCTGGCGTCGCGAGCTGTTCGGCGACGCTGCCTTGAAGCTCAAGCGCGGCGAGCTGGCACTGGCGGTCGAGAAAGGCCGCGTGATCGGGGTTCAGCGGGCGTAATGTTCAGCTGAGCGGATCAACTGTTAGCTCGTCATCCTGAGGTGCGAGGCGGGCGGTGCAACGCACCGCACGAAGGATGAACGCCCGCGCAGTAGCAGCCGGGCCGTCGCCCTTCGAGGCTCGCCAAAGAGGCGAGCACCTCCAGCGACAACGGCTACGCCGTTGCGCAGGGGTGACGGTGATAGAGTTGGGCCCAGCAGTTACGCCGGCGTCAGCTTGGCCACTTCCGCCTTCATGTCGTTCAACACGCCGGAGATCGCGTCCACCAGCCCGTCGATGTCCGCCTTGGTGACGATCAGCGGCGGGCAGATGGCGATGGCGTCCAGCATGTTGCGCGAGATCACGCCGCGCTCCTGGAGCATGCGGCTGGCGATGCCGCCGACGGCGCCCGGCGTCGCCGCTGCGGTCTTGCGGCCCTTGTCGAGCACGAGCTCGATCGCCGCGATCATGCCGACGCCGCGAACCTCGCCGACCAGCGGATGGCTGGTGAGCTCGCGCAGTCTGCCCTGCATGTAAGCGCCGAGCTCGGCGGCATGTGCGACCAGGCCGCGCTCCTCGATGATCTTGAGGTTTTCCAGCGCAACCGCCGAACCGACCGGATGACCGCCCGCAGTGAAGCCGTGGCCGAGCACGCCGATCTTGTTGCTCTCGTCCGCGATCGGCTCGAACATGCGGTCGTTCATGATGATCGCCGAGAACGGGAAATAGCTCGAGGTGATCTGCTTGGAGACCACGAGCACGTCGGGCTTGATGCCGTAGGTCTCGCAGCCGAACATCTTGCCGGTGCGGCCGAAGCCGCAGATCACTTCGTCGGCGACCAGCAGGATGTCGTACTTGTTCAGGACCGCCTGGATCTTGTCCCAATAGGTCGCCGGCGGCACGATGACGCCGCCCGCGCCCATCACCGGCTCGCCGAAGAACGCCGCGATCGTATCGGGCCCTTCCTTCTGGATCAGCGCGTCGAGCTCCTCGGCCCGGCGCGTCGCAAAGGCTTCCTCGCTCTCGCCGGGCGCGCCGTCCTTGTAGAAATGCGGCGAGCCCGTGTGCAGGATGTTCGGCAGCGGCAGGTCGAACGAGCGGTGGTTGTTCGGCAGGCCGGTGAGGCTCGCCGAGGCAATGGTGACGCCGTGATAGGCGCGCATCCGGCTGATCACCTTCTTGCGCTGCGGCTGACCGAGCGCGTTGGAGCGATAGGCGATCAGCTTGAGGACGGTGTCGTTGGCTTCCGAGCCGGAATTGGTGAAGAACACCTTGCTCATCGGCACAGGCGCGAGCGCGACCAGCTTCTCGGCGAGGTCGATCGAGGGCCCGTGCGATTTGGCGGAGAACGTGTGATAGAACGGCAGCGCCTGCATCTGCTTGTGCGCGGCCTCGACCAGCCGCTTCTCGTTGAAGCCCAGCCCAACGCTCCACAGGCCGGCCATCGCCTCGAAATAGCGCTTGCCCGACGCATCGAAGACGTAAGGACCCTCGCCGCGCTCGATCACCAGGGGACCTGCCTGCTGATGGGTGCGCGCGTTGGTGTAGGGATGGAGCTGATAGGCTACATCCCGGGCCTCTTGCGAATTGGGCAGCATGGACATTTGCGGAGATCCTTGAAAGCGTCACGTCGCAGGCATAGCCGGCGTCATCACTCGATGATCAAGTACCTTGGCTATTGCGACAGCGCAGAACTTGCAACGCCAATTCGTCGGCAGCAAGCGCTCAGCAGCGATGCACAAAAATGCACGCGACAAGGCTGCACGTGACATTGCCGCACGTGACAAATCCGCTCATGACGAAGCAACATGTGGAGCATCTCTCATGCCGCGTCGTCGTCATGCCCGTCGTCAGTGCCGGCAGCGGCCTCCCTCACCTCCACCAGCGCCATCGAGAGCAGATAGACCGTCGTCGGCAAACCAAGCCCGCGCGCCCTCTCGGCCGCACGCGACAGATCGCTCGCCAGCTCCTTGAGCTCGTCTCCCCGTGACAATCTCTCACCCCATCCGCCGGCCGCGGCCGCCTACACCGCAACGGCGCCGCTGGTTCTGATCAGTTCGGCGCTGGACTGGATTGTAGCAAAATTCCCGATGACATTCACTACCGCATGCTTATAGGCGGCGGAATCGCCCGTACCCGGCTGCCGGCAAGCCACGGCGTCAGCGACGACCTGGTAGCGATGGCTGCGGTGAAACCCTTCGGCTGCGGTGGCCAGGATGGTCTCGTCCAGGGAAAAACCGATCAGAATGCAGCGCACGGTCCGGATATTGGACATGTAGTCCACAAACCGCGACGAGCTGTAGGCCGACGGCAGCGGATGGTCGAACGTCATCTCTCCCGGCCGCGGCTTGGTCTCCGCGATCCAATCGGTCAGCCTCGATGCCGGATTGAACCACGCCGCCTGCGCGATGCGCTTCAGATGCATCACCGGCCAGAGATTGCCCCGCCACAAGGTCAGCAGTTCCAGGCAGCGCGTCGTGACGGCGTCGCCGTCGAGGACGACGTGGCGGCGCCCAGGGGTCAGATACTCGACCTGGAGATCCGCGCAAATCAGGATCGGCGGATCATCGTGGATGGAAGCCAGCATTGTCTTGCGCAGAGCTGCACCAGTTTCAACGGTCGGCGAGCGCGAGATCCCGCAGCGGTGAAGTCACCGCCCGCCCCGCCGAGGCGTCGAGCACGCCCGGCCGGTCCCAATCGCCTTCGGGGCGGATGATCACGTAGGGATCGCTGTCCAGCGTGATCGCGTCGGGGCCCGGCTCGATCTCCAGCAGCATTTCCGTGTAGGAAAAATCCGAGAATGTGATCTTGCGATTGTGGCCGAGCGGCTTGGCGCCGAAATGGGCCCAGAAATCGACCAGCCTGTCCTGTGCCTGGCCGTAGATCTTGCGAAAGCCCTTGCGCTTCACATAGTCGACGCTGGCCTGCACCAGCTTGAACGAGACGCGCGAGCGCCGGTATTGGTGACGGACCGCGAGCCGCTCCACCTTGGCGAAATCGCCGAAGAAGCGCACCCGCAGGCAGCCTGCGGGCTCGTTGCCGACGAAGCCGATGAAATGGGCCGCGACCATGTCGTTGCCGTCGAACTCCTCCTCGAACGGACAATCCTGCTCGGCGAGATAGACCGCCGAGCGAATGGCGGTGACCAGCATGAGATCGCTTGGATCGCGCGCAAGGCGGATGGTGATGGCGCGGGAACAGGGCTGGGCGACAGGGATCCTAGTACCGTGCATCTGCAAAACTCCTTGCTTGGATGATCGCGCCCGGCATGCGCAGCGGCTGGCGATGCCAGGGCCGCTCGTAGCACCAGAGGTCGGGCTGGAAGCTCGGGACCGGCGCAAAGCCGGTCGCCTTCATGATGTCGCGTCCGGCCACCGTTGACGGCTGCGCATAGCAATCGGCGCTGCGGAACCTTAGCTGTCGTAGATGTGCTGCAGCCTTGCCGAGACCGGCGATACCGCGTCCCGTCGCCGCGATCGCCCAGATGTAGATGGCAGCGACCTCTTCGTTCGCGGAAGCGAGATAGCGCGTCTCGGGCGCGGTGAGGCAGATCTCGTCGAGCAGCAGCGCATCGTGCCCGCGGTCATTGAGAAACAGGAAGGCCATGCCGCCGACGAGATCGCCCTTCCGGCTGAACGTCAGGATGCTCTGGGGATCGAACGTGAAGTAATGCGCAAGCTCGGCTGTCCCGATCCGCACGCCCGGCACCAGCCGGTGCGCCATCTGCGAAAGCGGCGCAATTTCGGACAATTGCGCGCAGCGGACATCCACATCCGGGCTCAGCGGCAAGGCGTCGAAATCATGCCTTGCGGCAAACGAGCCCCTTTCCATACCCATGTCACGCCTCTATCGTTCGAGACTTTCGTGCCCCGCTACGCCGACGAGCTTAGCGGCTGGGGATCAGGAGTATGCAGCAGTTATTGCACCGGGGTGCTGCGATGACGCAGCACCGTGAAGAAGTCCTGGGCGCGTCCTGGGACGATTTGAAACTGTTTTTAGCGTGCGCAAAGTATAAAAGTTTTCGCAATGCCGCCGAGGAGCTCGGGCTCACCTCGACCACGCTGATGCGCCGCGTCGACCGGCTCGAAGAGAGCATCGGCTGCAAGCTGTTCCTGCGCGACCAGAGCGGGCTCACGCTCAGCGATGAAGGCACCGCGATGATCGCCGACGTTGCACATATGGAGCGTCATGCCTTCAACGTCTTCCGGCGCGCCGCGCGGTCGTCGAACGACACCTCAGGCACCGTGCGCGTCGCGGTGACGGAAGGCCCGGGCAATTTCTGGATCCTGCCGCGACTGATCGACTTCCAGAAGACCTACCGCAGGATCACCGTCGATCTGCGCTGCGCGATGGAGCAGGCCGACGTCGCACGGCTTGAATCGGACATCGCGATCCAGCTCGAACCACCGACCAATCCGGATCTGATCGTCGCCAAGCTAGGCCGTCTGCACATCTATCCCTTCGTCTCCAAGGAGTACGAAAACCTCTACGGCGTGCCGGCGACCCTAGCCGACCTGAAGAACCACCGCATCATCAAGCAGAGCGCGCCGCAGGTCGACGACGGCGCCTACGCGCGCGTGCTCGGACTGAAGTCGCTCGAGGGCATCGTTGGGATCAAGACCAATTCCTCGGTCGGCGTGCTCTATGCAGTCGAGCGCGGCGCCGGCATCGGCTTCCTGCCGACGGTCTCGACCGCGCTCGGCGCGCCGCTGATCGCCGTCGATCTCGGCGTCAGCCACCACGCCGATCTCTGGCTCACCTATCACCGGGAATTCCGCACCTCCGAGCGCCACAAGATCGTGGTCGACTGGCTGAAGAAGATCTTCGATCCCAAGACCTATCCCTGCTTCCGCGACGAGTTCATCCATCCGAACGCGCTGGTGCCGATGATGACGGCGGCGCGCGAGGGTTTTGGATTGACGGGATACGTCGCGGCGACGCCGACCTAAAGCATGATCCGGAAAAGTGCGCAGCGGTTTTCCGAAAAGATCATGCTCAAACAACAACCTAAAGCGCGATGGCGATTCATCCTAATCGCATCGCGCTTTAGGAGGCTGCGCCTACCAGCGATATTCGAAGCCGACCGTGCCCTGGTGCGAGGTCAGCTCGTTGCGGAACTTGCCGTCGTAATTGACATAAAGCCGCGCCACGCTGGTCAAGCTGAGCGAAGCCGAGGCACCGGCATCCACGCCGTAACGGCTCTCGCCGATGCCGGGAACGACGATGTTCTGAGCGCCGAGGCTGACCTCGACTGAGCCCAGATCCTGGTGGAAATTGTCGACGAACTTGCCGTAGCCGGACAGGTCCAGGATCTTCTGGTCGATGATGAAGTAGCGGCCGATCTCGGCCCCGATCATGATGCGTGCGCGTGAGAGCGCCGTCGAGCCGACCTTGAGCGGATCGAGGCCGCCGGCCTCCTGGAACGCCGCACTGGTGGCGCGCACATATTCCAGTGCGCCTTTGGGCACGATGCGCATCTGGTCCTTGGTCCAGTGATAGCTGATCTCGGTCAGCGCGCCGTCGACCGCGGCGCGATAGCCCGCGGTCGCAAGGCCAAGGCCGGTGTCGCGGCTGGAACGGACCTTGCCGAAACCGTGCACCACGGCAAAAGCCCACGTCCATGGCCCCTTGTCGACCGAGCCGTTGAAGCCGATTTGCGTCAGGTCGAGCGTGGCCGATTGCAGCGCCAGCGGCACGTCGATGTCGGTATGGCTCTGGTCGACGGAAAAGCCGAGATTGACGCCCGGGGCCACGCGCGCGCCGAAGCCGGCGACGCCGCCAACCGTCTTGCGCCGGTCGCCGACGAAGTCGCCTTGCGCATCGGTCCGGACCGAGATGCCGTAGCCCTCGAACCAGGTGCGGTAGCGCGGATCTTCAGTGCTGGCGGACGCGCCGCCGCCGCCGGGATTGGTGCGGAATGTCCGGTTGAAACCGTTCGACGCCTGGTTGCCGAGCCGCTCCAGGAAGTTCGAGCCGAGATCGAGCGCAGCGTTGCCGGCCGACGGGGACGGGATCGGGGTGGGTGACGGCGTGGGCGTCGGTGTCGGTGTCGGGGTCGGCGTAGGCGTCGGGCTTTGCGCGAAGACCGGCGACGTGGCCGACATCATCACGACGATCGCAAACGCCGCCGCGATCGCTGCCGCGACCCTGCGGACGCGGTCCAGCCCGATCGTCTGCCGTGTCCCGGACGGCTGCGATGTGCAGCACATGACGACAAATCCCGAAGCAAATGGCGGCGCGCAAAAATGCAACACGCGCGGCGCACGCATGTCGCGATTTGTGCCGAACTGCCACGGAGGGTCAACCGCTTAGCCCGCGGTCACCGAGGCTATTGCCCTCGATTGTGGTTCCGCGGCCACAGGTCGGAAATTGGAGAACGGCACAATCCGTCTGCCCTTGAAATTTAACCGCAGCTTGCTAACGGGCGATTTTCATGTTGCAATGTTGGACACAATCGGAATTGGCCGCTCTGCTGTGCGTTTCGCGACATTGAGATTCAAGACTCGAACAGACTCCCGGAAGCCCGTTTGTGGCGTGGCACGCGAAAAGCGGCCGCGTCTTTTTTATATCTAGTGGAGGAGACTGAGGATGCCGCAAAAGGGCACCGTCAAATGGTTCAACCCGACCAAGGGCTATGGGTTCATCAAGCCGAACGGCAGCGACAAGGACGTGTTCGTCCACATCTCCGCCGTCGAGCGTGCCGGACTTTCGACCCTCAACGAGAACCAGGTGGTTGAATACGACCTCGTGGAGAACCGCGGCAAGGCATCCGCGGAGAACCTCAAGGTCTCCTGAATTCTCTCAAGGCTACACGCGAGAGACCATGACGTTGCCCCCGGCTCTGCCGGGGGATTTTGTTTTGGGCTCCCTGCTTATCCATTGGACCTTCCGACAATTTCCGGTTATATTACCGGAAATTGCGGAGCATGACGTGGCAACAAAGTCCCAGCGAAAGGCAACCCGGACCCATCGGCGCCGCGCTGCGGCGCGGGGTCTGGTTAGGGTCGAAGTCCAAGCTGCTAAGAAAGACGCGGGCCTCATACGTGCATTGGCCGAAACCCTGCGCGACGAACCGGAGCGAGCCGCAGCACTTCGATCAACGCTTGCTAGCGCCCTCCAAAATCCCGGCGTCAAGACAGCCTTCGACGTCTTCGGCTCCGAGCTTCCCGATGAAGCATTCGACGGTGTCTTCGATCGGCCAAGGCGCGACGGCTGGCGAGAGCTTGACTTGTGAGGTTTCTGGTCGATACCAACGTCATCTCCGAAATACGCAAGCGCGAGCGCGCCGACCCAAATGTCATTCGTTGGGTTAATCAGACGCCAGCGGGGGAGATCGGTACCAGTGTCTTAGTTCTGGCTGAAATTCGCCGGGGCATCGAGCTGAAAAGGCGAAATGATCCTCTCCAGGCGAAATCCCTCGACCGATGGTTCTCTCAGATGAGAACCCGACTCGCTGATCGGGTTCTACCCATCGATGAGACCATCGCCGAGACTTGGGCCCTCCTTGGAATTCCCAATCCACTGCCGCTTATTGACAGCCTGCTCGCCGCCACTGCCAAGGTCCACGGCCTGACACTGGTGACGCGCAACATTGCCGACATTGAATCGACCGGCGTAGCGACGCTCGATCCGTTCGCCGCGCCGTGAGCGATAGACCGAAGATCCAACCGTCGGAATATTACGCGGTCGCTAATGACGCCAAATGGCGCGAACTGTGGAAGGCCGTGCTCGATCTTCCCCCGCCCTGTCGACCTCGATTCCGCTGCCGAAACCTGGAAACCGGAAACCTGAGCCATTGGGATGGTGAATGGTTCTATCACTGGATGAGCGCAGGATGGAATTGGATGGAATGGGCTGAACTGTCCGTCGAAACGACGCCTCAGCGCGAGCGTGTCCGCGCGATCCTGAAACGGATCCGGTTTGTCGGAGAGAAGACCACTGCGGGTTTTCGCATCTACGGATATGTCCGCAATGGCGAGGCGGCAGACTATATCGAGTAAGCCGGATCGACTCAGCTCACCACCGGCGCAACCAGAAAATTCTCCGACGCGGAGCTTCCGTCCGTCTTGCACACATCGCCCTCGATCCGGACCTTGCCGGTCGCGAGCAGCCGCAGCGCTTCGGGATAGATGCGGTGCTCGACTTCGAGGATGCGCTCCGACAGCGTATCCCCCGTGTCGTGATCGCTGACGGGAACCGCGCCCTGCATCACGATCGGACCGGCATCGGTCTCGGGGATGACGAAGTGCACCGTCGCGCCCGATAGCTTGACGCCGGCGCGCAAGGCCTGGCCGTGCGGGTCGAGGCCGGGGAAGGACGGCAGCAGCGAGGGATGGATGTTGAGCATCCGCCCGTACCAGGCCCTGGTGAACTCGGCCGTGAACAGGCGCATGAAGCCGCCGAGGCAAATCAGCTCGATCCCATGCTGGTCGAGCGCCGCCTGCAGCACCTTTTCGAAGCCGGCGCGGTCCTTGCCGAACGGCTTGCTCTCGATCACCAGCGTGTTCACGCCGGCCGCCTTGGCCCGCTCGAGCCCGAGCGCATCGGCTTTGTTCGAAATGACGAGCGAGATCTCCGCCGGGAAATCCGCAGCAGTGGCGGCCCTGATCAGCGCGGACATGTTGGAGCCGCGGCCGGAGATCAGGATGGCGACGCGGCGCTTCATCACAGCGCCGGTCATCACAGCGCCATGTCGAGATGGCCGTTATAGACGACGCGGTGCTCGCCCTCGGCCGGGATCACGGTGCCGAGCTGCGCCACGGTCTCGCCGGCGTCGGTGAAGACCTGCACGACCTCGTCGACCTTGTCGGGCTCGACGATCGCGATCATGCCGATGCCGCAGTTGAAGGTGCGCAGCATCTCCAGCTCCGCGATGCCGGCCTGCGCCGCCAGCCATTTGAACACCGGCAGCACCGGCAGGCGCGCCAGATCGATGCCGACGCCGAGGTTGCTCGGCAGCACGCGCGGAATGTTGTCGGTGAAGCCGCCGCCGGTGATGTGGGCAAGGCCCTTCACCGCGCCGGTCTCGCGGATCGCGCGCAGGCAGGATTTGACGTAGAGCTTCGTCGGCGTCAGCAGCGCGCCGCCAAGGGTCATGACCGGGGCGAACGGCGCCGGCGCCTCGAAGCCGAGGCCCGATTGTTCCACGATCTTGCGCACCAGCGAGAAGCCGTTCGAATGCACCCCCGATGAGGCGAGGCCAATGACGGCGTCGCCGGCCGCGATGTCCTTGCGCGGCAGCAACGTCCCTCGCTCCGCGGCACCGACGGCAAACCCGCCGAGGTCGTAATCGCCGTCCTTGTAGAGGCCGGGCATCTCGGCGGTCTCGCCGCCGATCAGGGCGCAGCCGGATTCGCGGCAGCCCTCCGCGACGCCCGCGACGATCGAGGCCGTTGCCTCCGGATCGAGCTTGCCGCAAGCGAAATAATCCAGGAAGAACAGCGGCTCGGCGCCCTGCACCACGAGGTCGTTGACGCTCATGGCGACGAGGTCGATGCCGATCCCGCCATGCAGGCCGGTCTCGATCGCGATCTTGACCTTGGTGCCGACGCCGTCGGTCGCCGCCACGAGGACCGGATCCTTGAAACCGGCCGCCTTGAGGTCGAATAGGCCGCCGAAACCGCCGATCTCGGCGTCGGCGCCCGGCCGTGCGGTGGCGCGCACCATCGGCTTGATCAGGTCGACCAGGCGGTTGCCCGCATCGATATCGACGCCTGAATCGGCGTAAGTGAGGCCGTTTTTGCGGTCGGTCATGCCCGATTTCCAGTGGGTTCGCGGCTGGTTACGTCGAATTCCGGGGACGCGCAATGGCTCGCATGGCGCACCGCCGTATACTATGTAGAGATATCAACCGGTTCAGCCTCCCGAGAGGCCGGATTCGAGGTCAGACCGGGTGCCGGGAAGCGCTTTCGTGAGTATTCCGAACATCATTACCCTGGGCCGCATCATGCTGGTCCCGATCATCGTCTGGGCCATCGTGTCGAGCCAAATGGAGGTCGCGTTCGCCGTCTTCCTGATCGCCGGTATCAGCGACGCCGTGGACGGCTTCCTGGCCAAGCGCTTCAACATGACGAGCGAGCTCGGCGCCCTGCTCGACCCGCTCGCGGACAAGGCGCTGCTCGTCTCGATCTACATGGCGCTCGGCATCTGGGGCGCAATTCCGCGCTGGATCGTGATCCTGGTGGTCTCGCGCGACATCATGATCGTCGCCGCCGTGATCGTGTCCTGGCTGTTCGACCGGCCCGTCGAGATGAAGCCGTCGAAAGTGTCCAAGCTCAATACGGTGGCACAAGTGGCGTTCGCGGCGCTCGTGCTGGCGGCGCTTGCCTTCGGCTTCAAGCCGGCCCCTTATGATATCATCCTGATGGGCCTCGTCACGGTCTTCACGCTCTCCTCCGTGTCGCTCTATCTGGTCGAATGGCTGCGGCACATGAGTACGATCGAGGCCAAATGAGAGGGGATGCGGCCCCGTAAAAGGCCAACTCCCGCTCGATACGTCCGATCTCTTCAAATGACGCCGGCGCGCCGGCATGGAGCAAAGCAAGCGTGCCAGGCCGCGTTCACCCCCGACAATTGGCGTTTTCGCTTCCGCATGCGGAGAGCCTCAGCCGGGACAATTTCCTCGAGGGACCGGCCAATGCAGCCGGCCTCGGCCTGATCGACAGCTGGCCGGAATGGCCGAACCGGATCATGTGGCTGGCCGGCCCGGAAGGAAGCGGCAAGAGCCATCTCGCCGCGATCTGGGCCGAGGAGGCCGGCGCCCGCTCCACCACGGCCAATGCGCTGACCGCTGCGGGCGTTCCGGGCACGCTCGCCACCGGTGCGCTGGTGGTCGAGGATCTCAAGGCCAGGGAATTTGACGAACGCGCCCTTTTCCACCTGATGAACCTCGCCCGCGAGGATGGCGCCTACATTCTGTTCACCGGACGCGAGGTGCCGGCCTCGCTGGAGATCGAGCTTCGCGACCTGCGCTCGCGTCTGCGCGCCGTTCCGGTGGTCGCGTTGCTGCCGCCCGACGACCAGCTCTTCCGCGGCCTGATCGTCAAATTCTGCGCCGACCGCCAGCTCACCGTGGACGAGAGCGTGGTCGGCTACCTCGCCACGCGCCTGGAGCGGTCCTCGGCCGCCGCCCGCCAAGCCGTGGAATTGCTCGACAGCGAAGCCCTGCGACTTGGCCGCCCGGTCACCCGGGCGCTGGCCGCCGAGCTGCTGCGGGACGCTTGATCGGTCGCGCGGCCGCGCCCAAGGCCTACGCGAGCCCGCTTGACGCGGCGAAGCGGCGGAACATCAATGTCATCGAGACGTCATCGCTCTAACACATGCTCCGGCCGGTTTTGCGCATAAGTCGCAAATTGGGGCGAACTGGATGGACCGACTTCTGATGGACTCTGCGCAAGCTATTGAAACTAAAGAAAAAGCCCCAGAGCCCGAGAGCCTGCCGGCGATCGCATCGAGTCCCGAGCGATTCATCAACCGCGAGCTTTCCTGGCTGCATTTCAACCGACGCGTCCTGGAGGAATCGGTCAATCCCAGCCATCCCATGCTGGAGCGGGTGCGATTCCTGTCGATTTCCGCAAATAACCTCGACGAGTTCTTCATGGTTCGCGTCGCCGGAATCAAGGCGCAGGTGCGCGAGGGCATTGCCGAACGCAGCCCCGACGGCCTGACGCCATCCGAGCAGCTCGCCCTGATCAACCGCACCGTCTCCGAACTCGCCTCCGACCAGCAGGCGATCTGGCGCGATTTGCGCGGCACTCTGGCCGATGTCGGCATCGTCCTGGTCGACGGCAAGGACGTCACCAAGGCGGAACGGACCTGGATCGAGGACTATTTCCTCAGCAACGTGTTTCCGCTGCTGACGCCGCTGGCGATCGACCCGGCCCACCCCTTCCCGTTCATCCCGAGCCTCGGCTTCACCATCGCGCTCCAGCTCACGCGCGCCGCCGACGGCAAGCAGATGAACGCGTTGATCCGCATGCCCGGCAAGATCGACCGCTTCATCCGCCTGCCGGCCGACGGCAAGGTGGTCCGGCTGATCTCGCTGGAGCAGGCGACCGCCCTGTTCATCAACCGCCTGTTCCCCGGCTACAATCTGCACGGCCAAGGCGCCTTCCGCATCATCCGCGACTCCGAGCTCGAAATCGAGGAAGAGGCCGAAGACCTCGTCCGCCTGTTCGAGACCGCGCTGAAGCGCCGCCGCCGCGGGTCGGTGATCCGGCTCGAGATCGATGCCAAGATGCCGGAGGAGCTGCGCAGCTTCGTGCAGCACGCGCTGTCGGCCGCCGACGACGAGGTGTTCCTGGTCGACGGCGTGCAGGCGATGAACGAGCTCTCGCAACTCACGCGCCTCGACCGGCCCGACCTCGAATTCACCCCTTACGTACCGCGCCATCCCGAGCGCGTACGTGAGCATGGCGGCGACATCTTCGCCGCGATCCGGCAGAAGGACCTCGTGGTCCATCACCCCTACGAATCCTTCGACGTGGTGGTGCAGTTCCTGCAGCAGGCGACGCGCGACCCCGATGTCGTCGCGATCAAGCAGACGCTCTACCGCACCTCCAACAACTCGCCGATCGTGCGCGCGCTGGCGGAAGCCGCCGAGGCCGGCAAATCCGTCACCGCGTTGATCGAGCTGAAGGCGCGCTTCGACGAGGAAGCCAACATCCGCTGGGCACGCGATCTCGAACGCGCCGGCGTGCAGGTTGTCTACGGCTTCCTCGAACTGAAGACGCACGCAAAACTCTCGATGGTGGTGCGTCGCGAGGGCGGCAGCCTCACGACTTACGTCCATACCGGCACCGGCAATTATCATCCGGTCACCGCGCGCATCTACACCGACCTCTCCTACTTCACCTCCGATCCGACCATCGGCCGCGATGCCGCGCGCGTGTTCAATTTCATCACCGGCTACGCCGCGCCGAGCGATCTGGAAAAAATGGCGGTGTCACCGCTGACCTTGCGCAAGCGCATCATCGAGCACATCCAGGGCGAGACCGCGCATGCGCGCCACGGCCGCCACGGCGCGGTCTGGATGAAGATGAATGCGCTGGTCGACCCCGACATCATCGACGCGCTCTACGAGGCCTCCCAGGCCGGCGTGCAGGTCGAGCTCGTGGTGCGCGGTATCTGTTGCCTGCGCCCCGGCATTCCCGGCCTGTCCGAGAACATCCGCGTCAAGTCGATCATCGGACGCTTCCTGGAACACGGCCGAATCTACTGCTTCGGCATGGGCCAGGGTCTGCCGAGCGCCAAAGCGGCTGTGTATATCTCCTCCGCCGACATGATGCCGCGCAACCTCGACCGCCGCGTCGAGGTGCTGTGTCCGCTGCAAAATCCCACGGTGCATCAGCAGGTTCTCGAACAGATCATGGTCGCGAATCTCAAGGACAATGAGCAGAGCTGGCAATTGTTGCCGGACGGGTCCTCAACGCGTATGAAGACCGCGAAGGGCGAAGAGCCTTTCAACGTCCACAACTACTTCATGACAAATCCGAGTCTGTCTGGCCGTGGAAAGTCGCTCAAGGAATCCTCGCCGCGTCGTCTTACGCGCCGGAACGAACGCCATCAATCCTGATCGGGGATGTTCGGCGTGAAGCGGCCGCGCAAGCGCGGCTCGAGCGTCGCGGTCATCGATATTGGTTCCAACTCGGTCCGTCTCGTCGTCTACGAGGGGCTGACACGGAGCCTCATTCCGATCTTCAACGAGAAGACGCTGTGCGGCCTCGGACGCGAGGTGCAGAGCACCGGCCTGCTCGCGCCCGACGCCGTCGACAAGGCGCTGACCTCGTTGAGGCGCTTTCGCGCGTTGTGCCGCGTGATGCAGGTTGGGCGCGTGTTCGCGATCGCGACCGCGGCCTGCCGCGATGCCTCCAACGGCCCCGACTTCATCGCGAAGGCCGAGCGCATTTGCGCGGTGAAGATCGAGATCCTGTCGGGTCCGCGCGAGGCGCGGCTGTCGGCGCTCGGCGTGATCTCCGGCATCCATCATCCCGACGGCATCGTCGGCGATCTCGGCGGCGGCTCGCTCGAACTGATCGACGTGCGCAGGAACAGCGTGCGTAGCGGCGTGACGCTGCCGCTCGGCGGGCTCGCGCTCCAGGACCTCGCGCACAAATCGCTCAAGCGCGCCGACCGCATCGTGCGCGAGGCGATCGACGAGGTGCCACAGCTCACCGCGGGCCGCGGCCGGACTTTCTATGCGGTCGGCGGCACCTGGCGTGCGCTGGCGCGCATCCACATCATCCAGAGCGGCTATCCGCTCCAGGTGATGCACGGCTATTCGCTGTCCGCGGCTGAAGCGCTCGACTTTTCGCGCCGTCTGCGTCGGCTTGCGGCCGCGGACATGCTCGCCGACATCGAGATCGTCGCCGATGCGCGGCGCCCGCTCCTCACCTATGCGGCGTTGGTGCTCGAGCACATCATCCGGGTGGCAAAGCCGAAGACGATCGTGTTCTCGACCTTCGGCGTGCGCGAGGGCCTTCTGCACGAGAAGCTGTCGGAACCGGAACGCAACAAGGACGGCCTGATCTGCGCCGCGGAAGAGCTGAACCAGCTGCTGTCGCGCTCGGCCAAGCACGCCCACGAGCTGATCGCCTGGACCGACCGCCTCGCGCGCGTGGTGAAGCTGCGCGAGACCGAGGAGGACCGCCGCTTGCGCCACACCGCGTGCCTGCTGTCCGATATCGGCTGGCGCGTGCATCCCGATCACCGCGGCGAGCAGACTCTGAGCCTCGTCGTCAACGGCAATTTCGGCGCGATCACCCACACCGAGCGCGCCTTCGTCGGCCTGTCGGTGTTCTATCGCTATGCGGGCCTGAGCGAGGAAAACCAGCCACCGGTTACCATGCAGGAGCTGCTGACGCCGGCGCAGCTCGAGCGCGCGCGCCTCTTGGGCGCTGCGTTCCGCGTCGCGCATCTGATCTCGGCGGCGCGCCCTGGCGTGCTGCCGGCCACGCATTTCCGCAGCCAGGGCCGCAAGCTGATGCTGGTGTTCGAGCATCGCCTCGGCGACCTCGTCGCCGACCGCGTCGGCAGCCGCTTCCGCGCACTCGCCCGCCTGGTCAGCCGCGCCGGCTCGATCGTGCGGCGCTAGCGCATGATCCGGAAAAGTGCGTAGCGGTTCTCCGAAAAGATCATGCTCTAACAATAAACTAAAGCGCAACGAGACAGGTGCAAGCGACAGGCATCTGCACCGACATCTACTTCGCGACGAATCGGCTGCCATTCCAGCGCAGCTTCCGGCTGGTTCCGTTGCGGTCGAGGAGCTCGACGAAGGCCTGGTTGTTGACGGATGATAGTCGGATGTCATAGGTGCGCACCGTGAGCACGCGGCGGTATCGGCCGGCCGTCGCGACATACACTTCGTGAAGACATCCCGCGGAATTGCAAAGAACGGCTCTGCTGCGGCATTGAAAATCGTCGAAGTGAAGGGCCACGAACTCGGCGCCTGGCACGGTCAGATAGAGCGCAAAATGTTGGGCGGCCGCTATCGAGCCCCCGCACGTAGCGTTCCATTTCTGCACGTCTGCGCGGATTTCGTCCGGGAGCATGTCAATGTGCGCGGGGCTCCAAGGATCCTGCGCCGTTCCACTGTGGGAAAGCGCGGGCTGCACGAGAGCAAGCGCCGCAATGACACTGCCCAGCAGTGTGCACAAGAGTCTGCTCAATTTCACGACTTTGCTCCTGCGTAGTTCAGAACAGCCTTGGCTGTTGCGCCCCGCGATAAGCAAACCACCCGGAGCCCACCTCGGCCCACAGCCGGATCGATGCCATCTCCGGCGCGCCTCGTGCAAAAATATCCTGCGCAGGCCAAGCGCGCTTGATGCACATCAACCCACCACCGTCGCGCCGGCGTTAGCGAGATACAATGCTGCGCTCCGGACGACTTCCGCCATGCAACTGCCCTATGGGATTTTCCGTCTGAGCCCCGCTCGGAGCGCGACTGCCCGTGCTCTCCTAGCGCTTGTATTGAGTCTCTGGCCCTCCGCGCCGAATGCACAGGACGAGGTGAAGCTCAGCGATGCGCAGGCGCGCAATCTCGGCGTCCGCGTCACCCATCCTGTCGCGAGCCGGACCGATCTGACGCTGCCCTATCCCGTCCAGATCGTCATCCCGACGCAGCAATTGTGGGTCGTCAGCGCGCCGGTGGCCGGCATGGTCGCCAAGCTCCTGGTGGGGCGCGGTGACCGCGTCACGGCCGGTCAGCCGCTGGTCACGCTGGAGAGTCCGAGCTTCGTCTCCCAGCAGCGCGACTATCTGCACGCGATCGCGCAGGAGCACCTCGCCAGCCAGCAGCTCAATCGCAACGTGGATCTGTTCGAAGGCAAGGCCGTGCCGCAACGCGTGCTCGAAGCCAGCCAGGCCGAAGCGCGCCAGGCCGCCCTCGTCGTCGCCGAACGGCGTCAGATGCTGCATCTGAGCGGGATGTCCGACGATGCAATCTCCCGGCTGGCCCAGCAAGCGGCGATCAGCGGGACGCTCACGGTCAATGCCCCGCAAGCCGCGTCCGTGGTCGAGCTCGCGGTGTCACCAGGGCAGCGGCTCGAACAATCCGCACCGCTTGTCAAGTTGGCGCGGCTCTCGCCGCTATGGGCGGAAATCGCGGTCCCTGCCGCCAATATTCGAGCGATCCGTACCGGCGCGAAAGTCGAGATCGAGGGCTATTCCACCCCGGGCAAGGTCGTGTTGGTCTCAGAGACCATCGATCCTGCCACCCAGACTATTCTGGTTCGCGCGGAAGTCCCCAACGACGGCGAGCTGCATCCCGGCCAGACCACCGCGGCCCGCATCGGATTTCTCTCGACCGGCGAAAGCGCCTGGGAGATCCCTTACAGTGGGCTGGTCCGGCGGGGCGAGCAAACGTCGGTCTTCGTCGCCTTTGACGGCGGCTTCCGGCTGGTGCCGGTCAAGCTGCTTGCGGAAGATCAGGACCATGTGGTCGTAGCGGGCGCCGTCTCGGATCGGGATGAGATCGCGATCGGCGGCATCTCGGCGCTTCGCGGCATCCTCTCCGGACTGGGGCAGTAAATGCTCCGGCGCCTGGTTGCGTTTGCACTGTCGCAGCGACTGTTCGTCATGCTCGGCGTGCTGCTGATGATCGGCGCCGGCGCTGTCCTCCTGCCCGGCTTACCGATCGATGCCTTTCCTGACGTTTCGCCGGTTCAGGTCAAGGTCATCATGAAGGCGGCGGGCCTCACTCCCGAAGAGGTCGAGCAGCGCATCACCGTTCCCGTCGAGCTCGAACTGCTCGGATTGCCGAACAAGAAGGTGCTTCGTTCGACCACGAAATACGCGCTGGCAGACATCACCGTCGATTTCGAGGACGGCACCGACATCTACTGGGCGCGCAACCAGGTCTCGGAGCGGCTGTCGAACATCTCGCGCGATTTCCCCGACGGGGTGAGCGGCGGTCTGGCGCCGATCACGAGCCCTCTCGGCGAGATGTTCATGTTCACGATCGACAGTCCCGAGCTGTCGCTCGCGGAACGCCGCACCCTGCTCGATTGGGTGATCCGCCCGGCCTTGCGGACCGTCCCCGGCGTTGCGGACGTCAATGCGCTCGGCGGCTATGTCCGCGCCTTCGAGATCGTGCCGCGCAACGATGCGCTGGCCGCGCGCGGCATCACCTACGATGTGTTTCGCCGGGCCATCGAAGCCAACAGCCGCAACGACGGCGCCGGGCGGGTGAACCAAGGCGAGGACAGCGCCCTGGTCCGGATCGAAGGCAGCATCCGCTCGATCGAGGACATCAAGGCGATCGTCGTCGACACCCGCGAGGGCGTGCCGATCCTGGTCAACGACGTCGCGAGCGTCAAAGTCGGGACGCTGACCCGCTATGGCGCCGTCACGGCGGACGGCCGCGGCGAAACCGTCGAGGGACTGGTCCTCGGCTTGCGCGGCGCCAACGCGGGTCAGCTCATCCGTGACGTGCGTGCCCGGCTCGCGGAACTGCAACCCTCGCTGCCGAAGAGCGTGTCGATCAACGTGTTCTATGACCGCAGCCGCCTGGTCAACCGCGCCGTCGGCACCGTGGTGCGGGCCCTCGGCGAGGCCACCGCCCTCGTCATCGTCCTTCTGCTGCTCTTCCTCGGCAACTGGCGGGCCTCGCTGGTGATCGCTCTCACCCTGCCGCTTGCCATCGTCATCGCCTTGATCGTCATGCGCGTGGTGGGAATGTCGGCCAACCTGATGAGCCTCGGCGGACTTGCGATCGCGATCGGCATGCTGATCGACGCGCTGGTGGTCGTGGTCGAGAACATCGTCGGGAACCTCGGCAAGCACGAGCCGGGCAAGGCCACTCCGCTGATCCACCTGATCTACCGGTCGGTCTGCGGAGTCCTGGAACCGGTCGCCTCGGGCGTGCTCATCATCATCATCGTGTTCGTCCCCCTGCTGACGCTGCAGGGGTTGGAGGGGAAGCTGTTCATCCCCGTCGCGCTGGCCATCATTTTCGCGCTGGGCGGGTCGCTGCTTCTGGCGCTCACAGTGATCCCGGTCGCGACCTCCTTCGTGCTCAAATCTGCATCGCATCGCGATCCCCTGCTGGTACGCGCGGCCCAACGGGTCTACGCGCCGGCATTGACCTGGGCGCTCAACAACGAGCGCAAGGTGATGACTGTGGCACTGATCGGCCTCGTCGCGGCGGGCTTCGCCTATACCAAGCTCGGCAAGACCTTCATGCCGACCATGGACGAAGGCGACGTCATCGTCAGCGTGGAGACGCTTCCGTCCGTCAACCTCGACGAGTCGCTAGCGATGAATGCAAGGCTGCAGACCGCGCTTCTGGCCGTGCCTGATATTGCCGGCATCGTCGCGCGAACCGGGTCGGACGAGCTCGGCCTCGACCCCATGGGCCCCAACCAGACCGACACGTTCCTCGTGCTCAAGCCGGCCGCCGAGCGCGCGACCGACAATCGCGAGGCCCTGCTGCAGAAGCTTCGCGAGGTCCTCACCGGCTTCCCCGGCATTTCGCTCAGCTTCACCCAGCCCATCGACATGCGTGTGCAGGAGATGATCAGCGGCGTGCGCGGTGACGTCGCCGTCAAGATCTTCGGCCCCGACATCGCCAAGCTGAACGAAACCGCGGCAAAGCTGTCGGCGATCCTGTCCAGCATCGACGGTGCCGAGGATGTCTACACCACGCTGAACGAAGGCGCTCAATACTACACGGTTGCGGTCAACCGCATGGAGGCCGGCCGCCTCGGCCTGACGGTGGATTCCATCGTCAACTCGCTGCGGACGCAGATCGAGGGCCGGACCATCGGGACCGCGCTCGAGGACGGACGCCGCACGCCGATCCTCATCCGGGGCAGCGAGACGACGCGGGAAGCGCCGACGCTGCTGGCGAGCCTGCCGCTCACGCTCGCCTCCGGACGGCACGTCGCGCTGTCGCAGGTCGCCCGCATCCAGCGCGTGGACGGCCCGGTGAAGATCGACCGCGAGGACGGCGCCCGCATGAGCGTGGTGCGCGCCAACGTCCGCGGTCGCGACATGGTCGGCTTCGTCGAAGCGGCCCGCCAGAAGGTCGCGACCGAACTCCCGCTGCCCAGCGGTTACCGGCTGACCTGGGGCGGGCAGTTCGAGAACCAGCAACGCGCCGCCGCGCGCCTATCCGTCGTGGTCCCCGTCGCGATCGGCCTGATCTTCGTGCTGCTCTTCACAACATTCGGTGCCATCCGCCAGGCCCTGCTGGTGCTCGTCAACATTCCCTTCGCCCTGATCGGGGGCGTCTTCGCCCTGGTCGTGACGGGCGAGTACCTGTCGGTGCCGGCTTCGGTCGGATTCATCGCGCTGCTCGGCATCGCTGTGCTCAACGGCGTCGTGCTGGTCTCCTACTTCAATCAGCTCCGCGCCCACGGCCTTCCCGAGGATCGCATCGTCGTCGAAGGCGCCATGCGCAGGCTTCGCCCCGTGCTGATGACCGCGAGCATCACGGCGCTCGGCTTGATCCCGCTGCTGTTCGCCACCGGCCCGGGATCCGAGGTGCAGCGACCGCTCGCAATCGTCGTAATTGGAGGACTGCTGTCCTCCACCCTGCTCACCCTGATTCTCCTGCCGATCCTGTATCGCCGCTATGGCGGATCGTCGAAGGTGGCCAAATGATTGAGCAGCCGGTCTGTCTGACGCTGATTGTGCCGCATCTCCTGCGCGAGGAGGTGCTCGACTATCTCGCTGAGCAGACCGACCTGGTTTCGGGATTCACGGCATCGCACGGAGCCGGTCACGGCACTGAGATCCGTTTGCATACGGCCGCCGAACGCGTGAAGGGCCACGCCGATCAGGCTGTCGTGCAAGTGGTTCTGTCGAGTAGTGATGCCGGCCGCTTGCTCGACCGTCTGCGGGTTTCGTTCGCCGGAACCAAGCTGGTCTACTGGACGATACCCGTGACGGAACTCGGCACGATCGACTGAGCGGGCCTACTCCGCCGACGCCCGGGCGTGGCGCTCGGACGATTCCAGCGCCGCGGCGGTCAGCTTGCGGCGGCGCCAGATGGTGCCGACCACCAGCACGACGATGACGCCGAGCGCGGCGCAGAAATATTCGCCGCCGGCTCCGCCATGGCCGAATTGCGGCGGGATGCGCAAGGCACCGAGCATGCTGTCGAGAGAGGCACCGAACGGACCGTCGAACAGCGTGTGCAGCTTCGGCGCGACACCGGGATCGGTCGCCATCACCTCGCCCGCGATCCAGCCGAGCAGCGCAGCACCGGCCCAGACCAGCACCGGCAGCTTTTCGAGCAGCGCCATGATCAGCGCCGCACCGGCGACGATCAGCGGCACGCTGATGGCAAGGCCGAGGATCAGGAGCGGCACGCTGCCATTGGCGGCGGCTGCGACCGCAATGACGTTGTCGAGCGACATGACGATGTCGGCGACCACGACGATCTGGATGGCCTGCCACAGATGCGAGGCTGCGTCGACGTCGTCGTCCTCGTCATGCTCCGGCACGAGGAGCTTGGCCGCGATCACGATCAGGGCGAGACCGCCGATCAGCTTGAGATAGGGCAACTCCATCAGTGTCGCGACGATGCCGGTGAAGATGATCCGCAGCATCACGGCTGCGCCGGCACCGAAGATCATGCCCCACAGCCGGTGTCGCGGCGAGAGGCCGCGGCACGCCAGCGCGATCACCAGCGCGTTGTCGCCGGACAGAAGGATGTTGATCCAGATGATCTTGCCGACCGCAATCCAGAAGGTCGGTTCGGCCATCTCGTTGCGAAACTGGGTGAAGAATGCCCCGATCGTCGCGGGATCGAAGATCTGCCAGAGCCAGCTCACAATAGGTCCCCTCGCCCAGTCTCTAAATTACGGCCGGCTGATCAGCCGACGATCTCGTTGCCCGAGAAGAACTGCGCGATCTCGATCGCGGCGGTCTCCGGCGCATCCGAGCCGTGTGCGGAATTCTCGCCGATCGACTTGGCGTAGAGCTTGCGGATGGTGCCGTCGGCGGCCTTGGACGGATCGGTCGCGCCCATCGCGTCGCGGTACTTGGCGATGGCGTTCTCGGCTTCCAGCACTTGGACGACGACCGGGCCCGAGGTCATGAACTCGACGAGCTCGCCGAAGAACGGCCGCGCCTTGTGGACGGCATAGAAGGTCTCGGCCTGTTCCTTGGTCATGCGGATGCGCTTCTGCGCGACGATGCGCAGGCCCGCCTTTTCGATCACGGCGTTGACGGCGCCGGTCAGGTTACGCGCGGTCGCGTCGGGTTTGATGATCGAGAAAGTGCGTTCGATGGCCATAATCTTGTCCTTGGAAGAAAAGCGGTGGTTGTCGAGTTGCGGGGCTTATATCGGCGCCTTTGCCATCCGGCAAGCGACCGCCGGTATGACGTCACAGACGCTTCGCCGCAGGACCGGACCCCGCAGTTTCAATCTGGATTACGACAATTTCACCCAGATGAACCCAATCTGAAGCCCCTGTCAGGATTCGGTTCAGCCTCGCCGGCGTAGGGTTGGCCCCATCGAAACCGAGCCCGATCACAGGGCGGACCGTTTCGGCGGCCTTTCCATCGACGCGGATGCCCCCGCGCCGGCAGTTTTGAGGAGATCACCATGTTGAGGAAACTTTCGCTTGCCGCTGTCGCTGCGGTTGCGCTGGGTGCCGCGCTGGCGCCGACCTCGGCTTCCGCCCACTGGCACGGTGGCGGCCCGGGCTGGCACGGCGGCGGCGGAGGCTGGCACCGCGGCCACGGCTGGGGCGGACCGCGCTTCTATGCCCCCGTCTCCTACGGTTATGGCGGCTGCTATGTGCGCCGGCTGGTCCCGACCCCCTGGGGACCCCGCTGGCGGATGATCAACCGCTGCTACTGAGCCCGACAGCACCTTGACTTAAAGGCTACCGCCCCCCACGGTTGCCTTCCAAGAGAAGCCCCGGCGATCCCCCCCGCCGGGGCTTCGCATTTTGGGCGGATATTGCGGGATTCATACAATTTTGACGAGAATGCCGGCATTCCCCCCAAAAACCGCGAAACCATTTTGGGGGCCAATGACTTGGTACCGTGTCCTTACTTTGAGCACACGGAACCTGCGCGATGGCTGGCCTTTTTGCCAATGACAGCGAACAGATCGATCGGCGGACCAGCCGCTCGATTTGCGATGCGGTGGGCGAACGGCTTCAGCAGAGCCTGCGTCCCGAGCCTCAGCTCCCGACCCACCTCGAGCAGCTCATGAACGAGCTGAGGCAGCGCGACCGCGACTCGCATTGAGCGGCTAAGAAAAACGGGTTGCGTTCGACGCGCCTTGCGGTGACAAGGCCGCATGCTTGTCATCACCGACCTCTCCCTCCGCCTCGCCGGACGCCTTCTGATTGACCAGAGTTCCGTGCAGATCACGCCGGGATCGCGCGTCGGCCTGGTCGGACGCAACGGCACCGGCAAGTCGACGCTGTTCAAGGTGATCCGCGGTGAGCTCGCGGCCGAGCACGGCTCGGTGACCCTGCCGCCGCGCTGGAGCGTCGGCAGCCTCGCCCAGGAAGCCCCGAACGGACCCGACAGCCTGATCTCCGTCGTGCTCAAGGCCGATCTCGAACGTGACGCGCTGCTCGCCGAAGCCGAGAGCGCGACCGACCCGCACCGGATCGCCGAGATCCAGACCCGGCTGGTCGACATCGACGCGCATTCGGCGCCGAGCCGCGCCGCCGCGATCCTCTCCGGCCTCGGCTTCTCCGCCGCCGATCAGCTCCGCCCCTGCGCCGAGTTCTCCGGCGGCTGGCGCATGCGCGTCGCGCTCGCCGCGACGCTGTTCGCAGCCCCCGATTTGTTGCTGCTCGACGAGCCCACCAACTATCTCGACCTCGAGGGAACGTTGTGGCTGGAGGATCATCTCGCGCATTATCCGCGCACGGTGATCGTGATCAGCCACGACCGCGACCTCCTCGAAAGCTCGGTCGACCAGATCCTGCATCTGGAGCGCGGCAAGCTCACGCTCTACAAGGGCACCTATTCCTCGTTCGAGGAGCAGCGCGCCGCGCGCGAGCTGCTCGATGCCAAGCAGGTCAAGCGCCAGGAAGCCGAGCGCGCCCGGCTGCAAGCTTTCGTCGACCGCTTCAAGGCCAAGGCTTCGAAAGCCCGCCAGGCACAGTCTCGCGTGAAAATGCTGGAGCGGCTGAAGCCGATCACGGCGCTGGTCACCGAGGACGTGCGCGAGATCAGCTTTCCGGCGCCGGAGAAGATCCTGTCGCCGCCGATCATCGCGGTGGACAACGCTTCCGTCGGCTACGATCCCGCGGCGCCCGTGCTCGGCCGCGTCACGCTGCGCATCGACAATGACGATCGCATCGCGCTGCTGGGTGCCAACGGCAACGGCAAGTCGACGCTGGTCAAGCTGCTCGCCGGAAGGCTCGCGCCGTTCTCCGGCAAGGTGACGCGCGCGGACAAGCTCTCGATCGCCTATTTCGCGCAGCATCAGCTCGACGAGCTGAACGAGGACGCCTCGGCCTATGACCACGTCCGCAAGCTGATGGGCGATGCGCCCGAAGCCAAGGTGCGCGCCCGCGCCGGCGCGATCGGTTTTTCGGGCAAGGCGGCCGACACCAAGGCCGGCAAATTGTCCGGCGGCGAGAAGGCGCGGCTGCTGCTGGGCCTTGCGACCTTCTTCGGCCCCAACATGATCATCCTGGACGAGCCGACCAACCATCTCGATATCGACAGCCGTGCCGCGCTGGCCGAAGCCATCAACGAATTCCCCGGCGCCGTCATCATGGTCTCGCACGACCGCTATCTGATCGAGGCCTGCGCAGACCGGCTTTGGATCGTCGCCGACCGCACCGTCACCAATTACGACGGCGACCTCGACGAATATCGCCGCCTGGTGCTGTCCACGCGCAACGCCGAGCCCGCGCCGCGCGAGCGCAGTGTCGCGAGCGAGAAACCGCAGCGCGCGCGGCCCGACAATCGCGGCTCGCTGAAGAAACGCATCACCGAAGCCGAAGCCGAGATCGCCCGCGTCAGCGACATCATCACCAAGATCGACACCGCCCTCGCCTTGCCCGACATTTTTACGCGCGATCCCAAGCAGGCCGCACAGCTGTCAAAGGCGCGCGCCAATGCCGCCGATGCGCTGGCGCGCGCGGAGGAGCAGTGGCTCGAGGCGAGCACGCAGTTCGACGAGGCTGCGGGCTGAATCCAAATCTGGGAAAACAACCCCATGCACAGTAGCGGTAATAAATCACCCTGCATCAAGTAGCTGGCCACGCTACCCTTCATGGGATTGTCCGCTCAGTCCGCGAACTGCCCGGCCGCCTTGATGATCGGAGCCCAGCGGTCGACTTCGCTCGTCAGCATCGCGCCGAGCGCCTCGGGCGTCGCCTTGTCTTGCGGCACCGGCTCGGTGTTGATGTCGTTGAATCGGGCGATCAGCGCCGGATCCTTGAGCGCCGTCTGCAGCGCGGCCGTCAGCTTCTGCACGACCGCGGGCGGAGTGCCCTTGGGAGCATAGAGGCCGTGCCAGACGCCGAGCTCGAACCCCTTGAGGCCCGCCTCATCGGCCGTCGGCAGATCGGGCAGACTCTTCAGCCGCTCCTTGGTGGTGATCGCATAGGCCTTGACCTGCTTGGCCGTGATCGGCCCGGTGGTGTTGGTCGCCTGGTCGCAGGTGAGATCGATCTGCTTGCCGAGCAGATCGTTCATGATCGGGCCGTTGCCCTTATAGGGCACCGTGGTGAGCTGCTTCTGGATCGCGGTCATGAACAGCATGCCGCAGAGATGCGATGCCGCACCTAACCCGGCATTGGCGTAGGTCAGCTTGTCGCCCTGCTGCTGGGCGTAGGCGACCAGCTCCTTGAGCGTGTTGGCCGGAAAATCCGGACGCGCAATGATCGTCATCGGCGCGTTGGTCACGAGGCCGATCGGCGCAAACGCCGTCTTCGTGTCATAGCTGAGATTGCGGTACAGGGTCGCGGCGGTCGAGATGCCGACGTGATGGATCAGCAGTGTGTAGCCGTCGGGCTGGGCGCGCGCGGCGCGGGTCGTGCCGATGGTGCCGCCGGCGCCGGTCGCGTTCTCGACAACGATTTGCTGTCCCAGCGACTTCCCCATGCCTGCGGCCGTCAGGCGCGCGATGGTGTCGGTCGGCCCGCCCGCCGCGAATGGAACCAGCATGGTGATGGGCCTCGTCGGATAGTCCTGGGCAACGGCCGCGCCGAGCGGCAGAAGCAGAGCCGATACGAGGGCAATCGAGAACCGCATAGTCTCCTCCAGATTTTTATGGCTCCATATGAGCGCATTCCTGGCCGCAAGACCATCAGGAAAGCGGCTCATCAGAAGCGTGCAGCAATTGTTCGGCCGCAGCGGCGTTCCGGGAACATGTCGCGAAGAGCTGCCGTCAATTCCGCCCGCTCGCCCTGCGCTAGGTCTGGCTCTCTGTCTCGTTTTCGAGCTTCGTCCGCACGGCCGCGACAATGCGATGAACGGTTTGCAGGTCCTTGACCGGAAGCCCCTCCGAAAGGCCGTTGACCCACGGCGCCTGCAAAGCCATGGCGGCATCGAAAGCATGCCGTCCCTTGTCGGTCAGAACGACAAGCTGCGCTCGGCGGTGATGCGGGTTGGCCTCGAAAGCAACGAGGCCTTCCGCGTGCAGGTCATTGACGATCCGCTGCACGTTCTGGCGATTGGCCCCCAGATCGCGGGCAAGCCAAGCCACCGGCTGGGGGCGCTCCGCGTGCACGATGGCGCCGAGAATCTGCCAGCGAGCGCTCGTGAGCCCGAGCCGGGCGACCAAGCGGTCCCCTGCGGTCAGGAGCAGGCTATTCAGCCGGAACAGGTCAAGCACGAGGTTCGACAGCGCATCACCGGCCGGCGTTCGCAAGGATTTCGGCATCCGTCACCATAAACTGTTATTGACATCATGATGTCAAATATCTAAGGTGTGTATAGTACCACATTGACACCATATTGCCATATCGAATGGAGCCTGCCATGGCGCACCTACGTCCTTTGGACCCTAACTTTCCCATCGAACGTCAGCTTGGCATCGACACCAGCCCTGCGGTGCTGGTGAATGTGTTCACGCTCGACAAGACCGACGAGCAGAGCTTCCTCCAGGTTTGGCAGGACGATGCAGCCTTCATGAAACGGCAGCCGGGCTTCATTGCCACCCAGCTTCACCGCGCGATCGGCGATAGCCCGACATATCTGAACTATGCCGTCTGGGAATCGACGGCCCACTTCCGGGCTGCATTCACGCATCCTGAGTTCAGATCGAAAATCGCAGCCTATCCCTCATCTGCCGTCGCCTCTCCGCACCTGTTCGAAAAGGTCGCCGTGCCCGGCATCTGTGTGGCGTAGCGCGCTTCGAAACGGCAGGACCCCGATGACCAGGATCATCCACCCAGTCGCGGGCGCGGTCGCGCTGACGACGATTGCGACCTTCTGGCTCTCCACGGCTCTCACCGAGCTATTTGCGTCGCACGCGAGCATAGCCACGGTGAAAATGGCCATACCCTGGGGCTTCCTGTTGCTGGTTCCGGCGTTGGCGGTGACGGGAGGCTCAGGATTTTTCCTGGCAAAGGGACGACGTGGTGGCGTGATCGGCGCGAAGATCAAGCGCATGCCGTTCATCGCCGGCAACGGCATCCTGCTTCTCATTCCTGCCGCGTTGTTTCTTGCGTTCAAGGCGAAGGCCGCGGAGTTCGACACCACGTTCTATGCGGTACAGACTCTCGAATTGTTGGCCGGCGCGATGAACATCGCTCTTCTCGGCCTCAATATGCGCGACGGCTTCAAGATGAAGAGCCGGTTCCGCGTTCGCCAGCCCGATCGCTTGCCGGTGCTCTGACGGCGCGCGCGAACCCGGCTTTCGATCGGGTCCGCCACGCTCGCAGGCGGTCCCGCCTACGCGTGCTTCTTCTTCGGCTTCACCGCCCTCGGCGCTGGCTGCGGATCGGGATTGCCCTCGATTGACGACAGACGTCCAGCCGTGAAGGTGTAGATGCCGGCGCGCGGTCCCGTGGCCCAAGTGACGACGGCAACGCGGCGACCGGCGGCGTCATTGGAGAGATTGATGTTCGATGGCGCGCCGATGCCGCGCACCACGTCGCATTCGGTATGGCCCAGCGCGACCGTACCGCCCATCGGCGCCGGAGCCGTCGTCGATGCGTTGGCATCGGCCGGCCCGGGAGGCGGCGCCATGCCGGGACAGGCGCCGTCAGCGCTGACGAGATCCTCAGCTCCGACCGGCTTGTCGGGGGTCAGCGGCGGGGATTCGATCGAGATGTTCTTGATGAACAGCCGGCTCGGCGTGTTGAACCATTGTGCGTCCTTCGACAGCAGATCGGACGCGCCCGAGCAGCCGGCGAGCAGCGGAGCCGCGGCAGCCAAAGCAACAAGAAGCGACCTGGGAAGCTTTTGATGTCGCACGATAAACCAAATTCCCCGCGTGAAGGACCAGCCCTAAGCGATTGTCCCAACATCACTTTGCGGCACGAAGGTGACAAAAGCCAGCATCGCCCGAAAAGTGCAAATTATCATTAATTGCGAAGGACCCCTAATTCCGACGCTGCCACCGGCCCCGGTCGTCGGCCTGCCAATAGGTGACATCAAATCCCCGCTCCTTGCAATCCGTCCAGGCGCTGCGGGCAAGCGCGAGTGCATCCGGATCGTCGCCGTTGAACAGCAGCACCATGCGCGCATAACCCTGCGCGTCCTGCGGCAAGGCCGCATTGTCGACCAGGAATCGGACATGGGCGCCGTTGGGATTGCCCTCCTCGATCGCCAGCACGATCGGCTGATCGGCGGCATCGTTCACGCGCCATGTCGCATGCGGCAGGAAGGAATCGTCGCGGTAGGTCCATAAATGCGCGTCGAGCGCATCGGCGCGCTCTTCCGAGGTCGACTGCACCACGACGCGCCATCCGCGCTCGAGCGATTTCTCGAGAAGCGGCGGCAACACGTTCTCCACCGTCATGTTTTGCAGATGATAGAACAGGACTTCGGTCATCTCAGATCATTTGCGCTCGTAATGGTCGGCGACGAGACGGTCGAGCAGGCGGACGCCATAGCCGCTTGCCCAGCTCTGGTTGATGTCGGTCTTCGGCGCGCCCATGGCGGTGCCGGCGATGTCGAGATGGGCCCAGGGCGTGCCATCGACGAAACGCTGCAGGAACTGCGCGGCGGTGATCGAGCCGCCGTGGCGACCGCCGGTGTTCTTCATGTCGGCGAACTGGGAATCGATCAGCTTGTCGTATTCGGGACCGAGCGGCATGCGCCAGACCTTGTCGCCGCTCTCGATGCCGGCCGCCAGCAGGCGTTCGGCGAGCTCATCATTGTTGGAGAACATGCCGGCATGCTCGGTGCCGAGCGCGACCACGATCGCGCCGGTCAGTGTCGCCAGATCCACCATGAATTTCGGCTTCACCTTCTTGGCGACGTACCAGAGCACGTCGGCCAGCACGAGGCGGCCTTCCGCGTCGGTGTTGATGATCTCGATGGTCTGGCCCGACATCGAGGTGACGATGTCGCCCGGCCGCTGCGCATTGCCGTCGGGCATGTTCTCGACGAGGCCGATGGCGCCGACCACATTGACCTTGGCCTTGCGCGCGGCAAGCGCGTGCATCAGGCCGACGACGCAGGCCGCGCCTCCCATGTCGCCCTTCATGTCCTCCATGCTGCCGGCTGGCTTGATCGAGATGCCGCCGGTGTCGAAGCAGACGCCCTTGCCGACGAAGCTCACGGGCGCCTCGCCCTTCTTGCCGCCGTCCCAGCGCATGATCACGGTGCGGCTCGGCCGCGCCGAGCCCTGGCCGACGCCGAGCAGCGCGCCCATGCCGAGCTTCTGCATCGCCCTGACGTCGAGCACCTCGACCTTGACGCCGAGCTTGCGGAGCTGACCGGCGCGGCGAGCGAATTCCTCGGGGAAGAGCACGTTCGGCGGCTCGTTGACGAGGTCGCGCGCGATGATCACGCCGTCGACGACGTGGCCGGCCGAGGCAAACGCCTTCTTCGCGGCAGCGGCATCGCCGACCGCCAGCGAGATGTCGGCGCGCGAGCCGCCCTCCTCGCCGTCCTTCTTCTTCGTCTTGTAGCGGTCGAACTTGTAGGCGCGCAGGCGCAGGCCCGAGGCGATCGCGACCGCCTGCTCGCTCGTCATCGCGCCACTGGGCAGTTCCGCCATGATCGTCATGGCGGCCGCCCCGGCGGCAAGCTTGCCCGCCGCCACACCACCGAATTTGAGGAAATCGTTCGCCTTCAGGCCGGCCGCCTTGCCGGCGCCGATCACGAGCAGACGGGTGGCCTTGACCCCTTCCGGCGCCAGGATGTCGAGCGCTGCCCCGCTCTTGCCCTTGAAGGCGGCGGCGGCGGCCGCTCGCTTCACGAGTTCGATAGCGCCGCCCAGCGCCTTGGCCGTCGCCGGACCAACCTTCAGACTATCGTCGCAGAACATGACCATGATGCCACGGGCGGCGGCAGACAACGGGACAAAGCCGACCTTGATGGCATCGGACATGGGTAACTCCTTCAAAAAACTTGGTCTTTTTGCTGCTCACGGTCCCTGGCCAGGGCCGGACATGAACGGCGATTCACTGAGCCATCTGCACTATGGGCCAGCGCCCCGGCAGATGCCAAGCACCCCCCGTGGCCTCAAGGTCACAACGAGCGAAATATTAACCATATATTGAGGGTGCCACGGGGCAGCCATTTTGTTGACGGATCAAAGGGATGGTAGTGAGAGAGTGAGCTGGCGGAAGAGGCGCTGGCCAACCTTGGGGATCCCCTGATCGGGGATTGGTTGGACAGCGGAGTTTCGGCCGACATTGGGGACTTGGTGGGATTCGTGCGGTAGCGCATGGGGTCGATCGATAGGTATATCTTCCGCACGACGCTGGCGTCGTTTGCGCTGATCCTGGTCAGCCTCACTGGCGTGATCTGGATTACGCAGGCGTTGCGCGGCATCGACCTGATGACGAGCCAGGGTCAGACCATCCTCACTTTCCTGGGCATCACCAGCCTCGTCGTGCCGGCCCTGGTCCTGATCATCTCGCCGATCGCGCTGATGATCGCGATCTCGCACACGCTGAACAAGCTCGCGACCGATTCCGAGATCATCGTGATGAATGCCGCCGGCCTGTCGCCGTTCCGGCTGTTCTATCCGTTCTTCTACGCCACCTGCGTGGTGGCGCTGCTGGTTGCCTTCATCGCGGCCTATCTCGCCCCCGACGGCATGCGGCGGATCAAGCAGTGGGATGCCGAGATCACCGCGGACGTGCTCACCAACATCCTGCAGCCCGGCCGCTTCGCCCAGCTCGACAAGAACCTCACGATCCGGATTCGCGAACGCCAGCCCGGCGGCATCCTTGCCGGCATCTTCATCGACGACCGCCGCGATCCGAACGAGCGCGTCTCGATCGTCGCCGAGCACGGCGAGGTCGTGAAGAACGAGACCGGCTCGTTCCTGGTGCTGGAGACCGGCAATCTCCAGCGCTTCGAGGCGGGCAAGCGCGATCCCGCGCTGGTGGCCTTCGGCCGCTACGGCTTCGACATGTCGAAGTTCTCCAACCAGGGCCGCGACGTCACCCTCGGCATCCGCGAGCGCTATCTCTGGGAGCTGCTTGCGCCGTCCGATAACGACCCCGTCTACAAGCAGATTCCCGGCCAGTTCCGCTCGGCCCTGCATGACAGCCTGCTCGCCCCGATCTATCCCTTCGCCTTTGCCGTGCTGACCTTCGCCTTCCTCGGTGCGCCCCGCACCACCCGCCAGAGCCGTAATTTCTCGATCGGCACTTCGGTCGTTGCGGTGTTCGGCCTGCGCATGGCCGGCTTTGCCTGCTCGGTGATGGCGGTGAAATCGCCGAGCCCGGTGCTGGTGCAATATGCGATGGTCATGGGCGCCATCGGCATCGGGCTGTGGATGATCATCCGCGGCGTTGTGGTCGAGCCGCCCCCTGGCCTCATGGAGGCCATCAACAGGTCGAACGCGCGCATCGCGCGGCTGTTCGGACGGCCGGCCACCGCATGAGCATGCTCACCAACACACTCGGACGCTATTTCGCCGGCCGCTTCGTGGTCGCGGCGCTCGGCGTGTTCTTGGGCATTTTCCTGCTGCTGGTGCTGGTCGACTACATCGAGATGGTGCGCAAGACCTCGGGGCTGGCGTCCGCCTCGGCGCTCATGGTGGCCGAGACCTCGCTGTTCAGGGTGCCGCAACTGCTGGAGAAGCTGACGCCGTTCTGCATGCTGATCGGCGCCATGACCTGCTATCTCGCCCTCTCCCGCCGGCTCGAGCTCGTGGTTGCGCGCGCCGCCGGCATCTCCGCATGGCAGTTCATCTCACCGGCGCTCGGCAGCGCGCTCCTGATCGGGGTGATCGCAACCGTCGCCTACAATCCGATGTCGGCGAATCTGCGTGAGCTCTCCAAGCGCATGGAAGCCGAGCTGTTCGGCTCGGCGCCCGGCGGCGGCATCCAGGACGCCTCCGGCTTCTGGCTCAATCAGGTGACCAGCGACGGCCAGACCATCATCAACGCCGCGCGCAGCGAGCAGCAGGGCGTCCGACTCACCGGCCTGACGCTGTTCCGCTTTGACACAGACAGCCACTTCAAGGAGCGGATCGAGGCGCGCGAGGCGACATTGGAGTCCGGCCATTGGCTGTTCAAATCCGTTCGCCGCTTCTCGCTGGACTCCCCGCCGATCGACCAGGCCACCTTGGAGATTCCAACGACGCTCACCGAGGCGCAGGTCCGCAACAGCTTTTCCACCCCCGAGACTGTGTCCTTTTGGCAACTACCGAGCTACATCCGCTCATCCGAAAGCTCAGGCTTCGCGACAGCCGGATACCGACTCCAGTATCAGAAGCTTCTGGCACAGCCGTTTTTGCTTGCGGCAATGGTGATGCTCGCGGCCTCCGTGTCGTTGCGCTTCTTCCGGATGGGCGGCGTGCAGAAGATGGTTTTGAGTGGCGTGGGCGCAGGCTTTCTGCTCTACGTTCTGTCGAAAGTGACTGAAGACTTGAGCAAGGCTGAGTTGATGCATCCGATCGCTGCGGCGTGGTTGCCCGTAGTGGTGGGCGGCCTCACCGGCTTTTTGGCCTTGTTGTACCAGGAGGACGGTTAGTGACTGCCGTCCATCGAGGACCCGTGTCTCGTTTGACGCGCCGCATCGTGATGCGCGCGAACGGGTCCGGCTTGTCTGTTCGCAGGCTCATGATGGCTGTCGCTGCCGTGGCATCGCTCGGCGCGCTGATCGATGTTGCCGCCGTGGCCCCCGCCTCGGCCCAGAGCTTCACCTATAATCCGCTGCCGCCACGTCCGAAGCCGCCGAAAGCCGCCAACGACAACCAGATGCTGGTTCAGGCGACCGAGGTCGACTACGACTACAACAATTCGCGCGTCTCCGCGGTCGGTAACGTCCAGCTGTTCTACAACGGCACCAGCGTCGAGGCCGACAAGGTCATCTACGACCAGAAGACCAAGCGGCTGCATGCCGAAGGCAACATCCGCATGACGGATGCCGACGGCAAGATCACCTATGCCGAGATCATGGATCTCTCCGACGATTACCGCGACGGCTTCGTCGATTCGCTGCGTGTGGACACCGCCGACCAGACCCGCATGGCCGCGAGCCGCGCCGACCGCTCCAGCGGCAATTACACGGTGTTCGAGAACGGCGTCTACACGGCCTGCGCGCCGTGTAAGGACGATCCGAAGAAACCGCCGCTGTGGCAGGTCAAGGGTGCCCGCATCATCCACGACCAGCAGGAGAAGATGCTGTATTTCGAGACGGCGCAGATCGAATTCTTCGGTGTGCCGCTCGCCTACATGCCCTATTTCTCGACGCCCGACCCGACCGTGAAGCGCAAGAGCGGCTTCCTGATGCCGGGCTATGTTTCCGGCACGTCGAACACGGGTTATGGCGTCGAGGTTCCCTATTATTGGGCGATCGCGCCCGACATGGACGCGACCATCAACCCCCGCTTCTTGTCGCGGCAAGGCGTGCTGCTGCAGGGAGAATTCCGGCAGCGCCTGATCGACGGCGCCTACCAGATCCGCGCCTATGGCATCGACCAGCTCGATCCCGGCGCGTTCGCCGGGCAGCCCGGCGACAAGCAGTTCCGCGGCGCCGTCGACACCAAGGGTCAGTTCGCGCTGAACGACAAATGGGTCTGGGGTTGGGACGGCGTCCTGATGTCCGACTACTATTTCTTCTCGGACTACCGGCTCTACCAGTACCGCGATCCGCTCGGCTCGTTCCTGCTGCTGCCGACGGAGGCGCTGTCGCAGCTCTATCTGACCGGCGTCGGCAACCGCAGCTTCTTCGACGCGCGCACGATGTACTGGCTGAGCTATTCGGGTAACCAGAGCCAGGTGCCGATCGTCTATCCGGTGATCGACTACTCCAACGTGCTCAACTATCCGGTGTTCGGCGGCGAGTTCAGCTACAAGACCAATTTCGTGAACCTGTCGCGTGACCAGGCGGTGTTCGATCCGATCACCACGATCGCGAACACCAACAGCCTGTGCACGACGGCGTCGGCCGATCCGCTCGCCCGCACGCCGTCACAGTGCCTGCTGCGCGGCTTCCCCGGCACCTACACCCGCCTCACGGCCGAGGCGCAGTGGCGCAAATCCTTTACCGATCCGCTCGGCCAGATCTGGACGCCGTTCGCCAGCCTGCGCGCCGACGCGATCAACTCCTCGGTCTCCAACCAGCCGGGCGTGTCGAACTATCTTCCCATCGGCGACACCCAGGCGTTCCGCCTGATGCCGACCGTGGGCCTGGAATACCGCTACCCCTTCATCAACGTTCAGCCCTGGGGCTCGACTACCGTCGAGCCGATCGCGCAGATCATCATCCGGCCGAACGAGACCTATGCCGGCAAGCTCCCGAACGAGGACGCCCAGAGCATGGTGTTCGACGCCTCGAACCTGTTCAGCGTCGACAAGTTCTCCGGCTACGACCGCGTCGAGGGCGGCGGCCGCGCCAATGTCGGCGTGCAGTCCACCACGCAGTTCGACAAGGGCGGCGCCGTCAAGGCCCTGTTCGGCCAGTCCTACCAGCTGTTCGGCATGAACTCCTTCGCGGTCCAGGACCCCATCAATACCGGCCTCAATTCCGGCCTGGACAAGCCGCGTTCCGATTACGTCGCGAGCGCCAGCTACTCGCCCAACAGCACCTACACGTTCAGCGTCCGCTCCCGCATGGACGAGCAGACCTGGAACGTGCAGCGCTTCGAGGCGGAAGGCCGCGCCAACTTCAATCGCTGGGCGGTCAGCGTACTGTACGGCAGTTACGCAGCGCAGCCGGAGCTTGGCTATCTGACCCGCCGCGAGGGCATCCTGACCTCGGGCTCCATAAAGGTCGCGACCAACTGGGTGGTGTCGGGCTCGGCGCGGTGGGACCTCGAAGCCAACAAGATCAACCAGTATGTGCTCGGCGCCGGCTATGTCGACGATTGCTTCGTGCTGGCGGCGAACTACGTAACTTCGTATAGCTACTCGGCGGGCACTGCGCCGCCCGTGCTGAGCCATGCGTTCATGTTCCAGATCGGCCTGCGCACGCTGGCGACCTCGTCGACGACCAGCAGTTCCGCCGGCCTCCAGTGAACGGTTTGAAGTGCCGGCCGCGCTTGCCCCCATCACAGGCTCGACGCGGCTGACATGCGAGCGACAATCATGACGACCCCATTGCCCGTCTTCCGCCTCCTCCTCGCCATCGCTGCCGGACTGGTCCTGACCGGACTGCCCTCGCCGTCGCGCGCGCAGAACATCGTCGTCATGGTCAACGGCGACCCGATCACCGATTTCGACATCGAGCAGCGCTCCAAGCTCGACCAGCTGACGACGCAGAAGACCCCGAGCCGCCAGGAGGTCATCAACGAGCTGATCGACGACAAGGTGAAGATGAAGGAGGGCAAGAAGTACGGGGTCGACCCCGGCATCTCCGACATCAACCAGTCCTACGAAGGCATGGCGCAGCGCATGCGCATCACGCCGGACCAGCTCACCAAGTCGCTCGAATCCAAAGGCGTCCGCCCCGAGACGCTGAAGGGCCGCATGAAGGCCGAGATGGTCTGGACCAGCCTGGTGCGCGGCCGCTTCAAGGAGAAGCTGCTGGTCGGCGAGCGCGACGTCGCGCAGGCCGTGCAGGCCCAGACCGGCGACAAGCTCCAGATCGAGGGCACCGAATACAAGATGCAGCCGATCGTGCTGATCGTGCCGCGCGGCTCGTCCGCGGCGTTCCTGGAAACACGCAAGAAGGAAGCCGAGAGCTATCGCGCGCGCGTCGGAAGCTGCGAGGAAGCCAACTCGCTGTTCCGCTCGACGCCGAACGCCACCATCCGCGACAGCGTCACCAAGACCACCGCGGAGCTGCCGGAAGCGCTGCGCAAGGTGCTCGACGACACCCCGATCGGCCATTTGACCGCGCCCGAGATGACCAAGAACGGCATCGAGATGGTGGTGCTGTGCTCGCGCAAGCCGACCATGATCGACACGCCGAAGAAGCGCGAGGTCCGCGAGAAGATGTATCAGGAGAAGTACGAGAAGACCCAGAAGGCCTATCTCGACGAGCTCCGCAAGGCGGCGATGATCGAATATCGCAACCGCTGATGGCCAATCGCGCAGCCAAACCGCATAGCCTTCCCCTTGCCCTGACCCTGGGAGAGCCCGCCGGCATCGGCCCCGACATCACGATCGCAGCCTGGCTCCGGCGCCGTGAACTGAACCTGCCCGCCTTCTATCTGCTCGGCGACGAGGCGCTGATCGCCCGGCGCGCCAAGGCGCTCGCCGCCGTGCTGGGGGCCGACGTCAGGACCGCGGCGGTGAGCCCCGGCGAGGCCGCTTCGGCCTTCGCTGATGCCCTCCCCGTGGTCGCCACCGGCGAGCGCGCGACCGCCGAGCCCGGCAAGCCCGACGCATCGAGCGCGCCGGCCGCGCTCGCCTCGATCCGGCAGGCGGTCACCGATGTCCGCGAGGGCCGCGCCGGCGCGGTCGTCACCAACCCGATCGCCAAGAGCGTGCTCTACCGCTCAGGCTTCCGTCATCCCGGCCACACCGAATTCCTCGCCGAGCTTGCCGCGGAAGGCGGCCTCGTGCCGCAGCCGGTGATGATGCTGTGGTCGCCCCGGCTTGCCGTGGTGCCCGTGACCATCCACGTCTCGATCCGCGATGCGCTGGCAGAGCTCACCAGCGAGCTGATCGTCTCGACCGTGCGCATCGTCGCAGCCGAGCTGAAATCGCGCTTCGGCATCGCGCAGCCGCGTATCGCGGTCTCCGGCCTCAATCCGCATGCCGGCGAGGACGGCTCGCTCGGCCACGAGGAGCAGACGATCATCGCCCCGGCGCTTAAGGTGTTGCGTGGCGACGGCATCGAGCCCAGGGGGCCGCTGCCCGCCGACACCATGTTCCACGAGGCCGCGCGCAGCACCTATGACTGCGCAATCTGCATGTATCACGACCAGGCGCTGATCCCGATCAAGACCGTCGCCTTCGACGACGCCGTCAACGTCACGCTCGGCCTGCCCTTCATCCGCACCTCACCCGATCACGGCACCGCCTTCGACATCGCCGGCACCGGCAAGGCCAATCCGGCCAGCCTGATCGCGGCGCTTCAGCTGGCCAGCCGCATGGCGGCTTCGCAAAGCCGATGAGCGCGATCGACGACCTCCCGCCGCTCCGCGAGGTCATTCGCCAGCACGCGCTGTCGGCGCGCAAATCGCTCGGCCAGAATTTCCTGCTCGACCTCAATCTCACCGCCCGCATCGCGCGCGCCGCAGCGCCGCTCGACGATTCCACGATCGTCGAGATCGGCCCCGGCCCGGGCGGGCTGACACGCGCGCTGCTTGCGCTCGGCGCGAAGCGCGTCATCGCCATCGAGCATGACGAGCGGGCGATCCCGGCCTTGCAGGATATTTCCGCGCGCTATCCTGACAGGCTCGAGATCGTGCATGGCGATGCCATGACCTTCGATCCCCGCCCGCTGCTCAATGGCGAACGCGCGAAGATCGTCGCCAACCTGCCCTACAACATCGCGACCCAGCTCCTGATCGGCTGGCTCACCACCGAGCCCTGGCCGCCCTGGTACGACATGATGGTGCTGATGTTCCAGCGCGAGGTCGGTGAGCGCATCGTCGCGCGCGAGGACGAGGAGGCTTATGGCCGGCTCGGCGTGCTCGCCAATTGGCGCTGCGAGACCAAGATCCTGTTCGACATTGCGCCGTCCGCCTTCGTGCCGCCGCCGAAGGTCACCTCCTCCGTCGTGCGCCTCACGCCGCGCGCCGAGCCTCTCCCTTGCGATCGCAGGCTGCTCGAACAGGTCGCCGCCGCCGCCTTCGGTCAGCGCCGGAAAATGTTGCGGCAGAGCCTGAAATCGCTCGGCGTCGATCCCGCGCGGCTCGCCGCCGCCGCCGGCGTCGATGCGACGCGGCGCGCCGAGACCGTTCCGATATCCGGCTTTGTTGCCATGGCCCGTGAATTGGCCAATATACGAACCGAAGAAGCATGATCCGGAAAAGTGTGAAGCGGTTTTCCGAACGAGATCATGCTCAAACAATGAGATAATTTCGGAGGAAGAAATATGGCGTTGATGCGTCGGCAGTCCCTGGTCAAGTTCGATGCGCCGCTGTGCGAGACCATCGTCGACACGCCCAAGCCGCAAGGACGCGAAGTCCTGGTGCGCATCGAGCGCTGCGGCCTCTGCCATTCCGACCTGCACATCCAGGACGGCTATGCCGATCTCGGCGGCGGCAAGAAGCTCGACACCACGCGCGGCATGACGCTGCCCTTCACGCTCGGCCACGAGATCGCAGGTGTCGTCGACGAAGTCGGCCCCGACGTGCCGGCCGGCCTCATTGGCGCGAAGAAGGCCGTCTTCCCCTGGATCGGCTGCGGCCAGTGCCGCGACTGCGCCAATGGCGACGAGAATCTCTGCGTCAAGCAGCGCTTCCTCGGCGTCTCCATCGACGGCGGCTTCGCCACCCACGTGCTGGTGCCCGACGCGAAATATCTGCTCGACTACGATCCCCTGCCCGTCAACCAGGCCGCGACCTTGATGTGCTCCGGCGTTACCGCCTATGGCGCGCTCAAGCGCCTGGTCGACCGCCCGCGCCAGCGCAACCTGCTGCTGATCGGTCTCGGCGGCGTCGGCATGATGGGCCTGTCGTTCGCGCAGGCGATGTTCAAGCAGCCGATCACGGTCGCCGACCTGTCGCCAGCCGCGCGCGAGACCGCGCTGAACAACGGCGCCGCCAATGCCTATGATCCGTCCGAGCCCGACGTGATCAAGCGCATCCTGAAGGAGACCGAAGGCGGCTTCGACGAGATCGTCGATTTCGCCGGCAACGAGAAGTCGATGGCCTTTGCGGTCGCGGTCGCCGCGCGCGGCGGCAAGATCGTGGTCTCCGGCCTGATGGGCGGCCAGTTCACATTGCCGATGGTGCAATGGGTCTACAAGCGCATGACCATCGAGGGTTTCATGGTCGGAACGCTCAACGAGGCGCAGGAGCTGATGGCCTTGGCGCGCGCCGGCAAGATCAAGCCGACGCCGATGCGCGAGGAGCCGATGGGCGACGTCCAGAAATGGATCGACGAGCTTCGCGCCGGCAAGGTCGTCGGCCGCATCGTGCTGAAGAACTGAGCCGCGCGCGCGGGCCCCAAGTTGGGCCCGCGTGACGGAACGCCTGCGGCCCCGCCGCGTTGGCAGCGCATGTCCATTCGCTGCACCGTCGAAAGCGCATTCTTCATCGCCTGGAGCTGCCTGGAGCAGAGCGGCGAGCTCGGCCCGCCGGACGAGAGCGCCAACGTCATTCTCGACGCCATCGAAGGTCAGCTCAAAACCGGCGAACGCCGGCAGCTGATGCTCGCCAACAAGGCGATCGACGCCTATCGCGCGCACGCGGCGCTGCGCCGATCCTCGTGGGATCGCGAAGCACGCTTCGGCTGATGATCTTCGCCGCCCCTCCGGCCACCGGCCCAGCGGCGTTCTGGCGGATTGAGGCCGGCGGTCCTCGGGCAAAGCGCACGGAGTACGGCGCTCGGCGCCACACGCTACGCCAATCCACAAGCCCGCTATGTTCACTCCTGAACAGACCTCGCCAGATCAACGCTGCCGGGCAGCGCACGCATGCAGCCTCGCTCCCAACTTTCCGGAAGTCCGCAAAGCCCACGCGCCAGCATCTCAACTATGCAACGGCCGCTTGTGTGCACTTTGGAACCGTCGGTTCCGCCATGGAAACGTAGGGTTCTGGCTGGCGCCGATTCCCGGCCAGCCCAGAGACGCAACTGTGACCGGTCGGCCCCCGAACGATCTGCTCCGGCAGCTCACCCACCAGGATTTCGAACTGCTCGCGCCTCACCTTCAGCCGGTCGAACTTGCGGCGAGCCACGTTCTGCATCACGCCGGCGACGACGTGGCGGCGGTGCATTTTCCCTGCGGTCCCGCACTTGTGTCGTTCGCCGTGCCGGTCGAGGACGATCGCGAGGTCGAAAGCCTGCTGGTGGGCCGCGAGGGTGCGGTGGGCATTGCCGCAGGCCGCAACCCTTCGCTGGCTTATTCGCGCATCGTTGTGAAGCTGGGCGGCAGCCTCGTCCGTCTGCCGCTGCGCGCGCTTGAGCAGGCACAGCAGCGATCAGCCACGCTCCACGAGGTCTTTTCGCGCTACGCCGACTGCCAATTCGCGCAGCTGCTGCAGACGGCGGCCTGCAACGCGGCGCATTCGATCGAGCAGCGCGCCGCCAAGTGGATCATCTCCGCGAAGGAGAGTATCGGCGGCGCCGAGATCCCCCTCACCCACGAGCAGCTCGCCGGCATGCTCGGCGTCTCCCGCAGCTATGCCAGCCGCGTCATCCAGATGTTCAAGGCAAGGCGCATCCTCGCGACCCGCCGCGGCGCCATCCTGATCCTCGACGGGACAGCGCTCGAAGCCAGAGCCTGCTGCTGCAATGATTGGGTGAGGAAGCACTTTGACGAGGTGCTGGGCGGAGCGTCACCTGCCGATGGCTAAAGCGCGATGCGATCAGGATGCATCGTCATCCCGCTTTAGCTTGTTGTTCAAGCATGATCTTTTCGGAAAACCGCTGCGCACTTTTCCGGATCATGCTTTAGCATCTTTGCGGCCTCACCCCTCCGGTGGCGACTGGCGTTTCAGATGCAGATAGGCCGGGCTGAAATCGCCGAGCCGCTGCAGCTCGCGCCATTTCAGGACGATGAGCTCCCCGTCGCGCAGATCCATGGTGCCGCCCCGCCTGAGGTCAGCGAGCGTCCGGTTCACGGTCGCGATCGCCATGCCGAGCGTCTCGCCGAGCTGCACCAGGCTGATGGGCAGGCGGAAGCGATTGCCGCGGACGAGCTGGGCGGCGCGGGCGCGGTAGAACAGCTCGCAGAACAGGTGCGCCATGCGCGCCTGCATCGGCCGGGCGCTGTTGTTGGTGATGGCCTCGCGAAAGATCGAGGCATCGAGCAACGTCTCGCGCCAGACCGAGAGCGCGAAAGTGGGACGGCGCCGGAAGGCTATGAACAATTCGCGATGCGGGATGAAGGCAACCGAGGCGTGCCCGAGCGCCGAGAGCCCATGGTCCATCTGGTCGATGAACAGGCCCTGGGAGTCCGGGAGGTCACCGGAGATATGGAACGCGAGATATTGCCGTCCCCCGCTGCCGAGCAGATGGTAACGCGCCACCATGCCGGAGACGACCAGCGCCGAATGTTCAGGCTCCTCGCCCTGGCGGATGAAATCCTCGTTGGGCGCGACATCGCGCTGCGTGAAGGTGAGCGCGCGGATCTCGTCGAGATCCTCCCCGGTGAGCGCGGTGTGCTCGCTCAGGTTCCGGATCAGCACGTCGTGGGCTTTTTCCATGAGACCACCAAAAATCGCGCCGGATCTATCAAATGATACTTCTGGCCCTGGTTCAGCGGACTAGAACGCGAGACGGACGCACTGGTTGCTAATCCGTTTGCGATCATTCGGGTCGCACCCACACCATCACCTCGACCACCAACCGAGCCCGCCCTTCTCATGAGTCCTACGACGATCCTGGAGCGCATCCGCGGCCTGTTCGCATCCGATACCAGCGAACACCTCGACTGCATCAGCGATGCTTTCAAGAACGGCACGCTGCGCGAGCCGGCGCATCCGATGTCGGATCAGGAACTCGCCCACGCCATCCGCGAGTTCCGCAGCACTGAGGTCTCCGACTGGACCATCGCAAAGCTTTCGCGGCGCTTCATCGACGCGCCGCGAGAGGGCTGAAGCGCGCCACGAGACTCATGCCGCATCCGAAGTTCATCGCGCGTCTCCAGGCCATCGAAGGCCTGTCCGAGGACGAACGCCAGCAGATCGCGGGCCTGCCGTCCACGCTACGCCAGGTCGCGGACGGCGAGATCGTGCTGCGTCAGGGCGAGGCCGCCTCGCGCTGCGTCTTCGTCGTCAGCGGCTTTCTCTACCAGGCCCGCATCGTCGGCGACCGCAGCCAGATCCTCGCGTTCCACGTTCCCGGCGACATGCCCTGCCTGCACACGCTCCTGGTCACGCCGATGGATGCGGATCTCGTCGGCCTCGGCCCAACCATCGTCGGCTACGTCGCACACAGCCAGCTCCGCCAGCTGCTCGACGGCTCGATCCATCTGACCCGCGCGTTCTGGCGCGAGACGCTGATCGATGCGGCGATCTCGCGGCAATGGATCGCCCGCCTCGGCGCGCAGGCGGCCCTGCCGAAGGTCGCGCATCTGATCTGCGAGCTCGCGGCGCGGCTGGAGATCGTTGGCCTTGTCAAGGACGCCTGCTTCCAGATGCCGATGACGCAGCGGCACGTCGCCGATGCCTGTGGCCTGTCGATCGTGCACGTCAACCGCACCATTCAGGAACTACGGCATCGCGGGTTGATCGCATGGGAGGGCAGCGAGATCGAGTTGCTGCAGCCTGAAGAATTGCGCAGGCTTGCCGATTTCACGCCCGACTATCTGACCTGAGCGCGGAGGGCGAGCGCAGAGGATGGGTGAGCGGACCGCTCTCCCTCGCGTCACGATCGCGGCCGCGCGGTCCGCCATGATGTGAGCAGCGGACCACCGCGGCCGAGGATGGGATCCGTTTTCGGCCTGCGGACCTTGGCGATGCGCTTGACGGCATCGGGACGCTCGCGCGTGTCGGTGCACTCGTCGTACGTCCCGTCCTGCGGATACGCTCCGACGACGCAAAAGTCCCGGCTGGACTCGATCAGCCGGTGTCCAGTGCCGGCGGGCAGCACCAGAACGTCTCCGGCTTTCACGCGGAGGACGCGTCCCTTGACGCCGCCGCACTCGAGCCTGGCCGTGCCGCGCGCCACGCCCATCACTTCGTGGACCCGCGAATGATAATGGACGAAGTCATACACGGTGTCCCGCCACGACCGGCCCCAGCCGTTTGTATCGAACAGCGTGTCGATGATGACCTCAGGGGGATAGCGCCTGGACTTCAGATTGACCGCGCCGCGATAGAGCAACACCGGAAAACGCGGATTGTTCGGCACGATGCCATCGTCGCGAAAACGGATGGCTGCCGGCTTCCGGGCCCGCACCAGCGCCCGCAGCGTTGCCGCATCCGGATGCTCCTCCACGAGCTTCTTGGCGAGATTCTTGATCTGGTCCTTGATCGGCATGGCCTGTCCTCAGCCACGGTTCAACGACGCTGGAGGTGAGAAGTTTCAGGCGAACGGGCTTGATCGGCAGGCCACTCCGTCCTGCGGATGATCTCGCTAGCGATGCCTTGCACCTCCTGAGATCGCGCTACGGCGTGATGATATCCAGCCTGTCCCGCGACGGGAGCGTTGCCTTGAAGGCCCGAAGCGCGGCGTCAACCGCCGCCGCATCGGCCAGCGGCGTGCGGTAGAAATCGACGTTCTGCCGCGACAAGGTTACGCTTCTTGTTTGGAGCACGGCGACCTTCGTCCAGCTCGATGGCACGCCTTTCTCGAACCAGCCCTCGTAAATCATGACGAGACCGACGTCGTGATCGTGGGCAAGGGCCGCCATCTCTGCCGGCCCATACTCTCCCGCCATTCTCGCCTTGCGCACCTGCTCCGAACCAAGGCCCCAGAGATCGAGCGTATAGTTAATATTGCGATATGCAACCAAGCCGAGATCGTTGACCCCAACCGCATCTCTGTAAAACGATTGGGCGAAACGAGCCATCTGGTATTGCTGCTCGTAGATATCGCTTGCGCCTAGCGGCGAGACCACTGCCGCTGTCATGTAGGGAATCGCCGCGGTGCCGAGCCCGAAGACCACGCCGACCTTCACACGAGACCATTGCAGCGCAGAGAGCCGTGGCTTGAGTTGTGCGATGCCCCACAGCAGCGCGGCTGCCGCGAGAGCCATGATGTATACCTCATACCGATTGAACCAACCGTATTGACCGCACACCAGATGGGCTCCGACGGCAACAAGAACGGCCAGAAGAACGATCAGTACCTTGCGATCGGCGCGTAGCAGACTGGCGCACCAGGCAACAGCGAGACCGAGTGCGATGAGCCGCAATCCATACGACGTCATCACGCTCCGCAGCATGTTTCTGACGATAGCGGGTAGCTCGCTCGCGGGCTGATCAAGAGTCGTCAGATAGCCCTTCAACAAGACGGAGCTCGGCAGCAACGGCAGGCCACGCGAGGCCATGAGAACGGCATAGCCCGATAGAGTGACGACAATGACTAGCGCTGCGCCGGCCGCGAAGCGGCGCTGGTCCAGCAGCGTGAACGCCGCGATTGCGGCACCGGCGAATGCGATCCCTTCGAAGCGGATGAGCGGAAGCAGCACCAGGGCGAGGAAATGGAGTGATGTTGGTGCGAACCCGCGCGCAGCCGCCACGAGACCAGCAAAGGTCACGATTGAGGCCCAGACGTGAATACTGTGCTCCATGCCGGTCATGGGCAGCGCGAGGGCGCTGACACTGAAGATGAGGAGCAGCGCGATCACGCAAGCGAACGGAAGCTCGCCCACACCATCGAACAGGGCATTCGCCTCCAAGAGGCGTATGATAGCCAAGATTGTCGCACCTGCGGCTGCAACATTGATCAACAACGGACCAAACGCACCGAGATGAAGCGCTTCCGTCAGAGCCAGACAATATGGCCAGATGATCGATGAGCTAGGCGATGAATATTCCCCGGCGTTGACCCCATATCCGCCGGACAGGATCTGGTCGGCGACCGCAAGGTGAATATACGCATCGTCCAGGGTGAAGAAGAGCCTGAAGTCGCACAGCGCCAGGACTGCGATGAGCTCCATCGCAAGCAATCCCAGCCAAGCGAGTATGGCTGCAGTTGAGGGTTGAATCCAGGTATCGGTACCCAATTGTCCCGACGACGCCCTGCCTGTCTTGTCGGGGCAATCGCATTGATCGACGACAGCCATCACACTCCCCTGTCAGTCGCTCGATCACGATTGACGCCTTGCCGGGGTCCATTCCCACATCCTGCGGTTTATCTTAGCCTTCCTAACAGTCGGTGACTGCAAGGCTTGAAATTCAGGTTTCCCTTGGGCAGTCGCAGAGGTAAAGGTTTGGAACTAGGGAGCGCTGGTCCGCTAGGCCGCTTGGGTCATTTGCGGTGATGGGGCGCGTTTCCGCGATGTACACGACAAACGGAGCTGACGGCGGTTCCTTGAGAGGCGTCGGGCAAAACACCCGGTCAAGCCCACCGCGCAAAAATATTCCACTTTCCCGAATTTCGGATTTGTGGCATAAGCGCCTCATCCCGGCCCTGCCAAAGGGGCGCTTCGCGATCGTCACGAGATGCGGGCCGGGTGGCGGTGGACGCGGTAGCGCCGGCGCGATCAGCCTGATGACAGGGCGGGCAACCGTGAGTCCTCAGGCGACGCGATACGACCCGGCGCGGTCACAGCGGTTTCGTCGATGCCTGGGGGCGAGCACACGCAAGCCTCCGGATATTCCGGCGGGATCGTCCGCGGACGGAGAAGTCGTGTGGTCCTGACGCCCGGGGTCTGTGCGTCAAGGCTTGCGGTGATGCGGCGGTCCGACCGGGCACGTGCATCGATCATTCCCGCAAGGCGACGGGGGCAATAGTGCATCGCTCCCCGAGGAGAGCACGAAGGACACCGTTAAAACCAGCCGCGCAGGGAAGGCCGGGCGACCGGCATCACCTGTGGTCCACCCCGTGTGCATCTTCGTCGCGCACGGACTTGGGGTGCCGCCGGCGCCCGGCCTTCCCTGCGCCCTTTGGTCTTCATGGGGCGCGAACGACAGCAAGCCTCGGGCGAAATGCGCCGCGAGAATGGGAAGGCGTGTGTGCTGATGAGGAAGAGCCGTAAGATGCGTAGAGCACTTGCGAAACCCATCTTGTATCGGCGCAAGCAAGAGCACGATGGGTTTCGCTTCGCTCTACCCATCCTACCGAAGTCGGCTCTCGTGCCCTCCACCGCCCGGTCTGCGCCGCCCCTCTCTCACGCACCTTTCGCCCCGTCACTGGAACCGTCAGCCGAGCGGCTTGCACGGTCGGTGAAGGCGACGATGTGACCTTCACCGGCTCGGCTGTCTCGGTGCCCGCAGCGGCTCCGGAACCTGGGGGCGCTCCGATGGTTGCGGCGGAACCTGGAGCTCGGCGAAGCAGTAACGCCCAGGAAAATGCCTGATCTCGCGGCGGAACGAACGCGCCGCAAGCCCAATTCAAGCCACATCCTCTCCGGATTTGCGGCTCATTGCCACCCAAGTCTTTGATGACAAAGGGCTGGTTGAGAGTTGCGTCATGCGTAACCGGGAGACCAGGATGGGCAACCGCACCGCAAAATTCGTATCCGCGCTAGTCGGCAGCATCATTGCCGGCGCGCCACTGGCCGCCGTGTCGCAGAATGCGCCGGCGCCATCGAGCACAGCCAACGCGGCCGCCGACTGCCTCGCCTCCCCGAAGGGTGCCGCGCCGCAGGGGCAACACTGGTACTATCGTCTCGACCGCACCACCAAGCGGCAATGCTGGTATCTGCGCGCCGCAGGCGGCAAATCCTCCCAGACCGCGCAGGCGACGACCGACGCACCCGAGGCGGATTCAGCCGCGCCGCAAACGATGCAGAACGCGCGCGCCGAATACATCGCTCCGCAGACGAGTGCCGCACCTGGCATGCCCAACACGAGCGCGCCCGCGCCCGCCGCAACCAATGCGCAGCCGGTCGCCCAGCAACCACCAAGCGGCGCGCCCGAGACCAACGCGCAGCAGCCGGCCGTGACCGCGCGCTGGCCCGAGACCTCCCCGGCCTCCGCCGCGCCCGCCCCGCGGCCAGCTCCCGTTGCGGCCACCGCGCCACCAAGCGCGAAGCCGACAAAGCCTCCCGCGCCGATGGCGCTGGCCGGGGCAGACGGCACCGCCGACAAGCCGGCCGGCTCGGTGCAGATGCTGCTGCTCGTGATCGGCGGCGCGCTGGCGCTCGCCGGTATCCTCGCCAGCGTCATCTACCGCTTCGCCGGCGGACGCGTACGCGTCCAGGCCGCCGCCGACCGCCGCGGGCATTGGGACGATTGGGCGCCTCAGGACCAGGACGGAAGCCGCGCACCCTGGCTCGGTGCGGAGCCCGCCGTCACGCCGCGCGCACAGCAGGGCCCCGTCGACTTCGATGAAGTTCGGCCGCCGCAGACCGCGCAAATCGCAGCCTTCACCAGGGAGATCGGCAGGATCGCGGCGCAATCCGCGTCCATTCGCAACAAGGCCGCCGAACTCGACAAGGCCGACATCTTCAACGGAAAGTTCGAGATCGAGGCATCGCCCCCGCGGCTCGCGGCCAAGGACATCGGCGACGAAAAGGCCGTCGATCACCATGAAGATGCGCCGGTAGATGCGCAGGCCGGAGAGGCCGTCGACGTCGACGTGATCACCGCGATGCTGGAACGGCTGGCGAAGCAAGGGCCGCGGCTGCCGCAGCCTAGCCCTGCAGCTGCCCTTGCAAACCTCGCACGAAGCCAACGAGGCCAATCCGCCGCTCGCGCTTGAGGCGCTCGGCTTTCAGGATCGACTGCACCTCGGCAAAGGCCTCGTCGACGTCGTGGTTGATCACGATGTAGTCGTACTCGGCCCAGTGACTCATCTCGTGGCTGGCGCGGCTCATGCGCTTGCGGATCACCTCGTCGGAATCCTGCGCGCGCGAGTGCAGACGCTTTTCGAGATCCGCCGCCGAGGGCGGCAGGATGAAGACGCTGACGACGTCGGCGCGGGCTTTTTCGCGCAGCTGCTGCGTGCCCTGCCAGTCGATGTCGAACAGCACGTCCTGCCCGGACGATAGGGCGGCTTCGACGGGGCTGCGCGGCGTGCCGTAGCTGTTATCGAATACGGTCGCCCATTCCAGCAACTCGTCACCCTTCACCATCGCCTCGAAGCGCGGCTTGTCGACGAACAGATAATCCTTGCCGTTGACCTCGCCCGGCCGCATCGGGCGCGTGGTCGCGGATACCGACATTTTCAGGCCGGACATCCGGTCGATCAAAAGACGCGACAGCGTCGTCTTGCCCGCGCCCGAGGGCGAGGACAGCACGAACATCAATCCGCGCCGCTCGACACCGTCAGTTCCGTGACCGCCGCTCGTCATCGATCACTCCAGATTCTGGACCTGCTCGCGGAACTGCTCGACCACGTTCTTCATGGCGAGGCCCGTATTGGTCAGCTCGATGTCGTTCGACTTCGAGCAGCAGGTGTTGACCTCGCGGTGAAACTCCTGCGCCAGGAAGTCGAGCTTGCGGCCGATCGGGCCGCCCTTGCCGATCAGCTCGCGCGCCTGCGCGATGTGGGAAGCGATGCGGTCGAGCTCCTCGCGGATGTCGGCTCTGGTGGCGATCAGGATCGCCTCCTGCATCAGGCGGTCGGAATCGAAACGGTCGGAGGTGTCGAGCAGGCTCGCGATCTGCTCGGCGAGCCTCGCCTTGATCGCCTCCGGCTTGCGCCCCGGTGCGACTTCGGCTTTCTTCGCGAGTTGCTCGACCTCGTCGACCCGCTGGGTCAGGATCTGCCCGAGCGAAGTGCCCTCGCGCTTGCGCATCTCGACGAGATCGGCGAGCGCCTTGTCGAAGGCTTCGGCTGCGGCAGCGCGCGCGGCCTTGTCCTCCTCCTCGTCGCCCTCGGGCTCGGCGACCTCGACGACGCCCTTGATGGCGAGCAGGCCGTCGATGCTCGGCGCAACCGCGTCGACCTTGCCGGCGATGACGGCGGCGGCCTTGAGCACGGCGTTGAGCACGTCCTCGTTGACGCGAACGGTGGCCGCGGCGTTGGCGCGCTTGACGGTGAGATTGGCATAGACGGTGCCGCGCGACAGCAGCTCGCCGGCGCGTTTCTTGGCGTGGGCCTCGAGCTCGTCAAACCCCTGCGGCAGCCGCACCCTGAGGTCAAAGCCCTTGGCGTTGACCGACTTCAATTCCCATTCGAACGTATACGGCCCGCTTGCGCCGTGGCATCTCGCAAAGCCGGTCATGGACGACAGCGCCATCAGGTCAAATTCTCCAGAAACACGGGATTCGCGAGGCATCAAGCCACGCGAATCTTAAGACTATTTTGCAGGAAAGTGGAATCCGCAAAGCCGGCAAGCAGGTCTGCAACGCGCCTAGCGCTGGACCACCGGCGGCGAGGGTTGCACCGCGCCCTGCCGCGCCGGTGCTGGAGCTGCGGGGCGTGCCGCCGGCGGCTTTTTCTGTTGGTTGGGCCGGGCCGGCGTGGTCGCCGTCGGCGTATCGGCGGCTCCGGGCGCGACGGCGGCGGGCGGCGGCGCATCCTCGGCCGGCTCCACCGTGTCATTCTGGATCTGCTTTTCCATGGCGCGGAGCTTGGCGACGTTCTTCTGATGCGCGTCGTAAGTCTCGGTGAAGGCGTGCCCGCCGGTGCCGTCGGCGACGAAATAGAGGTCGCGGGTGCGGGCCGGATTGGCGGCGGCCTCCAGCGAGGCGCGGCCGGGGTTGGAGATCGGGCCCGGCGGCAGGCCCTCGATCACATAGGTGTTGTAGGGCGATGGCTGCGTGATCTCGCTGCGCTTGATCGGCCGGCCCAGCGTGCCCTTGCCGCCGACGAGGCCGTAGATGATGGTCGGATCGGACTGCAGCTTGATCCGCTGCTTCAGGCGGTTGACGAACACGGCGGCGACGCGGCTGCGCTCGTCGGGCTTGCCGGTTTCTTTCTCGACAATGGAAGCGAGCGTCACCAGCTGCTCCGGCGACTTGACCGGAATGTCCTGATTGCGGCGTTCCCAGATCTCGGCGAGCACGCGCTTGTGCGCCTGCTGCATGCGCTGGACCACCTGCTCGCGCGGGGTGCCGCGCGGGAATTTGTAGGTCTCGGGCAGCAACGTGCCCTCGCGCGGCAGCTCGCGCACGCTGCCGGTGAAGATGTCGTTGTCGGACAGGCGCGCCACGATCTGCTCGGAGGTGAGCCCTTCCGGAATCGTGACGGCGTGCTGCACCACCTTGCCCTCGACGATGGTGGCGATGACGTCGCGGAGCGAGGCGTTCTTCTGGAACGAATATTCACCCGGCTTGAGGTCCGAGCTCGCCTTCAACGCGGCAACGCTGGCGATGAACACCCACGGGTTGATGTCGGTCACGCCTTCCCGGTTCAGCGTCTCGGCGATGTCGCGCTTGCCCGCACGCTGGGGGATGTTGACGATCTTGTCATCCTTGAGCGGCCCGGGCGCCTCGAGCACCTGCCGGCCGTAATAATAGACGCCGCCGGCGCCGAGCATGGCGATCAGCAGGAGGGTGATGATGGCGTTGCCGACGATCACGAAGGGATTGCGCGCACGGTCCGATCGCTTCGGCGGCGGCGGGACCTGCTCGGGCTCGAGCGCTGCCCGCGGACTCCGGGGCGAAATGGGCGGCCTTTCACTCATCGAAACAACCTGAATCCTGCCGGTTCAATCGCGGCCCGACAATCGCTTGCCCTGCCAAATGCACGCGCCCACTTCCATGACTATCGCCGAATACGGCAAAACGGTGGATTCGTCTCAAACTTAAACTAACTGGCGAGGCGCCGCACGATCACCGACGCATTGGTACCGCCGAAACCAAACGAGTTCGACAAGGCGACGTTGACCTCTCGCTTCTTCGCCGTATGCGGCACGAGATCGATCGCAGTCTCCACCGACGGATTGTCGAGGTTGATCGTCGGCGGCACGACATTATCGCGAATCGCGAGAATGGCGAAAATCGCCTCGATCGCACCCGCCGCACCCAGGAGATGGCCCGTCGACGATTTGGTCGAGGACATCGCAACCTTGGAGGCAGCATTGCCGAGCAGACGTTCGACGGCACCGAGCTCGATCTCGTCGCCGAGCGGCGTCGAGGTGCCGTGCGCGTTGATGTAGTCGAGATCGGAGGCGGTGAGGCCAGCGCGCTTGAGCGCGGCCGACATGCTGCGGAAGCCGCCATCGCCATCGGGCGACGGCGAGGTAATGTGATAGGCATCACCCGAAAGACCGTAACCGATCACCTCGGCGTAGATCCTGGCGCCACGGCGCCGGGCGTGCTCGAGCTCTTCCAGCACGAGGACGCCGGCGCCCTCGCCCATCACGAAACCGTCGCGGTCCTTGTCGTAGGGACGCGAGGCCTTTTCGGGTGTCTCGTTGAAACCGGTCGACAGCGCGCGCGCGGCGTTGAAGCCGGCAATGCCGATGCGGCTGATCGGCGATTCGGCGCCGCCTGCGACCATCACGTCGGCATCGCCCAGCGCGATCAGGCGGGCGGCATCGCCGACGGCGTGCGCACCGGTCGAGCAGGCCGTGACCACCGAATGGTTCGGTCCCTTCAGCCCGTGCGCGATCGAGACGTAGCCGGAAGCCAGGTTGATCAGGCGGCCCGGAATGAAGAACGGCGACACCCGGCGCGGTCCGCGCTCCTTGAGCAGGATCGCGGTCTCGGCAATGCCGTTGAGGCCGCCGATGCCCGATCCGATCATGGTGCCGGTCGCGCATTTGTCCTCTTCGGTCTCGGGATGCCAGTTGGCATCGTCGAGCGCCTGGCCGGCGGCGGCCATGCCGAAGATGATGAAGTCGTCGACCTTGCGCTGGTCCTTCGGCTCCATCCACTTGTCGGGATTGAAGGTATCGTTGCTGCCGTCGCCGCGCACGACCGTGCAGGCGTATTTGGTCTGAAGATCGGAGACATCGAAGCTCTCGATCCTGCGCGCACCGCTCTCGCCGTTGAGGATGCGCTTCCAGGTTGGCTCGACGCCGCAGCCGAGTGGCGACACCATGCCGAGACCAGTGACGACAACCCGCCTCATATCCGAAAACTCCGCATCGAAAGATTCACGGCCAATAACAAGAAACCGGCTGACCGCTGGGAAGCGGCCCGTCCGGTTTCAATGTTGTCCCCGCGAAAATGAAGAGCCTTAGCTCTTCGCGTTCTTCTCGAGAAACTTCGTGGCGTCGCCGACGGTGAGAATCGTTTCCGCAGCGTCGTCCGGAATCTCGCAACCGAATTCTTCTTCGAACGCCATCACCAGCTCGACGGTGTCCAGACTGTCGGCGCCGAGGTCGTCGATGAAGCTCGCGGCGTCGACAACCTTCTCGGGTTCAACACCAAGGTGTTCGACCACGATCTTCTTAACCCGTTCGCCAATGTCACTCATTGCATAACCTCGTGTTGTTCCCTGTAGACCCGACCCCCCGGGACGATACGAGCCGTCGTGGTCGTGTTACTTGCCTTCGCTTACGAACTTTGATTTGGCCCCATCCTAACCGATACAGGGCCCGGCGAACGACGGCCAAGGCTCCGCATCGCCAATATACAGGGTTTCAAAAACCTGCAATGGCGTTCTTTGCCCATCCGTTGAGCGTCCGGTTATCATACTTCAACTGCCTTGACTATAAGCCTCATTTCTCTCCGGAAACGGCCGTTTGCCGCATCCGCACAGCCCATGTGGGCAGTGCGGAACGAGCGCTTCAGATCATGGCCATGCCGCCGTTGACGTGAATGGTCTGGCCGGTGACGTAGGCTGCTTCGTTCGAACTCAGGTAGACGGCAGCCGCCGCGATATCCTCGGGCGTCCCCAGGCGGGCGGCCGGAACCTTGGTCAGAATCGTTTCGCGCTGCTTGTCGTTGAGCGCATCGGTCATCGGCGTCTTGATGAAGCCCGGCGCGATGCAGTTGGCGGTGACGCCGCGCTTGGCGTATTCGGCACCAAGCGTCTTGATCATGCCGATCAGGCCCGCTTTCGACGCCGTGTAATTGCCCTGCCCGGGATTTCCGGTGACGCCGACCACCGAGGTGATGGCGATGATGCGGCCGAAGCGCTTGCGCATCATCAATTTGGTGGCGGCGCGAGCCAGGCGGAAGGTCGCGGTCAGATTGACGTTGATGACCTCCTCCCAATCCTCGTCACGGAGCTGCACGAAGAGATTGTCGCGGGTGATGCCGGCATTGGCGACGAGGATGTCGACCTGGCCCATTGCCGCTTCCGCAGCGGGCACCAGCGCCTCGACCTCGTCGGCCTTGGAGAGATTGCAGGGCAGCACATGGGTGCGCTCGCCGAGCTTGCCGGCAAGCTCGTCCAGCACCTCCTTGCGCGTTCCTGATATCGCAACGGTCGCGCCCTGCGCGTGCAGCGCCTGCGCGATCGCACCGCCGATACCGCCGGTCGCGCCGGTGACGAGCGCCTTTTTGCCAGTCAGATCGAACATCGAAAACTCCTCCAAAGCACGATCCGGAAAAGTGCGCAGCGGTTTTCCGAAGATCGTGCGTAAACTGAAAAACTCAAGCGCGACGAGAAATCATCGCGCTTCAGCCCTGCTTGGCAGCGGCCAATGCATCCTTGGCGGCGGCAATGTCGTTCGGGCCACCGACCGAAACGCCGACGGCGCCGTCCGCGATGCGCTTGACGAGACCGGATAGCACCTTGCCGGCGCCGATCTCGAAGAACCGGGTGACGCCTTGCCCCGCCATATAGGCAACCGACTCGCGCCAGCGCACGGTGCCGGTGACCTGCTCGACCAGGCGGCGACGGATCTCGTCGGGATCGGTGATGGCGCTCGCCAGCACGTTCGACACCAGCGGCGAAGCCGGGGCCTTGATCGTGACCTTCGACAGCGCTTCGGCCATGGCGTCGGCAGCGGGCTGCATCAGCTTGCAATGGAACGGGGCGGACACCGGCAGCAGCATCGCGCGCTTGGCGCCCTTGGTCTTGGCGATCTCGACGGCGCGATCGACCGCGGCCTTGTCGCCCGAGACGACAACCTGCCCGCCGCCATTGTCGTTGGCGGCCTGGCAGACCTGCCCCTGCGCCGCCTCCTTGGCGACCTCCATGGCGGCCTCGTAGTCGAGACCGAGCAGTGCGGCCATCGCGCCGGCGCCGACCGGGACGGCCTTTTGCATTGCGAGACCGCGGATGCGAAGCAGGCGGGCGGTATCCGAGACCGTCAGACTGCCGGCCGCGGCCAGCGCCGAATATTCACCGAGCGAGTGGCCGGCGACGAAGGCCGCATCTCGTCCCACGGAAAATCCAGCCTCAGCCTCCAGCACGCGCAGGGTGGCGACGGACACCGCCATCAGCGCCGGCTGGGCGTTTTCGGTGAGCTGGAGGGTTTCGGCCGGACCATCCCAGATGATCGCCGTCAGCTTCTCCCCGAGCGCGGCATCGACCTCGTCGAACACGGCGCGCGCCACCGGAAAGGCATCGGCCAGGGCCTTGCCCATGCCGACCGCCTGGGAACCCTGCCCAGGAAATGTGAATGCAGCCGTCATCGGCGCTCCCTGCTTGTCGGACACGATCCCCGCGAGAACCGGCAGCCGATTACGCACGGCGTTAGGCCATGGTTCCGGATCGTGCTCCAAAGGGGGCCGTAGACACTGTCCGGGGCCGGACTGTCAAGCCGAGATGGGAACTTCGAGCAGCACTCAACTGGGGATGCGCCCCCTCAAAACCCACCGGCGGTCTGGTTGGCGTCGACCTCCGCTCCGGCCTGCGCACGGCGCGCGCTGCTCGCCAACTGCCCCGGCCGATCCTCCCTGTCAGGCTTTGCCGTCGCCAGCCGCAACACTGCCGCGTAGTTCGGCTGCACCTCCATGCGGCCGGCATGCCGGCTCTCACTCAGCAGGCGATGGACCTTCGGCAGATTGTAACAGGGCACGTAGAACAGCAGATGATGCTCGAGATGATAGTTCACGTAGTACGGCGCGATGAACAGGCGCTCGAGAACATTGGCATGCGTGGTGCGGGTGTTGCGCAGGGGATCGCTGCTGTCGGGGACGACGGCATGCTCTGCAATGTTGCGGATGCGGGTGATGACCATCATCCAGGTCAGGAGCGGCACCAGCCAGAGCAGCGGATAGGCCCACCATATGCCGGCCGCCGCGAGCGCGGCGAACATCGCGGCGTTGAGGAGGCATTGCGGGCCTAGCTTGTCCCAGAAATGCGCCAGACGCTGCCGCCACGGCCAGTCCTTCGGACCGAGCGCATTGAGCAGCTGCGCCTTGCGCTGCTGGTAGCCGGTCTGTCCGGTGATGTCGCGAATGAACTTGCGGCGATAGCTCAGCTTCGTAATCGGAAACGGTGCCGACAGCACGAGATCGGGATCATCCTCCTGCTGCGTGCGCGCATGGTGCTGCAGGTGGTAACGCCGGTAGCTGCGCGTCTCCGCAAACAGCGGATAGGCACAGAGCCACTGGCTCAGGGCCAGATTGGTTTTCTCGTCGGCGGACAGGCAGCCATGTGCGCCATCATGCATCAGGATCGCGAGGCCCAGTTGGCGCGAGCCGATGATTGCAACGGCAAGGACATAGGTGACCGGATTGGGCCACCACGCGACCAGGGCGATCGCGCCAATGATCAGCGCCCAGGCGTGCACGATCAGCGCAACACCTTTCCAGGTCACACGCTCTCGCACGTCGGCAAGCTGGTCGTCGGTCAGGAAATCGCGGGCACGCATGCGAAGAGCGGTCATGGCCTAGCCTTCCTCGTTCGAATTGCTTGATGCCTCGCGGCCCTCGACAAGACGCAGGCGCGCCGCGTCATCAGATTTCGCTTGCTCGCCCAGCACACGCAGCATCTCGGCACAGAGCGCCTCGGGCGAACGGCCCATGGCGTAGCCTTCGAGAATGACGCCGATAGCGACGGCCCAGAACCGCCGCGAGCTTTCGTCGGGCGCGCGCAGGGAGCGCCAGCCGTGCCGCGCCACCTGGCTCGCATAGGCGCGCGCGCCTTCGCCGTGCAGGCGCTCGATCGTGCGCTCGACGAGCGGTGCAAGATCCTGGCGGCGCCGCGTCAATGTCAGCGCCTCGGCGAAGAAAGCCACCGAATCGCTCGCCGTCACGGTCTCCGCCAGCGCATGCGTGTATTCCCGTGGCGTGCGCGCCTTCAGCGCCGCCTGCTCGGTCGCACGCGCCAGATACAAGAGGTCGCGGCAGGCGCATTCGACGAACAGCGCCTCCTTGGTGCGGAAGTAGTAGGTGATCTGGCTTGGGAAGGCGTCCGCGGCGGCCGCGATGTCGGTGATCGCCGTGCCCGACAGCCCGCGCTCTCGGAACAGCGGACTTGCTGCATCCAGCAGCAGCGAGCGCATCTTGCGGCCGGCCGACCGTGTGGCCCGCGCAGCGTGCTTCGGATCACCCGCCGACGCCTCAAGCGGAGCCTGGACCGATTCACCCGCCATTAGCACCTCCCGATCCATTATTTGTATGACATACAAACAAATAGGTCAAGCTGGTACGGGAGGGTGGTTTGGACGCGCCTGTCAGCACCGTCTGGCCGAAAACGAGGCGCTCCTTGCCAAGTCAGCCAAAATCCGTATAAGGCGCGCATCCGCAGACCCCGGCCGGGAGCTGAACGGACGGTCTCAGCAAGTCATTCGTGATTTTGGTGTGGCAGGGCCAGTCGGCCCGTCGTCCCGTGTTTCCGCCTTCTGAGCTTAATCCCAGAGTCCTTTCCGAAGGCCTCTTAAGGGCTTGACGCCGGGCGATGCGCCAACATGAGGAAAGGACCACCATGGCTCTTTATGAGCATGTCTTTCTCGCGCGTCAGGACGCGAGCACGCAGCAGGTCGAAGAGCTGACTGCGCAGATGACCGGTATCGTCGAGGGTCTCGGCGGCAAGGTCACCAAGACCGAGAATTGGGGCGTACGCTCCCTCACCTACCGCATGAACAAGAACCGCAAGGCGCACTTCGTGCTGCTCAACATCGACGCGCCGTCCGCGGCGATCGCCGAGATCGAGCGCCAGGAGCGCATCAGCGAAGACGTCATCCGCTATCTCAGCGTCCGCGTCGAGGAGCTCGAGGAAGGCCCGTCCGCGATGATGCGCAAGGCCGACCGCGACCGCGAGCGTGACGATCGTGGCGGCGGCTTCCGCGGCGAGCGTGAAGGCGGCTTCCGCGGTGACCGCGAGGGTGGTTTCCGTGGTGGCGATCGTGAAGGCGGTGGCTTCCGTGGTGACCGCGGCCCGCGTCGTCCGCGCGAAGAAGCTGAAACCACCACGACGGATGGGGAGTAAGAACAATGGCTGAAGCTGGTGCACGCCGCCCGTTTTTCCGTCGTCGCAAGAGCTGCCCGTTCACGGGCGCCAATGCTCCCAAGATCGACTACAAGGACTCCAAACTCTTGATGCGTTACGTCTCCGAGCGCGGCAAGATCGTGCCGAGCCGCATCACCGCGGTGTCCGCGAAGAAGCAGCGTGAGCTCGCCCGCGCCATCAAGCGCGCGCGGTTCCTGGGCCTGTTGCCCTACGTCATTCGCTGATACGACCAATTCGACCGGCGGCGCCAAGCCGCCGGTCGCGACTTTTCTGAACTCATAAGGCTTCCGGATCGTCCGGTCGCCGATGGTTGGGGCGAGATGCCTCTAACCGCTCGAAGGGAGCGGGACAGCTGATGATGGCCTTTGTGCTGATAGCCTTGATCGCCGGCGCTGCGTCGGCCCTGATGTTCGCCTCGATCATTTCGGGCGCGCTGATCTCGCTCGTCCTGTTCTATCTCGCACCGCTGCCGCTGATGGTCGCCGCGATCGGCTGGGGACCGCTTTGCGCAAGCCTCGGCGGCATCGCTGCTGCGATCGGCCTCGGTGCCCTGTTCGGCCTGCCCTATTGCATCGCATTCGCCCTCACCGTCGCGCTGCCGGCGTGGTGGCTCGGCCATCTCGTGCTGCTCAGCCGTCCTGTGGGAAAGGTTGCCGTGGGACATGTCGCGCCTGACGCCACCGCGCCCGCCGAGCCCGAGCTCGAATGGTATCCGGTCGGCCGCATCCTGCTGTGGCTCGCGGGCTTCGCCACGCTGACCACGATCGCCGCCCTGCTCACGCTCGGGACCGACGCCGAGACCATCATCGGTACGCTCAGACGCGGCCTGATGCGCCTGCTCCGGGCCACCGACCCGCAAAGCTCCGGCGAAGCCGGACAGTTCGTCGACGCGCTGGTGCGGATCGCACCAGCCGGGGCCACCGTCATCGCGATGATGACGCTGACCCTCAACCTCTGGCTCAGCGCCAAGGTCACGGCGACGTCGGGCCGGTTGCGACGCCCGTGGCCGGATATGAGGTCGGCCGAGCTGCCGCCGATGACGCTGGTGGCGCTGTGCATCGCACTCGCCTTCTGCTTCACCGGCGGGCTGCTCGCGATCGTCGCCCAGATCACCGCGGCCGCGCTCATGATGGGCTATGCGGTAACCGGCTTTGCCGTGCTGCATACGCTCACGCTGGCACTGAAGAGCCGCACCTTCTGGCTCGGCTCGGCCTATGCCGCCGTGGTCGTGTTCGGATGGCCCGTGATCGCGATGGTGATCCTCGGCCTTGCGGATGCCGTGTTCGGCTTCCGCGAACGCTTCCTGCGCAGCCGGCAACCGCCGCCGCTGCCGACCCCTTGAGTTCAACCCGAAACCGAAACCTTACAGAGCACTTCAAAAGGAGAACGAATATGGAAGTCATTTTGCTGGAACGCGTCAACAAGCTCGGCCAGATGGGCGAAGTCGTGAAGGTTCGCGACGGCTATGCCCGCAATTTCCTGCTCAAGCGCGGCAAGGCGTTGCGCGCCACCGCCGACAACCGTGCCAAGTATGACGGCATGAAGGCCGAGCTCGAGGCCCGCAACCTCGCCTCGAAGGGCGAAGCTGCCAAGGTCGCCGAGAAGATCGAAGGCAAGAACATCATCGTGATCCGTCAGGCCTCGGAAGCCGGCCAGCTGTTCGGCTCGGTCAACGTGCGTGACATCGTCATCGCGTTCGAGGCCGATGGCGTTTCGCTCGCCCGCCCGCAGATCCAGCTCGACGCGCCGATCAAGACCATCGGCAAGCACGCGATCACCGTCGCCGTCCACCCCGAGGTCGAGGTCGAGATCACCGTGACGGTCGCGCGCAGCCAGGACGAGGCCGAGCGCATCAACCGCGGCGAGGACATCTCGACCCGCAACGAGGACCGCGACGCAGCCGCCGAGGCGATCGCCGCCGCCGGCGAGTTCTTCGATCCGGAAGCCGAGCACGACGACGTCGCGCCGGCGCCGGCCGCGGAAGAGAAGTAAGCGGCTCAACTCGTCATTCCGGGATGGTCCGAAGGACTAGACCCGGAATCTCGAGATTCCGGGTCTGGCGCTTGCGCCCATCCCGGAATGACGGGCACGACTAAGGCCCGGTCGCCTCAGGCGGCCGGGCTTTTCGTTTTGGCGGCGACGTCCTCGCTCAACATCGCGATCGAGGCCAGCGCCGTTGCCGTGTGCTTCTCGACACCGCCGCTGACACAGAACACGTCGGCCGCGACCACCGACACCTGGCGGCCCGGCTTGATCACCCTCGCGCGGCAGATCAGCTTCTCGCCGACCGCGGGCGACAGCAGGTTGAGCTTGTATTCCGCCGTCAGCGCCGGCTGGCCGCGCGAGGTCGCGGCTGCGATCGTCGTGGCGTTGTCGACCAGGAAGGCGGTGACGCCGCCGTGGAAGAAGCCGTGCTGCTGCAGCAGCTCCGGCCGGCGGTCCACGGCGATCGTGCAGGTGCCGCGCGACAATTCCGAGAGCTCGGCGCCGACCAGGTTCATGAAACCCTGCCGGCCGACATTGGCATGGATGTGCTCGGCGATCGGTGCAAATTCAGGATCTGCGTCGTTGCGCATGCAGCCTCTCCTTATTGTTTGTTGATGCGATCGGGCGGGACCAGCGCGCGGATTGCGCAGGCGATCAGCGTATCGGCCTCGACGCGCGGATCGGCGCGGTCGCGTCCCGACAGGAACGCACGGCAGAAGATCTGCGCGGGACCGATGAGCTGGCTGACGAACATCACCGGCGTCATCGGCAAGAGCTCGCCATTTGCAACCAGCGGCGCGCGCCAGCGCTCGATGCCGTCGGCGAGCCGCGCATTCTGCGCGCGCTGGGCGTCGCGAACTTCCTCCCCCCACTCGCTTCGCGAAATCTCGAACAGATAGCGCGCCTCGCGCCGGCTGGTCACGACCCACTCAAGATGTGCCCGGATCAGCCGGTCGATGCCCTGCTCCGCATCGGGCACGGGATCGAGCGCCGCCAGCACCGCGGCGTGATAGTGCCGCAAGACCTCAAGAAACAGCGCACCGGCAAGCTCCTTCTTCGAGCCGAAGGCGTGAAAGAAGCTGCCATTGGAGGCGCGCGCCCGGGTGCGGATCGCCGCCACCGTCGCGGCTTCGAAGCCGACGCGGTCGAACACGATCAGCCCGGCTGCCACCAGGTCGTCCCGCACGCTCGCCGTCATTGAGACCTCCTAGAGTAGCACTCTAGAGCAATACTCTAGGCGCGGTCAATGCAATGGGGAGGCCGCGATGAACGCGGCCTCCGCATGTCGATCAAAAACGTCGCTGGCTTAGCGCGAGATAGGCGGCGTTGGCGGACCGGACTGCTCGGCCGGCGCAGCAGGTGGGGCTGCAGCGGTCGCGGGCGGTGCGGGCTGCGGCTTGGCCGCCGGTTCGGAGCTGGCCGCAGGCGCGGCCGGCTTGGGAGCAGCCTCTTCCGCCGGCTTGGGTGCGGCTGGCTCGGCAGGCTTTGCAGCCGGCGTTACCGCCGGGACCGGATCGGGCCGCAGCGCCGGAGCTTCGCTGCCGCGGGGCTCGACCTTGGCGCTATCGGGCCTCGTCTCAACGGGCTTCTCGGATGCCTTGCCGCTGTCGGGCTTGGCCTCGTCGCGACCGGGCTCGACCTTCGCCGCGTCGGGCTTGGACTCAGGCTTGGATTCGGACTTGGATTCAGGCTTGGGCTCGCTCTTCTTCTCGTCAGTGGCTGGCGCGGCGGCATCGACCTTCGGCGCCTCCTCGGTGCCGGGCTTGGCGCGGCGCTTGCTCTTGCGTCCCTCGGGCGCAGCCTGTCCCTCGGGCTTCGTGCCCTCCTCGGCCGGGCGTGCGGCGCGCTTCTGGCGCGCACCCTCGGCTGCGGGAGCAGCAGCCTCGCCGTCCGGCCTGGCCGCGTCCTGGGCGCGCGGGCGGCGGCCCTGATGCTCGGGATTGGTGCTCGCGTCCTTCTCCCTGGCGCCGTCCTTCTTGCCGTCCTTGGCCTGGTAGCGGGTGTCGGTGGCACCGTTGGAGACGAGATAGGAGGCGAGGATGCCCGCCATGTCCGAGCTCGTGGTGTAGTGCTGGCGCAGGAAGCCCGGCAGCGAGCCCGGCGCGACGGACTTCAGAAGTCCGCGCGGGCTCTTGTGGCACGCATTGCAGGTCTGCGCGAACAGCTGGGACGGGGTTTTGCCGGCCTCGAGATTGGTCACCTGCGCAAAAACGGTATCGGCCGCACCGAAGCCGATCAGAAGCAATACCGTCGCGAGGCTGAGCGCTCGGCTCGACATTCCCATCATCTCCATTGAATTCCGAGAGGTGCAGCCGGCGTCCGGCGCGGCGCGGTCACCTTTTATCCGATTGAGCCACGAATGGAAGCAGGCACCACGCGCAAGGATGTGATTAAGCGGTTTGCGAATATCGGCTGTGAACTCAGCGCATTAGCGTAGCCGATCCTGCCTCCCTAAATTGGATGCAAGCGCATAGGAACCGCCGCGTCACCTGGGCGTCAGAAGTGAAGGCCGGGTTAGTCGCATCCCTTCGGGTTCGCTCGAGAGGAAGGTGTCGATGGACCTCTTGTTGCGTAGATTTCTGTCTCAATTCATCCGCCGCGGCACGATGACGGTGACCGGCTCGCGCGGATCGAAGTTCACCGTCGGCGACGGCACTGGCGAGCCGGTCGCGGTGCGCTTCGTCACCGCGGAGGCGGAGCGGAAGATCCTCGTTAATCCCGAGCTCGGGCTTGGCGAGGCCTATATGGACGGCGAGTTCGTCGTCGAGCGCGGCACCATAGCTGATGCCCTCGCGATCCTGCTCGATCAACCCGACCTATTGCCGCAGTGGGCAAAACCCTGGTGGCGCCTGCGCTATCTGACGCGGCATCTGAAGCAATTCAATCCGCGCTCGCGCTCCCGCCACAACGTCGCGCATCATTATGATCTCGATGCCCGGCTCTATTCGCTCTTCCTGGACGCCGACAAGCAATATAGCTGCGCCTATTTCGAGACGCAGGACGCGACGCTCGACGACGCGCAGCTCGCCAAGAAACGGCACATCGCCGCAAAGCTGCTGATCAGGCCCGGCCAGCGCGTCCTCGACATCGGCTCCGGCTGGGGCGGGCTCGGGCTCTACCTCGCCGAGATCGCCGGCGCCGACGTCACCGGCGTGACGCTGTCGAGCGAGCAGTTGCAGCTCGCCAACGCGCGCGCGGCCGAAAAGCGCCTGACCGGCTCGGCCAGATTCCTGCTCCAGGACTATCGCGACGTCGAAGGCCCGTTCGACCGCATCGTCTCGGTCGGCATGCTCGAGCATGTCGGCGCCCGCTTCTACGACACCTACTTCCAACGCTGCGCCGAGCTGTTGAGCGAAAACGGCATCATGCTGCTACACGCGATCGGCCGTTCGCAGGGCCCGGACTCGACCAATCCCTGGATCGCCAAATACATCTTCCCTGGCGGCTACATCCCGGCGCTGTCGGAGGTGCTGCCGGCGATCGAGCGCGCCGGCCTCCTGGTCTGCGATATCGAGATCCTGCGCCTGCATTACGCGGAGACGCTGAAGGCCTGGCGGGAACGTTTCATGGCGCGGCGCGAGGAGGCCGTGCAACTCTACGACGAGCGCTTCGCACTGATGTGGGAATTCTATCTGGCGGCCTGCGAGATGACGTTCCGCAAGCAGGCCATGATGAACTTCCAGATCCAGCTCACCCGGCGCCAGGGCGTGGTGCCGATGACCCGCGACTACATGCCGCGTGAAGAAGCCCGGCTGCGAGCTCGCGAACGCACGAGCAAGCCCAGGCTGAAATTGGCTGGTGAATAGGTCTTAGTCTGGTGAATAGATCCTAGTGACGCAGGGTCGAAATTTGGGAGGAGCGGAAACTGGCCGTTAACGCCAGTTGCGCCCTCAGCGCGACCAGGATTTCCGGGGCGACCGGCTGGCGACGTATTTCCGGCCGTTCCGCGTGCTCCATGGCCGCAATCAGCCCCGAGAGCCAAAGCCGGCTACCTGCCTCGCTCCGCCAAATCTGGTGCTGCCGTTCTGGCCGCATCGCCTGCCTCGTTCCCTGTTGACGGATCGCGGGAGACAATTCCCTCCCCCGCCTGCCTGTTCCCGTCTTACCCCCGAAAGATTCCGGGGAGATGTGATCCAATTCACATAAGTCTGGTCGGGCCTGGCCTAGACCGTCGCCATGAGCAAAGAGACCCAAACCTCATTCGACGTGCAGGACGACCTCCGCACCGATTACGCCCTGATCGTTACCGGCGTCGGGGCGGCTCTGGTTGCGCTGGTCTACCTCCTGCTGGTCTGAAGGCGAGCCCAAGGCCGCCAGCGTGCGTCATTTCGCGCGCCTCTGGATTCGTCTGCGCGCCAATCCATCAGGTTCACACCATAAGGTTCATGGTTCAGGATTTTTCCATGGCGCGGTCGCGGCCGCATCCTGGCCGGGGCGAGTTCCGCAAAAATCCGTCAAGCGCGACGCGTGCTGCGAGCGCTAATCATCCACCATTTTAACTGAGCGGTTGATAGCGGTCAGCTTTCGCTTCCGCTTTGCACCGAGGCGGCGCTTTATCCCGGCCCCGCATCCGCCCAAGAAAATTGCTAAGCACGTCCGACCATGGCCCTGACTGATTCGAACGTCCTCAAACTCGCACCCGAGCCCGGAACTCCCGCCTATCGGAGCGCGCCGCATAATATCGAAGCGGAACAGAGCCTTCTGGGCGCAATCCTGGTCAACAACGATGCGTTCTACCGTGTCTCCGACTTCCTCGAGCCGAAGCATTATTTCGAGCCGCTGCACCAGACCATCTACGAGACTGCCGGCAGCCTGATCCGGATGGGCAAGATCGCCACGCCCGTGACGCTGAAGACGTTCCTGCCCGCCGACACCGATGTCGGCGGCATGACTATCGGGCAGTATCTGGCGCGCCTCGCGGCCGAAGCGACCACCATCATCAATGCCCAGGACTACGGCCGCACCATCTATGACCTGGCGCTGCGACGCGACCTCATCGGCATCGGCGAGGACATGGTCAATGTCGCCTATGACGCCCCGGTCGATTTCGCGCCGCGAGCGCAGATCGAGGACGCCGAGCGCCGTCTCTACGAACTCGCCGAATCCGGCCGCTATGACGGCGGATTCCAGAAATTCTCGCAGGCGCTGGCGGTCGCTGTCGATCTCGCTGCAAAGGCGTTCCAGCGCGACGGCAAGCTGTCCGGCATCTCGACGGGCATGCGCGACCTCGACACCAAGATGGGCGGCCTGCAGCACTCCGACCTCATCATCGTCGCGGGCCGTCCCGGCATGGGCAAGACTTCGCTGGCGACCAACATCGCCTACAATGTCGCGCAAGCCTATGTGCCGGAACTCCAGGCCGACGGCACCACGAAGGCCGCCAATGGCGGCGTGATCGGCTTCTTCTCCTGTGAAATGTCGGCCGACCAGCTCGCGACCCGTATCGTGGCCGAGCGCACCGGCGTTCCCTCCTCCCACATCCGCCGCGGCGGCATCTCGGAAGCCGATTTCGAAAAGATCCGGGAGGTCTCGATCGAGCTGCAATCGCTGCCGTTCTATGTCGACGCGACCGGCGGCCTTTCGATCGCGCAGCTGATGGCGCGCGCGCGCCGGCTGAAACGGCAGAAGGGCCTCGACCTGCTTGTGATCGACTACATCCAGCTGCTGTCGGGCTCGGGCAAGCGGAGCGATAATCGCGTGCAGGAAATCACGGAGATCACGACCAGCCTGAAGGCGCTGGCGAAGGAACTCAACGTTCCCGTCATCGCGCTGTCGCAGCTTTCACGACAGGTCGAATCCCGCGACGACAAGCGGCCGCAGCTCTCGGACCTTCGTGAATCCGGCTCGATCGAGCAGGACGCCGACGTCGTGCTGTTCGTGTATCGTGAGGAATATTACCTCGCCATGAAGGAGCCGCGCCCGGGCACGCCTGAGCACGAGAAGTGGCAGCTTGACATGAGTCTTGCGCACGGAAAGGCCGAGGTCATCATCGGCAAGCAGCGTCACGGCCCCACAGGCACCGTCGACCTGGCCTTCGAAGCCTCGGTCACGCGGTTTGGCGACCTCGCCCCTGACAGTCAGCTTCCGGTTCGCAGCGGCAACGACTACTGAGTTCCTTGAACAGGACCTGCCTCTTGCGTAAAACGGCGTCATGACAATGGCGTCCGACCCGAAAACCATCTCACAATCCGGCCTTCTCTCCGCGGAGGCCAACCAGGCTGCCGCGCTCGCTGCCTATGGCGGCGTGCTGACCGTCGATCTCGACGCCATCATGGCCAATTGGCGCAAGCTCGAGAAGACCGCGGTGCCGGCCGAATGCTCGGCGGTGATCAAGGCCGATGCCTATGGCTGCGGCGCCGCCGAGGTCGCGCGCGCGCTGAGCAAGGCCGGCTGCAAGACCTTTTTCGTCGCCACCATCGAGGAAGCGCGCAAGGTGCGCGCAGCCGTGCCGGAACCCACGATCTACGTGCTCGGCGGCTATTTCCAGAATACCGGCGAGCACTACGCCAAGATCAATTGCCGTCCGGTCATCGGCGACCTCAACGAGCTCGCCGAATGGGACGTGTTCTGTCGCCGCACCGGCTGGACCGGGGGCACGGCGGTTCACATCGACACCGGCATGAACCGGCTCGGCCTGACGCTATCGGAAGCGCAGGCCATCATCCCACGCATCAATGCCGGTGATCACGGCATCACGCTGGTGATGAGCCATCTGGTCTCGGCCGAGCAGCTCAACAGCCCGGTGAACGCCAAGCAGCTGGCGTCCTTCCGCGGCATCGCCAGCGAATTCTCCGGCGTGCCGGCGGCGCTCGCCAATTCCTCCGGCATCTTCCTCGGCGCGCCCTTCCAGTTCGATATGGTGCGGCCGGGCGCTGCGCTCTACGGCGTCAACCCGACGCCGGAGGCCGACAATCCGATGCAGCCGGTGGTCGACCTCAAGGCGCGCATCGTGCAGATCCGCACCATCGAGCGCGGCGAAACCGTCGGCTATGGCGGCACCTGGACCGCGCGGCGGCCGACGAAACTGGCGATCATCGCGGTCGGTTATGCCGACGGCTATTTCCGCGCCGCCAGCTCCAATGACGGCACCCGCGGCGCCGAGGTTATCGTCGCCGGCAAGCGCTGCCCGGTCGCCGGCCGCGTCTCCATGGATCTGATCGCGATCGACATCACCGATCTGCCGCCGAATGCAGCGCGGCGCGGCCACATGGTGACGCTGCTCGGCGAGGGCATCACCGTCGACGAGCTCGCGCATCATTTCGGCACCATCGGTTATGAGGTGCTGACCAGCCTCGGCCACCGCTACGCCCGCCTCTACAAGGGCGGCAATGTGGAGGAGCCGCTGGTGAAGCCGGCGGCCGCGCAGACCGCCGAGCAGCCGCCCTCCCCGCCGCCGATCGAGCAGCCGGCGGCCCCGCCGCCGCTGCCGGGCTGAACTCTCTTGCTTCGGACGTGGCGCAGCGCGCCGCACTTCACGGCGTAATGCGCTGCAGAGCCGGGGCCTATCTCTCTACATCTGACCGTGTCGCCTTCTAGGTCCCGGCTCGCGCTGCGCGCGTCCGGGACGCGGAAGGAATCGCCTATTTCTTCTTCCTGTTGTCCAGCGCCGCCTTGCAGGTCGCGCTGAGCTGGTCGCGCTTGTCGGTGAGGCAGGCGACGACGCGCCCTCCACCCGGCGCGATGCCGGCGCAGAATTTGTCATAGTCTGCCTTGCACGCGCCGCGCGGGTCGGACGATTGTGCCGACGCGGCCCCGGAGAACGCGAGGGCGACGACGATGGCGGCAAAGTTCAACTTGGACATTGTATCTCCGGGTACGGAAGGCAGGAGCCGGTAGCTCTACATGAAGATCGCGACATTCAACATCAACAACGTCAACCGCCGCCTGCCCAATCTGTTGGCATGGCTGCGCGCCGCAAAGCCCGATGTCGTCGCGCTTCAGGAATTGAAGGCAAGTGATGGCGAATTTCCGGCGGCCGCGATCGAAAAGGCCGGCTATGGCGCGGTGTGGCGCGGACAGAAGGCCTGGAATGGTGTCGCCATCCTCGCCCGCAATGCAGAGCCCATTCTCACCCACGACCGCCTGCCTGGAAAACCGAGCGATCTCGAAGCCCGCTACATCGAAGCCGCCGTGCGCGGGATCATCGTCACCAGCATCTATTTGCCGAACGGCAATCCGCAGCCGGGACCGAAATTCGACTACAAGCTGGACTGGTTCGCGCGCCTCAGGCGCCACGCCAAGAGCTTCATCAAGCAGGATCTGCCGGTCGTGCTCGCCGGCGACTACAACGTCGCGCCTACAGAGATCGACATCTATCCGACGCGCTCATGGGACAAGGATGCGCTGATCCAGCCAAAGAGCCGCGCAGCCTTTGCTTCGCTGGTCGAGCAAGGCTGGTGCGATGCGATCCGCGAGCTGCATCCGGACCAGCGCATCTACACGTTCTGGGACTACAAGCGGAACCGCTGGCCGCGCGATGCCGGGCTGCGGCTCGATCATCTCCTGCTCAGCCCTGCCCTCGCCCCGCGCCTGGCCAAGTCCGGCGTCGACAAGAAGATCCGTGGCGAGGATGGCGCCAGCGATCACGCGCCGGCATGGGTGGTGTTGAAATAGCCTCAACGTGAGGTGCCGTAGGGTGGGCAAAGCGACTTGTCCGCCGTAGCTCGACGAGCGAAGGCGGAAGCGTGCCCACGCAATCCCGGCTTACGGAGACAGATGGTGGGCACGGCGCAAGTGCGCCTTTGCCCACCCTACGAGATCACGCGAGTTCAGCGCCCATAATAGTCCTGCACCGTCTCCCACGTCGCCTTTTGCAGAAGCTGCGCCGTCCCCGCATCCAGCCCCATGGTGTAGGAACTGTCGACAAGAGCACGAACGTGCTGCGGACATCGGCGCGCATGCATGCTCACCACAAGTTCTTGCCGTCGATCATGTTGACCGGCACCGCCTCCAGATCGAAATCGTCGAACAGACGTGCGTTCACCGCGACCTTGGGATTGTCGAAATCCGGCTTGCCGGTCGACCAGTCCGGCGACTCCGAATAGGTGCCGCAGCCGCAGCTTGCACAGAAATGATGTTTGACGGTGCGGCTACCCCAAAGATAGGTCGCGACATTGTCCAGCGGTGACAGCAGACGAAACTGCGCCGGCGTGTAATAGGCCCACAGCGCGCCGCGCTTGGCGCAGAGCGAGCAGGTGCAGCGCGTCAAGCTCGAAGGCACCTCCGTCACCTCGAACACCGTCTCACCGCAATGACAACTTGCCTCGATCGGCATGACCCGCTCCCCGTTGTGTCAGAGCTGGGGCATAGCCAGCCCTGCTGCCAACATGCTGTCAGCAGCAGGACGCCTCAACCAAAATATGAAAAACAACCCCATGCACAGTAGCCGACCGCTGTCGGATCAATGACTTACTGATTCCGCAATTCGACCTGCCTGCCGTCGGGCAAAACACCGGCACGATGCCTCCGTCGGGGATTCAGGTGGCGCCTTCGTCGGGAATATTGAGAACAACGCCACAGGCCTTGCAATGCACGGCGTCGGCATCGTGCCTCTGGAGCCCGCAAGCCGGGCACGGAAATCGCACCTTGTGGGGACTGAGGAGAGCGCGTGCGAGATTGAAGAACAGCGTCACGCCGAAAATCATGATCACGACGGTGATCAAGCGACCGAGCGTGCCCGGCAGGGTAATGTCGCCAAAGCCGGTCGTTGTCAGCGCCGTGACGGTGAAATACAGCGCATCGGCATAGTTCCGGATCTCATCGTTGCGAAACTTCTGAGTCTCGTAAACGATCCCGGTCATGACGAAGATGAAAACGGCCAGGTTCGTGACGGCGAAGATGACGTCTTCGTTGCGGCGGAAGAACGGAGAATCGATGCGCAATCTCACCAGCATCTGGTAGTCGCGAAGCAGGCCCAACGTTCGCAGGATCCGGAAAAAGCCGCCCGCCTCGCCGGCAAGCGGTGCCAGGAACGATACGATCGCAACCATGTCAGCCCAAGTCGCGAGTTGACTGAATTTTCGAAGCGGATGCCGATCGACCAGAAGCCGCGCCGAGAAGTCGGCAAGTAACGTGACGCCGAACAGGACATCGAGCGTTTCAACGATCTCGCTGGGCGGCAGGAACGAGGTCGCGATGATGAACAGCACCGTCACGATGTCGAAGGCGAGCAGCGCGTAGCGGAAGCGCACGCCGCTCGGCGTTTCGCCCTCGTAGAGGCGACGGACATTGCTTCTGAGAGAATTGAGAGTCACGGCATCATGATCGCGGTTTGCACGGATGATGGCAACTCGGAGAGCGCGCCGCAACGTGACCAATGACCATTTCTTCAAGATGCGTTTCCGAAACTCCGCCCCGCAATGGGTGTCAGTATCGCTGCGAGGATCGTCCGCTGAATTGAAGCCGACGCGATCGACATTGTTGCGGGTGTCAGATCGGTAACTCGTCGTTGTCGAGAATGAACGTCTTCGTCGAATAGGTGCTGCCAAGGTCGATGTGGAGATAGTCGAGCTTCGCCGTCCAGTTTCCCGCGAGCGCCGCCTCGATGCCGCCCCGACGACCCGATCACGGAGTGGGCGATGTCGACATCGACGGCCAAAAGCGGCTCCGCCGGTGGACCAAGGCCGGAACCGAGGCCGGCTTGAGAGCCAAACCTCTTGACCCCAGCCCATTGGTCAGCATACTGGTCTGACCAAGATCAGACCAGTGGGACGGGAATGGAGCTGAAGCGGGCCACCGAAGGCGAAAAAGGGTTCGAGAAGGTGTTCGCCTTCCTGCGCGAACGCCTGCTTGCGGGCTCGCTCAAGCCCGGCGACCGCCTCATCTCCGAACGCGAGCTGGCAACTCTCCTGGGCGTCAGCCGGCCGATCGTGCGCGAGGCGCTGCGCGCCCTCACGGTGCTCGGCATCGTCGAGATCCGCGACCGCATCGGCACAGTGGTGACCCGGCCGGATGTCTCGGTGCTGAACGACTTCTTCACCTTCGCGCTGGCCCAGCAGGCCGACATGCTCGACGACGTCATGCAGGCGCGCGTCGCGATCGAATGCCAGGCGATCCGCCTCGCCTGCGAGCGCGCCAACATTGCCGATTTCGAACGCCTGCAGCGCGCGCTCGCGAAGATCGGCGAGACAATCGACGAGGCCGATGCCGGCGGCATGGCCGACTTCGACTTCCACCGTGCCATCGTCGTCGCCTCGCATTCGGAGACGCTGACGGTCCTGCATGGTTCGTTGGCCGGCCTGTTGACCCATTCGCATCGCAGCCGCCGTGAGCTGGTGCAGGCCTTCCCGTCGATGAAGACCTATCTGATCGACGATCACCGCCGCATCTTCGAGGCCGTGATTGCGCGCGACCCGGAGCGGGCGGACGCGACCCTGCGCAAGCATTTTGCGATCGGCGACGAGTACCGGCGGCGCGCCATCGTCGGCGACATCGACAAGACCAGCGCCTCGGGATGATCGCGGCAGCGCGGTCAACCAAGAAGCCAATCAACCAAGAAACGGACTGATCACATGGGACGGAACGACAAGGGCAATGTCGGCTTCATCGGCATCGGCACGATGGGCCGAGAGATGGTGCGCAACCTGCTGCTGGCCGGCCACGCAGTTCGCGTGTTCGATCTCAATGAGGCGGCACTTGCCGACAGCGCCAGGGAAGGCGCGACTCGCGCCAACAGCCCTGCCGATGCCGCGCAAGGCGCCGACATCGTCATCACCATGCTGCCCGACACGCCCCATGTCGAGGCGACTATTTACGGCGAGCACGGCCTGCTGAAGTCGCCGCCATCAGGCATGCTCATCGTCGACATGAGCACGATCTCGCCGGTCGCCGTCCGCTGCATCCATGCCGACCTGCAAAAGATCGGCGTCGGCTTCATCGACGCGCCGGTCTCGGGCGGGCCGGTTGGCGCCAAGAATGCCGCGCTCTCGATCATGGCCGGCGGCGATGCGGGCGCCTTTGCGCAGGCCGAGCCGTTCTTTCGTGCAATGGGCACCACCATCACGCATGTCGGCGCGTCCGGCGCCGGCCAGACCGTCAAGCTCTGCAACCAGCTGATCTGCGGCATCAACATCCAGGCGATCTGCGAGGCGCTGGCGCTTGGCCGCGCTTCGGGCCTCGATCTCAATCTGCTGCGCCGGGTGCTGCTCGGTGGCTCCGCCGCCTCCTGGATGCTCGACAAGCTCGGCCCCCAGATGATCGCCGGCGACGTCTCCGCCGGCTTCCGGATCGATCTCCAGCTCAAGGACCTTCGCCTCGTCCAGGAGCATGCGCAGGCGCTCAGCGTGCCGCTCCCCGGCACCGCGCTCGTGACCAGCCAGTATGTCGATGCGCGCGCGCATGGCGAAGGAAGCAACGGCAACCAGGCGCTGTTCCGCGTCTACGACCGCATGACCAACCAGACAACCGGCTGAACGGGCGCCGATGAGCCTTCAACTCGACTTTCCCGCAGTGCTGGAGCGTTGGACGAGCTTTCTCGCCGGCGCCGTCCTCACGTTGGAGCTTGCCGCCTTCGCGACGGTGCTCGGCGCCCTCCTCGGCACGCTCGCGGCGGTCGGGCGCGGAACGCACAACGCGCTGATATCAGGCGCCTGCAAGGTCTATGTCGAGACCATCCGCAACACGCCGCTCTTGGTGCAGATCTTCCTGGTCTATTTCGGCCTTGCCAGTCTGGGGCTTAAATTCTCCGCTTTCGCGGTGGCCGTGGCCGCGCTGACGATCAATGTCGGCGCCTACACCGCCGAGATCATGCGCGCCGGCTTCGAGGCGATCCCGCGCGGACAGATCGAGGCGGCCGAGGGCCTGGCGCTGTCGCGCCTCCAGATCTACTGGCACATCATCCTGTTGCCGGCGATCGAGAAGGTCTATCCGGCGCTGACCAGCCAGTTCGTGCTGCTGATGCTGGCCTCTTCGGTCTGCTCGCAAATCTCGGCCGAGGAGCTCACCGCCGTCGCCAACTACATCCAGTCGGACACCTATCGCGCGTTCGAGACCTACATCATCGTCGCCGTGCTCTACGTCATCCTGTCGCTGGTGATGCGCGCCGGCTTCTGGGGCCTCGGCCTCGTGCTGTTTCCGCGCCGTCGCCGGCTCGGCACGCCATTGTGAAATGATCATGGGCGGACATCTCAACATCAATCATCTGATGTTCCTCGGCCAGGGCGCGCTGTGGACCATTGGCCTATCGGTGATCGCGCTGATCGGCGGCGGAATTGTCGGCTTCGTGATCGCGCTCGCGCGGATCTCGCCGCTCAAATCGGTGCGGATCGCCAGCGCCGTCTATGTCCAGCTCATCCAGGGCACGCCGCTGCTCGTCATCCTGTTCCTGGGCTATTTCGGTCTCGCCGCGATCGGCCTCAAGGTCTCGCCGCTCGCTGCGGCCGGCGCCTCGCTGACGCTGTACGTCGCCGCTTATCTCGGCGAGATCTGGCGCGGCTGCATTCAGTCGGTGCCGAAGCCGCAATGGGAGGCCGCCGAAGGCCTGGCGCTGAGCCGGACCCAGCGCATGATGAAAGTTATCCTGCCACAAGCCATTCGCATCGCGACGCCGCCCACCGTCGGCTTCATGGTGCAGATCGTCAAGAACACCTCGCTCGCCTCCGTCGTTGGCTTCGTCGAGCTGATGCGCTCCGGCCAGATCGTCAACAACTCGCTGTTCGAGCCGTTCGCCATCTACGCCATCATCGCCGTCATCTATTTCGCCATGTGCTATCCGCTGTCGCTGTTCAGCCAGAGGCTGGAACGGCGGATGGGGCGTGGCAGATCCAACCTCGCGCCAGCCTGACATGCAACAGAACCCCTCCTCTGATTCAATCGTGTCGCTCCGCGACGTGCAAAAGAGCTTTGGCTCGCTCCGGGTCCTCGATGGCGTCAGCTTCGCAGTCGAGCGCGGCGAAGTGCTGGCGCTGATCGGCCGCTCAGGTTCCGGCAAAAGCACGGCGCTGCGCTGCATCGACCGTTTCGAGAAGGTCGACGGCGGCGAGATCGTCGTTTGCGGGCATCGGGTCGACCGTCCCGACGTCGATCTGCGCGCGCTACGCCAGGACGTCGGCATCGTGTTCCAGAGCTATAACCTGTTTCCACACCTGACGATCGAGCAGAACATCACGCTGGCGCCCTGCGCCGTGAAGGGCCTGGCGAACTCCCAGGCCAGGGACCTCGCACGAAAGGTGCTGGCGCAGGTCGGGCTCGAAGAGAAGCTGCACGCCTATCCCGAGCAATTGTCGGGCGGCCAGCAGCAGCGCGCCGCGATCGCGCGCTCGCTCGCCATGCAGCCGAAGGTGATGCTGTTCGACGAGGTCACCTCTGCGCTCGACCCCGAGCTCACCGCCGAAGTGCTGAAGGTGATCGAGCAGCTGGCGGCGGACGGCATGACCATGGTGATGGTCACGCACGAGATGGGCTTTGCCAAAGGGATCGCCGACCGGATCGTGTTCATGCACCGCGGCAAGGTTCACGAAACCGGCCCCGCCTCGATCCTGACATCGCCGACGACGCCGGAACTCACGCAATTCGTGGGCACCGGAAATCTAAAATCATAACAGGGAGAGGAGAACTAGGGATGACCAACAAGACACTGCTTGGGACCGCCGCCGCGCTGCTCGGCCTCGTCATTTTGTCCACCACGCCGGCATCGGCCGACCTGCTCGACGACGTGATGAAGGCCAAGAAGATTCGCATTTCAACCGACCTTGCGATTCCGCCCTCGGGCATGATGGATTCCAGCATGAAGCCGACCGGCTCCGACGTCGAGGTGGCCCAGCTGCTCGCCAAGGACTGGGGCCTCGAGCTCGAATTCATCCAGACCACCGGCGCGACCCGCATCCCGAACGTCCTGACCGGCAAGGCCGACATCATCATCTCGACCCTGTCGGTGACGCCCGAGCGCGCCAAGGTCATCGACTTCACCAAGCGCTATGCGACGCTGCAATCCGACGTCGGCTGCCTCAAGTCGATGAACGTCAAGGACTGGCCCGACCTGAAAGGCAAGACCATCGGCGTTTCGCGCGGGACCACGCAGGATACCACCCTGTCCAACATGAAGGACAAGGAGCTGACGATCGCCCGCTATGACGACGACGCCACGGAAGTCACGGCGGCCGTCTCCGGTCAGGTCGATTGCGTCGGCACATCGGCCACGATCATCAACCAGATCGGCGTCAAGAATCCCGCCCGCATCTTCGAGTCGAAGATTCCGCTCGCAACCTTCGACCTCGCCATCGGCCTGAAGAAGGGCGAGCAGCGCCTGATGGACAAGCTCAACGGCTGGATCACCGAGAACGTCAAGAACGGCAAGCTCAACGCGATCTACAAGAAATTCCACGGGGTCGAGCTGCCGCCCGACATGCGTAGCTGAACGAAGAGAAGCCGTGACAGCCGCTTTCCGGCTGTCACGGTCAATGCAAAATCAAGAAGGACACCACATGCGTCTCGTCATCGGATCCGACCACGCCGGCTGGCCGCTCAAGCAGACCGTCATCGACCACATCCGCAAGCTCGGCCACGACATCGTCGATGTCGGCTCCCATGACGACAAGCCGGTGGACTTCCCCGACATCGCGCGGGCCGTGGCGCAGAAGGTGACGTCGGGCGAAGCCGCGCGGGGCATCATGGTCTGCGGCACCGGGGTCGGAGCCTCGATCGCGGCCAACAAGATGAAGGGCATCCGCGCCGCGGTCTGCCACGACGTTCATTCCGCCCATCAGAGCGTCGAGCACGACGACGTCAACGTCATGTGCATCGGCGCGCAGATCGTCGGCGCCTGGCTCGCCGTGGATCTCGTCTCGTCCTACCTCTCCGCGGAATTCTCGACCGACGAGGATTTCCGCCGCCGGGTCGAGAAACTGCGCGTCATGGACGAGCAAGGCTGAAGGCCTCTCCGCCATGATCCTGGTGTTCGGATCGCTCAACATCGATCTCGTCGCGAAGGTCCCGATCATTCCCGGCCCCGGCCGGACGGTGCTCGCGCCGTCCTACCAGATTCATTTCGGCGGCAAGGGCGCCAACCAGGCTGTCGCCGCCGCGCGGATCGCGCGACCGGGACAAGTCCGGATGGCGGGCCGCGTCGGCCGGGACGGGTTTGGCGACAGCGCGATCGAGAACCTCCGGACAAACGGTGTCGACACCGGTCTCGTCGTCGCGGCCGACGAGCCGACCGGCTGCGCCTTCATCACGGTCGATCAGGCCGGCGAGAATGCGATCACGGTGGCGAGCGGCGCCAACATGGCCGCGAGTGCCGGAGATCTTGGTGCCGCACTCTTCACGCCCGACACGGTGCTGGTGCTTCAGATGGAAGTGCCCTTCGCGCAGGCGCTCGAGGCTGCGCGCAGGACGACATTGGCCGCCGGCACCGTCGTCTGGAATCTCGCGCCCGTCCCGGAGAGGATGACCCGCGAGATGGTGACAAAGCTTCTTGCCGTGACCGACCATCTCCTCGTCAACGAGCACGAGGCGCTGGACGCCGCCGCAGCCATCGACCTCGCTACGTCCAGTTACGAGGCCGCTGCCGCGGACCTCGCCAGGGCCGGCGACCTCACCTGCATCGTGACCGCCGGTGCGCAAGGCGCGCTGGCCGTGACGGCCGACGGCACCCGCCTGCGAGCGCCCGCCCCGCGCATCACGCCGGTGGACACGACCGGCGCTGGCGACACCTTTGTCGGCGCGTTTGCGGCCATGCTGAGCGAAGGCGTGTCGCTGCAGATTGCGCTCGATGTGAGCTGCGAAGCCGCCGCATTGAAATGCCTCAAAGCCGGCGCCCAGACCGGCATGCCGATGCGCAGCGCAATAGGTTCCCTCGCCTAGCACGAATCGCCCATATCGCTGCCCGCGGCTAAACTCTCCCGATTCGTGGAGAGCGTTTTGGCCTTCCTCTTCGTCCTCACCGTCGGCCTCGTCGCCGGCACCATCTCAGGCATCGTCGGCACCGGCTCGTCGATCATGCTGATGCCGGTGCTGGTCTACGCCTATGGACCGAAGGAGGCGGTGCCGATCATGGCGGTGGCGTCCGTGATGGCGAACTTTTCGCGGATCCTGGCCTGGTGGCGCGAGGTCGACTGGCGGGCCTGTGCGGCCTACTCGGTCACGGGCATTCCGGCGGCCGTGCTCGGCGCACGGACGCTGCTGGCGCTGCCTTCGCATGCGGTGGACCTCGCCATCGGCATCTTTTTGATCGCGATGGTGCCGGTGCGGCACTGGCTGGCGCGGCACGACCTCAAGGCCAATCTCTGGCATCTCGCCGTCGGCGGCGCCGTGATCGGCTATCTCACCGGCATCGTGGTCTCGACCGGCCCGCTCAGCGTGCCGCTGTTCCTGTTCTACGGACTCAGCAAGGGCGCTTTCCTCGCCACCGAGGCGGCCTCCTCGCTCGGCCTCTACTTCGCGAAATCCGTGACCTTCGAGCGCTTCGGCGCGTTGACCGGCGATGTCTTCATCAAGGGGCTGATCGCGGGCGCCTCGCTGATGTCGGGCGCCTTCATCGCAAAACGCTTCGTGCTGCACCTGAAGCCGGACGTGTTCCGCCTGCTGATGGACGCGATCATGGTCGCGGCCGGGCTCTCCATGCTATGGAACGCGACGCAATCTCCCTGAGCACGATTGACGCCCCATGGCCAAGAACACCCTTTCCTTCGTCTGCCAGAACTGCGGCGCGGCCTATAACCGCTGGCAGGGCAAGTGCGAATCCTGCGGCGAGTGGAATACGCTCGCGGAAGAAGACACCAGCGGCAGCGTCCCGGTCTCGATCCGCTCCAAGCGCAAGGGACGAACGTTTGCGCTGGAGAGCCTGTCGGGGAAAACCCAGGATGCGCCTCGTCTGTCCTCCGGGATGACCGAGCTCGACCGTGTCACCGGCGGCGGCTTCGTCCGCGGCTCGGTGCTGCTGGTCGGCGGCGATCCCGGCATCGGCAAGTCGACATTGCTGACGCAGGCCACCAGCATGATGGCGCGCGCCGGCCACCGCATCGTCTACATCTCCGGCGAAGAGGCGGTCGCGCAGGTGCGGCTGCGCGCCGAACGACTGGGGCTGTCGGATGCGCCGGTGCAGCTCGCCGCCGAAACCTCGGTCGAGGACATCGTCTCGACGCTGTCGGAGGGCGCGGTCCCGCGGCTGATCGTGATCGATTCGATCCAGACGATGTGGACCGACACGGTGGAATCCGCGCCCGGCACGGTGACCCAGGTGCGCGCCTCGGCACAGGCGCTGATACGTTTCGCCAAGAAGACCGGCGCTGCCATCATCCTGGTTGGCCATGTCACCAAGGACGGCCAGATCGCCGGCCCCCGCGTGGTCGAGCACATGGTCGATGCCGTGCTGTCGTTCGAGGGCGAAGGCTCGCAGCAATTCCGCATACTGCGAGCCGTGAAGAACCGTTTCGGCCCGACCGACGAGATCGGCGTGTTCGAGATGACGGGCCTTGGCCTGCGCGAGGTCACCAACCCCTCCGAGTTGTTCCTGTCCGAGCGCGATCTCGGCACGCCCGGCACCGCAGTGTTCGCGGGAATCGAGGGCACGCGGCCCGTCCTGGTCGAATTGCAGGCACTGGTGGCGCCGACCTCGCTCGGCACGCCGCGGCGCGCGGTGGTGGGCTGGGATCAGAGTCGGCTCTCGATGGTGCTGGCGGTGCTGGAGGCCCATTGCGGGGTCAAGCTGTCGGGCCACGACGTCTATCTGAACGTGGCGGGAGGTCTGCGCATCCACGAGCCCGCGGCCGACATGGCCGCCGCGGCCGCGCTGGTGTCCTCCCTGGTTAATGCGCAGTTACCCACCGATGCGGTCTATTTCGGCGAGATTTCACTTTCTGGCGTGATCCGGCCGGTGGCGCAGACCCCGGCCCGGCTCAAGGAGGCGGTCAAGCTGGGCTTCAAGCGCGCCGTGCTGCCCGAATCGGCCCGAGGCGGGGATGCCGGCGGTGACGCCGGACTGGCCCTGAATGCGGTCAACAGCCTGACGACATTGGTCGCAGAGATTGCCGCCAAGGGCTCCCGCCGGGGCGAATCGAACGCGCCGGCAGAGAAAAATGCCACACCGGCAAGATTCCGCCGTGGAGAGGGTTAGGTGGAGGTGACGTCGGAGGCCCCCGCCGCTATACAGCCGTCACAAAAGCAGCATGGGATTGCGTGGTTGCGGCCTTGCCGGGAACGCCGTCTGCCCCTCTTTTAGGGCAGCGGCCAAACACCGATTCGCTAGAGCACCTTCGACGTACGAGCGGACCAGACCAGCCGATGCCAGTAACACTCCTCGACCTGATCCTGCTCGGTGTGATGCTGATCTCGGGCCTGCTTGCCATGGTCCGCGGCTTCATGCGCGAAATCCTGTCGATCGCGGCCTGGGGCGCCGCGGCGATCGTGACGCTGTACTCGTTCTCGAAGCTGCTGCCGACCGCCAAGACCTATTTCAACAACGACACCGTCGCGAGCGTGGTCGTGGTCGCCGGCGTGTTCGTGGGCACGCTGGTCGTGGTTTCCGTGATCACGGTCCGGATCTCCGACATGATCCTGGATTCCAGGATCGGCGCGCTGGACCGCACCCTCGGCTTCCTGTTTGGCCTGGCTCGCGGGCTTTTGATCGTCGTGGTCGCCTTCCTGTTCTTCACCTGGCTGGTTCCGGACAAGCAGCGCCCGGACTGGGTGACGGGGGCCAAATCCCGCGTCGTGCTCCAGGGAACCGGGGATTGGCTGATGGCCCTCTTGCCTGACGACCCCGAGAACACCATCTTGAAGAGATTCAAGAAAAACAAACCAGATGATGATCAAGCTGAATCCGAGCAGCAGCCTTCGGGCAGTGGTGACGGATACAGTAAACCTGCTCGTGACAGTTTGAAGAAACTGATCGAGAAACCTGCGGCGCGTTGATTGCCCTTAAAGAGAGGCGCGGACGAGATGCGACACCCTGACCAGGACGCCCAACTTGATCTCGATCCAAACGCCGGTCCGGGCCCGGCCGCACTAGAGGTTCAGGACGACCTGGAAGGAGATACGCTGCGCGAGGAATGCGGCGTCTTCGGCATCTATGGCCACCCCGACGCCGCCGCCATCACCGCGCTCGGTCTCCACGCCCTTCAGCACCGCGGCCAGGAAGCCGCCGGCATCGTCTCCTACGACGGCAGCCGCTTCCACAGTGAACGTCGCCTCGGCCTCGTCGGCGACACCTTCTCCCGCCGCGAGGTGATCGACCGCCTCCCCGGCAATATGGCCGTCGGCCATGTCCGCTACTCCACCACCGGCGCCACCATCCTGCGCAACGTGCAGCCGCTGTTCGCCGAGCTCAATGCCGGCGGTCTCGCGGTCGCCCATAACGGCAATCTCACCAACGGCCTGACGCTGCGCCGCGAGCTCGTGAAGCACGGCGCGATGATGCAGTCGACCACCGACACGGAGGTGATCCTGCATCTGGTCGCGCGCTCCAGGCGCGCCCGCTTCATCGAGCGCTATATCGACGCGCTGCGCGAGATCGAGGGCGCCTATGCGCTGGTCTCGCTGACCAACAAGAAGCTGGTCGGCGCGCGCGATCCGCGCGGCATCCGTCCCCTGGTGCTCGGCGAGCTCGACGGCTGCCCGATCCTGACCTCGGAGACCTGCGCGCTCGACATCATCGGCGCGCGCTTCATCCGCGACATCGAGCCGGGTGAAGTCATCGTGTTCGACGAGAACGGCCAGGACATCCACAAGCCGTTCCCGCCGATGGCGCCGCGTCCCTGCATCTTCGAATACATCTATTTCGCCCGCCCGGATTCCATCGTCCACGGCCGTTCGGTCTACGAGGTGCGCAAGGCCTTCGGTGCGCAGCTCGCGCGCGAGAGCCACGTGCCGATCGACGTCGTCGTGCCGGTGCCGGATTCCGGCGTCCCCGCCGCGGTCGGCTACAGCCAGTATTCCGGTGTGCCGTTCGAGCTCGGCATCATCCGCAACCATTATGTCGGCCGCACCTTCATCCAGCCGACGCAGGCGATCCGCGAATCCGGCGTGCGCATGAAGCATTCGGCCAACCGAGCCGCGATCGAAGGCAAGCGCATCATCCTGATCGACGACTCGCTGGTGCGCGGCACCACCTCGAAGAAGATCGTGCGCATGATGCGCGATGCCGGCGCCAAGGAAGTGCACTTCCGTCTCGCCTCACCGCCGATCCTCTATCCCGATTATTACGGCATCGACCTGCCCGATCGAGGCGGTCTTCTCGCGGCGACGCATTCGCTGGAGGAGATGCGCGAGATCATCGGCGCCGACTCGCTCGCCTTCCTGTCGATCGACGGCATGTACCGCGCCATGGGCGAACCCGGCCGCGATCCTGCCAATCCAAAATTCTCGGATCACTGCTTTACCGGGGCCTATCCGACCCACCTCACCGACCAGACCCAGACCGAGCAGCAGCCCCGGCAGCTGTCTCTGCTGGCGGAGGCGAGCTGACCCTCGGCTGTCATTCCGGGGCGTGCGCAGCGCGATCCCGGAATCTCGACGTAGTCCTGTAAGCTCTGGATTCCGGGTTCGATGCTTCGCATCGCCCCGGAATGACGGCGTGATGGGGGCTTGTCCCGGCCATCCACCCCTGTAAAACCCCGCCATGACCAATCCTCTCGCTGACCGTATCGCTCTCGTCACCGGCGCCTCGCGCGGCATCGGCTATGCCACCGCCATCGCGCTCGCCAAGGCCGGCGCGCATATCGTGGCGGTGGCGCGCACGCAAGGCGGGCTCGAAGAGCTCGACGATGAAATCCGCAAGATCGGCGGCAGCGCCACGCTGGTGCCGCTCAACCTCGCCGATTCCGACGGCATCGCGCGGCTGGGCGCCGGCCTGCACGAACGCTACGGCAAACTCGACATCCTCGTCGGCAATGCCGGCGTGCTCGGCCCCTCCTCGCCGATCGGCCATATCGAGCTGAAGACCTTCACCGACGTGATGGCCCTCAATGTCTCCGCGAACTTCCAGCTGATCCGCTGCATGGAGCCGCTCCTCAAGCAATCCGATGCCGGCCGCGCCGTGTTCATCACGTCGGGCGCCGCCAACAAGGCGACCGCCTATGTCAGCCCCTACGCGGCGTCCAAGGCCGCGCTGGAGACGCTGGCTCGCGCCTGGGCGCAGGAGACCGCGAACACGAAGTTGCGCGTCAATCTGTTCAATCCGGGTCCGGTCCGCACCCGCATGCGCGCGACGCTGATGCCGGGCGAAGACCCGGCGACGCTCGATACGCCCGAGCAAGTCGCCGAATTCATCGTGCCGATGTGCGCGCCTGACTGGACCGAGACCGGCAAGTTCTACGATTACAAGACCCGCAGCCTGATGAGCTTCCGCTCCCCGGCCTGATTGACTTGACTGCCTCCCCGCGATTGACTGCCCGCGCGCAAGCGGCAGCAAGCCGCACGCCAAAAAAGGGAGGTTGCCATGGCGCCATGGCACGATCGCGCCGGCCCTGCGTCCGCGCTCGCACGTCACGCTCTCTCCATTCTGATCGCAGCCGTCGCCTTCGCTCTTCCGGTTGCGTCGAATGCCGGCGACGTCCCGACTTTTGCGGTCGATCCCTCCTGGCCAAAGCAGCTGCCGAACAACTGGATCCTCGGCCAGGTCGGCGGCATCACCGTCGACTGGCAGGGCCATATCTGGGTAATCCATCGCCCGCGCTCGCTTACCGACGACGAGAAAGGCGCAAGCCTCAATCCGCCGCGCTCGAAATGCTGCGTGTCGGCGCCGCCCGTGCTCGAGTTCGACGTCGACGGTAATCTGCTGCGCTCATGGGGCGGTCCCGGGCAGGACTATGAATGGGTCGGCCGCGAGCACGGCATCGAGGTCGACGAGCGCGGCTTCGTCTGGGTCGGCGGCAATGCCGACAACGACAACGCCATCGTGAAGTTCACGCTCGACGGCAAATTCGTCGCCCAGATCGGCAAGTTCGCCCCGAGCCTCGGCAGCAACGATACGACGCAGCTCGGCAAACCCGCCGAGACCGCGCTCGACAAGGAGGCCAACGAAATCTACGTCGCTGACGGCTATGGCAACCGCCGCGTCATCGTGTTCGATGCGACGACGCTCGCCTACAAGCGGCACTGGGGGGCCTACGGCAACAAGCCCGATGACAACAAGCAGGCGCCCTACGATCCCAAGGCGCCGGCGTCGCAGCAATTCGGCAACCCCGTCCACTGCGTGAAGCTCGCCAATGACGGCCTCGTCTATGTCTGCGATCGCATCAACAACCGTATCCAGGTGTTCAAGAAGGACGGCAGCTTCGTGAAGGAGTTCTTCTTCGAGAAGAACACGCTCGGCAACGGCGCGGTGTGGGACATCGCGATCTGGCCCGATCCGAAGCAAACCTATCTGCTCAGCGCCGACGGCGAGAACAACGAGATCCGGGTCATCAAGCGCGAGGACGGCAGCGTGGTCGGCAGCTTCGGGCATAACGGCCGCAACGCCGGTCAATTCCACTGGGTGCACGCCATGGCGATCGACGCCGGGGGTAACGTCTATACCGCCGAGGTCGATACCGGAAAGCGCATCCAGAAATTCAAGCTGACATCGGACGCGCTCAAATAGCGTCTCAACGCATTTTTCCCAAAAAGTTAACCGACGGATGACGCTACGACGCAGCGTCATCCGGCTTTAGGCGCATTGCCGCCGGCCCTGGGACAGGCTAGAGCCAATCAGCCGGAACAAGGCTCCGCAAGAGAGCAGTCCGCATATTTGACAATGGAGGAAACCTTTTATGACGACGACGTTCGCGCGCCGCTCCGCCGCCCTTCTGGCCTGTGCCGCCTTCGGTTTTGCAACATCCGCCTACGCGCAGGACAAGACCGTCAAGATCGGCGTGCTCAACGACATGTCGAGCCTCTATGCCGACATCGGCGGCCCCAACTCCGTGGTTGCGATCAAGATGGCGGTCGAGGATTCCGGCCTGCTCAAGAAGGGCTGGAAGATCGAGGTGCTGAGCGGCGATCACCAGAACAAGCCCGACGTCGGCGTCAACATCGCCCGGCAGTGGATCGACAACGACAAGGTCGATGCGATCGCGGACACGCCGAGCTCCGGCGTCGCGCTGGCGGTCAGCAACCTCGTCAAGGAAAAGAATGCAGTGCTGCTCAATTCGGGCGCTGCAACCGCGGATCTCACCGGCAAGGCCTGCACGCCCAACACGGTCTCCTACACCTATGACACCTACATGCTCGCCAACGGCACCGGCAAGGCGCTGACCAAGGCCGGCGGCGACAGCTGGTTCTTCCTCACCGCCGACTACGCGTTCGGTCATGCGCTGGAGCGCGATACCAGTGCCGTCGTCACCGCCAATGGCGGCAAGTTGCTCGGCGGTGTCAAGCATCCGCTCAACACCGCGGACTTCTCCTCCTTCCTGCTGCAGGCGCAATCGTCGAAGGCCAAGATCATCGGCCTCGCCAACGCCGGCGGCGACACCACCAATGCCATCAAGCAGGCGGCCGAGTTCGGCATCGTCCAGGGCGGCCAGAAGCTTGCGGCGCTGCTGCTGTTCATCAACGACGTGCACTCGCTGGGGCTCAAGACCGCGCAGGGCCTGACCTTCACCGAATCGTTCTACTGGGACCTGAACGACAAGACCCGCGAATGGTCCAAGCGCTTCTCGGCGCTGGCCAACAAGAACGCGATGCCGTCGATGACGCAGGCCGGCAACTACGCGATGGTGCTGCACTATCTCAAGGCGATGGACGCGCTCGGCGGCAATCCGCATGACGGCGCCAAGGTCGTCGCCAAGATGAAGGAGCTGCCGACCGACGATCCGCTGTTCGGCAACGGCCCGCTGCGCCAGGACGGCCGCCGCCTCATCCCGGCCTACCTGTTCGAGGTGAAGAAGCCCGAGGAGTCGAAGGGGCCGTGGGACTATTACAAGCAGATCGCCACGATCTCCGCCGAAGACGCAGCAAAGCCGCTCAAGGACAGCGATTGTCCGCTGGTGAAAAAGTAAGAGTGTAGCGGTCATCCCGGGGCGATGCGAAGCATCGAACCCGGGATCTCGCGCGGCATTCTCCGCTGCCGTAGGGTGGGCAAAGCGAAGCGTGCCCACGACTTCTTGCTATCACGAACAGATGGTGGGCACGGCGCTGCGCGCCTTTGCCCACCCTACGATGCCGTCTTCGCCGCCCCGAGCGTCCGCACCGCGATCGCTACGCAGACCACCATGAGCGCTGCCGCGAGCAGGAACGGTGCGCCGGGCAGATGCAGCGGCGCGCCGGCGCTGATGAAATAGGAAAAGGTCAGCGTGAACAGGAACGGGCCGACGAGCTGCGACACGCTCTGCACGCTCGCGGTCGCGCCCTGGAGCTGGCCCTGCTGATCGGCTGAGACCAGCCGCGTCATCAATGCTTGCGACGCAGCACCCGAGATGCCCCACAGCGCCAGAATGGGAATCCCGATCCAGGACAGCGGCCCGGTCGGCGCAGCGCCCAGGACGACGAAGCCGAGCGCGCCACAACACAGGCCCAGCAACAGCGCGTTCCGCTCGCCGAGCACGCGCACGATCGGGCCGATCGCAAGCCCCTGCACCACCATGGCGCAGATGCCGACCATCGCCAGCGTCAGTCCCACGGTCTTGGAATCCCAGCCGTAGCGATAGGTCGCATAGAGCACGAAGGTCGAGGGCAGCACGACATGCGCGACCTGCGCGATGAAATTGACGACGGACAACGCAGCGAGCACCGCATTGGAGCGCAGCAGGCGGAGCGCGCCGAGCGGACTGGCACTTTGCCAGCAGAACGGCGCGCGCTTGTCGGGCGCGAGCGATTCCGGCAGGACGAACAGACCGTAGAGGGCATTGGCGAAGCTGAGGGCCGCCGACGCCCAGAACGGCAGGCGCGGATCGATGTCGCCGAGCAGACCGCCGAGCGCTGGCCCCAGGATGAAGCCGGCGCCGAACGCCGCTCCAATCCGGCCGAAGACCGCCGCGCGCCGCTCCGGCGGCGTGATGTCGGCGATATAGGCAAACGCCGTCGAGATGCTGGCCGAAGTGATCCCCGAGATGACGCGGCCGACGAACAACCACACCAGGGACGGCGCCAGCGCCATCAGCACGTAGTCGGCCGCGAGCCCGAAATTCGACAGCAGGACCACCGGCCGCCGCCCGAAACGATCCGACAGCGCGCCGAGCAACGGCGAGAACACGAACTGCATCAGCGCCCAGGCGGTACCGAACAGGCCGAAGATGCGGGCGGCGTGGGCGGTATCGTTATCGACGAAGCTCTCGATCAGCTTCGGCAGGATCGGCATGATCACGCCGAGCGCGAGCATGTCCAGGAGGATGGTGACGAAGATGAAGGCGACCGCGCCGCGCCGGACCGGCACAGAGCCTTGCGCCGTTGCCTGGCCCGCGCCGTCACTCACGACGGGCGCTTGCGCTTATGCGCGAAGGGATTGGCCTTCTCCCGCAAGGTGATGCGCACCGGCGTGCCCGGCAACTCGAAGGTCTCGCGCATGGAATTGATGAGGTAGCGCAAATAGGACTGCGGCACCGCGTCAGCGCGCGAGCAGAACAGCACGAAGCTCGGCGGGCGCGCCTTGGTCTGCGTGATGTAATTGAGCTTGAGCCGACGGCCGGACACGGCCGGCGGCGGATTGGCCTGAACCGCCTGCTCGAACCAGCGGTTCAATGCCGACGTCGACACGCGCCGGTTCCAAAGCGCGTAGGCGTCCTGGATCGCCTGCATCAGCCGATCGATGCCCTCGCCCATCAGGCCCGAGACCGCGACGATCGGCACGCCCTTGATCTGCGGCAGCCAATGGTCGGCATCGCGACGCAGACCCGAGATCGCACCGCCCCCCTTGCTCTCCATCAGGTCCCATTTGTTGACGGCGAGCACCACCGCGCGGCCCTCGCGCTCGATCAGATCGGCGATGCGCAAATCCTGCTCCTCGAAGCGGTTCTGCGAATCCATCATCATCACGACGACTTCGGCAAAACGGACCGCGCGCAGGGCGTCGGCGACCGAGAGCTTTTCCAGCTTCTCCTCGATGCGGGAGCGCCGGCGGAGACCTGCTGTGTCGAACACGCGAAACTCACGGCCCTTCCAGTTGATCTCGACCGCGATGGAATCGCGCGTGGTGCCGGCCTCCGGGCTCGTCAGCAGGCGTTCCTCGCCGAGCAGATGGTTGATCAGCGTCGACTTGCCGGCATTGGGCCGGCCGACGATGGCGACCCGGATCGGGCGCGTCGCGGCCTCTTCCTCGGTGAGCGGCTCGTCGTCCTCGGTCTCGTCGTCGTCGACAGGCTCCGGCATCAGCTTGGCGAGCTCATCGTAGAGCTCGCCCATGCCCTCGCCATGCTCGGCCGAGATCTGGATGGGATCGCCAAGGCCGAGCGCGAAGGATTCCATCGCGCCGGCATCGCCGTGCTTGCCCTCGCTCTTGTTGGCGACCAGCAGCACGGGCTTGTTGGCCTTGCGGGCGAAATCGGCGAAGGCGCGGTCGGTGGGCGTGAGGCCGACGCGGGCATCGATGACGAAGAACAGCGCATCCGCCTGCGCGATCGCAGTCTCGGTCTGCTCCTGCATGCGCGCGGTCAGCGAGCCCTTGGCGCCCTCGTCGAGGCCTGCGGTATCGATGATGGTGAATTCGAGATCGCCGAGCCTCGCCTCACCCTCGCGGCGGTCGCGGGTGACGCCCGGCAGGTCGTCGACGAGCGCAAGCTTCTGTCCGACCAGGCGGTTGAACAGCGTCGATTTGCCGACATTGGGCCGGCCGATGATGGCGATCGTGAAGGACATCGGTCATTCGTGCGCTGCCGGGGCTGCGCCTGTCAATCAAAGGAAAAAATTAGCGCGAGAAGCTGCCGCTCGGCAGCGGCGCCGGGAAGCCGCCCTGCGTCTGCTGCTGCGAGGTCTGGGTCGGTTGCGCCTGCTGGACCGGCTGATCCGGCGGCGGCGCAGTGGTGCGCTTGCGGACGATCTTGTGCTTGGGCGGCGGAGCGGCCGTGGCCGGCGCCGCCTCCGGCTGAGCCTCGCCGTCGACTTCGCCAGCGGGCGCGTCCGTCGGCGCTGCCGCTGCGGCGGCCGGCTGCCTCGTGTGCTTCGCCTTGGCTCCCTTCGCCGGCTTGGCCTCGGGCGGCGGCTCGGCGGGCAAGGCCGCGACGGCAGGCGCGTTCGGATCGGGCTGCTGCTGCGCGCCCTTGTACAGGTCCTTCGGGACGCCCTGCTCGAGACCCGGCACGCCCTCCGGGAAGACCGGCTTGCGGTCGCCCGGCAGCTTCTTCTTGGTGTCGAGGAAGTCGAGCATGTCGCTTGGATCGAAGCTGGAGCAGCCGCCCAGGACGCCCGTAAAGGCGATCAGGACGGCGGTTGCGATCAAGCGTGGCGTGCGGCGCATATCGTGTCTCGTCTAGGTCAGGGAGCCGTCGTCAGCTCTTCTTGCTCAGCTCTTTTTGCTCAGCTCTTGGCGACGGGCGGCAGCAGGGCCTGGAGCGCCTCGGCGCGCGAGCGCAGGCCGGGCGGCGTTTCGCCGTCTTCACCAATCGCGTCGAGCCATTTGCGGGCTGCCGTCATGTCGTTGTTGCGCCAGGCCGACAGCGCCAGCATCTCGCGGGCGGTGTGGCGGAAGGTCGATTTGGGGGCGGCGGAAGGCTCCAGCCGCTGCTGCATGTCGGCATAGCTGGCGCTGTCGAGCACCAGGCCGGCGGCGCGGATCTTGGCCAGATCCTGCCACTCACCACCGACGCTGCGGTCGGCAGCGATGTCGTCATACATCTTGGCAGCAGCCTTGGCGTCACGGGGCGCCGCCTCGGCTGCGGCGCGCAGCCGCGCCAGGGTGCGATAACCCGAGGGCGCCTTGGCGGCGAGCTCGGTGAAGGCGGCCTCGGCTTCGGCATGCTTGTCCTGGTCGGACAGCTCCGCCGCCTTCTCGAAGGCGGCGCCGGCCTCGGCGGCCTTCTTGGCCTCCAGATATTGATAACCGCGCCAGCCGCCGACGCCGGCAACGACCAGCACCATCAGGGCGATGAAGTAGATCGAATATCTATCCCACAGCTTCTTGAGCTGTTCGCGACGTACTTCCTCGTCGACTTCGTCAAATAATTCAGACACTTATGCTAATCCCATGCCCGTCCGGGTACGCGCGCCGAAGCGTTCGCGTCAGGAATCCCGTCCCCCACGTGGCGGCGAGGTACCCTAACGATATGGCGGTGGCAAGGCAAAGCGAGCCCGATCAAGGCGTTAACCACCCGGGAGAGCCCGGATGGCCCTGCCCGGCTCAAAGGCCCAGGAGCTCCCGGAGCTGCCGCTTCAGCACCTTGCCGTTGGCGTTGCGCGGCAGCGGCTCAGGTGTGATCGCCAGGGTCTCGGGAACCTTGTAGTCGGACAGACGCTCCGCGCACCAGGCGCGCAGGGCCTCGCCGGCGACCGGCGCGCGCGTCACCACCACGGCGTGGACGCGCTCGCCCAGCACTGGGCACGCCTTGGCGATGATCGCGCTCTCGATCACGGCGGGATGGCCGGCCAGCACGGATTCCACCTCGGCCGAATAGATCTTCAGGCCGCCGCGATTGATCATGTCCTTCTGGCGGTCGAACACGCGGACGAACCCTTCCGCATCGACCGAGCCGAGATCGCCGGAGTGCCAGAACCCGCTGGTGAAGCTCTCGGCGGTGGCTTTGGGATTATTCCAATAGCCCTTGATGACGGAGGCGCTCTGGATCCAGAGCTCGCCGATCTCCCCGTGCGGCAGCTCGCGCCCGCTCGGATCCATCGCGACGATGCGCGCGCCGGGACAGGGCAGGCCGACGCTGTCGATATGGCTCTCGGTCAGCTCGCCCGGCATGATCGTCGAGGGCGACGTCGTCTCGGTCGCGCCGTAGCAGTTCATCAGCTTCAGGCCGGGAATTGTCGCCTTGAGCTTCTCGATGGTCGCGACCGGCATCGGCGCCCCGCCAAAGCCGCCGATGCGCCAGCTCGACAGATCGTAGCTGTCGAAATCCGGCTGCAGCAGGCAGAGATTGTACATCGCCGGCACCATCACCGTGTAGGTGACGCGCTCGCGCGCGGCGAGCTTGAGGTAATCGGCGGCCTTGAACTCGGGCATGATGATCAGCGCCCCGCCGCAGCGGATCATCGTCGTGATGTTGGCGACGACACCGGTGACATGACCGAGCGGCACCGCCGCGATCGAGCGATCCGTTTGCGTCAATTGCAGGCAGGACACGAACACCATCGAGGAATGGACGATGTTGCAATGGGCCAGCATCGCGCCCTTCGGCCTGCCTGTCGTGCCCGAGGTGTAGAGGATCATCGCGGTGTCCTCTTCGCTCACCTCGATCGGCGCCGCAGGCGCCGGCGGGTTGTCGGCGAGCGCAGCGAAACGTGAGCGAGCCGGATCGTCATCGACGGCGATGCGGTGGATCACATCGGGCACCTCCTCCGCATCGGGCAGCCGCTCTGCGAGGCCTGCTTCGTGGATCAGGATCTTGGCGCCGCAATCGGCGAGGACATAGGCGATCTCCGGCTTCTGCTGGCGCGTGCTGAGCAGCACCGTCACCAGCCCCTCATGCGCGGCGGCAAACAGCAGCAGCGGGAATTCGATGCGGTTACCGAGCAGGATCGCGACGCGGTCGCCCCGTTGCAGGCCAAGCTTGCGGAAGCCCGCGGCGATCCGCGCAGCCTGCTCCACGGCCTGCCGCCAGCTCAGCCGGACATTGCCTGCGATCAGTGCCTCGCCTTCGGCATTGCGATCGCGCGCCTCCGCGATCATCGCCCACACGCTCGCCGGCCGATCCGAAAATGCCGGCACCACCCGGTCGCCGAAGCGCGCCTCGAACCGCATCGGCGGGATCTGAGATTGCGACCAGTCCATCGAAGGGCCCTCGGTTTGTTGCTCTTATCAGCTTCCGCGCATGGACATCGGGGTTTCGTCTTGTGCTGACCGGCTAGACCCCGATCACGGGAACACCGATCACAACCGGATGGAACGCGAAGGCCAGCGCGAGATAGGCGACGACGCCGACGACGACCGCAATCAGATCATTGCTGACGCCGCCCACCGGGATCGGGGGGCCGCCGGCGTCGGTGCGATGCTTGAGCGAAATGCGGTCATACACCGCCCAGCCCAGGAACGAGCCGAACAGAATGATGGAGCCGAGATCGCCGTTGGCCAAAAGATGCGCCGCCGCCCACAGTTTGATGCCGGCCAGCATCGGATGCTTCAGCGTCGCGTAGATGCGGCCGCGCAGATAAGAGGCGACCACCAGGATGACCGCGGGCAGCATCAGCGCGAGCGTGATGTGCTTCATCGCCTTCGGCGGATACCAGACGTCGATCCAGCCGGAGCTGCGGTAATGCGCAAAGCCCCAGATGATCAACGCGAGACCCGCGAGCGAGACCACGGTATAGAGGATCTTGTAGGTCCCCTCGCCCAGCCTTGCGATTGCCTGCGCACGCGCCTCACGTTTGGTGGTGAAAACATGGGTGGCGAAGAACAGCACCAGCCCCAGGATCATGACCAGCAGACCCACGACATCCTCCCCGCAATGCAGCCCCCGCCACTGAGGTATCATCGATTGGCGGCTGCTCGCAACTCGTGCGCTACTGGCCGATCTGCCGATTGTCGACATATCGGATCGCGATCGGCCGCCCGGCCAGGGCACCGGCGAGTCCGCCAGTGAATTTCAGCGGCAGGCAGGCGTTCAGCGAGGCGTTGATCGCCTTCAGATAGGTCGCGCGGGTGTCGGCCGGAACGCCGGTGGTTGCGAATGTCAGGCGCGGCGGACCGATCAGGCCGCCCGCCTTGTTGAAACTGAAGCGCACCGACATCTGCATGCCCGCGCGCGCACCGTCTGATGGCGGCGACCAGCAGGTGCGTAGCTCGGCGAAGAGATCGCCGATCGTGTCGAGATCGTGATCCGGCTTCCGATACTTGGCGCGATCGGCTTCGGAGGGCACGCTCTCGATCGTCAGCTGAAGATTTTGCCCATAGGGATAGTCGATCTCGGGAATGCAGGGGCCGGGCTCGAGCGGGCTGCAATAGGACGGCGTGCAGGGCCGATAGTCGAGCACGCTGCACGGCTCGTGCGCAAACGGGATTGGATTGATCTGGCGTCGCTGCGCGTCGGCGGCGATCGTCGAGATCGTCAGCAGGAGAAAAACAAGGAAGCCGCGCCACATGGAGTGAGCTCGCAATGACACCAGAAAAGGTGGCATTGTCCATGAATGCGTCAAGTCCGCGCGCGTTCACATGCTCGCGCGCGAGCGGCAGGCCCACCCTAGCCCTTCTTCTTGACGTCCTTGACGTTGGTGAATTCGATGCCCTCGGCGCGTTCCTTGGTGTAGCCGAGATAGAATTCGTTCCGCGCCAGATACACGGGATCGCCGTCGACGTCGTCGGCTATGCTGGAGGTGTTGGCGGCGATGAAGGTGTCGAGCTTCTTGCGGTCCTCCGAGGAGACCCAGCGCGCGAGCTGGAATTCGCTGACCTCGAACTCGACCGGCAGTGAATATTCCGCCTCCAGCCGTGCCTTCAGCACGTCGAGCTGGAGCGCGCCGACGACACCCACCAGCGCCGGCGCTCCGTCGCGCGGGCGGAACACCTGCACCACGCCCTCTTCCGACATCTGCTGCAGCGCTTCCTTCAGCTTCTTGGCCTTCATCGCGTCGGTGAGACGGACGCGGCGGACGATTTCCGGCGCGAAACTCGGCACGCCGACGAAGTTGAAATCCTCGCCCTCGGTCAGCGTGTCGCCGATGCGCAGCGTGCCGTGATTGGGAATGCCGACGACGTCGCCGGCGAAGGCTTCATCCGCGACCGAACGGTCCTGGGCGAAGAAGAATTGCGGGCTCGACAGCGGCATGCTCTTGCCGGTGCGCACGAGCTTGGCCTTCATGCCGCGGCTCAGCTTGCCCGAGCAGAGACGCGCAAACGCGATGCGGTCGCGGTGGTTGGGATCCATGTTGGCCTGGATCTTGAACACGAAGGCGCTCATGCGCGGATCGGTGGCCTCGACCTTGCGCTGGTCGCTGTCCTGCGCGCGCGGCTCGGGCGCGAACTTACCGAGGCCTTCCAGCAGGTCGCCGACGCCGAAATTGCGCAGCGCGCTGCCGAAATAGACCGGCGTCAGGTGGCCCTCGCGAAACGCGTCGAGCTCGAACGGTTTTGACGCTTCGGTGACGAGTTCGAGCTCGTCCTTGACCGCGGAGACATCGAGATTGGCATTGAGCTTGGCGAGCTCGGCGATCTCGATCTGCTGCGCCGCGCCGGTCTTGGCACCGCCGCCTTCGAGCAGGCGCACGCCGCCATTGGCGACGTCGTAAGTGCCGAGGAAGTCGCGGCCGCGGCCGACCGGCCAGGTCATCGGCGTGGTGTCGAGCGCCAGCGTCTTCTCGATCTCGTCGAGCAGCTCGAACACGTCGCGGCTCTCGCGGTCCATCTTGTTGATGAAGGTGATGATCGGGATATCCCGAAGACGACACACCTCGAACAGCTTTCGGGTGCGCGCCTCGATGCCCTTGGCGGCGTCGATCACCATCACGGCGGAATCGACCGCGGTCAGCGTGCGATAGGTGTCTTCCGAAAAGTCCTCGTGGCCCGGCGTGTCCAGCAGGTTGAAGACAAGGCCCTCGAACTCGAAGGTCATCACCGAGGTCACGACCGAGATGCCGCGCTCGCGCTCGATCTTCATCCAGTCCGAGCGCGTGTTGCGCCGCTCGCCCTTGGCCTTGACCTGGCCGGCCAGGTTGATGGCGCCGCCGAACAGCAGCAGCTTTTCGGTCAGCGTGGTCTTGCCGGCGTCGGGATGGGAGATGATCGCAAACGTGCGCCGCCGCGCCACTTCAGCGGCAAGCGGGGAACGGGCCGGCGATTCGGCTGTGGTGGTGGCGATGTCGGACATGGCGGGAGCGTGTGGCAGGGAAAACGGGCCTGATCAAGCCTCATTTGGTGATTGCGGAGCCTTCCGGCCAGCCCCATATCGGCCTTGGCCATACTGGCCTTGGGGGAGGACGGCCTCCCCGCCCATCAGCCGCGGGGACGACCCTGCCTTGAAGGGAGGGTCGTCATGGCCTGGAGCATCCTGTTCGTCGCGGGTCTTCTCGAGATCACCTGGGCGATCGGCCTGAAATACACCGAGGGTTTTAGCAGACTTGTTCCGTCCGTCGTCACGCTCGCGGCCATGGCTGGCAGCGTCATCCTGCTCGGCCTCGCCCTCAAATCGCTGCCCGTCGGAACCGCCTATGCGGTGTGGACCGGCATCGGCGCGGTCGGCACCGCGACCCTCGGCATTGTCCTGTTCGGGGAGCCGGCCACCGCCCTTCGTCTTGCCAGCATCGCCCTGATCGTTGCCGGGATCGTCGGGCTGAAGCTGGTTACTTGACGAAGATCTTGACCGCCCACCAGGTCAGCGCCGCCACGATGGCCGAGGCCGGGATCGTGATTACCCAGGCGTAGACGATCGAGCTGGCAACGTTCCAGCGCACCGCCGAGACGCGGCGGGCGGCGCCGACGCCGACGATGGCGCCGGTGATGGTGTGCGTGGTGGAGACCGGAACCCCGAGATAGGTCGCCATGAACAAAGTCGCGGCCCCGCCGGTCTCGGCGCAAAAGCCCTGCATGGGAGTCAATTTGGTGATGCGCAGGCCCATGGTGCGGACGATGCGCCAGCCGCCCATCAGCGTGCCCAGCGCCATCGCCGCCTGGCAGGACAGCACCACCCAGAACGGCACCGAGAAGTCGCTGCCGAGATGGCCCTGCGAATAGAGCAACACCGCGATGATGCCCATGGTCTTCTGCGCGTCGTTGCCGCCATGGCCGAGCGAATAGAGCGAGGCGGAGGCGAATTGCAGGATGCGGAAGGCGCGATCGACCGCGAATGGCGTCGAGCGCACCGAGGCCCAGGACACGATCGCCACCAGCATCATCGCCAGCAGGAAGCCGATCAGCGGCGACAGCACGATCGCCAGCACCGTCTTGCTCAATCCGCTCCACACCGCAGCCGAGATCCCGGCTTTGGCCATGCCGCCGCCGACGAGCCCGCCGATCAGCGCATGCGACGACGAGGACGGGATGCCGAGCGCCCAGGTCACGAGGTTCCAGACGATGGCGCCGACCAGGGCCGCGAAGATCACCTGGGCGTCGACGATCGAGGGATCGATGATGCCAGTGCCGATGGTCTGGGCGACGTGCAGGCCGAACACCATGAAGGCGACGAAATTGAAGAACGCGGCCCAGAACACCGCGAATTGCGGCCGCAGCACGCGGGTCGAGACGATGGTCGCGATCGAATTGGCGGCGTCGTGCAGGCCGTTCAGGAAATCGAACAGCAGCGCGACGGCGATCAAGCCGACCAGGACGGGAAGACCCAACGCGGCATCCACAGCGGCCTGCCCTAAACTTGCTCGATGACGATGCTGTTGATCTCGTTCGCGACGTCGTCGAAGCGATCCGCCACCTTCTCGAGGTGGTCGTAGATCTCGACGCCGACGATGAAGTCCATCGCATTGCCGTCGCGATGCTTGAGGAACAGCTCCTTCAGACCGATGTCGTGGAGATCGTCGACGCGGCCCTCGAGCTTGCCGAGCTCCTCCGTGATCGCGGTCAGCATGGCGACGTTCGGGCCGATTGATTGCATGAGCGGCAGCGCGCGGCCGACCAGATTGGCGCATTCGATCAATAGCCCGCCGATCTCGCGCATGGGCGGCTCGAAGGTGCGGACCTCGAACAGCATCACCGCCTTGGCGGTCTGCTGCATCTGGTCGATGGCGTCGTCCATCGACGTGATCAGGTTCTTGATGTCGCCGCGGTCGAACGGGGTGATGAAGGTGCGGCGCACCGCCGTCAGCACCTCGCGGGTGATGTTGTCGGCATCATTCTCGAACTGGTTGACGCGCTGGCAATAGACCGGCGTCTCCTCGCCCCCGTTCAGCATGCCCTGGAGCGCGATGGAGCCCTGGATCACCGTCTGGGCATGCCGGTCGAACAGGTCAAAGAACCGTTCTTCCTTGGGCAGGAAAGCACGAAACCATCGCATCATGGGGGTAGGCTACCGGTTGGAAATGGCCCGGCCCTGTCAGGCCGTCATGAAACTGTCATAGACCATTTTCGATCCGCGCGCGTGTCATCTCACGCCCGCGGAGCCGGATCATCCACCGCTTTCAAGCGGCCGGCAAACCGATTTAAAATCAACCAGTTAGAGCGATCTCCGGAAGTAATGCGCGATTTCGCCGATGACGCCGCGGCGGAAGGTGAGCACGCAGACCACGAAGATCGAGCCCTGGATCACCGTCACCCATTGGCCGAAGCCGGCGAGATATTGCTGCATGGCGATGATCGCGAAGGCACCGACCACGGGGCCGAAGATGGTTCCGAGGCCGCCAACCAGCGTCATCAGCACGACCTCGCCCGACATCGACCAATGGACGTCGGTGAGCGAGGCGTTCTGCGCCACAAAGACCTTCAGCGCACCGGCAAAACCGGCCAGCGTTCCCGACAGCACGAAGGCCAGGAACTTGTACTGGTCGGTGCGGTAGCCCAGCGAAATCGCGCGCTGCTCGTTCTCCCGGATCGACTTCAGCACCTCGCCGAACGGCGAGTTGATGATGCGGTAGATCAACAGGAAGCCGGCAAGAAACCCGACCAGCACGACGTAATAGAGCACCGTCGGCTTGGAGAGATCGAAGACGCCGAACATGCGTCCCTGCGGGATGCCCTGGATGCCGTCCTCACCGTGGGTGAACGGGGCCTGGAGGTAGATGAAGTACAGGAGTTGTGACAGAGCCAGGGTGATCATCGAGAAATAGATGCCCTGGCGGCGGATCGAGATGTAGCCGGTGATGATCGAGAGCACGAAAGCCGCGGCGATGCCGACGAGGATGCCGAGCTCAGGCGGCAACGCCCACACTTTCAGCGCATGCGCGCAGCAATAGCCGGCGGTCCCCAGGAACATGGCGTGGCCGAACGACAGCAGGCCGCCATAGCCGACCAGCAGATTGAAGGCGCAGGCGAGCAGCGCAAAGCACAGCGCCTGCATCACGAAGAACGGGTAGACGCCCGTGAATGGTACCGACGCCAGCAGCAGCGCCATCACTACGAAAGCGATCATCTCGTCGCGCATCGCGCGAGGGGTCACCGGCAGCGTGTCGTCCGTCAGGGTTGTCATATCAGGCCGCCCTTCCCGTCAATCCCGTTGGCTTCACCAAGAGCACCAGCACCATCAGCACGAACACGACGGTGTTGGAGGCCTCGGGATAGAAATACTTGGTCAGACCCTCGATCACGCCGAGCGCGAATCCGGTGATGATGGAGCCCATGATCGAACCCATGCCGCCGATCACGACCACCGCGAACACCACGATAATCAGGTCGGCGCCCATCAGCGGTCGCACCTGGTTGATCGGCGCCGACAGCACGCCCGCGAGCGCGGCAAGGCCGACGCCGAGGCCATAGGTCAGCGTGATCATGCGCGGCACGTTGATGCCGAAGGCGCGCACCAGCGTCGGATTTTCGGTGGCGGCGCGCAGGTAAGCGCCGAGCTGGGTCTTCTCGATCAGGAACCATGTCGCCAGACATACGACCAGCGAGAACACGACCACCCAGCCGCGATAGATCGGCAAGAACATGAAGCCCAGATTCATGCCGCCCTTGAGCTGGTCCGGAATGGCGTAAGGCAGACCGGAGGAGCCGAAATAGTTCTGGAACACGCCCTGCACGATCAGCGCGATGCCGAAGGTCAGGAGCAGGCCGTAGAGATGGTCGAGCCCGGTCAGCCATTGCAGCATGGTCCTTTCCAGGATCATGCCGAAGATGCCGACGATCACGGGTGCGATCAGCAGTGCCCACCAGTAGTTGATGCCACCGAGGCTCAACAGGAAATAGGCAACGAAGGCGCCCATCATGTAGAGCGCGCCATGGGCGAAATTGATGATGTTGAGCATGCCGAAAATCACGGCAAGCCCGAGACTGAGCAGCGCGTAGAACGAGCCGTTGATCAATCCCACCAGTAGCTGAGCGTATAGAGCCTGCATCGATCCCGCACCCGGTCCCTTCTCGTCGTTCCCCAAGAGCAAGCCGGCGCCGTTGCGCCGGCTCGCATCGTCACACTTACTTCTTCACGAGCGGACAGACGCTCTCGGACAGCGGCCGGAACGCCTGATCCGCGGCCGTCGTGCCGATCAGCTTGTAATAGTCCCAGGGCCCTTTGGATTCCTCGGGCTTCTTGACCTCGAACAGATAGGCGGGATGCAGCTTGCGACCGTCCCCGCGGATCGTCCCCTTGCCGAACAGCGGATCGTCCGTCGGCATCTCCTTCATCTTGGCGACCACCTTGGCCCCGTCATGCGGATTGCCGCCCATCGCCTCCAGCGCCTTGAAATAGTGCAGCAGACCCGAGTAGACGCCGGCCTGCACCATCGAGGGCATCGCCTTGTTCTTCATGCGCTCGGAGAAGCGCTTGGAGAACGCGCGCGTACCGTCGTTCATGTCCCAATAGAAGGTCTCGGTGAAGTTCAGGCCCTGCGCCACCTTCAGACCGAGCGAGTGCACGTCGGTGATGAAGAGCAGCAGGCCCGCAAGCTTCTGGCCGCCCGAGACGATGCCGAACTCCGCCGCCTGCTTGATGGTGTTGGTGGTGTCGCCGCCGGCATTCGCCATGCCGATGATCTTGGCTTTGGAGGCCTGCGCCTGAAGCAGGAACGACGAGAAGTCGGCAGTATTCAGGGGATGCTTGACATTGCCGATCACCTTGCCGCCCGACTTCACCACGACCGCGGCGGTGTCGCGCTCGAGGGCATGGCCAAAGGCGTAGTCCGCGGTGAGAAAATACCATGTGTCGCCGCCCGCCTTCACCAGCGCCTGCCCGGTACTGTTGGCCAGCATATAGGTATCATAGACCCAGTGGATCGTGTTCGGTGAGCATTGCGCGTTGGTGAGATCCGACGTCGCCGCGCCCGTGTCGATCAGGATCGAATTCTTCTCCTTGACGACATTGTTGACCGCCAGCGCGACGCCGGAGTTCAGGACATCCATGAAGATGTCGACCTTCTCGACGTCGATCCATTGCCGAGCAATCGTGGAGCCGATGTCGGGCTTGTTCTGATGGTCGGCGGAGATCAGGTCGAGCTTCCAGCCCTTGGCAGCGAGCCCGGAATCCTCGATCGCCATCTGTGCGGCGACGGTCGAGCCAGAGCCACCGAGATCGGCATAGAGTCCCGAATTGTCGGTCAGCACGCCGATCTTGATGTTCTTGTCCTGCGCAACTGCGCCACCTGCCGCGCCGAGCGCCAGGGCCGTCCCGAGCAACATTGCCGAAATGCTGTGCTTCATAATCCGCCTCCCAATATTCCTTTGATAGTTACTCTTGCACGTCCGGTCTGCTCGGCTACACACCGAGATAGGTGTGGAGCTTGTCCATGTTGGCGGCAAGATCCGCATTGGAAAATCCGTCAATGATCTTGCCGTGCTCGACCACGTAGTAACGGTCGGCGACGGTGGATGCGAAGCGGAAATTCTGCTCGACCAGGAGGATGGTGAAACCCTCCTTCTTGAGCCGCGCAATGGTGTGGCCGATCTGCTGGATGATGACCGGCGCAAGGCCCTCGGTCGGCTCGTCCAGCATCAGGAAGCTCGCACCGGTGCGCAGGATGCGCGCGATCGCGAGCATCTGCTGCTCGCCACCGGACAGCTTGGTGCCCTGGCTGTTGAGCCGCTCCTTCAGGTTCGGAAACAGCTCGAAGATCTGATCGAGCGGCAGCCCGCCTTCGCGGACCACCGGCGGCAGCATCAAATTCTCCCGTACGTCGAGACTGGAGAATATGCCCCGCTCTTCCGGGCAGAATGCGATGCCCATGCGCGCGATCTTGTCGGAGGTCGCGCGGATGATCTCCTGGTTGTTGAACTTCACCGAGCCGGTACGCTTGCCGATGATGCCCATGATCGACTTCAGCGTGGTCGTCTTGCCGGCGCCGTTACGCCCGAGCAGGGTGACGACCTCGCCCGCGTTCACGTCGAAGTTGATCCCGTGCAGAATGTGAGACTCGCCGTACCAGGCTTCCAGGTTGCGGATTTGAAGGATGTTTCCGCCGGTCGCAGCCTTGGCCGGAGCCTCGGCGATCGCAGTGTCAGGCATGACCGGCTCCCAGATAGGCTTCCTTGACGCGCTCGTCCTTGGTGAGCTCCGAGTAATGGCCCTGCGCGAGCACCTGGCCGCGCGTCAGCACGGTGATGATGTCGGACAGGTTGGCCACGACGCTTAAATTATGCTCCACCATCAGGATGGTGTATTTCGCCGAGATGCGCTTGATCAGCGCCGCGATCTTGTCGATGTCCTCGTGGCCCATGCCGGCCATCGGCTCGTCCAGCAGCATCATCTCCGGGTCGAGCGCGAGCGTGGTTGCGATCTCCAGTGCACGCTTGCGCCCGTAGGGCATCTCGACCGCGGGCGTGTTGGCAAACTCGTTCAGGCCGACATCGTTCAACAATTCGCGCGCGCGATCGTTGAAGCGGTTGAGCACCGACTTGGAGCGCCAGAAATCGAACGAAGAGCCGTGCTGGCGCTGAAGCGCGACACGGACGTTTTCCAGCGCCGTAAGATGCGGAAACACCGCCGAAATCTGGAACGAGCGAACCAGCCCCATGCGGGCCACGTCGGCCGGCGCCATCGCGGTGATGTCCTGCCCCTTGTAGAGGATCTTTCCGGCGGACGGTTTCAGGAACTTGGTCAGAAGATTGAAGCAGGTCGTCTTGCCGGCGCCGTTCGGGCCGATCAACGCATGAATGCTCCCACGGCGAACCTTGAGCGCAACGTCGCGGACGGCGAAGAAGCCCGCGAACTCCTTGGTCAAGCCTTCCGTTTCGAGAATAAACTCATCGGCCAAACAGATTTCCCCCTGCCCGCGCGAGCCGCGTGGCTATCCTTGTTGCTTCGGCTTTCCGGGGGCCTTGGAGCCTATCCTTGGAGCCCATCCGGAACGCCGCCTCCGGGCGCGGAATATGCCGGAGGTGACGGGGGTTAGGCAAGGCGGAAAGCTGAGCAGATCAGGTCTCCGGCTGGGATACAAATGCTCCCTTAGTCGGAGATGTTTTGATGTCGTGCCTGCCCGGCCTCCCGGTTCGCAAGGCACCGGTCATCAAGCCGTCGTTAACGGTCTTTCGTCCGGCACGCCAGCCTTCATAGAAAATTTTCCCGCACACGGCATCATGTGCGGGTTTTGACGTTCCGGGATTATCGTTTTGGATTTCGCCAGCGCCGCTCCGTCCGTCGTCAAGTCGATCAGGCAGCGTGATCTCCTGAACACGTGGCTGCGACTTTACGCGAGCCAGCAGATCGCGCCGGCGGTTTGGGAATATCAGCCTGCGCGGCTCGAGGAAGAGCTGTCCGATCTCATCTATTATACGGTGGACGCTTCGACGCCGGCGCCACGCCTCACCATCCAAAGCGAAGGCACGCGCATCTCCCGTGCTTATGGGCATACCGGCAAGGGTGTTCTGCTCGACGATTATCTCGGGCCGCGGCTCGCCCCCTTCGTGATGCCAGTTTACTATGAATGCGTGGCACGCGGGCTTCCCGTCTACAGCGTTGCCAATGTCGACGACATCTACGGACGCATCGTCGCGTATGAACGGCTGCTGCTGCCTTTCCAGACCGGCGGCCAAGTCTGCCACGTCATCGCCTCGGTCAAGACCTTCTGCGAGGACGGCGGCTTTGAGATCAAGAATCTGATGCGCGGAAATGACGCGCTGCCGCGCCCGAAACTGCGCGCCGTGATCGATCGCGATCTCTTCCATCGCGCGCCTGGCCGCATCGCGACGGCCGACGTGGTCGAATTCGCGGACCAGCCGGCTCCCGGCGTCACCAACGAGATCATCGAGCTGAACTAATCTCTAACGCGTCTTGGCGCCGACTTCCTTGGCATAGATGTCCGGCTTGAAGCCGACCAGCAGCTTGCCGCCGATTTCCAGCACCGGCCGCTTGATCATCGATGGTTGCGCTAGCATCAGCGCCAGCGCCTTCTTCTCGGTGACGCCTTCCTTGTCGGAATCGGGCAGTTTCTTGAATGTCGTGCCGGCGCGATTGAGCAGCGTCTCCCAGCCGACCTTGTCGCTCCACTGCTTGAGCTTGTCCTTCTCGACGCCCGCCGCCTTGTAGTCGTGGAATTCATACGCGACGCCATGGGTATCGAGCCAGGCGCGCGCCTTCTTCATGGTGTCGCAGTTCTTGATGCCGTAGATGGTGTTGGGCAAGATGTTCCTCGCGCATGGCGTATCGTGATGTTCGCAGCGTTGTACGAAACTCCGCTTCGCGCGACAATATTGCGAACGAAGCCAACTCTCCGAACGGACACTTTATGCACGTCACTCACGATCCCGCAGCCACCGCCACGCCGACCATCGACTTCAACAGCTTCCTCGCGGTCGATATCCGTGTCGGGACCATCGTCGAGGCAAAACCGTTTCCGGAAGCGCGCAAGCCGGCCTTTCGACTGTGGATCGACTTCGGCCCGGTGATCGGCGTGCGGAAGAGCTCGGCCCAGATCACCGAAAACCATCCGCTCGAGACTTTGGTGGGACAACAGGTCGCGGCCGTCGTCAATTTCCCGCCGCGCCAGATCGGACCCGTCATCTCGGAGGTGCTGACGCTCGGCTTCCCCGATGCCGACGGCAAGGTCGTGCTGGTGCAGCCGAGCAGGCCAGTGCCGAACGGCGGACGGCTGTTCTAGCCGGGCGCGATCGAGTGCAGCGTCGCCTCTGTCGACGCATTCGCAACGGACATCATCTCCTCCTTCCCGGCCCGAGACCGGCCAGACTTGACCAAAATCCTCTTCTACAATAAAAATGACTGACTGATCGTTTTTTATCGCGATCGGTTGGTTCTCGGCCCAATATGGATCGAGGATAAAACGATCGACCTGTCAGTTATTTAAGGACGGCGAGATGCCCAAGATCAGCGACAAGCAGCGCGAAAGCCGGCGGCAGCAAATTCTCGAAGCTGCCCTCGCCTGCTTCTCCGAAGACGGTTTTCACCAGACCGGCATGGCCGACATCGTGAAACGGTCCGGACTGAGCCACGGCGCGGTCTATCTCTACTTCCAGAGCAAGGACGATCTGATCGAGGCGCTCGCCGACGACCGGCATCGCCACGAAGCCGTGCTCAATTCGGTCGCGCAAGGATCCGGCGATCCGATCGAAGGGCTTCACGCGCTGATCCGCGTTTACGCGCAATGGCTGACCGACCCCGCCGGCGAAGCGCGCCGCCGTGTCGGCATTCACGGCTGGGCCGAAGCCCTGCGCAACCGCCGCGTCCGCGCCAGCGTCGTCGAGGGCATCGACATGCCGCGCGCCTTGATCGTGGCGCTGATCGAGCGCGGCCAGCATGACGGCCTGATCAGACGCGACCTCGGTGCGGAAGCGATCGCACGCGTGCTGATCGCGATCTTCCAGGGTTTTGTGCTGCAAAAATGCTGGGGCGACGCATTCGACGTCGAGGCCTGCATGGCGGCCGTGGCCGGGGTGATCGACGGCTTTCGCACGACCAGGCCCGACATCAAGCGGCGAACCAGGACGTAAGCGATGTCAGGGATCCACGACCTGCTTGCTGGCGCCGGCGTCGGCCTGATCAGCGGCCTGGCATCGGGCTTCACGGGGACGAGCCCGGGGGGCGGGCTCGTGATCTTCAGCGTGCTGCTGCTCGGCGCGGAACAACACGTCGCACAAGGGACGTCACTGATCACACAGGTCCCGCCGACGGGCCTTGCCGGCGCGCGCCGCTATTGGCAGAGCGGCAATCGCAGCCCCTTGCCGTGGATTATCTGGATCGGCATCGGATTTCTCGTCGGCGGCGCTGGTGGCGGCTACGCCGCGGCGGCGGTTTCCGACCAGGTCTTGCAATGGACTTATGTCGTCTATCTCCTCGCGCTGATCGTCCTGCTGATCCTGCGTCGCGATCGCAAGGACGGCGGCCGTGAGCCCGGCGACCAGGACCAACTGCCCCGGTTACCGCTGCTGCTCATCGGCCTGCTTGCCGGATTTTCCTCCGGCTTCATGGGCATCGGCGGCGGCCTTGCAATCACCGTCGGCCTTGCTGCAGGCCTGCGCGTGCCGCAGCATCAGGCGCAGCTTGTCAGCCTCGTCTTCTCGATCCTCCCGACCAACCTTCCAGCGGCCTGGATCTACTGGAGCAAGGGCCTGCTGGTCGGATGGCCGGCCATCACAGGCATTCTGGCCGGCCTCTGGATCGGCACCGATCTCGGCGCACGCCTGGCCAATGGCGTCAGCAAATCGGTGCTGCGCCGGGTCATGATCGCCTTCGTCTCCCTGATGGCGCTCTACATGACCCACAAGGCGCTAACCTGATCTTACGGCCGCGGCGGAATGTTCAGCCCGCGCTGCACCGCCGGACGCGCGAGGCCGCGTTCGAGCCAGGTACCGACCGATTTGAACTGGGTGAATTCGACGAGATCGCCGGCACCGTAGAAGCCGATGAGATTGCGCACCCAGCCGAGCATCGAGATGTCGGCGATGGTGTAGTCGTCATCCATGAACCATTGCCGCCCCGAAAGATGCGTCTCCATCACGCCGAGCAGGCGCTTGGCCTCGGCGACGTAGCGCTCACGGGGCCGCTTGTCCTCAAAATCCTTGCCGGCGAATTTATGGAAGAAGCCGACCTGGCCGAACATCGGTCCGATGCCGCCCATCTGGAAGTGCACCCACTGGATGGTCTGGTAGCGGCGCGCGGCATCCTCGGGCAGCAGCTTGCCTGTCTTCTCGGCGAGGTATTGCAGGATCGCCCCGGACTCGAACAGCGGCAGCGGCCTGCCGCCCGGACCATTGGGATCGAGGATCGCCGGGATCTTGCCGTTCGGATTGAGCGAGAGGAATTCAGCCGTCTTCTGATCGTCCTTGCCGAAATCGACGAGATGGACCTCGTAGGGAAGTCCGATCTCCTCCAGCATGATCGAGACCTTGACGCCGTTCGGCGTCGGCAGCGAATAGAGCTGAAGCAGTTCGGGATGCTTGGCCGGCCAGCGTTTGGTGATGGGAAAGGCGGACAGATCAGACATCGGCACTCCGGCTGCGTTGGTGAGATGCCGCCTAATCTAGGCGAGCAAGCGAACGGCGCAAGGCCAGCCGATTATCTGGAAGATCAGGGGAAGGCGTGGATTAGCAATTGACGCCCTTGAAGGGACTAGAGCGGCAGCGTCGCGATCTTGACGACCGGCGTCATGGTTTCATGCTGCAGTCGATACTGGATGAACCATTGACCCGTGATCAGCAGCGCAGCCGTGAAGGCAATCGCGAGGGTCGCGGTCGCCCATTGGCAGACATCGTGCATGGTATTTGTCCCTCAACTCCTGTGGCTTAAACGCCCGCTGACATGCCGTGTTCCAACTCGGCAGGAAAATTTTGCCGGTTTTTCCCGTTTTCTCAGACGAGACGTTGCGTTGTTTCGAGGGACCATCGAGCAACTTGCGCGTTGTGACGGGATGAACATTGAGAAGCGCGCCCTGCTCGATCACGCTCAGCGCTGTCGCCGCGTCGCGGACGATCTCGCCCATCGCGAAGCCGCACGAAGGCTGCGAGCAATGGCCGATGTGTACGAAGCGCGAGCAGCAAGGCTGGGCGATGAGGGTGGCTCCTTGAAGCCGAGCCGTTGTGATCGTGGTCACCTTGCCGGTACAAGCGATCGGCAGAGTTGATCTGGTCAGTAGTTGATCTCCATCCGCAGTCCGCGCGGATCGATCTCTTCGCCCCCGACACGCTGCGTGCTGTCACGCGCCGCCACCGCGCAGGCACAGGCGTCGATGAGATCGTCGCGACCGATGCCGGTACCGTGGCGAAGCGTCAGCCATCTTTCGACCTTGGTAAAACCCCGAGCTCTCAGCAGCGCGACGCGCTGCTCGCGGCCTTGCGCCGACGTCTTCGGTTCAAGCCGCACTCGCCCTGCGAGATTCCAGAACACCAATTCCGGATGCGCTTCGCCGATCGTCGACTGCCGTGCCGGAGTCATGATCTCATCGACGTCCCTGATCTTCTCCCTGATATTCCAGAGCTGCGCCGACACGCCCCTGCCCTTGCCTTCATGCGTCCAGTAGTGACGATTGGCCGCCGCCATATCGGGAAATGTCCAGAGATCGCGGCGCGCACCGAGAAACACGGCGGGGCCAATCAGCTCGCGCGCATGCAGGTCGCACAGGCGATAGCCGGCCGGATTCAATCCGATCGGCATGTCGATCATCGCGCGCGCATGCGGCAACGCGAGCAAGCGTATCAGGCCCGGCGAATAATCGAAGCCATGATTGTCGCGCTCGTCGATCCAGGCCGCGACCCAGCCGAAACGAAATCCGTCGAGGCCGAGATAGTTTGGCACGTCATCCGTCCGTCATTTTCATTTTTCCACGCGCGCGTCGCTTGACATCCGCAAGTTGCGGGCGTATGTCCCGCGCCCTCGCAGAACACTTCCGTTTGCGACAAGCACACCATGAACCGAGCGATGTCACACCGCTACGAAAGAATTGTCCGCATGCCGAATAGCTCAAAGCTATTCGACGTCGCATGCCCGGCTCATGGGAGCGATCTTGCCTGACCGCAAGATCGACAGTCCGCTTCTCACGGACCCTCCCGAGCCTGCCGCTCCGGAGGGTTTTTTATTGCTCGCCGCGCGGCCCAACCGAACATCCCGGCAATCGCCGGAACGAGAGACCCGGATCTCGGGGCTCGCGCTAGAGAGGCGCGTGCCCAAGCGCGCGGGGCCTGCCGGAGGGAACGAGGCGATGAGCCGGACACCGATGGCAGAGCGAACCCTGATGGTTCGCAACATGCGGCGCGTCGACAGCGCCGCGATAGAATTTTTGTAGTTCGGTTTGCCGCTGTCGTCGCGGCTCAACCGACGCTGGTGGTGAAGATCTCGGATACTTCTCCACACGGCAAAGCGGGTATGCCTCCCGCCTTTGACACACGCACCGGGATGCGGCCTCGGAAAAGGTTCGCACGCGGCCCGGCGCAGGATCCGTTCGCAAGAAGGGTCCTGTGTTGTCGTCACTGAAAGCCGAGATCGCCCGTTCCCCAGCGTACCCATCAACGGCCGACGCGAGAGCGTCGGCCTGGCGGTGGTGAAGATGTCTGTTACTTCGGACCGCGCAGGTTCGACTCCTGCAAGAGCAAGGGGCGGATCGCCCGCAAGGGCAGCAACAGCATCGCTCGTTCCCCGCCAAACCATCACGGTCCGTGGTGAAGATTTCTGTTACTTCGCCTATCACGCGAGAGGTCGCGGGTTCGAATCCCGCCCGGTGTACGATGCACCGGTAGCTCAGTGGCCAGAGCGCTTTCCGGCGGGCTTTCGCTCGCCGGGTCACAGAATCGCCTGTTCCCGGATCGTGTCCCTTCGTCGCCACCGCCGGTGGTGAAGAGCGCTGTTACTTCGCGGTCGGAGGTTCGAGCCCTCCCGGACATCAGTCCGTAGCTCAGTTGGTAGAGCACGTTCAGCCTCGCTTGTTCCCCGGCACCCGCTTCCATTCCATCACCAACCCAAGAGGAGGCCGTCATGGTCAGGCTCAACAAGATCGTTCGCGCCTTCACGCGTCAGGGCGCCCGTGCCGTGCGCTTCACGCCCGAGATGGAGCTGAAGCGCGCGCTGATCAACTGCCTCCTGTGGGAGGACCAGTTCTACGAGGACGGCGTCGCGATCGCCGATCGCATCAGGGCCCTGGTGCCGAAGGTTGCTCCGGCGCGCGTGGCACAGCTTGCGATCGAGGCGCGCGAGGTGATGAAGCTGCGGCACGCGCCGCTGCTCGTCATCCGCGAGATGGCGCGGAGCGAGAAGCACCGCGCCCTCGTGGCCGACACACTTCACCGGGTGATCCAGCGTCCCGACGAGATGACGGAGCTGCTTGCGATCTACTGGGCGGATGCGCTCGGCCCGCAGCAGCAGCGCAAGCGTCAGCCGGTCTCGGCGCAGGTCAAGAAGGGCCTTGCCCGCGCGCTGACCAAGTTCGACGCGTACCAGCTCGCCAAGTGGGACCGCGACGGCGCGGTGCGGATCAGGGACGTGCTGTTCCTGGTGCACGCCAAGCCGAAGGACGCCGACCAGGCCAAGGTGTGGAAGCAGCTCGTCGATGGCGAGCTCGCCTCCCCCGACACCTGGGAGGTTTCGCTCTCGGCCGGCAAGAACAAGCGCGAGACCTTCGAGCGGTTGATCGCCGAGCGCAAGCTCGGCGGGCTGGCGCTCATGCGCAATCTGCGGCTGATGCAGAACGCGCAGGTCCCGCGCGAGACCATCGCAGGCGCGATCGACGCGATGCGGACGGATCGTATCCTTCCCTATCGCTTCATCACGGCGGCGCGCTATGCGCCGGACTTCGAGCCCGAGCTCGAGGCTGCGATGCTCAAGTCGGTCAAGGATCATGTGCGGCTCCCGGGCCGCTCCCGGCTCCTGATCGACGTGTCGGGCTCGATGTTCGCGACGCTCTCCGCGCAGTCGGAAATGACGCGCGCGGAGGCGGCGTGTGGCCTGGCCATCCTCGCCCGCGAGATCTGCGACGAGGTCGAGATCTTCACCTTCTCCGACAGGGTGGTGAAGGTCCCTCCCCGCCGCGGCTTCGCGCTTCGAGATGCGATCATCAACTCGCAGCCGCATAGCGGAACCTGGCTCGGCAAGGCGGTGGCGGAGATCGACCGCAAGGGCGATCGCCTCATCGTCTTCACCGACGAGCAGAGCCACGACCAGGTGCCCGAGCCCAGGGCGCGCGGCACCATCGTGAACGTGGCCTCGTATCAGCACGGTGTCGGCCACGGCGCCTGGACCCGCGTCAACGGCTTCTCTGAGGCCGTGGTCGCGTGGATCGCGGCGTCGGAAACGGCGTTGAACTGATGCGCAACGACAACGGCCCCGGACGCAGGGTACTGCGCCCGGGGTTTTCAAAATCTCTGAAATGATCCGTCCGCCCGGCTATGGTGCGTGCGGAATGCAAAGCAGGACACACGACCATGCGACGATCCGATCCCTACATGGAACGCGCCCGCGAGCTCTGCCTCGCCGCCGGCATCGATCCCGACTCGCGCGTCGGCGAAGGACGCGGCCAGCCGGCCTGGTGCCTGTACAAGGACGCCGCGCGCAAGGAGCATCTTGCCCGCGAGGCCAATGCGACCGCGAACTCGATCGCCGAGGTCCGGATGCAGGACGCCCGCTTCCAGAATGCGCCGCTGAAGGTTTTCGGCCCGCACGAGGACGCGACGATCGCGCAGATGCGCAACTGCATGGCGGTCGGCAACGTCGTATCCGGCGTGATCTGCGCCGACGGCCATCTCGGTTACGCCCAGCCGGTCGGCGGTGTCATCGCCTATGAGAAGCAGATCAGCATCTCCGGCGTCGGCTTCGACATCGGCTGCGGCAACATGGCCGCCCGGCTCGACACGCGCTTCGACGACATTGCAGGCCTCGTCCCCACGATCATCCGCGACGTCGCCAAGGTGATCTCGTTCGGGGTCGGCCGCGCCAATGCCGAGCGGGCCGAGCACGACCTGTTCGACGACGCAGATGCCTGGCACGAAAGCGACATGGAGGCCTACCGTCAGAAGGCGGTGAGCCAGCTCGGCACGGTCGGATCGGGCAACCACTATGTCGACCTCATGCGCGACGAGGAAGGCTTTGTCTGGATCGGCGTCCACTTCGGAAGCCGCGGTCTCGGACACACCTCCGCGACGCGCTACCTCAAGGCCGCCGGGGGCAAGGACGGTATGAACGTCCCGCCCGCGGTCGTCGACGAGGATTCCGAGCTCGGCCGCCGCTACATCGCGGCGATGCAGCTCGCCGGGCGTTATGCCTATGCGGGCCGCGAGTGGGTCATCGAGCGCGTCCGCCAGATCATCGGCGGCAGCGTGACCGAGAGCGTGCACAACCACCACAACTATGCCTGGCGTGAGACCCACGACGGCAAGGATCTGTGGGTGGTGCGCAAGGGCGCGACGCCGGCGTTTCCCGGCCAGAAGGGATTCGTCGGCGGCTCGATGGGCGACGACGCCGTCATTCTCGAAGGCGTCGACAGTCCCGAAGCCAAGGCCTCTCTCTACTCGACCGTGCACGGCGCCGGCCGCCTGTTCGGACGACGGGAGGCGAAGCGGCGCTTCTCGCGCGCGGAGATGGACCATTGGCTCAACGAGCGCGGCGTCACCTTGATCGGTGCCGACCTCGACGAGAGCCCGATGGCCTATCGTCGCCTGCCGGACGTGCTGGCGCAGCACGCCGGCACCGTGAAGGTGCTGCACACACTGCGGCCGTTCGCCGTCGCCATGGCCGGCGAAGGCGAGTTCGATCCTTGGAAGGACTGACGCAAGCAGCGGGCGGGAGAGCGTCACCTCCCGCCCGCATCATTCGATTCTTCTCCTCCGGTATTCACTCACGTCTCATCTCGTCAGATACTCGCGCATCAAGGCGCGGGCGCGGTGCAGTCGCGCCTTCACGGTCTGCCGGGACGCGCCGAGCGCGGTGGAGATTTCGTCGATGGTCATTTCCTTGACGTCGCGCATCAGGGCGACATCGCGGTAGTGCGGCGGCAGCGCCTCGAACGCCGCGGCCACATCGAGCCGCAGATCGGCTTCGGGGCGAGCCAGCAGCAGCGCCTCCGCCTCGCCGTCGTCGATGGCGGCGGCGACACCGGCCCGACGCGCCAGCCGCAGGCATTCGCGGCGAACGACGCTGAACAGCCAGGCCGAAAACGCCAGCAGCGAGCGGATCGTGCCGACATGGCGGAACAGGATCCACAGCGCCTCCTGCGTCGCATCCTCGGCATCCGCCGAGCTGCGACAGGTGGCGCGCGCGTAGCGGCGGATATCCGGCTGCGCCGTCTCGAGCAGCGAGGCGATCGCGTGGGGATCGCCGAGTCGCGCGGCTTCGAACAGGTTTGGCGAGATCGCAGCCGCACTCACGAGACGCCCTTTCGCCCGATCCCCGCCATCGCGCACATCGGGCAATAGCCGACGAAGCCGGTCAGCGCGAAGCCGGCGCCGCCCAGCGCGACCAGCCAGGCCGTCGTACCCGCCAGATAGACAAATGCCGCGACCATCACCGCGACGCCCGAGGCGATCCGCAGTGCCTGATGCAGGCCGCCGATGTTCTTCCTGTAAAACGCCATCTCATCCTCCGAGTTAGGCCGAGGCAAAATGCCTCGACCACAAAGAGGACGTCCCGACCGAAAAGGATTCGCGGGCGCGTGCAATTTTTTCGCGGGTCAGCCTCCGACGGCCTGATAGGCCAGGCGCTTGAACTCGAAGAAGTATGGATTCCAGAAGCCCATGTAACGCTGGGCCATCAGGACCCCCGCGGTATTGGCCTCAGGGCAGATCCACCAATGGGTGCCGGCGAGCCCGCCCCACTGGAATTCCCCGGTCGAGTTCGGCGGATCGAACGGCGTCGGCGCGAAGGTGACGGCGCCGCCGAGGCCAAAGCCCTTGCCGGGGATCGGGCCGAGATTGGCGAAGCGGATGGTCTGCCCTGCCGGGAGCTGGTTCGTCATCATCTGCCGCAGCGTCTCCGGCTTCAGCAGCGCATCCGAACCGGGCAGCAGCGCGCGGACCAGTGCGAGCATGTCGGGCAAGGTCGAGACCAGACCACCACCGCCCGAGAGCCGCGGGAACGGCCGCCGATAGGCTTGCGGAAACGGCAGATTGTCGGCCCGCGTGAGGCCGGGCTTCATCGGATCGAGCACATCAGCGCCATTGTAGAGCGCAACCAGCCTGCCCTGCTGCGCTTCCGGAACATGAAAGCCGGTATCGGTCATGCCGAGCGGATCGAAGATGCGCGCCTTCAGGAAGGTATCGAGCGCCTGGCCGGAGACGACCTCCACGATACGGCCGAGCACGTCGGTGGCCACCGAATATTCCCAGGACGTCCCCGGGTGATAGGACAGCGGCAGGCTGGCGAGCTGGTCGATCATGTCGGCCAGTGGCGTCAGCGGATTGAGCACGCGCGCCTCATTGTAGCCTTTGAACAACACCGTGCCGGGATCGAAGATTCCATAGCTGAGGCCGGAGGTGTGGGTCAGGAGCTGGCGGATCGTGATCGGGTTCTTCGCCGGCTCGACATCGGCAAGGCTCGAAGCGTCCGGCTTCAGCACCTTGCGACCAGCGAGCTGCGGCAGGAATTTCTCGATCGGCTCGTCGAGCCCGATGCGGCCCTCCTCGACCAGCAGCATGATCGCGCAAGTGACGAAGATCTTGGTGTTGGAGAACGCGCGGAAGATATGGTCGGGACGAAGCGCGGTCTTGGCTTCGCGGTCGGCAAAGCCGACGCATTGCTGGTCGACCACCTCGCCCCCGCGCAGCACGGCCCAGGATGCGCCCGGAATGATCTCCTGATCGACGTAGCGCTGCATCGCCGTCCGTGCGGCGGAAAATTCCGTAACCTTGGCGTCCATGAGTCTCCCCCAATTGTGGTTCGGACGGATATAGCGCGCTTTCGCGGGAAATGAAGGCCGCAGCGTCTATTGCTGCTTCATGAACGCGGTGACGTGCAAGCAGCGACGGATGCGCATGCCCTGCCGCTGGTACAGCGCGATCGCCGACACGTTGCTGGAAAACACGTGCAGGAACGGAATTTCCCCGCGCGCCTCGATCCCGCGGGCGACGGCCGCAAGCAGCGCCTGCGCATAGCCGCGGCCGCGATAGTCGGGATGCACGCATACGGCCGTCATCTCCACGAACTTACCCGGCTTCATGCGCTCGCCCGTCATCGCGACCAATTGATCCCCGGCGCGGATGCCGAGGAACGTGCCGAGCTCATGGGTCCGCCGCGCGAACGGACCGGGCTTCGTCAGCTCCGTCAGCGCCATCATCGCGGGAACGTCGTCGGCACCCAGAGTGACGATCTCGGCATCGCGGAGCGGACTGTCGGCGGGCGAGCCAATCATCTGCTCGCAGGGCCCGGCGATCACGACCTTGAAACCGGCGGGTACCTCGACCGGATCCGGCGTGAACAGCGCGGCGACCTGCGTGCCCGACAGCAGATCACGGAGCGCGGCAAAGCTCGCCGCGGACATGTCGACCATGTCGGCGAACGGCGTCATGTCGACGGGATAGCGCAGCGCCCGCGGGCCGCCTTCGGCCAGATGCTTGTGGCTGGTCGTCAGCGCGCTCCAGATCGGACGATCCAGCAGCGCCTCATCGCTGTCGGACACCGGCCTAGTCCTTGTCGAAGCTGACGATGACGGCAGCATTGGCGATCAGGATGGGATCGTTGGCCACTTCGGTTGCCGAGGGAATCTCCAGCCCGCCCTTGACGGCGGTGACGGTCACGGTGCCGTAAGGAAGCTCCTTGGCCACAGCCTCCTTGTCGACGGCTTCCGGATTGGGCACCGCGATCGTGACATCGACGAACATGTCGTTCGCAGTCTTGCCGATCATCCGGAAGAAGCCGAGGCTCGAATGCCTGATGGCATCCGCCACCGCGCGCCTGGCCGCCTTGGTGGCGTCCCGGCCGTGGACATCGACGCCCATACCCATTTCGGTGACGCAGCGAACACGAGTCATGTTCATTCCCATCAGTGCTGGAGTTCTAGAGGCCCGACCTTCCGCGATCTACGCCTCCGGCACAAGCGCCTTTTCGCGCAGGAAATATGCGTTGCGGTCCTCCTCCTGCGCGTTCACGACCGCGCGAATTCGCAGCAAGTCCTTGCGCGCAACCAGGCCCACCACGCGATGAGTGCTGCGTTCGACCACCGGCAGGCGCCCGAGATCGGAGGCGACCATGAGATCGGCGACACGCCCCAGCACGTCGTCGGGATGCGCCATCAAGGCCGATGAGTCCGAGACCACGTCGTCCAGCGTTGCGGCCTGATGATCGCCCTCGGTGCGCCAGCGCAGCACATCGGCGCGCGTGACCATGCCGGCCAGCCGTCCATCGGCGGTGACGACGGGATAGGATTTGTGACGGCGCTGGTCCGAGGTGAAGAAAGCGACCGCTTCGTCGATGGGCATGTCGACCGGCAGCGTGTCGACATCAGTGACCATGACATCGGCGGCGCGGAGCAGCTCGAACGGATCGATCGCGTATTCGCGCGTGATATGCTGGCCGCGGCGCGCGATCTTCTCGGTCAGGATCGAGCGCTTCAGCAGCAGCACAGTGACGGCATGCGCTGCGCCGGTCGCCGCCAGCAGCGGCAGCAACATGTCGATATTGCCGGTCAGCTCGATGGCGAACATCACGCCTGTCAGCGGCGAGCGCATCGTGCCGCCCATCATCGCGGCCATGCCGACCAGCGCCCAGAATGACGCGCCACCGGGCAGCGCCAGCCCCTCCATCCAGCCGGCCGTGCCGCCGAGGATCAGCAGCGGCGCCAGCACGCCGCCCGACGTGCCTGAGCCGAGCGCAATCACCCAGACCGCGGACTTCACCAGCAGCAGCCGGATCGCCTCATCGCGCGCCATGTGGCCCGACAAGAGATCGGCGATGACGTCGTAGCCGACGCCAAGCGCGCGGGGATCGACGAGGCCGCCGAGGCCGACGATCAGACCGCCAAGCATCGGCCACCACATCCAGTGCACCGGCAGGCGGTCGAACAGGTCTTCGATCGCGTAGAGCAGCCGCGTCATCAGCCCGGATTGCAGGCCGGCGACGATGCCGACGCCGATCGCTGCCGCCAGCCCCCACCACGGCAGGTCTGGCCGCTCGGCAAACGGAAACAAGGGTCCGGTCCCGAACAGCAACGGCCGCCACGCCGCCGAGATCACCGCCCCGGTCACCACGGGCAGGAAGCTGCGCGGTTTCCATTCGAACAGCAGCAGTTCGATCGCGAGCAGGACGGCCGCGATCGTCGAGCCGAAGATCGCGGTCATGCCGGCGGCAGCCCCGGCAACCAGCAGGGTCTTGCGCTCGGCGGCGGTGAGATGAAAGCACTGGGCGAAGATCGACCCGATCGCGCCGCCGGTCATGATGATCGGCCCCTCGGCGCCGAACGGACCGCCACTGCCGATCGACACCGCCGAGGACAGCGGCTTCAGGACCGCAACCTTCGGCTGCATGCGGCTGCCGCCGATCAGGATCGCCTCGATCGCCTCGGGGATGCCGTGTCCCCGGATCTTCTCCGAGCCGAAGCGCGCCATCAGCCCGATGACGAGGCCGCCGAGCGCCGGCGCCAGCACCATCCAGATCCCGGGACGGGCATTCGCCAGCGAAACGTTCTCGGTGCTGAAATGACCGAACCAGACCAGATTGGTGACGAGCGCGATGAGCTTCAGCAGCACCCACGCGGCGCCCGCCCCGAGGCTGCCGACCAGCAGGGCCATGCCGATCAGGATCAATACGCGGCGGTCGGCGGTGAAGTCTCCGGGCTTGCCGCGAGGACGCGGGAGGCCGCCGGTGATGTCCAGGGTCTGGCGCATGGCTAGCTCTTGTCGGGAGATTTTGACGGGAGGGTCCTTGGCGCTGCCAATATATCGTGTCACGATATATATCAAGGAATGGCTGGTATGATCCTCCGGGCAAACGCCGGCCGGAGCGCTACCTCTCCCGCGACCGCAGCTCGTCCACGAGCACCCGCACGTTCTCCGAATAGTCGATCGGGACCACGACCAGATGCACGCCGCCCTCTTTGAAAGCTGCATCCAGCGTCGGGACAAAGCTGTCGATGCTCTCGATCCGATGCCCCTTCGCCCCGTATGCCTTCGCGTAGAGGACGAAATCGGGATTGCCAAAGGTCATGCCGTAATCGGCGAAATGATCGACGGCCTGCTTCCAGCGGATCATGCCGTAGGCATTGTCCTCCAGCACCAGCACGACGAGATTGAGCTTGAGGCGGACCGCAGTCTCCATCTCCTGGCTGTTCATCATGAAGCCGCCGTCGCCGGCGACCGCGAGCACGCGGCGGTCGGGATAGAGCATCGCGGCCATCATCGCCGACGGCAGGCCGGCGCCCATGGTCGCCAGCGCATTGTCGAGCAGCAGCGTGTTGGCGACGCGGGTGCGGTAGTTGCGCGCGAACCAGATCTTGTACATGCCGTTGTCGAGCGCGACGATGCCGTTCTCCGGGATCACCTGCCGGATGTCGTGTACGATCCGCTGCGGCGTCGGCGGCCAGCGCGCCTCGGTGGCGCGGTCGGCGATGTGGCCGAGAATCTTCTCGCGCAACGGCAGCAGCGCCGCAGCCTGCGGCAGCTTGCCTTCGAGCCGGTCAGCGAGCAGCTCCAGGCTCGGGCCGACGTCGCCAATGACCTCCGCGTCGGGAAAATAGACCAGCTCGACGCTGGCCGATGTGTAGCTGACGTGAATGACCTTCGGCCCTGAGGGCCCCATGATGAAGGGCGGCTTCTCGATCGGGTCGTGACCGATCGCGATGATCAGGTCGGCGGCATCGATCGCGTCATGAACGTAGTCGCGTTCGGACAGCGCGGCGGTCCCCATGTAGAGATTGGTGCCACCGGGCACGGTGCCCTTGCCCATCTGCGTGGTGAAGAACGGAATGCCGGTCCGCCGCACGAAGCTGGCGATTCCGTGGGTCGCGCGCGGCCGGCTGGTCGCAGCGCCCATCATGACCAGCGGATGTCTCGCTGACAGAATCATCTCGGCGGCACGGTCGAGCGCGGCGCGATGGGCGACCGGGATTTCGATCGGATGGACCGGGATCACGGGGACATCAGGCACTTCGTCACCCGCGATGTCCTCGGGCAATTCAAGATGCACCGGCCCCGGCCGCTCCTCCATCGCGACGCGAAAGGCATCGCGCACCACGGTCGGAATGCTGGAGGCGCTGACGACCTGCCGCGACAGTTTGGTCAGCGGCTTCATGGTCGCGACCACGTCCACGATCTGGAAGCGCGCCTGACGGCTGCTCATGATCGGCTTCTGGCCGGTGATCAGGATCATCGGCATCGCGCCGAGATGTGCATAGGCCGCGCCCGTTGACAGATTGAGCGCGCCGGGGCCGAGCGTCGAGAGGCAAACGCCGGGCTTGCCGGTCAACCGCCCATGCGTGGCCGCCATGAAGGCGGCGGCCTGCTCGTGACGGGTCAGGACCAGCTCGATCTTGGAGGTGCGGAGCGATTCCACGAGATCGAGATTCTCCTCGCCGGGAACGCCGAAGATGCGGTCGACGCCTTCGTTCTCAAGCGCCGCGACAAACAGATCCGATCCCTTCACCTTGCGCTCCTGTCCGCTCATGTCGCCTCCGCTTGTGCTCGCTCCCGTGTTCCACGGCAGTTGGCACATGGTAGCGGCCTGCGGCGCCGGCACAACTCACAAAGGGCGGCACACGGCATCAACTTCGCCATCACCGTGCGAACCGAGCGAAACAATCGAACGTCTCGCCGCGCGGCCGCCAGCATGCACGTTGCAAGCCGCGCGCAACCTGCTATCGCTCCGGCAATGACACCCAAATCCTTCGAAACCCGCTGCCTGCGCCTGCCCGCCGTCACCAAGGTGGTGCAGTGGGAGGGCACCTCCGTCTTCAAGGTCGGCGGCAAGATGTTCGCGCTCGGCGGCGGCTTTGCCGCGCGCTCCGGCGGCTACATGTTCAAGACCGCGAACATGGCCTATGCCATGCTGATCGAGCACGGCCTGGCCCGGCCTGCGCCGTATTTGGCGCGCGCCAAATGGGTGCAACTCGTCAGCAACAACGCCCTACCCGATGCTGAGCTCACTCTGTATCTGGCGCAGGCGCACGCGCTGATCGCGGCAAAGCTGACGCGGAAGGCACGCAAGGAACTCGGCCTCGCCTCACCAGGGCAATGATGACCATTCCCGCGTGCAGCACCCGGATCGCTCGCGGCGACATTGAGCTTTCATTGTTCCCCGTTATACTGCCGGTTCTGGATTCGATTTAGGACATCGGCGTGGCGATTGATCTGAAGGCGGTCGAGCAACTCGCTACCGATCAATCCTCGCTCAAGGCCGCCGCCGGCCTCGCCAAGCCCGCCAAATGGTCCGGTGTCGGCATGAGCCGTGATGCCGCGCTGATCTGGGGCGAATGCGCGGGCTCCGGCGCCAATCCGTACCGCGTGATGGCCGATCTGCGCGACCTCGGCAACAAGTGCACCTGCCCCTCACGCAAATTCCCCTGCAAGCACGTGCTCGGCCTGTTGTGGCTGAATGCGGAAGCGGTGGTGCCATTCACGCCCGCCGACACGCCGGCCTGGGTCAGCGATTGGCTCGGCCGCCGGCGCGGCCCGTCCACGGCAAAGCCTGCGACCAATGCGCCGCCCGGCGGCGACAAGGATCTGGGTGCCGCGCGCGCCGCCGAGCCTGGGGTCGCAGACGACCCGAAGGACGTGGCGCGGCGCGAGGCCCAGGCAGCCAAACGTAACGAAGAGACCGAGCGCGCCATTTTCGATGCGCTGGATGCGCTCAAGCAATGGATCGGCGACCAGCTTCGCATGGGATTGTCAGGCTTCATCGATGATGCCACGGCGCGATGCCGGCGGATCGCGGCGCGGCTTGTCGATGGCAAGGCCGCGGTGCTCGCCGGCCGGATCGACGAGCTGCCGTCCCGCCTCCTCGCGCTCTCCGCAGGCGACCGTCCGCGCGGCGCCGTGGTCGAGCTCGGCAAACTTGTTCTGCTCGCGCGCGCCTTCCGCGCCACCCCGCGCAATACAGAGATCCGGCGCGCGGTCGCCGCCTCGGAGACCCGCGAGACGGTGCTGGTCGATCCAGATGCGCTACGGGTCGATGCGGACTGGGAGGTTCTTGCCGAGCAGGTGCAGACGCGCCGCGACGGCTTGGTATCGCAGACCACATGGCTGCTCAACCTCGCCGCGGCCGGTCCACGCTTCGCTATGCTGCTGGATTTTTTCCCGGCCAGCGCGGGAAGGCGCGGTTCAGTCTTCACGCCCGGCGAGCGCTTTCACGGCGAGCTCGTCTTCTATCCGTCGGCGCAGCCGCTTCGCGCTTTGCTCGTCCGGCGCGACGCCGCGCACGAGATGCCGCCGCCGGCATGGCCCGCGCCGGATGACACACTCTCCGAGGCGTTGACGCGACCGTTGCTGGCAGAGCCCTGGATGATCGACATTCCGCTGCTGCTGCCGCAGGGGCGCATCGCGCGCGACGCTGCCGGACACACATGGTGGCGATCGGCCGATGGCCTCGCGACGCTGCCGGTCGCCTCCGAAGTCAACGGCATTCTGTGCGGCACCGATCTCACGCGCACCGCTGCGATCTGGTCGGGCAATCGGCTCGCGATCCTCGCCGCGCAGACCCCTTGGGGGCGGATCGGCGGCCATGACTGAGGCGACAAGGGCCGAAGCAATTTTTGATGCCATGAGCGCAGTCCTGACGCGCTGGACCATGGGATCGGCGGCCGCGCCCGCAGCCAATTTCTGGCGTACCGAACTCGGCGATGATCCCGCCGAAGCGGAATTGCGGCTGCTTGCGCTTTCAGGCCAGTTTCTCGGCACCTCCGTGACAATGGAGCCGGCCTCGGTGCTCCGCGTCCTGCCCGATATCCCGACGCTTGCATTGCCGACGGTGCCCGAACAGCTGCGTCCGCTCGTGCGCCGGATCCTCGCGGCGAAGAAGCAGGCGCAGGCCGGGACCGAACTCGTCCACTTCCTCGCGGCGCGCGGCTGGACAACGCATCCGGCCGACTGGATGCCCGGAGCCGATGATGACGACGCGCCGGACGTCTATGCCGTCTGGCGCGACTGGGCGGCGCTTGCAAACTCCGACGGCGCCGGGCGGCAGCAAACCGGCGACGATCTCACCGCCGAGAACTGGGACGATTTCTGGCCCGCTGCGCGCAAGGCGGCACTGGCCGAACTTAGGCGGCGCGACCCGTCCGCTGCACGCGCGGTGCTCGAGACCAAGCTCGCGAGCGAGACTGCCGACGCACGCTTGCGCCTCCTGTTGCTGCTGTCGGAGCGGCTATCCGACGACGACGTCGCCTTTCTCGAACGCATCGCGACTGATGATCGCGCCCCCAAGGTCAAGGCGCTTGCGGCCTCGCTGCTCACGCGTCTTGGCCGAGGCCCTGCGGCCGGCGAGGACGTCGCCGAACTTGCCCGCTTCTTTTCGGTCAAGACCAAGGGGATTCTGCGTCGCTCGCGCGTGATCCAGGCCGAACCACTCAAGACACCAGCGCAAGTGCAACGCCGCAAGGCGCTGTTCGACGGCGCCAACCTCGCCTCGTTTTCCGCAGCGCTGGGGCTTGCGCCGCAGGAGCTGATCGCCGCCTGGGACTGGAACGCGGACCATGCTGCCGACGTGTCACTGATCAACCTGATCGTCGCGACCGGGACGGATGCGCTGGTCACGCAAGCGGCGGATACCATCGGCGAACGCGATGCCGCCGGCCTCGTTACCGCGCTCGCGCCGCGCCTTGCGCCCGCCGCACGCACAGGGCATGCCGAGGCGGCGCTGCGCACCCACGGCATCAGCTTCGAACTGGCCCAACAACTAGCAGGCGCAGCGGCACGGCTGGACGATCCGCTCTCCGCGCCCGCCGGCAAGACCCTGCTCGCCGCGCTTCAGCGCGATGACGCGAGGCCCGGCGATCAGGTCTCGGAGCTTCACGCGCTGGGCCTCATCGCCTCGCGCGACGGCGCGCAACGATCACTGCAACGACTGACGGCTGCGGGCCTGCTGCAGGGTGACCCGCGCCTCGACATGCTGCGGCTCAACGCCGCGTTGGACGATAACGGAGCGAAACCATGAGCGAGAAACTGCGCTTGCCCGCCGAGGACAGCTATGCCGCCGAGTTGAAGGCGCTTGCCGCGGGCGACGGGCATCGTCCGCCGGGCTGGGCACTCTCGCCGCGGCAGGTCGTGACCTACCTCATGGGCGGCAAGGCAACCGACGGGACGGTGATCACGCCGAAATATGTCGGAGACAAGCGGCTGATCGAGACCGCGGTTGCGACCCTTGCGACCGATCGCGCATTATTGCTGCTGGGTGTGCCCGGCACCGCCAAATCGTGGGTGTCCGAGCATCTCGCCGCGGGCATCACCGGCGACTCCACACTCGTGATCCAGTGCACCGCGGGGACCGACGAGAACCAGATCCGCTACGGCTGGAACTATGCCCAATTGCTCGCACACGGGCCGAGCCGCGAGGCGCTGGTCCCCACCCCGCTGATGCGTGCCATGGAGAGCGGCAAGCTCTGCCGTTTCGAGGAACTGACGCGGATGGGCAGCGACGTGCAGGACACGCTGATCACCGTGCTGTCCGAAAAGATGATGCCGGTCCCGGAGCTCAACACTGCCGTCTATGCCCAGCGCGGCTTCAACATCATCGCCACCGCCAATAACCGCGACAAGGGCGTCAACGAATTGTCCTCCGCGCTCAAGCGCCGCTTCAACGTCGTCGTGCTGCCCCTGCCCGACAGCGCCGAGGAGGAAGTGGCGATCATCATCAAGCGGGTCGGCGAGATGGCGCAGAACCTCGATTTGCCGGCACCGAAGAACGTCGCCGACGAGGTCGCGCGCGTGGTCTCGATCTTCCGTGAGCTGCGTTCGGGTTCGACCGAGGACGGCAAGGTCGCGCTGAAGTCGCCCTCGGGCGGGCTGTCGACAGCCGAAGCGATCGCGGTGATGGTCGGCGGCATCAGCCAGGCGACCTTCTTCAACGACGGCAAGCTGACACCGGAAACGCTCGCCAGCAACATGATCGGCGCGGTCGTGAAGGATCCGGTGCAGGATACGGCCGTGCTCGGCGAATATCTCGAAACCGTGCTGAAGAAGCGGCGCGGTTTCGAAGGCTATTATGCTTCGCTGACCGACCTGATCTGACGGCACGGCGCCCGATGGCAGGCCAGGTCTCTCTGTTCGGCATCCGGCATCACGGCCCCGGCTCAGCGCGGCGGCTGGTGGAAGCGCTCGACGCGCTGAAGCCCGCCGCAGTGCTGATCGAGGGCCCGGCAGATGCATCCGAGCTGCTGCCGATGCTCGCCGATCCTGACATGATGACGCCGGTGGCCTTGCTCACCTACGCCGAGGACAATCCGGCCAACGCCAGCTTCTTTCCCTTTGCCGACTATTCACCGGAATACCAGGCCGCACGCTGGGCAGTGCGCCACGGCGCGACCCTGCGCTTCATCGACCTGCCGGCGTCGGACCGGCTGGGTGCCACCGACGGTGACATTGCGGAGGAAATTGCGGCAAGGGCCGAGGCCGATCCAATCAGCCACGACCCGATCGGGGCGCTCGCGACCGCCGCAGGCTATGATGACGGCGAGTCCTGGTGGTCCGACGTCATCGAGGAGAACCCCGCGACGGGGCCGGTGTTCGCAGCCGTCGCCGACGCGATGACGGCGCTGCGCGCGGACGAAAAATCGCTGTCGGCCCGCGAGGCCGCGCGCGAGGCGCATATGCGGATCGAGATCGCGAAGGCGGCAAAGGAATACGACGGCGCCATCGCGGTCGTCTGCGGCGCCTGGCACGTGCCGGCGCTCGCCGAACGTCGCAGCCTCGCCGCGGATCGCGAATTGCTCAAGGGCCGGCCCAAGACGAAGATCAAGGCGACCTGGGCGCCTTGGACCGCGCCGCGCCTGGCGCGCGCGAGCGGCTATGGCGCGGGCGTGGTGGCGCCGGGATGGTGCGCACATGTCTGGGACACGCGCGAGCGCGATCGTGCCGCGGAGTGGCTTGCCAAGGCGACGCGCGTGCTGCGCGATCGCGGTCACTTCGTCTCGACCGCTTCGGTGATCGAGGCGCAGCGGCTGGGCACGGCGCTTGCGGCGCTGCGCGGCCGCCCGGCAGCGGGTTTCGCGGAGCTGCGCGAGGCGGCGATCGCCTGCCTGTGCAACGGCGAACGCGCCATGTGGGACGACATTTCGGCCGAGTTGCTGATCGGCGCAGGTGTCGGCGCGATCCCGGCGGCGACACCGCTCGCGCCGCTGCTCGAAGATCTCCAGCGCCAGCAGAAGGCGACGCGGCTCAAGCCGGAGGCGCTCGATCGACCGCTGACGCTCGATCTGCGCAGCGAAAGCGGGCTGATGCGCTCCACGCTGCTGCACCGGCTGAACGCGCTCGACGTGCCCTGGGGACGGCTGTCCGATGCGGGCCGCAGCCGCGGTACGTTTCGCGAGAACTGGCAGCTGCGCTGGGAGCCGGAATTCGCAGTCAGGCTCGTGGAGAATCTGCTCTATGGATCGACCATCGCCGAGGCTGCCGGGGGACGCCTGATCGAAGCGATGGGCAAGGAAGCCGAGCTTGCTCCGCTCGCGACGCTGGTGCGCAACGCCATGATCGCCGACCTGTCCCGTGCCACCGCGTTCGGCATCGCGGCCCTGGAGACCAAGGCGGCGCTGACCAGCGACGGACAGTCTCTGCTCGGTGCGATGCCGCCGATGGCCGACATCCTGCGCTATGGCGAGGCACGCGCCGGCACGGTCGAGCATCTGGCGGCGCTGATGCCGCGCATTGTCGTGCAGGCCGCGCTCGCTTTGCCCTATGCGGCGCGCAATCTGGACGGGCCCGCGGCGGCCAAGCTGCGCGGCGCGCTGCTCGCAGCCGACGCCGCGATCCAGCTTGCCCAGATCGAGCCCGAAATCGTAGCCAGCTGGCGCGACGCGCTGAGCGCGCTGCTGAACGACGATCAGGCGACCCGGTTGATCGCCGGCACCGCGGCACGGCTGCTCTACGAGGCCGAGCTCTTGACGGCCGATCACGCGGCCGACCTGCTGACGCGGATGCTCTCGCCCGGCACGCCCGTCGCGGAAGCCGCCGGGTTCTTCGAGGGCTTTTTCGAGGGGGCCGGCCAGCGGCTGATCCACGATGGCACGCTGCGCGGCGCCGTCGACGCCTGGTTGATGACGCTGGACGAGGAATCCTTCACCGCCAGCCTGCCGCTGTTCCGCCGCGTCTTCTCGGTGCTGGACCGGACCGAGCGCAGGCGATTGATGGACGCGCTGTTCGCGCGCCGCACCGATGCCGCCAAGGGATATCGGCTGCTCGCCGGCGCAGGCGATATCTGGCCCGCGCATCAGGCCCGCGTGCTCGAGCTTCTTACCCCGGGAGCTGCGCGATGAGTGAAGCCGATGAACGCAGCCGCCGCTGGACGCTCGCCCTCGGCGTTGACGCCGAAGGCGCCGAGGGCGGCCCTGCCCTGTCCGCCAGCGACCGCCGCATGTCCGAGGCGTTGACGGCGCTCTATGGCGACGGCGAGGAGGCACCGAAGAAGGGCCGCGGCGGGCTCGGAGGCTCGGCGCCGCGTGTCGCAAAATGGCTCGGCGACATCAGGGAGTTCTTCCCCGCGCCCGTGGTGCAGGTGATCCAGAAAGACGCCTTCGAGCGCAAGGGCCTGCGCCAGATGCTGCTCGAGCCCGAATTCCTCGCGACCGTCGAGGCGGATGTGGGCCTGATCGCCGATCTGGTCGCGCTGCGCGGCGTGATGCCGGAGAAGACCAAGGATACCGCCCGCATCGTGATCGCCAAGGTGGTGGCCGAGCTGATGGAGCGGCTGGAGCGGCGCACCGCGGACGCGGTCCGCGGCGCGTTGAATCGCTCGCTGCGCACCCACCGCCCGCGCTTTGCCGACATCGACTGGCCCCGCACCATCAAGGCCAATCTGCGCCATTATCAGGCGGAACATCGCACGGTCGTGCCCGAGCGACTGATCGGCTTCCTGCGCCAGCAGCGTCGCATCGTTGATCTCGACGAGGTCACCCTGTGCGTCGACCAGTCGGGCTCGATGGCAACCTCGGTCGTCTATGCCTCGATCTTCGCGGCGGTGATGGCCTCGCTGCCGGTGGTCGCGACCAAGCTCGTCTGTTTCGACACCGCGATCGTCGACCTCACCGAAGAGCTCGCCGATCCCGTCGAGGTGCTGTTCGGCGTCCAGCTCGGCGGTGGCACCGACATCAACCGCGCCGTCGCCTATTGCGAGGAGCGCATCGAACGGCCGGCGAAAACGCATCTGATCCTGATCACCGACCTCTATGAGGGCGGCGATGCGGACGCGCTGGTCGACCGGCTGGCACGGCTCGCAACGCGCGGCATCAACGTGATCGTGCTGCTGGCGCTGACCGACACCGGCCACCCCTCATATAATCCCGCGCTGTCTGCGAAGGTCGCAAGTCTCGGCATTCCCGTGTTCGCCTGCACGCCGGATCAGTTTCCGGATCTAATGGCAACCGCGCTGAAGCGCGAGGATGTTGCCGGTTGGGCCGCCGACCAGGACATCAAGCTGATCCGGCCGGAAACCTAGCATCCAAGCCCTATCAGTTCCCCGCCCGATTGACAGAGCATGATATCTGACTAAAGTCAGACATCATGCTCGACCCCGTTTCCCGCGTTCGCCGCTTCAACCGTGCCGTCACCTCCGCCGTCGGCGCGCTCGATACCTCGTTTCTTGGGCGCGGCCGCCCGCTCGGCGCGGCGCGTGTGCTCAATGCGATCGGGCACGGGCGTTCGGACGTGGCCGATATCCGCGACTATCTCGGCCTGGATTCCGGTCTGATGAGCCGGCTGCTCCGCAGCCTGGAAGAGGACGGTCTGGTCGAGACCGCCGCGCATGAGGACGATGCCCGCCGCCGGGTCGCGACATTGACGCGTGCGGGCCGGCGCGAGTTCGCGGCCTATGAGGCGCTGTCGAACACGCAGGCCGAGGGATTGCTCGCACAGCATTCGCAGGCTGACGTCCTGCTGGCGGCGATGGACCTGATCGCGTCCGCATTGACGCGCGAGCGCGTTGCGCTGGAGGACATGGATCCGCGAAGCGAGCAAGCGCGTTACTGCCTCGGCGAGTATTATGCCGAGCTCGGCCGCCGCTTCAGCCAAGGCTTCGACGTCTCGCTGTCGCGCGACCCTGACGCCAAGGACATGCGCCGCCCGCGCGGCAGCTTCATCGTCGCGATGTCGGACACGCTGCCGATCGGCTGCGTGGGCCTGAAGGGAACCGATCACGGTTACGCCGAGATCAAGCGGCTGTGGGTGGCGCCCGCCGCGCGCGGGTTGCGGCTCGGCCGGCGCCTGATGGACGCGGCCGAGAGCGCCGCGCGCGAGCTCGGCATCACGCTGCTGCGGCTCGACACCAACAGCGCGCTGCCCGAGGCCGGCCAGCTCTACCGCACCACGGGCTGGCGCGAGATCCCACGCTACAATGACGATCCCTACCCGGACCTGTTTTTCGAGAAGCGCATCTGACGCGGACGGGTATCGTCACCTCGTCCGCGTCGGGCGCACGACGATCTCGTTGACGTCGACGTCATCGGGCTGCTCGATGGCGAAGCGCACCGCGCGAGCAATGGCGTCGGGCTGAAGCGCAATCGCCCGATACGTCTTCATCGCCTCGGCGGCCACGGGATCGGTGATGGTGCCCGCGAGCTCGCTTTCGACCACACCGGGATGGATGCAGGTGACGCGGATCTTGTCGTGCTCCTGGCGCAGGCCATCCGAGATCGCCCGCACAGCATATTTGGTGGCGCAGTAGACCGCAGCCGTCGGCGACACGCTCAGCGCACCGATCGAGGCGATGTTGATGATCTGGCCGGAGCCGCGCGCCACCATCTCCGGCAGCACGGCGGCGATGCCGTAGAGAACGCCCTTGATGTTGACGTCGACCATCCGGTCCCACTCCTCGACCTTGAGCGAGGCCATCAGCGACAGCGGCATCACGCCGGCATTGTTGACGATGACGTCGACACGGCCCCAGACCCCGCGCGCGGCATCCGCAAAGGCGGCAACGCTGGCGCGGTCGGTGACGTCGAGCGGATGCGCGAGCGCCGTTCCGCCCCAACCGTTCAACTCGGCCGCGAGCGCGTTCAAATGGTCAGTGCGCCGCGCGCCGAGCAGAACCTTCGCGCCGGCCGCGGCCAGCTCGCGGGCAATGCCTGCGCCGATACCGCTGGAGGCACCGGTGATGAGAATGACTTTGTCGATTGGCATGAGATTCTTCCCGTTGCTTTCGGAGTGATTGCGGGAAGATGGACCGGCGCCATCGCTGTGATAAGACGACGATACCTAACCACACTGACAAGCTACGCTAACCGATGGAACCAGACCTCAACGCCCTCGCCGTCTTCGCGCTGGTCGCCGAAGAGCGGAATTTCCGCGCCGCCGCCGACCGTCTCGGCGTGACACGCTCGGCGGTGAGCCAGACGATCCGGCGGCTGGAGGAAACGCTCGGCATCGCGCTGGTCCAGCGCACCACGCGCAGCGTCAGCCTGACCGAAGCCGGCGAGCGGCTGCATGCGGAGGTCGCGCCCGCGATCGCGGACATGCGCGCCGCGCTCGACGGTACCGAGGCGCTGCGCGGGCGGCCGCGCGGATTGCTGCGCCTCGCCGTCTCCTCGATCGCCGAGCATTTTCTCTCGGGGCACTTCCTTGCGGCCTTCACCGAGGCCAACCCGGAAGTGCAGCTCGACATCACCGTGACGGATGCGGAATTCGACATCGTCGCCGCCGGCTATGACGCCGGCGTCCGCCTTGGCGAGGTCATCGAGCAGGACATGATTGCGGTGCCGATCGCCGGCGAGGAACGCCAGCTCGCCGTCTGCGCGCCGGACTTCCGCGACCGCTTCGGCGTGCCCGCTCATCCGTCCGAGTTGGCGTCCTTTCGCTGTATCGGCTGGCGTCCGGCGCCAAACGCTCCGCCCTATCGCTGGGAGTTTGCCGACGGCGGCAAGGAGTTCAGCGTCGCGGTCGCGCCCGAGATCACGACCAACGACATGGCGCTGATGATCAAGCTGGCGGCGGCCGGCGCCGGCATCACCTTCGGCATGGAGGCGAGCTTTCGCCCCGCGATCGCGCGCGGCGAGCTGGTGCCGATCCTGGAGGACTATTGCCCCCGCTTCGCCGGATTCTATCTCTACTACCCGAGCCGCCGCAACGTCGCACCGAAGCTGCGTGCGCTGATCGAGCATCTGCGGCGGCGCGCGTGAACCGGAAGGAGCCCGCATGGAGAGAGAAGAGCTCGCCGGCATCTACCGTGCCTACATCGCCTGCCTGAACCGGCAGGATTGGCCGGCGCTCGGCCAGTTCGTGCATGATGAGGTCGCCCACAATGCGCGGCCGCTCGGGCTCTCCGGCTATCGCGCGATGCTGGAGCAGGATTTTCGGGAGATACCCGACCTGCAATTCCACATCGAGATGCTCATCATCGATCCACCCCGCATCGCGGCACGATTGAAGTTCGATTGTACGCCGGTCGGGACGTTCCTTGGGCTTGCCGTCAACGGAAGGCGCGTGTCGTTTTGCGAGAACGTGTTCTACGAATTCGACAACGACAAGATCCGGCAGGTCTGGTCGGTGATCGACAAGACCGCGATCGAGGCGCAGCTCTGACCTTGCGCCTCGATGTCGAACCTACGCCGCCGCCGGCGCCACCTCGCCTTGCGGCTTCGCAAACGGCCTGAAATTCATCGCCATCAGGAAGGCACCCAGGCCCATCGCCCAGGAAGCGATGTAGAGCCAGGCGTAACTGGAGAAGGCGTCGTAGATCAGGCCGCCGGCGAGCGGGCCCGTCGCCATGCCGAGGCTGCCGGCCATCGCCGTGCCGCCGATCACCGTGCCCATCATCCGCAGCGGAAAGTTTTCGCGGATCAGCACGGCATAGAGCGGCATGGTGCCGGCATAGATGAAGCCGAACACGGCGCCGACGGCGTAGAAGGTCGCGAGCTGATGGGCGAAGACGTAGGCGAGCGCGCCGAACGACTGGAGCAGCAGCCCCGAGACCAGCACGCGCTTGGCCCCGAAGCGGTCGCCCATCAGGCCGAACGCGATGCGCCCGCCGAGACCGGCAAAACCCTCGATGCTGTAGATCGTCACCGCCGCGACCAGCGGGATGCCGCAGCTCACGGCATAGCTGACGGTGTGGATGATCGGACCGGAATGGGTGGCGCAGCAGAAGAAGTTGGTCGCGAGCAGGATGAGGAATTGCGGCGAGCGCAGCGCCTCGCCCATCGACATCTCGCTCTGCGCGGCCCCCTCGCCCGTTGGTGCGACCGCCGCATTAGTGAGCGCCGGCGGGCGGCGCACCAGGAACGAGACCGGAATCATGATGGCGCCGACGACGAGCGCGATGATCTGCATCGAGGTGCGCCAGTCATGGTTCGAGACGAGCCAGGCCGCGAGCGGCGCCATCGTCATCGGCGCCACGCCCATGCCGGCCGACACCAGCGACACGGCAAGGCTGCGATGGGTATCGAACCAGCCGGTGACGGTCGCCATCATCGGCGCGAAGATCGCCGCACAGGAGGCGCCGACCAGAAGGCCGAACACGAACTGGAACACGATCAGGGAGGTCGCATGGCTCGCCGCGAACAGGCTGAGCGCCAGCACCGTCGATCCCGTCAGCACCACCGGCAGCGGCCCGAACCTGTCGGACAGCGTGCCCCAGACCATGCTGGTGAAGGCCATTGCCAGAAAGCCGATCGTCATCGCGCTGGAGATGCCGGTCACCGACCAGCCGGTGTCCTTGGCGATCGGCTGCAGGAACACCGGCAGCGAAAACATGCCGCCGATCGCAACGCAGCCAAGCAGGCCGCCGGCGGCGACGATCACCCAGCGATAGTGGGAAGAAGTCATTTCGGTCTCCCGTCAGGTCTGTCTCACGTGGAAGACGAATGGGAACAGTGCCGGCCGACAATGGAACGTCATTTTTGCCGCACGCTTTTGTGAGCTGCCAACAGAAAAGTCGAAAAACAACCCCATGCACAGTAGCCGGCGGCTGTCGAATCAATGACTTACGAGGCAGATGATTTGCGACAACCATGCCGCCATTTGACTCGTCGGGCAAAACACCGGCACCATGCCATCATCCCGCTCTTCCAGCTCCCGTGTACCCCTGCGATCGTGACGTCCGCGATCCCAGGCTCTCCGCGCGATAGCGGCGAGGTCTGCGGCCGTATTCCCTCTTCATCGCAGCGCGCTCTCCCCATCCCATATCGCCAACTCCAGGGACGCATCCATGCCGAAGATCGACATCGCCGCCGTGCCAACGCGAAAAGGCTCCGGTTATCCGGCGCCCTTCAATGTGCCTTGCACTGATCGCATCCGCCAGCGGCTCGGCGATGCCGGGGGCCTGAGGGATTTCGGGATCAACCTGATGCGCCTGCCGCCGGGCAATTGGTCGAGCCAGCGGCACTGGCATTCGCACGAGGACGAGTTCGTCTATGTGCTCGAAGGCGAACTGACGCTGATCGAGGACGGCGGCGAAACCGTGCTGCGCGCGGGCGACTGCGCCGCCTTCCCCAAGGCTAGCGGCAACGGCCATCACATGATCAACCGGTCGGATGCAACGGCCGTCTATCTCGAAATCGGCTCGCGCTCACCCGACGACCTCATCACTTGCTCCGACGTCGACATGATGAGCCCGGCGTCCGACGGCCGCTTCCTGCACAAGGACGGCACGCCCTATCCGGCGTGACGTCTCACAGCGCCACGCCACGGCGCCACGTGCCGACGGTGAGCCAGACCGCCGAGACAAGGAAGTACAGTGCGCCGACCGCAGCGTAGCCCGCGACGTTCGCGATCGACGGGATTGCGGGCATCGTAGCCTGAAAGATGAAGAAGCCGCCCGCCAGCGCCGACTGGCCTCCGCTGAGCACCATGGCCCATTGCGCGCCGTAGCTCCTCCAGCGCCGGACCGCCGTGCCGAGCTGAAGCAATCCGGCAAGGATCGCCCACGCACCGAAGATCCCGAGCACCCAGTTCATGCTCACACGCAAGGCGAGGATGACCGCGATGGCGGTCGCCAGGCTGACCAATACGTTCAGGGACTGGGTGCGGTTTTGGTTCAATCCGCCGCTGCAGAACGCGTCGAGATAATTGGCCGCGGCGTCCCATGCTGGATAGGCGACGAGCAACGTTCCCGCGATTGCCGCAGACGACGGCGCGACGGCAAAGGCGGCAATGACCCAGGCAACGGAAAACGCGGCGCGAAGGAAATAGTATTGCTTCAGCCATTGCGCACGCTCGGACGTATCCGAAGCCATCTCAAGATCTCTCATTTTCTCTTCCTTACCTACTAGTTGGTAGTTTTCTTGCGAAACGAGATCGCCTCGCCATTCAGGGCGATTGCAGCGGTGCCGGTTGTGTCAGTGCTTGGGGGAAAGCCGATCCAGCAGCGGCCGGGAGATGATCCCGAACATCTTCGGATCGCCATAGGCCCGCGCCGACAGCATCGCGCCGTGAACGGTCGCCATGAAGCCTTCAGCCTCGACCCGAGCCGTACCGGAGAGCTGGAGCCGCCCCTGCCGCTTGCCGCGCTCCATCACCGATGTCAGCCACGACGCCAGCGAGCGGAAGTGAGCCCGGACCTCGAGCGCGACCTCCTCAGGCAGGATCGGAAGCTCGCTGGCGAGCAGCGCGCAAACGCAGAACGGAGCCGTCGCGTCCTTGATGCACGCTTCCCAATACGCGACGTAGCTCTTGAGCTGCTCGCCGGGGTCCGGGACGTTGCGCTCCATAGCCGCCAGCCCCGCCTGGGCCTCCTCGCGATATCGCGACACGAGGGTGCGGACCAAATCGACCTTGCTGGCGAAATGGTGATGAATGCTCGGTTTGCGGATGCCGACGATCTCGGCCACATCGGCGTAACTGAAGCCGTTGTAGCCGCCTGCAATGATCAGCGTACGGGCGCAGTCCAGAATGTCGTCGGCGGTCGAGGAAATCTTGGTCATGGCAGTTAGCTACCTTCCAGTTGGTAGGTCGTCAAGAACGGCGTGCTTCAACCCTCCGTGAGTGGTAGGAGCCCTGCATGACCATCCGCCCCATCGTCCGCTACCCCGATCGCCGGCTCGCGATGCCGGCACGACCTGTCACCGCATTCGACGACGGTTTGCGTGAGCTCGCGCAGGACCTGCTCGACACCATGCGCGCCGCGCCCGGCATCGGCATCACCGCGCCGCATATCGGCGTGCCCTTGCGCGTCGTCGTGCTCGAGCTCGACGCCAAGGATGGCCCCCTCACCTACGTCAATCCAGTTATTGAATGGACGTCACCCGAGATGATCCTGCACCGCGAAGGCAGCGTCTCGATGCCCGGCGTCAATGACGAGGTACAGCGCCACGCCCGGGTGCGGATCAGCTACCACGATCTCGACGGCCAATTGCAGAGCGAGGAGTCGGAAGCCTTGCGCGCCGTGTGCCACCAGCACGAGATCGACGAGCTCGACGGGATGTTCTGGATCCAGCGACTGTCGCGGCTGAAGCGCGAGCGGCTGGTGAAGAAGTACGAGAAGATGTCGCGCGGCTCATAGAGGACTAGCGGAAGCGCATTCCACCCGCCCCGCCGGCCAGGGTAATCGCATATGGCGCTTTGAGCGACCTCAGCGCACGCCTCGTCCTTCGAGACGACCGCTGAGCGGTCTCCTCAGGATGAGGCTAAGCAGCATCGGTGCTCGTTGAAGCGAGTGCCGAACGTCCGGTCCTCATCCTGAGGGCCCGCCAACGGCGGGCGTCTCGAAGAATGGCCACAGGCGAAATCGCGGCCATATGCAATTGTCCTGCCCCGGCGCGACGGGCAAGAGCTGCTGGATGACGCCAGCGGCCTTTGCTTTCGCGCAGCCGCTGGCAAGACCTTCGCACCCTCGCTCAGATCATCCTGCGTTGCCGGGAACAGGCGTATTGAGCAGCTGCTGCTCCCACAGGAACGCGATGCCGCTACCGCCGGCATGCTGCGTAATCACCTCCGTCAGCGCGGCAGCTTGATCGGTCCGAGCCCAGTCGCGCTGCCATTCGGCCGCCAGCGCCAACCAGGTCATCATATTCGCCCCCGCCGCAATCATCCGCTGGATTGCGACCTCGTGGGCCTCCACTGACACGGCGCCAGAGGCATCGGTGATCACCGTTACATCCCAGCCTTCGCCGAGGGCCTGAATCGCCGGCATCGCAACGCAAATTTCGGTCCACAGGCCGGCGATGATGAGCTGCTTGCGGCCCGTGGCCTTGACCGCGTCCACCACCTTTCGGTCCTGCCAGGTGTTGATGAACGTCCGGTCGATCACGTCCTGGCCAGGAAAGACATCCGTGATCTGAGGGAACAGAAGACCACCCCGCTCAGCGATCACCGTGGTCAGGATCGTGGGGACACCGAAGGCCTTCGCGGCCTTGGCCAGACCCGTCGTATTGTTGATCACCATCTGCGGTTCGTGGCTGTTCACGTTCGCGAGCTGGTAAGGCTGGTGGTCAATCAGAACGAGTACCGAGTCTTCGGGACGAAGAAGCGAAGCAAGGCCGTTACGAAAGTTCATCGTTGCATCCTCTATTGCCGTTGTGAGCGGCACTGGTTTTTTAAAGACGTACGCCAGCAGCGACGTAGCCAACGCCGAGATTGGTGTTCCCGAATGCGATGCGGTAGTGTCGCATTGCGGAACGCTGTGTCGCCGAATGAGGAACGCTGAATTGGATATCGAAGAGATACAGACGTTCGTCGAAGTCGCTGATGCCGGGGGAATTTCATCCGCCGCGCTTCGGCTGGGCGTCGCCAAATCGATCGTCAGTCGTCGGCTCCTCCGGCTTGAAGAGGAACTTGGCGTCCAGCTCCTTGCACGAACGACCCGTGGGGCTGCGCTCACGGAAGCTGGCGTTACCTTCCGCGATTATGCAGCCAGAGTCAGCGCCGAGATCGATGCAGCGAGGGAGGCGATCCTACCCGCTGGAGAGCTGCGCGGCCGCTTGCGGGTTGCAGTGCCGTTTTCCTTCGGCCCGACCCACTTCGCTCCCATCCTGGCGGAAATGGCTCGGCGCCATCCCCAGCTCCAGATCCACACCTGCTATAGTGATCGCTTCGTCGATCTCATCGCAGAAGGATATGATTGTGCGATACGGGTTGGTTATCTTCAGGACTCCAATTTGATCGCAAGACGCGTCGGCGCCGTCTATGGAAAGCTTGTCGCGAGCCCGGACTACATCAAGGCCCATGGGTCGCCCAAGTCGCCGGAGGAACTCCTCGCCCACGAGGCCCTCATGCAAAGTACCGAAGCGTGGCAGCTCATGGATGGCGACAAGATCATCACGGTTCGTCCGCAGGGGCGCTTCAAGGCCGACAACGGCACAGCTCTCCTCTTCGCAGCAACGGCAGGACTCGGGATCGCCTATCTTCCCGACAGTCTCACCCATGAATATGTCGCTTCCGGAGGGCTTGTGCCCGTAATGACACGATATCCCCCGCCTCCCGCGGGTGCATATGTGATCCGCCCGCCGGGCCAGCATCCCGCGCGGAAGATACGGGTGCTCACAGAATTGCTGATCGAGTATTGTGAGCCCGCTCGGCCCCCTGCGTGACCTCCTCCGCCGGCGCGGTCTTCTGATCTGGATCACGAAGGCGACGACTGACGGTCGTTGCTGGATCCAGCGGCTGTCGAGGCACGCTGGGGTCCTAGCAGCGCTATTTCAGCGGCAAAAACAAATCCGCGACCGTTTCATGCTCGGGCACTTCCGGGAAGAAGCTCAGCCGCTGGCAATAGATCGGGAAGTCGCGTGCCTCCTCGCCGCTGGCCGGAAGCCAGTCGCGATAGAGATAGAGCGCGGCGGGCTCCAGATTGTCGGTGTAGCCGACGATCCGCAGCACGGCGCAGCGTCCGCCGGGGATCTCGCCAGCCTTGATCTCTTCGCCATTCGCCTCAATCGGCTGGTCGGTCCCGACACAAAGGTCCGTGCTATAGTCGGCCGACGACGCAGGACGCCGCTCGGATCGCCAGACGTTGAAGGTCGGGCTTGTCCTGGGGTGCAGGCCGGCGGCCCTGCGCCAAGCGATGAACCGCTGGATGGTGGCGCCGAGCGTCGCCGGGTCGCCCCGATGCTCCATGATCGCCACCCGCGTGGTGGGCACGTCGCGTATCGTCACATCGTCACTGTTAAAAGTCTTCATGAGCTTGTTTCTCGCGATATCGAGAGGCCCGAAGGCCGCAAGCCACGGCTCCCAGTCGGGAGATTTCCGGAACGACGACGGCGATTGCCCGAACCGTTGCCGAAAGGCGCGGGCGAAGGCGTCTGGCGTGTCGTAACCGGCATCCATCGCAATATCAGTGACGCTTTGGGCGTTGCCGTAGGCCAGCTGATGCGAAGCGCGCTTCATGCGGGCCAACTGGACATAGCGATGCACTGACAACCCGAAGGTCGCGGTGAATTGCCGGTGGAAATGAAACTTCGAGAACGCGGCAACAGCGCTTAACCCGTCGAGGTCCAGATCATCGTCGAGATGCCGGTCGATATGATCCAGCACCCGTCGCATCCGGTCCTGATAGTTTTGCAGCGCCGCCTTCATCGTCCCTCCTCCGTGGCGGCTCCATCTAGTCGCAGACGGCGATAACGCGCTCGACCGCTCTTGCGGTTTGAGAGGATATCGCGGCATTCGCCGGCCCCGTAGGGCGGATTAGCGAAGCGTAATCCGCCATCTGAACGAGAGCGGCGGATTACGCCTTGCGGCTAATCCGCCCTACGCACCTATCCCGCCATCAACGCCTTCGCCAACGCCATATAAGCCGGCAACGTCACGGGATCGTTGGCGGCGTTGCCCGCGACGGGGTGCGATGCGTAGCGTGCGATCACCATCTCGGCTTTGGGATCGACATAGATGCCCTGGCCGTAAACGCCGCGCGCCATGTAGGCGCCGTGGGCGTTGTGGCTGACCCACCATTGGTTGCGGTAGGAGGCGCCGGGCAAGGTGATGTAGCCGGCGGGCTTGAATTTTTCGGGATCGCCGCCGCGCGCGATGTCCTCGACCACGGACGAAGGCACGATCTGCCGGCCGTTGAAGCGGCCATGGTTGCGCATGGTCTCGCCGAAGCGGGCAAGATCGCGCAGTGTCGTGGAAAGACCGCCGCCGCCGCTTTCGGTGCCGATGCGGTCGACGTGATAATATGCATCCTCCTCCGCACCCATCGGCTGCCAGATGCGCTCGGACAGAAAATCGGACAGCGTCATGCCGCTGGCGCGCCTGATGATCCAGGCCAGCACGTCGGTGTTGACGGTCTTGTACGCAAAGACCTTGCCGTGCTCGCCCTGCTTATTCTGCGCCATGAGGAAATCGAAAATGGTGGTCGGGCCATCATAACCAGGCTCGATCGGCGCCATGCCGTTGGCGCGCCGCAATCCCCACACGGCGGAGTTCTTGTCGGTGTAGACTTCGGTGTAGGCGAGCCCCGTGGTCATATCCATGACCTCGTGCACGCGCGCATCTCCGAACGCGCTGGCCTTCAGCTCCGGCACGTAGTCCGTGACCTGCGCCTGTGGATCGATCCTGCCCTCGGCGACCAGGATGCCGGCGAGCACGCCGGTGAAGGACTTCGTTACCGACATTCCAATATGCGGCTTGTGCGGCTTCAACGCGCCGAAATAGCGCTCATAGATCAGCTTGCCCCGATGCAGCACGGCGATGCCGTCCGCATAGCTCTCCTCCAGCATCTTTGCGAAGGTCATGGGGCGGCCGTCCATCGTGATCGATGCGACCGCGCCGATGTCGTGGTCCTCGCGCGGCAGCGGCGAGGCCGGCCCTGCCCCGCGCCAGACGTTCACCGTCGGTACCAGCTGCCGGACATTGCTCCACGCCCAGCGCAGCTCGGGAAAGCTGCGGAACGAGCCGTTCTGGAAGGTGATGGTGCGGTCCGGCGCCGGCGGGAAACCCTTCATCCAGCCGACGATCTCGGGGTCGGTCTCGGCGGCGGTTGCGGGCTGTTGGCTGGGGGCGATCGCAGTGGACATGCAAGCTGGCTCCGGAGAGGACGATGCGGATGTCGTATCACGGCAGAACGTGACGGAGATCCGACGTTTGCGCCGGGTCCCTGCGCGCCGATCAGGCAATCGTTCACCGCCAGAGGTGTGGCAAGGATCTCCTGATGCGTGGCGCTGCGTCAAACCGCCCCGCGGCGATGTTGAACAAACACCGGCTTCAGGCGTCTACCGTCCCACCCTGTCAAGTCAGGCGCAGAACGGAAGGATCCCCATGAAGGTTCGCAAGTTTGCCGTGGCGGATGCGTCGTTCGAACGCTCGCCCGGGCAGGACGGAGACATTTTCGCAGGCAATGTGATCGACCAGCGCCACGGCGGCCCGATCACCATCGGATTCGGCCGCTATGCGCCGAACCAGAGCCTCGATGAAAAGCTCGCCGTAGACGACGTCATGCTCGTGCTGGAGGGCAAGCTGTCGGTGTCGAGCGCAGCCGGCACCGTCACGGCCGGACCCGGCGAGATCATCTACATGCCCAAGGGCGAGAAGGTCACCATCCGCTCGCATGAGCAAGGCGCCGTCACGGCCTATGTCACCTATCCACATTGGCAGGAGGCGCATGAGTGAGGCGCTTCGGGTTCGGCACAGCTCTCAGGCCCTCTTGCCGCTCCGCTTTGTCAGCGGTGCATTGCGCCGCTCCCGCTTGCCGCGCGCGATCTCCGTCGCCAGCGCGTCCAGCTTCGGCTCCCAGAAAGTCCTGAACCGGCCGACCCACGCATCCACCGCCTGAAGTCCGGCCACGTCGACCGAGTAGAGGCGTCGTTGCGCGTCCGCCCGAACGGTCGCAAAGCCGCTCTCGCGCAGCACCTTCAGATGCTGCGACACGGCGGCTTGCGTGATGCCGAATTCGGCGCCGATCGCCTCCACGACCTCCCCGGAGGCCATCTCTCCCGGGGCGAGCAGTTCGAGGATGCGTCGGCGCACGGGATCGGCGAGGACTTCGAAGACGTGCATCAGCTTCCTGTGCCGGGGTGCGCGATGTCAGGCGGCATCTCGCCGCGATAGAAGGCAATGGTCCGATCCGAGCGCTGCTTCGCCGAGGCCGCATCCACCCCGCTCGCGACATGCGCTGCGCGCCAATACTCACCGCTCCCGGTCATGAATTCCTTGCCCTCGGGCGAGCCCATCCACGCCTCGGCCGTCTCGTGGTCGACCGATGCCCCTGTCGCAACGTATCGCTCGAGCCCGGCAATGGCGAGGTCCCAACCGATGCCGACCGCACCTGGGCCGAACTGATTCCAATGATCCTCGATGATCGCGCTGTGCTCAAGCGTCAAGCGCGCCTGGCTCCGTTCTGCCGCCAGCGTGACGTCGATCCAGCTCACCGCGCCTGCAAATTCCCACGTCGCCGCAAAATGGGTTGGCGGCGCACAGGCCGTGATGGTGCCGCCCGCATTGCCCTTGAGCTGATATCTTCCGCCAAGCTGGAGATCTCCCTCCACTGGCAGAAACCAGCGCGGAATGCGTTCCCTGCTCGTCACCGCATCCCAGAGGTCGTCGACGCTGGTGTCGTAGAGCCGCGTCAAGGTGACCGCACTGGCCGCCTTCCCGTCCTTCTCGAAATTGCGCACCGAACGCGTGACAAGTCCCAACACCCTGGCAACGTCGATCTCCATCCCGGACCTCCCGTTTGGTTTCGGGGAAGGAATATCGGCATAGGCTTATATAAGTCAATACTTATATTAAGATCGCGTCTCGGTTAGCGCACAGGGTTCCGCTGCGCACTTTGAGCGCGAGCGCGCCGAACTTCGAGCGCTTTATCCTCGACCTCGTGGACTTCAACCGTGGTTGATGCGCCCCCGGCGGCAAAGCGCGCTTGCGCTGGCGTTAGCTCAGTACCGATGCTACGAGCTGCACGCACAGGATGAATCACGGATGACTTCTCATGGAAGTCCATTCTCGAACGGAATCCGGGAATGAATGTAACGGTCTCGATCGTCGTCCTCGCCGCCGAGCTTGTCGTCAGCGCGCTGAGTGCCTTCATCTCAATTGCCGCGCTTGGCTTTGCAGGAGAGGCCACCCGATCCAAGGACCTGACGGCCTTCGGCTGGATCCTCGGGGCTCTCTACATCATCGTCGCCCTGACGCCCCTCATCGCAACCGCATGGGTGGCTTACAGGCGGTTCGTTTCGGACAAGGCATTTCCGGCGCTCGAAGTCATCTCGTCGCCATACCTGGTCCCGGTGGTGCTGTTGGTCGGTGCAGCGATTTTCTGTGTCGGGCTGCTGGCGTTCCAGAACGGCGCGGGGTTGGCGCCAAGATAGGTGCCCATCCTACGCGTTGACCTCGCTCGCTTTCCCTATTGCTTGAAGCAATGTTCGCGATGCCATTTCAGGAAGTGCGGGTGTGGGCGATCTGATATTCGCCGCGGCGCAAGTGCGTGCCCCGTCTTATTGATGATTGATCGCGCGCCGTCCGGATCGTTTGTCTGGCGCGAGATCAATATCTTCAAATCGTCCGCCAGGCTAATGAGGCCGCGATCGAACATCCAATGCGCGGTACCACAAAGTGCGATGCCATTGCTAATGATGTCAGGTCCACGCGCCTCGACCGGTCGTATGTGAGCGGCTGCGACCTCGGCACGCCCCATTCCATTGATAAGCTTTAGCCCGGTGATGGCACAACGCTCATCGTAGGCGCGAAGCACGACGCGACGGAAGACTCGATCGCGCAAAATCCTAGATACCGTCACGTTAATGCGCTCGCGCTGCTGTTCGAACCTGAACGGCACCGCCTCCTCGTTAAGGTCGAGTGGACGGACATCGTCATCGCGTCGCGGCAACAGCGGCGCATTCTCCGCCAAACCAAGTTCACATATTCTGTTGAAGTCGCCGGGAGAGATTGGACGGACTGCAGACTGAGCGCGTCCTGAAATTCGTCCCTGCTCATTCAGGACGCCGCGCTCTACGGGACCAGTTGGCCCGTTGAAGGGGACCGGATTGGCGAAATCGAGGTAACTTCCGGGTTCGATCAGAGCCAAATACATTCCCGAAGTACCTGGGTCGGGAACAACCTGCTGAACCCGCGCAATCGCGAAGTAGCCCCGCGTCTCAGCGACCTTGCTCGGTTCGTAGTAGATTATCCAATCACCGACGCAGGCTTCAACGCGGCGAAGATACTGGCTAGGAAATTGATACTGTTCAGCGGGGCTGTCATCGTAGATCGAGTCCGATCGATGGATGAATACCCCAAATCCCATGATCTAAGCGACGCCGCCTCCCCGAAGCGCTTGAGATTGAAAGGGCACCCCCTACTCCCACTCAATCGTCCCAGGCGGTTTGCTCGTCACATCGTACACCACCCGGTTCACGCCCTTCACCTCGTTGATGATGCGCGTGGCGGTCTCCCCTAAGAACTTCATGTCGAACTGGTAGAAGTCCGCGGTCATGCCGTCGGTGGAGGTGACGGCGCGGAGGCCAACCACGTAATCATATGTGCGGCCGTCGCCCATGACGCCCACCGTTTTCACCGGGAGCAACACGGCAAAGGCCTGCCAGATCTCGTCGTAGAGGCGGTGCTTGCGGATCTGGTCGATGTAGACGGCATCGGCCTTGCGCAGGATGTCGAGCTTGTCGCGGGTGATGTCGCCGGGGCAGCGGATGGCGAGGCCCGGGCCCGGGAACGGGTGGCGGCCGACGAAGATTTCGGGCAGGCCGAGCTCGCGGCCGAGCTTGCGCACCTCGTCCTTGAAAAGCTCACGCAGCGGCTCGACGAGCTTCATGTTCATGCGCTCGGGCAGACCGCCGACATTGTGGTGCGACTTGATGGTGACTGAAGGTCCGCCGGTGAAGGAGACGCTCTCGATCACATCGGGATAGAGCGTGCCCTGCGCGAGGAAGTCGGCGCCGCCGATCTTCTTGGCTTCCTGCTCGAACACCTCGATGAAGAGGCGGCCGATGGTCTTGCGCTTGGTTTCGGGATCGGTGACGCCTTCGAGCTCGCCGAGGAATTGCTTCGAGGCGTCCACGTGCACGAGCGGGATGTTGTAGTGGTGGCGGAACAGGTCGACCACCGTCTTGGCTTCGTCGAGGCGCAGCAGGCCATGATCGACGAACACGCACGTCAGCTGGTCGCCGATCGCCTCATGGATCAGCACGGCCGCGACGGCGGAATCGACGCCGCCGGAGAGGCCGCAGATCACCTTGCCCTTGCCGACCTGCTGGCGGATCTTGGCAATCTCCTCCTCGCGGAAGGCGCGCATGGTCCAGTCGCCGGTGAGCCCGGCGATCTTGCGCACGAAGTTGCGGATGAGTTTTGCGCCGTCGGGCGTGTGCACCACTTCGGGGTGGAACATCAGGCCGTAATATTTGCGCTTCTCGTCCTGGATGATCGCGAACGGCGCGTTCGGCGAGGTGCCCGCGACCGAGAAGCCCGGCGGCATCTTGGTGATGCGGTCGCCGTGGCTCATCCAGACCTGGTTCTTGCCGCCCGATGACCAGACGTCCTCGAACAGCTTGCTCGGCGCCTTCACCTCGACATCGGCGCGGCCGAATTCGCGGTGATGGCCGCCCTCGACCTCACCCCCGAGCTGCGCCGCCATGGTCATCTGGCCGTAGCAGATGCCCATCACGGGCACGCCGGAATCGAAGATCGCTTGCGGGGCGCGAGGCGAGCCGGCCTCGTGGACCGACTCGGGGCCGCCCGAGAGGATCACCGCCTTCGGCTTCATCTCATTGAAGGCGGCTTCGGCCTTGTTGAAAGGGACGATCTCGCAATAGACGCCGTCCTCGCGCACGCGACGCGCGATCAGCTGCGTCACCTGGCTGCCGAAGTCGACGATGAGAATCTTGTCGTGCGCCGAGGCCACCGAGGGCGTCGACGCGGAGCGGTCGTTCTGTGCTGCTGTCATGGCCAGCAGATACGCGACGGGGGCTTTTCCCGCAACCACGCGGGCCGCGCGCCCACATTCTTCTTTGGGCATGGACAAGACGGATATAGGTAAGTATCATTGACCTAATTTGCCCCAATCCTCAAACGGGGCCCGATCAGGGAGAACGCCATGTCACAGCATCATCAGCCATCATCACTTGCCGCCCTCGGCCGGACCTGGGTCGAGGCCTGGAACGCGCGCGATCTCGAGCGCGTGCTCGCGCTCTATGACGAGGCCGCCGTGATGACCTCGGACCGCATTCCGGCGCTGGGGTTCGATGCCAGCGGCACCGTACGGGGCAAGAACGCTTTGCGCGCCTATTGGGGGAAGGCGCTCGGGCTGGTGCCGGAGCTGCATTTTTCGCTGATCGAATTGTTCGTCAGCCCTGATAGCGTCGTGGTGTTCTATGCGAACGAGCGCGGCAAGAAGATCTGCGAATATCTGCGGGTGAATGACGCGGGCCTGATCGTGCAGGGCTCGGCGAACCATTTGCCCCACTAGCCCATCCTCGTCATTGCGAGCGCAGCTCTCGTAGGGTGGGCAAAGGCGCGCTTGCGCCGTGCCCATGATCTCTTTCAAGATCCCGAGATATGGTGGGCACGCATCCGCTTCGCTCTTCGAGCGCACCGGAAGCTTTGCCCAGCCTACGAGACTGCCAGCTCTGAAACAGGACCTCTCCCATGAAACTCCCCGCCTCCCCCTTTACCGTCACCGACTGGAGCAAGGTCGAGGCGACCACGCATCCCGGCGAGACCGGGCAGGCGTTGTGGCGCACGCTCGATATCGGCGATCTCCGGGTGCGGATGGTCGAGTATTCGCCGGGCTATTTGGCCGACCATTGGTGCGATCGCGGCCACGTGCTCTACGTGCTCAAGGGCGAGCTCGACAGCGAGCTGCGCGACGGGCGCAAATTCAAGCTCACGGCAGGGATGAGCTACCAGGTCTCGGACTACGGCGACGCCGCGCACCGGTCTTCGACCGCGACCGGGGCGACCCTTTTCATCGTGGACTGAGATCCGCCGGGCGGTTAATTTGCACCGCAAAATAGCAAAGTCGTGCAACGTGCCGAGCCACGGGTGGTGCCTTGAACTGGCCCCAAATTCTCGCTATATTGTGATCATCGATACTTGGCCGAACGACTGGGCCGCTTCGCTTCGTTGCTGACGGGCGCGCACGCTTCAGATGAATTCTCCAAACATCGACTCATCAGGGACTATGGGCGCAATGCTGCGTACCGGTCCGCGTGCGTACTCAATCTAACTAACTAAAGGAAATTCCCATGGCTATGGGCACCGTGAAGTGGTTCAACACCCAAAAGGGTTATGGTTTCATCCAGCCGGATGACGGCCAGAAGGACGTGTTCGTGCACATCAGCGCCGTCGAGCGCGCTGGCCTCTCTTCCCTCAACGAGGGGCAGAAGGTCTCGTTCGACATCGTCGCCGATCGTCGCAGCGGCAAGTCCTCGGCTGACAATCTCCGCGTCGGCTAACGCCCGCGCACCGTTCTGACCACGGACGTACCGGCAGAACGTCAAGTTAGAAAACCCCGCGACCGGGATCCGGTCTGCGGGGTTTTTGTTTTGGGGGTGGAACCCCGTCGGCTAGCATGATGCCGTAGGGTGGGCAAAGGAGCGCACTTCGCGCGCCGTGCCCACGCCTTCCAACAACGGCAAATGGTGGGCACGCTTCGCTTTGCCCACCCTACGAGACCTTTTTCAGGATCGAGACGAAGAACCCATCCGTCCCGGTCCGCCGCGGCGTCATCAGCAAGCCCTCGGGCGATTGCAGCGCGGCCTCGCCAAACGCCTCCGCCTTGTCCCACAGCACGCTCGCGGTCTGCTCGGGTGGCACGGGCGCGAACTCGGGGTGGCGCGCGACGAACGTCCTCACCTGTTCGCCGTTTTCTTCCGACAGCACCGAGCAGGTGATGTAGGCGATGCGGCCGCCCGGCTTCACCAGCGGCACCGCGCGCTCCAGCACCTCGGCCTGGTCGCGCAGGCGAATCTCCAGCGCGCCCGGACGCATCCGCCATTTGGCGTCGGGGTTACGCCGCCAGGTTCCGGTTCCCGTGCAGGGCGCATCGATCACGACGAGGTCGGCGGTGCTGCGGATATCGGCCAGCGGATCGGCCTCGCCCTTGGGCGTGCGGACATCGGCATTGTGCACGCCCGCGCGCGACAGCCGTTCGTGGATCGGCGCGAGCTGGCGCTTGTCGCTGTCGGTCGCGATCAGCCGGCCCTTGCCCTGCATCAGGGCGGCGAGCGCCAGGGTCTTGCCGCCGGCGCCGGCGCAGAGGTCGATCACCTGCTCGCCGGGCTTTGCCGCGGTGAATTGGGCCGCCAGCTGCGATCCCTCATCCTGCACTTCAATCCCGCCCTTGATGAAGTCCTCTTCGGCCTGGATCCCGGGGTTGCGCGCATCAGCCGAAAGCGCGATGCGCAGGCCGGTTGCCGACCAAGGCGTCGGTTTCGCATGAAGATGAGCAAGCGACTGCAGCGCCTTGTCGCGATTGGATTTTAGCGTGTTGACGCGCAGGTCGAGCGGCGCCCGGCTCGCCATTGCGGCGGCCTCCGCGGCGCGGTCCTCGCCGAACACTTTGGCCAGGTGCGGATCCAGCCATTCGGGATAGTCGCCGGCGATCGCGGCCGGCGCGTCCTTCAGGGACCGCTGGCTGAGCGCCGCCTGCTCAGCCTCGGTCAGCGGCGCCGGCGCAAAGCGGCTGCCGTCGAACAAGGCGCCCATGGTGGCCGTGTCCATGTCGCGCTCGAGCCGGAGCATGCCGATCAGCCTGGCACGCGCGCTATCGGAATCCATCAGGAACGCGCTCGAGGCGTAGCGGCGCAGCACGTCCCAGACGAGGCCGGCGATGGCGGCGCGGTCGCCCGAGCCGGCAAAGCGGTGCGCGGTACCCCACTCCTTCAGCGCCTTGGCCGCGGGCACGCGGTCTTTCTCGATGGTGTCGATCAGTTCGATGGCTGCGGAGAGCCGGGCAGCGGGAGTCATTTGAATCTTTCAGATGGCATTGGCGGATGCGCCTAGATCAGCAACAGCATTTTCAGCGCGAAGTAGATCCACATCGCCAGCAGCACCAGCGCGCCGGCGAGCCAGACCGTGGAGCGCCGGCCGAGATCGTTCGAGGAGACGAACACGCCGGCATGGACAAAGCGCGTCACCACGAACACCCAGGACATCAGCACGATGAAGAGATCGGCATGGCGCAGGGGCAGCGCCAGCGCGATCAGGACGTAGAGCAGGACCGGCAGCTCGAACTGGTTGCGGTAGCAATTGGCGATCTGCGTGGCGCCCTTCGGCCAGTTCGGCTCGCCGAGCGCAATTTCGCGGATCTTGGTCTCGCCGGAGACCAGCGTCTTGCGGCGCGCGAAAACCATGCCGATCAGCAGCGCGAAGGTGAGGCCGATCTGGACGAAGACCGGCAGCAAGACCATTTGAACGGACATCGGAACTTTCCCATCCGGCGGGCGGCGCCGGACCGTCCATTAGCTGCCGCTCCTCGTCCTGACAATCAACGAGTTGAACCGGCGTTCCCGCTCTTGCGACCAACCACCGATAGTTAAAGCGATTTCGGTCCCTTTTCGGGCCTAAGGCGAGATCGAGGCGAGATGGCGCCATGACCACCCTGTCCAGCCTTTGGACCGAATCCGCCGACGGCCGGCTCGGTATCCTGATGTCGGCGCTGTCAGGTATCGCGATGGCGCTCGCGGTCGCGCTGGCGATGACGGTTTACTTTCGCCTGAGCTACCGAACCTGGCGCGATGTCGTCAGGCATGGTCTCGCCGCTCTGGCCGCGACGGCTTTGTTCGCCTTTGCCGCCTACGACATGCGCCACGCCGCGCTCGCCTATCTCGGTCTCAATCCGTCCAAGCCCGCCGTCGAGTTCGAAATCCGCATGCCCCGGGCGATGCTGACGGCGGTGACCGACAGCCAGATCGAGCTGCATACCGACCGCAACCAGACGCTGGCGCTGGTCGAGGGCGTGCGCGACCTCTCGGACGGCCGCGCGCTGCTGCGCGGCGCGGTCGCGCTCAACCACCGCACCGCGGATCGCGTGCTGGTCGTGAACCTGCCCGGCAAGGGCATTTTCGAGTTCCGCCTCCGTCTGCCCGCCGAGCCGCATCGCTCCCAAGAGTTCGGCCCCTGGCACCTCGCCGACCGCATCGCCTCGCCGCTCGCCGACACCGTCGCGCCGCAGGACGCCTACACGATCCGCTACCGCGTGCTTTAAACTTTGTTCGTTGCGATCCATGACCGCGCCGTCATCGTTCCGACGCGCGAGCACGGGTACGATGATCGCATGCCCGAATTTCGCCTGACACAGATTTCCGACACCCATCTCGGCCGGCGCTTCCCCGGCCTGATCGCCAACTTCCAGGCAATCAGCGAACATATCGCCGGCAACCGGCCCGATCTCGTGATCAACACCGGCGATGTCGCCTTCGACGGGCCGACCGGCCGCGACGATGTCGTCTTCGCAAAAGACCTGCACGACGCCCTGCCCGTCGCCTGCCGTTACCTCCCCGGCAATCACGACATCGGCGATAATCCGACCGCGGTCGGCCCGGCGCCGAAGCCGCCGGTCACGGAAGCGCATCGCCGGCAATTCTGCGACCTGATCGGCGAAGACCATTGGGCGTTCGAGGCTGCCGGCTGGCGCTTCATTGGCCTCAACTCGCTGGTGATGAACTCGGGGCTCGCCTTCGAGGCCGAGCAGTTCGACTGGCTGTCGCAGGAGATATCGCGCACGAAGGGCAGGCCGGTCGCGCTGTTCCTGCACAAGCCGCTATTTCTCAACCTGCCTGACGATCCCGAAACGCCGGAGACCGCGATCCGCTACGTGCCGCAGCCGGCCCGGGCCCGGCTGATCGAGATGCTCGGGACGATCGATCTGCGCCTCATCGCCAGTGGCCACGTGCACCAGCGGCGCGACTTCACCTATTGCCATACCCGCCATGTCTGGGCGCCGTCGGCCGGCTTCGTCATCAACGATCAGCGCCAGGACCGGATCGCGATCAAGGAGGTCGGGCTGGTGGAATACCGCTTCCGGCCCGACAGTTTTGAAGTCCGCCACGTCAGGGCCGCGGGCCAGGTCGATGTCGACATTGAGGAGTTGCTCGCCCAGATGGGCGGCGAGCATTAAGGCGCGCCGATCAGGCGACGCTCTTGAGGTCCTGCTGGATCGCGGCGAGCAAGGATTGCAGCGCCTCGCTGTTCACCGGCTTGGCCGCGAGATCATTGGCAGGCGGCTGCCTGACAGGCTGCGCGGCCTTGACCGGGCGCTTCGGGAACGGCGGGGGCGGCGCCGGCATCGAGGGGCGAGCAAGATCGCCCTCCTCGTCGACATGGACGAACTTGCCATGGATGACGTCGTCGTGGCGGCCCATGACGAACATGGCCAGCCAATAGCCGGCAGCAAGCAGGATAACGCAGAAAACACTGATCTCTAACATCGCAGCACCTAAAATATGCCCGATGATTCAATGCCTTCGCGATCCCGTCAATGAACAGCCGGTCACACCTGCGGCTTTTGCGGGCAGGTGTGACCATTTGGTGACTCTTTCTTAACTATCCCCACGAGGCCTGTGGCTCTGTAACCACGTGAGTCCAAGTCTCTGTCGCGCTAGGCCTTGTCCGGCCCGACGCGGACCAGCTGCTTGCCGAAATTGGCGCCCTTCAAGAGGCCCATGAAGGCGCCGGGCGCGCTGTCCAGCCCTTCGGTAACGAACTCCTTGTATTTGACCTTGCCGTCGCGGACCCATCCCGACATGTCGCGCAGGAAGTCGCCATGGCGGGAGGCGAAGTCGGAGACGATGAAGCCGCGGAAGGTCAGCCGCTTGGTCAGGGTCGCGCGCATCATGCTGGCCGCCCATTTCGGCGCCTTGGCTTCGGTGTCGTTGTAGTGCGCGATCAGGCCGCAGACCGGCACGCGCGCGAACGGGTTGAGTAGCGGGAACACCGCCTCGAACACGGCGCCGCCGACATTCTCGAAATACACGTCGATTCCCTTCGGGCAGGCGAATTTTAGCTTGGCCGGAAAATCAGTTTCGCGATGATCGAGACACTCGTCAAAGCCGAGCTCCTTCACCACGTAGGCGCACTTGTCCTTGCCTCCGGCGATGCCGACCGCGCGTGCGCCCTTGATCTTGGCGATCTGTCCCACCGCCGAGCCGACCGCACCGGAGGCGCCGGCAACGACGACGGTCTCGCCTGCTTGCGGCTTGCCGATGTCGAGGAGGCCCGTATACGCCGTCATGCCGGGCATGCCGAGCACGCCGATCGAGGTCGAGATCGGACCGAGCTTCGGATCGACCTTGATCAGGCCCTTGCCGTTCGAGATCGCGTGAGACTGCCAACCGGTTCGTGCACGGACGATGTCGCCCTTGGCGAAATCCGGATTGTTGGAGACCGCGACCTCGCTGACCGCCTCGCCTTCCATCACGCCGCCAACCGGTACCGGCGCGGCATAAGACGGACCATCGCTCATGCGCCCGCGCATATAGGGATCGAGCGACAGCCAGATCGTGCGCAGCAGGACCTCGCCTGCCGCAGGCGTCGGGACCGCGAATTCCTCCAGGCGAAAATCAGATGCTTTGGGTTCGCCGACGGGACGCGCGGCGAGAACGATGCGCTTGGCTTGGGACATGGCTTCCTCCGATTGTTTTTCGACATGAACGGAAGCGGAGGGAGCGAGGCGCGTCAATACAAAAGCGGCGGAGCCACACACTCGCTGTCATCGCCCGACTTGATCGGGCGATCCAGTATTCCAGAGACGGTCGTAATTGAGCCGAGAAGCCGCGGCGTACTGGATGCCCCGGTCACGCCGGGGCATGACACCGTCGTTGAGGCAAGCACGTCGAAACTCACGCGCTCGCGAGATCGGAGCGAGACTAACCTCCGCCCGGATAGTTCGGGCTCTCGCGCGTAATGGTGACGTCGTGGACGTGGCTTTCGCGCAGGCCTGCACCGGTGATGCGGACGAACTGGGCCTTGTCGTGCAGTTCCTTCATGTCGCGTGCGCCGACATAGCCCATCGCGGCGCGAAGGCCGCCGGCGAGCTGGTGCATGACGTTGCCGACCGGGCCCTTGTAGGGCACCTGGCCCTCGATGCCCTCAGGCACGAGCTTGAGCGTATCCTTGATGTCCTGCTGGAAGTAGCGATCGGCCGAGCCGCGCGCCATCGCGCCGACCGAGCCCATGCCGCGATAGGCCTTGTAGGAACGGCCCTGCCACAGGAACACTTCGCCTGGTGTCTCGTCGGTGCCGGCGAGCAGCGAGCCGACCATCGCGATGTCGGCGCCGGCGGCGAGCGCCTTGGCGAGGTCGCCGGAGAACTTGATGCCGCCGTCGGCGATGACGGGGATGTCGGCCTTCTTTGCAGCTTCCACCGCATCCATGATCGCGGTGAGCTGGGGCACGCCGACGCCGGCGACGATGCGCGTGGTGCAGATCGAGCCCGGGCCAATGCCGACCTTGATGCAGTCCGCGCCCGCGTCGATCAAAGCCTGCGTGCCCTCGGTGGTGGCGACGTTGCCCGCGACGACCTGCACGGAGTTGGACAGTCGCTTGATGCGGTTGACGGCGTGCAGCACGTGACGGGAATGGCCGTGCGCGGTATCGACGACGACGAGATCGACGCCAGCATCGATCAGCCGCTCGGTGCGCTCGAAGCCGGTGTCGCCGACCGTGGTGGCGGCGGCGACGCGCAGGCGCCCCTGCGCGTCCTTGCAGGCGAGCGGGTGGGCGACCGCCTTCTCCATGTCCTTGACGGTGATGAGGCCGACGCAGCGATATTGCTCGTCGACCACGAGCAGCTTCTCGATGCGATGCTGATGCAGCATCCGCCGCGCCTCGTCCTGGCTGACATTCTCGCGCACCGTGACGAGGCCTTCATGCGTCATCAGCTCGGAGACTTTTTGCCGGCGGTCGGTGGCAAAGCGCACGTCGCGGTTGGTGAGGATGCCGACCAGCTTGCCCGGCGTATTCTTGCCGGCGCCGGTGACGACGGGAATGCCGGAGATGCCGTGATCGCTCATCAGCTTGAGCGCGTCGTCGAGCGTGGCCTCGGGGCTGATGGTGAGCGGGTTCACCACCATGCCCGACTCGTAGCGCTTGACCTGCCGCACCTGGGCGGCCTGCCCTTCGGGGTCGAAATTACGGTGGATGACGCCGAGGCCGCCGGCCTGCGCCATGGCGATCGCCATGCGGGCCTCGGTGACGGTGTCCATGGCGGAGGCCATGATCGGGATGTTGAGCGGAATGGCGCGGGTGACGCGCGAGCGGATGTCGACCTCGCCCGGCATGACGTCCGACAGGCCCGGCTTCAGCAACACGTCGTCGAACGTAAAGGCTTCGCGGATGCCCTGAAGTTGCACCGTGGCCATTTGCCAACTCCTTCCTGCGGCCTTGCCGCAAATGCTAATGGATGAGCGCCGCCCTCGGCGTACCTTGCGGCATCGCCTTGAGAATCGGAGCCCATCGGTGGGGTTGACGCGGGTCGATAGCACGGCCGCGTGACGAATCAAAGCAATTCGGACCGCTGGCCAGCCATGCACAGGCTTTTTTGGCCGATTCAGCCGAGCGGTAGCCCACCCTCCCACTGTCATTCCGGGGCGCGACAAAGTCGCGAACCCGGAATCCATCACGCAGCCGGCCCTGCGGCCCAATGGATCTCGGGTTCGCGCCAAGGGCGCGCCCCGGAACGACGGTGGCGGAGGGTCACACCGTTGTTACGCGGGACTTAGGTGCTATGCGTCGATCCGCAATGGTCGGGGACCAGTGGCGGTGATAAGCCGCAACTCCACCCACTTCCGATTTTCATTACCAATCCGTCATGGTCGACAAGCAACGCATCATTCCGCTGATCGTGGCCACCGCGCTTTTCATGGAGAACATGGACTCGACGGTGATCGCCACCTCGCTGCCGGCGATAGCGGCCGACATCGGCACCAGCCCGCTGACGCTGAAGCTCGCGATCACATCCTATCTGCTGTCGCTCGCGGTGTTCATCCCGGCGAGCGGATGGACCGCCGACCGGTTCGGCGCGCGAATGGTGTTTGCGATCGCGGTCGGCGTGTTCATGGTGGGCTCGGTCGGCTGCGCGCTCTCCTCCTCGGTCACCGATTTCGTGTTCGCGCGCATCCTGCAAGGCATGGGCGGGGCGATGATGACACCGGTCGGGCGCCTCGTGCTGCTGCGGTCAGTGGACAAGAGCGCTCTGGTCAACGCCATGGCGTGGGTAACGGTCCCTGCCCTCATAGGTCCAGTGATCGGACCACCGCTCGGCGGCTTCATCACCACCTACGCGTCCTGGCACTGGATCTTCCTGATCAACATTCCGATCGGGCTGCTCGGCATCTTCATGGCGCTGAAGTTCATCGACCCGATCAAGAGCGAGGAACGCGAGCCGTTCGACCTCTATGGCATGGTGCTGGCGGGCATTGGCCTTGCCGGCATCGCCTTCGGCCTGTCGGTTGCCGGTCTCAACCTGCTGCCGTGGAGCACCGTCGCCGCACTGATCGCGGGCGGCGCGATCTCGATGACGCTCTACGTCATTCACGCCCGGCGCACGGGCTCGCCGGTGCTCGATTTCTCGCTCCTGAAGCTGCCGACGCTGCGCGCGGCCGTGTTCGGCGGCTTCCTGTTCCGGCTCGGCATCGGCGCGCTGCCGTTCCTGCTGCCGCTCTTGATGCAGATCGGCTTCGGCCTGTCGCCGTTCCATTCGGGCCTCGTCACCTTCGCCTCCTCGCTCGGCGCCATGGGCATGAAGACGCTTGCCGCGCGCATCATCCGCACCTTCGGCTTTCGCAACCTGATGACGGTGAACGCGATCGTCAGCGCGTTCTTCCTGGCCGTCTGCGCGCTGTTCACGGTGACGACGCCGCTGCTCATCATCATGGTCATCCTGGTCGTCGGCGGCTTCTTCCGCTCGCTCGAGTTCACCGCGATCAACACCGTCGCCTATGCCGACGTCGAGACCGCGCAGATGAGCCGCGCCACCACCCTCGTCAGCGTCAACCAGCAGCTCGCGGTCTCCGCCGGCGTCGCCGTCGGCGCGGCCTGCGTGGAAACGACGATGTGGTTCAACCATGTCAGCGAAATCGACGCCACCGTGTTCGCCCCCGCCTTTCTCGTGGTCGCGCTGACCTCGGCGGCATCGAGCTGGTTCTTCTGGCAGATGCCCGTCGACGCCGGCCACGAGATATCCGGCCGCAAGGCGGTGGAGATCGCAAGCCGCAGGGGCGCCGGCAAGGGTGCGGAGAAGGCGGCGGTCAAGGCGGCGACGGAGGACACCCAGGACGTGCGGGATCAAAGGTTGGGGTGAGCTGGGCGAGCGGACTGAACGCACTCGCTGTCGTCCCTGCGAACGCAGGGGCCCATAACCACAGGGAGGAGACGTTGCGTGAAGCTCTCACCCAGAGTCTTCGCCAAACTTCTCCCTGTGGGTATGGGTCCCGGATCGGCGCTCCGCTCCAGACAACGCTACGCGTTGTCGGGAGCTTCGCTTGTCCGGGACGACAGTGGAGATTGGCTCAGGCAGCCCCGCCCCGAAATCCCGTCGCCAGCACGTAGCGTTCCGAGGAATCCTGCCGGCTCGCCGCGGGCTTCACATGGCGCACCGTCGCGAAATCGCGCTTGAGCTGGGCGAGCAGATCGGCGTCGGCGCCGCTCTGGAACGTTTTTGCGAGAAACGCACCGCCGGGCTTGAGCACGTCGCAGGCAAACGCGGCCGCCGTCTCGACCAGGCCGACGATACGGAGCTGGTCAGTCTTGCGGTGGCCGGTGGTGTTGGCGGCCATGTCGGACATCACGAAATCGGCGCCGCCGCCCAGCATCGCGGTCAGCTTGTCCGGCGCATCGTTGGCCATGAAGTCGAGCTGCGCGAAATCGACGCCGGGAATCTCGGGCATTTCCAACAGATCGATGGCGACGACCTTGCCCTTGCCCTCTACCGATCCGACGCGCTTGGCCGCGATCTGGCTCCAGCCGCCGGGCGCCGCGCCAAGGTCGACGACGGCCATGCCGGGCTTCAAGAGCCGGAACTTGTCGTCGATCTCGAGCAGCTTGAACGCGGCGCGCGAGCGATAGCCCGCCGCCTTGGCCTTCACGACATAGGGATCGTTGAGCTGCCGCTCCAGCCACAGCTTCGACGACAATTTGCGCTTGCCGCCGGTCTTGACCTGGACGTGCAAGCGGCCGGTGGTGTCCTTGGCCATCTCACCAGCTCCTGAGCGCGCCGTCCTCGCGCATCATCTCGACCAGCATGCCCTCGCGCAGGCCCCGGTCGGCGACGCGCAGGCGCGGCAGCGGAAAGGCGCGGCGGATAGCATCGAGGATGGCGCAGCCGGCGAGCACGAGATCGGCGCGCTCGACGCTGATGCAGCTGTTGCCGGCGCGCTCCTCGTAGCTCATGCCGAGCAGCTTGTTGATGGTCGCGGTGATGTCGGAATCGTTCATCCAGATGCTGTCGATGCGGCGGCGGTCATAGCGCGCGAGGTTGAGATGGATGCCGGCGAGCGTCGTCACCGTGCCTGACGTGCCGAGCAGGTGCATGTCGGCGAGATCGCCGCCGTGGACCTCGGCGAACGGCGCGACGTGGTTCGCGACCTCCTGCTCCATCGCGGCGTAGATCTCCGGCGTCACGTCGCGGCCGCCGAACTGCTCGGCGAGCGTGACCACCCCGTAGGGGATCGACATCCAGGCTTTGATCCGCGGCTCCGGATTGTCCGCGTCGCGCTCGATCCGCACCAACTCGGTCGAGCCGCCACCGATGTCGAACAGGATCGCGCCGCGTCCCCGCGGGTCGACCAGCGGCGAGCAGCCGAGCACAGCGAGCGCGGCCTCGGTCTCGCGGTCGATCACTTCGAGCTCGATGCCGGTTTCGGCCGCGACGCGGCTGCGGAACCCCTCCGCATTCGAAGCCGCGCGGCAGGCTTCGGTCGCGATCAGCCGCAACCGGCGCGCCTTGCGCAAATTGATCTTGTCACGGCAGATGCTGAGCGCGGCGATGGCACGCTCGATCGCGGCCTCGCTGATACAGCCGGTCGCCGAGACCCCCTCCCCGAGCCGGATGATGCGCGAGAAGGAATCGACGACGCGAAAGCCGTCCTGGGTCGGACAGGCGATCAGCAGCCTGCAATTGTTGGTGCCGAGGTCCAGCGCCGCATAGACGCCGGTTCCCGACGCCTGCGCGCCGACAGCCGGTTCGGTGGCCAACGCCACCGCCGCCATCGACCCCTCCAGCTCACCGTGCGGCGCATGGCCGTCGCGGAGCCGCGTGTGGTCATTCATACAAACTGTCTTTCCGCGGCCGGTCGGGCCGGTCTGGAATTGATTTTTCGCCTGAAACATTAGCAGCGCGGCAGGCCTGCGCAACAACGCATCACATGGGACCATGCCCATTCGTGCGTTGTCGTGAACGGGGTGGTGGGTTATCTCAAGGGGATCCGGTGCCCCGCTGCCGCGAAAATGCGCAAATGCCGGCTTTTCAGGTCATTTCCCATGCAAGAACACACCAAATCGTCCACGCTCGAAAACGCTATTGCACTGCAAAAATATGGCGTCGGGCAGCCCGTCCGCCGCAAGGAGGACGACACGCTGGTGCGCGGCAAGGGCCGCTATACCGACGATTTCAACCTGCCCGGCCAGGCCTATGCCGTGGTCATCCGTTCCACCCACGCCCATGGCACCATCCGCGGCATCGGCATTGATGCCGCCAAGGCGATGCCGGGCGTGCTCGGCGTGTGGACCGGCAGGGATCTCGATGCCGCCGGCTATGGCCCCTTCACCTGCGGCCTGCCGCTGAAGAGCCGCGACGGCTCGCCTTTGCTCCAGACCAACCGTCAGCCACTGGCGACCGACAAGGTCCGCTTCGTCGGCGATCCCGTCGCCTTCGTCGTGGCCGAGACGCTGGCGCAGGCGCGCGACGCCGCCGAGGCGGTCGAGCTCGATATCGAGCCGCTGCCGGCTGTGACCGACCCTGAAGAAGCTGCCAAGCCCGGCGCGCCGCAGCTCTATGAGCACATTCCCCACAACATCGCGCTCGACTACCATTACGGCGACATGGACAAGGTCAACGCGGCCTTTGCCAGCGCCGCCCATGTCACCAGGATGGACATCGAGAACACCCGCGTCGCCGTGGTCTCGATGGAGCCGCGCGTCGGCCTTGCCTCCTACGACAAGACAACCGAGCGCTACACGCTTCAGGTGCCGACGCAGGGCGTCGCCGGCAACCGCGCCAACCTCGCCAAGAACCTGAAAGTGCCGAGCGAGAAGGTGCGCATCCTCACCGCCAATGTCGGCGGCTCCTTCGGCATGAAGAACATCAACTATCCCGAGTACATGTGCATCCTGTACGCGGCGAAAGTGCTGGGCCGCCCGGTGAAATGGCTCGACGAGCGCTCGACCGCCTTCCTCTCCGACAGCCACGGCCGCGCGCAAAAGATCCATGCCGAGCTCGCGCTCGATGCCGAGGGGCATTTCCTCGCGGCCAAGCTGTCCGGCTACGGCAATCTCGGCGCCTACATCACCGGCGTCGCGCCGGGGCCGCTCTCGCTCAACACCGGCAAGAATTTTTCCAGCGTCTACCGCACGCCGCTGATGGCCGTCGACATCAAGGTGGTGCTGACCAACACCACGCTGATGGGCGCCTATCGCGGCGCCGGCCGGCCCGAGGCAAACTACTACATGGAGCGGTTGATCGATCGCGCCGCCGACGAGATGGGTGTCAACCGGCTGACCTTGCGCAAGCGCAACTTCATCAAGCCGAACCAGATCCCGTTCGCGGCCTCCTCCGGCGTCACCTATGACAGCGGCGACTTCCAGGCCGTGTTCAACAAGGCGCTCGAGATCTCCGACCACGAGAATTTCGCCAAGCGCAAGAAAGAGAGCAAGAAGGCCGGCAAGCTGCGCGGCATCGCGGTCGGCTCCTATCTCGAGGTCACCGCGCCGCCGAGCCCCGAGCTCGGCAAGATCGTGTTCGACGCTGACGGCACCGTGCAGCTCATCACCGGCACGCTCGATTACGGCCAGGGCCATGCCACGCCATTCGCGCAGGTGCTCAGCGAGCAGCTTGGGGTTCCCTTCGAGAGCATCAAGCTGGTGCAGGGCGACAGCGATATCGTCCACACCGGCAACGGCACCGGCGGCTCGCGCTCGATCACTGCAACCGGCCAGGCCATCGTGGGGGCTGCCAAGCTCGTCATCGAGAAAGGCAAGCGCGCGGCGGCGCATATGCTGGAGGCGTCCGAAGCCGACATCGAATTCGAAGGCGGCAGCTTCACCATCGCCGGCACCGACCGCAGCATCGACATCATGGAGCTCGCCAAGAAGCTGCACGACGGCAAGACGCCGGAAGGCGTGCCCGATAGCCTCGACGTCGATCACACCAGCGAACCGGTCGCCTCGGCGTTTCCGAACGGCTGTCACGTCGCCGAGGTCGAGATCGATCCTGAGACTGGCGTGGTGCAGATCGTGCGCTACAGCGCGGTCAACGATTTCGGCACGGTGATCAACCCGCTGCTGGTCGCAGGCCAGCTCCATGGCGGCGTCGTCCAGGGCATCGGGCAAGCCCTGATGGAGCACATCCGCTACGACGAGAGCGGCCAGCCGATCACGGGCTCGCTGATGGACTACGCCCTGCCCCGCGCCGAGGACGTTCCCAACATGACGGTTGGCGATCACCCGGTGCCTGCCACGACCAATCCGCTCGGCAGCAAGGGCTGCGGCGAAGCGGGATGCGCCGGCAGCCTGTCGACGGTAGTGAACGCGGTGCTCGACGCGCTCTCGGATTACGGCGTCAAGCACATCGACATGCCGCTGACCCCGGAGCGTGTGTGGCGGGCAATCCAGGATGGTAAGGCGAAGGCGGCGTAGTCGTCGTTCACCTCTCCCCGCTTGCGGGGAGAGGTCGAAGCCGGAGCGCAGCAAGGCTTCGGGTGAGGGGGACTCTCCGCGAGTCCAACTTTCATCGTCCTTGCGGAGACTCCCCCTCACCCGCCGCGCGTTCCGCGCGTCGGCCTCTCCCCGCAAGCGGGGCGAGGCGAAGACCCTACACCGCCTGCTCGCGCGGCTGGTAGATCGCAATGTGCTGGCAGTGGGCGAGCGGCGTGGTGCCGTTGGCGACGACGAGCGCGTCGAGCTCGACGAAGCGGTGGCCCTTCTTCTCGTAATTGGCCGTGACCTTCGCCCGCGCGGTGATCTCGTCGCCGGTGCGTACCGCCGACAGCAATTGCATGCGGCTGCCGACATGGATCCACGGGCCGAGAATGGTGTTGTCGACCAGCACGCGGTTCATGACGCGCTGGATCAGGCCGGGATGGCCGAGTCCTTCGCGCGCAAAGATCGGATCGGTTTCCCTGATGTCGGCGAGATAGTCAGCCGCATCCTGCCCGGCCCAGCGCCGGGGCGTCGTGCCCAGCCATTTGCCGGTCTCGAACGTCGCGGGACTGACCGGCTTGCGCTCGGCCACCACGGGCATCGCGACATAGTCGCTCGGCGACACCACAGGCGCGGCCGCCGGCAGCGAGGCCGTGCCTGTCGCGCAGAGCTCGGTGCGGCTGAACACCTCGATCGTCAGCAAGCCGTTGTGCTCGGTCGCATCGACATCGGCGGTCTCGCCATCATAGACCGGCTTGATGAAGCGGGCCTCGACCAGCCCGCGGGACAGGAAATCGCGGCCCCAGCGCGCCACCGGCACGTGCATCATGTAGGCGAAGACATCGACGCCAGGGACCAGCCCGCCGGAAAAGCCGAAGCGGCGCGCCACCGTGTCGTCATGCATCTTGTTTTCGGATTGCTTGGCGGTGTTGTAGGCCTCGACGCGCCAGGTTTCGAGCCGGTTCGGCATGGGGTCATCTTCCCTGTTCTTGTTGTTTCGGACGGATCGTAGGCCCCAGGGAACACCGGTCAATCCCCTCGCCTTTGCAGCCCGAATGGGGTACCACGCGGCGAATGACTGACACCCCCACCCGCATCTATGTCGACGCCGACGCCTGCCCGGTAAAGGACGAGATCTATCGCGTCGCGCTCCGGCACGGCGTGCCCGTGAGCGTGGTCGCCGGCAATTTCATCCGCGTGCCGCACGATCCGCTGATCGAGCGCATCGCCGCAGGCGCCGGCATGGACGCCGCCGACGACTGGATCGTCGAACGCGTCAAGCCCGGCGACGTCGTCGTGACATCGGACATTCCGCTCGCGAGCCGCTGCGTCAAGGCCGGCGCCGACGTGATCGCCCCGAACGGCAAGCCGTTCACGGAGGAGTCGATCGGGATGACGCTGGCGGTGCGCAATCTGATGACGGATCTGCGCTCGGCCGGCGAAGTCACCGGCGGCCCGCGATCATTCGCGCCGCGCGACCGCTCCGCCTTCCTCTCGGCGCTCGACCAGACGCTGCGCCGGATCCAGCGCCGCCGCGCCGATCAGGCCGCAACGAGCCAGAATTTGAGTCAGGGCTGACATGGCGCCGCCGCTGATCCAACTGAAAGACATCAGGCTGACCTTTGGCGGCACGCCACTGTTCTCGGGCGTCGAACTCAATGTCGCGCCATCCGAGCGCGTCTGCCTGATCGGTCGCAACGGCTCGGGCAAGTCGACGCTGCTGAAGATCGCGGCCGGCCTGGTGGAGCCCGACGGCGGCACGCGCTTCGTGCAGCCCGGCGCCACCGTGCGTTACCTGCCGCAGGAGCCCGACTTCGGCGAGCACAAGACCACGCTGGCCTATGTCGAGTCCGGTCTCGCCCCCGGCGACGACCAGCACCAGGCGCGCTACCTGCTGGAACAGCTTGGCCTGACCGGTGACGAGAACCCGCACAATCTCTCCGGCGGCGAGGCCCGCCGCGCGGCGCTGGCCTATGTGCTGGCGCCCTCGCCGGACATTTTGCTGCTGGACGAGCCGACCAACCATCTCGATCTCGCCACCATCGAATGGCTGGAGCAGGAGCTCGACTCCAGGCGCAGCGCACTGGTGATCATCAGCCACGACCGCCGCTTCCTCACCAATCTCTCGCGCGCCACCGCGTGGCTCGACCGCGGCAAGATCAAGCAGATCTACCGCGGCTTTGCCTCGTTCGAGAGCTGGCGCGACGAGGTGCTGGCGGAAGAAGAGCGCGACCAGCACAAGCTCGACCGCAAGATCGTCGACGAAGAGCACTGGCTGCGCCACGGCGTCTCCGGCCGGCGCAAGCGCAACGTCAAGCGCCTCGCCAATCTGCATACGCTGCGCGACCAGCGCCGCAACTACCGCGGCACGGCCGGCACCGCCAGCCTCGCGGCGGCCGAAGCGGAGCAGTCGGGCAAGCTGGTGATCGAGGCCAAGGGCGTCACCAAGGCCTATGGCGAGCGCAAGATCGTCGAGAATTTCTCGACCCGCATCCAGCGCGGCGACCGCCTCGGCATCATCGGCCCCAATGGCGCCGGCAAGACCACGCTGGTCAATCTGCTCACCGGCGGCGCAGAGCCGGATTCCGGAACGGTGCGCCTCGGGGCCAATTTGGAGATAGCGACGCTCGATCAGCACCGCGAAAGCCTCGATCCCAAATCGACGCTGGCCGAAGCACTGACCGGCGGTCGTGGCGACCAGATCATGGTCGGCGGCAAGCCGAAGCACGTCGTCGGCTACATGAAGGACTTTCTGTTCGCGCAGGAGCAGCGCGGCACGCCGGTGGAAGTGCTCTCGGGCGGTGAGCGCGGTCGGCTGATGCTGGCGCGCGCGCTGGCAAAACCCTCGAACCTCCTGGTGCTGGACGAGCCGACCAACGACCTCGATCTCGAAACGCTCGACGTCCTCGAAGACATGCTCGGCGACTACGAGGGCACCGTCATCCTGATCAGCCATGACCGCGACTTCCTCGACCGCGTCGTCACCTCCGTGATCGCACCTGAGGGCAACGGCAAGTGGACCGAATATGCCGGTGGCTACAGCGACATGCTGACCCAGCGCGGTGCGGACCTGAAGCGCGAGACGGCGAAGGCCCAGCCGGTTGCGGAGAAGAGAGAGGAGCGCGCCGCTGCTCCCGCCTCCGCACCGAAGCGCAAGCTGAGCTTCAACGAGAAGCATGCGCTGGAAACGCTGCCGAAGAAAATGGAGACGCTGCAGGCCGACATTGCAAAACTGCAGCGCGTGCTCGACGATCCAAATCTCTATGCGAAAGATCGCAAGAAATTCGACGACACCTCCGCCGCTATCGCCAAGGCGCATGATGAACTGTCTGCCGCTGAAGAGCGCTGGCTCGAACTTGAAATGCTTCGGGAAGAAATTGAGCAGGCCTAGCGCGCATTCCGCAAAAGTGGGCACCAGTTTTGCGACCAGAATGCGCGCCAACTAAGAGACGACTCCCATGACAACTCCCCTCGCTGCAAAAATCGCCCGCGAATACGGCACGCCCTGCGCCGTCATCGACATGGACAGGGTCGAGCGCAACATCGCGCGGATCCAGAAAGCCTGCGACGAGGCCGGTGTCGCCAACCGTCCGCACATCAAGACCCACAAGAACCCGACCATCGCCAAGATGCAGGTTGCGGCCGGCGCCAAAGGCATCACCTGCCAGAAGCTCGGCGAAGCCGAGATCATGGCCAACGCCGGCATCGACGACATCCTGATCAGCTACAACCTCCTCGGCGAAGAGAAGATGGCGCGGCTCGGCGCGCTGCAGGCGAAGGCCAACATGACGGTGGCCGCCGACAATTCGACCGTCGTCGCCGGCCTGCCCAAGGCTGCTGCAGCGTCGGGCCGTCCGCTCTCGGTCGTGGTCGAATGCGATACGGGGCGCAAGCGCGCCGGCGTCGAGACCCCGGCGGAGGCGATCGCGCTGGCGCGCGAGATCGCCGCATCCAAGGGGCTGCAGTTCGCCGGCTTCATGCTGTATCCGACCGAGACCGGCTGGGCGGACGCGCAGAAATTCTACGACGAGGCGCTGGTCGGCGTGCGCGCGCACGGGCTGGACGCAAAAATCGTCTCGACCGGCGGCACGCCGAACCTGAAGAATATCGGCAAGCTCAAGGGCGGCACCGAGCATCGCTTCGGCACCTACATCTACAACGACCGCATGCAGGTCGCGGCGGGCTCCGCCACCTGGGACGACTGCGCGCTGCACATCTATTCGACCGTGGTGAGCCGCGCCGCGCCCGAGCGCGGCATCCTCGATGCCGGCTCGAAGACGCTGACCACTGATACCGGCGGTCTCGACGGACACGGCCTGATCCTAGAGCATCCCGAAGCCAAGATCGCAAAATTCGCCGAGGAGCACGGCTTCCTCGATCTCTCCCGCAGCAACACGCGGCCCAATGTCGGCGACGTCGTCCGCATCGTGCCGAACCATGTCTGCGTCGTCGTCAACATGATGGACGAAGTGGTGATGGTCCGCGGCGAGGAGATCATCGGCACACTGCCGGTGGCGGCGCGGGGCAAGCTACGGTAGGCGAGCTGCCGTAGGGTGGGCAAAGCGAAGCGTGCCCACGACTTCTCGTCGTGACTGCGAAAGATCGTGGGCACGGGGCTTCGCGCCTTTGCCCATCCTACGATTTCTTGAGCCAGCTCAGCACGCCCCTGCCCGCCGCAGCGCCGGTGGCAAAAGACGCCTGCAGCAGATATCCGCCCGTGGGCGCCTCCCAATCCAGCATCTCGCCCGCGGCAAACACGCCCGGCAGCTTGCGCAGCATGAAGTGGTTGTCGATCTCGTCGAAGGTGATTCCGCCCGCAGTCGAGATCGCGCGATCGATCGGGGCAACGCCGCTTAGCTGCACCGGGATTGCGTTGATCAGATGCGCAAGCTCGGCCGGCGAGAACGAGGCCAGTGGCCGGCCGGACACGATGGCGGCCTCCTGCATCAGGCCGATTCCGACCGGCGACAATTGCGCCGCCTTGCGCAGGAAGTTCGCGAGCGATTGCTTGCCGCGTGTCCCTGACAGCCGCGTGGTCAGAGCGGCGGCGTCGAGGTCGGGCCGCAATGCGATCGAAAGCGTCGCCTGCCCGAGACTGAGCACCTCCTCCCGTAACTCCGCCGACAGCGCGTAGATCGCGCCGCCTTCGATGCCGATACGGGTGATCATGGCTTCGCCGCGCACCGTATGCGCGCCGATCGTCAGCGCCACGCCCTTGAGCGGCTGGCCCTCGAAACGATCGCGGAACACATCGGACCAAGCGACCGTGAAGCCGGAATTGGCTGGCCGCAGCTTTGAGATGGCAACGCCCTTCGCGGCAAGGATGTCGGCCCAGCTGCCATCCGACCCCAGCCGCGGCCAGCTGGCGCCGCCAAGCGCGAGCACGGTGGCGCTGGCAGTGACGGCCGCTGCGCCATCGCGCGCTCGAAACACCAGCCGCCCCTCACCGTCCCAGCCGGTCCAGCGATGACGAAACGCAAACCGCACGCCGCTGGCATCGAGCCGCCGGAGCCAGGCGCGCAGCAAGGGCGAGGCCTTGAACGCCTTCGGAAAGACGCGCCCGCTGCTGCCGACGAAGGTCGGCTCGCCCAGCGCTTCGCTCCACGCGCGCAACGCCTCAGGCGAAAACGCCTCGACCGCCGCCTGCAGCTTCGGTGCGGCCTCGCGATAGCGCGCCATGAAATCCAGCAGCGGCTCGCTGTGGGTGAGGTTGAGCCCGCCGCGGCCGGCCATCAGGAATTTTCGGCCCGCGGACGGCATCGCGTCGTACACGGTGACGCGCGCGCCGCCCCGCGCCAGCATCTCCGCCGCCATCAGCCCGGCGGGACCGGCCCCGATGACGGCGATGTCAGTCAGAGCTTGATCCCCGCCCGTGCCGCCGCCTGGGCCACGTATTTCTGCGTTTGCTCGAACGCGCCGGTCAGCGCCTTCGCCTTCGACATGTCGCTGATCTCGGCGAAATGCGCGGCGACGGCGTCCGGCGTCCATTCGGATTCCGGCAGGTTGATGCCCTCGCTCTCCACGATCTTGATCACGGCGAACGATCCTGCGCCGGCGCCCATGATGGTGCGGGTCGGCGCGTCCTCGCTGAGCATGTACTCGACCGCGGGCGTGATCGCGTTCGGCTTCATCAGTTGCAGCGCCTGCGGCGGCAACAGCTCTTCCGTCATGCGGGTAGCGGCCGTCGGCGAGATGATGTTGACGCGGATGTCGGACTTGCGGCCTTCTTCGGCGAGCACGTTCATCAGGCCGACCATGCCGGACTTGGCCGCGCCGTAATTGGCCTGGCCGAAATTGCCGTAGAGGCCGGAGGACGACGTCGTCAGCACGATGCGGCCATAGTTGCGGTCGCGCATGCCGGCCCAGGCCGCCTTGCAGCAATAGAAGGTGCCGACGAGATGCACGTCGAGCACCTTCTGGAAGTCGGCCGCTTCCATCTTGCCGAACGACTTGTCGCGCAAAATGCCCGCATTGGCGCACAAGAGGTCGACGCTACCCCACTCCTTGGTGGCGCGCTCGACCATGGCGGTGACCTGTTCGAAATTGGAGACGTCGGCGCCATCCGCCATCGCGGTGCCGCCGGCCTTGCGGATTTCCTCGACCACGGTCTCGGCCGGCGACAGCGAGCCACCGGTGCCGTCACGCGCGCCGCCGAAATCGTTGACGACCACTTTCGCGCCGCGGCTGGCCAGCCCCAGCGCATGCGCGCGCCCCAGACCATTGCCCGCGCCGGTGACGATGGCGACGCGTCCGTCGAACCTGATTGCCATGAGTGAAGGTCTCTATTTCTTCTTCCCTTCTCCCCTTGTGGGAGAAGGTGGCGCGCAGCGCCGGATGAGGGGTCTCTCTCGACAGATGCGCTCGCGGAGAGAGACCCCTCACCCGCCTCGCGTTCCGCGAGGCACCCTCTCCCGAAGGGGAGAGGGTAAAACCCCGCTCTGGGTTGCCTTTTTGAGCAGCGATGGCTGGCCGGGTCAAGCCCGGCCCGGCCTACGCGAAATAGATCAGACCCAGCCACTCCGCGACCAGCGCCGGCTTGTCCTCGCCTTCGATCTCCACGGTGACATTGGTGCGGGACTGCAGTTCGTTGGGCTTACGGAGCTTGGCTTCGGCCAGCACGAAACGGCCGCGAACGCGCTTGCCCGAGCGGACCGGCGAGATGAAGCGCAGCTTGTCGAAGCCATAATTGACGCCCATCGTGGTCCCCGCGATCACGGGCATCACCTCATAGGACATGATCGACAGCAGCGACATCGTCAGGAAGCCGTGCGCGATGGTGGTGCCGAAGGCGGTCTCCTTCTTGGCACGTTCAGGATCGACGTGGATAAACTGGTGATCCTCGATCACATCGGCATAGGTGTCGATGCGCGGCTGATCGATCAGGTGCCACGACGACACGCCGATCTCCTTGCCGACCATGGCCTGGTAGGCTTCCAAGGAAATCGGCGGCTTCTTCCAGACTTCGTTCACTTAGGTCTCACTCCGTGTTTTCGGCAGTTCCGGAAAATCCTCCTCACGGAATTCCCGGCCGCGCAGCGGATCGTTGCGATCATCGTCCCGCTCCAGCCTGCGTAGCTGCACCCGGCGGATTTTGCCAGAGATCGTCTTCGGCAGCTCGGTGACGATTTCGAGGCGACGGATGCGCTTGAACGGGGCGAGCCGCGTGTGCAGGTGCTGGAAGATCGACAGCGCGGTCTCAGGCGTCCGCTCCGCGCCCGAGGTCAGCAGCACGAACGCCTTGGGGATCGCGAGCCGGATCGGGTCCGGGCTCGGCACCACCGCGGCTTCGGCCACCAGCTCGTGCTCGAGCAGCACGCTCTCCAGCTCGAACGGGCTGATGCGGTAATCCGACGACTTGAACACGTCGTCGGAGCGGCCGACAAAGGTAAGATAGCCCTCGTCATCTTCGAACACGACATCGCCGCTGCGATAGAGCTCGCCTTCGACACCGGCGAGCTTGCCGTCGTCGCTCTGATAACCCTGCATCAGGCCGGCGGGCCGCTCGGCGCCGAGCACCAGCGTGACCTCGCCTTCCTTCGCCTTGTTGCCGTCGGCATCGCTGATCTGCACGCGATAGCCAGGCAGCGGCCGGCCCATCGAGCCGATCTTGATGTTCTGGCCCGGCGAGTTGCCGGCCAGCGCCGTGGTTTCGGTCTGGCCGTATCCGTCACGGATGGTGAGACCCCAGGCCGCCCGCACCTGGTCAATCACTTCAGGATTGAGCGGCTCGCCGGCGCCGCAGACCTCGCGCAAGCTCACCTTGAAGGACGCCAGGTCCTCCTGGATGAACAGCCGCCACACCGTCGGCGGCGCGCACAGCGTGGTGACGCCGCAGCGGCCGATGGTGGCGAGCAGGCTCTTGGCGTCGAAGCGCGGCTGGTTGACCACGAACACGGTGGCGCCCGCGTTCCACGGCGCGAAGAAACAGCTCCAGGCATGCTTGGCCCAGCCGGGCGATGAGATATTGAGATGGACGTCGCCGGGCTGCAGCCCGATCCAGTACATGGTCGACAGATGCCCGACCGGATAGCTGCGCTGGCTGTGCCGGACAAGTTTTGGTTTTGCCGTGGTCCCCGAGGTGAAATAGAGCAGCATCGGGTCGTCGGCATTAGTCGGCCCATCGGCGCTAAAACTCTCCGGGGCCTTTGCGGCCTCATCATAGGAGAGCCATCCGTCGTGAGCCGTGCCGACCACGATGCGAACGATGTTCTCGGCACCAAGGCTTGCGAATTTCGCGACCTGGTCCTCGGCGGCCACCACCGCCCTCGCCTTGCCGCGATCGAGGCGATCGCGCAGCTCATCCGCGGTGAGCAGCGTGGTCGCGGGGATCACGACGACGCCGAGCTTCATCGCCGCCAGCATCGTCTCCCACAGCGGAACCACATTGCCGAGCAGCAGCAAGAGATGATCACCGCGCTTCAGGCCCTGCGCGCGGAGAAAATTCGCGACCTGGTTCGAGCGCTTGGAGAGCGCCGCAAAGGATAGTTTTGTCTGGCGGTCCTGCGCGGCATCGACGATCCAGAGCGCGGGCCGGTCCTTGGCTTCGGCGTCCTTCGCCAGCTCGTCGAACCAGTCGAGCGCCCAGTTGAAGGGAACCGGATCCGGCCAGCGGAATCCTTTGACCGCGGCCTCGTAATCCGTGCGGTGCTTGAGCAGAAACGCGCGCGCGTCCTGAAATGTCGTCATGTTCCGGGCCCGTCGAATTGATCTTCGAACGTAGCCCGGATGGAGCGAAGCGCAATCCGGGGCCGGCTACGCCATTGGAAGCAGCTGTCCCGGATGTCGCTTCGCTCCATCCGGGCTACGAAGCCTCGCTATTTTCCAGCGAGGCTGCGAACGTGCTTGATAATTCCGGAAAAATCCACCCCGCCTTGCCCGGCTGCGTCGAAAGACTGATAGATCTCCTGCGCATGCTTGCCGAGCGGGGTGGCCGCGCCCGCAGCCTTCGCGGCGTCCTGCGCCAGCGTCAGATCCTTCACCATCAGCGCCGAGGCGAATCCCGGCTTGTAGTCGTTGTTGGCCGGCGAGGTCGGCACCGGACCCGGCACCGGGCAATAGGTCGTCAGCGACCAGCACTGGCCCGACGAGGTCGAGGCGACGTCGAACAGCGCCTGGTGCGAGAGGCCGAGCTTCTCGCCGAGCGCGAAAGCTTCACTCACCGCGATCATGGAAATGCCGAGGATCATGTTGTTGCAGATCTTGGCCGCCTGCCCTGCGCCGGCGCCGCCGCAATGCACGATCTTCTTGCCCATGTTCTCCAGCACGGGCTTTGCCGCCGCGAATGCGTTCTCCTCGCCACCGCACATGAAGGTCAGCGTCGCGCCCTTGGCGCCGCCGGTGCCGCCGGAGACCGGCGCATCCACCGAGAGCACACCGTGCTTGCCGGCGAGCGCATGCGCCTGCCGCGCACTCTCGACGTCGATGGTGGAGCTGTCGATGACCAGCGCGCCCTTGGTCATCGCGGGAAGGACTTCGTTCCAGACGCCGAGCACATGCTTGCCGGCCGGCAGCATGGTGACGACGACATCGGCGCCCTTCACTGCATCCGCGGCGCTGTCGGCGATGCCGGCGCCGTCGGCCTTGGCCTGATTGCGCGAGGCTTCGACGAGGTCGAACGCGACGACCTTGTGGCCGGCCTTGACGAGGTTGGCCGCCATAGGGCCGCCCATGTTGCCGAGACCGATGAATGCGATCGTGGCCATTGTCGTTTCCTCCGCTTCAATCGTTGATTAGTTGAACTTCAGCTCGTCGGCGCCGATCTCGGCGAGATACGGTGCAAGCATTTGCGGCGTCACATCCTCAATTCGTGGCGGCGACCAGATCGGGTTGCGGTCTTTGTCGATCACGGCCGCGCGCACGCCCTCGCGAAAATCATCGCTGCGGAACACCTCCAGCGCGGCGCGGTATTCGCGCACCAGGCATTCCTCCAGGCTCGACGCGGTGCGCGCCAGTCGCAACAGTTTCAGCGTCACCACCATGCCGCGCGGCGATTTCTCGTTGAGCGTCTTCAGCGTCGCCAGCGCGAATTCGGAGCCGTCCCGTTTCAGGGCAGCAAAGATATCTTCCATCCGGTCGAAGCCGAACAATGCGTCGATAGCAGGCTCTTTTGCGGCCACCGGCCCCGAGGTCTCGCCGGTCGCAAAGCCATTGATGAGCTTGCCGACATCGGCCGCGCTCGCGCCTGGGCCCACCTTGGTCAGCACCTCGCGCAGCTCTGGCCATCTGGCCGCCGGCACCACGGCGTCGGCGAACTTGGCGTGGATCGCGTCGGGCCCGTTCATGGTCTGGCCGGTCAGGCCGAAGTAAGTGCCGACCTCGCCCGGCGAACGCGACAACAGATAGGTGCCGCCAACGTCGGGGAAGAAGCCGAGCCCAACCTCGGGCATTGCCAGCTTCGTGCGATCGGTGACGATGCGATGGCTGGCATGGGCGGAGAGTCCGACGCCGCCCCCCATCACGATGCCGTCCATGAAGGCGATATACGGCTTTGGGAATTTCTTGATCCGGGCGTTGAGGATGTATTCCTCGCGCCAGAGGATCTTGCCGAGGTCGCCGTTGACCTTCGAGCTCTCCCAGAGCGTGCGGATGTCGCCGCCGGCACAGAGGCCGCGCTCGCCGGAGCCTTCCAGCACGATCACCGCGACGGCCGGATCGGCCTCGAAGCGGTCGAGCGCCTTGTCGATGTCGCGAAACATCTCCAGCGTGACGGCGTTGATGGCCTTCGGACGATTGAGCCTGATCACGCCGGCCGCGCCCTCGACGCGGGCAACGAGATCGCCCTCTTCCACTGAACTCATCGCGCGCCCTCGATCAGTTTGCGCGCCACGATGAGCCGCATGATTTCATTGGTGCCTTCGAGGATCTGGTGCACACGCAAATCGCGCACGATCTTCTCAATGCCGTATTCGCTGAGGTACCCGTAGCCACCGTGAAGCTGCAGCGCATGGTTGGCGACCTCGAAGCCGACGTCGGTGCCGAAGCGTTTTGCCATCGCACACAGCATGGTGGCATCAGGGTCTTTGCGGTCCAGCGCCGCAGCGGCGCGCCACAGGAAGGTACGCGCGGCTTCCAGTTCGATCGCCATGTCGGCGAGGCGAAACTGCAGCGCCTGGAATTCGTCGAGACGCTTTCCGAACGCCTTGCGCTCCTTCATGTAGGCCCGCGCCTTGTCGAGCGCGGTCTGCGCACCACCCAGCGAGCACGCGGTGATGTTGAGGCGGCCGCCATCGAGACCCGCCATCGCGATCTTGAAGCCGATGCCCTCCTCGCCGAGGCGATTGGTAACAGGCACGCGCGCGTTCTCGAACATCACGGCGCGGGTCGGCTGCGCGTTCCACCCCATCTTGCGCTCATTGGCGCCGAAGGAGACGCCCGGCGTCTTGCCGTCGATGACGAGGGTCGAGATGCCGCCCGGGCCATCGCCGCCGGTGCGCACCATCGCGACCAGGAGATCGGTGCCGCCGGCGCCGGAGATGAACTGCTTCTGGCCGTTGAGAACGTAATGATCGCCATCGCGCACGGCGCGCGTACGCAGCGCCGCGGCATCCGAGCCCGCGCCCGGCTCGGTCAGGCAGTAGCTGGCGATCAGCTCCATGGTGCAGAGTTTTGGCAGCCATGTGTGGCGCTGGGTGTCGCTGCCGAAGGCATCGATCATCCAGCTCGCCATGTTGTGGATCGAGATGAAGGCGGAGGTGGTCGGACAGCCCGTCGCCAGCGCCTCGAAGATCAGCGCCGCGTCGAACCGTGTCATCGCGGATCCCCCGACATCCTCGCGGATGTAGATGCCGCCCATGCCCAGCGTCGCGGCCTCGCGCATCACGTCGACGGGGAAATGCTTCTCCTCGTCCCAGCGCAGCGCGTGCGGCGCGATCTTCTCCGCCGCAAACGCCAACGCCATGTCGCGAACCGCGATCTGATCCTCGTTCAGAGCGAACTGCATATGAGCCTCGCTCTCAAGGGGATCACTTCATCAGCGGGATCGAGAACTCCGCGCCTTCCTTGACGCCGGACGGCCAGCGCGAGGTCACCGTCTTGGTCTTGGTGTAGAAGCGGACCGAGTCCGGACCGTGCTGGTTGAGATCGCCAAAACCCGACTTCTTCCAGCCGCCAAAGGTGTAATAGGCGATCGGCACCGGGATCGGCACGTTGATGCCGACCATGCCGACATTGACCTTGGCCGCGAAGTCGCGGGCGGCGTCGCCGTCGCGGGTGAAGATCGCAACGCCGTTGCCGTAGTCGTGATCCGACGGCAGCGCCAGCGCCTCCTTGTAGTCGTGCGCACGCACGACCGAGAGCACGGGGCCGAAGATCTCTTCCTTGTAGATCCGCATGTCCTTGGTGACGTTGTCGAACAGCGAGCCGCCGAGATAAAAGCCGTTCTCGTAGCCCTGCATCTTGAAGCCGCGGCCATCGACTGCGAGCGTCGCGCCTTCCTTGATGCCGATGTCGATGTAGCCCTTGACCTTCTCGACCGCCTCGCGCGTGACCAGCGGGCCGTAATCGGCGGACGGATCGATCGAGGTGCCGATCTTGAGGCTCTCGACCCGCGGGATCAGCTTTTCCATGAGACGGTCGGCGGTGGACTTGCCGACGGGGACCGCGACCGAGACCGCCATGCAGCGCTCGCCCGCCGAGCCATAGCCCGCACCGATCAGCGCGTCGACCGCCTGGTCCATGTCGGCATCCGGCATGATGATGGCGTGGTTCTTGGCGCCGCCAAAGCACTGGCAGCGCTTGCCGGTTTGGGCGGCGCGCTCATAGATGTACTGCGCGATCGGCGTGGAGCCGACGAAGCCGACGGCCTTGATATCGGGATCGTCCAGGATGGCGTCGACTGCCTCCTTGTCGCCGTTGACGACGTTGAGGATGCCGGCCGGCAGGCCTGCCTCGATCATGAGCTCGGCGAGCAGCATCGGCACGCCGGGATCGCGCTCGGAGGGCTTGAGGATGAAGGCGTTGCCGCAGGCGATCGCGGGCGCGAACTTCCACATCGGGATCATTGCCGGGAAGTTGAACGGCGTGATACCGGCGACGACACCGAGTGCCTGGCGCATCGAATAGATGTCGATGCCGGGGCCGGCGCCTTCGGTGTATTCGCCCTTCATCAGATGCGGGATGCCGCAGGCGAACTCGGCGACCTCGAGGCCGCGCTGGATGTCGCCCTTGGCGTCCGGCACGGTCTTGCCGTGCTCGCGGGCCAGCAGCTCGGCCAGCTTGTCGTAGTCGCGCTGCACCAGCTCGACGAATCTCATCATGACCCGGGCGCGGCGCTGCGGGTTGGTCGCGGCCCATTCGGGCTGTGCCGCGCGGGCGTTCTCGACGGCGGCGCGGACCTCCGCCTTGGACGCCAGCGCCACCTTGGCCTGGACGTCACCGGTCATCGGCTCGAAAACGTCGGCGGTGCGGCCAGAGGTGCCCTTTACTTCCTTGCCACCGATGAAATGTCCGACTGAACGCATGGAATGATCTCCTTGAGGCCGAGCTTGATCGCTTTGACAAATCCTATCGACCTGCATTTTATAGGATTCAAGTCTGAGATAATGCACCATAGATGTGCGAAAATGCTGGATCAAGGCGCTATCGATTGGGACGACTTTCGCTTCGTGCTGGCCATCGTGCGGGGCGGCTCGGTGTCGGCTGCGGCAAAACAGCTCGGAGTGGACCATGCCACGGTGATCCGCCGCGTCGACCGGCTGGAAAAGCACCTCTCGGCTAAGCTGTTCGACCGGCGCAAGACCGGCTACCTCCTCACCGAGGCCGGCCAGCGCGTCGCCGACAGCGCGGAAGCGATGGAATCGACCATCGTCGCCAACCAGGAGCAGGTCGGCGGCTCCGTGGCGCGTCTGACGGGGACGGTGCGGATCGGCGCGCCCGACGGGTTCGGCACGGCCTTCCTGGCACCGCGGCTGGCCCCCTTCGCCGACCGGTATCCCGATCTCGATCTGCAACTTGTGGCCACCGCGCGGCTGTTCAGTCTCTCCAAGCGCGAGGCCGACATCGCCATCAGCCTGACCATGCCGAAGGAAGGTCGCATCGTCGGCCGCAAGCTGCTCGACTACCGCCTCGGCCTCTACGCCGCACCCGCCTATCTCGACCGCTTCCCTGCGATCACCTCGCGGCAGGATCTGCCGCAGCACCGCTTCGTCGGCTACATCGAAGAGCTCTTGTTCACGCCGGAACTCGATTATCTGCCGCAGGTGTCGCCGCGGATCTCGGCGCGCTTCCGCAGCGCCAATCTGATAGCGCAGCTCAATGCCACGCTCTCGGGCTTTGGCATCGCGGTGCTGCCGCATTTCATGGCGAGCGATTATCCGCAACTCGTTCCGGTGCTGCCCGAGGAGATCTCGATCACGCGGACATTCTGGATGCTGATGCACGCCGACAGCAAGGATCTGGCGCGGATCAGAGCGGTGGCGGATTACATCGGCGAGATCGTCGAGCGCGAACGGGCGCTGTTTGCGGGGCGGTAGCACCGGTCCCGTAGGGTGGGCAAAGGCGCAAAGCGCCGTGCCCACCATCTCTCTTCGATAGCGACGAAGTCGTGGGCACGCTGCGCTTTGCCCACCCTACGGCACCTCGCCTAGGTCTTCGCCTTCTTCACCGCCGCCGCCTTCGGCTCGCGCTTCGTGCCCTCCAGCGCACTGTCCCGGCCTACCTTCAACACCTCGTCGGACAGCTCGCTCGACCCGGCAATGCGGGCCAGCAGCATGGTGCCGGCCATCGTCGCCAGCGTCGCGACCGCCTGCTTGCGTGCGGCCTTGCGCGGCATGCTCGGAATGTTGTCCGCCAGCTGCTCGATCATCTCGTCGAGCTTGCCGGCAAATGCCTTTCGCGCCTTCGGGCTCTCGCGGGCGATCTCGGCACCGAGAGCGGGAATCGAGCAGCCATGGCCGGGATTGTCGCGATGCAGCGCCGACAGGTAGGCCTCCGCGATCATCGCCAGCCGCTTGTCCGGCGAAACCTCGTCGGTGATCTTGCGCCAGTGCTCCATCGAGCGGTCCATCGCATAACCGAACGCCTCGATCACCAGCGCCTCGCGGGAATCGAAATGCGCGTAGAAGCCGCCATGGGTCAGGCCTGCCTCCTTCATGAGGTCGGCGACGCCGATGCCATGGGCGCCCTTTTCGCGCAGCCGCACGGAGGCCTTCCTCACGATGCGGTCGTGGGTTTCCTGCTTGTGTTCCCGGGAGTAGCGCATGCGGTTCTCATTGAATGTCGATGGTCATCTCATAACACGCAAATGACGAAAAGGGTGCATTAATTCATGTTAAGTTGCTTCCGATCATGGAAAACGTTGCAGTTGCGTGCACCGCAAGGGCGCCCTTGCCGTCCCGGACGAAGCCTTCGGTGTAGCTGGTCTGCCGCCCCAGCTTGATCACCCTGCCTTCGGCCGAGATCAGGCCCGAGCGAACCGAGAGCGGACGCAGGAAGGTCATTTTCAGGTCGAGCGTCACGGAGCTCTGCCCGGCTTCCAACCGGGTCGAGATCGCGCATCCCATCGCGGTATCGAGCAGCGCAGCTGCGGTCGCGCCGTGGATCAGTCCGATGGTGTTTTCGAGATCCTCGCGCGGCTCCAGTTCCATGACGATCCGACCCGGCTCGACCACCCCCACATTGAAGCCGATCAGTTTTGCAAAAGGCGGCGGCGGCAGCCGGCCGTCGCGAATGCCCAGCATGGCGTCCATGCCCGACAGGCCCATCGCGACTTTCGCGACCGGCGCCGGCACCTGCCAGTCCACCACGCGCTCGCGCCGCTGCGCGGGCGAAAACAGTTCGAGTTGGTCGGCTTCAGTCATGGGATCCCTTTTGTATGATATATGTCATACTATGCGACGGACTTCGCACTTGCAACTCGCCCCCACCCCCGCTTGACAACAAGGACGTTTCGGCCCGGAAGTGGCACCGACCCGCGCGCCTCGCGCCGGTCCACGAAACCTTCGAGATGCCACGATGGAAATGCTCAACCACCACTGCGGCGTGACGCGCGATACGCGCGGGGTCGTTCATGTCGCGATCTGCAACGCCGGCCCGCTCAATATTCTCGGCTCGCCGGTGACCGACGCCCTGCGCGAAGGCCTGCAGCGGCTTGCATCCGACCGCAGCATCCGCGTCGTGGTGCTGCGCGGCCAGAGCGAGAAGAGCATGATCGGCGGCGCCGACATCAAGGAGATGGCCAAGCTCGAGCAGAAATCGGCGGAGGCTTTCATCAGCCGCCTGCGCGATCTCTGCGAAGCGGTGCGCCAATTCCCGGCACCGGTGATCGCCCGCATGCCCGGCTGGTGCCTCGGCGGCGGCCTCGAAGTGGCGGCCGCCTGCGATTTCCGGATTGCCGCGCATGATGCGCATTTCGGCATGCCGGAGGTACGCGTCGGCATCCCCTCGGTGATCCACGCAGCGCTCTTGCCGCGCCTGATCGGCTGGGCCCGGGCGCGCTGGCTGGTGATGACGGCGGAGAACATCGACGCGCCGACGGCGCTCGCCTGGGGGCTGGTCGACAAGGTGGCACTTGAGGGCGGACTGGATGCCGAGATCGAGCATCTCGTGAACGCACTGCTCGCATGCGGCCCCGAGGCACTGCGGTCGCAGAAGGCGCTGCTTCGGCAATGGGAGGAGCTGCCGCTAACGGAGTCGGTGAATCTGAGTGTCAAGGTGTTCGGCGAGTCGTTCCTCACGGACGAGCCGACGCGGCTGATGCAGGCGTTCGTGAACAGGAAGCGGTAGGCGCGCTGTGATGGGTTAGACTCTCTCCATTTTAAAAGGCGTCATGCCCCGGCTTGACCGGGGCATCCAGTACGCCGCAGCCTCTCGGCTCAATCATAGCGCCCTCTGGAATACTGGATCGCCCGGTCAAGCCGGGCGATGACAGCGGTGTGTGTGGAACGACCAAGCTTCATCCCCACCCGGCCCAACCTCCCTGCCCGTCTCACACGACCAAATCTCATGCGAACCGCAAGATTTTCTCATCCCTGTCGCGGTTGCATTTTTTGCGGCGCATCATATGATGATCATAATCCTACACATCATCGCCAGGGAGTCCCATCATGGCCGAAGCCGCCGATCCCGTCGTCATCGTCTCCGCCGCCCGCACCCCGCTCGGCCGCTTCATGGGCGAGCTCTCGCCTCTTCCCGCGCACAAGCTCGGGTCACACGTGATCGGCGCGGCGCTGGAGCGCGCAAGCCTTGCACCCGAGAAAGTCGACGAGGTCTTCATGGGCTGCGTGCTGCCGGCCGGCCAGGGACAGGCACCCGCGCGGCAGGCGGCGCGCGCGGCCGGGCTGCCCGACGCCACCGGCGCGACCACGGTCAACAAGGTCTGCGGTTCCGGCATGAAGGCAACCATGCTGGCGCACGACATCATTCGCGCCGGCTCGGCCGACATCGTCGTCTCCGGCGGCATGGAGAGCATGAGCAACGCGCCCTATCTCCTCGCCAAGGCGCGCGGCGGCTACCGCGTCGGCCACGACCGCATCATCGACCACATGATGATGGATGGCCTTGAGGACGCCTACGAGACCGGCCGTTCCATGGGCGATTTCGGCGAGGCCACCGCGGAGACGTACCAGTTCACCCGCAAGGACCAGGACGCCTATGCGATGGAGACGCTGAGCCGCGCCCGCAAGGCGGTCGAGGGCGGCGCGTTCAAGGCTGAGATTGCGCCGATCACGCTCGCGGAAAAGGCCGGCCCCCGAATCGTCGCCAATGATGAGCATCCGCTGAAGGTCGATCCGGCCAAGATCCCAGGCCTGAAGCCGGCATTCCGTGCCAACGGCACCATCACGCCGGCCGCCTCCTCCGCCAATGCCGACGGCGCCGCGGCGCTGGTGCTGGCGAAGCGCTCGCTCGCCGATCGGGGCGGCTTGCCCGTTCTCGCGGAGATCAAGGGCCACGCCACCCACAGCCAGGAGCCGCAATGGTTCACCACGGCGCCGATCCCCGCGATCCGCAAGCTGCTCGACAAGGTCGGCTGGGCCGCCTCCGACGTCGATCTGTTCGAGATCAACGAGGCCTTTGCCGTGGTGGCAATGGCGGCACAGCGCGATCTCGGCATTCCCCGAGATAAGCTGAACATCAATGGCGGCGCCTGCGCGCTCGGGCATCCCATCGGCGCCACCGGCGCGCGGCTGATCGTGACCCTGCTGCATGCGCTCGAGGCGAACAACCTCAAGCGCGGTATCGCCGCGCTCTGCATCGGCGGCGGCGAAGCCACGGCGATCGCGGTGGAGCGGCTGGCGCGCTGACGCGCGGGTGTCCGAAATAGAGGGAAGTCTGTCATTTCAGACTTCCCTTCCCCGTGCCAGACTGGAACCATGACGCGAGTCCCACCGGGCTCGCCAAACCACATTGAGGCCCAATGATCTCGAACTGGCTCGCGGCAGCATTGTCCCGCCGCAACATTCATTACGGCTGGGTGATGGTCGGCGTGACCTTCCTCGCCGCGCTGATCAGCGCCGGCACGGTCGGCGCGCCCGGGGTGTTCATCGTTCCGCTTCAAAAGGAGTTCGGCTGGAGCACGGCGCAGATCTCCTCCGCACTGTCGATCCGTTTCATTCTGTTCGGACTGATGGCGCCATTCGCGGCCGCCCTGCTCAACCGCTACGGCCTGCGCAACGTCACGCTGGCGGCACAGCTCATCGTCGTCTCGGCGCTCGTGCTCTCGCTCGGCATGACCGAGGTCTGGCAGCTCGTCGCGCTGTGGGGCGTGGTGATCGGCATCGGCACCGGCATGACCGCGCTGGTGCTCGGCGCAACCATTGCCACGCGCTGGTTCGCGGCACGGCGCGGCCTCGTCGTCGGCATCATGACCGCGAGCGTCGCCACCGGCCAGCTCGTGTTCCTGCCGCTGCTCGCAAGCCTCACCGAACGCTATGGCTGGCGACTCGCGCTCGGCTTCGTCTGCATCATGCTCGCCGTCTCCGCGCTGGCCGTCCTGCTAGCGATGCGCGACCGGCCGAGCGACGTCGGCCTGCGTCCGTTCGGCGACGAGGGCACCGAGCCCCTGCCCGCCCCGCCCGTGAGCCACGGCTCGATCACGGGCGTGGCGCTCGGCACGCTGCGCGACGCCTCGAAGTCGACTGCATTCTGGATCCTGTTTGCGACCTTCTTCGTCTGCGGCGCCTCGACCAATGGCCTCGTCCAGGTGCACCTGATCCCGATGTGCCTCGATTTCGGCATCCCGCAAGTGCAGGCCGCGAGCCTGCTTGCGGCCATGGGCATCTTCGACTTCTTCGGCACCATAATGTCGGGCTGGCTGTCGGACCGCTATGACAATCGCTATCTCCTGTTCTGGTATTACGGCCTGCGCGGGCTCTCGCTGATCTTCCTTCCCTTCAGCGACTTCTCGTTCTACGGCCTGTCAATCTTCGCGATGTTCTACGGTCTCGACTGGATCGCAACCGTACCGCCGACGGTGCGCCTCACCGCGCAAAAGTTCGGGCCCGAGCGCGCCAATCTGGTGTTCGGCTGGATCTTTGCGGGCCACCAGCTCGGCGCCGGGACCGCCGCCTTCGGCGCTGGTCTCTCGCGGACGGTCTATGAGAGCTACCTGCCCGCGTTCTTCATCGCCGGCGCGCTCTGCGTGTTCGCCTCGCTGATCGTGCTGGCGCTGTCGCGGCAGCCAAAACTACAGCCGGCGGCGGCCTCGGCCTAGTACCGGAGCGTGGAGGTGACGCCGAACACCGCGGCGTCACCGATCCGCGAAACGCCGCTGGGATCGTTCGGGTTCTGAATTCCGCCCGAGGGGCGGAACACATATTGGAAATATGGCGCGATCAACCAGCCCGGCTTGACGTGCGCCTCGTAGATCATCTCGATCAGCGTCTCGTTGCTGCGCACCGGACTGCGGATGCCGGTGAAGGCCTGCGTATCGACGTCGAGATTGCGCGCAGTGTTAGAGATCCGCATGTAGGCCATCGCCACGCCGAAGCGGTCGAGCGGACGGCCCGGCGTGAAGCCGACGAAGCCGATACCGCCGTCCATATAGAGATCGATCAGATTGCGGTCCGGCGGGCTGTAGGCGATGCGGCCGAACGCGGTGATGCCGGGGAGCGAGGCCGACGTGCTGGTCTCGGTAACCTCAGGCGGGCGATAGAGCACCTGCTCGATCACGGCGAAGATGCCGTAATTGCCTTTGAGCCTTGCAGGAATACCGCTGCCGCCGGGATCGGCGATCGACATCCCCTCCGCCGTCAAGCGCTGGCTGTCGAACGAGCCGTAATGCTTCCACGCGCCCGGCGTGAAATTGCCGGCGAGCGGGCGGCCGCCGATATCGATGGCGTAGTTGAAGCGAACCTGCCCGATCACCCACGGCGGATCGTTGATGCGGAATGCCAGGCCATGATGATCGCGCAGTTGCGGATCGACATCGCCGGGCCCTGACGGATCGCCGTTGAACACCGCACCATACGCGGTGATCTTGTCGGTTAGCGCAGCCTTGATGCGAATGCCGGGTACGGCGATCGGCGGCGCCGGGCCGCCGGCCGGAAGGTTGCTGGCCTTGATCGCGGGCCAGCCGAAGGTGCCGTTGACGAAGAGGTCGTCGGTCTGGCTGTCGAAGAACTCGACATCGGCGGCCTGCTGGCCGGCCCGGATGTTCAGGCGGTCATTGAAAAAGCTCTGCTCGAAATAGGCATTGTAGAGCCGCTGATCCGGCAGCGCCTCGATCTCGCTGATGGTGGCGAGGTTCATCACGTAGTTGCGGGAAAGGCCCTGGCCGTAGATGATGAAGGCATTGGCGTAAAAGCGGCCACCGGTCCAGCCGACCAGCTTGCCGAGGTCGGCATCGACCGACAGATCGAGCCGGCCGAAATGGATGGCGCCGCGCTTCACGCCGCCGGCGGCATTGGCGATATTGTCTGCGATATAGGTGGCGCCGAAATTCAGGCCCTTGCCGGCAAGGCCGTCATGCCACGCGTTGAACCATTTCGGAAACAGCCATGCGGCCGCGCTCTCGTCCTTGGCGCCGGCGCGCGCGCTCGTCGCCGTGCAGGCCATCGCAATCGCGGCCGCTACGGATATTTGGGTCGCCCAACTCACGATCGACACACGCTACTTGAAGATACCGGTGCGCCTCATGAAGAGATAGGCCGCAGCAACCGAGGAGGCCATCAGCACCGCTGCCCAGATGAATCCGCTCTCGACGTCGGTCAACGGCAGGCCCTTGGTGTTCATGCCGAAGATGCCGGTGATCAGCGTCGGCGGCAGCAACAGCGAGGTCACGATCGAGAGGGTGTGGAGATGGCGATTGCTCTCCTCCTCGTTCTTGAACCGCAGCTCCTCCTCGAGCAGGCGGCTGCGTTCGCGCAGCTCGACGATGTCGTGATCGAGGCCATCGAGCCGCTGCGCGAGCTTGCCGGCCTGGATCCGCAACGCCGGCGACAAATGATCGGTGTTCTTCTGATCGAGACGGTGAAACAGCGTGCGCAATCCCGTGAGCTGCCGATGCAGCCGCACGCAGGTGCGGCGCAGACGGCCGAGGTTGCGGCGCATCTCGGGCCTGGCGTCATCGGCGAGGATGCGCTCCTCGATATCGTCGATCTCCTGGCCGAGCTTGTCGGCCATCGGGTCCAGCGTGTCGGCGACCTCGTCGACGATCTTTTCGAGCAGATGGGCGACGTTGTCGACGCGGTAGCCGCCTTCGAGCACCCGCCGCGTGGCGTCCGCCGAGCACAGCGCCTGGTGGCGACCGGAGACCAGCAGCCGCTCGGTCATGGCGAAGCGCAGGAACGCGGTCTCCTCCGTTGCGCTGTCGATCTCGCGCACGAGATCGGAGAATACGCCGTAGACGCAGTGGTCGATGACGTGAAGCTGCTGGAAGGTGTCGCTCGACAGCAGCAGCTCGCGCGCCAGCGGCGGCAGCTGCGACGCTCCGATCCAGGGCCGTGCCCGCGCGTCAGTCAGGTTGAAATGCAGCCAGAGCCGGCCGTCATGGCTGAACTCGATCGGCTGGTCGATCGGCAGTGCCTCGGCACTGCCGTCGCTGTGCAGGCGAAAGGCCCAGACCAGGCCGGGAATGGCGGGATCAGTGCTCGATAAGGCGCTGACAAGCTTTGCCGGCTCAGCCATGGCCAACCCCAACCATCAACAACTGCCCCATTCCGGACGATGGCTGACGGCATCTTCCGGACCCAGACGGGTACTCAATTACGCCAGTGTTACAGTTTGATGATGCCGCCCTATTCCGCCGCCAGCCCGGTCGCGGCCGCCTCGGCTTGCCTGATGTAGTCGTGCACGACGCGGCCGAACGGCAGCGTCAGATCGGCGATGTAGTGATGCGCGCCGAGGCAGCGGCGCACCGGGAAATCCGCGACCGGCGCGTTGACATGCGGCACCAGATGCAGCCGGCCCGGCCCCATCCAGGAGCCCTTCGGCACGATGTCGACGAGATTGATCGCGACCAGCTGGCAGACCTCGAGACGGCCGTCGACGCCCGGGATCATCTTCAGATTGATCTGCGTCTTCGACAGCGTGGCGCGCGTGAGATCGCCGTTGCCGGCCATGCTCTCGTGCTTGTAGCCCATGGTGCCCATGGCGACGAGCTGGCCGGCATATTCCAGCGTGCCCGTCAGCGTGTCCTTGACGATCTCGAGCTTGGGATGTGCGTACTTCTTGGGAAAGCCCCAGATCTCGCGGCCGGCGGCGATCGGCGGATCGTCGTCCAGATACATCTGCGAGACGAAGTTGACGTCCTCGCCGTTGAGGCGCGCGGGGATGACGAGGCCGGATTCGGTGTAGCTGCCGAAGCCGGAGGAGTCAGGCATTTTGATCCATTCGTAATGCACGATCGGCTGGTCGATCGGCTGCAGCGGCTCGGGCAGGCCGGCGCGGATCAGCTCCGGATCGGTCTCGTAGGTGATGACAAGGAATTCGCGGTTGACGAACCGATACGGCCCGGCCGGATAGCTCGGCCCCGCCGCCGGCATTGACGGAAGTCTCAGCACGTCTTCGCTACGCATCGCAGGTCTCCTGTGATCCTGATCGGCGGCAATTGCTAGCGATCCTCATTGACTGCGATGTGAAGCTTTTCCGTCATCCGCACGACCCCTGCCGTTGCAGCGTGGTCGGTCTGCGTTGCCGGCGCTGCATCGGTGCCGCCTTGTCATCACGCCGTCACCACGGGACGCAATCGTCTGGCGCAAGCAGGAGGCATCGCCATGGACGCCCGCACGTCGCAACCGACATATCAGACACATCAGGCGCCCTCGCGGGGCTGGCGGCCCGAGCGCTGCGATCGCGTCGCGCTGGTGCTGCAGGGCGGCGGCGCGCTCGGCGCCTACCAGGCCGGCGTCTATCAGGCGCTGCACGAGGCGGGCATCGAGCCCGACTGGGTCTGCGGCGTCTCGATCGGCGCGATCAACTCCGCCATCATCGCCGGCAACAAGCCGGAGAAGCGGCTCGAGGCGCTGCGCATCTTCTGGGAGCGCATCACCAACCGCAAGATCTGGCACTACACCCCTGACGGCGACGTCTTCCGCCAGTGGCGCAATCTCACGAGCGCCTGGATGACCTCGGCGATGGGCCAGCCCGGCTTCTTCACCCCGCACCAGGTCAATCCCTGGTTCAGTCCGGTCGGCGCGCGCACCGCGACCAGCTATTACGACACGATGCCGCTGAAGGAGAGCTTGCTCGAGCTGATCGACTTCGATCTCATCAACGAGAAAAGGGTTCGCTTCGCGGTCGGCGCAGTCAACGTGCTCTCGGGCAATTTCATCTATTTCGACAATTCCCATGACGAGATCGAGCCGGAGCACATCATGGCCTCCGGCGCCCTGCCCCCGGCGCTGCCGATGGTGCGGATCGGCACCGATCATTTCTGGGACGGCGGCATCGTCTCCAACACACCGCTGCAGCATCTGCTCGACCAGGAGGATGCGCTCAACTCGCTGGTGTTCCAGGTCGACCTGTTCAGCGCGCGCGGCGTGCTGCCGCGCTCGATCCAGGACGTGATGGCCCGCCACAAGGACATCATGTATTCCTCGCGCACGCGCCACAACACGGACGTCTATCGCCGCACCCACAATCTCAAGGTCCTGCTCCACAAGGCGCTGGCGAAGCTGCCGGACGAGCAGCTGTCCGACGAGGAGCGCAAGCTGAAGGCGAGCCTGTGCCACATGCCGGAGATCGCGATCCTGCATCTGATCTACCAGCAGAAGGCCTATGAGGGCGACGCCAAGGACCACGAATTCTCGGGCACCTCGATGCGAGAGCACTGGACCAGCGGCTATGAGGACACCAAGCGCACCCTGAAGCGCCGCGACTGGATCAAGATGCCGGAGGAAGGCATGGGCCTCGTCGTGCACGACGTGCACCGGGAGACCGAGAGCGCGTAGGAGAGCTCGTGTCCCGGACGCGCTGCAATGCGTAGCATTGCTGCGCAGAGCCGGGACCCAGACACTGCGCGATCCGTCGCAACATAGGCCCCGGCTCTGCAGCCGCATCGTCGTTCTGGACGATGCTTTGCATCGCCAGGGGGACGCCGCGCTACGTCCGGGGCACGAGACTGCCCATAAAACATGATCCATTCAGAAGACACACTGTCGCATTCTCGCGGCTCATTTCGCCCGAGCTTTGACTCTCTTCGTTGCCCTTCTTGTTCAGAAAGGGCGCAGGGAAGGCCGGGCGCCGGCTGGCACCCGCGGTCCCGTGTGCGAACAAGACGCGCACGGGGTGGACTACAGGTGTAGCCGGACGACCGGCCTTCCCTGCGCGAATGGCTTTACGGCTTATGTCGCGCTCTCCCCGGGGAGCGATGCACTATTGCCCCCGTCGCCTTGCAGATGACTGATGTACGAACCCGGTTGGGCCGCAACATCACCGCAACACTTGACGCACAGACCCCGGGCGTCAGGACCACACGATTTTGCCGTCCGCGCACATCCCCGTTCCTGTCCCCGATGGCTTGCGTGCGCTCACCATCGAGGCCGAACCGAGGACGCCGTCAGCGCCGTGTCGTATCGCGCGTGCTGCTGCTCACGGGATTCCCGCCCTGCAGCCAGCCCAGCGCGCCGACGCCGTCGCGGCCACCGCCTCCCGGCCCGCGTCTCGTGACGATCGCGAAACGCCCCTTGTGGCGGGCGGGATGGGCCATTGATACGACATATCCGAAATTCGGTAAATAGGAATGTTTTTGCGTCGAGGGATTGACAGGGTGTTTTGCCCGACGGGCGGCGGGCGCGCGCCTGGTCAAGCGTTCGAGCCGCGACATGGAGTGCTCGTCAGGTCAATTGCCCGTCAATCTCCACTGCGCAGCTTCGTCAATGGGGCTGACGGTAATTCTCCGGAATTGCCGTTGCGTCTTCCCCGGTCTGGGATGGGCCATTCAATGCATCCACTTCGAGACAAGACGACTGCCCCTGTATCTGTATCGTACATTGAGTCTGGAGATGATCATGCGCAACATTGCATCGGCGATTGCAATCGTGATCTCGTTGAGCGCGCCGGCTTTGGCCCAGAAGGCCGAGATCGAAGCAAACAATGCGAAATGGATAGAGATGTTCAACAAGGGAGATTTTTCCGGGATTGCGTCCCTCTACAGTGCCGATGCGACCGCGCTCCCGCCCGGCTCCGCGATGGTGCAGGGCCGACCAGCCATCGAGGTCATGTGGAAAAGCATGGCTGAACAAGTGAGCGATCCGAAGCTCACAACGGTGGATGTCAAGTCACTCGGTTCTTCCGCGGCCCGTGAGATCGGCACGTTCGTCCTGAAGACCAAGGGATCGACACCGCAGGAAGTGACCGGAAAGTATGTCGTCGTCTGGGAGAAGGTCGGAAACGACTGGAAGCTCGCCACCGACATCTGGAACGACGGCAAGTAGCCGTCTTACCTCCAAGCCAGCGCTTGGGCAGGAAGCAGGAGCAATCAAACCGACACGCGTGTTCATTCGCCGTTGTCATTCGATACGCAGGCGCTATCGTGCGCATGCGGCGCAGCCGCGACATTCATCCGATAATTCTAGTCATGGGAGAATCGCATGAAATTCATAACCACCTGGAGCGTACCTCAAGGCACCTTCAATGCAGCCGTCGCCCGCTTTCTCGAGACCGGTGGCGCACCACCCGAGGGCGTCAAGATGCTGGGTCGCTGGCATGGCATGAACGGACAGGGATTTGCGATCTCTGAATCGAGTGATCCAAAAGCCATGTATCGTTGGCTCGCGCAATGGTCTGACCTGCTCCCGTTGACCGTCACGCCCTGCCTTGAGGACGGAGACGCGGGCGAGGTGATGGCGTCGCTCCCCAAGCGTTGATCATCAATACTCACGTCGCTGCCGCCGCTGAAACCGGCGGTGGTGACGTGCTCGACCGTGGTGATGTCGCCGCTAAAGCGCGATGCGATTAGGATGAATCGTCATCGCGCTTTAGGTTGTTGTTTGAGCATGATCTTTTCGGAAAACCGCTGCGCACTTTTCCGGCTCTGCTTTAGCGCTCAGACAGGGGCCGAATCTCCCGTCGCTCGAGCGGTCGATTGGCGCGCGGCCGTTCGTGCTGGCCCAGCCAGATCATGAGGAGAACCAGCGCGCCAGCGAGACCGCTGATACCATCATTGGGCACTTGCGCCATCATCGTCCTCAACCTGCAGAATGGTCTCCGACAGCAGGGCGGCTGCCTTTTGAAGCGGCGCGATGAACCGATCCAGTTCGACGAAGCTCACGCGCGCCACCGGCACCGAGACGCCCAGGCAAGCGATCAATTCTCGATCGGGTGACAGAATGGGGACGGCGCACCCCACAACGCCCTTGACGTATTCTTCGTTTGTCTTGGCCCAGCCCTTCTGCCGCGTGTCCTCGAGGGTCTTCATCAGTCCGTGGACATCGACGATCGTCGTGTCCGTGTATCTGGTCAGAGGGAGCGCGCGGCACAAATTCGCCCTCGTCCGCTCAGGCAGTCTGCTCATGTAGATCTTTCCGGTCGACGTGCAGTGTAGCGGCGCCGCTTCTCCCGGATTGAACTGAAGGCCTTGCGGCTCCGAAACGCGAACGCTGTCGACATAGGCAACGACATTGTCGCGGACGACGCCAATCTCGCACTGTTCGCCGATCTCTCCCGCAACCGCCCGAAGCACCGCGTGCCGTCGCGCGGTGCGGAAGGCCGCTCCGATGACGGTCGCGGACAGTGTGACGAGCTGGTTTCCGACAACGTAACGCTTGGTCCCCAACGCCTTTTGAAGCAGTCCGCGGTCCTCGAGATTTCCGATCAACCTGTGCGCCGTCGGCAGCGGCAGCGAGAGAGCCTTTGCGATCTCTGCCGCCGAGACGGCTTTGCGTTGGTCGGCAACGTGCCGAACGATCGCGAAGGCACGATCCAATGGCCCGTCCTTCTGAATGCGCTTCGTCATTCTCCCCTCCCGGCCAAATTCGCTTGCGAGATCAAGATCAACGCCATATATTATCATTTTTCGGAATAAAACATATTGAAAAACGAAAAATATGTTTGTCGAAACTCCTAAAGCTCATATTCTCGGCGCGGCCGGTGACTGACCAGAAATTGTGCAACGCAGTCTCGCCGTTCCCAGAATCTCGCTCCGCCGCTTGGTCGAGAGCCAAGTCGCTGGCGGGGCGCCAACAGGAGATGTGCATGTCTCGTCACTACGACGTGGACGCCGTGAGGAAGGAATTCCCCGCTGTCGAGCGGATGGTCTATCTGGACTCCGGGTTTCAAACCCCGCTTGCACGCCCGGTGAAGGCCGCGATCGAACTCTTCCTTCGCGAGGGCTTCGAGACGGCCGGACCGAAGAGCGTCTGGCTCGACCGGGTGGAGCAGACCCGCGCCAAGGTCGCTCGCTTTCTCGGCGTGACGGCGGATGAAATCGCCTTCACGAAAAACACGTCGGAAAGCATGAACGTCGCGGCAAACGCACTGCCGCTTCGGGCCGGTGACAATGTCCTGATGATCCACGGCGATCATCCGAACAACGCCTACGCATTCCTCCATCTGCAACGGAAGGGCGTCGAGGTCCGCTTCATCCCGATGACTGACGTCGTCGATGCCGACAGCTTTGCGCCTTTCATCGACGAGAACACGCGTGCGATCTCGATGTCGCACGTGACCTTCCACGCCGGTCACCGCTTTGACATCGAGAGCGTTGGCGCGATGTGCAGCAGGAAGAAGGTCTATTTCGTGGTGGACGTGATGCAGGCAATCGGCGTGGTGCCGATCAACGCGGCGGCGATTGGCGCCAGCTTCATCGGCTCCGGCAGCCATAAGGGATTGCTGGTTCCGCAAGGACTCGGGCTTCTCTATTGGGACAAGACGCTCAAAGAGCTGGAGCCGGCCTATCTGGCGGCCGCGAGCCTCGCCGAGGTCCCTGATGATCTCATCGCGCGTACCGACAGAATGGCGCCCTCGCCCGCCGCCAAGCGCTTTGAGCTCGGCAACTTCAATCTGCCCGCGGTCCATGCGCTGAGTGCTTCGCTCGACATGATCGAGCAGATCGGGGTCCAGAACATCCAGAACCACTGCTTCGACCTCGGCGATCACCTGATCACGCGCCTGGACGAGCTGGGCGTCCGTCTCGTTGGCCCGCGCGAGCGCAAGCATCGCGCTCCGCACATCTACGTCATCGCCCTGCCGGCATCGGACTGGCTTGGCCATTTCGAGGAGAACGGTGTGCGCGTGTCGCCCGAACGGGATGGCATTCGCGTCTCACTCGGCATGTTCAACACCGCCACCGACATCGATCGCCTGATCGACGTCATCCGCCGGCGAGGGCTCGGACGCCCGTCCGCCGCAGCTTGACCTCGAGAACCGATGGGAAGGGAAAAACCATGAAGACGCTTGTTCAGATGCTCGGACGCCTCTCAGGACTCCTGGCCGTACTCCTGGCCGCCAGCCCAAGTCCCTCCGCGGCAGCCGACAGCCCGACGCTCGATAAGATCAAATCCAGCGGCGCAATCGCAGTCGGCCACCGCGAGGCTTCCATACCGTTCTCGTACCTCGGGCCCGATCAGAAGCCCATCGGCTTCTCGCTCGATCTCTGCGCGGCGATCGTCGATCGCATCAAGGAGGAGCTGAAGTTGCCCAACCTCAAAGTCAACTACACGCCAGTGAACTCCTCAAACCGGATTCCGCTGATCCAGAGCGGGACCGTCGACATCGAGTGCGGCGGCACCGCGAACGACAAGAAGCGGCAGGAACAAGTCTCGTTTTCGGTCGCGACGTTCGTCAGCCAACCGCGATGGCTCGTCAAGGCCACCAGCGGCGTGAAGACCGCCGGCGACCTGAAAGGCAAGACGATTGTCGTCACCCAAGGCTCCAACGCAGTCGGTTTCGCGCAGAGCGTCAACGCCAGGGAGCAACTCGGCCTCAACATCGTCCAGGCCAAGGACCATGCGGAATCCTTCCTGATGTTGAACACCGGCCGTGCGGCCGCCTTCATGGAGGACGATATCCTCCTCGCCGGGCTCAAGGCTGCCGCGCCAAATCCGGACGCGCTCCTGTTCCTTCCCGAGGGCTACGCAAAGATCTACTATGGATTGATGTTCACGAAGGGTGATGCCGGCTTCAAGGGCCTCGTCGACGACGTCCTCTCCAAGCAAATGGCATCCGGCCAGTTCGAGAAGACCTACGCGAAATGGTTCACCAAGCCGATTCCGCCCAAGGGTGAGAACCTCGCATTCCCGCTCACGGACGAGTTGATGGCGCGGATCGCGCATCCCAGCGATGCTGTCGACTGATTGACGGAGCTGACCGTCCCGCACGGAAATCCTCGTTCGCACCTGCAACCTGAGGGCTCGCGATGTTCGGAGTGCTTTTTGAACAGACGGCGGACGGCCAGCGCTATATCGACTGGCTTCTGTCGGGTCTCGGTTGGACGTTGGCCCTGGCCTTCTTCGGTTGGTGGATCGCCTTCGGCATCGGTGTGGTCGTCGGCGTAGGCCGCACGGTCCAGAATCGCTTCTTCTCCGTCCCGGCCCGGCTCTATGTCGAGATATTCCGGAACATCCCTGTCCTGGTGCAGATGTTCCTCTGGTACTTCGTCTTCCCGGAGGTCGTGCCCAGCGCGCTGGGCGATGCCATCAAGCAGATCCCGCCACCCTGGGCGTCGTTTTTCCCGGCGCTCCTCTGCCTGGGACTCTACACCGCGTCCCGAATAGCCGAGCAGGTCCGGGCGGGCATCGAAGCGCTCCCAAGGGGACAGATCGAAGCGGCCAACGCTCTCGGCCTCAATGGCTATCTCACTTATCGATACGTCATCGTGCCGCAGGCCTTGCGCCTCATCGTGCCGAGCCTCACCAGCGAGGTGATGGGCATCTACAAGAACACCTCCGTCGCCCTCACGATCGGCTTGATGGAGCTGACCGCCCAGGCGCGCCAGATCAGCGAGGCCACGTTCCAGACATTTACGGCATTTGGCGCAGCGACGATCATCTACCTTTGTCTGGCGCTGGTTGCCTATCAGGCCATGACCCTCATCGACAAAGCCGTCCGCATTCCGGGCAGCGCTCCCGTCAAGCCCGGGACTGACGAGGATCTGGCCACTGAGATGCGGCAAGGCGGCGCCCTGCCCAACGCCATGGAGGTCGTGAAATGAACACCCTCGATTTCTCGATCGTAACGCAATCGTGGCCCTATCTCTGGTCGGGCCTGCTCTTCTCGCTTGCGCTCACGGCCGCCGCATTCGTCATCGGCATGGTTCTCGGAACCTGCCTGGCGCTCGTTCAGCATTTCGAGATTCCAGTGTTCGCCCAGATCATCCGCGGCTACGTTGCGGTCATCCGATCGATTCCGCTGATCCTCGTCCTGTTCTGGTTCTTCTTCCTGGTGCCGATCGTGCTTGGGCATCTCAGCGGCAACGGCCGCCCGATTCCGATCGGCGCCACCTATACGGCCTTCATCACCTTCGGCCTGTTCGAGGCCGCCTACTACTCCGAGATCATCCGTGTCGGGCTGCGAGCGGTGAACAAGGGCCAGTTCGAGGCTTGCCAGGCGCTCGCGCTGTCCACCTACGACACCTACCGCCATATCGTCCTCCCGCAGGTCCTGCGCGTGGCCAGTCCGATCATCCTCAGCCAGACGATCATCCTCTTTCAGGACACCTCACTCGTTTACGTCCTTTCCCTGACGGATCTTCTGGGCGCCGCTTCCAAGCTTGCACAGCTCAACGGCCGCCTCGTCGAAATGTACCTCGTCGTCGCAGTGGCCTATCTCGCCATCAGCTCGGCAGCTTCCCAGTGTGTCGCTGTCCTTCGCAAACGATACGCGCTCGCCACATCGCGATAACGCCTCGAATCCGGGAGACGAACATGCATCGAGAGGCCTCCAGCAATGCCGCACAGCCCGGTGCGATCGTCGTCGTCGAGAGCTTGGTGAAGCGGTTCGGCGCATTCACCGCGCTGAACGACGTCAATCTCAGGGTCGGCAAAGGCGAGAAGATCGTGCTGTGCGGACCTTCGGGCTCCGGCAAGTCGACGCTGATCCGCTGCATCAACCATATCGAGAAGCACGACGGAGGCCGGATCATCGTCGACGGCACCGAACTGAGCAACCGCCTCGCCGACATCAACAGCGTGCGCTGCGAAACCGGGATGGTGTTTCAGAGTTTCAACCTGTTTCCGCACCTCACGGTCGCCGAGAACTGCATGCTGGCCCCGATGAAGGTTCGCGGCGTTTCGCAAGCAGAAGCCCGCGATCGCGCACTGGGCTTGCTGCGGAAGGTTCGCATTCAGGATCAGGCGGACAAATATCCTGCACAATTGTCAGGCGGCCAGCAGCAACGCGTTGCCATCGCCCGAGCGCTGTGCATGCAGCCCAAGATCATGCTGTTCGACGAACCGACATCCGCGCTCGATCCCGAGATGGTCAAGGAAGTGCTGGACACCATGGTCGAGTTGGCGCGGGACGGAATGACCATGGTCTGCGTGACACACGAGATGGGCTTCGCCCGCGAGGTTGCCGACCGTGTGGTCTTCATGGATCGCGGAAGCATCGTCGAGGAGGCAGATCCGGAAACCTTCTTTCGGGCCCCTCGCACGGAACGAGCGAAGGGCTTTCTGAACCAGATCATCCACTAAAGGCACGATGAGATCAGGATGAATCGTCATCGCGCTTTGATTTAGTGTTTGGCTACTTCACATCCTTGTTCAATTCGATCGCGACTTCCGCCATCCAGGAGCCCGGTGCCTCCATCAGGAAGGACTGATGGTTGCTCCTGGTCTGGATCGTCACCAGCGCGGCCACCGTATTTCCCTCTATTCGCGCCTCGATGAGGCCGTCCTTGTTGGTGCCGTAGACCTTGCCGCCCTGCCGGTACTCGCTCTCGAACCAGTTGCCGGAAAGCTCCGTCCCGCTCTGCTCGATGTTCGCGGACAGGACCATCTTGTACGCATCGCTCGCGCAGCGCAGGTCGAGTGTCAACGACCGCCCCGGCCTGGTCACGTTGTACGCCACCTTGCAGCGAACCTTCTCACGCGGACCGTCCGACGGCTTCATGGTGCCGATGCCCGACCAGGCACCGGCCAAGCTGTCGAACACCGGCTCTGCGCACAATGGGCTGACGCCGCCAAGCACGAGGCAGACCGCGCCGATGCCCATGCGCGCCGCCGAAATCTTCAATGACATTCCATCAATCCCGATCTGAAAAGTCCGAGCGCGTTCTACGCCCGAACAGTCGCGGGAAGTTGTCGAAGATGTTTAGAAACGTTGCAGAGATTGTCCGAACGTTGCCGCAATCGCATTTTGGTACTTGGCGACTTGAGCGCGCGCCTCTCCCTTCGAGACGACCGCTTTCAGCGGTCTCCTCAGGATGAGGCTAAGCGGCATCGGAGCTCGTTGAGAGTGCTGCCGCACACTCCGTCCTCATCCTGAGGGCCCGCCAACGGCGGGCGTCTCGAAGGATGGCCACAGAGAAGTCGCCAAATGCGCTTGCCCTGCCTGCAAGCGGGAGAGAGTCGCGGCAGATCGGAACGAAACCCGCCTCACCCCGGACCGGGCATATTGCCCGCGAACTGCGGATAGCACTCGCGCAGCTCCTCGCGAATTCGGCCCCGGATCAAGGACAACGTTGCCTCGTCCGGCAAGGGCGTCGTGACCTCGCATTGCTCGTTGTCATACGAGAAGCCCGTCGTGCCTCGAATGTCGCGCCAACCATATCCCGGATGCGTGCTCTCGAGGCGAAAACGTCCCGCCTCCCGGTCAAAGGAAAACAACGCCGCATTGGTCAGCAGCGCATGAGGGCCGCCTCGCCGATAGACCGTCTCGTCGGTAACTCCAGGTGCGGAGACGAAGTCCACGCGCTCCACCAGGGATCGCAGGCTGTGCTCTTCACGGAACAGAATGACCCGCGGCACCAGGAAATACAGATAGGCGGAGCCGAACGAGCCGGGCCATCTGACCGGATTGTTCGGATAGTCGCCGGTGCCAACGAGATTGACGTTGCCCTGGCCGTCGATCTGGCCACCGCCGAGAAAGAAGGCGTCGAGGCGTCCCTGCGCGGCGCAATCGAACAGCTCCTCGGCACCGCCGGTGAAGGAATTGTGCTTGACCGACCCGAGGATCGAGACCTGCACGCGCTCCAGCCCGTCACGCTGGTTGAGCGCACGCAACAGCATCGCTCCCGCCGCCGGCATCGGCGAGGATTGACCGACCGCAACATGCCGCACGCCTTTCAGCAGCCGCGAGATCGTGTAGATCATCAACTCACGGCTGGTGCACGCCTCGCTCATGCCGCGCTCCCCAGGCCCCGAACGTAGGCCTGGAAGCCTTCCGGCGAGCGCGCTGCGCGCGCGTATTTCTCGATTTCCTGCCCGTCCCTGGGATATTCGGCGTAAAGCCCCGTCGGCCAACCACCCTTCTCGAGCTGGGCCACCGCGCTCACGTAGATTGCGGGCAGCACGCCCGCGGCCATGTTCTCGTCGTCGAGCAGCGATACCTCGGAGATGCGCTCGACGGTCACGAAGGCCTTCTTCGACGCGTGGGCCAGCAGCATTGTTTCGCGCCGGCGCCCAAGCCTGACGTTGCCGAACCGGTCCGCTTCAGGCGCGTGAAACAAGGCGATGTCGGGCTGGATCGCCGAGACCACGACGATCTTCTCAGCGTCATCGAACGGATTGGACGTCACCTTCCAATCGTCGCGCTTCTCCAGGACGTCGCTGCCGATAATGCCGCGGATCGGCATGAACGGCACCCCCTTCTCCGCGGCCGTTAACCCTGCGAACACCGCCGGACAAGTGGCATCACGCAGGCGAATGGATCCGTCGCGCACAGCCCGGCTGAAACAAGGCGCGCCGCCCGCTTCGCCGAGACTGACGGCGCTCGTCTCCAGCGTCGCCACGGCGCCGGCGCCGATGAGCATATCGACCTGCATGCCGCCGATCGGTGCGCAGACCACATGGAGATCGCGAATGCCGCGATCGATCAGCATCCGAACCAATCCGGGGGCCGCGGCGTAATCGTCCGGCGCCAGGCCGAGCTTGCACCCCGACGGTATCATCTCCGCCATCTCTCGCGGCGTTACGAAGTCTGTCATCTCTTCACCTCTTCCTCGGGTTCCCATCAACACGCCGTGTCGCGCACGATAGCGCCCTAGTCCTTTGCCGCAAGGTCCCTTGACACGACGTAGCCATCGCGCGTCTGCGGCAGCTTCCAGCCCAGGACCTTGCTGGCAACCAAGGTGCGCAGCACCTGGGCCGTGCCGCCGCCGATCGTGAACATGCGGACATCGCGCGCCATCCGTTCGAGCGGAAAGTCGCGCGAATAGCCGCGGGCTCCGAACACCTGCAGCGCGTCGTTGACGATCTTGATGGCGGCTTCCGAGGCGAAGATCTTCGCCTGAGCGGCAAGCATGGGATCGGGGAATGCGCTGCCGCCCGGCCCCCGTGAAGCCGCCGCCGCGTGCAGCATCAGGCGCGATGCGGTCAGTTGCGTCTGCATATCGGCGAGCATCCAGTGCAGCCCCTGAAATTCGCCGATCGGCCGGCCGAACTGCTCGCGCGTCTTGGCCCATGCGATGGCGTGCTCCAGTGCGCCGGCCGCAATCCCCATGGCAACCGTGCCGGCGCCGACGCGCTGGCTGTTGTAGGCATTGATGAGGTCGGCGAAGCCGCGCTTGAAGCCTGAGGGCGGCAGCAGCACCATGTCCGGCGTGATCTCGAGGTCCTCGAACACGAGCTCGCCTTCGGGCATGCCGCACAGCCCCATCGTCGTCTCGCGCTTGCTGACGCGGAGCCCTTCCGCCTCGCCGCGCACCGCCAGGAAGCCGCCGACGCCCAGCTCCTCGCCGCTCTCGTCGAACACGCGCGCAAAGATCAAATGGAGACGAGACACTCCGGCGCCGGTGATCCAGTGCTTCCTGCCGTTGAGCACATAGCGGTTGCCGCGCTTGTCGGCTCGCGTCGTCATTCCGCTCGCGTCGCTCCCCGCGTCGGGCTCGGTGATGCAGATGGCCGGCTTGTCGCCATCCAGGACGAGATCGGCCGCGCGCTTTTTCTGCGCGTCGGTGCCGTAGGCCATCACGGTCGAGATGGCGCCCATGTTGGCCTCGACCACGATGCGCGCAGACACGGTGCAGGACCGGGCGATCTCCTCGATGACCAGCACCGTGTCGAGGAAGCTCCGACCCTGGCCGCCATATTCGACCGGAATGGTCATTCCCATGAAGCGCTCGGCCTTCAGCGCCTCGACGACGTCCCATGGATATTCACGCGACCGGTCGATGTCGGCGGCACGTTTGCGGATCGTCTCGTTGGAGAGCGCAGCAGCCCTCTCCTTCAGCGCCAGCTGCTGGGATGAGAGCTCCATGTCCGTTCTCCATGTCCGCGGACGAGCGTACTTGCCGAACAGGTCAGTCAGCCCGATCAGCCGCGTCCCATGTTATAGAATTCCGGGTTCGGACGCATGCTGGTGACGTTGGCAAGCCGGTTGGAGAGGCCGAAGAAGGCCGAGATCGCGGCGATGTCCCAGATGTCGTCTTCCGTGAACCCGTGCGATTTCAGCGTGGCGAAATCGGATTCGGAAACCTTGTAGGCCTCGGTCGAGACGCGCACGGCGAAGTCGAGCATCGCCTTCTGCCGGTCGGTGATATCCGCCTTGCGGTAATTGACCGCGACCTGATCGGCAATCAGCGGATCCTTGGCGCGGATGCGCAGGATCGCGCCATGCGCGATGACGCAATACTGGCATTGATTGAGGTTGCTGGTCGCAACCACGATCATTTCCCGCTCGGCCTTGCTGAGGTTGCCGGGCTTGTCCATCAGCGCGTCGTGATAGGCAAAGAACGCGCGAAACTCGTCCGGCCGGTGCGCCAGCACGAGAAAGACGTTCGGGATGAATCCGGACTTCTCCTGGACGGCGACGACGCGGGCGCGGATGTCCTCTGGCATGTCGGCCAGATCAGGGACAGGGAAGCGGCTGACTGCAAGTGCCTGGGTCATGGCGTTATCCTCGGTACTCGTCGATGGAAGTTGGTACGATCACGCGTTCCTTGGCCTGGATCATCGCGAGAAATCCTCGCGCGAAGACGTCGAGCGCGTCGGGGCGTCTTTCCAGCTTCGCCCGCAGCACCGCGCCCTCCCAGCCGATCCAGAAGAAATGCGCGAGGCTGTCGCAATCGGCGTCTTCCGGAATGTGGCCTGCCTGCTGCGCCGCTTGGAGGCAGCGGGCGGTCCGGGCTTCCCAATCCCTGAGAACGGCAGCGAGGCGCTTTCGGAACGGCTCCGGCAGCGCCCCCATCTCCTGCCCGAGATTGCCGACGAGACAGCCACGCCGATAGCCGTAGCGAGCCATGCCCGACCGCGCGTCCGCGATGAAATCGCGCAGGCGGTCCAGCGGAGCCCGCGCTGCATCGTCGAACCATCGATCCAGCTTGCGGGCGAAATAGGCGGCGTAGGCATCGATCAGCTCGAGGCCGAAAGCCTCCTTGCTGCCGAAGTAGTGATAGAACGATCCCTTCGGCACGTCGGCGGAGTCCAGGATCTCCTCGACGCCGACGGCGCTGAATCCCTTCTCGGTCAGAATCGCAACGCCCGTGCGCAACAGACGCGCGCGCGGCGCGTTCGGCTGCGACTGGTCCCTGGGAGGACGGCCCCGTCGGCGCGGCTCTGATACCGAGGCTGCTCTGTTCATGAAGGTTTATTAGACCGATCGTCTTGTCAAATCAACCCCTCTTCCTCGCAAGGCTCAGATCTCCCGCGGACCGCCTTCGTCACCGGCTGCAGTTCGAGACATCTTGCCGTTAGACTCCCTGCGCCAAACGTGGACAATACCCGGGCACGTCACGTGCGCAGTGCACACCAAGATGCGCCAGGGGAAACGAAAATGCCGGCTGCCTTCCCGTCGTCCGAACCCGCTATTCCAACCGCTCCCTTGACTGCCGAGATGCGCGATGCGTTGCGCGCGATCGTGGGTGACAAGGGCCTCATCGAAGATGAGCACGGCAAGCAACCGTTCGTGACGGATTGGCGGGGATTGCTGGTTGGCGGTGCCGGCGCCGTCGTCCGTCCTGGCAGCACCGAGGAGGTCGCGAAGGTGGTCCGGCTTTGCCATGAGCACGGCGTCGCCATCGTGCCGCAGGGCGGCAACACCGGCCTGATGGGTGGGGCGACGCCCTGGCCTGCGCACACCGGCATCGTGTTGTCGCTCGGCCGCATGAACCGCGTGCTGGCCGTCGATCCCGTCGGCTACGCGATGACGGTCGAGGCCGGCTGCGTGCTGCAGACGCTTCAGGAGACGGCAAGCCGGCACGACAGGTTCTTGCCGCTCAGCCTCGGCGCCCAGGGCTCGTGCATGATCGGCGGCAATCTGTCGACCAACGCCGGCGGCGTGCAGGTGCTGCGCTATGGCAATGCCCGCAATCTCGTGTTGGGGCTTGAAGTCGTCCTGGCAAACGGCGAGGTCTGGGACGGATTGCGCGCGCTCAAGAAGGACAACACCGGCTATGACCTCAAGCACCTCTTCATGGGCGCCGAAGGCACGCTGGGCGTCATCACCAAGGCCGTGCTCAAGCTGTGGCCGGCGCCGAAGGACGTCTCTACATCATGGCTGGCGATCCGCGATCCACGCGCGGCCCTTGAGATCCTGTCGGAAGCGCACGCGGCATCCGGAGACAATGTCGGCTCTTGCGAGCTGATGAGCCGCAGCGCGATCGACATGGTGCTGCGCCATATTCCCGGCACCCAGGATCCTCTCAAGGCCGACACGCCGTGGTACCTGCTGCTGGAATGGTCGTCCTCGCGGGCGCGCCAGGACGGCACCGAGGGCATGTCCGGGAAAATGGAGCAGTTTCTCGCCGATCAACTCGAGGCCGGCCGCGTGCTCGATGCGGTGATCGCCCACACGGTCAGTCAATCGCGCAACATGTGGCGCATCCGCGAAAGTGTCGCCGAGGCCTCCCGGGCCGAAGGTCCGGGGCTCAGCTTCGATGTGTCGGTGGCGATCTCAGGGATTCCGGAGTTCATCGCCAAGGGCACCACGGCGGTGCTCGACATTCTCCCGACCATCCGGCCCTATCCTTTGGGGCACATCGGCGATGGCAATCTGCATTTTTCGTTCATGGGGCCGACCGGCATGGATCAGCAGACGCTGACCCAATACAAGGGCGCCATCACGCGGGCCGTGAACGATCTCGTCACCTCGATGGGCGGCTCGATCTCGGCGGAACATGGCATCGGCATCGACAAGCTCGACGAGCTCAGCCATTACCGCTCGAAGACCGAGCTCGACATCATGCGGACCATCAAGCGCGCGCTCGATCCGCAGAACATCATGAATCCCGGCAAGGTGCTGCGGCTGTGACCGACGCTGCGCCCCGCGTCAACGATCGATCGAGCGTGGGCAGGTCGCAACGAAGTTGCGACCCGTCCGCGGTCTTGTCGAGAGTGGTGTCCGCGACCCTCAAGCCGCCGAACCGCCGCGCGGATTCACGATCGCGTACCCTCGCAATGAACGTGCGTGGATTCGCGTAGCGTGTCCGCCCGAGTTGGCGTCATAGGCCATCCAGACATCGCCTCCGAGGTGCTGCTCCAGAACGAAAACGTGTCCTCGGCGCGCAGCAACCATTCCCGGCGCGGGTGATGTCCGCGGAAAGCGCAGCCAATTGGCCGCAAGATTCAATTCCGGCACGATACGACCGAACACGCGCAGAGCCGCGCCGCAGCCGCAGAAGGACGAAGGGCAGCCTGCCGGACGACCGCCGACAACGCGAGCCCCGGAAACACCGGAGACGGTCGCCGGCGTGGCGGCGCCCCCTGCGTCAGTCACTGTCAGCTGCGTCGAGCGGTACGCTTGCAGTGACGGCGTGGAATTCAGTGAGGATCTGGAAGCTAGTGAGTATCTGGAAGTTAGTGAGGACCTGGAGGTCCGCTCGCGCTGCATCTGCGAATACGAGAAGTCGCAGGGCATGGTGACATTGCATTCGGAAGCATGATGAATGCGATAAGGTCGCGCTTCCGAAGGGATAGAGCTCAAGGCAACGAAGAGGTACGCAGAAATTACTAGCCTGTACATTGCAGGACTCCAAAATAGAGTGGTCCTGCCCCAGGCAACGAGAAACCAATAACAGTTTGGCTGAAATGGGCCTAAAGAGCGGCTGAAAATGGCTGCATCTGCGCGACGCTGTCTGCAATCATCATAGCCTACAAATAGCGCCCGAAATGATTAACTCGCAGAGAACGAATGAACGCTCGGCGGGTCCAACGCACCGCATGCAATCAAGTCCGGTTCGTATTCGTCGTGGATTTTGCGGCAAGCTCTCCTCGTCACTGCGCTGCCCCTGATCGGCGCGACGCCGCTATTCACTGCATCATCGCTGCTGCGATCTTCTCCGCCGACATCAACACGGGAAAGTTGGTGTTGGCGCATGGCACCACCGGAAAGATCGAGGCGTCGACGACGCGCAGGCCCTGGATGCCCTTGACGCGGCCCTGATTGTCGACCACCGCCATCGGATCGTCGGCGCGGCCCATGCGGCATGAGCAGGAGGCGTGCCACACGCCGATCGTCGCCTTGCGCACGAAGGCCTCCAGCGCGTCGTCGTCGTTCATCACCTGATCGAAGGTGAAACCTTCGACCACGAAATTGTCGATCATGTAGTGGCGCAGCGCCGCCGGCCCGTCCATCAGCGTCGCGGCGATCTTGGTCAAGATCCTGTTCTTGGTGTTGACCACGCCGATCTTGCGGACCTTGTCCGTATAGGCGGCCGGGAACGGCTTGTCCGTCACCGCCTTGACCACGTCGCTCATCTGCACCGCCGCCATCTTGCGGAAGCCGCTCATCAGGCGATCGAGATCGCGCCGGTCGGACAACAGGTTGAACTCGACGATCGGCTCTGCCGACGGATCGCGCGAGGCGAGCTTGACCTGTCCGGTCTCGGAATAGGTCTTGTTGACGAAGGTCAGCAGCGAGCCGATCTGCTCGCCGACCGCATGCCAGGCCGACTTGGAGAGCAGGACGACGAACATGTCGCCCTTCGGCACGCCTGCGAGATCGGAGGAATAGCGCAGGCCCAGCTGCATGTGGCGCCTGGTGTGCTCGTTCATGCGCGCGCCGCGGCGGACAAAGGACGACAGCGAGATCGAGGGATGATCCATCAGGCGCTGGCCGACGCCCGGCAGTCCCATCAGCACAGGAATGCCGAGATCCTTGAGGTGGCCGACCGGCCCGATCCCGGCGCGCAACAGATGCGCCGGCGAATGGATGGCGCCGCTGGACAGAATGATCTCGCGTCCGCGGAATTCCTGCTCGCGTCCGTCAACCATCGCCTTGACGCCGACGCAGCGCGTGCCCTCGAACAGCAGCTCGCGCACTTGCGTGTTGGTGGAGATGGTGAGATTGGCGCGCTGGCGGGTGTCGCGATCGAGATAGCCCATCGCGGCGGAGACGCGTTGTTCGGCCTGGTTCGAATGCGTCACGGGGAAGAAGCCGTCGACGAACTCGCCGTTCTGGTCCGGCAGGAATCGGTGGCCGGCCTGCTGGAAAGCATCGGCGAACGCCTGCGAATGCCGCGTCCAGTGCTCCCTGGGGATGCGGCGGACCGGGATCCGGCCATCCTTGCCATGGTACGGTCCGTCGAAATCGAGGTCGCGCTCGACTTTCTTGAAGAAGGGCAGCACGTCGTTCCAGGTCCACCCTTCGGCGCCGCGCGCGTCCCATTCGTCGTAATCGGTGGGGGCGCCGCGGTTGGCCATCTGGCCGTTGATCGACGAGCCGCCGCCGAGCACGCGCGCTTGCTCGTATTTGCGCAAGGGAGGCCGGCCCACGTGTGGGTTGTTGTGGCTGACGACCTGCGTCGTGACCTTGAGCTCGGTCCAGTGGAAGCGCGGATCGAAATAGGCCGTGCCCGGATAGCTGTCCCTGATCTCGGCCGGCTCGTTACCGGGCGGCGTGTCCTGGCCGGCTTCGCACAGCAGGACCTTGTTGGCACTCTTCGCGGAGAGCCGGTGGGCCAGCACGGACCCCGCCGAGCCGCCGCCCACGATAATGAAGTCATACACGATTGGCGCGTCCTCTTGCTCTTGTTCGGGGAACGTAGCGCGTAATTGTTTTGAGGTCACGCCATCGCAGCCGCGACAGGATTGTCGCGCGGCAGCGATGGCCAATATCAAGGCCTGATCGAAAAGTTCTCAGGCGGCCCCGGCTTTCGCAGCGGCTCGGCGAGGCGCGCGAACTCGCACAGCAGCGACCTCGTCTTCCGGGGATCGATGATCTCCTCGACCCAGAACTTTTCGGCCGAACGGAACGGAGAGCGCAGCTTGTTGAGGCGCGCCTCGATCTCCTTCAGCTTCTCCGCCTTGTCCTCGGCCGCGTCGATGTCGGCGCGATAGGCGGCCTCGATGCCGCCTTCGAGCGGCAGCGAGCCCCAATAGGCCGACGGCCAAGCGTAGCGGATCGAGAAGCGGTCGGCCGGCTGATGCACGACACCCGCAACGCCAAACGCGTTGCGCAGGATCACGGTGCACCAGGGCACGGTGGTCTGGTTCACAGCAGCCATGGCACGAACGCCGTGGCGGATGGTCGCCGCCTTCTCGGCATCGAGGCCGATCATGAAGCCCGGGCAATCCATGAGATAGACGACCGGCAGATGGAAGGTCTCGGCGAAGTCGACCCAGCGCACCACCTTCTGGCAGGCATCCGCCGTCCAGGAGCCGCCATAGTGAAAGCTGTCGCTGGCGAGCACCAGCACCGCCCTGCCCTCGAGCCGCGCCAGACCGACGATGACAGGCTTGCCGAAATTCTTGCCGACCTCGAAGAACGAGCCCTTGTCCACGACGGACTCGATGATCGGGCGCATCTTGTAGACCTGCTTGCGGTTGCGCGGCACCGCATTCATCAGCGCCTCTTCGCTCCGCTCCGGATTGTCGGTGCAGGGCAAGGTCGGCGGCAGCTCGTAGACCGACGACGGCAGATAAGACAGGAAACGCCGCGCGCAGGCAAAGGCCTCTTCTTCCGTGTCGACGGCATGATCGACCGCGCCGGCGCGGGTCTGGATGTCGGCGCCGCCGAGCTCGTCCTTCGAGAGGTCCTGCCCGAGCGCCTTCACCACCGGCGGCCCCGCGACGAACATCGCGGACTTCCGGGTCATGATGGAATAGTGGCTGGCGGCAAGCCGCGCGGCGCCAAGGCCTGCGACCGAGCCGAGGCCGAGTGCGACCACCGGCATGCGCGACAAATTCTCCGTCGTGAACCGATACCAGCGCGTGCCGCCGATGCCTCCAGGCAGATTCGCCGCGCCCTTGGTCTCGATGGTCTTGACCGAGCCGCCGCCGCCGGAGCCTTCGATGATGCGGACGATGGGCAGACGGAAATCGTGCGCCATCTCCTCCGCCATCAACGGCTTTGCCGAGATCGACGCATCAGCCGAACCGCCGCGCACCGTGAAATCATCGCCGACCACGACCACGGTGCGGCCGTCGACGCGCGCACGGCCGAACACGCAATTCGCCGGCGTGAGCTTTTTCAAATCGCCGCTGGAATCGTACTCGCCGATGCCGGAGACGGCACCGATCTCGTGAAAGCTGCCTTTGTCGATCAGCTTGTCGATACGCTCCCGAACAGTCAGCCGGCCCTGGTCATGCTGTCGCTTGACCTTGTCAACGCCGCCCATCTCCCGCGCGAAGGCTTCGCGCCGGGCGAGCTCGTCGAGTTCCGGCTTCCAGTTCATTCACTCCCTCCGAATGGATCGGCTTGTTATTGTTATGCACGGCCATTGCGACCGGTTTACGCGGGATACGGTTGGCGAAGGCATCGCCCTCGGAGCCTTCCATCAGGCTGCCGAGCGAGCGACCGAGCGTAAGCATCAGCGGCGCGACTTCGTCATGCAGACGCTGCTCGTCATACATCGCCGAGAGCAGGCCGATCGTGATGACCACGAAAGTCTGGTATTGCGGCGACCAGATCGGCACCGCGAGGCCGTTGATGTGCGGGCTCCACAAGCCGCAGGCCACGACATAGCCGCGCTCTCGCAACATCTGCCGGTTGGCCTCGATGCGGGGCTTCAGGATCTTCGCGGCCTCGGGCGCCTCCCGTTCGAAGTCCGCGATGAAGGCATCGCCGATCTCCGGCGCCAGCGCTGCGGTGTAGGCCGCGCCCGCGGCGGTCGAGGCCATCGAGATGCGACTGCCGGTGCCCTCATGCAGGCCCAGCGCAGAGGGCGAGCGTGCGAACTGGAGATAGACCAGATGAAAGCGGTCGGGCACGACGAATCCCACCGTGCCCGGCAGCTGCTCGGCGACTTCCTGGAGCCGCTGGCGGATCATGCTGCGCAGCTGCGCGCCCTTCATCATCGAAGCGCTCATCGCAACCGCGCTCGGGCCGATGCGATATTTCTGATCGCGCGGCAGATAGACGAGCTGGCCCATCCGCGTCAGCGTATGCGTGAGCCGCGACACCGTCGAGCGCGGCAGGCCGCAGCGATTTGAAATCTCGAGATTGCCGAGCCTTGCCTCGTGGCCCTCGAAGCATCGCAACACGTCGAACGCGCGCGAGACCACCTGGATGACATCACCCTCACCGGCATCGCCAGCGAGCACGCCTTGCCTACTCAACCGCTCCGATCGTCGTCCCATGTGTTCCCTACCGTTGTTCCGCTCTGCGGAATTAAATTCCACTTGCAGACGACGCTACCTCAGGCATTTTGCGACGACAACAAAAAGGGATGGCATGCCAGAAATTAAGATCGTCACGGAGGTCGCCGGGCGCGTCTGCGCAACTCCCGTGCAAGTTGGAGGAACCATTGCGGATGGCGATGAAATTGTAATCGTCGAAGCCATGAAGATGGAAATACCGGTGCTCTCGCCTGCAAGCGGCACGATCACATCGCTTCTCGTCAAGCTCGACGACGTCGTTGCGGAGGGACAGGCGGTCGCGATTGTCGCGTGTTGACGGCGTTATCCGTCGCTTCCGCGGCAATCTGTCAGTCTCGTTCCCGCATGCGCGGTACGGCGTTGCCATCGCCCGACGCGGGTGACATGATCCGTCGCAAACAAAACTCTGTTTCAAACAAAGAACGAAAATCTTCGCGGCAAACGCGAAAGATCATTGGAGGGAAACATGCTTCGTGGGCTGCTCGTGCTCGCGCCTGCCTTGGTGGCGGGCATCTCTTTTGCGTCTACACGCTATTCGTTCGCCGAAGACATCAAGCTGCCGGCGACGTTGACGTTCACCGCCTATGACACCGGAACCGCCGGCTTCAACATCGCGGTCGGCGTCGGCAAGATGATGAAGGACAAATACGGCACCGACGTGCGCGTGCTGCCCGCAGGCAACGACGTTGCCCGTCTCGCGCCGCTGCGCGCCAAGCGCGCGGCATCCTCGGCGATGGGATCCGGCACCTACTTCGCGCAGGAAGGCATGTTCGAGTTCGGCGCGAAGGAATGGGGTCCGCAGCCGCTTCAGATCCTGCTTTCGAGCGTCGACTGCAATTGCGGTTCGCTCGGCGTCGCCGCCGACACCGGCGTGAAGGAGCTGAAGGACCTCAAGGGCAAGCGTGTCGGCTTCGTGGTCGGCTCACCCGCGCTGAACCAGAACTCGCTCGCCGTGCTCGCTTTCGCCGGGCTGACGCAAAAAGACATCAAGGCCGTCGAATTCGCAAGCTACGGCGCGATGTGGAAAGGGCTGATCAACAACGACGTCGATGCCGCATTCGGCACCACCATCACCGGCCCCGCCAAGGAAGCCGAGACCTCGCCGCGCGGCCTGATCTGGCCGCCGCTGCCTGCCAAGGACAAGGAAGGCTGGGCGCGAATGCAGAAGGTCGGATCGTTCTTCTTCCCGCAAGTGGCGACCTGTGGGGCCGGCATCTCGCCGGACAAGCCGGTCGAGCTCGGCAACTACCCCTACCCGATCTTCGTCGCCTATGCCTCGCAGCCGGCCGACCAGGTCTATGCGATCACCAAGGCGATGATCACGAACTACGACGCTTACAAGGATTCGGCGCCCGGTGCCGGCGGGCTCGCGGCCGACCGCCAGACCAAGAACTGGGTGGTGCCGGTGCATCCCGGCTCGGTGAAGGCACTGAAGGAAGCCGGACAGTGGAGCGACGCGCAGGAGGCGCACAACAACAAGCTGATCAAGCGGCAGGAGGTGCTGGCAGCCGCGTGGGCCGATTACGGCAAGTCCAACCCGCCGTCGGACGACAAGGCGTTCCTCGATGGCTGGATGAAGGCGCGCGCAACAGCGCTTGCGAAAGCCGACATGCCGAACGGGTTCGAGGATTAGCGCACGATGTTGTTGGGCTTGATGGCCGCCGCGCGAGAAGTGCGCTCCCTCTCCCGCTTGCGGGAGAGGGTTGGGGAGAGGGTATCTCCGCAGTGGGATTCCCCCAGAGGAGACAGCCCTCACCCGGCGCTGCGCGCCGACCTCTCCCGCAAGCGGGAGAGGTTGAGGAGCCCGCGGCTTGATCGATTCAACCAACGGCCATTCGCTTAGTTAGTTACCAGCCCACGCGCGGGGTCGACGATGTCTTCTTTTTTTACCTCCACTGCCCCGCAAGACGAGACCAAGCGGATCGTGTTCGACGACCCCCATGGCGCGGCCGGCAACATGCAGGAGGCCGAAGTCACGCGCGTGCGCACCTTGCGCGGCGCCTGGCGCTGGACGCTGGTCGCAGCGACCGCGGCAACGATCCTGCTCTGCATCAACCAGCAGTTCTCGCTGCGCTTCTTCATCGGCTACACCCAGCTCAACACGGAGTATTTCTATCTCCTGATCGCGTTGATGCTGCCCTTCACCTTCCTGATCTTTCCCGGCACCGAGCGCGCGCCGCTCGACCGGATCCCCTGGTACGACCTCGTCTTGTTCGTCGCGACTTTCGCCGCAGCGCTGCTGCTGATGTCGAACGTGCGCAAGGCGGCGGAGGCCGGCTGGGAGTTCGGCGGCGCGCCGAACAACGTGATCGCGGCGGGGCTCGTGATGTGGGCGATGCTGATGGAGGCGTTGCGGCGCACCGGCGGCTGGAGCCTGCTGTTGAGCGTGCTCCCCTTCACGGTCTATCCGCTATTTGCCGAATCCAGCTGGCTCGGCCCGTTCCGCGGCACGCAATCGACGCTGGAGCAGGCGACCGCCTATCACGTGCTGTCGGGCGAGAGCCTGCTCGGCATTCCGATCCAGGCCTTCGCCGACACCGTGATCGGCTTCCTCGTGTTCGGCACCGCGCTGATGATGACCGGCGCCGGAAAATTCTTCATCAACCTTGCCTTCGCGCTGTGCGGCACCTTCCGCGGCGGCGCGGCCAAGGTCTGCATCTTCGCCAGCGGCCTGCTCGGCATGATGTCGGGCTCGATTATCTCCAACGTGCTGACCGCCGGCACCATGACCATTCCCGTGATGAAGAAGAGCGGCTTTCGCGCCTCCTATGCCGGCGCGATCGAGGCCTGCGCCTCGACCGGTGCGGTGCTGGCGCCGCCGGTGATGGGCGCGACCGCCTTCGTGATCGCGCAGTTCCTCAATGTCAGCTACGCCGAGGTCGCGGTCGCCGCCATCATCCCGGCCGCGCTCTATTATGTCGGCCTGTTCATGCAGGTCGACTCCTACGCCGCGCGCCACGGGCTGAAGGGAATTCCGCGCGCCGAGCTGCCGCGGATCATGGATACGATCAAGGACGGCTGGTACTACGTCTTCGTCATCGCCCTGCTGATCGTGATGCTGCTCTACTTCAAGCGCGAGAGCCATGCGCCATTCTACGCGACCGCGCTGCTGCTGGTGCTCAACCAGTTCTTCTCCAAGGACACGCGCTGGACCTTTGCGACGATCGGCAAATTCCTGGAGGTCAACGGCCGCACCTTCGTCGAGCTGGTCGGCATCCTCGCCGGCTGCGGTCTCCTGATCGGCGCGTTCTCGATGACAGGCGTGGTGTCGAGCCTCGCCAACGACCTCCTGCATATTGCCGGAGACAATCCCTTCCTGCTGCTCGGCATGTGTGCGCTCACCAGCCTGATCCTCGGCCTCGGGCTGACGACGACGGCCTGCTACATCTTCCTCGCCATCCTGGTCGCGCCCGCGCTGGAGAAGCTCGGGCTGAACAAGATGGCCGTGCACATGTTCATCTTCTATTGGGGCATGCTGTCCTCGATCACCCCGCCGGTCGCGATCGCGTCCTTCGCAGCCGCAGGCATTGCCGGCTCGCCGGCGATGAAGACGGGCTGGGAATCGATGTGGGTCGGCAGCATCATCTATTTCATCCCGTTCTTCTTCGTGCTCAATCCGGCGCTGGTGCTGCAAGGGCCGAGCCCGTATCTCGCCGGTCTCGGCCTGATGGGACTTGCGGCGTTCGGCACGCTGTTCATCTGCGGCGGCATCCAGGGCTATCAGCCCTTCGTCGGTGACCTCCGCCGCGCCGGCGCGCTGGAATGGCCGATCCGCGTGCTGCTGGTGATCGGCGGCTTCGTGGTGGCGACACCGGGCGGCGGGATCATGCCGCTGTCGCAGATGCAGGTGACGCTGCTGGGCCTTGCCATCCTTGTGCCCACGGCGTTGCTCGCCCTGCTGCTGGTCCGGCGGCAGACCGTGGTTCCGAACGGGTTGCGCGTGCCCTGATTGCGTTGCACAAGAGAGGCGATGACCCCGCTCTCGCCTCTCGCCGCCGCCTGGACCCGCTCGAAGCCGCCCTTGCTGCGGTTTCTGGACAATTGCCTCAACGAATTCTCCGCCGAAACCTCGGGCAGCGTCGCCGACTACATTCCCGAACTGAGCAAGGCTGATCCTGCCTATTTTGGCATCAGCCTCGCGACACTGGATGGCCACGTCTACGAGGTCGGCGACTCCAGGGTGCCCTTCACCATCCAGTCGATGTCAAAACCGTTCGTGTTCGCGCTGGCGCTGGACCTTCTGGGCGCAGGCCGGGTCGAGAGCGCGATCGGCGTCGAACCGTCGGGCGATCCCTTCAACTCGATCCGGCTTAATTCCGATAACCACCCGTTCAACCCGATGGTCAATGCCGGCGCGATCGCCTGCACCGGGCTGATTTACGACAGCAAGGGCGCAGATGCCTTCGAGCAGATTCGGCTCGCGCTGAGCCGCTTCGCGGGCCGCGATCTCGCCGTGGACGAGGCCGTCTACGGCTCGGAGAGCCAGACCGGCGACCGCAACCGCGCGATCGGTTATCTGCTCAAGACCAACGCGGTGATCTCCGACAACGTTGCAGCCGTGCTCGACGTCTATTTCCGGCAATGCGCGGTGCTAGTCACCGCGCGCGACATCGCGGTGATGGCGGCGACCCTTGCCAATCGCGGCGTCAATCCGGTCACGGGCGAGCAGGTGCTGACGCCTTACGCCATCTCCCGCACGCTGTCGGTGATGACCTCGTCGGGCATGTACGACTATGCCGGCGAATGGATCTACCGGATCGGCATTCCCGCCAAGAGCGGCGTCGGCGGCGGCATCCTCGCCGCGCTCCCCGCCCGCCTCGGGCTCGGCAGCTATTCGCCGAAGCTCGACAAGCACGGCAACAGCGTGCGCGGCATCAAGGTCTGCGAGGCGCTGTCCTCGCACTACGATCTGCACATGCTCAACCGCAGCGACGATGCCCGCAACGCCGTCATCGCCGACTACGATATCGGCAAGAGCCCGTCACGCCGCGTGCGCCGGCCGCAGGAGCGCGAGATTCTCGCCGCGCATGAGCAGGAAGTGCGGATCATCGAGCTGGTCGGCACGCTGTCGCTGTCCGCGGTCGACTACGTCTCCCGGCGGCTCGCTGCCCGACCCCGCCCCCAATTCGTGATCTTCGATCTGCACCGCGTCACCTCCACCACGCGCGCCGGCGCGCGGCTGGTCGCCGAAGCGTTCGAGGAGCTCGCGGCGCTGAACGTGACCGTCGTGCTGTCCGGCGTCAGGCGCGCATCCAAGGAATGGGACACGTTGCGGGAATGGACGGCCGAGCTGAAGAACGTCCGCGACTTCTACCTGCTCGACACCGCGATCGAATGGGCCGAAGACCAGATCGTCTACCGCTACGGCGGCTCGATCGACTTTCATGAGACCACCGAGCTTGCCGAGCAGCCGCTGCTCGAGGGCCTCGGCGAGGACGAGCTGGCGGATCTCGCCTCGATCTGCACCATCCGCACCTATCAGTCCGGCGCCAAGATTCTCACCACGGGCGATCGCGCCGATTCCCTGTTCTTCCTGCGCAGCGGCGCCGTGCACGTCACGCTGCCCGACGGCGTGCGGCTCGCGACGCTGACCGCGGGCATGGCGTTCGGCGAGATGGCGCTACTGGAGTCCACGCGCTCGGCCGACGTCTTCGCCGACATGGCGGCGACCGCCTATGAGGCTCCGCTGCAGGATTTCGAACGCTTCCGCCAGCAGCACCCGCACGCCAGCGAGCGCATCATGCGCAACCTCGCCCAGCTCCTCGCCGATCGCCTGATCGTGGCGAACGCGAAGGTGGATATTTTGACGTCGACGTGAGCGAGCCTACCGGCTCGCCGCCTCGCTCAGCCGCCGCTTGATCTTTGCCGCGCTCCTTTCGAGCAGCTCGGACGGTTTCTGGCCGGTCGTCGCGCAGAGGCAGGCCCAATAATAGATGACGTCGCCGAGCTCATCGACGAGGCCAGCCTTGTCGAGCCAGTCATCGCGCAACAGCTTCTTGATGTGCTCGGCCACCTCGCCGGCCTCGCCCGCGAGGCCGAGACCGAGATAGGAGAGCCGCTCGTTGGACGGATGTTCATCGACTTTCGCAACGCTCGCGGCCCAGGCCGCATATTCATCGATCGTCATTGGCATCCCTCGCCGCGGTGCTTCGATCAGCCCACCACTTCGGTGACGGGCTGGAGATCGATCTCGAACGTCTCCAGGAATTTCGAGGTCATGATGTAGAAGCCGACCGAGAGCTGGAGCTCGACCAGCGCGGCCGGCGTCAGCTTCGCTGCGATCGCCTTGAAGGTCGCATCCGTCGGCTTCCTGAGCTTCACGATCTCGTCGGTGAAGGCGAGCGCGGCGCGCTGCACCTCGTTGAAGCACGGCGCCGCCTGCCAGTTTTCCAGCGCCTCGTTCTGCGCGTCGGTGACGCCGACATTCTTGCCGATCCGCTTGTGCGCGACGATCTCGTACGGCGCCTCGCACAAGATTCCGGTGCGGGTGATCGCAAGCTCGCGCACGACCGGATCGAGCTCGCCCTTGTGACGGATGGCGCCCCCCAAGCGGCAGTACTGCTCGAAATAGCTCGGCGAGTGCGCCATCATGCGGAAGATGTTGGCGTTGCGGTTCTTGTCGAGAATTTCGCGGGTGCGGTCGGATGCCTTGGACGGGTCGCTGTAGCTGATGCGGGCCATGATTTTCCTGAAGTTTTCCCTGATTTTTTGATGCTTTTTGTCGTCGTCCGCGCAAGTTCCCAAAGACTCTATTCGCGCGAGGACGCAGGAGCAACATTATCGAGTCAAATTGCCGCCGCATTGCTGATCGACCCTGACACAGTCGATATTCGCCGCGTGGGGACAAATCGCGGTGAGTACTCGCAAATGGGGTGTTCCGAGTAAAACAATTGGCCATCGGGTGCGCTAGCCGCACAACGATGAGTCACGCCCAAGTCTAGGGAGAAAAAGGCATGAAGGAAGCCACCAAGGGGGCGGCCTCGGGAGCGCTCGCGCATATGCTGGCGGTGACGGCGATGCTCGTCATCGCCAGCATCTTGTTCTACGGGCGTTAGTTGGAGTTCTAGAGTTTTCGTCATTCCGGGGTGGCCCCTCGCACAGGCCAGGCCCAGAATACCCGTTCCAGGCTCGGTCCATGACCGCCCCCGAATGACGAATCCCGTTACATTTCCTTCGTGAAGAACGGCACGATCTCCCCGGCGAACGGTTTGAAGCTCGCGACGACCGAATCGCCGATCGCGAGTCCGTTGTCGCCATGCGCCATCATGCGAAAGCCCTCGGCGCAATCGACCAGCAGGATGTTGTAGGGCACGTGCGCGCGCGTCTCGGGCGTCGCGGCGCGGCAGACCAGCGAGGTGGCGTAGACCCTGCCCTTGCCGCTGGCGCGCTGCTCGCGCGAATCCGATTCGCCACAAGCCGCGCAGAAGGCGCGGTGGAAATACTGCACATGCCCGCATGAGTTGCAGGTCTGGTAGGTGATGGCCGGTTCGCCCTTGGTCCAGTCTGCCAGACGCCCGCTCATCGCACCTGCTCCAGGAACATGCTCACATGCGACGACAGCACGCCGCCGTCGCCATGCAGCAGCGCAATCGAGGCGTCGCGCACCTGGCGGCTCGCCGCCCGCCCCGTCATCTGCAAATGCGCCTCGACCAGATGCGCCATGGCGCCGCCGACGCCGCAATGGCCGTAGCTGAGCAGCCCGCCATGGGTGTTCAGCGGCATCGCGCCGTCGCGGCTGAAATGGCCTGATCGCACGCGGGCTGCGGCCTCGCCGCGGCCGGCAAGGCCGAGGTCTTCCAGCAGCATCGCGAGCGTGATGGTAAAACTGTCGTAGATCGCGGCGTAGCGCACGTCGGAGATCGCAAGGCCCGTGGCCTTCTTGGCGCGGGCGATGGAGATCTCGGCGCCGAGTTCACTGAGCGCGGGCGCGGCCGTGACATGCTGATGGGTATGCGCCTGCGCGCAGCCGCGGATGCGCACGCCCGCCTCCCCGGTCCGCTCGCGGCTGATGACGAAGGCGGCGCCGCCGTCGGACACCGGGCAGCAGTCGAGCAGCTTGAGCGGCATCGCCACCGGCTTCGAGGCCATGACGTCGGCGACGGTAATGGGGTCGTGGAATTGCGCACCGGGATGGGTGCAGGCGTGGGCGCGCATCAGCACCGCGAATTCGGCGAGATCCTGTTCGGTTACGCCATATTCGTGCATGTACCTGCTGGCGACGAGGCCGTAATAGGCGGGAATGGTCGGCCCCAGCGGCACCTCGTAGTCGGGATGGCCGACCTGCGCCAGCGCCTGGATCGAGGCATCACGGCTCTGCCCGGTGAGCCGGTTCTCGCCGGCAACGACGAGCACGTTGCGCGCGACGCCCGAGGTGACGAGGTGATGCGCCAGCATCGTCATCGCGAGCCCCGTGGCGCCGCCGACCTGCACGGCGTGAGCGTAACTCGGGCGGATTCCAAAGTGCTCTGCGAACACGGTCGCCAGCATGATGTGCGGCGAGACGGTGGAATAGCCGCAAAGAATGCCGTCGATGTCCGCGCGCGTCAGCCCGGCATCGTCGAGCGCGGCTTGCGCCGCCTGGCTCATCAGGTCGAGCGAGGACGAGCCTTCATGCTTGCCGAAAGACGTGAGGCCGACGCCGTTGATGAAGCTCATGGTGCCTCCCCTACTCTGGCGGCGAGCGCGTGATGCCGTCGTGCACCATGGCGGCTATCTCGTCGGCGGAGTATCCGATCTCGCGAAGAATCTCCGCGCCGTGCTCGTTGAGACGCGGGGCCAGCCGCACCGGCTCTGCCTCCGTCTCCGACCAGGTCGCCGTCACCTTCATGCTGCGGATCGGCCCCTCGGTCGGATGGGTCACGACGGGGAAGAAATTCGTCGCTTCCAGATGCTCATCGTGCAGGATCGAGGCAAGGTCGTGCATCGGCATGACCGGCACATCCGCCTTGGTCAGCAGCTCGATCCATTCGGCGGTGGGGCGCGTCTCGAAGATGCGCGCGAGCTCGGCATAGACGACATCGATATTGGCGGCGCGGCCGGCGAAGGTCGCAAATCTGGGATCGGCGCGGAGCTCGTCGCGCGCGGTCGCCTTGAAGAAATTGTCCCACTGCTTGTCGTTGTAGACGATGACGCTGAGATAGCCGTCCGAGGTCTTGTAGGGCCTGCGATCGCGCGAGAGGTGGCGGGCATAGCCGCCCTTGTCGAGCGGCGGCTCATAGGTGAGCCCGCCCATGTGATCGCCCATGACGAAGCCGGCCATGGTCTCGAACATCGGGATATCGACCCGCTGGCCGCGTCCGGTGCGGTCGCGATGCACGAGACTGGCGCAGATCGCGCCGACGGCGGTAAGGCCGACGATGCGGTCGACCAGCGCGTTCGGCACATAGCGCGGCACGCCGTCCCCGGTCTGCGCCATCAGCGCCGGCAGCGCGGTGGCGCCCTGGATCAGATCGTCATAGGCGGGCTTTGCGGCATACGGGCCATCCTGGCCAAAGCCGAACACGCCGGCATAGACGAGGCGCGGGTTGATTTTCGAGACGACGTCGTAGCCGAGCTGAAGCCGCGCCATCGCCTGCGGGCGGACGTTGTAGACGAGAACGTCGGCGTCCTTCAGCAGTCGCAACACGGCCTCGCGGCCCGCCGGCTTTTTCAGATCGAGGCAGATCGAGCGCTTGCTGCGGTTGGTGTTGAGGAACACCGGGCCCATGCCGGCGTGGCGCATCGGGCCGATCAGGCGGGTGACGTCGCCATCGAGCGATTCCACCTTGATGACGTCGGCGCCGTAATCACCGAGCATCTGGGTCGCATAAGGCCCCATCAGCACGGTGGTCATGTCGATGACCTTGATGCCCTTCAGCGGCCCCATCATTCGCTCCCGATTGCGCGGGGGCCAGGCGCGGCCCCGCGATTTCGGTCCAGCTAAAGGCAGCAAAGCCGCGCGCACAAGGGCGGCCGGCGTATGGCCGCATGCGCCGCGCGGTGATATCGGCGGCTATTTCTTCTGGCGGGATTCGCGGATCTTGAGGAGCCGGTCGAGCTCTTCGTTCTGCTGGTTGATCCGGTCGGCGATGCGTGACTCGTTCTGCTCGCCTGAGGCGGCCGCGGCCTGCTCGATGAGCTGCCTTATATTGTCCTCGAGGATCGCAATCCGACCGTTGAGTGCGTCCATCGACAGCGAGTCTTCGTAGTCAGTGCTCATGATGCTCTTCCGCCAATCAATCAGGAGCCATAGGGTGGGCCAGGCGAAGCGGGCCCACCATGATCTAACGCAAGGAAGATGGTGGGCACGGCGCCTTCGCGCCTTTGCCCACCCTACGAGAGCCTACTTCAGCGGCTCCAGCACCGAGACGTAGTTGGCGACAGCGGCGCCGCCCATGTTGAAGATGCCGCCGAGCTTGGCGTTCTTGAGCTGCATGCCCTCGGGCGCCTGGCCTGCGAGCTGCATCGCGGTCATCACGTGCATGGAGACGCCGGTGGCGCCGATCGGATGGCCCTTGGCCTTGAGGCCGCCGGACGGATTGACCGGCAGCTTGCCGTCCTTCAGCGTCCAGCCTTCCTTGATGGCGCGGGCGCCCTGCCCCCGCGGCGTCAGGCCCATCGCTTCGTATTCGATCAGCTCGGCCACGGTGAAGCAGTCATGGGTCTCGACGAAGGAGAGATCGGACAGCGTGACCCCCGCCTTCTCCAGCGCACGCTGCCAGGCGACGGTGCAGCCCTCGAACTGGAGGATGTCGCGCTTGCTCATGGGCAGGAAATCCTGGGCGTGCGCGGTGGCGCGGAAGCCGATCGACTTGGCCATGCCCTTGGCGGTCTCGGCGTCGGCCAGCACCAGCGCGGCGGCGCCGTCGGAGACCAACGAGCAATCGGTGCGCTTCAGGGGGCCGGCGACGTAGGGGTTCTTCTCGCTCTCGGCGCGGCAGAAGTCGAAGCCGAAATCCTTGCGCATCTGGGCGAAGGGATTGGCGACGCCGTTCTTGTGGTTCTTGGCCGCGATCAGCGCCAGCGCGTCGGACTGGTCGCCGTATTTCTGGAAGTAGGAGCTGGCGATCTTGCCGAACACGCCGGCAAAGCCGCCGACGGTGTCACCGTCCTCGGGCAGGTAGGAGGCCTTCAGCAGGTTCTTGCCGATCTCGGGCCCCGGGGTGCGGGTCATCTGCTCGACGCCGACGACCAGGACGATCTTGGCGGCGCCTGCGGCAATCGCGCGCAGGCCCTGGTGCACGGCGGCAGAACCGGTGGCGCAGGCGTTCTCGACCCGGGTCGCCGGCTTGAAGCGCAGCTTCGGGTCGGCCTGGAGCACCAGCGAGGCGGTAAAATCCTGCGCCGAGAAGCCGGCATTGAAATGGCCGAGCACGATCTCGTCGACATCGCCGGCCGAAATGCCGGCATCGGCCATCGCCTCATTGGCGACGCGGGTGACGAGGCTTTCGACGGTTTCGGTGTCGAACTTGCCGAACGGCGTATGCGCCCATCCGACGATGCTGGCGGTCATGGTCATGTCTCCCTGGGGTCTCTCTTCCTGAGCTAAGTCTTAGCGCAGGGATGGCAAGACTTCACGCGGGTTTCAGGGCCTTGAGGGTGCGCTGGCAGATGGCAGTTATGCCAGCCCAGTTCCCGGACTTGATCTCGGCCGTCGGGCACAGCCAGGAACCGCCGACTGCGACCACGTTGGGCTCGGCGAGCCAGCTCGCCGCATTGGCCTCACCGATGCCGCCCGTCGGGCAGAACCGCACGTTCGGGAACGGGCCGGCGAGCGAACGCAGGCCCTTGATGCCGCCGGCTTGCTCGGCCGGGAAGAATTTTGCAACGTCGAGGCCGTGCGAAAGCGCCAGCATCAGTTCGGACGCCGTGGCGATGCCCGGCGCGAACGGCAGAGAGCTATGGGCTGCGGCCCTCAGGAGATCGGGGGTCAGGCCGGGGCTGATGCCGAAGGCGACGCCGAGCTTCTCGACACGGGTGAAGTCGGCCGGATTGAGGATCGTGCCGATGCCGACGACGGCCTCCGGGACTTCGGCCATCATCGCCCTCGCCGCCTCGATCGCAACCGGGGTGCGCATCGTCACCTCCAGCGTGCGGACGCCGCCGGCAACCAGCGCGCGCGCCAGCGGCACGGCATCCTGGATACGCTCGATGGTGAGCACGGGAATGACGGTCGCCGCCTTGAACAGCGCGGCGAGATGGTTCTGTTGGGCAGTCGTGGTCATAGGTCTCGATCTTTACTTGGTCGCCTGGCGGGAGGTCGCCGGCCGGTGTCGTTTCTTCGGCGGCATGGCATAGCCCGGAATAATGGCGCCGGAATAGCAGATCACGAGGCTGGCGAGGCGATGCCCAGCCTGAGCGGCCTCGACCGGATCGGAACCGGCGAGCCGGGCCGCGATATAGGCCGCGGCAAAGCTGTCTCCGGCCGCCGTGGTGTCGACGACGGGCTTGGTCATGGGTTCGGCACGGACCTCGCTCGTTCCGCCGGGGAAGCGCAGCAGGCTCACGGGCTCGGCGAGCCGGAACACCAGCTCGGGCGTCGGGATACGTGCCATCAGCTGATCGTTGCTCTCGCCGGGATAGAGCGCGAGCAGATCCTCGGTGGAGGTCAGCACGATGTCGGCGGCGGTGAAAGCAGCCGCAAAAACCTCGCGCGCGACGTCGCGGTCCGGCCACCCCCGCGCGCGAAAATTGGTGTCGAACACGAAGCGGGTGCCGAGCAGGCGTGCGCGCTTGATTGCCGCGAACAGGCGCTCGCGGCCGGGCGCATCGTAGATCGAGAGCGTGATCGCGGAGAGATAGACGATGTCGTAGCTCATCAGCGAGTTGAGGAGCTCATCGGTCTCTGGCAGGCTCATCAGCTGCCGCGCCGCCGCGCTGTCGCGCCAGTGAAAGAACTGGCGCTCGCCCTTCGCATCCAGCTGGATCATGTAGAGGCCGGGCAGCTTGCCGGCCAGCCGCGCGACGCGCCTTGTGCCGACATTCTCCGCGTTCCAGGCCGCGATCATCTCGTCGCTGAGGCCGTCATCGCCGAGCGCGGTGAAATAATCGACCTTGACCTCGAGCCGCGCCAGATAGACGGCGGTGTTGAGGGTGTCACCGCCGAAGCCGCGCGAATACAACCCGCCGCCCTGCCCTTGCCCGGCAGACGCGCCGCCTTGCGCCTGCCTGAGCTCGACCATGCATTCGCCGATGCAAGCAACGCTCGCCATCACCAGGGCCCGCTCAGTCGGAGATCATGCGACGAAGTTGCCGCCGAGCTCGTCTTCGATGTGAATGCGGATGATGTCGTCGAAGGTCTTCTCGGCAGTGGTGAAGCCGAGCTCGAGCGACCGCTTCGCATTGAAATTGCGCGGCCAGCCGCCGACGATGCCGACGATGAAGGGATCGGGCTCGCGCTTGATGCGCGCGGCGACCTTCTCGCCCGCAACCCGCTTCAGGGCAGCGATCTGCTCGCCGACCGTCGCCGACAGGCCCGGCATGGTCAAATTGCGGCGCGGGCCCACCGCGGCGAGATCCATGGTGCCGGCGTGCAGCAGGAATCCGACCGCCGAGCGCGGCGTGGCGTGCCAGTGGCGGACATCCTCGGAAACCGGGAGCACCGCTTCCTTGCCGGCCAGCGGCTCGCGCAGGATGTTGGAGAAGAAGCCCGATGCCGCCTTGTTGGGCAGGCCGGGCCGGATGCAGATGGTCGGCAGCCGGATGCCGATGCCGTCGAGGAAGCCGCGGCGCGAATAGTCGGCCAGCAGCAATTCGCCGATCGCCTTCTGGGCGCCGTAGCTGAGCAGCGGGGTGTGGAAGAACTCGTCGCCGATCGCATCCGGGAACGGCGCGCCGAACACCGCGATCGAGGACGTGAACACCACGCGCGGCTTGTAGCCGCCACCGACCAACCGAATGGCATCGAGCAGCATTCGCGTGCCATCGAGATTGATGCGGTAACCCTTGTCGAAATCGAGCTCGGCCTCGCCCGAGACGATCGCGGCGAGATGGAAGATCACGTCCGGGCGGCCGGCGATCAGCTTTTCGGCAGCGCCCGGCACGGCGAAATCGCCCGACACCGTCTCGACGGGGAAACCAGCCTTCTCGGGCTTCTTCGGCTCGACCACGTCATGCATGGTGAGCTTGGTGATGTCGCTCTTGCCGAGCCGGCCGTCACGCAACAGCCGTTCACACAATTTGCGGCCGACCATGCCGGCGGCGCCCAGAACCAGAACGTGCAAGAGCTTAACTCCTTGGTTATTGGCCGGAGCGCGCAGCCTCCGGCGCGCTCCCGTGGCAGACTCCGCGATTATTCCTTCACGGCGCCGGTCATCGCGGACACATAATGCTCCACGAAGAAGGCGTAAAGGATGACGAGCGGCAGCGAGCCGGCCAAGGCTCCGGCCATCAGCGAACCCCAGCGGTAGATGTCACCGTCCACGAACTCGTTGACGATCGCGACCGGCACCGTCTTGTTGCTGGTCGACTGCAGGAAGGTCAACGCGTAGATGAACTCGTTCCAGCATAGCGTGAAGCAGAAGATGAAGGCCGAGATCAGGCCGGGGATTGCGAGCGGCAGAACGATCTTGACCAGGATCTGCCAGCGGCTCGCCCCGTCGATCAACGCGCATTCCTCGAGCTCGAACGGGATGGTCTTGAAATAGCCCATCAGCAGCCAGGTCGAGAACGGGATCAGGATGGTCGGATAGGTCAGGATCAACGCCAGCGGCGAGTCGAACAGCCCGTACTGGAACACGACGGTGGCGAGCGGGATGAACAGGATCGACGGCGGCACCAGATAAGCAAGGAAGATCAGCCCGCCGACGAGATTGGCGCCCTTGTAGCGCAAGCGCACGATGGCGTAGGCAGCCAGCACCGACGCGATGATCGAAAGCACCGTCGCGCAGACGGCCACGTACATCGTGTTCCAGAGCCAGTACGGGTAGTAGCTCTCGAACAGCAGCTTGTGGAAATGCTTGAAGGTCGGATTCCAGGTCCAGAACGGGTTGTACCTGTCGAGATCGAGCAATTGCTCGTCCGGCTTCACCGAGGTCAGCGCCATCCAGTAGAACGGGAACAGCAGAACGATGACGATGATCGCGAGCGGCAGGTACAGCGTCACCATCCGGCGCGGCACCGACTGCAGATAGCTCATGCCCTCGCTGTGATCGTCCTTCGCCACCGTCGGAGAGGATCCCGATAGCACGGCCTTGAGATCAACGGACCTGGTGGGCAGATCAGTCATTGTTCTCTCCCTGCTGCCATTTCCTGCGCTGGAGGCCGAACCACGACACCATGATTGCGGCGAGCAGGAACGGGATCATGGCGCTCGAGATCGCGGCACCCTCGCCCAGCTGCCCGGCGATGATCGCGCGCTGGTAGGACAGCGTCGCCATCAGATGGGTGGCGTTGACCGGTCCGCCGCGCGTCATCGCCCAGATCAGCTGGAAGTCGGTGAAGGTGAACAGCACCGAGAAGGTCATCACGACGGCGATGATCGGCGTCAGCAGCGGATAGGTGATGAAGCGGAAATTCTGCCAGCGCGTGGCGCCGTCGAGCGTTGCGGCTTCATAGAGCGAGGGCGACACCGTCTGCAGGCCGGCCAGCAGCGTGATCGCGACGAACGGCACGCCGCGCCAGATATTGGCGAATATCACGCAAATGCGTGCCCAGGTCGTGTCGCCGAGGAAGTTGATGTTCTGGTCGATCAGGCCGAGATGCCTCAGCGACCAGGAGATGATGGAGAATTGCGAATCGAAGATCCACCAGAACGCCAGCGCCGAGAGCACCGTCGGCACGATGAAGGGGATCAGGACCATCGCGCGCAGCATCGCCTTGAACGGCATGTTCTCGTTCAGCAGCAACGCGAGATAAAGCCCGATCGCGAATTTGAGGGCGCTGGCGACGAAGGTGTAGAGCAGCGTGTTGAACACCGACAGCCAGAAGATGGAATCGTCCCACAGCCACTCATAGTTCTCGGTGGCGACGAAATGCCCGACCCTGCCGATGCGGGTGTCGGTGAAGGACAACCAGATGCCTAGGCCCAGCGGATAAGCCAGGAAAAAGATCAGGAAGGCCATGGCCGGCACCATGAACCAGAAGCCGAGCCAGTTGCGATTGTGTTTGAGCTGGGTCCAGGCGCTGTCCTCGCTCATCTGAGGCTTGGCCCGGGGAATTGCGACATCAGCCATGCCCGATATCCCTGATCGAAATGTTGACGAGCGGGCGGCCGAATGGCCGCCCGCCCCGTGACGCTCAGCGGTAGATGCGCTTCAGCTGGCGCTCGGCTTCCGCCATCGCGCCCTTCGCATCCTTGGTGCCGGTGCAGTAGTTGGCGAACATGTCGACGACGATGAAGTCGGCGATGGCCGTCGCCGCCTTTTCGCCGACCGAACCGATACCGGCCGCCGGCAAAGTGCGCTTGGAGGCCTGCGAGAACACGGCATTCTTGGGATCCGCCGTCCAGATCGGCGCCGACTCATAAGCGTTCAAGGTCTGCGTCAGATAGCCCTGCGCGCCGTCCAGCCACTTCTCGTAGTTCTCCTTCTCCAGCATGAAGGCGACGAAGGCCTTCGCCGCGTTCGGATATTTGGTGAAGTTGAAGGCGAGGATCGGCAGCGCAAGCTGCAGCTCGGTCGGCTTGCCGACCGGTCCGACCGGCCAGAGCGCGTGATAGGTGTCCTCGGCGAGCTCCTTCTTGCTCGCATCGGTCTTGGCGGCGACGTAGATCGAGATGCCGTTCGCCGTGCAATAGAGCTCGCCGGCGAGGAACGCCTTGTTGTTGGAGGAATCGTTCCAGGACGCGGTGCCCGGGATGAAGGCATCGTACAGCGACTTGCAATATTCAAGCGCCTTTGCCGTCTCCGGCGAATTGATGATGATCTTGTCGTTCTGGTCGACCGTGTAGGCGCCGTGGCCCCACAGCACCCAGTGCAGCCACGAATTGCCGTCGCCCGAGGCGTGCCCGAGAGCGAAGCCGGCCGGCGTGTTGTTCGCCTTCAGCGCCTTGCACATCTCGAGGAAGCTGGGGAAGTCCTTCGGGAATTCCTTGAACCCCGCCTTGTCGAGCGCCGACTTGCGGTACGTCATGTAACCGCCGTTGGTGGCGACGGGAATACCGAGCCAGTCGTTGCCCTGCTTGCAGGTCTTGGCGGCCGCATCGGTCCAGCCGCCGTATTTCTTGCCGAGATAATCGGCGACGTCGTTCATCTTCAGCACTTTGGTGGGGAACAGCTGCGGCAGCGTGTGCAGGCCCCAGGCGAGATCGAGCCCGGAGCCGGTATTGGCCGCAACCGAAGCCTTCGGCTGCACGTCCTCGAAGGATTCGCTGAACACGTTCATCTCGGTGCCGGTGGCAGCCTTGAACGCCGCGACCATCGCGTTGAACGCATCGTCCTCAGCCGGCACGAAGCGCTTCCACCGCATCACGGTCAGCTTGGCGCCAGGCTCCGCCTTCCAGGGCGCGCTCTGCGCCCAGGCCTTGGCGAAATCGAACAGTGCCGGCCCGGTCAGCATGCCGGTCGCAGCCAGTGCCGTTCCGCCTTGAAGCAGAGTCCGGCGGGTAAAGTCTTGCATGTCGTCCTCCCTGTGATGCTTTTTATTGTCTTGACTTAAACTTACGCTACGCGTTCAGGCGCTTTCCCGTCGCCTCGTCGAACAGATGCACCAGTGACGGGTCCGGCTTCAGCCGGACCTTGTCGCCCGGGTTGAACTGGTGGCGTTCGCGGAAGACCGCGACGACCTGCTCGCCGCCGATCTTGGCAAACACCTGCGTCTCCGAGCCGGTCGGCTCGACCACGATGATCTCGGCTTCGGCGCCGTCGTCGGCAATGGTGAAATGTTCGGGCCGCACGCCGTAGACTGCGGGACGGCCGTCGGACGCCGCGGGCGCGGTCTTGAGCGGCAGCTTGACGCCGTTCGGTCCCTCGAAGGTCGCAACGCCGTTGACGCGCACATGCCCCTTCAGGAAGTTCATCGCGGGCGAGCCGATGAAGCCGGCGACGAACTGGTTGTCGGGCTTGTCATAGAGCTCGAGCGGCGTGCCCATCTGCTCGACGATGCCGTCATGCATGACGACGATCTTGTCGGCCATGGTCATGGCTTCGATCTGGTCGTGGGTGACGTAGACGGTCGTCGTCTTCAGCCGCTGGTGCAGCTCCTTGATCTCGGTGCGCATGGCGACGCGCAGCTTGGCGTCGAGGTTGGACAAGGGCTCGTCGAACAGGAAGACCTGCGGGTCGCGCACGATGGCGCGGCCCATCGCGACGCGCTGGCGCTGGCCGCCGGAGAGCTGGCGCGGATAGCGATCGAGCAGCGGCGACAGCGCGAGGATCTCGGCGGCGCGCTTGACGCGCTTGTTGATCTCGTCGGCACCCGCATTCCGCAGCTTCAGCGAGAAGCCCATGTTGTCGGCGACCGTCATGTGCGGATAGAGCGCGTAGTTCTGGAATACCATCGCAATGTCCCGCTCCTTGGGCTGGACATTGTTGACGACGCGGTCGCCGATCGAGATCGTGCCGGAGGTGATGTTCTCGAGACCGGCGAGCATGCGCAGAAGCGTCGACTTGCCGCAGCCGGAGGGGCCGACCAGAACGACGAACTGGCCGTCCTCAATCGGTACAGTCACGCCGTGCAGAACTTCAAAATTGCCGAACGATTTCCGCACGTCGCGGATTTGCACAGACGACATCTAGCTCCCTCCTCGAAAGTCCACAGCGCCTCTAGCGCCGCGACCGTCTTGTTTTTTCAGACTTCACCGAACTCGGCCCGATCTTAGCGGGCAACATTGTCGGCAGTTTGTGCGGTTTTGGCAATTTGTCTTTGGTTAGTCGTTGCTGGTAGCGCTGTCAACGTTCCTTTGTTTGCGGGACTGACTGTGTTAAGAGCAGCAAATGGGTCGAAAACGCACCAAGTCAGGCAAGATCCGGCTGGCGGAAGTCGCCGAGCTTGCCGGCGTCAGCCCGATTACGGCGTCCCGCTTCTTCCGTAATCCGGAGGCCCTCTCGGTTGCCAAGCGGACACGGGTCGAGAGCGCCGCCAAGGAGCTCGGCTATGTGCCGAACCTTGCGGCCCGCGCGCTGGCCTCGCAACGCACCGAGGTGATCGGTGTCTTGATCCCCTCCCTCACCAACAACGTGTTCTCGGACGTGCTGCGCGGCATCTACGACGCGTCCGAAGGCAGCCGTTACTCGATCCAGCTGTCCAACACGCGCTACAGCATCCTCCAGGAAGAGAAGCTGCTGCGACTGTTTCTGGCGCAGAAGCCGGCCGGGCTGATCGTCACCGGCATCGACCAGACCACGGAATCGCGCGCCATGCTGGAGGCCGCCGATTGCCCGATCGTGCAGATCATGGAGATCGGCCCCGACCCGGTCGACATGATGATTGGCTTTTCGCACTATGATGCAGCCCGCGCAGCGGTTGCGCACCTGTTCGAGCAGGGCCGCCGCAAGATCGGCTTCGTCGGTGCGCGCATGGACCCGCGGGTGCAGCGGCGGCTGGACGGATATGTCTCGGCGATGAAGGATGCCGCACTGTTCGAGCAGCGCCTCGTCGTCACCACGGCGACACCGACCTCGGTGACGCTGGGCGGCGCGCTGTTCACCGATCTCCTGGCGCGCGAGCCGAATCTCGATGCGGTGTTCTGCGCCAATGACGACCTTGCGCTCGGCGTGCTGTTCGAATGCCGGCGCCGGGAGATCGCTGTCCCCGAGCAGATCGCGATCGTCGGCTTCAACGACCTCGAATTCATGGCCTCCGCCGTCCCCACCCTTACCAGCGTGCGCACCAACCGCTACGAGATGGGCAAAACGGCCGCCACCATGCTGATCGAGGCGATCGACGGACGGCGCCCGGAGCAGCCAGTGCTCGATCTCGGCTTTCGGGTGATCGAGCGGCAAAGCTCGTCGCCGCGCCATTCAGACAGCCGGCCGACTGTCTCAGGCGTGGGCACGGCGAACAAAATGGTAGCGTTACCAAGTAGCCATGACTAGTATCGCATTTGTGAGGAAACGACCCGCCAGCGGGCCAGCGATCGGTCATTCGCGCCGTTGGGCATCGCACAAGCCGACACCCTAGGACGGACGCCAGTGCGTTTGCATTGCAGGAGAAACCAATGACAAAAAAACCGACCAATGGGCATGCGCCCGCCGGCAACGGCTCCCGACGCCACCTTCGTTCCCAGGAATGGTTCAACAACCCGCATAATCCGGGCATGACGGCGCTCTACATGGAGCGCTACCTCAATTACGGCCTCACCCGTGCCGAGCTTCAGTCCGGCAAGCCGATCATCGGCATCGCCCAGACCGGCAACGACCTCTCTCCCTGCAACCGCCACCATATCGAGCTTGCCCATCGCGTCCGCGAGGGCATCCGCGAGGCCGGCGGCATCGCGATGGAATTCCCGACCCATCCGATCCAGGAGACCGGCAAGCGCCCGACCGCCGCGCTCGACCGCAACCTCGCCTATCTCGGCCTGGTCGAGATCCTCTACGGCTATCCGCTCGACGGCGTCGTGCTCACCACCGGCTGCGACAAGACTACGCCGGCCTGCATGATGGCGGCTGCGACCGTCAACCTGCCCGCGATCGTGCTGTCGGGCGGCCCGATGCTCAACGGCTGGCATGCCGGCGAGCGCACCGGTTCGGGCACCATCGTCTGGAAGTCGCGCGAGCGGCTCGCCGCGGGCGAGATCGACTATGAAGAGTTCATGGAGATCGTGGCCTCGTCGGCACCCTCGGTCGGCCATTGCAACACCATGGGCACCGCCTCGACCATGAACGGTCTTGCCGAAGCGCTCGGCTTCTCGCTGCCGGGCTGCGCGGCGATCCCCGCGCCCTACCGCGAGCGCGGCCAGATCGCCTACGAGACCGGTAAGCGCGCCGTCGAGATGGTCTGGGAAGACCTCAAGCCCTCGGACATCCTGACCCGCAAGGCGTTCGAGAACTGCATCGTGATCAATTCGGCGATCGGCGGCTCGACCAACGCGCCGATCCACATCAACGCGCTGGCCCGCCACATCGGCGTCGAGCTCACCATCGAGGACTGGCAGAAGGTCGGCCACGACGTGCCGCTGCTGGTCAACATGCAGCCCGCCGGCTTCTATCTCGGCGAGGAATTCCACCGCGCCGGCGGCGTGCCTGCCGTGGTGCGCGAATTGATGAAGCACAAGCGCATCCATGAGGACGCCGTCACCGTCAACGGCCGCGGCATCGGCGAGAACTGCAAGGACGCGCCGGTCCCCGACAACGACGTGATCTGGGCCTACGACAAGCCGCTGGTGAAGGACGCCGGCTTCCTGGTGCTGAAGGGCAATCTGTTCGATTCCGCGATCATGAAGACCTCAGTGATCTCCAAGGAATTCCGCGATCGCTATCTCAGCAATCCGAAAGACCCCAACGCATTCGAGGGCCGCGCCATCGTGTTCGAGGGTCCGGAGGACTATCACGAGCGGATCGACGACGCCTCGCTCGACATCGACGAGCACTGCGTGCTGTTCATCCGCGGCACCGGGCCGATCGGCTATCCTGGTGGTGCCGAGGTCGTGAACATGCAGCCCCCGGCAGCGCTGATCAAACGCGGTATCCTGTCCCTGCCCTGCATCGGCGACGGCCGCCAGTCCGGCACCTCGGGCTCGCCCTCGATCCTGAACGCCTCGCCGGAAGCTGCCGCCAATGGCGGGCTTGCGGTCCTCAAGACCGGCGACAAGGTCCGCGTCGACCTCAACAAGGGCAGCGCCAACATCCTGATCTCGGACGAGGAGCTGAAGAAGCGTCACGCCGAGCTCAAGGCCAATGGCGGCTTCAAGCATCCGCAGAACCAGACGCCGTGGCAGGAGATCTATCGCAACACCGTCGGCCAGCAATCGACCGGCGCATGCATGGAGCTCGCCACGCGCTACCAGAACGTCGCCGGCACCTTTGGTGTGGCGCGGGATAATCACTGAACTGGGCACCCATAGCCCGGATGGAGCGTAGCGAAATCCGGGTTCACCATCCGCGAGCGCAGGATCCCGGATTACGCTGGCGCTCCATCCGGGCTACGGCGTCACGGCAATGAGGAAATCGAGGAGAACAAGAAAATGGCAGACCGCCTCAAGGGCAAACGCGCCGTCGTCACGGCTGCAGCCGCCGGCATCGGGCGCGCATGCGCCCTCGCATTCGCGCGTGAAGGCGCAACCGTCATCGCCACCGACATCAATGAAGCCGGCATCGCCGGCCTGACCAAGGAAGGCATCGCCGAGGTCGCAAAGCTCGACGTCCGCAACACCGCCGACGTCAACGCCTTCGCCAAGCGTATCGGCAACATCGACATCCTGCTCAACGCGGCCGGCTTCGTGCACCACGGCACCATCCTGGAATGCTCGGAAGAGGATTTCGATTTCTCGTTCGACCTCAACGTCAAGTCGATGCACCGGACCATCAGGGCCTTCCTGCCCGACATGATCGCGGGCGGCGGCGGCAGCATCGTCAACATCTCCTCCTGCGCGGCCTTGAGGCCGCCGGCGAACCGCTACGTCTACAGCTCCTCGAAGGCGGCGGTGTCGCTGCTATCGCGTGCGGTCGCGCTCGATTTCATCACCAAGGGCATCCGCTGCAACTCGATCTGCCCCGGCACCGTCGAGACGCCCTCGATGCTCGACCGCGCCGCCGCGCAGGGACCGCAAGGCAAGGAGATGTTCATCTCCCGCCAGAAGATGGGCCGGCTCGGCACCGCCGAGGAGATCGCATCCATGGCGGTCTATCTCGGCAGCGACGAGAGCGCCTTCACCACCGGCGTCGACCTCGTCGTCGACGGCGGCTACATGCTCTGATCCCAGAGGCACCCGGCATGAACAAGATCGACCTCAACGGCCGCGTCGCCATCGTCACCGGCGGCGCGCAGGGCTTTGGCCGCGCCATCACCGAGCGCCTCACCGCCTCCGGCGCCAAGGTCGCGATCTGGGATTTTGATTCCGTGCTGGCCGAGAAGACGGCGAAAGAGATCGGCGGCGAGACCAAGGTCTTCAAGGTCGATGTCACCGACACCGCGGCCGTCGAGCAGGCGCGCGATGCGACGCTCGCCGCGTTCGGCAAGATCGACATCCTCGTCAACAATGCCGGCATCGCCGGCGTCAACAAGCCGGTCTGGGAAACCGACCTCGATGAATGGCGCAAGGTGCTGCGCATCAACCTCGACGGTCCCTTCATCGTCTGCAAGGCCATCGTGCCTGCGATGCTCAAGCAGAAATACGGGCGCATCGTGAACATCGCCTCGATCGCCGGCAAGGAAGGCAACCCGAACGCCTCGCACTATTCGGCGTCCAAGGCCGGCCTGATCGCGCTGACAAAGTCGCTTGGCAAGGAGCTCGCCGCGCATGACATCCTCGTCAATGCTGTGACGCCGGCCGCGGCCAAGACCGCGATCTTCGACCAGATGACGCAGCAGCATATCGACTTCATGCTGTCGAAAATTCCAAAGGGACGCTTCGTGCTGGTCGAAGAGCTCGCCGCGATGGTGGCCTGGCTCGCGTCCGAGGACTGCGCCTTCTCGACCGGCGCGGTGTTCGACATCTCGGGCGGACGCGCAACCTATTGAGGGCAGCATGATCCGGGAAGGCGGATGCCTGTGCGGCGCGGTCCGGTTCAAGGCGGAGGGCGAGCCGCTCAACGTTCGCGTCTGCCATTGCCGCAACTGTCAGAAGGCGATGGGCTCGCCCTTCTTCGCCCGCGCGCAGTTCGACCAGGGCGCGCTGAGCGTCGAAGGCGAGACCGAGCGTTATGCATCGTCCGAGGCGATCGACCGCGTGTTCTGCAAACGCTGCGGCACCCGCCTGTTCGCCTGGCGGCGCAACGGCACGCTGGCGGGCGTGTCCCTCTCCGTTTTCGACGATCGCAATGCCTTCACGCCGACCGAGCACATCTGGGTCTCGGAAAAGCCCGCCTGGCTCAAGCTCGACGACGGCCTGGTGCAATATCCGGGAACGATCCCGGCGTGATGTCAGGCTTGGCCTGACGCAGACGCGCTTGCCGCCGGCGCCCGCCGGCCCGTTGTCGTCGCGATCCAGATCCCGCCAAACACCGCGACGATGCCGGCCGCCAGATTCCAGCGCAACGGCTCGTTCAGCAGCCAAGCGCCGACCAGCGACGCCGTGATCGGGTTGACCGTCACCGAGATCGCGACACGCGTCGGCGTCGTCCGCTCCAGCGCGAAAGCCCAGAGATAGAAGGTCAGCGCCGCGCCGAATGCACCGAGATAGAGAGCCGCCAGCCATTGCGGTGCACCGAAGCCCGCGACCGGCGCAAAGCTACCGCGGATCCAGGAGAGCAGGATGAGGCAGGCAGCGCCCGCCGCCATGCTCATGGTGGTGAAGGCGATCGGGCTGGAGCGCCGGATCAGTGGCTTCGACCAGATACCATACAGTGCCATGCACAGTGCGGCCGCCATCATCAGGAGGTCACCGCGCCAGGCGCCCGGCGGTGCCGAGGTCAGGTCGGAGAGAAGCGCTACAGCAACACCCAATGTCGCAATCACCACGCCGATCGATTTGCGCCAGGTCAGCGCTTCGGCACCGAGCGCGGCGCCGATCACGAGGGACAACAGCGGCAGCGTGGATAAGGCGAGCGCCCCGCGCGCGGCAGTCGTGAAGATCAACGATGCATTGAACAGGATCGGAAACAAAGCGAAGAACAGCATGCCGAGCCCGATTGCGGCGGCCCAGTCCGCTCGCAGTGGCCAGCGATCTGCGCGCAGCAGCGTCAGTGGCAGCAGCAGGAGAAAGCCGATGCCGAAGCGGAACGAACCGATCGCCAGCGGATCGAGGTTGCTCACGAGATAGCGCGTGGCGCCGATCGAGGTGCCGCCAAGACCGCTCGACAGCACGGCCGCCAGAACGCCGGAGATTTCGCCCACGCTTCCTCCCGTCGATACTTCGGAAGGCAGCATACGAGGCACGCCGAAACAGGGAATGGAATTTCCGTAATGCTGGGATAAGTTTTCGTCATGAGCGCACCCGATCTCGATCCCGAGCTGCTGAAGGCGTTTCTCGCGGTCGACGAGCATCGTTCGTTCACGCGCGCGGCCGATGTGCTCAATCGCACGCAATCGGCGGTGAGCGTCCAGATCAGGCGGCTGGAGGAGCGGCTTGGCACCAAGCTGTTTCAGCGCACCAGGGCTGGCGTCGTGCCGAGCGCGACGGGCGAAGAGTTGCGCGCTTATGCGCGGCGCATTCTCGCACTCAACGCGGAGGCCGTCGGGGCGCTCCGCGCACGCAAGGCCGACGCCGTCGTCCGTCTCGGCGTGATGGACGATTACGGCACCATCGTCATTCCGCCGCTGCTGGCGAGCTTTGCCAGGCACCATCCTCTGGTCCGGGTCGAGATCGAGACGGGACTGACCGCGACGATGCCGGCGCGGCTCGGCGATGCCTACGACCTCGTCATCGCCATGCATCCGCAAGGATGCGGCGATGGCGAGTTATTGAGGCGCGAACAGGCGGTCTGGGCAGCCGCCCCATCCTATCGGACCGCGGCGCAGTGTCCCCTTCCCATGGCGCTCTACCCGCCGGGCTGTCTGTTTCGCCAGTGGGCTGCGGAAGCGCTCGACGCCGCGGACCTGCCCTGGCGTCTCGCCTATGTCAGCCGGACGCTCGCTGCGGTCGAGACGATCGCGGCTCAAGGTCTCGCAGTGACGGTGGTAAAGGCCGGGACCTTGCCGCCGAGCCTTCGTGCGCTGTCCGATCGTGACGGCATGCCGCCGTTGCCGGCGGCGGAGATCCGCCTCCACCGCGCGAACGACCTGTCGACCGCAGGCGCCCACCTGGCGGATCATTTGCAACGGGCAATTTCGGAATTGGGCGCCATATAACGCTAGATCGTGAAGGATTGTGGCCCTATACGGCCTGCTTTGCGAAGCGCGCAGGCAAACCAGGACGGACGAGCCGTGAACATTTCCTTTTATGACCTTTCCGTCTGGGTGCTGCCGCTGGTGCTCGCCATCACCTTCCACGAGGCCGCGCACGCCTTCGTCGCCGACCGGCTTGGCGACAACACAGCCGCACAGCTCGGCCGCGTCAGCTTCAACCCGATCAGGCATATTGACCCGTTCGGCACCCTGATCCTACCGGCGATGCTGCTGTTCGCGCACTCGCCGTTCCTGTTCGGCTACGCCAAGCCGGTGCCGGTCAACTTCCGCAAGCTGAACAACCCCAAGCTGGACATGGTCTGGGTGGCGCTGGCCGGGCCTGTCACCAACATCCTGCTGGCGCTTGCAGTGGCCCTCGCCTTCCACGCCCTGCCCCTTGTCCCCGCAAGCTCGGCGAAATGGGTCGCCGACAACCTCAAGAATGCGCTCATCATCAACGCCATCCTCGCGGTCTTCAACATGATGCCGATCCCGCCGCTCGATGGCGGGCGCGTCGCGGTCGGGCTGTTGCCGCGCCCGCTCGCCATGCCGCTGGCCCGGCTCGAGCCGTTCGGGATGCTGATCCTGATCGGCCTGTTGATCCTGCTGCCCCTTGCAGGTTCCCAGTTCGGTCTAAATCTTGATGTTATTTCAGTAATACTGCGAACGTTGACCGGTTATGTGATTCAGGCTGTTCTGTTCCTGACCGGCAATGCGTAGTTGAACAACCGCACCCGAACTTTAAGCCGAAGGGCCAGAGGCCGACTTGGTCAAAGCTGCCGATATGCTGATCGCGCGACGCGCGGACACCCGCGCCCGCGCCGATTTTGCCACCTGGAAGATGATGGCCAAGCTCAATGGGGCGTCCGCGCTCCCACCGGAGGCCCAGGAGTTTCTGGCGAGCTACCAGAACCTGCTGGCGCAGATGAGCGAGGGCGAGGCCACCGAGGCGACCATCGGTGCGATCTACAAGGCCTATTATGCCGAGATGGGCGGCGCGGGAACGGCACCCGACGTCCGCCCTCGCCCGCCTGAAGCAGCGGCGGACAATGTTACCGCTTTCCGCCGCCCGGCGCCGAAGCCAAAGACGACCAGCTTTTTCGGAGCTGGCGCGGCAGCTGGAACCCAGAAACGGCCGCTCCCGGTGGCGCTGATCTTCGCCTGCCTCGTCGTCGTCTATGTCGGGATCCGGCTCTACTGGCGCTGAGCCGTCTTCTTCTTTTTCGCGTCGGCCGGCGTGAAGATGATATCGACGGTCCGCTCGAACCGATCCTCGGTCAGCCCGGCAGGCGGCTGCGGGATCGGATCGGACTTGCGGACAATCGAGACCGCGGCCGCGTCGTAGGCTGAATCCCCGGATGACTCCACGACATCCACCGACAGCACGTTGCCCTTCCGGTTGATCGCGAAGCTCACCTTGACCTTCTGGTTATTGGGCTGCTTGCCTTCCGGATTGATCTTGTGCAGCGACAAATGCGCGCTGATCTTGCGGTTCCAGTCGGCGGTCAGCCTCAGGATGTCCTTGCCGATGCCGATGACAGGCGCCAGCGCCTTCTCGGCCTCGCGCGCGTCCTCCTCGAGCGTCTGCCGTGCCGTCGCAACCGATTTCGGCGAGGCCTCGGCGGCCGGCGTTTCGACCGCCTGAATCTTCGGATCGTCTTCCGTCGGCTTCTTCGCGTTGTTCTCGGTCACGACGCGATCGGGATCCTCGACCTGCTGCGACTGGTCCTTTGGAAGCTCCGTCTCCTTGGTCTCGGCCTTTTGCTCGGGAAGCGCCTGCTGCTCCTGCATCGCTTCGCTGTCGGGCCCGGGCGGCAGATCGGTTTCGGGCGCCTTGGGCGATGCCATCTCCACGGCGAATTCCGCACCGTTCGCACCTAGGCCGTCGCCGTCCTCGTCAGCACGCAAATGAGCCAGCGCGAGCGCAGCACCGCCCAGATGGAGCACGAGCGCGGCCACCGCCGCCAGGATCCAGAGCTTCCGGGATGGTCTGTGTTCGTCCGACATAGCGGGCCTCTAAGGCTGAGCGGCGCCTGCCGCAGGCGCTCCCGGTGCGCCTTCCAGCGCCACCAGTTTCACCCGCGTATAGCCGCCTGAGCGCAGGAGCTCCATGACGCCCATCAACTCCCCGTACGGCACCGAACGATCGGCGCGCAGGAAGACGTACTTGTCCTTGCTCATGTCGGACAGTCCGTCGAGCGTCCCGATCAGCTCGGCCCGGTGAACGGGGTTCTCCCCGAGGGCAAGCGTCAGATCGGGCTTGATGCTGAGATAGGTCGGCTTGTCCGGCTTCTTCTGCGGCGTCGCGCTCGACGTCGGCAGGTCGATCGGCAGGTCGACCGTGGAGAGCGGAGCTGCGACCATGAAGATGATCAGCAGCACCAGGATGACGTCGATGAACGGCGTGACGTTGATGTCATGCGTTTCCGAGAAATCGTCGTCGTCGCCGTCGTTGTCTGCGAGCGAAACGCCCATGGCTCACTCCGCTGCGCGCGAATGCACGCTGCCGTGGCTGCGGTCGAGATCGCGCGAGAGCAGCCGCGCCGCTGCACCCGAGGCGCGGCTGACGAGCTCGAGATAGCCCTTCGTCACGCGCGAGAAGTGATTGTAGATGATGACGGCGGGAATGGCGGCGACGAGGCCGATCGCGGTGGCGAGCAGCGCTTCGGCGATGCCGGGCGCGACGACGGCGAGGTTCGTGGTCTGCGACTTCGAGATGCCGATGAAGCTGTTCATGATACCCCAGACCGTGCCGAACAGGCCGACGAAGGGCGAGGTCGAGCCGATGGTCGCGAGCACGCCCATGCCGATCCGGATGCGCCGCGCCTCGGCGCGCACGATCTCGGAGAAGCTGGAGGCTGCGCGCTCCTTGATGCCGGCGTCGCTGGACAGGCCGGCCGACATCCGCGCCTCGCGCAGGGCCGCCGTCAGGAACGACGGCAGGATACCTTCCTTGGCTCCGAGCGCCATCTGCGCTTCGGCGAGGGAGCGCGTCTCCGCAACCTTCTTCAGCGCCGAACGAAGCTTGGAGGATGCGACCGACAGCTCGATCGACTTGGCGATGAAGACGGTCCAGGTCATCAGCGATGCGAAGGCGAGCCCGATCATCACCGCCTTCACGATGACGTCCGCCGACATGAACATCACCCAGGGCGACAATTCCTTCATCGCCGGCGCGATGCCAGCCGCGGCATCGGACCTGGCATCGGACTTGGCATCAGGCTTGGCGGTGGTCGAAACGGCGGCCGCGGAGGGCGTCGTCGGAGCAACCGGGGTGGCTGCCGTCGAAGCCGAAGGCGCCGGGGCCGCTGGCGTGGTGGCCGCGGGCGCCGCCGGAGCCGGAACGACCGGGGCCGGCTGAGCCGTCGACTGCGTCGGTGCCGAGGGGGGTTGTGTCTGGGCGGAAACGGGGGATGCGAGCCAGGCGGCCGCCAGCATCAAGGCTGCGGCAAGGCTTGCTTGGAAGGTCATGGTCTTCATACTTCGGCCCAGTAGCGAATGAGATTGTGATAGATACCCGTCAATTTGACCGTTTCGGGATCGTCACGCCCGAGCCGGTCCACCAGCGCCTGAATCGCGGTGTCGAGGTCGAAGATCATGCTCCGGGCTTGATCGTCCCGTATCATGCTCTGAAGCCAGAAGAAAGACGCAACCCGTGTTCCCCTGGTCACCGGCGTGACGAGGTGGAGGCTGGTCGAGGGATAGAGCACGCAGTCGCCGGCTGGCAACTTGACTTCGTGCGAGCCGTAAGTGTCCTCGATCACAAGTTCGCCACCGTCGTACTCTTCCGGCTCGGCGAGGAACAGCGTCACCGAGAGGTCCGTGCGGATGCGAAGGCCGGTCAGACGGTCGCCGCGGATCGCATTGTCGATATGCAGGCCGAAATGGTGGCCGCTATCCGCCGCATAGCGGTTGAACAGCGGCGGGAAGATCTGGAGCGGTATAGCCGCCGCGATGAAGCGCGGGTTCGATGTCAGCGCCGAGATGATGCGGTTGCCGAGTTTTCGCGCGACTTCGCTATCGGGCGGCAATTGCTCGTTGCGCTTGACCATCGCCGACTGCGCGCCGGCGGTGGACCGGCCATCCTCCCATTCGCTGGCGTCCATGATGCGGCGGAAATCCGCCACATCATCCTTGCTGAGAACGCCTGGCAGGCACGTCAACATGATCAGAACTTCGCTGTCGTCACGACGTAAAACGCGCGCCCGGGCGCGACCGCCACGAACGGTACGTTGCTGCGATAGAACGAGTCGTAATAGAGCTTGTTGGTCAGGTTCTGAGCGTAGAACTTCATGGTCCAGTTCTTGTCGATCTTCTTCTCGACGAAGGCATCGAAGCGCCAATAGCTCGGCAGCTCGTTGGTGTTGGCCGCAAACGTGCCGCCGTAAACCTTCGAGCGGTACACCGCCTGCCCGCCGAGCTCCCAGCCGTCATCGAACTTGTACTTGGTCAGCATGCTGAACGACTGGTGGGCAACGTTGGCGAGCTGCAGGCCGAGATTGGAGGCAACCCCGCTCTGGGTGACCTTGGACTGCATCAGCACCAGGCCACCGAAGATGCTCCAACGATCGGTGATCTTGCCCTCGGCTTCGATGTCGATGCCCTGGATCCTGTAGGCAGCGCCCGAGGTCAGCAGGCCGTTGACGGTCTCGCGCGCGTTGTCCTTGGTGGTCTGGAACAGCGCGCCGGTCACCAGCAGGTGGCGGTCGGCGAGTTCCCATTTGGTGCCGAGCTCGACCGCCTTGTTGCGCTCGGGCCCGAGCAAGAGGGTCGAGTTGGGCGGAACGCCGCCGTAATCGGTGCCGGTCGCGTCAAGCTCCGAGCCGAACGGATTGGCCGAGGTCGCATAGGCTGCATAGATGCTGCCGATCGACATCGGCTTGTAGACCAGGCCGACGTTGTAGTTCACGAGATCCGCGTTCTGCTTCACGAAGCTCGAATTGTTCGACGCGCTCTGGCTGTAGCCGTCGTAGCGCACGCCGCCATTGACGATGATCGTGTCCTGCCAGTTCGCGGTGTCCATGACATAGACGCTGCTGGTGTTGACGCCGTAGCGCGTCGGGTTTCCGAGGAGTGACGGAATGCCGAAGGGAATGTTGGTGTATTGCGGGGAGTAGAGATTGACCCCTGTCACGGCACCGTTGCTCGTGAAGGGCGAGCCGGACAGCTCCGACGCGAGGCCGGCGTAGCGGTCGATCGAGATGTTCTCGTTCGAATATTCGACGCCGAACACGGCGGTGTGCTTGACCCCGCCGGTGTCGAGCTTGAACGTGGCCTCGTTCTGGTTGGCCCAGACGTCCACGGTCTGGTAGCGGCTCTGCGCGCTCGCCGTCGTGGTCCAGAGCAGCGGATTGGGGCTGGTCGTATTCGGATTCTGCGGCAGCGTGCCGATATAGTTGAGCACCGAGTGCTCGCCGCGCACCTTGCTGGTCAGCGTGATGGCCTCGTTGACCTTGTACTCGATCGTGCCGGTACCGAAATCCTGCCGCGCCGTCTGGAAGTCGCGATTAAGGAAGCCGTACCAATTGCCGCGCGGAATGCCGGCCGAGGTCACCGGCACATTGCCCTGCTTGTAATAGGGCACGCCGAAATCCGGTAGGCCGCTGAGGTCGGTGTGGACGTAGTTCGTGGTGATCTTGATGTCGTTGGTCGGGGTGTACTTGGTCGAGATGAAGGTGCCCCAGCGATTGTCGGTCACATAATCGCGGCCGGCGACATTGGCATCCTGGAACAGGCCGCCGGTGCGCACCGAGAAGGTCGGGTCGATGACCTGGTTGACGTCGAGCGTGACGCGCTTGGTCTGATCGGTGCCGAACTCGGAGTCCATGCGCTTGAAGTTGACGTCGCCAGCCTGCTTGGTGACGATGTTGATGGCACCGCCGGCAGTGCCACGGCCGGCGTAGGAGGATGCCGGCCCGCGCAGGATCTCGATCTGCTCGGTGAAGAAGTTTTCGCGGATGGAAACCGCGGGATCACGGATGCCGTCGATGAACACGTCGTTGCGCGCATCGAAGCCGCGGATGAAGAAACGGTCGCCGAACGCGTTGCCGCCCTCGCCCGAGCCGAGCGTCACGCCCGCGGTCGAGCGCCCGATCTCCTTCAACGTCGTCGCGTTCTTGTCTTCGAGCACTTCCTTGCTGAGCACCGTGATCGACTTGGGCGTGTTCAGCATCTTCTCGGGAAACTTGCCGCTGGCCTGGACGTGGTCGACCTTGTAGGGCGCGGCCGGATCGGCATAGGGATTGCCGTCGGGAGCGCCTGACGGCGTGGTCGGCGCCGTCTGCTGTGCCGCCTGCTCGCGCTGCGCGGCGCGACGAATCGCATTGCGGGCGCGGACCTGCTCCGGCGAAGGCTTCGACGAGGTTGGACGCGGACGTTCGACGGGAGCATCGACCGTTACCGGCGGCAGGTTGGACTGCTGCGCCTGCGCGCCACTCGACACCGACGCCACCGCGATCAAGCTCGCAACTGCCGAGACCTTCTTGCCGGAAACACCTGCGAACTTTTCATCCACCAGACCGAATGCTGCGACCGAACGCAACGACCTCGGTGCGACCACCTGCCCCATTACCAAACGCCCCATCTTCCTGTTCGCTCACTCACTTTGACGAACGATGAGTTGTTGGTATCGGCCGCAAAATAGCGGGTCAATGCGAGCGCCTCGCAAGAACCCTTGAATCGGTCCAGTTCAAAACAATTCTAAACTACAGTTTGAAATCGTTCTAAACTGATATTGGACTCGTTCTAAAAGACCGCGCGCCGAATGCCGGGCAATCGATGGCTCGCTCACAGCATCAATCGCTGCTCGGCGGCTTCATCAGCGAAAACAATTCGTCGACGGTTTTCAGCGCAACAGCGCGCACGCGATCGGTTGAGTCCATGCCGGCGATGTTGACGCCGTTCACGACCGCTTTGATCTCGTCCCGGAAGTCGGTGAGGAAGCGCAAGGGATCACGCTGCTCATTGGCGACACGCGCGATCAATCCCGTGATCAGAATCTGACACGCGATCAGCTTGCCGTTCAGCTCGTCCATCCTGCGCTCCCGTTGTGGCGGCGCCGATATGGACGATGCTGAAATTCCTGACAACCGAAACGGCTTCCGCCCGACTTAGAACCATTCTTGTTACCGATACCGACCGGCGGCTCGACCCGGCGCCATTCGGCCCGAGCACACCGTCCGGGAGTGCTGCTTGAGGTGTGTTCGCCGATCGCGCCTGCCGGGAAAATGCAGCACTGCACACCGCCGCGCCAGACCACTGCCCAGACGGTGCAAAGCTTTCCAATTGTTTAGGATTCTCAACTGATAGTGCTGTTTACACTGGAACTTGGCGTGTATTATACAAACGCTCTGGAACCCTACGATTGCCCCATAATTCGTAGCTGAGGGCACAAGAGCCGACACGAGACGATATGAAAAAGTCCCGGCCGATCCTCTGGATTCTGATCATCGCGGCCGTGGCCTCCGCGGGTTACTATGGTTGGCAGAAATTCGACGCCTCCCAGGCTGGAAAAACCCAGACCGCCCAGAAGGGTCCACCCCGCCCGACCGCCGTCCCCGTCAGCGTTGCCCCGGTTCAGAAGGTCGATTTCCCGGTCTATCTGACCGGTCTCGGCACGGTTCAGGGGTTCAACACCGTGCAAGTCCGCACCCGCGTGGATGGCCAGATCGACAAGCTCGCCTTCCGCGAAGGCCAGATCGTCCAGCAGGGCGAGCTTCTGGTCTCGATCGATCCCCGTCCCTATCAAGCCACGCTCGACCAGGCCAAGGCCAAGAAGGCGCAGGACGAGGCTAGTCTGGCCAACGCCAATCTCGAGCTTCAGCGCGCCACGAAGCTCGGCGAATTCGCGACCGCCCAGCGGGTCGACACCCAGCGCACGACCGTCGCCCAGCTCACCGCCCAGATCGCCGCCGATGACGCCGCGATCGCCAACGCCCAGACCCAGCTCGACTACACCCAGGTCAAGGCGCCGATCACCGGCGTCGCCGGCCTGCGCCAGGTCGACATCGGCAACATCGTCAACGCCTCGACGCAGACGGGCATCGTCACGATCTCGCAGGTCGAGCCGATCTCGGTGATCTTCACCGCGCCGGAAGACCAGCTGCCCTATATCACCGAAGGCCAGAAGAGCGGCGCGCTCAAGGTGATCGCCTTCACCACCGACGGCAAGAAGACGCTGGCCGAGGGCAAGCTTGCGGTCATCAACAATCAGGTCGACACCAGCAGCGGAACGATCCGGCTCAAGGCGGTGTTCGACAACAAGGACCACACGCTGTGGCCGGGCCAGTCGGTCTCGACGCGGCTTCTGGTGCGGACGCTGAAGGATGCGACCGTGGTTCCGGATGACGCGGTTCAGCATTCGACCAACGGTCTCTACGCTTATACCGTCAATCAGGACAACAAGGCCGAGGTGCACAAGGTCAAGGTCACCTACGCTATCGATGGACATTCGGTCATCGAAGAAGGGCTGAGCCCCGGTCAGCAGGTGATCACCGGCGGCCAGTTCAAGGTGCAGCCCGGCAGCCTCGTCTCGACGGCGGTGGCGAGTTCGAACCCGGCCCAGAACGCCCAGAACAAGGTACGACAGGAATGACCGAGGGCGGGATTTCGGCACCTTTCATCCGTTATCCCATCGGCACCTCGCTGCTGATGGCCGGCATCCTCTTCGTCGGTCTCGTCGCCTATCCCCTGCTCCCGGTCGCACCGCTGCCGCAGGTCGACTTCCCGACCATCCAGATCACCGCCAATTTGCCGGGCGGCAGTCCCGAGACGATGGCTTCGTCGGTGGCGCAGCCGTTGGAGCGGCAGTTCGCCCAGATTCCCGGCATCGCGCAGATGACCTCGACGAGCTATCTGGGCACCGCGTCGATCACCATCCAGTTCGATCTCAACCGCAGCATCGACGGCGCTGCCAATGACGTGCAGGGTGCCATCAACGCCGCCAGCGGCCAGTTGCCGAAGAATCTTCCCTCGCCGCCAACCTACCGCAAGGTCAACCCGGCCGATGCGCCGATCCTGCTGCTGTCGGCGACATCGGAGACGTTGCCTCTGACCAGCGTCAGCGACGCGGTCGACGCCCAGCTCGCCCAGCAGATCAGCCAGCTCTCCGGCGTCGCCCAGGTCTTCATCGGCGGCCAGCAGAAACCCTCCATCCGCGTCCAGGTCGATCCCGCGAAGCTGGTCGCCAAGGGCCTGTCGATGGAGGACGTACGCAGCCAGATCGCGATCACCACGGTCGACAGTCCGAAGGGCAATATCGACGGCGAGAAGCGCGCCTACACGATCTACGCCAACGACCAGCTCACGCACGCGAAGGACTGGAACGACGTCATCATCGCCTATCGCAACGGCGCTCCGTTGCGAATCCGCGACATCGGCCAGGCGGTCAGCGCCGCTGAAGACGCCAAGCAGGCGGCCTGGGCCAACGGCAAGCGCGGCGTGTTCCTGGTGATCTTCAAGCAGCCGGGCGCCAACGTCATCGAGACCGTCGATCGGATCAAGGCGACCCTGCCCCGCCTCGTGGCGGCGATCCCGCCCGCCATCAAGATCGAGCTCATCAGCGACCGTACCACGACCATCCGCGCCGCGGTCGAGGACGTCCAGTTCACGTTGCTGCTGACCATCGCGCTCGTGGTCATGGTCATCTTCATCTTCCTGCGCAGCTTCTGGGCCACCGTCATTCCCGCCATCACGGTTCCACTGGCGCTGCTCGGCGCCTGCGCGCTGATGTGGGTCGTCGGCTATTCACTCGACAATCTGTCGCTGATGGCGCTCACCATCGCGGTCGGATTCGTCGTCGACGATGCCATCGTGATGCTCGAGAACATCACGCGATACATCGAGGAAGGCGAATCGCCGATGGCGGCCGCCTTCCGCGGCTCGAAGGAAATCGGCTTCACCATCGTGTCGATCAGCATCTCGCTGGTCGCGGTGCTGATTCCGCTGCTCTTGATGGGCGGCATCATCGGACGCCTGTTCCGCGAATTCGCCGTCGTGCTGGCGATGACCATCTTCGTCTCGATGTTCGTGTCGTTGACCCTGACGCCGATGATGGCTTCGCGCTTCCTGCGCGCCCATGGCGAGGTGCGCCACGGCCGCTTCTATCAATGGAGCGAGCGCGCCTTCGATGCGATGTTGCGCGGCTACGAATACGTTCTCGATCACGCCCTGGCCTGGCGGCGCACCACGCTGGCGATCTTCTTCGCCACGCTCGGACTGTCGATCTATTTGTTCGTCCTGATCCCGAAGGGTTTCTTCCCGCAGCAGGATGTCGGCCTGATCACCGCCACCTCGGAAGCCTCGCAGGACATTTCGTTCAAGGAGATGACCCGGCGTCAGGAACAGCTCGGCAAGATCATCCTCGCCGATCCCGACGTCGCCAGCGTCGCCATGTCGATCGGCGGCAGCGGCCGCGCCGGCAACAACGGCAACATATTCATCACGCTGAAGGCTCGCGACAAGCGCGATGCCTCGGCTCAGCAGATCATCGCGCGACTGCGTCCGCAGTTCGACAAGGTCGAGGGCGCCCGCGTCTACATGCAGGCGGCCCAGGACGTCCGGCTCGGCGGCCGGCCGACGCGCACCCAATTCGAGTTCACCTTGCAGGACGCCGACCTCGCCGAGCTCAACGAGTGGGCGCCCAAAATCCTCGCCAAGATGCAGACGCTGCCGGAGCTGCGCGACGTCGCGACCGACCAGCAGACCCAGGGCACCACGGTCCAGCTCAAGATCAACCGCGACACCGCCGCGCGCTACGGCATCCAGCCGCAGCTGATCGACGACACGCTGTATGATGCCTTCGGACAACGACAGGTCACGCAGTATTTCACCCAGCTCAACACCTACAAGGTGATCCTGGAGATCCTGCCGGAGATGCAGGGCAATCTCGACAGCCTGAACAAGCTCTATCTGAAGTCGCCGCTGACCGGCGACCAGGTGCCGCTGTCGACCTTCGCGACCTGGACCACTGATCCGGTCCGTCCGCTTTCGATCAGCCACCAGGGCCAATTCCCGGCGATCACCATCAGCTTCAACCTCGGCCAGGGCGTCGCGCTCGGCCAGGCGACGGAAGCCGTGCAGAAGGCGATGGCCGAGCTCGGCGCGCCGCCGACGCTGAACTCGAGCTTCCAGGGCACGGCGCAGGCGTTCCAGCAATCGCTCGGCACCGTGCCGCTGCTGATCCTTGCGGCGCTGGTCGTGGTCTACCTGATCCTCGGCATCCTCTACGAGAGCTATATCCATCCGATCACGATTCTGTCGACGCTGCCCTCGGCCGGCGTCGGCGCGCTCGCGATCCTGATGGCGGCCGGGTTCGACTTCAGCCTCATTGCCTTGATCGGAATCATTCTCCTGATCGGCATCGTGAAGAAGAACGGCATCATGATGGTCGACTTCGCCATCGCCGCCGAGCGCGACGAGCACAAGACGCCGGCGGAATCGATCCGCCAGGCCGCCCTGCTCCGCTTCCGCCCGATCATGATGACGACGATGGCCGCGCTGCTCGGCGGCGTGCCGCTGATGCTCGGTCACGGCACCGGCGCCGAGATCCGCCAGCCGCTCGGCTACGCCATGGTCGGCGGCCTGATCGTCAGCCAGGCGCTGACGCTGTTCACCACGCCGGTGGTCTATCTCTATCTCGACGAGCTCAACAACTGGTTCTCGGGCTGGGGCCGTTCGGGTGACGGCGAAGGCGGCGAGGCGGTGGAGCACGGCACCGTTAAGGAAGCTGCCGAGTAGCGGCTTGCACGGCGCTTCCGGCGACGCTACAGCGAGGCCCCGGTTCACGCCAACGCGGTTTCGCCATGCTCATGCAATCCAGACTTGTCGCCCTCGCCGCAGCTGTCCTGTTGCCCTTGGGCGCCGCGTATGCCCAACAAGCCGCCAAGAAGAACGCCCCCGCTCCGGCGGCGCAGCCGGCACCGGCTCCGACGCAGCCACAGGCTGACGGCGCGCCGGCGCAACAGCCCGGCTGGATCGTGCGCTGCACCAGCGCCAGCCGTGACGCGCCGCTCGAATGTGCGATGGAGCAGAACGCGGTGCTGACCAAGACCGGCCAGACCATCGTGCTGATCAACATCCGCATCGCGCCCGACACCCGCACGCCGGTGGCGCTGCTGCAATTGCCGCTCGGCCTCAACCTTCCCATCGGCGCCAAGCTCCAGGTCGACGAGGGCAAGACGGTCGATCTCCAGATCCAGACCTGCGAGAACCGCGGCTGCTACGCCTCGGCGCCGATCGCGCCGGATCTGCTCGCCGCGTTGCGGTCGGGCAAGCAGCTCAAGGTCTCCTTCCAGAACATGGCCAAGGAGACGATCGCGATTCCGATGCCGCTGGGCGATTTCGCTTCCGCCTACGACAAGATCAAGTAACGCAAGTCCCCGTTACTGCCGCGCCATCTGCGCGTTGCCGACGGCATCGCCGTCGAGCCGCTGGTCATTGTGATGGTGACGGCGTGCAGCAGCCCCGTCGATCAGCAGCGTGTATTCGGTGATGGAGGCGCGGCTCGCCGGCTGCCTGTTGCTGCTGCTGCAGGCCGAAGTCGACCGCGCGCCTCCGAGATAGCCTTTCTCCCCCGCCTGTCAGCTGACGACGTCGCTCGCCCGGAGCAAGGTCGTGAACCCGCCATAGATCATGCGCTTGCCGTCGAACGGCATGCCCTCCATCTTCAGCCGCGGGTCCTCCATCACCTTCTTGTTGACGGCATCGCGGGTCTCCCGGTCGCGGTAGACGATCCAGGCGAACACCACGACCTCGTCCTCCTTCGCCATCACCGCGCGCGGAAACGAGGTGAGCTCGCCATAGGGGACATCGTCAGCGACGCATTCGACATAATCGAGCGCGCCGTGCTCCATCCAGAGCGCGCAGGCGGTCGTCGACAGCGTCTTGTAGGCCTCGATCTTGTCCTTCGGCACGGCCAGAACGAAACCATCGACATAGGGCATCAGGAATCTCCTTGAGTTGTGTGACCCAAGGACGATGCAGAGCACGGCGATCCGACCGGGGAAATGCGATTTCAGATGAGGCAAACGGTCGCGACCAGCGGCGCGGCCCATGGACCGTTCACTGGCACCGAAGGACCTGAAGATCTGGACTTTGGGCGTGCCCGGAACTGGCTGGGGAACCTGGATTCGAACCAAGACAAACAGAGTCAGAGTCTGTTGTGCTACCGTTACACCATTCCCCACCGAAGCGCTTGAAATCGCTAAGCTTTCTTCGGAAGTTCTGCGAGGGCGGGCTGACAGCTTTGCAAATCAGCGGCTCGCAGGCCGCTCATATAGCCGCGCTGACCTTCGCGGTCCAGCCCTTCTGTGAACATCTCGGCTTGTTCTGGCTGCGTTCGCACCGACAGGACGGACTATCTCAAGCCTTCCCGAAGGAATCCTGCGGCCCTTTGCGGTTGTAGAACAGCGATCGGCGCGCCCGATCGATCCATCGCTGCACCGTGAACTCGAAGGCGAGCGCGACGACCGTGGATGCGAGCAGGATGCCCAAGGTCTGAAACAGAATTCGCCAATGGCTCACAATGTGCGGATTGGTCAGCGTGATCGGATCAAATACCTGCAGATTGATCGCGATCTGGATGAAGAGAAAATGCGAGAGATAGACGCCATAGGAGGCATCGCCCAACGCGGTCGACAGCGGTCCGTTGATCCTTGAGAAGAGCGTCGGAATAACGATGCAGGTTGCGATAACCAGCGGCACGCCCTGAACGATGCCCCCGTGATAGTCGACGTCGGCATAGACGTCGGCGAGGAGATAGAGGCAGTAGAGGGCCGCGAGCCAGTAGCCCGCACGCGTCGACCATGTCAGGCGATCTCGCAACGAGAAGAGCACAACGCCGGTGCCGAAATAGCCGATCTGGCTGTAAAACGGGAAGTAAGCCCATTTCCATTCGTAGACGTGCAGAATGGTCATCTTGATCGCGAAGGCGGCGACCACCAACCCGGCGAGCCATTTTCTGTTCAGGAGAAGCAAGGCAGGCAGCAACGCGTAGAAGACGATCTCCGCGCTGATCGACCACGCCTGCGGAACCAGGAGATACGTGGTGCTGTGCATGGCCGAATAGAGATCGAGACCCAGCAGCGACAGGTTGATCACATAGGGCCGCTCTTCCGTTCGGAGGGAATTGAAGATGCCGCTCTCGTTCGCCGGGTTCCACAGGTGTAGCGCGAACGTAGCTACCAGAACAGCTAGGTAGAACGGATAAAGCCTCGCGAAGCGGCTGGCGAAGAATGCAGCAGGCCGTCCCGGATAGTGCCGCTCATAGGCGGCGGCCATGTAGAAGCCACTGATGATGTAGAAGACTTCTACAGCGGCCAAACCTCCGATTGTCTGGTGAATGACGCCAAATTGGCAATGAAATCCAACGACGATCGCCGCCAGCAGAAAACGAACAGTCCCCATCAGCCCCGCACCCGTTGGCTGATGCGAACTTAGACCGGCGACCGGCGCTGAACAAGCGGCCGCCCCATCTGCATGCGGCGGCCGGCTCATCTGTTCGCGTGCCGCCCTACTCCAGCTTGATGTTGGCGGCCTCGATCACCTTCTTCCAGCGCGCCGTCTCGGCGTTGATGTAGGCCGCGAACGGTTCGGAATCCACGGCGACAGCGGTGGCACCGAGTTCGGCCATCTTCTGCACCGTCTCCGGCTGCGCCATGAAGGCGCGAATCTCGGCCGAGAGCTTTTCGACGATCGGCTTGGGCGTGCCCGCGGGCACAATGAAACCGTGCCAGGCCACCGCCTCGAAGCCGGGCAGGAATTCGGCCACGGCCGGAGCTTCGGGATCGAAGGCGGCGCGCTTCGGCGTTGCGGTCGCGAGCAGCGCGAGCTGGCCGGTCTTCACCTGCGGCAGCAGCAGGGGGACGTTGTCGAAGGCGAGATCAATCTGTCCGCTCAGCAGATCCGTCAGCATCTGGCTGGAGCCCTTGTAGGGCACGTGCACCATCTTGGTGCCCGTCATCTGCTGGAATAGCTCGCTGGCAAGGTGCTGCGAGGTGCCGACGCCGGCCGAGCCGAACGAGACCTTGTCCGGATTCGCCTTCAGATAGGCAATCAGCTCCGGCACGGTACGCGCCTTGATCTTGTTGGGATTGACGACGAGAACATTGGGCACGACGCTGATCTGGGCGACCGGCACCAGATCCTTGTCCGGCTGGTAGCTGAGCTTCGGCCCGTAGAGCGACGGGTTGATCGCAAGCGCGGACGTGCTGGCAAGGCCGAGCGTGATGCCATCCGGCGCCGATTTCGCCACCCGCGTCACGCCGAGGATCGAGCCGGCACCGCCGACATTCTCGACCACGAAGGGCTTGCCGAACTTCGCCTGCAAATGGTTGGAGACCATGCGCGCGAAGATGTCCGCGGTGCCGCCGGCGGCGAAGGGAACGACCACCGTCACCTGCTTGGACGGATAGCCGTCCTGCGCCTTTGCGGGTGAGGCCGCCAGCACCAAGGCTGAGGCAAGGACAAGCCACATCGATCTCATAGAAGTTTCCTCTGTTTTCCGTGTTGTTGATTGGCTGCCGCGCGCGAGCCGCGGAGACGGTTAGAACGCGACCTCGTACATGTTCAGGATCGCATCCCGGCCGAGGTCGCGCGGATTGTTGTCGAGCAGGCGGCGGATGGCGTGCGCCTCGTCGGCCATCACGCCGAAATCGTCCCGGGGCACGCCGAGCGCGGACAGCCGCATCTCGATGCCGAGATCGCTGCAGAACTTGTAGCTTGCCTCGAACGCGAGCTTTGGATCGCCCTCCTCCGGCAGACCGAGCGCCTGGAGCACCGCGATCGTCTTCGCTTCCACCGCCGGCATGTTGAACGCCAGCGTATGCGGGAAGATCACCGCACAGGCGAGGCCATGTGCCACGTGGTGCCGCGTGCCGAGCGGATACGCCACCGCGTGGCCGGCAGTCGTGTTCACCGGTCCCAGGCAATAGCCGCCATAGAGCGAGGCCAGCGCGAGACCCGCACGCGCCTCGCGATCGCCGCCATCGGCCACCGCGCGTTTGAGATAACGTCCGACCAGCCGCGCGCCTTCGAGCGCGTAGAGGTCGATCGCCGGATGCGCCTTGCGGCTGGTATAGGCCTCGACGCAATGCGCCAGCGCATCGACCCCGGTCGCCGCGGTGACCTCCTTCGGCACGGTCATCGTCAGATCCGGATCGACGATGGCGATGTCGGCCAGCATGAAGCGGCTCTGCACCGCCTGCTTGTTCTGGCTGACGGGATCGGTCACGAGCGCGCGGGTGCCGGCCTCGCTGCCGGTGCCCGACGTGGTCGGAATCTGCATCAGCGCGACGCTGCGGCCGGCCACCTTCTCCGGTCCGACGATGTCGGCAAAGGGCACGTCGCTCGTGCACATCACCGCGACCAGCTTGGCGAGATCCATCGCACTGCCGCCGCCGAATCCGACGACGAGATCGGGCTTGACGTCCTTCGCCATCGCCACGGCCTTCTCGAGATTGGGCAGGTCCGGCTCGGGCTTGACGTCACCGAACACCTTCACCGTACCCGGCAGCGCCAGCATGTCGACGCGGCGTGCGTTGAACGGATCCGAGATCACCAGCGGCCGCATGGCGCCGGTCCTCTCGACGAAGCGCGCCGCAGCGCCGATCGTGCCGTTGCCGAACTCGAGGATGGTGGGACGCTGGATTTCGATGGGCGTGAAGGCGTTGGTCATCGTGCGTTCGAACTCATGATTTGGATACGGAGGCGCCAGCGGCGAGCCGCTCGGCATAGTCGATGGCCTCGATCAGGCTGTGCTCGTTGGCGATGCCCTTGCCGGCGATGTCGAAGGCGGTGCCGTGATCGACGGAAGTGCGGATGATCGGCAAGCCCAGCGTGATGTTGACGCCGGACAATTCCTGCCAGCGGCCGGTCGCGGGATCGACCTGGAAGCCGAGCAGCTTGACTGGAATGTGCCCCTGGTCGTGATACATCGCGACCGCGGCATCGTACTGGCCGGCGCGCAGCTTGACGAAGATGGTATCGCCGGGCACGGGCCCGACGACGTCGAGGCCGTCGGCGACCGCTTTCGCGATCGTCGGTGCAGACACGTCGATGTCCTGCCGGCCGAACAGGCCGCCCTCGCCGGCATGCGGATTGAGCGCCGCGATCGCGATCTTCGGTTTGGCGATTCCGAGCCGCAGCAGGGCATCGTTGGTGAGGTCGATCACCATGCGCAGACGCTCCGGCGTCAGGCGCTTCGGCACGTCCTCCAGCGCCACATGGGTCGAGACATGGCTGACGCGCATATTGCCATGGGCGAGCAGCATCACCGAGCCGCGCACGCCGGTGAGATGCGCCAGCATCTCGGTATGACCAGGGAAATGATAGCCGGCCTTGTTGAGCGCTTCCTTATTGAGCGGCGCCGTGACGATCGCCGCGGTCCGGCCCGCCTGCGTCAGGCGCACGCCCTGCTCGATCGCCTTGTAGGCAAAGCGGCCGCCATCGGCGCTGAGCACGCCGGGCTTGATCGGGTCGCCCTCGATGTCGGCCTGGAGGAAGCAGAGGTTCGGCCAGTCACGATCCTCGCTGCGCACTTCGGGAATCGCAATGCCGGCACCGAGCGCGGCTTTCGCACCATCGAGCGCCGCGCCGCTGCCGATGATCAGGATCCGCAGATCGCCGTTCGCGATCCGGTCCTTCAGCCCGACGCAGGCCTTGACGATGATCTCCGGCCCGATCCCGGCGGGATCACCCATGGTGATGGCAAGATGACGAGAGGTCATGTCGGACTCCCCTTGCTGAGCAAATGATTATCCCGAAGCAGGTCGCGCCACAGCTCGCTGAGACCGAAGGCGCCGGACTTCGAGATGACATCGACGCCGGCCCAGCGGCCGCCTTGCAACGTCGAGCGCGGCAATCCCGGCACGATACGTCCTGTCACCTCGAGCGCATGCGCGCCAAGGGCAAGGCATGCGGCCTTCAGTGTTTCTCCACCGGCAACAACCAGCGTGCCCGGTGGTTCGAGTGCTGTGATCAGCCGGGTCATCTCGTGCGCGATCCGCCGCGCCGCCTCGGCTCGCGTCAAGCCGTCAGCGAGGGCGAATTTGACCAGCGCCACGCCCTCGTCGGCCAGCTTGCGTCGAACGCCCGCGCCGCCCTCCCCCTCGGCCAGCGCGATGGTGGCGTGACCACATGCCGCCAGCTGGGATGCGGTGGCGGCCTGGTCGGAGCCGAACAGCCCCAGCACCGGCCGCTTCAGTTGCGAGGACGCAGAGGAGCCTTGACCCCGGGCAAGCGCACCGGCGAGGCCGCCGCTGCCACACCACAACACGGGCCCCGGCATGCGCTGCGCCATTTCGACGACGCGATCGAGGTCGAGGTCGCTCTCGGCATCGAACACCTGAACGCCGCCTTGCGAGAGCGTTTCGGCCGTGCCCTGTCGTGCTTCGATGCCGTCTTGCCGCAACTGATCCAGCAAATTGTCGCCGACCCTGTGCCAATCGCCATGCACGGTGCGGGCGAATTGCTGGCCACCGACAGTGCGGCGTCCCTGATAATCGAACGCCGGCGCGACCACGCAAGAAGCCCAATGGCCGCTGCGCAGGCAGGCGTCGAGCTCAGCCGCCCACGCGCCCCGAAGGAGGCTATCGACCTTCTTGTAGGCGATCGTCCCGCCCTGAAGGTGGGGCGCCAGTCGCCCAACGATTTCGACGCTCTCGGCCTTCGACCGCTCACGGGTGCCGCTATCGATTGCCAGGCTCCCGGACTCCAGCGGCGCAAGCGCGCCCGACCAGACGACATCGAACGGACCGCACAGGCCGACGAACTCCGCCGCGGTGTCGAGCGCACCGGTGAGATCGTCGGCAAGCAGGCGGACGCTCGTCATGGTTATGCCGCTCCCGCACCAAAAATCTTGCCGGGATTCATCAAGCCCTTCGGATCGAGCAATTTCTTGATATCGCGCATCAGCTCGATGTCGAGAGGATCGGCCACACGGGCAAGCCGGCCGCGATTGGTGATGCCGATGCCGTGCTCGGCACTGATCGCACCGCCCTGCGCTGCGGTCTCGTCGTCAACGATCTCGTTGATTTCAGCCACGAGCGCAGCGGTCGCCGCCGGGTCCTGGCAACGCGCGCGGTCGATCAGGGCGATGACGTGGATGTTGCCGTCGCCGATATGGCCATGCATCACGACCCGCGCGTGCGGTACCGCGGCGTTGATCCGGGCCTCGACATTGGTGACGAAGGCGGCCTGGCGCTCCAGCGGAACGACACTGTCGTGCGAGACGACATAGCCGCTACGCTTGTTGCCTTCGGACACGCTGTGCCTGACAGCCCAGATCGCCTTCGCCTGCGCGAGGTTGGAGGCCAGGATCACGTCCTCGGCAAGGTGGGCTTCCATCGCATCCGCCAGCACCGTGGCGAGCGGCTCATCAAGGTCGACGCCGGCGAGCGTGTCGGTCAGTTCGACGATCAGATACCACGGCGTCGTCAGCTCGAAGGGGATCGTGACATGCGGCACGGACTCTGCGATCGCCTCGATCTGCGCGCGCGACATGATCTCGAGGCTGCCGAGCCGGTCGCCGACCGCGCCGCGCAGGCGCTGCATGATCTCGAGCGCCTGCTCCACGCCCTGCAATTTCAGCAGCGCCAGCGCCGAGCTGCGCGGCGGCGCGAACAGCTTCAACACCGCCGCGGTGACGATGCCGAGTGTCCCCTCCGCCCCGATGAACAGCTGCTTGAGCGCGTAGCCGGTATTGTCCTTGCGCAGTGCGCGCAGGCCGTTGAAGATTCGCCCGTCGGGCAGCACGACCTCCAGCCCGAGGACGAGATCGCGCGTCGGCCCGTAGCGCAGCACCGCTGTGCCGCCGGCATTGGTCGAGATATTGCCGCCGATCTGGCAGGAGCCTTCGGCACCCAGGCTCAAGGGAAAGTAGCGATCGACCTCGCGCGCCGCATTCTGCACCTCCGCGAGGATGCAGCCGGCCTCGACTGTGATCGTGTTCGCGAGCGGGCTGACGTCGCGCACGGCCCGCATCCGGTCGAGCCGGATCACGATATTGCCCGTGCGATCGTCCGGCGTTGCCGCCCCGCACATGCCGGTGTTGCCGCCCTGCGGCACGATCGCGAGCCGCAGGGCCGCGCAGAATCTGACGACGGCGGCGACCTCGGCGGTGGAGCCGGGCTTCACCACCGCAACCGCGCGGCCGTGATAACGCCCGCGCCAGTCCACCACATAAGGCTCCTGGTCGGGTCCAACCGCGATGATTTGCTTGTCCCCGACGATCGCGGCAAGCCCGGAAAGCGCGCCCTGGAAGGAGTCCGACATCTGATCGCCTCGTCGTCGCGCCGGCTACAAAGCGGCTGCGAATGCCGCAGCATTCGCGAGCAGCTCTTTCACCTGCTCGGGCGGCAACGACTCCAGCGGCGGTCGCAGGCGCTGCCATCCGGCGTGGCCAGTGCGCTCTGCCACCAATGTCTTCAGCGAGGCCATCTGCGGGAAGCGCGAAACCAGCTCGCGCGCTTTCACGATGCGCGCCTGCGCCGTCTTGAGCGCCGCGTCGTCGTCGCTATCGCGAAAATGCTTGTAGACATAGGCAAGGTCCCGCGCGACCAGATTGGAGGTCGCCGTGATGCAGCCGGCGCCGCCCTTGCGCAGCAGCGGCAGCAGCAACGGATCGGCTCCGACCAAGACCGAAAAGCCGGGGAAGCGCTCGACCATCGCGGTCATGTTCGCAAAGTCACCGGAGGAATCCTTGATACCCACGAACGTTGCCGGATAAGCCGTTCGCACCCGCTCGATCAGCGCATGCGAGATCGGCTGCGCCGACATCTGCGGGATGTGATAGAGCACGACCTTGAGCCTGGCATCGCCAATGCGCTGCACGATTTCGCTATAGGACGCGTAAACGCCGTCGTCCGTGACACCCTTGTAATAAAACGGCGGCAGCATCACGACGGTGTCGACGCCGACCGAGAGTGCGTGGCGCGTCAGGGCGATGGTCTCGCTGAGCGCGGCCACGCCGGTGCCCGGCAGAAGACGTTGCGGCGCGATGCCGGCAGCCACCACCGCCTCGAGCAGCGCCATGCGCTCCGCCGCGGAGAAGGAGTTCGCCTCGCCCGTCGTGCCGAGCAGCGCGATACCGTCGCAGCCCTCATCGAGGAGATAGCGGCAATGCGCGATGAAGCGCGCATGATCCGGAGCGAGCTGGGAGTCGAGCGGGGTCAGCGCGGCGGAAAACACGCCATGAGGGTGCAGCGATGGTGTCGACAAACTTCCTCCGATCGTCAAATCAGTTGTTCGGAATGCGAACATTTGTTATTGGCTTGACCAGTCGTAAAATCAGCTTGCCGCCGCGTCAAGGGCGGTGGCTGTCATGGCAAGGCATTCGGGCATGGCCAAGGTCGAAAAGAAGGCCACAAAGCGCAAATCGGAATCGCCCCCGAAAAACCCCAAGAATCATGTGGCGTCCGTCGGCAAGGCCTTTGCCGTGCTCAAGAGCTTCAGCAGCGAGGCCTTCGAGCTCACCCTGAGTGAGATTGCCGCACGGGCCGATCTCGATCGCGGAACGGCGTTCCGGTTGATTCAGACCCTGACCGAGATCGGCTATCTCCAGACCGTGCCGCAGAGCCGCCGGTTCCGCCTCGGTGTTGCCTGCCTCGACCTCGGTTACACCGTGCTATCGCATGGATCGTTGCGCCCAATGGTCGAGCCGTTGCTGCGCGATCTCGTGCCCGATGTCGGCGATGCGGCTTCGCTCGGCATCCTCGACGGCGGCGACGTGGTCTATCTCGCGCGCGTCGGCGCGGGCCTCGACCGCCACAAGATGGATCGCCGGCCGGGCACGCGCATTCCCGCCTACAGCGCCGCGCTCGGTCACGTCATGCTGGCGCATCTGGCGCGGGACGAGCAGATCGAGCGACTGGAATCGCGCCCTCGCGTCAAACTGTCGGAGCGGACGCTGACCGATCTCGATGCCTTGCTCGCCCGGCTCGATCAGGTGAAGAGAAAAGGCCATGCCGTCTCCGACGGCGAGAACGCCTACGGCCTGCGCACGCTGGCAACGCCGATCTTCGACGCCCAGGGCTCGGTGATCGGGGGATTGAGCATCACGGTCGATGCCATGCGCATGGACATGGCGGCCTTCCGCGACCAGGCACTGCCGCGGCTGATGGAGCTGACCAGCCAGGTACAGGATCTCGCGATCAAGTCGGGATTGACGAGCTGAGCGATCTCTTCGCGGACGTGTCCCGTGCGACGTCACAGCTGACGATCTGCATTCGAAGATCATTGTGAAAACGCTTTCGCGACCTATATCGTCAAGGCTTCCTTCCGAAACCCGATTTCCCCTTGCGAAGAGCCGTGCTCATTTTCTTCCTGCTCCTGTTCGTGCCGATCGGCCTATCGGCCGCGCGGTACTATTGGCTTGGAGATGGCCGCGGCAATTGGCAGACGGCTGACCGTTCCAGCGCAGGCCTGCTGCCGCCGGCTTCTTCCCATCCCGATGCCCTGATCCGGGTTTATGCGGCCCGAACGGTCCGGTGGCGAAGCATCTTCGCCGTCCACACGTGGATCGTCGTCAAGGAAAAGGATGCGACCAGCTACAGCCGATACGACTACACCGCGTGGGGCGAACCGATCCGGAGCAACGGCTTTGCTCCCGATGGAAGGTGGTTCGGCGCCCTGCCGGAAACCGTCGTCGCCGTAGATGGGTCACGGGCCGAGCTCCTCATTCCCAGGATTAGGACTGTGATCGAGACTTACAAGTTTCGAACCTACGGCGACTACAGCGCCTGGCCGGGACCGAATTCAAACACCTTCGTTCAAGCCGCTCTTGATGCCGTGCCGGAACTTCGCGCGGTTCTGCCACCGACCGCGATCGGCAAGGATTATCCCTATTCCGGGGAATGGATTGGGCTGACCGCCTCGCGCACCGGCTTCTATGCCTCGCTCTTCGGCTATCTCGGCCTGACCCTCGGCTGGGTCGAAGGCCTCGAGATCAACTTCTTCGGTGCCGTGCTCGGCCTCGACATCCGCCGGCCCGCCGTCAAGCTGCCGGGCATCGGCCGCCTCGGTGTTGCCGCCGGTCTGTAGAGCCGGACGAGACCGCGACTGGCGATGTTTCGTCGCGACGGCTAGACCACGATGTGATCGAAGTCGGCGGCGATCCGGGTGTTCGGAAAGATCCTCGCCGCCTCGGCGAGAATCTCTTCGTCCTCATAGCGTCCCGACATATGGGTCAGCACGAGCTGCTTCACATTGCTCGCTGCCGCAAACGACGCCGCTTCTGCCGCGGTGAGATGGCCGTAATCCCGCGCGGTCGAGGCGTCACGATCGAGGAACGTTGCCTCGATCACCAGCATGTCGGCGTCGACGACGTGTTGCGCCAGCCCCTCGGTGGTTTCGGTGTCGCCGATCACGACAAGTTTCCTGCCGCCGCTCGGCGGTCCCAGGACATATTCCGGATCGATCGTTCGATCGCCGTCGATCACGATCGCCCGGCCTGCGGCCAACTCGCCGCGCAAGGGACCGTCGGGAACGTCCAGCGCCGCCAGCAGATTTGGCTGAAGGTGGCGGCGAGCGGGGCTTTGGAAGACGAATCCAAAACTGTCGGTGTCGCGATGGCGGACCGGAAAACAGTCGATGGTGAAGTCGCCGGCGTCGACGAACCGTCCTGCGGCCAAGGGAGCGAATTCCACCGGAAGCGGCGCCCTGCCCGCACCCCACAACCCGGCCAGCATCTGGATGACCGTCTCGAGCGTCGCTGGACCGCCATGAACCATCATCACCTCGGCGCTCTGCCGCAAGCGCAGCGTCGAGAACAGGCCGGGGATGCCGAGCACATGATCGAGATGCGCATGCGTCAGCAGAATGCGGTCGAGCCGTCGAAAACCTGCGCCACTGCGCAGCAACTGGCGCTGCGTGCCCTCGCCGCAATCGACCAGCATGCGCTGTCCGGCGGCCTCGATCAGCAGGGCCGGATGGTTGCGCTCCGCGGAAGGAACGCTCGCCGAGGTGCCGAGGAATGTCAGGGCAAACATGGTCGTCGCTATCCAGCGACCGCCCCTCTCCGCGACGGTACGGTGAACGGTCTCACCGTCCCCAATGCCACGCGAGCAACAGCGCGTACAGCCCCATCGACGCGGCGTAGAGTGCGGCAAGAAGTGCGTAGCCCGCGATCTGGCGACTGATCGCGGCCTTCGGCGCGACCCACCAGTCGAGTGCCTTGAAGGCGGCGGGCACCAGCCACCAGCCGAGCAACTGGGTGCTGACGAGATTGCCGACGAACAGCGACAGCCAGATCGGCGCGCCATGACTGTCGATCAGCGGCCGGCTGATGAAAGTGCCCCAGAGATAGACCACGGGATAGAGCACCAGGAGGACGATGAGGTTGCTCTTCCAGATCAGGGCCGGGCCCTGCTCGGGAGCCCCCCTCTTGCCGGCCGGGAACCAGAAATTGAAGCCGTAGCTCGCGCGCTTCACGTTCATGCCGGCGTTGAAGCGCTCGCCCTCCTTCAGCAGGGTCTGCCGGACGGGCGAGCCCAGCCACGCATTGAGGTTGGCATCGCTGTCGAACGACAGGATGACGATCCATTCGTCGCGCAAGCCCGGAATCGGCCGCTCGATCTTGTGGCGCAAGAACCCCTTGAACTCGGCCTCGGCAGCCTGGATGCGCTGCTGCCATTTCAGAAACGCGTCCTCGAGTCCATCCGGCACCTTGAAGGAGATGACGGCCGACACCGCGCTGTCGCGCTGGACGCCGGTGTCGGGCAGGATATGAACATCCTCCGAACCGACGAAGAAGCGCTGCACCTCTCCGATCAGCTTCGCTCGCACCTCGCTCTGGAGCCAGGCGCGCGCGGCGGCCGGGCTGGCGAAGCGCAGGATCGTCACCCAGTCGACATGCGCCGGCGGCTGCGGCGGCACCACGTCCTGCCCCAGGAAACCGGGCCAGGCCTTGAGCGCCTCGCCCACCTCGCCGTTCCACCGCGCGAACGCGGCAAAGCCGTCATCAGCGATGCGGCGCTGGATGACGACGGCGACCGGCTTGCCGGCTGTATCCGGAGACGTGCTCATCATCGCGGTCCGCTTCAGCTCTTCTTGTAGAGCCGCTTGCCCATCACCCAGGTCTCGTCGACGCAGCGATCGTCGCCGACCATCATCACCGCGAACAGCATGCTCGCGGCCTCGTCCATCGTGCGCGGGCCGGCGCCCTCGGCGATCAGCGATTGATGCCACGCTTGGGCGATCTGCCCGCCGTTCGGATCAAGCGCGACGAAATCAGCTTCCTTGCCGGGCTCGAAATTGCCGAGCTTGTCGTCGATGTAGAGGCCCTCGGCGCCGCCGAGCGTGATCGACCAGAAACCGCGATAGGGCGAGAGCTTGTTGCGCTCGGCCTCCGCAAGGTCCTTCCGCGTGGGATCGATGCTGCCGTCGAGCAGCGTGTTGTTGCACATGCCGACCTTGTAGGCGTCGTCGAGTACGGAGATCATCGAGAAGCGATTGCCGCCGCCGACATCGGTGCCGAACGACATCTTCACGCGATGCTCCGGATCAGTGGCGCGGCCGAGGCGGAACAGGCCACTGCCGAGGAACAAGTTAGAGCACGGGCAGAACACCACCGCCGCGCCCTTCTTCGACATGCGCCGGAATTCGTTGTTCGAGAGATAGACGCCGTGACCGCCTGAGAACTTCGGCCCGACAAGGTCGAACTTCTCGTAGACGCCAAGATAGTCCTGGCAGTCCGGGTGCTCGACCAGCACGCCACTGCATTCAGCCGGATTCTCGGAGATGTGGGTGTTGACCCAGCAATCCGGATGCTCGTGCTTAAGGCGCTGGCACGCCTTGAGCAATTCCGGCGAGGCGCCGAAGGCGAAGCGCGGCGTGATAGCGTAGAGGTTACGGCCCTTGTTGTGATACTCTGCGATCAGCCGCTTGCTGTCGCGATAGAAGTTCTCCGGGGTATCAATGAAGTCCGCCGGCGCGTTGCGATCGATGCCGGTGAGGCCCGCGATCACGCGCATGTTGCGGCGGGCCGCTTCCTCGAACAACTCCTCGGTTGAAACTGGCGAGGAGCTCGTGAAGGCCTGGCAGGTGGTGGTGCCGGAGGCCAGCAGCGCGTCGAGGAAACGCTTGACGCCCTCGCGCGCGTAGTTGCGATCCCGGTATTTGAGCTCTTCCGGATAGACCCATTTCTGCAGCCACGGCAACAGCTGCTCGCCATAGGCCCCGAGCACGCGGGTCTGCGGCAGATGGATGTGGCCGTCGATGAAGCCGGGGACGATGATGCGGTCCTTGATACGGGTGATCTCAACGCCCGGATGGCGGGCGGCGATCGTCTCGTAAGGACCGAACGCCTTGATGACGCCGTCAGTGACGATCATGAGGCCGTCCTGATGAAAGCGCGCGGCGGCCTGCTCGTTGCCGACGTGCTTCCAGGGATCGTCGACGAAGTCGAAGAACGTGCCGCGAATACCGACCGTGGTCATGATTGGGTCCCTTCCTTAAGACTGTGTAGCTTGGCGCACTGACGGCAAGGAGATCGCGAGCAGCGTGCCCGCGATGGCGCAGAGGCCGAGATAGAGCCATCCGATCGGCGCCTGCGTTGCTTCAGGCAACACCGCCGCGATCGCCATGGCGCCGCTCACGGCGAGATAGCAGAGCGCGCTGATGAGGCCGCCGATCAGGCCGTGGTCGCGTTCGAACAGGCCGAGCGCCATGCCGTACATCATCGGACACAGCACGCCGCAGCCGCCGAGCACCAGCGCGCCGCCGATCGTGATCGACGCGAAATCGAGACCGACGACCATGCCTGTCACGGTCAGCACCGCGGAGCCTGCGAGAAACAGCGCGAAGGCGCCGAAGCCCAGCATGCGGGCCGGCATGACGCGCGCAAAATGCGCGCAGCCGAGCTCGCCGGCGAGGTTGACCCCGCCGAGGCCGAGCGCGACGAGGCCGTAGATCGCCGCCGAGTAACCGAGGCCGGTCTGGTAGAAGAACGGTGCGACGACGCCGAATGCCAGCTGCGCGCTCGCGGCCGCAGCGAACACCAGCACGAAAGCCAGGAAGCCCGGGCGGACCACCGCCTCGCGCAAGATGCCGGCGGTGCGGCGCGGATCGAACGGCGCGCGCCGCTCGGCCGGCAATGTCTCGGGCAGAAGAAACACGACGATCGCAGCGACGATGGCCGCGGCGATCGCAATGATGACGAAGACACCACGCCATGACGTCAGCTCGACGATGAAGCCGCCGGCCGCGGGCGCAAGCACCGGCGCGAGTCCCCAGGCAGCGCCCAGCAGGCCGGAGATCGCCGTGAGCTCACGGCCGCGATAGCAATCGGCCGCAACCGCATAGGCCACGACAAGGCAGGTGCAGCCGCCGATCCCTTGCAGGAAACGCAAGCCGAGCAGCAGCGAGGCGCTGGTGGCTAGCGCGCAGGCGATGCTCATCGCGATCAGCACCGAAAGGCCCGCGAGGAGGACGTTGCGGCGGCCCAGCGTGTCGGAGGCGATGCCGACCGGCACCAGCGCCAGACTCATGCCGAGCATGTAGGCGGTGACGGTGTTCTGCATCGAGGCGGGATCGGCGGCGAGATCCACCACCATCTGCGGCAGGCCGGGCGTATAGGCATCGAGCGGAATTTGGCTGAACGGCACGACGCACAGCAGGATCGGCACGATCCCCCGCTTCGCGCAACCGGCGTCCGAAGCAAATGCGGTCATGAGCAACGCCCCTTTGATCTCCGCGGGCCCCATCTTTTCGTGCGCGCAATGAGACGCGACGATGCAGGTTGCGGGAACTTTGACGCGCGGGAGCGTGCCAGAACTGTGTGTAAGAATTCTTAGGAGCGCCCGTATCGATACGGCCTTTGACGGCTGATGCCCTGGCCCGGGGGACGCCCAAACAAAAAACGCGAAAACAACCCCATGCAAAGTACAAATCATTGAAGAATTTCGCGCCGCACGCCGCCAAGGCCTGCCGCCGCGGACGTTTGACACGTCGGGCAAAGAAGGCGCTGACTCGCCTGATGGCCGATTGCGAATCCCGCCAGCGCGCCGGTCCGTTAACGGGTCGGAAGGCATAGCTGCTTCGAAGCCCAGCCTCCGCATCGGTGCCCCCGGCAAGCAGATCTGATGTCCGTTGCGCCGCCTCCTCATCCCCCTTTCAAAATCGCATGTTCGGTGCCCCGAGCGATCTGCAGCGGGGTAGCGTCGACACCGCGATGAGATACATTGGAGTTCGTGATGACCGCAGATGCTGCTGACTTGAACTACGGCTCGATCAGAGCACTGGCGAGCGCCCTGCACGCCCGCAAGATATCTGCGTCGGAATTGCTCGAGCACACCATCGCGCGCATCGAGGAACTGGACGGGCGGATCAACGCGGTCATCGTGCGCGATTTCGACCGCGCGAGAGCGGCGGCGCGCGCCGCCGATGCCGCGCTTGGCGGCGGCGAGCAACGGCCATTGCTCGGCATCCCCGTGACCTTGAAAGAGCCCTTCAACGTCGCGGGCCTGCCGACGAATTGGGGCTTTCCGCATTTCAGGGATTTCCAGCCGGCAGAGGATGCCCTCGTCGTCTCGCGGTTGAAGGCGGCCGGCGCCATCGTCATCGGCAAGACCAACATTCCGATCGGCCTCAGGGATTTCCAGAGCTACAACGAGATCTACGGGACGACTAACAACCCGTGGGACCTCGGCCGGTCGCCCGGCGGCTCCTCCGGCGGATGCGGCGCGGCGCTGGCCGCAGGCTTCGGTCCACTCTCGATCGGGTCGGATATCGGCGGCTCGATCCGGGTCCCCTCGCATTTCTGCGGCGTGTTCGGCCACAAGCCGAGCCTCGGCCTGGTCCCGCTCCGCGGATACGGCCTGCCGCCGGCACCGCCCGTCCCCAGCCAGGGCGACCTCGCGGTCGTTGGGCCAATGGCGCGTACAGCTTCGGACCTTGCACTGGCGCTCGACGTGATCGCCGGCCCGGACGAGACGCGCGACGGGATCGGCTATCGGCTTGCGCTGCCCGCCCCGCGCCATGATCATCTTGGGGATTTCAGGATCCTCGTGGTCGACACGCACCCGTTGATGCCGACGGGCGAGGCCGTGCGTTCAGCCATTGGACGATTGGCCGAGCGGTTCGGCAGATCGGGCGCACAGGTGGCGCGCTCGAGCACGCTGCTGCCCGATCTCGCCGAGTCTGCGCGGCTCTACATGAAGCTGCTCAACGCCGCGCGAAGCCCGCGCCTGACACCGGCCGCCCTCGCCGAGGCGCAAGAAGCTGCCGCCGCACTCTCCCCCGACGACCGCAGCCTGCAGGCCGAGCGCGCCCGCGGCTGGGGCATGATCCATCGCGAATGGCTTGCGACCGATGCGGCGCGCTTGCAGCTGCAACGACGGTGGCAGCAGCTATTCCGTGAGTTCGACGCCGTGATCTACCCGGCCGCCGCCGTGCCGGCCTTTCCGCATGACCATTCCGAACCGTTCGACGCACGGCAGCTCGACATCGATGGCAAGCTCTATAATTACTCCGATGCGTGCTTCATCTGGGCCGACCCCGCGTCCACCTGCGGGTTACCTGCGACCGCCGTTCCGATCGAGCGTACGTCGTCGGGCCTGCCGGTCGGCGTCCAGATCATCGGGCCCTATCTGGAGGATCGTACGACGATCGCGCTGGCCGACCTGATCGAACGCGAGTTCGGCGGCTTCGTGCCGCCGCCGGCGCTGTCTGCATAAGCTGCGGGATGACGCGGGCGGCGCTTACGGCCATCACGTTCGGTCGGCCGACTGCGCCTCGACCGCCTGCACGGCGACGCTCGCCACCTGCCGCAGCGCTTCGCGATCTGCGCCCGAGGATGCCATCACGCCCATGCCGACCGCGACGGCCGAGACGTAGCGCGCGAGCGCGGCGGGATCGGCGCTCTCCTTGAGATCGCCATCGGCCTTGGCACGGACAAAGCGGTCGCGGAGCTGGTCCTCGTTCTGGGCGCGGCGGGCGGCGAGCTCGAAGGGGACGTTTTCGGAGCCGGTGCCGCAGGCGATGCCGCCCTGCACGAGCAGGCAGCCGGGCGGATTGGCGGGATCGGTCTGCTTCTCGGCGATGCCCATCAGCATCCGTTCGGCGACGTCGCGGGCGGTGGATGCGGCCACCACCTCGTCCATCCAGACGCCGCGCAGCTTGGTGTAGCGGTCGAGCGCAGCCTTCAGCAGACCTTCCTTGTTGCCGAAACAGGCGTAGAGGCTCGGCGGATTGATGCCCATGGCCTCGGTCAGCTGCGCGATCGTGGCGCCCTCATAGCCATGGCGCCAAAACACTTCCATCGCCTGGTCCAACGCCGTTTCGGCGTTGAATTCGCGGGGGCGTCCCATGCGCATGTGCCTGTCTCCTCGGAATCGGCGGCCTGTGTCAGCTTAACGCCGGTCCTATCTATTTGTTCTGGCTTTCTTTTTCTTGTGTCTTCCAATCGTCGCGGTATTGACGTACATTTTTCTTAGTGAATGGTACATAAGTATCTTGCACCGCGACATCCAGCTCCACATCTGTAGTGAACACTACATATCTGGAGCGCGCAAATGCCCCCCTCCCAAAATACCTCCCGCGCCGGCCGCCTTGGCCGCCTTCTTGGCGGCGTCGCCATCGTGGGCGCCCTCGCCGTAGCCGGTACGATCGCGACCGGCCACTATCTTCGTTCCGCCCAGGCAACCGCAACCGCCGCCGCGGCTGAACAGGCGGTGCCCGTCACCGTCGCCATGATCGAGCCGCGGCAGACGGCGCTGTGGGACGACTTCTCCGGCCGGTTGGAAGCCATCAACCGTGTCGAGCTTCGCCCGCGCGTTGCCGGTGCGATCCTTTCCACCAACTTCACCGAAGGCGCGCTGGTTAAGGCTGGCGACGTGCTGTTCAAGATCGATCCGGCGCCTTACGCCGCCGAGGTCGACAAGGCCAACGCCCAACTCGAGGCCGCAAAGGCGCGCGTGGTGTTCACCACCAGCGAGGTCGAACGCGGCGCGCAGCTGGTCGGCAACGCCGTCGTGACACGCCGCGATTTCGACCAGCGCGAGAACGCCAACCGCGAAGCGATCGCCAGCGTGAAGGCGGCCGAGGCAACGCTCCAGACCGCAAAGCTCAATCTCGACTACACCGAGGTGCGCGCGCCCGTGGACGGCCGCGTCGGCAAGATCGAGATCACCGTCGGCAATCTCGTCGCTGCCGGCACCGCCTCCCCGGTGCTGACCTCGCTGGTCTCGGTCAATCCGATCTATGCGTCGTTCGATGCGGACGAAGAGGTCGTGCTGCGTGCGCTGAACTCGATCGCGGACGCCAAGGGCGGACGCGGCAAGCTCGACCAGATCCCCGTGGAGATGGCGACCTCCGGCGGCCTCTCGGCGAAAGGCCACATCCAGCTCATCGACAACCAGGTCAACGGCCAGAGCGGCACCATCCGGGTGCGCGCGGTGTTCCGGAACGAGGACGGGCGTCTGATCCCCGGCCAGTTCGCCCGCGTGCGCATGGGCCAGCCGAAGCAGCAGACGCTGGTCATGATCGATGAGCGCGCGATCGGCACCGATCAGGACAAGAAGTTCGTGATGGCGGTCGGCGACGACAGCCGCGCGGTCTACCGTCCGATCACGCTCGGCAGCGCCGTCGACGGGCTTCGCATCGTCACCTCGGGCCTGAAGTCCGGCGATCGTATCGTCGTCAACGGCCTGCAGCGCGTGCGTCCCGGCGCCCTCCTCAAGACGGAGGTCGCAGCGATGGGCGCGCGTGGACCGCAACAGGCATCGAACCACAGCAACCAAGACGTGGTGCAACGCTAATGTTTTCCGTCATCCCGCGGCGCGCGTAGCGCGAACCCGGAATCCAGCAGTTTGGAAACTCCGATCCATCTCACCTCCGAATTCCGGGTTCGCGCGCTGAGTGCGCGCCCCGGAATGACGGGATGAGTTGGCGGAGACACGCAGGATATTGCCCAGGGCAAAGCCATGAATCTCTCAAAGTTCTTCATCGATCGTCCGATTTTTGCCGGCGTGCTGTCGGTCCTGATTTTCCTTGCCGGCCTGATCTCGCTGTTCGCAATGCCGATCTCGGAATATCCGGACGTGGTGCCGCCATCGGTCCTGGTGCGCGCCACCTATCCCGGCGCCAATCCCAAGGTGATCGCGGAGACGGTCGCGACCCCGATCGAGGAGCAGATCAACGGCGTCGAGAACATGCTCTACATGTCGAGCCAGGCGACCACCGACGGCGCGATGACGCTGACGGTGACGTTCCGGCTCGGCACCGACCCCGACAAGGCGACACAGCTGGTGCAGAACCGCGTGCAGCAGGCCGAGCCGCGCCTCCCGGCCGTGGTGCGCCAGCTCGGCATCGTCACCAAGAAGTCCTCGCCCGACCTCACCATGGTCGTGCATCTGTTGTCACCAAACGGCCGCTACGACATGACGTACTTGCGCAACTACGCGGTGCTCAACGTCAAGGACCGGCTGGCGCGGATCGACGGCGTCGGCGACGTCCAGCTCTACGGCGCCGGCGACTATTCGATGCGGGTCTGGGTCGATCCGCAGAAGGCGGCCGAGCACGGCCTGACTGCGAGCGACATCGTCAAATCGATCCAGGCGCAGAACGTCGAGGCCGCCGCCGGAGTCGTCGGCTCCTCCCCGAACGTGCAGGGCATCGACCTGCAACTGTCCGTCAATGCGGAAGGCCGGCTGTCCAGCGAAGAGCAGTTCGGCGACATCGTGGTCAAGACCGGCACGCGCGGCGAGGTCGTTCGGCTGCGCGACGTCGCGCGGATCGAGCTCGGAGCCTCGCAATATGGCCTGCGCTCGCTGCTCGACAACAAGCAGGCGGTCGCGATTCCGATCTTCCAGGCGCCGGGCTCCAATGCGCTGCAGATTTCCGACAACGTCCGCGCCACCATGGCCGAGATCAAGAAGAACATGCCGGAAGGCGTGTCCTACCAGATCGTCTACGACCCCACCCAGTTCGTACGCTCCTCGATCGAGGCCGTCATCCACACGCTGCTCGAAGCGATCGCGCTGGTGGTGCTGGTGGTGATCCTGTTCCTCCAGACCTGGCGGGCCTCGATTATCCCGCTGCTGGCCGTGCCGGTGTCGATCGTCGGCACGTTCGCGGTGATGCACGTGTTCGGCTTCTCCATCAACGCGCTTAGCCTGTTCGGTCTCGTGCTCGCGATCGGCATCGTCGTCGACGACGCCATCGTCGTGGTCGAGAATGTCGAGCGCAACATCGAAGCCGGGCTGTCGCCGCGCGACGCCACCTATCAGGCGATGCGCGAGGTGTCGGGCCCGATCATCGCCATCGCCATGGTGCTGATCGCGGTGTTCGTGCCGCTGGCGTTCATCTCCGGCCTCACCGGGCAGTTCTACAAGCAGTTCGCACTGACAATCGCGATCTCGACCGTGATCTCGGCGGTCAACTCGCTGACACTGTCGCCGGCGCTGTCGGCGCTGCTGCTCAAGGGCCACAACGAGCCGAAGGACCGGCTGACGCTTATCATGGAAAAGAGCCTTGGCTGGTTCTTCCGCGGCTTCAACAAGGCCTTCACGCGCTCCTCGGACAATTACAGCGGCACCGTCACCAAGGTGATCTCGGGCAAGGCCGCGGTGATGGGGCTCTACGTGGTCCTGGTCGGCCTCACCGCCCTCTTGTTCCAGCAGGTGCCGAGCGGCTTCGTGCCGGGCCAGGACAAGCAATATCTGGTCGGCTTTGCGCGCCTGCCCGATGGCGCAACGCTCGACCGCACCGAAGAGGTCATCCGCAAGATGAGCGACGTCGCGCTGACCCAGCCTGGCGTCGAGAGCTCCGTGGCCTTCCCCGGCCTGTCGATCTCCGGATTCACCAACTCGTCCAATGCCGGCATCGTGTTCTCGACGCTGAAGCCATTCGACGAGCGCAAGGGCCCGGCCCTGAGCGGGAATGCCATCGCGGCCGACCTGAACAAGAAATATGCCGGCATCCAGGAGGCCTTCATCGCCATGTTCCCGCCGCCGCCGGTCAACGGCCTCGGCACCATCGGCGGCTTCAAGCTCCAGATCGAGGACCGCGCCGGCCTCGGCTATGAGGCGCTGAACGAAGCGACGAAAGCGTTCATGGCGGCGATGCAGAAGGCGCCGGAGATCGCGGGCGTGTTCTCGAGCTTCCAAGTCAACGTGCCCCAGCTTTTCGCCGACATCGACCGCACCAAGGCGCTGCAGCTTGGCGTGCCCGTCACTGAAGTCTTCAACACGCTCCAGATTTATCTCGGATCCTACTACGTCAACGACTTCAACAAGTTCGGCCGCACCTATTCGGTCTATGTGCAGGCCGACGCGCCGTTCCGTGCACGCGCCGACGACATCAGGCAGTTGAAGGTGCGCTCGTCCTCGGGCGACATGGTGCCGTTGTCGGCGCTGCTCAATATCCGCCAGAGCGCGGGACCGGAGCGTGCGATCCGCTACAACGGATTCCTGTCGTCCGACATCAACGCCGCCGCCGCGCCCGGCTTCTCGTCGGGCCAGGCGCAGGAGGCGGCAACCCGGATCGCGGCGGAGACGTTGCCACCCGGCTTTGCCTTCGAGTGGACCGACCTGACCTATCAGGAGTTCATCGCGGGCAATTCCGGTCTCTGGGTGTTTCCGCTGGCGATCCTGCTGGTGTTCCTGGTGCTGGCCGCGCTCTACGAGAGCCTGACCCTGCCGCTTTCGATCATCATGATCGTGCCGATGGGCCTGCTTGCCGCCATGTTCGGCGTCTGGATCTCCAAGGGCGACAACAACGTCTTCACCCAGATCGGCCTGATCGTTCTCGTGGGACTCTCGGCCAAGAACGCGATCCTGATCGTCGAGTTCGCGCGTGAGCTCGAATTCGCCGGGCGCACGCCGATCCGCGCCGCGATCGAGGCGAGCCGCTTAAGGCTTCGCCCGATCCTGATGACGTCGATGGCCTTCATCATGGGCGTGCTGCCGCTGGTGCTGTCGACCGGCGCGGGCTCGGAGATGCGGCGAGCCATGGGCGTGGCCGTGTTCTCCGGCATGATCGGCGTCACCGTTTTCGGCCTGTTCCTGACGCCGGTGTTCTATGTGCTGCTGCGGACCGTGACCGGTAACAAGCCGCTGGTGCATCACGGCAGCGACATCAGCGCGGCGCCGGTCCAGGGACTTCACGAAGTCCAAGGACACTAGATCAGGGATATCCCCGACACGAGCAACAGAACGAGCACGGTCTTGCGAAAGACCGTCTCGTTGACCCGGTGGAAAGCGATCACGCCGAGCGCCGAGCCGGCGAACAACGCCGGCAGGCTGACGGCAAGGTCGACGAAGACCTTCGACGACAGGTCCTGATGCCCGACCAACAGTGCGATGGCAAACAGCTGCATTGCCGCGATGAAGGGCTGCACCAGGCCGCGCTGCTCGCTCTTGGGCATGCCGCGCATGTCGCACCAGATCGTCGGGATCGCGCCCGGCATCGCGGTGAGTCCGCCGACGAGCCCTCCCCCAAATCCGATCAGCGCCACCCAGTGCCGGCCGACCGCCTCGCCTGCCGTCACCAGCGTCGGCCGCAGCAGCATATAGGCCGCATAGAGCGCGACGATGATGCCGAAGCCGCGCCTGAGCAGATGCGTATCCGCGCTCTGCAACAGCGACACCGCGATGGGCACACCGATCAATCCGCCGACGATCAGCAGCAGACTGCCTTCCCAGCGGATGCTGCGCCGGAGCGCCCACAGATTGGTCGCCTGCACGCCGATGCTGCACGCCATCATCAGCGGCACGGCTTCGAGCGGCTGAAACACCCGCAGCAGGATCGCGCCTGCGACGGCCGAAAACGCGAAACCCGAGAGTCCTGATACGAAGGCGCCGGCGAATACGGCAACGCTAAGCAGAATCAGAGTCGTGACGTCAGGCACGGACCGTCCTCCGGTCAATCATAGGGGATCTGCGGAACGACAGCATCCGGGTTCTCGGTGCAGGCGGCCGCCTCGCGCGGAAACGACATTTGCATCGCATGGGCGCGGGATCGTTCCAGAAGCGCCAGCCCGACCAGTTGAAGGGTGACGAGCGCCCCGGTCAGCGCAATCGCGACGATGTTGAAATTACGCGCGCTCGTAGGCGGGCTCGCCGGCGGCGCGCTCGCGCGCATCAGATCCGTGGGCATTTCCTGGAACATCCTCTTGCTTGCTGACCGGAATGATTTCGTTCAAAGGCAATGTTTCGCCGGGCTGGGACAGCAAGTGGTGATAGCGTTGCAATGCGCGTTGCGCGTCGATCTTGCGCTGCTCACGGAAAACGGCGCCGACGTGAGCGACGATGTCGCGGAACCTGTCGGCCATCGCAAGTGACGTCCTTCGCATGACGACCTCCTCTCAACCTGTGCGCGAGAATGGTGAGATTCACCCCAGCCTGCTGTGAGTTGCTTCACAAAGAAGTCTGATACGTCGAACAAGAAATCGTGTGACGCGTCTGTAGAAGGAAACGCAAAAAAACGCGTCATTCGATCGAATGACGCGCGATAACTTTCTAATGATGTCTCTGTTTGAACCTATCCGCGTGCTGCCGCGAAGAGCGACGCGAGGCGCGTGCGCGTCAGTTCAGAAGCGGATTGGAAAATCCCGCCGCAAGCTTGACCAGATCGGCCTGACGGGACACGCCGGTCTTGGCGAAGACACGATGCAGATGCGTCTTCACCGTGGTCTCGGCGATCCCGAGGGCGGCCGCGGTCTCCGGCACACCGCCGACCTCGACGATCGATTGCAGAACCCTCAGTTCCGCGGGCGTCAGTTCGAACGTGCGGTCGATCAGGCCGGCACATGAGCGGCTGTCGAGTTCCGCCTTCCAGACCAGCAAGGCTCCAACGGCTGAGGTGCGCTCGGCCGCGCCATCGCGCAGCAGCGAGGGCAGCGCAATCACATGCGCGACGTAGTGCGAACCGTCGTGCGACGTCACAGGGATCTTTCGACCTTCGGCCGCAGCCAGAGCCACCTCTCCCGGATCGCGGAAGATATTGCGGAGGGCCAGATTGGCCTCGGAGGATCTCGTCACCAGCCGGCCCGAGATCGAGCGCAGGACGTCGTCCGCGGCCAGGATCGTCTCGGCCGCCGGATTGCTGTGGACGATCCGACAGGCCGCATCGAGCAGGATGACGCCGGCATTCAGGCGATCCACGACGTCGGCCAGTGCGGTCGCGCGTTGCTGCTTCCGCTCGATCGCGCGGTTGATCATCAGCGCCCGACTGGCATGCGGGACCAGGAACTGCATTCGCGCGCGCTGCTCGGCATCGAGCATCTCCCTGCCCGGGATGACGGTCAGTAACATCGGGCACGGCGACTTCGATTGCTCCAGCACCACGTTGGCGACGTCGACGCAGCCCTGGGGCTGCAGCCATTCCTGGTAGAATCGCCCGCGGCGGTACTCGTCGAAATTCACGAGGTCCGGGATGTTGCGCACCTCGCCATATCCGGGAAGCCGGGCGAGCGGATCGTACCGGGAGTAGGTTTCTGAATAGAGCTGGATGTAGTGCGGATCGACCCCGCAATAATAATGGGTCGCGCCGGACTTGCTGACCGTATCCTTCGAAATCAGGCCGCAGGCCTGGCTGCCGATGAAGGCATTGAGCATGACGACGACCTCGGTCCACAACTCAGGGTGGAGCCCGGCATCATAGATGCTCTCGATCAGTTCGGAATGTCTTGGAAGTCGGGGCATCGGAAGAGCCAATGGTCAAATTCGAAGATTTGCGGATTTCTTCGTGCCCGGCGGCTCCTGTGAGTCTGTCGCGGGAGAAAAAGGTTCAACGCCGACGGCGAGCTTCAGTGGACGAGCGGATTGGCAAAACCCGCGGCGAGCTTGACGAGATCGGCCTGCCGGGACACGCCGGTCTTGGCAAAGACGCGATGCAGATGCGTTTTCGCAGTCGTCTCCGCGATACCGAGCGCTGCCGCCGTCTCGGGGATGCCGCCGACCTCGACGATCGACAGGAACACGCGGAGCTCCGCCGGCGTCAGCTCGAAAGTCCGCGCGATCAATTCGCCACAGGACTGTCCGCCGAGCGAGACCTTGCGCACAAGCAGCGCACCGGCGGCGTCGGCCACGCGCTCGCTGCCGTTGCGCAGCAGGGACGACAACGGCAGCATGTGAGCGACATAACGCTCGCCGGTGGCGGACGACAGCGGAATCGCATGACCGCTCGCCGCAAGCATTGCACCGTCGCGATGGTCCGCAAACGCCTTGCGCAGGGTCTGATTGGCTTCAGCGCTGCCGGTCACGAGTTGCCCGGCAACGGACCGGACCACGTCATCGGCCGCGAGCAGGACCTGACCGGCCGAATTCGCATGCACCAGGCGGCAGAGGCCGTCGAGCAGGAAGATCCCGACCGTCAAACTGTCGAGGACATCAGCAAGTGCCGTCGCCAGCGTCAGTTGCGCGGTCATGGCGCGGTTGATCAGCAGCGCGCGGCTGGCGTGCGGCACCAGCAGCGAGAGGCGCTGCTTCATGCCGCGATCGACCATGCGGCGGCCTGACAGCACGGTCATCATCACCGGGCAGCTCGCATTCGATATCTCGAGCACGACATTGGCCGCATCGCTGCACCCCTGCGGCTGCATCCATTCCTGGTAGAAGCGCCCGCGCCGGTATTCTTCGAAATTGACGAGATCCGGAATGCTCACAATCTTGCCGTGTGGCGGCAGCACCGTCAGCGGATCGAACTTCGAATGGGTCTCGGCATAGAGCTGGATGTAGTGCGGGTCCGCTCCGCAATAGTAGTGCGTGACACCGGATTTGCTGATCGAATCCTTCGAGAACAGCCCGCAGGCCTGGCCGCCGACGAAATCCCGGATGCCGGCCACCGCGTTATTCCACAGCGAGGGATCGAGCCCGGCATCGTAGATGGACTCGACGAGATCTGGCAGCTTTTGCGATCCGTGCATGGCTCAAAATGGCACTGAATGATCAATGCCGGCGAGCCTAACACAACCGTAGCATGCGACATCCTCCGATCGGAGGAGGTGCCGGCCGGGCGGATGGAGCCCGGCCGGCGGGCATCGCGTTCGAGCCGCCAGGGCTGATGCCGGCTCAGAACGCGACGCGAACGCCACCCTTGGCCGTGCCGGTGCGGCTCTGGTCGGACATCATCATGCCCTCGACCGCGCCGAACACGGACAAATTGGCCCCGGTGCGGTAGTCGAAGCCGAGGCCGGCCACCGCGCCGATGAATGCGCCCCGCGTCGAACTGGTGCAGAGTTGCTGCACCGAAGCGGCGCTCACGCCTGGTCCCAGCCCTGCTTCTCCGCGCATTCCGACCAGACCGGGGCGCGATAGATTTCGCGGCCGCTGTTGTCCCTGACGCGGATCCAGGCGTCGCGGTCACGCAGATCATCACGCCAGACGAAGAGATGGCTTGCCATCTCGTTGGCCACCACGAATGTCGCTTCCGCACATTCGAACACCATGCCGCCCGGGTCGATCTTCACGATGTTGCCGACCAGGAGGTCGAAAAAGAAACGGCGCATTCAATACTCCGGCTGCGGATGCCGCACGCAACGCTTGGGTCATGGCTTCGCAATCAGGGATCACGTCGGATCCCTGTCTATTGGCTGAAATCGGCAGTTGGCAGAAATTCAGTCGCGCGCGGTCACGGCATCTCGCCGCTCCTGATGTCGCTCGGCGTCGCGTTATAGGTGCGCCGGAAGCAGCGGTTGAAATAAGAGAGATCGCCGAAGCCGACATCGTAGGCGATCGAACTCACCGTTCGCTCGGCGTATCCGGGCTCCCGCAGCATGCGATGCGCGCGCTTGACGCGTTGTTCGATCAGGAATGAGGAGAACGTCTTGCCGTCGGCCTCGAACAGGCGCTGGAGATAGCGCGGCGTCACGCCGAGTTCCTGGGCGACCGAGGCCACCGACAGATCCTGCCGCCAGCAATTGTTGGCGATGGAGACTTTCGCCTTCTGGAGCCGCGCCGCCTTGACGCCACGCCGTCCGGCCAGCTCCCGCGCTTCACCGGTGGCACCGAGGACGAGCGCCAGTAGATCGTGCAGATGCCCGACCCCGAGCTGCCGCAGCACGGGTGTCGCGAACGCCTTCTCCCGCACCAGCGTCACCGCGTAGTCGACCAGCAGCCTCAGTCCGGCGGAGCTTTCCGGCATGACACGCATCACGGCATCGTCGACGTCCACGATCATCGGCGCCAGCACGCGCCTCGGCACGCGCAGCGAGAAGCAGCTTCCCAGCGACAGCCGCTCGAACGTCGTGACGTCCTCCGCGCTCGTCAACACCGCCTCCCCTGCATGAAGCCTTAGATCGTGCCCCCGCTCGGATATGCCGAGAACGCCGGACCTGTTCACGATCAGGGCGAGGCTGTCGTCGCCGTCGGCCACCAGTTGCTTGGTGCGAATGACCCGCGCTCCGCACAGGCCCCCGATCAACAACTGGGCTTCGGGCAAGACATGAGAGGTGAAGCTCGCCGCGGCCGGCTTTCCTTCCCTTGCCTCGACCTCCGCCTTCAGCACCCCGCGGCAGTAGAAATCGCGGAGCAACGGGATGCGCTCGTTTTCGGGAATTTCGTTCGTTGAAACATTGAGAACGGAAAAATCAACCATGCTGCTCACTGCAATCTCTCCAGCCGACGAGCAGACCCGCCACACGCTGTCGTTTCCTCAGACGCGCGTTCGGTGCCGTTGTGGCAAGCTTCGCGGCGCTCGCTGCTCTTCAATTATCCGAAGCGCGATATACGAAAGTCCTGAATGACTCGCGTCCTGCATTCGGATGACCCGCGAGCGCCGATCATCACAATGGATTGAGAACGCGGCACGTAACATCGAGGCATGTGAAATGAATCACGCGGCGCCGTCATCGCCGCTCGTTCGCCGCGCGAACGGCACGGCAAAGCCGGCGGCGATCTTCACCAGATCAGCCTGCCTGCCGGCGCCCGTCTTCTCGAACAGGCGACCGAGATGCGTCTTCACCGTCGTCTCGGCGATGCCGAGTTTTGCGGCGATGTCGGGGACACCGCCGATCTCGATGATCGCCATCAGCACGCGCAATTCGGACGGCGTCAGCCTGAAGGCTGCGGCGATCGCGTCGGCTGCGAGCAGCGGCAGCATGGAAGCTCTTTGAACGAAGAGCATCGTAGCTGCAATGTCCCGCGGCAGGCTGCGATCCCGCTTCAGCGGAAAAGCATGGAGCAGATAATGCTGCCCATCGGCCGATGTCGCAAGTTCGATCTGACGACGAGCGGCGGAATGTGTGCCTTCATCGAATTCGCACAGGCCGCGGAATATTTTGTCGGTTCGGGTGTTGCGGGCCACGATCCGGTCGCCGACGATCGCAAGCAGATTGGCATCGGCGAACAACTGACGGCATGCCGCATTGGCATGGACGACCCGGCCGTCCGCGTCGAGCAGGCAGATCGCCGTGTTCAATCCGTCGAGGACGTCGGCAAGGTCGTCCACCGTATGCGAGCGTGCCCTGATCTGCCGGCCCATGATCTGCGACCGATGGATGTGCGGAGCGAGCAGCCGCATGCGCTCGCGCATCGCCTCGTCAACGGTTCCGCGGGAGCGATGGCGCAGCACCTGCAGGATCGTGGTGCGCGCGGCCGTCTTCTCGAGCGCGACGGTCGCAAGGTCTATCGCCCCTTGTGGCTCCACCCACTCGCGGTGGAAGCTCGTCTCGAGGAAGTCCGCATGGGGCATGATGTCGGTCACGCCGATCGTCTGTTCGGGCGCGAGGGTGAGATGACGGTCGAGCAGAGGATCGAGCTCCACATACCGGTCGCGATAAAGCTGACGGAAGCGGGCGTCGGTTCCAAAATGCTGGTGAATCTCGATCGAAAGCCGCGCTGAGTCCCTGGACAGGATCATCGCGGCGCAACCACCGACGAACTGCGAAACCTGCTCCAACGCGCCGCTGCGCAAGGCGGGGTCAACCGCCGCGTCGTAGATCTCGCCGATCAGAGACGAGAACCGATTTGCCTGGTGGGTCGTCATCGGACGGGCGACGCCATCTGCGTGCGGCCCGTCCGGGACGGAGAGCCCGCGATCCGGGAACTGACGGAGAAGACGGGCCGGTCAATTGCCGCCTTCGACGAGGAAAAAACGTTGCAGCCAGATGCTGGAATATCGAACATCGTCCTTGCGTAACGTCAACCGCAGGGTGCGGCTTGGACTGTTTCGCCAAAGACTAGGATAAATGCGAACAGCGCGTGGACTGTGTGCGTTGAGTCACGCGCCGGTTCGCTGCCACCCACTTCGTTGCCGACGTCCTGCCGCTTTCACGGCCGGCAGCGGCAACTTATTTCCGGTTCTCCTCGCAGAACTTCAACGCCGCCAGCGCTTCGCCGGCACGCGGTATCTGCATCTCGATACTGTCGTCGTCATCGTCCTCGAAATCGAGCGTCAGGCGCCTCGCCTTCGACAGGCGGTCCATCATCGACTGGTCGTACTCGAAGATGCCACGCACGGTGGTCTTGTCCATGACCTCCCACTTCGCCTTCTTCATGATGTCCGCATCGTCAGTGCCGACATCGGCCCGAAGGATCTCGCCGACATTCTCCCATTCCCAGCCATCGTAGATCATCACGATCACGATCGCCTTCTCGGAATAGGTGATCACGATGACGTAGTCGCGGTTCTCGTCATCCTTGTCCTTGTAGCCGCGGCTTGCATTGCAATGCGTGTCCTGCGTGCGCTTTTCGATGGTCCAGTCGCCGACCCTGGATTGTTGCGCATGCGCCGGCCCGGCGCTTAAGGCGCCCGTCGCGATCAGCAAAGCGGCAAGAAGGAATCGTTTCATGTCAGCCTCCAGCGCGTTCCCCGGGCCGAGATGACCACCTCCGCGGGAGGGCCGCAAGGGCTTACCCCGGCAGAACGGCGGCGCTTGTGCCTATCCTCGCCGCGGCACGATCGCGATGGGGGTGAAGGTGTAAACCTCCTCGCCGCTCTGGTTGAACATGGTCCATTTCACCAGCGCGATACCCTGCGGCTTCGACTTCGAGGGCGTCAGGCTCATGACCTCCCCAACCAGATGCAGGCGGTCATTGGGCCGTACCGGCATCGTCCAGCGCAGGCCGTCGACGCCGGCGCCGATCAGCGGGTGCGGGCCGAATGGGCGGGTCTGGATCGCGAGGTTCATGGCAATCGCCGCGGTGTGCCATCCCGATGCAGCAAGGCCCTTGAACAGGGTCGCCTTGGCCGCCTCGTGGTCGAGATGCATCGGCTGGGGATCGAACTCGGCCGCGAAGCGCTTGATGTCGGCTTCGGTGACCACGACCTCGGGGGACCTAAACCGCATTCCGATCGCCAGATCATCGAACCATTCGACCTGCGCCATGATTTTGCCTCGCAATGTCTTGCGCCGCCTTCGAAGAGGCGGCCAAAGGGCTCCAGCAATAGCGGGACCGCAGCGCACAAAACCAGCCCCGAGGTTCCCCGCGAAACCCCTTTCCCGAGGCGACGAAACACCGCTGAAACAGATCGCCGCTTAAGTCGTTGTCAAAATAAATACAGGGACGGCTACCATGCAATTCCTTCTCGACCTGATCTACGACTATTCCTGCTGTCGCAACCTCGTTGCCCATTCACTACGGGAGGACGAGCTATGATCGAGCTGATCTCGGGCCTGCTCGCCCTTTGCAGCGCCGGTGTCTTCGCGGCGCACGCGCTGGACGCCTACCGCACTACGCACCACTAACCACCGACCGCTTCGCCATTTCAGCCGCTAGAAAGGCCGCCGGTAGAAGTGCTCCGAATGCGTTGCCGGCGGAAACCGGTTGGCGAGAGAGAGCGCGCCTGTCTCATCCGTCTCGAGTGCGATCTTCTGCGCCAGCATGACGTCGCCCGGCACCAGGAAGCCTGACGGGACGAAGCACCATCCCATCGTCGCGCGGCCTTCGCCGTCGATTTCGTGGACATTGGCGGCGGTGCCGTAGTGAATGCGGTAGGTCTTGCCGGTGTCGCATCCGATGACGTCGAAATACCGGTGCTCTTCGAATTGGGCGCGCTGTGCGGGCGAGAGCCAATCGAAGAGCAGCCGGCGACCACGGGCATCCGGCGTGTTCTCGCCGAAGAAGCGCCGGTACAGTTCACGCAGCGCATGCAGACGCGCACGCGCCGGCGCGCGGAGCCAAACCGCCGTAATCATGAGCAGCTCAGATCAACCGCCGACTAGGCGGGGATAGAACAGCGTTTCCTGCGCGGTCGGGTCGAACGATCTGATACGAGTGACTTCGCCGGGTCCGTTGCGAAGGGCCGCGGTGAAGCCGGCTCCGGTCAGCTCCCGAAAGCGCCGTTCGGCTCGCGCCAGCGCTTCGGCATTGCCAGGATCAAACTCGTGGCGCGTATCGCCAGTCTGGTCCATCACGATCTGGGTTGCCATGTTGAGTCTCCTCATGCCCAGCCCTGAATCTGATCAAAGCAAACCTCGTGCCCTCGGTTCCTGATGGCAACAACTTTCTCATGCCGGCCCATCACGCCTTGCTGAGCAGGAGCGTTTTCGAGCGAAGTGGACGGGTTTTCGTCAGCGCGAGGCCGCCGCTCCGCCGCCCTCGTCGATCTGCCGGCCCATCAGCGCGATCGCCTTCTGATAAACACCGGCCGCATTCCAGGCCTCGATGGCGGCGAAATTCGGCTCGCCCGGCTGGTAACCGGCTCCTGCTTTCCAGCCATGACCTTTGAGGAAATTCGCCGTCGAGTTCAGCGCGTTGGCGGCCACCTCGAGGTTGCCGGTGCCATAGGCCAGGATGTTCTTGGGCATGAACTGGGTCTGGCCGACCTCGCCATGCATGGAGCCGCGGGTCGCCCCCGACAGCGTGCCGCGGTCGACCAGCTTCAAGGCCGCGTAGAGCTGGTCGGTGAAGAATTCAGGACGCCGGCAGTCATAGGCCAGGGTTGCGATCGACGACAGCATGTTCTGGTTGCCGCGCTGGCTGCCGAAACCGGTCTCCATGCCCCAGATCGCGATCAGCGGGCCGGGCGGGACGCCATAGCGCTGCTGGATGGAGGCGAACAAGGCAGCCTGCGACTGCTTGAGCTGCCGCCCCTTGGCGACGATAGTGGTGGCGCCGCGCTTGGCGAGAAACTGGTCGAGCGTCAGCGAAAAGCTGCGCTGGCCGCGGTCGGCCGCAATGGTGGCACTGGCGTAGTTGGTCTGCATCAGCGCCGAGAGCGCGGTCTGGCCGATGCCCTTGCCCTGCGCCTCCGCGCTGAACTCGCGCTTCCAGGCCTCGAACCCGCCCGGCCCGTTGCCGCAGGTGGCGGCCTCGGCGCGGGGCGCCAGAGAGAGCACCAGCGCTGTGGCGCCGATCATGGCCGTCGCAACGGTCCTGCCCTTGGTCATTCCTCTTATCCTCTCCTCAAATACGCGACCGGCTCGCGCGAGCGCATGATCCTACGTCGGCTTTGATCGCTCAAGCCCCGCGGAGCGCAACGGGCGCCTTGACATCCGGGCGGATCACCGCCCTTCGCCACGGCCGAGCAGGAAATCCACCATGATCCCCTGGTGCTGCTCGTACATGTCCGTGCCGGTCCCGGTCACGCAGCCGGCCTTTCGGGCCGCCGCGATGAAGGGCGAGATTTCGGGCTTGGTGATGACACAGCCGCAATAGGCCAAGGGCGCAAGCCGCGCCACATCGACCGGCAGCGGATCGCCTTCTTTCATCCCTGCCGGTGTCGCATTGGCGACAAATTCAAAGCCGGTGGGATCCGTGCTGCCGGCCCGCACTAGCGCCTTGCCGAGCCCGTTGAGTTGCCCGATCAGCGCGTCGCGGCGCTCAGTTGCGCTATCGTGAATGGCGAGCTCGCTCACGCCGGCCTCCACCAGCGCGAGCGCGATGGCCGAGCCCGCGCCGCCAGCGCCGATGAGCAGCGCCCGCAGGCCCGCAGGGTTGACCCCTTTCGCCCGCGCCGCACCGACGAAGCCAAGGCCGTCGACCATGTCGCCATGCCATGCGCCGTCGGCGCGCCGGCGCATGAGGTTGACGCTGCGCAGGAAGTGAGCGCGCTCCGTCGCACTCATGCAAGCCTGGTAGCAGGTTAATTTGTGCGGGATGGTCACGACGAGGCCGTCGAGATTCTTCAGGCGCGGTGCCAATGAGAGGAAATCCGGCAGATCCGCGACCGAGACCTGAACCGGAACGAGAATGCCGTCATGGCCGCGGGCCGCGAAGGCTGCGGTCACGCCTGCGGGCGAGCGCACCTGGGCGATGGGATCGCCGACGATGACATAGAGGCGCGTGGCGCCCGTGGGTGGCGGGATCATGCCGCTTAAGCCGACAACGGAGAGCCGCCTGCCTCCGCCGCGGTCCCATAGGTCAACTCCAGGCCGTCCAGATTGCCTTCCTTCCGCCATTTGTCGAGCAGCCGCAGGAACGCCACCGGTCCGCGCCAATATTGGCTGTTTCTCGCCGCGATCGGATCGAACACGCCCTCGTTGTTGTAGTAACCGGGCGTGCATTCGGCGAGATAGGTCTGGCGGCCGAGCGCGGCCTTGACGACCTCCTCGACCCAGGCGTTTTCCGCGGCCAGCGTCGGCTCCAGCGTTCGGGCTTTGCGCTTGCGCGCTTCGGCGATCACATAGGCGATGTGCTGTGACTGCTCGTCGATGATGTGCGGGAAGTTGGCGCTCTGGCCAGCCTGCACCGTAACGATCAGGAAGCAGTTCGGAAAGCCGCGGCTGTAGAACCCATGCATCGTCTTGACGCCGCCCTGCCAGCGCTCGGTCAGGCTCATGCCGTCGCGGCCGTAGACCTCGAAGCCCATGCGGCGGGCGTAATCGGTGCCGACCTCGAAGCCGCTGGCATAGATCAGGCAGTCGAGCTCGTAAGCCTTGCCGCCAGCCACGACGGCGTTCTCGGTGATGCGCTCGACGCCCTGCCCTTTGGTGTCGACGAGATGCACGTTGGGACGATTGAAGACATCGAGATATTCGTCGTGGAAGCACGGCCGCTTGCAGAACGCCTTGTACCAGGGCTTGAGCGCGTCCGCGGTCGCCGTGTCCTTGACCACCGCATCGACGCGGGCGCGGATCTCCTCCATCTTGCGGTAATCGGCCTGCTCGATGACTTTCAGCGCCTCTTCCATCGAGGTCACCGGCTGCGGCTGACGGCGCGGCGCCAGCAGGATCTCGCCGAGCAGGCCGGTCCAGCCATCCTGCACCAGGTCCCGTTCGACCGGCTCGCCGGAGATCACGGCGGTGAAATTGTCCATGCGCTCGCGCTGCCAGCCGGGCCTGAGGCTCTGCGCCCAGTTTTGATCCGTCGACCGGTCGTCCCGCACGCCGATCGCTGACGGTGTGCGCTGGAAGACATAAAGCTCCTTCGCAGCGCGTCCGAGATGCGGCACGCATTGCACGGCGGTGGCGCCGGTGCCGATGATGCCGACGCGCTTGTCGGCAAGTCCGGTCAGACCACCATCCGCATTGCCGCCGGTGTAGCCGTAGTCCCACCGACTGGTATGGAAGCTGTGGCCCTTGAAGGTCTCGATGCCGGGAATGCCCGGCAGCTTCGGTCTGCTGAGCGGACCTCCGGCGAGAATGACGAAGCGCGCACGGATGCGATCGCCCCGATCGGTCTCGACCAGCCAACGCGCCTCCTGCTCCTGCCATGCCATCCGCGAGATGACGGTCTGAAACAGCGCGCGGTCGTAGAGGCCGAAATGGCGGCCGATGCGGCGGGAGTGCTCGTAGATCTCCGGCGCGCGAGCATATTTGCGCACCGGCATGTAGCCGGTCTCTTCCAGCAGCGGCAGATAGATGTAGCTCTCGGTATCGCAGGCGGCGCCAGGATAGCGATTCCAGTACCAGGTGCCGCCGAAGTCGGCAGCCTTTTCCACGATGCGGAAATCATCGATGCCGGCTTCGCGCAAACGCGCGGCGCAGAGAAGCCCGCCAAAGCCGCCACCAACGACGAGCACTTCAGTCACTTCACTGACAGCTGCGCGCGCAAATCCGGGATCGGCCCAGGGGTCGTCGAGGTAGCGGCCGAATTCCCCTGTTACCTCGACATACTGGGCCTTGCCTTCGGCACGCAGACGGCGGTCGCGCTCGTCGCGATAGCGCGCGCGGAGGGCTGCAATATCGACGGTAGGTTCGCCGGCTGCACCGGTCTTGTGTCTTTCCGCTGACATGCATTTCCTCCAAGGAGAACGCTGCTTCGCCGGCAGCTCGGATCAGTTAGCCCTGAAAAAGTGACGCATGCAATCGCGTCCAATGTTTTTTGCGTGAACGCCGCGTGACGTTCCGCTAACCTCACGCGCAAATCACAAGCGCAACGCCACGCAACGACGTGGCCGTGGAGGAGACCATGCAGGGATTGATGATGGACATGCCGCTTCTGATCAGCGGCCTGATCCAGTATGCCGCGGACTATCACGGCGAGGCCGAGATCGTCGCGCGCGAGATCGAAGGCGACATCCATCGCTACACCTATGCCGACGCCCATCCGCGCATCAAGCGCATGGCGCTGGCGCTAAAGCGGCTCGGCATGAATCCCGGCGATCGCGTCGGCACGCTGGCCTGGAATACGCATCGTCATTTCGAGATGTTCTATGCCGCGCCGGGCATGGGCTATGTGCTGCACACCGTCAATCCGCGTCTGTTTCCCGAGCAGCTCATCTACATCATCAATCACGCCGAAGACCGCCTGCTGTTCATCGACCGCGCCACGCTGCCGCTGGTCGAGGCGATCGCGCCGCAGCTCAAGACGATCGAAGCCTATGTCGTGATGTCGTCGCGCGAGCGGATGCCCGAAACCAAGCTCGCCAACGTGCATTGCTACGAGGAGCTTCTGGAACAAGAGAACGACGCCGGCTTCGTCTGGCCGGAGTTCGACGAAAAGTCCGCCTCGACCATCTGCTACACCTCAGGCACGACGGGCAATCCCAAGGGCGTGATCTATTCGCACCGCGCCGCGATCCTGCAGACCATGACGTGCTGCAATTTCGACTTCCTGCCGGGGCATGTCGAAGGCGTGCGCGAGGTGATGATGCCAATGGCGCCGCTCTTCCACGGCAATGGCTGGAACATGCCGTTCACAGCGCCCTATACCGGCTCGAAGCTGGTGCTGCCGGGCCGCAATTACGAGCCCGACAAGCTCTACGAATTGCTCGAAGGCGAGAAGGTGACGCTGTCGGCGGGCGTGCCGAGCTTCTGGCTGATCCTGCTCGACTGGCTCGGGCGCACCGGCAACAAATTCTCCACGCTGCGGGCAACGCTGTCGTCGGGCTCGGCGCCGCCGCGCGCGATGGTCGAGAAGCTGAAGCGCGACTACAATATCGACTACATCCAGGCCTGGGGCATGACCGAGGCCCTGGGCTGCTCCATGCCGGGCTTGCGGCCGGGCTCGGAGCACCTCACCGACAAGGAGAAGTTCGACCGGCGCCAGGTGTCTGGCCGCGCCTGTTTCGGTACAGCTCTTCGCATCGTCGACGACAGCGGCGTCGAGCTGCCACGCGACGGCAAGTCCGTCGGCCATTTGCGCGCCCGCGGTCCCTGGGTCGCCTCCGGCTACATGAAGTTGGAGGAAGGCCTCGACCGCGACGGCTGGCTGATCACCGGCGACATGGCCGTGATCGACCCGCAGGGCCACGTCACGCTCACCGACCGCTCCAAGGACGTGATCAAGTCGGGCGGCGAATGGATCTCCTCGATCCAGCTCGAGGACGTTGCCTTGTCTCACCCCGATGTGCTTCAGGCAGCCGTGGTCGCAATCAACCACGAGAAATGGCAGGAGCGTCCCCTGCTCCTCGTCGTCCGCAAGAAGGGCGCGACCGTCGACGGCAAGACGCTGCTCGACCACATGCGCCCGAAGGTCGCGAGCTGGTGGATGCCGGACGCCGTCGAATTCCTCGACGAGTTCCCGATGACGGGGACCGGCAAGGTGTTGAAATCGGCTCTGCGCGAGAAGTTCAGGGAGTATCGCGTCGCATGAACGGCACGCGATCACATGCGGGCCGTTCCGTATACATGGCCTGGGGCGTCAACAACAACGGCTGGTGGGGCGAAGGCGAAATCAAGTTCTTCATCGACGGCGACGGTGACTTCCCGACGATCTGCGGCACCGACACCGAGGACTATTTCTGCGGTGCCTATAATTTCGATCCCTATGTCGCCCGTTCCGGCCAGGGCCAGCAATCGCGCTACCAGGAATTCACCACGCCCTATGCCGGCCTGCCCAGGTGATCCGCCCCGACGGCGTCTACAAATCGCAGCAACGCTTCGGCATGTATCGCTGGCACATCCCCGATCCCGTGCGCTTCCGCTCCGATCTGCGCGTGACGATCCAGGCGCTGGGCTGGTTGCCGGGCACCAAGGAGGCCAAATACCTTCCGCTGCAGGACGATATCGCCTCCGTCGCGTTCTGGTATCAGACCCTGCCGACGGCGCTCTTCCCGAAACTGCCCGGCCCGGATTATCTCGAAATCGGCTGATCCTGCCGCCGATCAATCAAGGAGACCAGAGATGCTCTACCCGATGTCGCCAAAAGTCGTCGAGCTCAAGCGCAAGCTCGAGAGCTTCATGGACCGGCACATCTACCCGAACGAGGAGCGTTTCTATCGCGAGGCGGAAGAGCTGGGACCCTGGAAGGTCTATCCCGTCGTCGAGGAGTTGAAGCCGCTCGCGCGTGCGGAAGGCCTCTGGAATCTGTTCCTGCCGGAGTCCGGCCATGGCGCAGGCCTGACCAATCTCGAATACGCCCCGCTCTGCGAGGTGATGGGCCGCTCGCATCTGGCGCCGGAGGTGTTCAACTGCTCCGCGCCCGACACCGGCAACATGGAGGTGCTGGAGCGTTACGGTTCGGAGAAGGACAAGGAGCGTTGGCTGAAGCCGCTGCTCGCAGGTGAAATCCGCTCCTGCTTCGCCATGACGGAGCCTGCGGTCGCCTCATCCGATGCGACCAACATCGAGAGTTCGATCCTGCGCGATGGCGACCATTACGTCATCAACGGCCGTAAATGGTATACGACCAATGCGACCGACCCGCGCTGCAAGATCTGCATCTTCATGGGTAAGACCGATCCTGACAATCCGGACCGCCACAAGCAGCAATCGATGATCCTGGTGCCGATGGACACGCCTGGCATCGAGGTGAAACGTCCCCTGCCCGTGTTCGGCTTCTACGGCGTGCCTGACCGGGCGTCGGAAGTCGTCTTCACCAATGTGCGGGTCCCCAAGGAGAACATGCTGCTCGGCGAAGGCCGTGGCTTCGAGATCGCACAGGGCCGCCTGGGGCCCGGCCGCATCCATCACTGCATGCGGCTGATCGGCCTTGCCGAACGCACGCTGGAAAAGATGTGCCGCCGCGTGCGCAGCCGCGTCGCCTTCGGCAAGCCGGTCTCCGAACAGACGGTGACGCAAGAGCGCATTGCAGAATCCCGCATCATGATCGAGCAGGCCCGGCTGCTCACGCTGAACGCGGCCTACGCGATGGACACGGTCGGCAACAAGGTCGCGAAGGCCGAGATCGCGATGATCAAGGTCGCCGTGCCCAACATGGCCTGCCAGATCATCGACTGGGCGATCCAGGCCCATGGCGGCGGCGGCACCTCGAACGATTTCGGTTTGACCCAGGCCTATGCCACCGCGCGTCTGCTGCGGCTTGCCGATGGACCGGATGAGGTCCACCGGAACCAGATCGCCCGGTTCGAGCTGAAGAAATATTCGAACGCGTGAAAGAAGACGGCTAGCTCACCGGGCGACGCTCTCTTTCTTCCTTCTCCCCTTGTGGGAGAAGGTGGCGCGAAGCGCCGGATGAGGGGTATCTATCCGCACGCACGAAACTAGAGATTCGCGCGCGGAGACATACCCCTCACCCAAGTGAGCTTTTGTCTACGAACGGAGCTGCCCTCTCCCACAAGGGGCCTGTTGCGCTACGGCCTTTTGAGGCAGGAGACGTAAGGAGAGAGGGCTGTGTTGACGCCGATCGTCAGGCCGAGATCTGTAGTTGGCGCCC